>OY969797.1:2457500-3741398 GCA_963703195.1 uncultured Alphaproteobacteria bacterium | reverse complement strand
TCGCGCACAACAACGCGCGGGGTCTTGACCAGCCCTGCCTCAATCGCATCGTTCAGTCCGAAATCCGAGATGATCCAATCGAACAGCGCCGTGTCTGTGCTCTTCTTCCCAGTCGGAGCGAAGGGGGTCGCGGACAGATCGAAGCAGCGTTGAATACGCCGCGTCTTGTGGATACGATCTAGCCCCTCAATCCATCGCGTCGCCTCGTCCAGGTCGATACCCCTGTTCCGCTGCCTGCTTCTTGGAAATCTTCAACTCTGGTGGCTTACGGTAAGCGTGGTGCGCCTCATCGTTGATGACGATGATGTCCTTGTGCGCGGCCAGCTTGCCAAGCACACGGCGCGTGAACGCCTCGTCCGACTCTTTGCCCTTCTGCACAACAGACCGCTGCACTTCCTTCAACGGCATCAGCGTGTGCCAATTCTCGATCAACACTTCAGCTTGGTTCAACTTCTGGCGCATCGACTCGGACGGACAAAGGTTGAACTCGTCATAGTAACTGCCTTCAGAAGGCAGCAGCACCTGCAACCGGCCCTTCACGGTTAGGCCCGGTGCGACGATGAACACCGCGCGGCTGAATTCCTTGTTGCGTTTTGGATAGGTGAGCGCATTCAGCACCTGCCAAGTGATGATCATCGCCATGACGGTGGTCTTGCCCGCGCCGGTGGCCATCTTGTTGCACAGCCTCTCCCATGCGCCGCCATCGCCAGGCACATGAATGCCCTGCTTGAAGGCCTCCGCGCCTTCGACCCACCAGATCAGTGTTTCAATCGCCTCCAACTGGCAGAAATAGAACGGGTGCTGGCGCGCATCCTCGTCGTGCCAATGCTCCAACAGCTTGCGCGTCACGATGGTGATACCGGGCCAGCCAGCCTCCCGCCATTGATCCACGCGGTCGCGGATCGTGTTGACCATGGCCAGCACTTCGGTGCGCTTGGTGTTGTTGCGCGCATCGAAGACCTCGTAACTCGCAGGCCGCCGCTCCGGCTTGATCTCCAGCTTGCCGCCTTTGCCCTCGACCCAATGCTGCTCTGGCCGCTCCCAGGGGCGGTTGATGATCAGGGACATGTCCTATCCCTCCAGCGCGACGATCTTGAGGAATTTCGAATCCCTCGATCATCCACGATCTTCACCGCGATCCGCTTGTTCTCTCCAGCCTCAAAGGGCAGCGACACCGTCCCATGGAACTGCTCCAGCAGGTCCTCGTCCAACTCCGCCCGGATCGTCTTCTTCAACCGGTTCCAGCCGCCCTTGGCATCGGCCATGGGAAAGAACACCTGATGCGGCATCAGGGAGCGCTGATCGTAATCCGTATCAAGCGACCACATGGCGATCTGCTTGGTGCCACCGCCCTCGATCTCGCCGGTCTTGGGGTTGAAGTAATCGAAACCATGCACCTCGACCTGCCACAGCCCATCATCGCGCTTGCGCACATCGACCTCAGGCTGGCCCATCAGCCAGAAGGACTGGTTCGAGGATCGCGCCTTTTTCAGATCCTCGGTCAGAAGGTCCGTGTTCATCTGCACCTTGAGGAAGGTCATGCCCGGCACATTCATCTCGTCGATGTCCTTGGCGGCCTCCGGGTCAAAGGTGAAGGCGCAGAACAGCAGGAACTTGGGCTTGGGCATCAGCGTGTAGGCTTCGTTCATCGCCTCTTCGACCTGGCGCTGCTCCAACGCGGCGTGTTCAGGGCCGAAACTGACCACCACGCGCTCGCCCGTATCGGCGACCGATCCGCTGGCGTGCAGGAAACGGGTGCCGGGGATCACCTCGAACTCAGCAAAGCGCATCATGTTGCCGCCCTTGCCGCGCACGCCGGTTTTCAGCAGCTCGTCGCGCCACAGAGATTGGCGCGAGGTCTCGCCAGAGCGGGCGACCGTGCTGTCGGCCTCCTCGGATGGCAGGCTTTCGTCCAGCGACAGCACGGTGGGCGCAGGCACAGCCTCGACACTGAACGGGCCGGTGATGCGCAGCTTGTTCTTGTCGATGCGCGGCTTGTCATAAAGCGTTTCCTGATCGGCATGATCGGCAATGCTTTGGTCCATGCGGCTCTGCATGGCTTGGCGGGCCTTGTGGAATGCCTCGAACGGGGCTTTGGCCGCCTTGGGCCAATCGGCGGGCAGATCAAAGGGCACCTCCCATTCTTCCAGCACGTCGCCATCGCGGAAGGAGACCTGCTTGCCCTTGCGATAGCCTTGGGTGGGTTTGATCGGCAGCGGGGGCGCGGATTTGAGCGCGGCGTTCAGAGCCTCCAGCGCCGCTGTGATCTTGGGGTGATCCTCGTCATGGATCGTGTCGATGTCGGGGTTGTTAGCGATGCTTTTCAGCGTGATGTGCGGCACGGTTTCGTAATCGAACCCGCCCTTCAGCCCCTCATGGGGATAGCGCAGGGCGTAATAGTCGAAACTGGCGGTCATCAGCCGCTGCTTGGCCAGCGTGATCGCCACGCGCGAGGTGTCGCAGGTGATCCAGCGTCGCCCCCACTTTTCTGCGGAGAAGGCGGTAGTGCCGGACCCGCAGGTTGGATCAAGCACCAGATCGCCAGGGTCGGTGGTCATGAGCAGGCAGCGTTCGACAATCGAAATTGAGGATTGAACTACATACACCTTGGGGTCTGATCGACTTTGTACCGCGCCACTTATGTCGGCCCAAAGGTTGCTTACTGGGGTATAGCCGAAATCATTGTCGAAACGTCTGTAGCGAAGTTTCCCGCCTCCCGTAACTGCCAAACGATCCGCCTTGCAAGCCCGAGTAAGCCCCTTCTCAGTTGTTTTGAATGTCGCATTACCGGCTGGAAAGTTTTTCATTCATCCATCGGAAGAACTTTCAAATCCCCTTCGCCAGCAACCCGAGAGCTTGTTATGCCCCCCAATTGATATTTTCTGCCATCACCGTAATCGCCAGTATATCTACTCTCTGCCCCGTCAGATCGTTGTGTCCATATCGTATGGGCTTTTGCACTTTTCCGAGATTTCGCGTACCAGACAACGAAGTCACAAGTGGAGCCAATAAACTCCGAAGAGTCGCTCTGTCGTCTTGCGAATTGTGATTGACGAAATGAAGTTTTCAACTCCAAAGACTTCGTCGAGAATGTTTTTGACGCGATGAAGATTTTCCTCGCCAATCTGAACAAACACCGACCCGCTCTCGGTCAGCAATTCCCGCGACAGCATCAGCCGGTCACGCAGATAGGTGAGGTAGGAATGGATGCCCAGTTCCCAAGTGTCGCGGAACGCCTTGATCATCTCAGGCTCTTGCGTCAGGTCCGCGTCTGACCGGTCCTTCACGTCGCGCTTGTTGGTGAAGGGCTGAAAGTTCGACCCGTATTTGATGCCATAGGGCGGGTCGATGTAGATCATCTGCACCTTGCCGCCCATGCTCTCCTTCGTCAGGAGCGAGTTCATCACCAGCAGGCTGTCCCCCGCCACCAGCCGGTTCGACCAGCCCTTTTCGTGGTGGTAGAAATCCAGCGCCTGGCGCAGCGGCAGGTTTTCAAACGGGGCCGCGAACAGGTCCGCCTGCCGCCACTGCGCGCTCGCGTCCTGCCCCTTCAGTCGCTTCGCCGCATTGGCCAGGATCGTCGCCGGGTCCACCCGTTCATGGACATGGAGCGAGACGGTATCGACCTCAAACGAGGTCTTCTCCGCCTTGCCCGTCCAGTTCAGGTAAGGGGCCTGCAAGCGTTTGAGTTCCGTCAGCGCGTCCTTCATCCGTTCCGGATCGTCACTGGCCAGCGCATCGTCGATCAACGTCTCAATCGCCCCGCGCGCAGAGTCAAAGTTTAGCACCGGGTCCAGATGCGGGTCATACTGCCAGCGCGTCTTTTCCCCATCCGGATCAGTGTCCGCATGCACCATCCCCACCTCGGGGTTGTTCACCCGCGTCTCGCCATGGCGATACGACAGCACCTCGGTCGGGTCATCCGATTTGCGACTGGTCTTCTTGCGGGTGCCAGTGGTGGCCTTGGGTTCCTTCGCAACCGGTGCTGTCAGTTCCAGGTCAGCCACATCCGCCCGATAGATCGACCCGCCGCGCCCCTTGCCCCGGCCCAGCGTGCCCTCGTCAATCAGCGCATCCCGCGCCTCGGCATAGGCCTCGTCGGTCAGGGTCGGGATATGGTCGCGCAGCAGGGCCAACATGGCCCCGTTGCCGATGGAAGAGCCATCTTCGGGGGTGAGCGAAATGATAAGATCGGAAAGATCGGACGTCATGAAATGAACCTTTGAACCTACTTGGAGCCTTGCAGCGAAGGTCGGGGAAGTTTTGCAATCTGGCGTTGAAAGTAGGCCTCGATTCCGGCGGCAAGCGCAAGTGCTGGCGACATGATGACCAGCGCGATTGTCGAGACTCCGAGAAGCGCCGCGAGCGCGCCCACCGGAACCGCACCGCCGACCATCACCAGTGCGAAGCACGGCAGATAGATAACCGCGGCGAACAGGACGATGTGAAAGACTGGGTCCGTATAGCGGGCTAGGTCGTTGCGAATCCGCTCGATCACAACCCGTTTCTGTCTTTGCCAATGTGGCAGGTCCGTGATTTGCATCTGTTACTCCCTCAACAATTCGATCCAGGTGTGAACGTCTTCCATCTTGATCTCCGGCCCATCGATAAGAGACCGATACCACCGCGCCACGATGGCCCCGCGCTTCTCGCTTTTGATCCGAATGCCTTGCTCGATCAGGAAGCGATCAAGCGAGGTTTCAAACTCTTCCAGCGCGTCGATATCGTGCTGTACGCGCGCAGCTTTCGTGCCCAGAAGAATCCAGGTCACATCGGCTCCAAATTTCTCATCGAGCATGACTAGCGCCTCAATCGGCAGCCCCCGCTCGCCCTTCTCATAGCTATGATAGGCTCGTAGCGAGACGCCGATTTCCTTGGCCATGTCCGATTGGGACAGTCCGATTTCATTGCGCGTGATTGCAAGTCTGGCCCCTATGCCAACAAGCAAATCGGTGGGATTTTGCCTCAAATGCGGCTTCCTATTGACGGACGTGCTATTTTGAACAAATATGCAAAAAATAGCACAATTACGGTTGTTTCTTATCTGACCACGCCAGCCGCGCCAAAACAACCGATTCCGCGCAAACTCAATGAAGGAGGTCATTTTGGAACAAGAACGCCTGCTTTCACCCAAACAGCTCAGCGAGATCGTTGGGCTCAGCCCTGCGCAAATTCGCGCGCTCATGAACACCGGGAAACTGGAGTTCGTGGAGATTTCATCGAAGACCAAGATGCTGACGATGAGCGGCTGGGAGCGGTTTCAGAAGAACGCGACCAAGGTCAAAAGGACCGAGGGTTCGGCGGTGAATTGACGGGGGTGTCCGGTTATGGCGACGACCAATCTCAATATCAGCGTGATCGACAAGCGCATGCTGAAGCAGTCCGAGGCCGCGAGTTATGCCGGGTTGCCGGTGAAGCACTTCAAGGCGGCTTGTCCCGTGCGCCCCGTTGAGTTGAAGCAAGGCACGCTGCTTTGGGATCGCCGTGACCTCGATCTCTGGATTGATGATGTGAAGTCCGGGGCTGTGACCGATACCCGCGACACCATTCTGGACCGCCTTTGATGACACAGGTGCGGGTCAAGGGGTTCAAGATCTTCAAGGACCGGCACGGCAAGCAGCGATGCTACCACCGAGAGACCGGCCACAAGGTTGACCTGACCCACGCGCCGATTGGCTCTGCCGAATTCTTTGCTGAATGTGAGACGATCCGCGCCATCGCTGAGGCTCAGAGGGCCAAGGCTCCAAAGGCCGGAACGCTTGGTGGGCTAATCCAGTCCTACTTTGAGACTGAGCATTACCAGAACCTGGCCGAGGCCACCCGGCGCGATTACCGAAAATGTGCCGATTTCCTTGAGCCGATCCGCGACACGCCGGTCCACGTAATCGATACGCCGCTGATCGCAGGCATCCACGACAAGGCGGCGAAGAAGATTGGTTGGCGGCGGGCGAACATGGTCCGCACGCTTTTGAGCGAGGTGTTTCGCTACAACATCCCAAAGGGGCTTATCTCCGCCAATTTCGCAAAGGATGTCATTCCCAAGCGCCGCCCGCGCGACCGCGCCTATGCCAACCGCCCCTGGACCATCGAGGAGCGGGACACCGTCTTGGGTAGGGCCAAGCCTCATGTGCGCGTGGCACTTGCCCTGATGATGAACACCGGCCTCGACCCGTCCGACGCCCTAAGATTGAGGAATGATCAGGTCGACGGCGGCACGATCTGGGGCGTGCGCGGCAAGACTGGCGAAGAGGTTGCGATTCCGGTCAGCCCGACGCTTCAAGCGGCGCTTGATCGCATGCCAAGCCACGATGCCGAGACAGTGCTTTCCAATTCGCGCGGCGCGGCATGGACTTACAACGGCTTTTCCACTGTTTGGCACCGCTTCAAAACCGCCCTTGAGAATGAAGGCCTTATTGAGAAAGGCCTGACCCTCAAGGGCTTGCGGCACACGGTTGCCACGACTTTGCGCGAAGCAGGCCTGGACGAACGCCGCATCGCGGACCTTCTGGGGCAGAAAACACCGTCCATGGCGCGGCACTATTCACGGTCAGCGAACCTTGCCGACAAGAACCGCGAGACCATGGCCACACTGGAAGAAGAAAACCGAAGGCGGGCCGAAAATGTCAAACCTTCGCAAAAAAGCGTCAAACCTGACCAAAAAGAGGATCAGCCATGAGCAGAAAATACAATTATATCAGCTTGTTAAATGGTGCCCGGGGGCGGAATCGAACCACCGACACGAGGATTTTCAATCCACTGCTCTACCCCTGAGCTACCCGGGCACCGGGACCATCTGGCTGGTCGGGTGTGGGCGTTCTAGGGTTTTGGGCGCAGGGTGTCCAGCCCATATTTGACCCCGCGCCAAACAAGATCGCGCGCGTGGCTAGTGGGGTTTGTCCTGCGGTGGGTTCTCCAATGCGTCGAGTGCCTTTTCGATGTCTTCTGGATCGTCGGACGGGACCGCATAGCTGCCGGAGAACCACTTGGCGAGGTCGATATCTGCGCAGCGGCGCGAGCAAAAGGGGCGGTATTTGGGCGCGGTGTCCCCGGCGCAGATCGGACAGCTCATGCAATCACCTCCGCCAGCGGCGCGCGGGCGCGCTTGCGTTGCAACTCGTAGTGACCCAGCGGCGTCCAGCCGACCAGCGTCGTCTCCACATCATCCGCCTTGAAGGCCGCGCGCAGGGCGGTCTCGAACGGGCGGCGGTCCTTCTTGGGCATCGGCGCCAGATCCAAGACGATCTGCCCGCCCAGACCGCGCAGGCGCAGCGCCCGGGGCAATGCACGCGCACAGGCCATGTTGGCCTTGATCCCCGCGGCGAGCGAGATGTCAGCGCCGGTGTTCACGTCCACCGCCACCAGCGCGCGGGTGGGCTCGACGTACATCGACGCGCCACGAGGCCAGCGCCACGGCGTCCAGCGCCAGCGCGTCAATCGCGTCGAGCACGCCATGCGCCTCGAAGCCGCCCTCCTGCGTGACCACCTCCGCGGGGGCGACCCAATCGCGCCACGCGAGCACATGGGGCCCGTCGCCCTCGGTCAGCACTTCCATCTCCCGGCTGTCATCGCCAAGAACAGTCTGGGCCAGCGCCAGCATCGCCTCGATGTCTTCGGCGATCACCTCACCGTCCTCCCCGCCGCAACAGGAGCGCAGGATGAGGCCGAAGCCGGTGCCGTCCATTGCCTCATGGGCAATCTCGAGCAGGCGGTCGCGCTCCGGCTCATCGCGGATGGCGCGGCTTATGTTGAGGCCCGGCGCCTCCGGCGTGACGATGGCATAGCGGCTCTTGAACAGGAGCTTGGCGGTCACGGGGATCGCCTTGCCGGGCTCGGCAAAGCCGGTGACCTGTACGAGGATCGGCTGGCCCGGTGCCAGCCCTTTGATCTGGCGCAGAAAAGCCGACCCGTCAGGCGTCTTGAGGAACATGCCGCCCTGCCCCTTCACGGGCCGGTCGGCGATCGCGCGGTAGATCGTACCGACGCGCGGGGCGTCGGGCGTGTCCACCAGCAGGTCATCGAGATGCCCGTCCACCATCAAGGCGGCGGCCTCGATGTCGCCCAGATGGTCCAGAATGATCGTGCGGCCTTTCATGAGCCTTCTCCATATAGCGGATATCCTGCCGCGCGCAGCAGGTTTGCGGTCTCGGCCAGGGGCAGCCCCACGATGCCGGTGAACGAGCCGGAGATCCACGGGATCAGCGCGCCTGCGGGCCCTTGGATGCCGTAGCCGCCCGCCTTGCCCTGCCAGTCGCCAGTATCGAGGTATGCGCGCAGTTCCTCCTCGGCCAACCGCTTCATCCGCACGGTGCTGAGCACGTCGCGCTCCCACAGCTTGTCGCCGCGCTTGACGGCGACGGCGGTGATCACCCTATGGCGGCGGCCCGACATCGCGCGCAAGAAGCGCTCTGCCTCCGCGCGGTCGCAAGGTTTGCCGAGGATGCGCCGGCCAAGCGCAACGGTGGTATCGGCACAGAGCACGATGTCATCCGTCTCCGCTGCAACAGCCATCGCCTTTTCGCGGGCCATGCGCGCGCAATAGGGGCGCGGCAACTCGGCCTTATGCGGCGTCTCGTCGATGTCGGGGGCCCGGATATGATCCGCGACCACGCCGATTTGCGCCAGCAATTCCTTGCGGCGCGGGGATCCTGATCCGAGGATGAAGGTCATA
The DNA here is from genome assembly GCA_963703195.1 of uncultured Alphaproteobacteria bacterium. Lineage (GTDB taxonomy): Bacteria > Pseudomonadota > Alphaproteobacteria > Rhodobacterales > Rhodobacteraceae > Sulfitobacter. The sequence continues at coordinate 3,732,730 of OY969797.1, read as the reverse complement.
AGGCAGCTCCTCGCCCAGCACGGCGGGCGGGGGACATCAGTTACTTGAAGCGGTAGTTGATCCGGCCCTTGGTCAGATCATAGGGGGTCATCTCGACCTGCACCTTGTCGCCAGCCAGAACGCGGATGCGGTTCTTGCGCATCTTGCCTGCCGTATGTGCGATGATCTCATGGCCGTTTTCAAGCTCGACCCGGAATGTCGCATTCGGCAGGAGTTCCTTTACGACACCGGGAAATTCGAGCGTATCTTCCTTGGCCATGGTTTCTCCTGTTAAATTGCCCTCACACTGAGGGCACGCGCCTAAATGAGCGCTTCCGAGGCGATTTTCAAGAGGAGATGCGCCCCAGCGGTACATTTACCGCCGGTCCGTCGCGGCCCGACTGCTCGGCCCAATGGGCGCGGTTGAGCACGACGCCATCCGCGCGCACATTGGCGATCGCGGCGGGGTCCACCTCCGCGTAAGTCCAGCCGGGCACGCAGATCTCCCCCGTCGCGAGCACGCCGGTAGAGGGAAAGCCTGTGTCCGGCGGGCAGAAGATGCCCCCCGCCCCGACGCATTCGCCCAGCGCGTCGGACCAATCGGCCTGCCCGACCACGGAGGACATCGCGGTCACGCATTGATTCTCCAGCGCGCGGGCCATCGCGCCGGTGCGCACCCGCCAGTAACCTGCCAGCGCTTCGGTGACGCTCGGCACGGCGATGATGTCGCAACTCTCCAGCGCGCGGCCCAGTAAGGGAAATTCGCTGTCATAACAGATGAGGATGCCGATCCGGCCCAGCGCCGTGTCGAACACCTGAAGCGGGCCGCCGCCGATCACGCCCCAGATATCACGCTCGAAGCGGGTCATGATCTGCTTGTCCTGCACACCGATCTGACCATCCGGCGTCATCAGCCGCGCCCGGTTGACGGGCCGCGTTTGCGTGGCGGCAGGCGCGGAAGCCGCAACGATGTGAACACCGTGTTCCGCCGCGAGCCGCAGGTGCAGTGCATCCGCCTCGCCCAGCTTGTCGGAGACCGAAAACAGCGATCTCTCCAGATCCGCCGCGATCTCCGGCCCGTCGAGCGTGGCAAGCTCCATCGCGCCGTATTCGGGGAATACCAACAGATCCGCGCCCTGTCCCGCGGCCTCGGCCACCCATGCGGCGATCTTGTCTTCGAACTGCGCCCAGGATCTCAACTGATCAAGCGGATAGGCGGCGGTTGCGATCTTCATCGGGCGGGCTCCTGTGATTTGCCGGGCAGTCTGCCCCGCGCGGCCATCTACCGCAAGGCGCCTTGACGCATCTCCGCAGCCCCTGCACAACTGGCCTGACCTTCGAAAAAGGGGCATCCCATGAGCAATATCGTCATTCTCACCGGGGCGGGCATCTCCGCCGAAAGCGGAATCGAGACCTTCCGCGCAGAGACGGGCCTCTGGGCGCAGCACCGCGTCGAGGATGTGGCCACGCCGGAAGGATTTGCCCGTGACCCGGCCAAGGTCGTGGCTTTCTACAACATGCGCCGCAGGCTCGCGGCAGAGGCCGAACCCAACGCGGCGCACCGCGCGCTCGCCAGATTGGAGGCAGAGTATGAGGGCAGCGTTCTGGTGGTGACGCAGAACGTCGATGACCTGCATGCACGCGGCGGCACGCGGCGCCTGATCCACATGCACGGCGCGCTGGGGTCCGCACTCTGTGCTGCCTGCGATCACCGCTGGCCCGCACCGATGGAAATGCATGTTGGTGAGGCATGCCCTGCCTGCGCCGCCCCCGCAGCGCGCCCCGACATCGTCTGGTTCGGTGAGATGCCCTACCAGATGGACGAAATCTTCGCGGCACTGGGGCGGGCGGACATCTTCGCCGCCATCGGCACCTCGGGTAACGTCTATCCCGCCGCCGGTTTCGTGGCGGAGGCCGCACGCGCGGGCGCGCGGACGGTGGAGATCAATCTTGAACGATCCGCCGTGGGGTCGCAGTTCGACGAAGCGCTCCTGGGCCCCGCGACGCAGACCGTGCCCGCCTGGGTCGACGCACTCCTGAATGGCGGCTGAAACGCATTTGAGCATCCCGAGCACGCATTCAGGCCCCTAACGCGTGAGATCCACCGGCACTAGGATCTCGACCTCGCCGGCCTTTTCGAACACCAGCGTCACGGTGACCAGTTGCCCCTGCTCCAGCGGCGCATCGAGCTTCGTGAACATCAAATGATCACCGCCGCGCGCGAATTCGTGGCTCTGCCCGTCGGCGAGCGGCACGCCGCCTTCGATCTCATCCATGCGCATCACGCCGTTGGCATCCTCGTCGTGGCTGTGCAGTGCCACCCGGCCCGCCAGATCGGAGCGCGCACCGATCAGCCGGTCATCGCGCCCGGTCTGGTTGCGCAGCACCAAAAACGCCGCGGCGGAGGTCGAGCTGGGCAGGCTGCTGCGCAGGTAGGATCCCTCCACCACGAAGGCGGCATTGCTGCGGTCGAGCGGCGACACCTTGACCGACAGCACGGCCATCACCACGGCAAGCAGCGCCACTGCGACCACGATGCCCATCGCGGCTTTCGGTTGTTTCATCGCGGTCTCTCCCTCGGCGCCTATCTAGTCATGTGCGCCCTGCCTTTGAAGGCCACGCAAGCAAACGCAAACGGCCCCGCCCTTGACGCAGGGCGAGGCCGTCAAGAAACGTGAGCGCGATCAGGAGAGGGCTTCTGCCGTGCTGCTGGATTTCGCGATCGCCTTCTTGATCTTCAGCGCATTGTCAGACAGCTCGGTGTCCTTGGCTTTCGCCAGGAACTTGTCCAGACCGCCGCGGTGATCGACGCTGCGCAGGGCAGCGGCGGAGATCCGCAGCTTGAACCCGCGGCCAAGCGCTTCGGACTGCAGCGTGGTGTCGTTGAGGTTCGGCAAGAACCGGCGGCGCGTGCGGTTCTTGGCGTGGGATACGTTGTTGCCCGACATCGGGCCTTTTCCGGTCAATTCGCAACGGCGCGACATGGGTTCATCCTCTTGGTTCGGCGCGGCGCGCGTGCAATCGCGCCACAGCTGCTAGGGCCGCGCCATCGGCGACCCGCAAATTGGTTCGCTGGCTTTAGGGGGAATCGCGGTGCAGGTCAACCCGTCCTCCCCGGTTTATCCCCCCTGCCCGTGCAATTGGCGCACAAACGCGGCTGCCGCCGCCGTGGGTTCCTCCTCCCCCTGTGCCACCTTATCGCTGAGCGCATGGAGCGCCGCGCGCGCCTGTGGGGTCTCCAGCTGTGCCAAAAGCGCGGATTTCACCGCGTCTTCAAACCAGTAGCGCGCCTGTTGTGCGCGCGTCCAGTCCCAGAAACTGTTATCTTTGCGCCATTGCGCGAGCGTCTGCAGGCTCTGCCAGACCTCGGGCAGCCCGCGCTCCTCCAGCGCCGAGATGCGCATCGCGCAGGGATAACCCTCAGGGTCCTGCGGGCGCTTGCGCAGCAGACGCAGTGCGCCCGCGTAATCGGCCTGCGTGCGGGAGGCCGCAGCCTTCAGATCGCCGTCCGCCTTGTTGATCACGATCAGGTCGGCCATTTCCATGATCCCGCGCTTGACGCCTTGCAGCTCGTCCCCGCCCGCAGGGGCCAGCAGGAGCACGAACAGATCGGCCATCTGCGCCACCACCGTCTCGGACTGACCCACGCCGACCGTCTCGATCAGCACCACGTCGAACCCCGCAGCTTCGCACAGCGCCACCGCCTCCCGCGTGCGCCGTGCAACGCCGCCCAGATGCGTCTGGCTGGGCGAGGGGCGGATGAAGGCGTTGGCATCCCGGCTCAGCAGGTCCATGCGGGTCTTGTCCCCGAGGATCGAGCCACCGGAGCGTGCCGAGCTCGGATCCACCGCGAGGACGGCCACGCGCAGCCCCTGCCCGGTGAGCATGAGACCAAAGCTCTCGATGAAGGTCGATTTGCCAACGCCCGGCGTGCCCGACAGCCCGATGCGCAGGGCCTGCCTGCCCTGCCCCAACGCCGCCAGCAGCGCGGTCGCGTCTGCGCGGTGATCGCTGCGTCCGCTCTCCACCAGCGTGATTGCGCGCGCCAGGGCGCGGCGCTCGCCCGCGCGCACGCGCTCTGCCATATCGGTGATGTCCATGGGATGCCTCCGCGCCGCCTCGGGGTCGGTTTTCACGCCCCGCGCCGCGAATGTCCAGCCTTGCCCCGCGCCCCCCGCATGCGGATAAGGACGGCATGAACACGCTCCTGCCCATCGACGCGGTCCTGCCGGAACTGATCGACGCCCTGCGCACCCATGCACGCGTGGTGCTGCAGGCGCCGCCCGGCGCCGGCAAGACGACGCGCGTGCCACTGGCGATGCTGGAGGCTGACCTATGCGAGGGGCGTATCCTGATGCTCGAGCCGCGCCGCCTCGCCGCGCGCGCCGCCGCGGAGCGGATGGCCCAGACACTGGGGCAGGAGGTGGGCCGGACCGTGGGCTACCGCGTCCGCGGCGCCTCCGCAGTAGGCAAGGACACGCGGATCGAAGTGGTGACCGAAGGCATACTCACCCGCATGATCCAGGACAACGCGGAATTGCCCGGCGTGGGCGCGGTGATCTTCGACGAATTCCATGAACGCTCGCTCAATGCGGACCTGGGGCTGGCGCTCTGTCTGGAGATCGCAGGCGCCCTGCGCGAGGACCTGATGCTGGTGGTGATGTCTGCCACGCTCGATGCCGCCCCCGTGGCCGCACTCATCGACGCGCCGGTCGTGACGTCGCATGGGCGCAGTTTTCCGGTGACGCCGCATTGGCTCGACGCCCCTCCGCCCAAGGCGCAGCGGTTCGAGCAGGCGGTGGCCGATCTGGTGCTGCATGCGCTGGACCGCTCGCAAGGCTCCGCGCTGGTGTTCCTGCCCGGCGAGGGGGAGATCCGGCGCGTCGAGGCGATCCTGTCGCGCGCCTTGCCGCGCGACTGCAGCCTTGCGCCCCTGTTCGGCGCGATGGAATTCAAGGCCCAGCGCGCCGCCATCATGCCCGCGAAAAGTGGCCGCAAGATCGTGCTCGCCACCGCCATCGCGGAGACCTCCCTCACCATCGAGGGCATTCGCATCGTGGTGGACGGCGGGCGCGCGCGGCGGGCGGAGTTCAACCCCGCCTCCGGCATGTCGCGCCTCGTCACCACGCGCGTAACCCAGGCGGAGGCGACCCAGCGCGCGGGCCGTGCAGGGCGGATCGAGCCCGGTGATGCCTATAAGCTCTGGACCCGCGGCGAAGATGGCGCGCTCGTCGCCTACCCGCCCGCAGAGATAGAGAGTGGCGATCTGAGCGCCTTCGCGCTTGAGCTTGCGCTCTGGGGTGCGCAGGCGGCGGATCTTGCCTTCGTCACGCCACCCCATGAGGGCCGTCTGTCGGAAGCGCGCGCGCTGCTGCGGATGCTCGGCGCGCTCGATACGCAGGGCCTCATCACTGCGCACGGACGCCAGCTTGCTGCCCTGCCGCTGCATCCGCGGCTTGCCCATATGGTCGCGCGCGGCGGGCGCCCTGCGGCCACCCTTGCCGCCATTCTGGCCGAGCGGGACCCGCTCCGCGGCGCACCGCTCGACCTCATCCACCGCATGCGCGCGTTCGCGGGCGAGCGGGTGCCCGGCGAGGTTCATCACGCCACGCTCGCCCGGATCAGGACGGAGGCCAGGCGTCTGGCCCCCGCCACGCGAAAAGACGGCGCCGATGACATCGGCACGCTTGCAGCCTTCGCCTATCCCGACCGGATCGGGTTGCGGCGCGGCGGCACGGGCGCGCGCTTTGTCCTGTCAGGCGGCAAGGGGGCCGTGGCGCCGGAGGGCGATCCGCTGGCCTCCGCCCGGCTCATCGTCGCCACCGATCTTGACGGCGACCCGCGCGAGGCGCGCATCAGGCAGGGCACTCCGCTGACCGAGGCGGCCCTGCGCGCCGCCTTCTCCGACCAGATCGCCTGGCATGACCATTGCGCATGGTCGCGGCGCGAAGGCCGGGTGGAGACGCGCAGGCAGGAACGTTTCGGCGCACTGGTGCTAGACGACCGCAGCTGGCCGGAGGCGCAGCAAGAGCTTGTGGCGCGCGCCATGCTCGACGGCGTGGCGCAGCTCGGACTCCGCCCCGATGCCGCCGCCGCGCGCTTCCTGCGGCGCTGCGCGCTGATGGCGGATAGGGCTGACTTTCCGGATTTCTCGGAGGCTCATCTGATGGCGACGCTCGAGGACTGGCTGCTGCCGCACCTCGGCACCTGCCGCTCGGCCGCCGACTGGAAGCGGTTCGACCTGCTGCCCGCGCTGCGCGCACGGCTCGATTGGGATCAGGGCCAGCTTCTGGACCGCACAGCGCCTGCGCATTTCGAGACGCCACTGGGCCGTCGCATCGCGATCGACTACGAGGGCGAGACGCCGCAGATCGCCGTGCGCCTGCAGGAGATGTTCGGCGTCACCCGCCACCCCCGCGTTGCGGGCACGCCGCTGCAGGTCACGCTGCTGTCGCCCGCCCGGCGCCCGGTGCAGGTCACGACCGATTTGCCCGGATTCTGGGACGGCTCATATGCGGAGGTGCGCAAGGAGATGCGCGCCCGGTATCCGCGCCACCCCTGGCCCGAGGATCCGCGCACGGCTGATCCAACTTTGCGCGCCAAGCCGCGCGGCACCTGACGCCGCGCCTATATATTTTCCAAGCGGCATTTGTAAATTTGCAACAATTGGCCTATATTAATTCCATAATAAGAAGTTATTCCGACAGACAGGCTTTTTTGATGAAACACAGCTTTCGCGCTGCATGGTCGAGCATGTGGCGTTTTTCCTACCGGGCAGAGCCACGGGCACAGGTGGCCGTCATCTGCCAGCGCGGCAGTGGCGCCTCACGCGAATTTTTGCTGATCACCAGCCGCAACACAGGCCGCTGGATCGTGCCCAAGGGATGGCCGATCACCGGGCTGGACGGTCCCTCCTCCGCCCTGCAGGAGGCATGGGAGGAAGCCGGTGTGCGCGACGCGCAGATAGATGCGGAGCCGGTTGGCCATTACACATACGACAAGCGGTTGGACAACGGCGCGAGTCTGCCGGTGCTGGCTACGGTCTATCTTGCACAGGTCGAAAAGCTGTCCGAGACATATCCCGAGGTCGATGAGCGCACCCGCGAGTGGGTGAGCCCGCAGGAGGCCGCCCGACGGGTGAATGAGCCGGAACTGAAGGCGATCCTGCGCACGATTTGATCCGGCTCAGCCCCGCAGGCTTGCGGCGGTGCAAGGGACCAACCCCGCGACTTCCGCCTGCTTGACCGCAGCCAGCATCGCCTCCGCCAGGGGCGTTGGCAGCGCCTTTTGCTTTCCCATCTCGATGATCCGCCCTTGCAGCGCGTCCACCTCCGTCGGTCGCCCGGCGGCGAGGTCATGCGCCATGGACGTGCGCGCGGCGAGGTCTATGATCAGCATTCGGGCCGCCACGCGCCGGAAAAGCGGCGTCGGCAGGCGCAGCACATGCGGCGTGAGCCCGACCGGCAGCGGTGTCATGGGCCGGATGGCACAGCCATGGGCGCGCAACACACGCAGCGCTTCGGCCATCTGATCGGCAATCAGGCGCCGCCAGTCGCGGTCCATCAGTTGCGCGCGCAGCGCGAGACCGCTCAGCGCATTGGGGGCATTGGTCAGGTTGAGCAGGAACTTACCCCATTGCACCGCTTCGATCTCATCGCTCTGGGCGATCTGCAAGTCTGCGACGCTCAGCATCTTGCCGAGGTCCGGGGATCCCGCGCCGATGACGATATCGCCGCTGGTGGCGCGGTGAAACCGCCCCTCGGGGGTGAGGACAACGTTGAAGGGGACCATGCCCGCGCGGACGTCATGACCGGGAAGTGCCGCGCGCAATGTCTGCGCATGGCCCATGCCGTTCTGCAGGCTCACGACGATGGCCTTCGGGGCCAGATGCGCGGCCAGCAGGTCCGCCATCTCTCCGGTCGCGGCGGATTTCACGCAGACCAGCACCACATCCGCCGCGCAGAGCACCTGCGGATCCTCGTGGAGGTCGAGCGTCGCCGCTTCCAGCGCGGTAGCGAGCCCGGCATAATCGCTCAGCAGCAGCCCATTTGCGCGCAAAACGTCGAGCATCATCCGCCGCCCGAGAAAGGAGACGTGGTGCCCGCCCCGCATCAGGAGACCGCCCACGAAACAGCCGATCGCACCCGCGCCTGCGATCACCACGTGGCCCGGATTGCCCGGTTCAGGCACCAAGGCACCACCGCATGATGGCCTTTTGCGCGTGAAGGCGGTTCTCCGCCTCGTCGAAAATCACCGAATGGGGCCCGTCCATCACCGCGCTCGTCGCCTCGTCGTCGCGGTGCGCAGGCAGGCAATGCATGAAGAGCGCATCGGGCTTGGCCTTTGCCATCAGCGCCTCGTTGACCTGGTAGCCGCGCAACTGGTTGTGCCGCCGCTCGCGCGCGGATTGCGGATCATGCATGGAGACCCAAGTGTCCGTGACCACCAGATCGGCCCCCACCACGGCCTCGTCGGGGTTGCGCACAGTGGTGTAGAGCCCGTCGAGCGCGCGCTCGGGGTCGAGCGGCTCCGGTCCGGTAAAGACCAGATCGAAATCGAACTGCCGCGCCGCATGCGCAAAGCTCGCGAAGACGTTGTTGCCGTCGCCGGACCACACGACACGCTTGCCCTTGATGGGACCGCTGTGCTCCTCGAAGGTCATGATGTCGGCCATGATCTGGCAGGGATGGGAGCGGTTGGTGAGCCCGTTGATCACCGGCACCGATGCATGCTCGGCCATCTCCAGCAAGGTCGCCTCCTCGAAGGTGCGGATCATGATGAGGTCCACGTAGCGCGACAGTACACGCGCCGTGTCGGCGATGGTCTCGCCGTGGCCGAGCTGCATGTCGGTGCCGGAGAGGACCATGGTCTGGCCACCCATCTGGCGCACGCCCACATCGAAGGAGACGCGGGTGCGGGTCGACGGCTTTTCGAAGATGAGCGCAACCATATGGTCCTTGAGGGGCTGGTCATCGTCGAGCGCGCCGCGGGGCCGACCCTTGCGCGCGCTTTTCATCGCATTTGCGCTGGTGAGCATTTCGCGCAGCGCTTCGGGGGCCGTCTGGTGGATGTCGAGAAAATGGTTCATGGATCTGTCTTTGTGGCAAGGGGCGCGGTCCGGGGGCCAGCCCCCGGTGGTGCGTTCAGGGGCAAACGATGATCACGCAGCGCTGAGGCTGGTGGCGGCACGATCGAGGCGGATGACGGCCTCCGCGATCTCCTCATCGGTGATGGTGAGCGGGGGCAGCAGGCGCACGACGTTGTCGGCGGCCGGCACCGCGATCACCTCCATCTTGTAGCCCGCGGCGACGACATCGCCGGGCGCGATCTTGCATTTGAGGCCCAGCATCAGACCCGCGCCGCGCACGCTTTCGAACACCTCCGGGTGCGCGCCGACCAGCCCTTCGAGCTTCTGGCGCAGCAGCCCCGCCTTGCGGTTCACCTCTGCCAGAAACGCAGGATCCGCCACGATGTCCATCACCGCGCAGCCCACCGCGCAGCCCAGCGGGTTGCCGCCGTAGGTAGAGCCGTGGGTGCCCGCGGTCATGCCCGACGCCGCATCCTCCGTCGCGAGCACGGCGCCGAGGGGGAAGCCGCCGCCGATGCCCTTGGCCACCATCATGATATCGGGCGTGACGCCCGACCATTCATGGGCAAAGAGCTTGCCCGTGCGGCCCACGCCGCATTGCACCTCATCGAGGATCATCAGGATGCCATGCTCGTCGCAAAGATCCCGCAGCCCCTTGAGGCAGGCGTCTGGCAGCGGGCGGATGCCACCCTCGCCCTGCACGGGCTCCACCATCACGGCGCAGGTCTTGTCGGTGATCGCCGCGGTCAACGCGTCATGATCGCCAAACTCGAGATGCACGAAACCGGGCAGCAGCGGGCCGAAGCCCTTGGTCATCTTCTCCGATCCGGCGGCGGCGATGCCTGCGGAGGATCGGCCGTGAAAGGAGCCAGAGAAGGTGATGATCTCGACCCGCTCCGGCTGTCCCTTGTCATGGAAATGCTTGCGCGCCATCTTCACCGCCAGCTCGCAGGCCTCGGTGCCGGAGTTGGTGAAAAAGACCGTATCGGCGAAGGTCTCCTCGACCAGCTTGTCCGCCAGCGCCTGTTGCTGCGGGATCTGGTAGAGATTGGATGTGTGCCACAGCATGTTCGCCTGATCCGTCAGCGCCTTGGTCAGCGCGGGATGGGCATGGCCCAGCGCATTGACCGCGATGCCCGCCCCCATGTCCAGAAAGCGGCGCCCATCCGCCTCGATCAGCCAGGTGCCTTCGCCCTTGACGAAGCTCAGGGGCGCGCGGGAATAGGTCGGCAAGACGGAGGCGATCATCGGGGTCATCCTTTCGAGGAATGAGAGGGCCGCAAAAAGCCAAAAAGGCATGGGGGCGGCAGGGGGTCAAGTGAATTTGGAATTGGCGAACAAGAGGCAAGCTGCGTCCTCCCCTGCGGGAGCGGGCGGACGTACGATCAGCGGGTGCGTCGTCGGGGGGCTGTGTGCGGGCCTGTGCTCATGACACCTTTGTGTCGCGCGGCATGCGCAAATGCAAGCGGATCCTCGCCGCTGCTTGTCGCGCCGTGACATCCGCGCCATAGCTGGCGGATGTATGTTCCCCATCCCCAGAACAATGCGCTCGCCGCGGCGCTGATCGTGGTTGCGGCGTCCTTCATCGCGGCGACGACGCTGATGGCCAAGAGCCTCGGCACCGGCGATTTCGGCCCGCCTCTGCACCCGCTCCAGATCAGCCACGGGCGCTTTCTCTTCGCGTTTCTCGCGCTCTGCACGCTTGCGGCGATCCTGCGGCCGCGCCTGGCGCCGCCGCATTGGCGGCTGCATCTGGCGCGCACCAGCTTCGGCTGGGCCGGCGTGACGCTGATGTTCGCCTCCGTGGCCTATATCCCGCTGGCCGATGCCACGGCGATTTCCTTTCTCAACCCGGTCTTTGCGATGATGCTCGCCATTCCGCTGTTGGGTGAGAAGGTAGGGCGCGTGCGTTGGTCCGCGGCGCTGCTGGCGCTCATCGGGGCGGCGGTGCTGCTGCGCCCGACGCCCGAAAGCTTCCAGCCCGCAGCACTTCTGGCGCTCGGTGCGGCGCTGGTCATGGGTCTGGAGCTGATCTTCATCAAGAAGCTCGCCGGACGCGAGAACCCTTTTCAGATCCTGCTGGTCAACAACATGATCGGCCTGTGCATCGCCACCTGCGCCGTATTGCCGGTCTGGCAGATGCCCACGGGCGCGCAATGGGGGCTGCTGGCGGGGATCGGCCTGTGCATGGCGGTGGCCCAGACCTGCTTCGTCAATGCGATGGCGCGCGCGGATGCGAGCTTCGTGGCACCTTTCAGCTATGCCACGCTGGTCTTTGCTGCAAGCTATGATGCGGCCTTCTACGGGGTGCGCCCCGATGCCACGAGCTATACCGGCGCGGGCATCATCCTGGCGGGGGCGCTTTGGCTCGCGCTGCGCGAGGCACGGCTCAAAAAGCCTGCGGTGCCGGTACGTACTTCCCTGTGACGCCTTGCACCTTCCGCCAGAGACATTAGTATAAGGTCTCAATTTGCCAAAGCGGTCCGATGAGGGCCGCTTTTTACACTAGGGAAGCCTCCATGTCCTGGACCGATGACCGCGTTGAGATTTTGAAGAAGATGTGGGGCGAGGGACAATCCGCGAGCCAGATCGCAAAAGAGCTGGGCGGTGTGACGCGGAACGCCGTGATCGGCAAGGTTCACCGCCTGGGCCTGTCCAACCGCGCCACCGCCGGTGCCGCCGCCAAAGTGGAGCCAAAGGCGAAGACCGCGGCCAAGGCCAAACACGCGCCGGAGCCCGCAGCCGAAGAACCCGAGACAGAGGAGGAGGCCGTGTCCTCCAAGCCCGACCTCAAGACCGAGCCCGCAATCGCGCCCAACACCCCGCGACCCGCGCGCAACCAGATCATCCCCGCAGGCCAGCCCCTGCCGCCGCAACCCTCGGCAAATGAGATCAGCCCCGAGGCCCTCGCCAAGGTCAACGAGATCGAGAAGAAGGCCAAGAAGCTCAGCTTGATGGAGCTGACCGAGCGGACCTGCAAATGGCCCGTGGGCGATCCCGCGACGGAGGATTTCTGGTTTTGCGGCCTGCCCGTCAAACAGGGCAAGCCCTATTGCGAGGCGCATGTCGGCGTGGCCTTCCAGCCGATGAGTGCGCGGCGCGACCGGCGCCGCTGAGTTCTGCGGCAAGACGCTGAAACAAAAGCCACACAGGATTGAGTTGCAGTGCGCGCCCGGCGCGTGCTCTGTCCTCGCGTGAAGCGTCATTCCGGAGGGATGCCATGACGGCCGATACCAAGATCCGCACCGCCGACGCGATAGCACGCCGTCTGTTCGCCGCAGGCTGCCGCCACGCCTTTGGCATGCCGGGCGGCGAGGTGCTCACGATCGTGGATGCGCTGGAGGCGGCGGGCATCACCTTCGTGCTGTGCAAGCATGAGAATGCCGCGGGCTTCATGGCGGAGGCCGCATGGCACCAGACCGGCGCGCCGGGTGTGATGGTCGCGACGATCGGGCCGGGCATCCTCAACGGCGTGAACGCCATCGCCAATGCCCATCAGGACCGCGTGCCGCTCATCGTGCTTTCAGGCTGCGTCGACGCGGCGGAGGCGGAAACCTACACCCATCAGGTGCTTGACCAGCAGGCCGTGCTGCGCCCGATCACCAAGGCGGGATTCCGGCTCAGCGCAGGGGCCGCGCATGTGATCGCGGACAAGGCGGTGGGGATCGCCATGGAAGGGCGCCCCGGCCCGGTGCACATAGACGTGCCCATCTCCGTGGCCGATGCGATGATCGAAGCGGAGCCGCCTGCCGCCCGCGCGCCCACAGCCCCCACCGCACCCGCGGGTGAGGCGCTCGCGACCGCGCGCCGCTGGCTGGGCGAGGCGCATCGCCCGGTGATGATCCTCGGGGTGGATGCGATGAACGAAGGCGCGGGCGCCGCCGCCACGCGGTTTGCCGAAGCCTACAGCATCCCCGTCATCACGACCTACAAGGCCAAGGGGCTGATGCCGGAGGATCACGCACTGTGCCTCGGCGGCGCGGGCCTGTCGCCTCTGGCCGACACCCACCTGCTGCCCTTCGTGCAATCAGCCGACCTCGTGCTCTGCGTGGGCTATGACCCGATCGAGATGCGCCCCGGCTGGCGCGATGTCTGGGATCCGCGCGCCAAGCGGGTGATCGACATCACCGCCGTGCCCAACCACCATTACATGCACCAGGCGACGCTCAACATCGTGGCACCTTGCGCACCCACCCTAGCGGCGATAGCCCAAGGCGTCGATGCGCGGACAACATGGGCAGACGGCGAAATCGCGGCGCTGAAAGGCGCGTTGGCAGGAGCGTTTCCACTCGACGGCGATTGGGGCCCGGCTGCCGTGATCGACACCTGCCAGCGGATCCTTCCACGCGACACCATCGCCACCGCCGACAGCGGCGCGCACCGGATCCTGCTCTCCCAGATGTGGCGCTGCGCGCATCCGCGCGGGCTGCTGCAATCCTCCGCGCTCTGCACGATGGGCTGCGCGCTACCGTTGGCGATCGGCACGGCGCTCTGTGCGCCCGGACGCACCGTCGTCTCCTTCTCGGGCGATGCGGGGTTCCTGATGATCGCGGGCGAGCTCTCGACGGCCAGGGAGCTGGAGCTGAAGCCCATCTTCATCGTGTTCGTCGATGCCTCGCTCGCGCTCATTGAGCTGAAACAGCGCCAGCGCCAGCTGCGCAATGCCGCCGTGGAATTCGGCCAGCATGACTTCGCGGCCATCGGTCGCGCCTTTGGCGGGGTGGGCCATACGGTCGCCAGCCGCGCCGAGCTCGAGGCGGCCTTGCAGGCAGCGCTTGCCGCCGATACCTTCAGCGTGATCGCCTGCACCATCGAAAGAGGGGCCTATGACGGACGCATCTGAGACGCCGGGCGCCCTCGACGGGCTGTTCGTGCTCGACCTCACGCGGATCCTCGCGGGGCCCACCGCCACCCAGATGCTGGGCGATATGGGGGCGACGGTGATCAAGGTCGAGAACCCCAAGACCGGTGGCGATGATACCCGCGGCTGGGGGCCGAACTACGCGCGCAACGAAGACGGCAGCGCCACCGATCTGTCTGCCTATTTCATGTCCTCCAACCGCAACAAACGCTCCATCGCGGTCGACATCGCCACCGCGGAGGGGCAGGACATCGTCCGCCGCCTCGCCGCGCGCGCCGATGTGGTGGTGGAGAATTTCAAGCCCGACGGCCTTGTGAAATACGGGCTCGACCATGCCAGCCTGCGCGCGGCGCATCCGGGCCTCGTCTATTGCTCGATCTCGGGCTTTGGCCAGACCGGGCCGAACCGCGACAAGCCCGGCTATGACCTGATGGCGCAGGGCTTCGGCGGGATCATGTCGATCACCGGCGATCCCGGTGGCGTACCGACCAAGGTGGGCGTGGGCATCGCGGACGTGATGTGCGGGATGTATGCGACCATCGGCATCCTCACCGCCCTGCGCCACCGCGACAAGACGGGCGAGGGCCAGCATGTGGAACTGGCGCTCATCGACAGCCAGATGGCCTGGCTCATCAATGAGGGGCTGAACTACCTCACCTCCGGCGACCTGCCCGTGCGGCGCGGCAATGCGCATCCCAATATCGTGCCCTATGACGCCTTCGAGGTGGCCGATGGCCATATCCTGCTCGCGGTCGGCAACGACGCGCAATTCGCGCGGTTCTGCGATGTGATGGGGCTGGAGGCGCTGGCGCAGGATCCCGATTATACCACAAACCTCGCGCGTATCGAAAACCGGGTTGCCCTGATGGCTCATCTCGCCCCAGCGCTCAGGCGCTGGACCAAGGAGGCGCTTCTCGATGCGGTGCGCGCGGTCAAGGTGCCCGCAGGTCCGATCAACACCATCGCGGAGGCACTCGGCTCGGACCAGGCGCAGGCGCGTGGCGCGGTCCGCGAGGTGCCCGCGGCGGGGGTCGAGGGAGGCATGGTGCGGCTTCTGGGCAATCCGCTCAAATTCTCGGCCACGCCAGTCAAATACCACCGCGCACCGCCGCGGCTGGGGCAGGACACGGACGAAGTCCTTGAAAAATGGGTGCACCCGGCGTCCGAAAGCTAGGCACCCCGCGGCGGTGGGCGGGCCCCTATCGGCTTAAATCCGCGCAGTGCGCCGCGCCGATGGTGAACTTCCGCTCACAAAACCGCCTGAAACCATCACGTTGCTGTGTGACAGCCTGTCGCGGCCCTGACAGGCCGCCACGCGATCAGATAGAACATCCGTGTGGGCGCGTGTTGTTGCGCCACGCCAACCCCGAAGGTGCGCTTCCGTGACCAAGACCGATATGTGCTACTGCCCCGTCTCACTCTCCTCCGCCGCGGCGCTTGAGGATTGGAACGGGGTGATCCATGGCCTCCTGTCGCACGGGCGCCAGACGCCGGTGCACCTGGGCCGCCTGATGGAGGCGGAGCCGGATTTCGCGATGGGCCATGCCGCGCGCGGCTTGTTCTGCCTGATGACAGGTCGGGCGGAGGTGATACCGCCCGCCCGTGACGCGCTCGCCGCCGCGCGGGCCTGCGCGCTGAAGTCTCCTGTCACCGCGCGCGAGCAGGGCTGGATCTCGGCGCTCGCTGAGTGGCTGGCGGGTCGCCCCTCGGCCGCGGTAGGCATCATCGAGCAAGTCCTGCGCGAGGCGCCCCATGATACGCTTTCCGCCAAACTGAGCCATGGCATCCGCTTCATGCTCGGCGACAGCAAGGGCATGCGCCGCTCGGTCGAGCGGATCCTGGACGCCCATGGCACAGACCATGCCTGCCGCGGCTACCTGCTGGGCTGTCATGCCTTCACGCTGGAGGAGACCGGCGACTATGCCCGCGCCGAGCAGACGGGCCGCGAGGGACTGACCTTTGCCGCGGATGACGCATGGGGGCTGCATGCGGTGGCCCATGTCCATGACATGACCGCGCGCCCCGAAGACGGCATCGCCCTCATTGAGAACAACATGCCCGCTTGGGAGCAGTCCAACAACTTCCGCTATCATGTCTGGTGGCACAAGGCGCTGCTGCACATGGAGCAGGGCGATCTGGATATGGCGCTCGGCCTCTATGACGCGCAGATCCGCGTGGACAAGACCGACGACTACCGCGACATCTCCAATGCCACCTCGCTGCTGGTGCGGCTGGAGCTTGAGGGGATGGACATCGGCCGCCGCTGGGAAGAGCTCGCCGATTTCAGCGAGGCGCGGGTCGGTGACGGCTGCCTTGTATTCGCGGATCTGCATTACCTGCTGGCACTCACCGGGGCGGGCCGCGATGCGGCGCGCGATGCCATGGCCGTCCGCTTTGCCCGCGATGCCGCCAAGCCAGGCGAGATGCCCGCGCGCGTCGAGGCGCCGGGCACCGCCGCGCTTGCCGGTCTCAACGCCTTCTCCGAAGGACGCTATGATGCGGCGTTCCTCAATCTGGCCGCTGCGCGCCCGCTGATGCCCAGCATCGGCGGCAGCCATGCCCAGCGCGACGTCTTCGAGCGGATCACCATCGATGCGGGCTTGCGCGCGGGCCATTACGACGCTACCGCAGCAATCCTGCGCGACCGCCAGAAACTGCGGGGCGGCCATATCGACCGCTTCGCCGCGACGCGGCTCGAAAGCCTCAACACCGCGCGCGGCATCGCCGCCCAATAGACCGGACTGCCCTGCCCATGACCCTCACCGCCGCCGATGGAGACACCTTCCGCCAGAGCCCGGCCGCCGCGGCGGCGGCAGCAGCGGTACCGCGGGTGCGCGACCTCCGCCTCGATTTCTTCCGCGGCATCGCGATGTTCATCATTCTGATCGCGCATACGCCGGGCAATTTCCTCACCTCCTGGATCCCCGCGCGCTGGGGCTTCTCGGATGCGACGGAGATGTTCGTGTTCTGCTCGGGCATGGCCTCCGCAATCGCTTTCGGCGGCACCTTTCAGCGGCTCGGATGGACCATCGGCAGCGCGCGCGTGGCCTTCCGCGTCTGGCAGGTCTACTGGGCGCATATCGGCCTTTTCCTTGCCATCGCCGCGTTGCTGGCGGGGATCGACTTTTACGGCGGCTACGGCAAGACCTATATCGGCTCGCTCAACCTGTGGAAGTTCTTCGAGGATCCCGCTGTGCCCCTGCTGGGGCTGGTCACGCTGACCTATGTACCCAACTATTTCGACATCTTGCCGATGTACATGGTGGTGCTGGCCATGATGCCGATCGTCATGGCGCTGCAGCGTGTGCACACAGGGCTGGTCTTTGCCTTCATGGTGATCGTGTGGATCGGCGCGCAGCAATCCATCTGGGGGCCCGCGCATCTGTCGCTTCCCGCGGAGCCATGGTCTGACCGGCAGTGGTACTTCAACCCCTTCGGCTGGCAGCTCGTGTTCTTCACCGGTTTCGCCTTCATGCGCGGCTGGATCCCCAAGCCCCCCGTGCACACGGCGCTGATCGCCCTCGCCGCCTTCATCGTAATCGCCAACATTCCGTTCAGCAATATCGGCGTGCGCGCCATCTCCCGCGATTGGTTTTTCGTCACCGAGACCGGCAATCCGGTCATCGACGCGCGCCTCGCCCTGGGCCCGCTCATCGACAAGAGCGATTTCGGCCTCTTCCGCTTTGTCCAGTTCCTGGCACTTGCCTATCTCGCGTGGGTGCTGGCGGGCGACAAGGGCGACAACCTGCTGGCCCGCGGCACCGGCACGCTCGCGCGGGTATGGAGCGGTCTGCTCGCCATCATCCTCAAGGTCGGCCAGCAATCGCTGGCGGTCTTCATCGTCTCCATGTTCACCGCCCGCGTCATGGGATTTGTCATGGATCTTGCAGGGCGTGAAACCGGTACTACGTTATTAGTGAACTTTGGGGGTGCCTGCGTGCTGGTGGCGGCAGCCTACGGCGCCGGCTGGTTCAAGTCCCAACCCTGGAAACGGAAAACCTGATGCTGCGTCGCGACTTCCTCGCTCTGCTTGCCGGTTTCGCGGGCCTGCCTGCCTCGGCCTTCGCCGCGGATGCGCCGCTGCGCGTGCAGCAGACGGGCGCGCCCTTCAACGCACAAACGGTGCCTGCCCGCGCACGCGCGCTGGCCGCCGCCCCCTATGCGCCGCGGCCCACCATTCCGCGCGAGTGGCAGGATCTGAGCTATGACCAGTACCGCAAGATCTGGTTCGATACGCGCAACGCGCTGTGGCAGGATACGGACCTTCCTCAGCGCGTGGACGTCTTTCCGCCGGGCCTCTACTATCCGCGCGCGGTAGAGATCAACGTGATCGAGGACAGCACCGCGCGCCCGCTCCTCTTCGACATGGGTGTGTTCGACAGCACCGACAAATTCCCCGATCTCCCGCTCAACGAGCATATGGGCTATTCCGGCCTTCGTTTGCGCGCCGATCTGCTGGACGACGGCCTGCACACCGAATACGCGGTATTCCAGGGGGCGAGCTACTTCCGCGGCATCGGCACGGGCGAAATCTACGGCCTTTCCGCGCGCGGTCTGGCGCTCAAGACCGGGGACCCGATGGGCGAGGAATTCCCCGAGTTCACCGCCTTCTGGATCGAAACGCCCGGCGCTTCGGACAGCGGCATCACCGTGCATGCGCTGATGGACAGCCCCAGCTGCACTGGCGCTTTCCGCTTCGAGATCAACCATGGCGCGGTGCTCGACATGGAAGTGGAGGCGACGATCTTTGCCCGCACGCAGCTTGATCACGTGGGCATCGCACCGCTCACGTCGATGTTCCTCTTTGATGCGACGGCGCGTGACCGCTTCTCCGATTTCCGCCCCAATGTCCATGACAGCGACGGCCTGCTGATCCATAACGGCGCGGGAGAGGTGATCTGGCGACCGCTTGCGAACCCCGCACAGCTCCAGATCAGCGCGTTCGGGGATATGAACCCCAAGGGCTTCGGCCTGATGCAGCGCAAGCGCGCGTTCAGCGATTACAACGATCTGGAGGCGCTCTATCATCTGCGTCCGTCGGTTTGGATCACGCCGCGAGGCGATTGGGGTGCGGGTGCCGTGACGCTGGTCGAGATCCCCGCGGATCTGGAGATCTACGACAACATCGTGGCCTATTGGCGCCCTGCAGCACCCGTGGCGGCAGGCGCCGAAGTGCCGCTGCGCTACCGCCTGCAATGGGGCGCCGACCCCGCGCCGCAAGCGACCGAGCTGCTGGCCGTGCGCGATACCGCCATGGGCGGCAGGCCGGAAGGCGGCATCGTGATGGTCATCGACTTCGACAACGGCAGCGCCCTGCCCGAGGATCTGGATGCCGTCGAGGTGACCCTGCGCAGCAGCGCGGGCAGTACGACGCCCGGCATCCTGCAGCGCAATCCCGAAACCAATGGCCCGCGACTGGCCTTCACCTTCATGCCCGAGGATGCGCGCGTCGCGGAATTCCGCGTGCAACTGCGCCACGCGGGCGCGCCGCTGAGCGAGGTCTGGCTCTACCGCTGGACGGCGAGCGCATGAAGGATCACGCACCCCCCTTCAGCTGCATGCCGCCCCCTGCCCCGCTGGAGGCGGCTGAGCAGATACTGCACCAGCGCCCTACGCCCGCCGTGCCGCAGGTGGCGCAACGCGCGGGCGGCTGGCGCGCGGCGACATTCGTGCCCGCGCTCATCGGCACGGCGCTGCTGATGTACGGCCTCTACGGCTGGCTCGCCTCCGGCGGGATGAGCGGGATGGAATGGGCCCTGCTGAGCATGATCGGCGGCACCTTTGTCTGGGTCAGCCTCTCGGTGAGCACGGTGGGCGTTGCCATCGCGGGGCTGCTGGCGCGTGCGCAGTCGGATGTGCTGCCCGCGGGCGCGGTGAAAGGCATCGATGTGGCGCTTCTGGTGCCGGTCTACAACGAGGTGCCGCAGAACGTCTTCGGCAATGCCGCGGCGATGCTGCAGGATCTGGCCGCGCGCCGTGGGCCGCACCGCCACAGCCTCTTCGTGCTCTCGGATACGCGCGACGAGGCGATCGCAAGGCTCGAATGGCAGGCGTTCGAGGATCTGCGCGCCCGCGCGCCCGCGGGCTTTGCCGTCTACTACCGTCGCCGCACGATGAACACCGACAAGAAGGTCGGCAACATCGCGGAATGGACCCGCGGCTGGGGCGCCGCCTATGAGGGGATGGTCGTGCTCGACGCCGACAGCCTGATGAGCGGTCGCGCCATCGACCGGCTGGCATCCGAACTCTCGCGCGACCCGCAGGCGGGGCTCATCCAGAGCTTTCCCATGCTCATCGGCGCGCATACCGTCTTTGCCCGGCTGCAGCAGTTTTCCAACATCGCCTACGGCTGGCTGCTTGCGGAAGGGCTGGCGAAATGGGCGCGTTCAGAGGGCAACTACTGGGGCCATAACGCGATCATTCGCACCCGCGCCTTCGCCGACCATGCGATGTTGCCGCATCTGCGCGGCGCGCGCGGGCGCGATGAGCTGATCCTGAGCCATGACTTCGTGGAGGCAGGCCTGCTGCGGCGCGCGGGTTGGGGCGTGCGTTTCCTGCCGCGCGTGACCGGCAGCTTCGAAGAGACGCCCGCCACGCTGATCGACTACGTGATCCGCGACAGGCGCTGGTGCCGGGGCAACCTCCAGCACCTGCGCCTGCTGGGCACGCGCGGCCTGCACCCTGTGTCGCGCTTTCACATGTTCCACGGCGCGGTCGCCTATCTTCTAAGCCCTGCGTGGTTCTTCCTGCTGGTGATCTGGGCGCTGCTGGGCAAGGACGCGGACACCAACGTGATCCGCTATTTCAACGAGGCCAATCCGCTGTTTCCCGACTGGCCCCCCGCGATGAGCCACATCGACAGCGCCGTATTTCTGGTGATCATGTACGCGATGCTGCTCACCCCCAAGATCGCGGGTGCGGGCATCATCGCAGCCACGCCGCGCGCGGCGCGGGTCTTCGGCGGGGTCGGACCGTTTCTCGGCAGTTTCGCGGTCGAGGTTGCGCTCTCCATCGCCTATGCGCCCATCATGATGATCCAGCAGAGCAAGGCCGTGCTGCGCGCCCTGACCTCGCGGCAGGAAGCCTGGGCACCGCAGGCGCGGGAGGCACGGCGCCACGGCTGGGGGACGCTGATCAAGTTTCACTGGATCGAGACGCTTCTGGGAGCGGTCCTGCTGACGGGGCTCGCGGCGGGGCTCATTTCGCTCTGGCTGCTGCCGATCATGATTAGCCTGCTGCTGGCGGTGCCGCTCTCGGCGCTGTCGGGGGTCGTCATTCCGGCGCGGGCGCCCGCGGCACTCAGGCTCGACAGCCCCTACACCCTGCGCGAGCCTGCGATCGTGCAGCGCGCGCGGCAGGAGCGGGCACGGCTGGAACTGGCGCTGAAGACGGCGAAGTAACGCCGCTCCCCTCAACTGCCGCTCCCCGAGACCAAACATTGCAACGAATAACGCCCGCCGGATCGATCCGGCGGGCGCAGTTTTATCATGGCCCGAGCCGAAGCTAGGAGGTGACCTGCTCGCGCAGGATTGACGCGGTGAGCGAAAGCATCAGGTAGATACCGCCGAAGATCAGGAAGGCCAGAACTGTATTCTCGAACTTGCGCGGATAGCTCGGCTCTTCGCTGGGTACGGGGCGCACAGCGACCGTGAGGTAGCGCACCTGGCGGCCCGCTTCCGTCCGGGCCTGCTCCAGCCCGGTCTGCGCAAGTTGCAGGTTGGTATCGGCATTGGCCAGATCCGCCTGCGCGAGTTGCAGGCTCACGGCCTGCTGCGCGAGCGAGTTGGTACCTTCGGTGGCGTTGTTCATCCGGTCGTTGAGCTGGGCCAGCGCGCCTTCGAGGCGGCGCAGGTCGCCCTGCGCCCCTTCCACCTTGGCGCTGTTGGGGCGCGCATTGTCCAGAAGGGCGGCCAGTTCGAGCTGTTTTTCAATCAGCAGCGTCTCGTAATTGGTGATCTGGGTGCGGATCGCGGCGATCACCGCCTCCGGATCCACGCCGTTCTCGACCTGCAGCTCGATCAGGCGCTGCTGTGCGTCGCGCCGCGCCTGAACCGCCTTGTCATAGCCGATCTGCGCGTCGACCATGCCGCTGTCGCGTTTGTCCTGGCTGAGGCTGTTGACCCGCTCCTCGGCGTATTTCAGCAGCCGCTCGGAGAAGGTCGTGGCGATCTGCGGATCAGCTGCAATCACTTCCATCCGGATCACGCCCTCCGTCGGGTCGTAGCCGATCTTGATGTGTTTTTTGTAGAGCTTGTAGGCTTCCTCGTTGGTCGGATCCTCGGTGAGGCGCTGGATCGGGTCGATGCCAGGATCGGTGAAATGCGCCTTGAACCCCGCATCCTCGTCGAGCCGCAGCATGGCGTCTTTGGATTGCAGGTAGGCCTGCGTGGCGATGCTGTCGGCGGAGTTGGCGAATTGCGTCGGCAGCAGCCCGCCAAACGGGCTCGGGCCCCCGCCGCCCTCGTTCTGGATGATCAGGAACTGGCTGTCGGTGGCATACATCGGCGTCGCCACCTTGTAGAAGTAATAGCCCGCAAAGAAGCTCGGCAGCAGCACGAAGAATGCCAGCCGCACGATGAGCAGGCCCATCTTTCTGCGGCGGCGGCGGGTGATATCCTGCTGGATTTCCGATATCTCGCGCATCCTGCGCTCCATCGGGGACACTTGGGTAGACGGCAGGGTCTGCTTGCCCGTGGGCACCGTCTGGGGCAATTGCACGCGCCCGGAGCCCGCACCACCCACCTGCGCGGGAAGGGCGGCGAAGGCATTGCCCGGTCCGCCCTCATGCTGCGCCCCACCCGCTTGCGGGACCACCAGTTCGAGCATGTTGGAGCGCTGGAAAGGATCGATCCCCTTGGCGCGCAACAGGCGTACCGCGTCGAAGTCCGATGTGGCGGGCAGCCCGTGTTTCTGTGCCACGCGCCGCGCCATGCGCAACTGGCGCCCGGTCAGCCCCTCGCGGCGGATCGCGTCCATATCCAGCTCGTCGCCAACTTGCCGGGGAGAGGCGATGTCGCCCGCGCGCAGGCTGTCATCATCCATTTCGTTGCGGACCTCTGGCGTGTCCATCTCCTGATCGGGTGCTGCTGGCTCTGCCAGGCTCTGCGGCGCGGGGCGCCTGAGCGGGCGGCGTCGGCGCCTCGGTCTCAGCACTCGGGCTGCGTTTGATGCGGAATTTTCTAGCTTTGGGTTTGGTAATCATACAATTGCTTCGCTTCTTCCAAGCTATCAAAAACGTTGAGCTGCCCGTTCATCAGAACACCGGCAGTCCGCGCGAATTTTTCGAGTGTTTCCGCCTGGTGCGACACGATCACGATGGTCGTGGTGCGCAAGCGTTCCTGCAGGATCTCGCCTGCCTTACGGTTGAATTCGACATCCGTGGTGGACGGCATGCCTTCGTCGATCAGATACATGTCGAAATCCAGCGCCAGCATCAGCGCGAAGGAAAAGCGCGCGCGCATGCCCGCCGAATAGGTGCCGATGGGCTGGTCGAAATACTCTCCCAAACCACATAGCCAGCGGCAGAAACTCTCGACATAGTCGGGGTCGAGCCCGTAAAGCCGCGCGATGTAGCGCGCGTTTTCCATCGCGGAGACCTTGCTCACCACGCCGCCCATGAAGCCCAGCGGAAACGAAATGTTGCACCCGCGCATGATCTCGCCGTCATCGGGCTTTTCCAGCCCGGCCATCATGTTGATCAGCGTCGTCTTGCCGGTGCCGTTGGGCGCCAGAATGCCCAGCGAATTTCCCAACTCCACGCGAAAGGACACCTGGTCGAGGATGACCTTGTGCTGGGTGCCCGTCCAATAGGACTTGGAAACGTTACGAAATTCCAGCATTGCGCGCCTGCTCCGGTTCGGCTTGCGGGTTGATTACGACCTCTCTGACGGAGGCTATGGTGTGGTCTAACAACGGAATTTGACCACATTATGTCGCAATAGGAAACAAAAGTACAACGTCACCTGCGCAGCTTTGACCCCTTGGCAGGGCCGCCCTTTCGCCTAGCTTGCAAGGGGTGAAAGACATCCGCCGAGAATTGGCCTCCTGCACCCTATGTGCGCAGCGTTTCGCAGCCACCGCAACCGCCCACGCGCCCAACCCCGTGGTGTGGTTCGCGCCCGGTGCGCGCCTGCTCATCGCCTCGCAGGCGCCGGGCATGAAGGTGCACCGCGCCAACACGCCGTTCTGGGATGCGTCGGGCGTGCGCCTGCGCGCCTGGCTCGGGCTGGAAGAGGAGGCCTTTTATGATCGCAGCCGCGTGGCGATCATTCCGATGGGCTTTTGCTTTCCGGGCTATGACGCGAAGGGCAGCGATCTGCCGCCGCCGCCGATCTGCGCGCGCACTTGGCGCGCAGCGGCGCTTGCGATGGTGCCCGATGTGCGGCTGACAGTGCTCATCGGCGGCCATGCCATGCGCTATCATCTGCCGCAGTTCACCACCGTCACCGATGCGGTGCGCGCCTATGACACCCATCCGCCGGGCGTCTTCGCCTTGCCGCATCCGTCGTGGCGCAATACAGGATGGCTCAAGAAGAACCCGTGGTTCGAGGCGGAGGTGATCCCCCGCCTGCAAGCCGCCGTAGCCGAAGTGATGTGAAAATGGATGCGACCCCGCTCGACAAGGCCCATGCCGCCATGATGGAAGCACCCGATGCGGATACCGCGCGGCTGCGGTTTTATGAACGCATGGCCGATGCGGAGCTGTACCTGCTGCTCGAAGCGGAGCCTGCAGGCGACCAGATCGAGCCGCAGCTGCTGGAGGTGGAGGGTGCCGCCTACCTGCTCGCCTTCGACCGCGCTGCGCGGTTGGCCGATTATGCGGGCGACGGGGCGGCCTATGTGGCGCTTTCGGGACGCAATGTCGCCGCCATGCTGGAGGGGCAGAGCATCGGCATCGCACTCAACATGGAGGTCGCCCCTTCCGCGATCTTGCTTCCCGACACGGCCGTCGCCTGGCTGCGCGAGACGCTGACCCATGCGGCGTCGCAGGTCGAGGCGAAGATCGAAAGCGTGCTGCCGCCCAAGGGGCTGCCAGAAAGCCTGATCGAGGCGATCGATGCGAAACTCGCCACCGCAACCGGAATGGCCGCCAATGCATGGCTCGTCGGCGTGGCATACGCGGGTGGCGGGCGGGGTCACCTGCTGGCATTCGTCGATGCGATCCCGCGCGCCCAAGGCGCACTCGTGCGCGCCGCCTCAGAGGCGCTTACTTTCTCCGGCATCGAGGCGGGGGCAATGGATGTGGGCTTTTTCAACCACGGCGATCCCACGGTCGCAAAGCTGATGCGCGTCGGGCTGCGGTTCGATCTGCCGCAAATGCAAACATTACAGAAAACCCCGCGCCTGCCCGGCGGGGATCCCGGCGCACCGCCGATCCTGAAATAATCCATGCTGCTGGCGCTGTTGCGCTGACACTGCCGTGAGCTCACGCAGTTGCGAGATGCATTGCGGCGACCTGCGGCATAACGTCGTCTCCACAGGCTGCCCCGGCCCGCAACACAAGGAGACGTCAATGAACCGCCTTACCCTCACTATCGCCGCCGCCGCCACGGCGCTCAGCTTCGCAAACATCGCCCAGGCGGGCGAGCAATTCGTGGACGAGACCGGCTTTGCCGTCTCCGGCTACGATGTGGTCGCCTATTTCTCCCTGCCGCAAGCGCCGGTAGGGCAGCCCCAGACCGCGCCCGTCGCGGGCGACAAGGCCATCACCGCGGAATACAACGGCGCCACATTCGCCTTCTCCTCGGAGGAGAACCGCGACCTCTTCGTCGCCGATCCGGCCAAATACGTGCCACAATACGACGGCCACTGCGCCTACGGCGTGGCCAAGGGCGGCAAGGTGCCCGGCAACCCGACGCTGTGGCGGATCGTGGACGACAAGCTCTACCTAAACATCACACGCAATGTGGTTGGTTTCTGGGAAGAGGACATTCCCGGCAACCTGAACCTCTCCGAAGGCAACTGGCCCAGCCTCGACCCCCAGCCCGCCTCCGAGGCGACAATCCCTCAGTGGTCCTCCGCCGCGCCCAAAGGCTGAGGCATGACGCAGGCGCCCCCCTCGCCTGATGCCCGAGCATCCCGCCGCAGCTTGACGCGGCGGGGTGTCTTGGTGGGCGGGCTCGCACTAGGCGGGCTGGCTGCGGCGCGTTGGTTCAATCTGGGCGGTACAATCGAGGCAGGCGCGCTCAGCGTCGGCGATGCCCATGCGGCCGCGCAGGCAGGGCGCATCACCCTCATCGACATTCGCCGCCCCGACGAATGGGCCCGCACCCGGGTGGGTGAGGGTGCCGTGCCGCTCGACATGCCCGATCCATCGTTCGAGCAGGAACTGCTGGCGCTGATCCCGGACCGCGCAGCACCCGTGGCGCTGATCTGTGCCAGGGGCGTGCGCTCGCGCGGGTTGTCGCAGCGGTTGGCGGCGGCGGGCTTCACCAATGTCATCGACGTGCCCGAAGGCATGCTGGGCTCCGGCGCCGGACCGGGATGGATCGCCGCCGGGCTGCCGCTGCGCATCCCCTGAACCGTGTGAGAGCAATTGCCCGCGACCGCGTGGTGGCGTATAGCCGCGCACATGAGCACAAACCCACCAAACCTCCGCCCCGATCTGGCCCCGCGGGCGAAATTCACCGAGCCGCAGCGCGCAGGCCAGCCGACCATCGGCATGGTCTCACTCGGCTGTCCCAAGGCGCTGGTCGACAGCGAGCGCATCCTGACCCGCCTGCGCGCCGAAGGATACGCGATATCGCCCGACTATGCAGGCGCCGACGCGGTGATCGTGAACACCTGCGGATTTCTCGACTCCGCCAAGGCGGAATCGCTGAGCGCCATCGGCGAGGCGCTCAATGAGAATGGCCGGGTGATCGTCACCGGCTGTCTGGGCGCCGAGCCCGAATACATCCGCGAACACCATCCCCGCATCCTTGCCGTGACCGGGCCGCATCAATACGAACAGGTGCTCGATGCCGTGCACGTCGCGGTGCCGCCTTCCCCCGATCCCTTCATCGACCTGCTGCCCGCATCGGGCGTCTCGCTCACGCCGCGCCACTATAGCTATCTAAAGATTTCAGAGGGTTGCAACCACAAGTGCAAGTTCTGCATCATCCCCGACATGCGTGGGCGCCTGCAAAGCCGGCCCGCCCACGCGGTGCTGCGCGAAGCGTCAAAGCTGGTGGAGAACGGTGTGAAGGAGCTGCTGGTCATCTCGCAGGACACCTCCGCCTATGGCGTGGACATCAAGCATGCCGAGGACCGCGGCCACCGTGCCCATATCACCGATCTGGCACGCGATCTGGGGAAGCTGGGCGCATGGGTGCGCCTGCACTACGTCTACCCCTACCCGCATGTGCGCCAGCTGATCCCGCTGATGGCTGAAGGGCTGGTGCTGCCCTATCTCGACATTCCGTTCCAGCACGCGCATCCCGAAACGCTCAGGCGCATGGCACGGCCCGCGGCGGCCTCGCGCACGCTCGACGAGATTGCGGCATGGCGCGACGTCTGCCCCGACATCACCCTGCGCTCGACTTTCATCGTCGGCTACCCCGGCGAGACGGAGGCGGAGTTCCAGACCCTGCTCGACTGGCTCGACGAGGCACAGCTCGACCGAGTGGGGTGTTTTCAGTACGAGAACGTCGCAGGCGCCCGCTCGAACGCGCTGCCTGATCATGTGGCCGCAGAGGTCAAGCAGGACCGCTGGGACCGTTTCATGGCGAAGGCGCAGGCGATCTCGGAGGCGAAGCTTGCTGCCAAGGTGGGCAAGCGTCTCGAGGTCATCATCGACGAGATCGACGACGACGCCGCCACCTGTCGCACCTGGGCCGACGCGCCGGAGATCGACGGGAACCTATTTATCGACGAAGGCCACGAAGCGCTGCGTGTGGGTGATATCGTGACCGTCGAGGTCGAGGAAGCGGGCGAGTACGATCTATGGGGTCGGATCGTATAGGATTTTTGATCCGATGCCCCCTAAAAAGACGCGCCCGGGGATCTGAAGGCACTTTCACAGCGAAACCTTGCAATGTTCTCTTTCTGTTCTATATTGAGAATAGAACAGAACCGTAAGGAGCGTGCCATGTCCTACCAGACAACGTTTCAGACCCTTTTTGACCCGGCGGAGCCTGTCGTTCAGGCCGAATTGCCGCTGCCACAGCCGGTGCCCGCCACGCAGAGGCAGATGGAATACGCGCAGGCGCTTGCCGCCAAGACCGGATCGCGGTTACCGCAGGGGATCGCGGCGGACCGCGCGAGGTTGTCGCGCTGGATCGACGCACACAAGCCCGCACCCAGTGCCTTCAACGACTATCCCTCCTCGCGGCAGGTCGGTTTTGCCGAACGCATCGCACGGCTGAAACGGACGGCAGTGCCGCCGGAGTGTTTCCGCGACCGCGCGCTCATGTCGCGGTGGATTGACAGCAACAAACCGCGCTAGGGGCTGGCGCGGCGGTGTGATCCACCTACCTGTGTTTCATGACTGATCAAACCGAAGTTCTCTACAACGGGGAATGCCCCATCTGCAGCCGCGAAGTGGACCACTACGCGAAGCTCAGCACGCGGCAGGGGCTCCCCATCCGCTATGACAGCCTGACCGACGCCGGGGCGCTGGCCGCTTGGGGGATCACGCCGGAGGATGCGGCGAAGCGTCTGCACGTGCGCAAGGGAGACAAGATCCTGTCGGGCATTCCCGCATTTGTCGTTCTGTGGCGGCAGATCCCGCAAACCCGCTGGCTGGCGCGGATCGTGAGCTTGCCCGGTGTGCATGGGATCGCCTGCGTCGTGTATGACCATGTTCTTGCCCCGCTGCTCTATCGCATGCATCTCGCACGGCAGCGTCGGCGCGACTGACCGGCTCTCACGCTTCTGTAAGCGGCGCTGCGGCTGGATGAAGTGCGTGCCGACATCCCATCAAACCCCATTCCCACTTTTTTCATGGTCTGGAATTCCGGACTATGGCCTATGATGCTTGTGGCGTAGCATCATGTCACCGGTGACCCAACCAAACGCCGACACCATTTATCCAAACGATTAGACAGACCTCCATTTAATCAAAAACCCCATATTTTCGGGATAAGAACCATGCAATTTTTTAATCAAGTACCGGCCTTGGCCGAAGCAATCGGCCTTGCCGGCTTCTGCATCTACGTCCTTACGTATTCGCTGCTGACCTTGCGGGTCGTAAAGGCCCCTTCGATCCCCTATTTCTGCATGAACCTCACCGCGTCGAGCTGCGTGCTCGTCGGGTTGAGCGCGAGCTTCAACCTCGCCGCCGCAATGATCCAGGTTTTCTGGATCACCATATCGCTGGTCGGGATCGCACTTCACCTGCTGCGCCTGCGCGTGCAGAGCGCGGATCAGAGCGCGGAGACGGTCCTGCGGACGACGCCGATGCGATCGGCGTTGGGGGGATGCGTACCGAGGAACCTGTCACCGGGATCGGGGATCCGGGTGAAGAACGCCGCACCGCGCAGCGGATCATATCCGGCACGGGCGGTGATCACGGTGCCGAGCGCGTCCGCCTCCAGCTCGAAATCCTTGGAGTAGCTGCGCGCGCCGACCTCCGCCCCCAACCGCTGCGCCGACCGGACGGCACCCGCATCGCCACCGCTGAGCGTGGCAAGGCCCGCAAAGATCACGGCACCCGCAACGGCGTTCTGCTGCTGGCGCCCGATGTGGCCCGCGATGTGATGCGCCGCTTCATGGCCCAGCACGAAGGCAAGCTCGTCCTCGTTGCGCGCATCCTCGATCAGCGCGAGGGTGAAGGCGATGATCGGTCGTCCCTGCCGGTCGAGCGTCTGGAACGCATTGGCGGGCATGCCGGGGCGGTCGTCGACCACGATGTTGAAATCGCAGTTCACGTTCTGGGTCCGCGCGCGGCACTCGCGCTCTGCCACCGGCTCCACCGTTTGAACGACGCGCAGGAAGCTGCGCGCGCTGGTGCGCGTGGTAGGTGCGGTTTGCTGCGGGACAACGCCTGCGGGGGGTACCGGGCTGACGGGCACCACCTCACAAGCGGCGAGAGCGGCAACAAGCCCGAGGGCGGCACAAAGGCGCAAGAGCATCGGCAATGGGTTCCTTGTGGCGAAATTTGATCCATCTTTGTTTTAGCACGCCAGCCGCCCGTTGCCAGCCCGTTCACTCAGGGTTGATGCCCGGCGGCGGCCTCACGCCGCACGCGCGCGCAGCGTTTTGCCCGCTTGCGCCCTGTGCCTGTTTCGTTAGGGTGGTGGCATGTTTACGATAGAGCACGAATTCGACGCCACGGTGATCACCCTTGTGGATGAAGGCGAAGCGCCCCTTCGGGAGGACGTCACGATGAATGCCTTTTCCAACGTGATCACGCTGGAGCAATGGGATCCCAAAACCGACACGATGCGCAAGATCACGCTTTCGCCGAACCAGTTGCGCGATCTGGCGGCGGCGCTCAATCTGCCCGAAGGCATCTATCACAGCGCGCCCTAGCCGCTTGCGGGGGGTGAATTCTCCCGGCCGTCGGATCGCGATTGCTGGCGGCAATCTCGAGTTGCCGATCCCGACCTGCAAAAGCCAATTGCATGCGGCTGGCCAGAGGGCCATGATCCATGCCGATTTAGGGAGAATATCATGCGCAAGTTTCTTGTGGTCCTCGATGACAGCCGCGAATGTCTCAACGCCATGCGTTTCGCCGCGATGCGGGCGTCCAAGACGGGCGGCGGGGTCGCCGTCCTTGCCGTCATCCCGCCGGAGGAATTCAACCACTGGATCGGGGTCGGCGACATCATGCGCGAGGAAGCCCGCGAGCGGATCGAGGTGCATTACGAGGTCTTCGCCAAATGGATGCGCGACCGGCAGGGCGTCACGCCCGAGCTCATCATCCGCGAAGGCCAGCCCGAGACCGAGATCATCGCCCAGATCGCCGAGGACAGCGAGATAGGCGTGCTCGTTCTGGGGGCTGGTTCGGACGGCAAGGGCCCTGGCCCGCTCGTCACGCAGCTCACGCGGAATTCAGGCAGCCTGCCCATACCGATTACCATCGTGCCCGGCGACATGACCAAGGAAAAGCTCGAGGCGATCACCTGAGCTTCGCAGTTTAGAACGATTCCAGAAGGCTTGACATCGCGGACCGCAATCCGCATATCTTGCATAGCCCCCGAGAGAGAGTTTGCCCGATGTTCATCCAGACCGAATCCACGCCCAACCCCGCAACGCTGAAGTTCCTGCCCGGCCAGACCGTGCTCGAGGTCGGCACTGCGGATTTCCCGACAGCCGACACCGCGTCGGCCTCGCCGCTGGCCACGCGTCTCTTCGCGGTCGAAGGCGTCACCGGCGTTTTCTTCGGTACTGATTTCGTGACGGTCACGAAGGCGGAAGGGACCGAATGGGATCACCTCAAGCCGAGCCTTCTGGGCGCAATCATGGAGCATTTCCAGTCCGGTCAGCCGGTGATGGGGGCGGATCACACCGCCACGTCCGGCCATGCGGAGCATACCGGCGAAGACGGCGTGATCGTGGGCCAGATCAAGGAGTTGCTCGACAGCAGGGTGCGCCCCGCGGTGGCACAGGACGGCGGCGACATAACGTTCCATGGCTTTGACCGCGGAGTGGTCTACCTGCACATGCAGGGCGCTTGCGCGGGCTGCCCCTCCTCCACGCTGACGCTCAAGATGGGCATCGAGAACCTGCTGCGCCACTACATTCCCGAAGTGACCGAAGTCCGCCCCGTCGCCTGACGCGGGCAAGATGACCGAACCGCTCATCCTCGCGCTTGATACGGCCGCCGCACATTGTGCTGTGGCCGTTTTGCGTGGCGACAGGCTGCTCGCTTGCGCGCAGGAAGAGATGGCGAAAGGTCAGGCGGAGCGTCTGATGGTACTGGTGGCGGAGGTCATGGCGCAGGCCCACGTGGCGCTCGACGAACTCGATGCCATCGGTGTCGGCACCGGGCCGGGCAATTTCACCGGCATCCGGATCGCGGTTTCCGCCGCGCGCGGGCTGGCACTGGGGCTCGGGATACCCGCCATCGGCGTGAACTCGTTTGACGCGCTGGCGCTGGGCGCGGCGCGGCCTTGCCTTGCCTGCGTCGATGCCCGGCGCGACATGGTCTTCGTGCAGGGTTTCGGGACCGGGCGATTTGCCGAGCCGGCCCTTGCGGAGCGTGCGGCGGTTTCGGGTGAGACCATCTGTATCGGTGCCTTCGGGGCGCAGCCCCGCTTTCCCGTCGCCGAGGCCATCGCGCGCATTGCCACCGCGCGCATCGCGGGGCCGCATGTGCCGCCCGCGCCGCTCTACTTGCGCGCCGCAGATGCGGCGCCGGCGCGCGACGCGCCTCCGCTCATCGTGCCATGACCCCAGATGAAATGACGCAAGTCCACGCCGCCGCGTTTCAGGACGCCCGCAGCTGGTCGGCGGAGGAGTTCGCTCAGCTCTGCGCGCAGCCCCATGTGCACGCTTTCACCGCTGCCCATGGCTTTGCCCTCACCCGTACCCTCGCGGGGGAGACGGAGCTTCTGACCCTCGCCGTCCACCCCGATGCGCAACGGCGCGGCACCGCGCGCGCGCTGCTGAGCGAATGGCTCTTGCAGGCCCGCGCGGATGCAGAGACGGCGTTCCTCGAGGTGGCCGCCGACAACGAGGCGGCCATTGCGCTCTATGCCAGCCTTTCGTTCACCCAGAGCGGTCTGCGCAAGGGATATTACACCCGCGAGGCAAGCCCGCCCGTCGATGCGCTACTGATGACCCGGCGCCTGCAATAGAAGCATTAACGCGAGGTCAATGCGGCGCCTGCGCCGTGCCGCGCCCCGAATCAGGTTGACCCCACCCCCCGCTCGCCACAGAATTTGCCGAGCGTCGCGCAAGCGCGCGATCCTGGGCCGCCGCATGCCCTGCGCAGGCCCCAAAACAAAACACTGGGAGATATATATGACCCTCATGACCAAATTCTTCGGCGCTGTCGCCGCCACAGCGCTCAGCGCCGGTGCTGCATTGGCCGAGCCTGCCCTGATATTCGATCTGGGTGGCAAGTTCGACAAATCGTTCAATGAGGCGGCGTACAATGGCGCGCAGCGTTGGGTCGAGGAGACCGGAAGCACCTACCGCGAGATCGAGCTGCAGTCAGAGGCCCAGCGCGAGCAGGCCCTGCGCCGCTTTGCCGAAGCGGGCGCCAACCCGATCATCACCATGGGTTTTGCCATGGCCGATCCGCTCTCGACCGTCGCGCCCGATTATCCCGACACGAAATTTGTGGCGATCGACGTGACATGGCTCGAAGCGCCCAACATCCGTCAGATCGGCTTTGCCGAGCATCAGGGGTCCTACCTCGTGGGCATGCTCGCAGGTCTCGCCACGCAGAGCGGCACGGTGGGCTTCATCGGCGGCATGGATATCCCGCTCATCCGTCACTTCGGCTGCGGCTATGCGCAGGGCGTGAAGGCCGTGAACCCCGATGCGACAGTGGTCGCCAACATGACAGGCACCACACCGGCGGCCTGGAATGACCCGGTGAAGGGCTCCGAGCTGACGACGGCGCAGATCTCACAGGGCGCTGATGTGGTCTTCGCGGCTGCGGGCGGTACCGGCGTGGGCGTTCTGCAGACCGCTGCGGACAGCGATATCCTCTCCATCGGCGTGGACAGCAACCAGAACTACCTGCACCCCGGCAAGGTTCTGACTTCCATGCTCAAGCGGGTCGATGTAGCCGTCTATGACGCGCTCAAGGCCGGCACGGAAGTTGAGACAGGCGTCTTCACTCTCGGTCTGGCAGAGGAAGGCGTGGGCTACGCGCTCGATGACAACAACGCGTCGCTGATCACCGACGAGATGAAAGCCGCCGTCGATGAGGCGCGCCAGAAAATCATCGCGGGCGATCTGGAAGTTGCCGCCTATTACACCAACGACAGCTGCCCCGCGCTCGACTTCTAAAGCGCCCGAGGCGAAACACCGGGGCCGCGTTGACATCTCAGCGCGGCCCCCTTCTATTGACGTGACCCCCAGCCCGCCGATCCATGGTGTGAAGGACCCAGTACCATGACCACCGCACCCGCCATCGAACTCAAGGGCATCTCCAAAGCCTTCGGCCCGGTGCAGGCCAATAAGGACATCTCGATCCGCGTAATGCCCGGCACCATCCACGGCATCATAGGCGAGAACGGCGCAGGCAAATCCACCCTGATGTCGATCCTCTACGGCTTCTACAAGGCCGACAAGGGCGAGATCTTCATCAAGGGCGAGAAGACACAGATCCCCGACAGCCAGGCCGCGATCGAAGCGGGCATCGGCATGGTCTTCCAGCATTTCAAGCTGGTGGAGAATTTCACTGTGCTGGAGAATATCATCCTCGGTGCCGAGGATGGCCGCTGGCTCAAACCCTCCATCGCCAAGGCGCGGCGCATCCTGCTGGAGCTGGCAGCGGATTACGGGCTCAACGTGGAGCCGGACGCGCTGATCCAGGACATCGGCGTGGGCATGCAGCAGCGCGTGGAGATCCTCAAGGCGCTCTACCGGCAGGCCGACATTCTCATTCTCGACGAGCCCACGGGCGTGCTGACGCCTGCCGAGGCGGACCAGCTCTTCCGCATCCTCGGGCGCCTGCGCGCCGAGGGCAAGACGATCATCCT
The DNA here is from genome assembly GCA_963703195.1 of uncultured Alphaproteobacteria bacterium. Classification (GTDB taxonomy): domain Bacteria; phylum Pseudomonadota; class Alphaproteobacteria; order Rhodobacterales; family Rhodobacteraceae; genus Sulfitobacter. The sequence goes on along the minus strand of OY969797.1, from coordinate 3,698,220 downwards.
GATCACCCACAAGCTGCGCGAGATCATGGAAATCACCGACACCGTCAGCGTGATGCGCCGCGGCGAGATGACAGCCACCGTCAAAACGTCTGAAACCTCCCCCGCCGAGCTGGCGGAGCTGATGGTTGGGCGCAAGGTGCTGCTGCGCGTGGACAAAAAGCCGGCGCACACCCGGCGATGTCGTGCTCGACGTGCAGGACCTGCGCGTGCGCGACGACAAGGGGGTGGAGCGGCTCAAGGGCATCGAGCCTGCAGGTCCGCGCGGGCGAAGTGCTGGGCATCGCCGGGGTTGCGGGCAACGGCCAGTCGGAACTGCTGGAGGTGCTGGGCGGCTATGCCGACGGCACCGGCAAGATCAGTTTGAATGGCGCGCCGCTCGACCTCAGCGGCAGGCATTCCGACGGACAGTCACGCCGCGCGCGCGGCATCGCACATGTGCCCGAAGACCGCCAGCGCGAGGGGCTGATCATGGAATTCAGCGCCTGGGAGAACGTGGCCTTCGGCTATCATAATGATCCATGCCTACCGCGCGGGCATGCTGATGGACAACGCGGCCATCCGCGCCGATACGGAAGGCAAGATGCAGCGCTTCGACGTGCGCCCACCGGATCCGAAGCTCGCGGCCAAGAACTTCTCGGGCGGCAACCAGCAGAAGATCGTGCTCGCCCGCGAGATCGAGCGCAACCCGGATCTGCTGCTGATCGGCCAGCCCACGCGCGGCGTGGACATCGGTGCCATCGAGTTCATCCACCAGCAGATCATCGCCCTGCGCGACAAGGGCAAGGCGGTACTGCTGGTCTCGGTCGAACTGGATGAGATCATGGCGCTCAGCGACCGCATCGCGGTGATGTTCGACGGGCGCATCATGGGCGAGCGGCTGCCGTCCGAGACGGACGAGAAGGAACTGGGCCTGCTGATGGCCGGGATCACAGACACCGAGCACGACGCACAGCGTCGAAGAGATAGAGAAAAACCTTGCCCATGCCAGGCGAACGAGGGGCGCGTGAGATGGACGTAATGCCGAAATGGGCCGAAGTGATCCTCGTGCCGCTGATCTCGCTCCTGCTGGCGGCGATCCTGTCGGCACTGGTGATCCTCGCCATCGGAGAGGATCCGGTGGCAGCGGTCAAGCTGATGGTCACAGGCGCGCTCGGGTCGAGCTACGGCTGGGGCTACACCCTCTATTATGCCACCAACTTCATGTTCACCGGGCTTGCGGTGGCGGTGGCCTTCCACGCGCGCCTTTTCAACATCGGCGGTGAGGGGCAGGCAGCGCTCGGCGGTCTCGGCGTAGCACTCGCCTGTCTCTATATCCCATGGCCGCATTGGTCGCTGGCGCTGATCGGGGCGGCCGGGGCGGCGGCACTCTTTGGTGCGGCGTGGGCTGCGATCCCCGCGTGGCTGCAGGCAAAGCGCGGCAGCCATATCGTGATCACGACGATCATGTTCAACTTCATCGCCGCGGCGCTGCTGAACTACGTTCTGGTCAACATGCTGCGCCCACAAGGTTCGATGGATCCCGGCCACCGCGCGCTTTCCCGAAACGGTGCATCTGCCGACCCTGCATGAGATGCTCGCACCTCTGGGCATCGAATTTTCCAAATCCGCCCCCGCCAACATCTCCCTGCTTGTGGCGGTGCTGGCCTGCGTGCTGGTCTGGGTGCTGATCTGGCGCACGCGGCTGGGCTATGAGATCCGCAGCTTCGGCAATTCCGAATCCGCCGCGAGATATGCCGGGATGCCGCCGGTAAAGATCATCATGGTCGCGATGATGATCTCCGGCGCGCTGGCCGGGATGATGGCCATCAACAACGTCATGGGCGAGGCGGAGCGGCTGGTGCTGAACTCGGTCGAGGGCGCGGGCTTCATCGGGATCGCCGTGGCGCTGATGGGCCGCTCGCACCCCTTTGGTGTTTTCATCGCCGCGATCCTCTTCGGCTTTCTCTATCAGGGCGGCGCGGAACTCGCGCTCTGGACGTCGATCCCGCGCGAGTTGATCGTGGTCATTCAGGCGCTGGTGATCCTGTTTACCGGCGCGCTCGACAACATGGTGCGGATGCCGCTGGAGCGGATCTTCCTCGCCGCTGCGCCAAGTCGGCAGGGAGTCTGAGCGATGGATTACCTCACCCTCATCCAGCTGCTCGATAGCACCGTGCGGCTCGCCACGCCGCTGCTGCTGGCCTGCCTTGCCGGGCTCTACTCCGAGCGCGCGGGCATCTTCGACATCGGGCTGGAAGGCAAGATGCTGGCCGCCGCCTTCTTCTCGGCGGCGATTGCGGCGGTCACCGGCAACGTCTGGATCGGGCTGCTGGCGGGCATCGCGGCCTCGATGGTGCTGAGCGCGATCCACGGCATCGCCTCCATCACCTTTCGCGGCAATCAGCTCATCTCCGGGCGTCGCGATCAACTTCCTCGCCGCGGGCCTGACGGTGCTGATCGCGCAGGCCTGGTTCAGCCAGGGCGGGCGCACCCCGTCGCTCATCGGCAATGGTCGGTTCGAAGGCGATCACCCTGCCCTTTGCCGACAGCGCTGCGCGACGTGCCCATCATCGGCCCGCTCTACTATGAGCTGATCTCCGGTCATTCGATCCTCGTCTACATGGCCTTTGCCGCCGTGCCGCTTCACCTGGTGGCTGCTATTTCGCACCCGGTTCGGCCTGCGCCTGCGCGCGGTGGGGGAAAACCCCGCGGCGGTGGACACCGCAGGCGTGTCGGTCGTCGGGCTGCGCTTTGCCGCCGTGGGCATCTGCGGCGATCCTGTGCGGCATCGCGGGCGCCTATCTCAGCACCGCGCTGCAGGCGGGGTTCGTCAAGGACATGTCCGCCGGGCGCGGCTTCATCGCGCTCGCCGCACTCATCTTCGCCAAATGGCGGCCCTGGCACGCGCTCTATGCGACACTGCTGTTCGGACTTTTCGGCGCGCTGGAAACGCGGCCGGACGTGATCGAACAGGCGATCGGGATGCGGGTTCAGGGGCAGCTCCTCGCGGCACTGCCCTATATCATGACGGTGATCATCCTTGTCGGCTTCGTCGGCAAGGCGATCCCGCCGCGCGCCGGCGGCGAGCCCTATGTGAAGGAAAGATAAGTCCAGTTTACAGCCGACGTTCATGTCCTTCGGCATCGATCGATTGATTTCGGGGACCACGGCACCTAAGGGAAAGCATGCAAATCTACCTGCCCATCGCCGAAGTATCGGTCAACGCCTTCCTGCTGCTGGGGCTTGGCGGGATCGTGGGCATCCTGTCGGGCATGTTCGGCGTGGGCGGCGGCTTCCTGATGACGCCGCTGTTGTTCTTCATCGGCATCCCGCCCGCCGTTGCCGTGGCGACCGAGGCCAACCAGATCGTCGCATCCTCGTTCTCCGGCGTGCTCGCGCATTTCAAGCGAAAGACGGTGGACCTCAGGATGGGCACCGTGCTGCTGATCGGCGGCCTGCTCGGCGCGGCGCTCGGCGTCTATGTCTTCAACATCCTCAAGGCGCAGGGACAGGTCGATCTGCTGGTCAAGCTCTGCTACGTCGTGTTCCTCGGCGTGATCGGCGGGCTGATGTTCCTCGAGAGCCTCAATGCCATCCGCAACGTCAAGAAGGGCAAGGCCCCCAAGCGCAAGAAGCACAACTGGATCCACGGCCTGCCGCTCAAGATGCGCTTTCGCGTGTCGGGCCTCTATATCTCCGTAATCCCGCCGCTGATCGTGGGTGTCGCCGTCGGCGTGCTGGCCGCGATCATGGGGGTCGGCGGCGGTTTCATCATGGTGCCCGCGATGATCTACCTGCTGGGCATGCCGACGAAGGTCGTGGTCGGCACGTCGCTCTTCCAGATCATCTTCGTGACCGCCTTCACCACCATGCTGCACGCCACGACGAACTATACCGTGGATATCGTCCTTGCGGTCCTGCTGCTGGTGGGCGGGGTGATCGGGGCCCAGATCGGCACGCGCATCGGTGTCAAGATGAAAGCCGAGCAGCTGCGCATTCTGCTCGCGCTCATGGTGCTTGTCGTTTGCGGCAAGCTGGCGCTCGAGCTGCTGCTGCAACCCGCCGAGCTCTACTCCATCGCAGTGGAGGGGCATTGATGCGTCGCCTGCTGTCCGCCCTCGCACTGGTGCTCTGCACCGGCCTGCCCGCCACCTCGGAGGAGGTCGTGCTGGGCCTGAGCAGCGATACCGTTTCGATCAACACCAATTTCGACGGCTCGGAAATCCTGATCTTCGGCGCCATCAAGCGCGACGCGCCCTTTCCCGTCTCGCCACCGATGCAGGTGATCGTCACCGTCTCCGGCCCGTCCGAGCCCGTCACCGTGCGTCGCAAGGAAAAGCGTTTCGGCATCTGGGTGAACACCGACGCGATCGAGATCGACAGCGCGCCCAGCTTCTACGCCGTCTCCTCCAGCACGCTTTTGGGTCAGGCGCTGAGCGATACGGAGGATGTGCGCCACCGCATCTCCATCCCGCGCGCGATCCGTTCCGTGGGCGCGCCCGACACCGTCGAGAACAGCGAGAGCTTCACCGAGGCGCTGATCCGCATCAAGTCGCGCTCCAACCAGTACCAGCTCAACGAAGGCACCGTCAGCGTGGATGAACAGACGCTCTTTCGCACCACGATCAACCTGCCCGCGGCCCTGACCGAGGGCGATTACCAGACGCGCATCTTCCTGACCCGCAGCGGCGCGGTGGTCGCGAAGTACGAGACCAGCATCTACGTCCGCAAGGTCGGCATGGAACGCTGGCTGTTCCAGTTCAGCCGCGAACAGGCGTTTCTCTACGGGTTGATGTCACTGGCGATCGCGATCTTCGCGGGCTGGGGCGCCTCTGCGGTCTTCGGACTGCTGCGCCGCTAGCCCCGCCCAAGGTAGGGCATTTTCGTCGCCATGACAGTCATGAAGGGCACGTTTGCGCTCAGCGGCAATTGCGCCATATGCAGCACGGAAGCGGCGGCATGGGCCACGTCCATTGTATGCATCGCGGGGTTCGCGGACTTGAGCCCCGCCACCATCTCGCTCTCGGCATTGCCGATGTCGATCTGCCCCGCCGTGATGTCGAAGGGCCGCCCGTCCAGCGCCAGCGACTTCGTGAGCCCGGTGATCGCGTGCTTCGTCGTGGTGTAGCAGACGGAGTTCTCGCGCGGGGTATGCGCGCTGATGGATCCGTTGTTGATGATCCGACCGCCGCGCCCCTGCGCCCGCATTGCCCCGAATGCAAGCCTTGCGGCAATGAACATCCCGTTGAGATTGACCGAGAGCACCTGCGCCCAATCCTCCAGCGCCACTTCGTCGATGGGCGCGGAGGGGCCGAAGATGCCTGCATTGTTGAAAAGCACATCCACTTCCCCGAAGTCCGCGAAGGCCTGCGCCATCGCACTTGGATCGGTCACATCCGCCGTCAGCACCGCAGCCCCGTCATACGTCTGCGCCATCTCCTCCAACAGCGCCGTGCGCCGTGCGATGAGCCCCACGCGCCAGCCCTGCGCCAGAAACAGCTCCGCCGTGGCGCGCCCGATGCCGGAGCTGGCGCCGGTGATGATGATCGACCTCATCGGAACTCCTCTTCGGTGGCGTCGAGCGTGAGGGCGGCGGCGGGCACCTGCCGCAGATCCTCGACACTCAGCGCGTAGCTGGGCTTGGAAAGCCGGTTGCGCACCACCCAGATCAGCCGCTCCTGCGCGCGGGTGATGGCGACATAGGCGAGCCGTTTCCACAAGGGCTGGCCCGCCTCCATCCGCCCCATGCGGGCTGCGGCATAGAGATCGGGCGCGAATACCTGCACCGTGTCCCACTGCGACCCTTGCGCCTTGTGGATCGTTACCGCCGCACCGTGCAGGAACGTGGCGCCCATGCGCGCGGCAAAGGGGATGAAGGGCTCCTCCTCGTCCGGCTTCTCGATCTTGACGATGCTCGCCGCACTCACCTGCGGGTCCTCGGCCCCCATCACATGCAGGCGCGAAAACCCGGGCTTGCGGCCCGCGCCCAGATAGATGACCTGCGCCCCCTTGATGAGCCCGCGCGCCTCCAGGTCCAGCCGCTTCTTGCGGTGCTTGAGCGGCAGCTCGATCCCGTCGCAAATCAGCGGCTCCCCTTCCACCAGCGCGTCCTCTGGCGCGCCATGCACGCGACCGGAAGGCGTTGATGAGCCGGATGCGCGTGGCGTTGCGCCAGACCAGCACTGGGCGAGCGCGCCATCAGGTCCACTTCCACCCGCTGGCCCCAGACCACGCGGTCATCGCGTTTGGATGCCTCTTCGACCATCCGCTCGAACTGCTCGAAGCCGACATCGGGATCGGCCAGCGCATGGGCGAGATCGAGGATCGGGTTGTCCGCCTCCTGCCGGAAGATGCGGTTGAGGTTACGCACGCGTGTCTGCGGCAACTTCTCGAAGACCATCGTGCCCGATTGGCCGACAGGCGCCAGCTGTGCCGGATCACCGAACAGCAGCAGCGTCGGGAAGATCTCCTTGAGGTCTTCGAACTGCTTGTCATCGAGCATGGAGGATTCGTCGACGAAACCGATGTCCAGCGGCTCCTCCCGCCGCTTCCAGCCGGTGATGAAGTCACTGCCGCGCAGACCTGCCGCGGCCAGCGCGCCGGGGATCGATTTGTTGTTCTGGTAAAAGCCGTAAGCCCGGTCAAGCGCCACCTCGGTCAGCCCTTCGACATCGACGGGCCGTTCGCCGCTGCCCGCGAGCCATTCGGCGATCCGCTCATACTCAGGGTCATAGACGGGAGTATAGAGGATCCGGTGGATCGTCGTCGCGGGCACACCGCGTAGCCGCAGCACGCTTGCCGCCTTGTTGGTCGGGCGCCAGGATCGCAAGCGTGCGCTTGTCGCGCCGCTTCTTGCTCTCGTAATCGCCCGAGACGATATCGACGCCCGCCGCCTCGAGCGCGCGGTAAAGCTCCGCCAGCAGCAGCGTCTTGCCGGACCCCGCCTTGCCGGTCACGGCCATGACCTGCGGCTTGTCGCCCTTGGGCGGCATCAGCAGATCGTCCTCCAGACTGATGCCCGCCGATTTCAGCATGACGCAGACGGCATCATAGGCGGCGGCCTGATCGTCGGAATAGGTGAGGTCGGCGGTGAGGGCACGGGTCATGGGCCGACATTAGGCCCATGACCCGGCGGGGACCAGTGCCGTTCAGGCGCTGGCAGCAAATTCGAGCCGCGCGGCGGGCCCGAAGGAATGCTCGAACCACCGCTCGCTCAGATCCGGCGTCAGGCCTGCGCGTTCGGCCACGCGGGCCTGCGGCTGTCTCGTCGAACTCCCACAGGCCGACGCTAATCGCCTCGCGCCCCTCACCCATGGTGCCCAGCACCTCGGGCGATGAGCCGACGCGCGTATAGATCCGCACCATGCGCGCATCGAACACACCGACGAAATGGCGCACGCCGAAGCCGCGCATCAGCTCGCCCCCGCCCAGCATCAGGGCCGCAGCCACGTTCGGCCCCTGCCCCGGCGCCATGCAGAAACGCGTGCATTCCCAGATGAGCGGGCTGCGGATCGGCGCGCTGATGAGATGGCCGAAGTGGTCGTTCACCATCACCGGCCCCGTGGTCGGCAGGAACCGGGTTGACCCGCCGTGCCCGCCCTCCGGCGTCTCCCAGATCACGTAGAGCGGGTTCAGATCGTCGTATTCATCCCGCTCGTGGCCGCGCGCGTCCACCGTGACGTCCCAGCCGAGCCGGACAGCGAACTGGTCGGCGCGATGGGTGAACATCTCGTCGGCGAGACGTGGAAATTTGTGCAATTGATCGGCATAGATATAACGCAACATGTGATGGCTCCCTGCAACATCGTTGATGATACAACCAGAGGTACCAAATCCGCTGTTAACAGAGAATGCAGTCTTACGCGCGCAGCATCACGCAACGTAACGTTGTCTCAAACCACGATCAGGCCCCTGCTCAATGCGCGCGCGACTGCATGGGTCGTGTTGAGCGCGCCGAGCTTGAAGCGCGCACTCTCGATATAGACACGCAAAGTATGCTCGGAGATCGACAGGGCATTGGCCACTTGTGCGCGGCTGTAGCCGATGGCGAGCAGCGTCATCGCATCTATCTCGCGCGGCGAAAGGGCCTGCTGCTGTTCGGGCTGGCGCGCGGGTTCGAACTCCAGCGCCTTTTCGTTGAAGTAATGCGCGATCAGGATCAGATCGCGGCGGTTATCGAGCGTGAACTGCGCCCAGGTCTCATCCGCGCAGCTGTGGTTGACCGTGAAGAGCGCGAATTGTCCGTTGGGTCCGCGGATCGGAATGGAATACCCCTGATTGCCGACGCCGTATTGCGCCGAAACCCTCAGAAACTCCCGCGCAGCTTTGCTCGACCAATCCAGTCGCTTCCAGTCCACGGGGTGAAACCGCTGAAAGCAGCCCTGGATAACCGGATCTATGCGCAGGTAGTTTTCGTTAAGGTATTTCTCCTGCCAGTCGGACGAATAGGTGCCACAGCCATATTGGTCACCGCTCGAATCGACCCAGTGATAGACCAGATGATCGACGGCATAGTGATCGCGCAGCGCCTCCGAGACGCGCTGCATCCCATCAAGGGCGTCCGCCCGTTCCAATTCGGAAAGGATGACCTCCAGTTTGGTTTGTGTCCCCAGCATGCCCTCGACCGGCAGACCTCTCGTTCCTTGCAGCGAACTCGGCCATGGCTACATGCGCAGTGTCATCAAGCTGCTCTGCCAGAAGGGGCAGGTCATTGGCCTGGGCGAAACTCCGCAGATCGGCGAGAACGTCTAAAATCCAATCATTACGCATTCTGATCATCTCTTTCAACATGGTTAACAAATCATTAATACAATCTTAGCACGAACAAATTTCTCGTGCATATTCACGTATTTCCACTCCCCAGATCTGGTGAGGCGAGCGTCCGCATCTCCTTGATTGCACTGAACCGGTTGTGAAAATGTAAACGCCCCGCAAATCAAAGGATGATTCGCAGGGCGCTCACGTGCTTTTGCTACTGATCCGGACCGGCTATTTGCGCGCGTCGAGCGCGTCCTCGAGCGTGCGCAGCCCGGTTTTGGGAGCCTGCACCAGCACCGACATGTTGCCGGGCTTATGCTCGTTGCGCAGCATCTTCATATGCGCCAGCGGCAGGTCGTCCCAGCTGAACACTTCCGACATGCACGGATCCAGCCGCCGCTCCAGCATCAGCTTGTTGGCCGCGGACGCCTGCTTGAGATGGGCAAAGTGGCTGCCCTGCAGGCGCTTCTGGTGCATCCACATGTAGCGCACGTCAAAGGTGCAGTTGAACCCGGTCGTGCCCGCGCAGATCACCACCATACCGCCCTTTTTCACCACCAGGCTGGAGACCGGGAAGGTGCTCTCGCCCGGATGCTCGAACACCATGTCGACGTTCACGCCCTTGCCGGTGATGTCCCAGATCGCCTTGCCGAAGCTTGCCGTGCTTCCTTGAACCAGACGTTGTATTCGTCGCGTGTTCACGGTCGGCATCTGGCCCCAGCAAGTTGAAGTCCTTGCGGTTGATCACGCCCTTGGCGCCCAGATCCATCACGAACTGGCGCTTGCTCTCGTCCGAGATCACGCCGATGGCATTGGCGCCCGCCGTATTGATCAGCTGGATCGCATAGGACCCGAGGCCGCCCGACGCGCCCCAGACCAGCACGTTCTGGCCGGGCTTGAGATCGTGCGGCTCATGGCCGAACAGCATCCGGTAGGCGGTCGCGAGCGTCAGCGTGTAGCAGGCACTCTCTTCCCATGTCAGGTGCTTGGGCCGCGGCATCAGCTGCTGGCTCTGCACCCGCGTGAACTGGCTGAAGGATCCGTCAGGCGTCTCGTAGCCCCAGATCCGCTGGGTGGGGGAGTACATCGGATCGCCGCCGTTGCACTCCTCGTCGTCGCCGTCGTCCTGGTTGCAGTGCACGACCACCTCGTCGCCGACCTTCCAGCGCGTGACGCGGTCGCCCACCGCCCAGACGATGCCCGCCGCATCCGAGCCCGCGATCGTGTAGGGCTGCTTGTGACCGTCGAAAACGGGCTGATCGGCTGGCCCAAGTGCGGCCCAGACACCGTTGTAATTCACGCCCGCCGCCATCACGAGGACCAGCACATCCTGGCTATCCAGTTCAGGCACGTCCACCACCTCGTCGCAACATCGCCGTGTCCGGCTCGCCGTGGCGCTCGCGGCGGATCGCCCAGGCGTACATCTGCTTGGGCACATATCCCATCGGCGGGCATTTCCCCCATGTCATAGAGGTCTTTCTCCGGTGCGTCATACTGCGCGATCGTTGTATCCAGTGCCATGTCGCCCTCCTGCGGATGCATTAGGGTGCCGCAGTGCAGAATCGCGGCGCTTAACGCTCTGAGTACGACCGCTTGCGCAATATTGCAACCATCTGGCGGGGTCATTTTGTAATTTTATGACCCAGCAGGTGCAGAAACTTCCTTCGCAGGCGCAGCATCCGTGGCTGCCCCGCGCCTCATCCAGATAATGGGCGATGGAATTGGCGTAAAACTGCCACCGCCACCTCCTGCCCCTCCATCACATGCCATGCCCCGTCGCGCAGGGCAATGAGCCCGTGCTGCTCCATGTGGCGGCAGGCCTGCGCCGACCTCGGCTGTCAGGGCCTTGCGCTCAATCGCGACACTGCGCTCGGGCACAGCTGTCGAGCAGTGCCGCCACCGCAGCCTCCAGCGCCATCAGGCCCCATCGCGCCCGTCCCGCAGCAGCGCGGTCGCCACCAGCGGCACGCCCAGCACCGGCATCACCGCCTCGATCCGTCCCATCAGCTCGGCCGACAGCGCATCGACATCCTCGACCTTGCCGTAATCGCGCAGGCTCACCGGCGTCGCCGAAGGCCACCGCCGCCGTGCCGAAGCGCGTGTCATGGCCGCGCAGCCGCTTGCCAGAACTTGCGCAGGATGAACACCACGACGACGGAGATCCGCGCGCCAAAGCGCCGGTCCCCGCGCGCATGCGCCGCGATCAGCACGCGGTCCTCCAGCACGCGGTCGTAATTGATCGCCACGGGCACAAAGACGATATCGCGCGCGCCGTCGGGGTCGAACCCGTCCACCAGATAGCTCAGCAGACCCACCTTGGGCGGCTGCAATCGCCCCGTCAGGCTCAGCCCGCCCTCGGGGTAGAACGCCTGCGTATCGCCACCGTTGGTCGCCATCTGCACATAGCGCGACAGCACCTTGCGGTAGAGCGCCCCGCGCGAGCGGCGGCGGATGAAATAGGCCCCCCAGAGCCGGATCAGCGCGCGACAGCGGCCAGACCCGCGCCCATTCCCCCACCGCATAGCTGAGCGTGGAGGTCTTGGAGGCCAGATAGGTCACCAGCACGTAATCCATGTTGCTGCGGTGGTTCATCACGAAGACCGCCGTGGCATCCTTGGGGATCGCGCCAAAGATCGCGTCGTTCTGCGGTGCGGTCCGGATGCGGTAGACGGCTTCCGCCAGCAGCTTGGCCACCCGCATGGCAAAGCTGAAATAGGCGAATGCGCTGAAAGCTCGGCACGATCTCGCGTGCGTATTCCCGCGCCTTCTGAAACGCCACGTTCTCCGGCACCTTGTTCTGCTCGGCGTATTCGGCGATTTCGCGGCTCACTTCGGGATCATAGATCAGACGCTGGATCATGTCGTGGCGCCGCGCCAGCTTGAACGGCTGGATCGGCCGCTTGAGCCGGGTGTTCAGCCGCGCCACCGCCCGTTCGAACCGGCGACGAAAGAACCAGCGCACCGACGGCAGCAGGAAATGGCTGAGCGCCGTGACCGCGGCAAACAGCACGATCAGGACGAAAAGCCAAAGCGGAAGCTGCACGGTTTGCGTCATGGCACGTACCCTTGCAGCGCGGACGCAGAAGGACAATAAAGAATCCACCCAACCAAAGGCGTAGCGTGTCAGAGTTCACGATTTGCCAAGGCATTACGAATGCGGAGCGGCCCGATGTCGCTCGTCTGTACCGGCAGGCCTTCTCGGCCAAACTGGGTGAATTGGCAGGTCCCGATGCCCGCACCCGGGGCTTCTATGATTTACAGGGGTTCACCGCGGCCAAGACGCAGAACATCGGCCCGCTCCGGCTGCTCTTCGGCTTTTAGAAGTCCACCATGATGCTCTGGACCGCCTGATCATCCATGCCGCAACGCAGCGAATTGACACTTGCCGAAAGTTTCTTATATCTAGCGCATAACGCAACAATATTGCCAAACCTGCTCGAAGAGGCCCGCCATGACTGACGCTCCGCAAAAAGACCGCCCCTGGCTCATCCGCACCTATGCGGGCCACTCCACCGCGGCGGCCTCCAACGAGCTCTACCGCAACAACCTCGCCAAGGGGCAGACGGGCCTTTCCGTGGCCTTCGACCTGCCGACGCAGACAGGCTATGACAGCGACCACATCCTGAGCGCGCGGCGAAGTGGGCAAGGTCGGCGTGCCGGTCGGCCATCTGGGCGACATGCGCACGCTCTTCAAGGACATCCCGCTGGAGCAGATGAACACCTCCATGACGATCAACGCGACCGCGCCATGGTTGCTGTCGCTCTACATTGCCGTGGCCGAGGAACAGGGCGCGGATGTCGCATCGCTGCAAGGCACCGTGCAGAACGATCTGATCAAGGAATACCTGTCGCGCGGCACCTATATCTGCCCCCCCGCCCCATCGCTCAAGATGATCGCGGATGTGGCCGAGTACTGCTACACATCCGTGCCGAAATGGAACCCGATGAACGTATGTTCCTACCACCTGCAAGAGGCCGGTGCGACGCCGGAGCAGGAGCTGTCCTTTGCACTGGCCACCGCCACCGCCGTGCTCGACCAACTGCGCCCGCGCGTGGCGGAGGAAGACTTCCCCGCGCTGGTCGGCCGCATCTCGTTCTTCGTCAACGCAGGTATCCGGTTTCGTCACCGAGATGTGCAAGATGCGCGCCTTCGTCGATCTGTGGGACGAGATCTGCGAGAAGCGCTATGGCGTCACCGATCCCAAATACCGCCGCTTCCGCTACGGCGTGCAGGTGAATTCGCTGGGCCTGACCGAACAGCAGCCCGAAAACAACGTCTACCGCATCCTGATCGAAATGCTCGCCGTGACGCTCAGCAAGAAGGCCCGCGCCCGCGCCGTGCAGCTGCCCGCCTGGAACGAGGCGCTCGGCCTGCCGCGCCCCTGGGACCAGCAATGGTCCATGCGCATGCAACAGATCCTCGCCTATGAGACGGACCTGCTGGAATTCGACGACCTCTTCGACGGCAACCCGGCCGTGGATGCCAAGGTCGAGGAGCTCAAAGAAGGCGCGCGCGCCGAGCTTGCCCATATCGACAGCATGGGCGGCGCCATCGACGCCATCGACTACATGAAGTCGCGCCTTGTGGACAGCAACGCCGACCGCCTGGGCCGGATCGAGGCGGGCGAAACCATCGTCGTGGGTGTGAACAAATGGCAAAAGGGCGAGCCGTCGCCGCTGATGACCGGCGATGGCGGCATCATGATCGTCGATCCGGAAGTCGAGGCCGAACAGATCGCCAGCCTCGAACGCTTGGCGCGCCCAGCGCAATGAGGGCGAGGTGAAAGCCGCGCTGCGCGATCTGCGCGCCGCCGCCGCCGAAGGGCGCAACATCATGCCCGCCTCCATCGCTGCCGCGCAAGGCAGGCGTCACCACCGGCGAATGGGCCGCACAGATGCGCGCCGTGCACGGCGAATACCGTGGCCCCACCGGCGTGGGCACCGGACGCAGTCGAACAAGACCGAAGGCCTCGATGATCTGCGCATGGCCGTGGATGCGGTCAGCGACCGTCTTGGCCGCCGTCTGAAATTCCTCGTCGGCAAGCCCGGCCTCGACGGTCATTCCAACGGCGCCGAACAGATCGCCGTGCGCGCGCGCGATTGCGGCATGGATATCGCCTATGAGGGCATCCGCCTGACCCCGTCCGAAATTGTCGCCGCCGCCCTGAACGACGAGGCTCATGTCGTCGGCCTGTCAATCCTGTCGGGCTCCCATATTCCGCTGGTCGAGGATCTGATGGCGCAAATGCGCGACGCGGGCCTTGGCGATATTCCCGTAATCGTCGGCGGCATCATTCCTGACGAGGATGCAAAACGGCTTCTCGCAATGGGCGTGGCACGAGTCTATACGCCCAAGGATTTCGAGCTCAATACGATCATGTCCGACATCGTGACCCTTGCAGATCCCGACTCCGGTTGCAGCGGAATAGGGCTCAAAGCCCCTGCATATTATATGCTGCAATGGTGAAGGAATTAGGATAAAGGCAAACTTGTAACCAGGGAGCCTGAATTAAATGACAATTGAGCTTGAAATCAATGAACCGCAAAGAGCTGGAAAAGCTCTTGAGCGATGTGAAGAAAGCGCTTGCCGCCGCACAGGCGCGTGACAGGCGCGATGCACGCAAGGCCGCAGAGAAAGCGCGCGGCAGAATTTGGCTTTGCGCTCAGTGACTTGCGCGAAGATACACCGGCCAAAACCAAGCCGACGAAAAGCGCGAAAAAGCCATCCAAACCCTCAAAACCGAAATATGCGAATCCCGCCGACCCCTCAAGCACATGGACCGGCAAAGGCCGCCAGCCGAATTGGTTTCGCGCAGCGGTTGAAAAAGGAATTGACCCATCAACGATGGAAATCTGATCCGGTTATCGGATAGATTGAATGAGCCGACTGTGGCCCGAAAATAGACGGCCCCTCGGCGAAAGAAAGCCGAGGGGCTATTTTCATAGGCTAGACTGCCAATGCTGCCTGGCCAAAGATGAACTTCCACCGCGTGCCGTCCTGCATCACGATCTCGCCGCCGCCTGCGCGTGGCGTCTCGTAGGTCGCGGTGCCCACGCCTGTCATCCCGTTGGAGCAGGCGACGGGAAAGGTTGTGCTGCCGGTCTGTGATGCCGGGCGGTAACGGCCCTGACAGCTGGTTGCGCCATTGGTGGCCTGAAACCATCCGCCTTCCAGAAAGCTCGCCGTTGCGGCGCCCTTGAAAACCCTGTCGCCGGGTCCGACGACTGCAACGGGGTGGCTCACATCGCAGGCTGCCAGAAGGGCCAGACCGGCCCCGAAAATCATACTCATCAATCGCATATCTTACCTCGTTGGTTGCAATGCGATCAAATGGCCCGAGAGTCCGGCATCGCGCCAGTAAGGGAATCCGCCATTGGAACTTGCCGCCGCCGCACAGGCGGGCATCGTGGCGCGAAATTCCCATCCGGAGACTGACATGACCATCCACATCGGCGCCCGCCCCGATCAGATCGCCCCAACCGTGCTGATGCCCGGCGACCCCTACCGCGCACGCTGGGCCGCGCGAGACGTTTCTGAAGGATGCCGAACTGGTCAACGAGGTGCGCGGGATGCTGGGCTTTACCGGCACATGGCGCGGTCACCGCGTCACGATCCAGGGCTCCGGCATGGGCATGCCGTCCCTGTCGATCTACGCCAACGAACTGATCACCACCTACGACGCCCAAACCCTGATCCGCATCGGCTCCTGCGGCGGGATGCAGCCTCATGTGGGCATCCGCGACGTGATCATCGCGATGACCGCCAGCACGATCACCTCCCCCTCCTCGGGGATCCTGCGCGAGCTGAACTTCGCCCCCTGCGCGGATTGGGGCCTGTTGCGCGCCGCCGTGGCCGCGGCGGAGGCCAAGGGCGGCAAAACCCATGTGGGCGGCATCTACTCGTCGGATGTCTTCTACGCCGAACGGCCCGATCTGGACGAGCAGATGGTGCGCCACGGCATCCTCGCCGTGGAGATGGAAGCCGCCGAACTCTACACGCTTGCCGCGCGCCATGGCCGCCGCGCGCTCGCGGTCCTGACTGTCTCCGACCATCTGCAGACCGGCGAGGCCCTGCCCGCCGAGGATCGCGAAACGCTCCTTTGGCGACATGGTCGAGATTGCGCTGGAGGCGGCATTCGCGTCGGCCTGACGGTGCTGCTTGCGCCGACTGTTGCCTAGGTTGAGGGTACGGGATGCAGGCAGAAGCGGATCAGCGGCCGTGACTGCGGTCATATCCGTTGCGCGGCGGCGGGGACCAGCGGGCAAGGGTTGCGGGGTCCGGCGCAAAGGTCTCGACCAGCAGCGGATGGCATTGGGCGCTGTCCGATGAATGGACCGTGCTGCAATCGCCGCCCGGGCAGGCGCTGAGCGCGCCGAGCAGGTCGATCTCGGCGAAGAACTCGAGTCGGTCGCCGGGACGCACGGGGCTGGCCTTCATGAAATACTGGCCCGTGTCGCGGGTAAACCCGGTGCACATGAACACGTTGAGCACGTCATGCACATGTGGCTCCGCCTCGTGAAGCGGCACGTCCGATGTGATCGGCCAGCGCGCGGGTCAGGTTGGAATGGCAGCAATGGTGGTACTGCCCGCCCGACAGCAGATTATGCGTGTAGGGATCGCAGCGCGTGCCGATCACGTCATGGACCGAACCGCCGAAATCATCCTTGCCGTACCATTGCCAGCTGTCGTGGGTGATCGTCGCCATCGGGCGCAAGGCGGGAAAGCTCGACCACATCCGCTGGCCTCGCGTGATATGCGTGCCGTGCAGCGCGCGGGTCTTGCCGGAATAGAACCGCTCGCACAGATCGTTTGCGTTCCAGAGGTTCAGATCGCCCACCTGCGGTCCCTCGACGGATGTGATGCGAAAAGAAATGGCCCGCAGGCACGGTGAAACTCGCGGCCTCCCGCGGCGGCACGAGGACTTCGCCGGTCTTGGTGCAGCGTCGGCGCGCGCGGCGTCTAGCAAGGCCATATCCGGCGCGGGAAGCGTCTCCACCGGATAGCAGATCACCGGGGCGATCGCGCGGCGCGTGTCGGCATCGGCGGGCGGCTTCATGCGTTTCGCCCCGCAATCCGGCCGGAAAAGAGGCACCCGCCCGAGGAATGTCCCCTCAAGCGCGTTATACCCGTGATAGCCGCCACCCCCGAAGCCGCTGACTTCTCCGGCGGCGAAAAGACCCGCGCAGCACGTCGCCGTCAGGTCGTGAGCACCCGGCCTTCGAGATCGGTGTGCAGCCCGCCCAGCGACTTGCGCGTGATGACATTGAGCCGCACGGCGATCAGCGGGCCGTTGGCCTTGTCCAGAATGGCGTGCGGCTTGGCCGTGCGGATCAGCTTGTCGCCCTTGTAGCGGCGCGCGCCGTGGATGGCGGTGATCTGCGCGTCCTTGCAGAAGGGATTGCCCAATTGCAGATCCCGCGCGCGGATCTGGGCGCGGATATGATCGAGCTTGACCGGCGCCTGCGGAGTGAGACGCATTCATCCGCCGCCACCAGCGTCTCCAGATCGTCGGCCACGATGAAGTCGGCGCCCTTGGCCTTGAAGGCCTCGACCGCCGGGGTGGCCCCCTTTCCCAGCCGCGCGCTCAGCACGTCGCGCCAGCCGCCATCCGTCAGGTCGGGGTTCTGCTCCGACCCCGACAGCGCGAATTCCTTTTCGATGATCTTCTGGGTGAGGATGAACCAGCTGTGCTCCCCGGCGCTCAGGATCCGCTTCAACGTGCCCAGCGTGTCGAAACCGGGCAGATAAGGCGCCTCCATCCGGTCGCCCCTTTGCGTCGAACCACATGGAGGACGGACCGGGCAGGATACGGATGCCGTGGTTGGGCCAGATCGGGTCGAAGTTCTGCACCCCTTCGCAATAGTGCCACATTCGGTCTTCGTTGATCAGCCCCGCGCCGGCCTTGGCCGCGATGCCGTGCATGCGGCCGTCGACGTAATCGGGCACGCCGGTCACCATCGACTTCGGCGCGCGGCCCAGCCGGCGCAGGCCAGTGTTTGCGCACCAGCGTGTGATTGCCGCCGATACCGCCCGTGGTGAGGATCACAGCTTCCGCGCGCTGCTCGAAGCTGCCCACGACCTTGCGCGAGGTTGAACGCCCCCGCGCCGCGGTCGTCTCCTCCAGCACGTCACCGCTCACGCCTTTGACGGCACCGTTCTCCGTTATGAGCGCGGTGGCCCGGTGCCGAAAGCCCATCTTCAAACGGCCATCGGCGGCATAGCGGACCATCAGATCCGCAAGGGGTTTGACGACGCCGGTGCCGGTGCCCCATGTGATGTGAAAACGCGGCACCGAATTGCCGTGCCCGCCCGCACCGGCCCCGCCCCGCTCGGCCCAGCCGACAACGGGGAACCATCGCATGCCGAGCCCGTGCAGCCAGCCGCGCATCTCTCCCGCTGCAAACTCGACGAAACGCTCGGCCCAGAGCG
This sequence comes from uncultured Alphaproteobacteria bacterium, assembly GCA_963703195.1. Taxonomy (GTDB): domain Bacteria; phylum Pseudomonadota; class Alphaproteobacteria; order Rhodobacterales; family Rhodobacteraceae; genus Sulfitobacter. Next base: position 3,680,054 of record OY969797.1, on the reverse strand, counting down.
CGCGGATTGGCATCCTCAGCACGGTCGAACTGCGCAGACCCCTGCCAGTCGCTCCACGCCAGCTCCGCACTGTCGCGGATACCGAGCCTGCGCTGTTCGGGACTGTCGACCATGAATAGACCGCCTAGCGACCAGAACGCCTGGCCGCCAAGGCTCTGCGGCCCCTCCTGGTCAAGCATCAGCACGCGCCGCCCGCGTGAAATGGCCTCATGGGCCGCGGTCATGCCCGCAAGCCCCGCGCCGATGATGATCACATCCGCTGAAAAAACGCCCATCTGCCTGTGCCTCCCCGGCTCCGGTCACGCTACACGTGACAGGCGCGGAAAGTCGAGGGCGGATGCGACCTGAGCGGCAGCCGCGTCCGCCCGTGCCGCTTAGACGGTGCGTTCGACCATCAGCTTCTTGATCTGCGCGATTGCCAACGCCGGGTTCAGGCCCTTGGGGCATGTCTTGGCGCAGTTCATGATGGTGTGGCAGCGGTAGAGCTTGAATGGGTCTTCCAGCTCGTCCAACCGCTCGCCAGTGCCCTCGTCGCGGCTGTCGATGATCCAGCGGTAGGCGTGCAGCAATGCCGCGGGCCCGAGGTAGCGGTCACCGTTCCACCAGTAGCTTGGGCAGGACGTCGAGCAGCAGGCACACATGATACATTCGTAGAGACCGTCAAGCTTCGAGCGGTCCTCGATGCTCTGTTTCCACTCCTTTGCGGGCGCGGGGGTCTCCGTCTCGAGCCAAGGCTTGATCGAGGCGTGCTGGGCGTAGAAATGCGTAAGGTCGGGGATGAGATCCTTGACTACAGGCATATGCGGCAATGGGTAGATCTTTACCACGCCCTTCACTTCCGCCATGCCATAGGTGCAGGCCAGCGTGTTGATCCCGTCGATGTTCATCGCGCATGAGCCGCAGATCCCCTCCCGGCACGAGCGGCGGAAGGTGAGCGTCGGGTCGATCTCGTTCTTGATCTTGATGATCGCGTCCAGAACCATCGGGCCGCAAGTGTCGAGATCGACGAAATAGGTATCGACGGAAGGGTTCTTTCCGTCATCGGGGTTCCAGCGGTAAATGTGGAACTCCTTGAGGTTGGTCGCGCCCTCAGGCTTCGGCCATGTCTTGCCGCTGGTCATGCGAGAGTTCTTGGGGAGCGTCAGTTGTACCATGATGCTGTTCCTTTGTGGTCAGCCGGCGCAAGGCACCGGATATTGTCAGAGTGTCGGGACCGCGCGGCTGCGCAGGCAATTCTGTGTCTCGGGGCGCGATAGGATATTGCGGACCACCGCGACGGTGTCCTCATCCACACCGACCAGCGAGGCGCCGGCCAATTCGCGCACTTCGACCGCTTGAGCGTTATCGATCACGCAGCCGGTGAACGCCTCGATCAATGGTTTGGGCACCTGCGGAAAGTTGATCGCGATCACTTCGGTCACCGCGGAGGTCGCGGCCCTGCGCCCGGTGCGGTCGGTCGCCGTCTGCACTTCCGTACAGGCCGTGAGTGCCAGAATTACGGTGAGAAGGAGCGCGCGGATCATGGCATGGCCTCTCTGGGCGGCAGGGTAATGTCCAAAGCAGATGTCTCCGCCAGTGTCGCGAGCCGCTCCGCGTCCTGCTCGAAATGCGGCAGCAACCGCTCCATGAAACGAAGATCATGCGCCACGATCCACAGTAGCAGAAGATACTCCGGATCCTCCGCCATGGCCGCATCGCGCGCCACGGTATCGAGCTCCTCCACATCCGTCGCCTTCTTTTGGAAGGAAGAGCCGCCGCCGTAGCGCTGCAGCTTGCCACGGTCCAGATCGCGCGCGGGCAGGTCGAGCTGCCGTAGGATGCGGGCGCGGTAATCCTCCGACAACATCCAGTCATCATAGCAGATCGCAACCACGCCGCCTGCCGCCCGCACACGGTCAAGCCCCTCGGCATAGGTGCCGCAAGCGAGTGACATGATGCGGATCCGGTCGGTGACGCCGAACGAGAGGTTCTTCTTGATCTTCGCCAGAAGTGATGCCGACCAATTCAGGAAACTTCGGTAGATGATCACCTGCCGCGTGAAATCGGCGTTCTTTAATCCGTGGCTCGCTTTCTGCGGCTGGCCTGGGGGCTGCGGCATCCGGTCTTCGTAGGACACGACCACCATGGGGCTCTGCCCTGCCTGCGCGATGCGCGCGGCATCCTCCACGCTCTTGTGCGGCAGCAGCTGCTGGCTCGACCCGTAGACATCGAGCGAGCCATAGGCGCGCCGCGGATCCTTGCCGAACTTGCAGTTGTTGTAGAAAACGCCGCCCGTCGCCTCTCCGGGCGCATTGCGCATCAGCCAGTCGACGATCGCGTGATTGCCAGAACGGCGCATGCCGAACACCTGCAGCGCGCAGACAGGGGAGATCCCCGCCTGCGCCCAGCTGGTGCCGATCTGCGCCGCATCGTTCATGCCTAGTAGACCCGTGCCTTCGGCGCGATCTTCTTCAGGTCGATGCCGCCTTCGTTGTGGCTGGTCAGCGGCTTGAGGTGAACGCCGCGGAAGCCGAGGCTTGCCTCGTTGCCCTTGAACCAGATGAGCGAGTGCTTGCGCCAGTTCTCGTCGTCGCGGTTCGGGTAATCCTCATGGGCATGCGCACCACGGCTTTCCTTGCGCGCTGCCGCCGCCGTGATGGTGGCCACGGCATTGGGCATGAGGTTCGTGAGCTCCAGCGTCTCCATCAGATCGGAGTTCCACACGAGCGAGGTATCGGTAACCTTGAGATCGCTGATCTTGCCCGCGACCCCCTTCATCTTCTCTTCGCCTTCGGCCAGCGTCTTGTCGGTGCGGAACACCGCCGCATCGGCCTGCATCGTTTGCTGCATCTCAAGGCGCAACTCCGCCGTCGGCACATGGCCCTTGGCATAGCGCAGCCCGTCAAAGCGCGAGAAGGCGGCCTCGACCGAGCGCTTGTTGGGCACCGGCACCGGCGCCTTGGGATCGACGATCTCCGCTGCGCGGATCGCGGCGGCGCGGCCGAATACGACGAGGTCGATGAGCGAGTTGGACCCCAGACGGTTCGCGCCGTGCACGGAGGCGCAGCCCGCCTCGCCCACGGCCATCAAACCGGGAGAGACGTTGTCGGGGTTGTCCTTTGTCGGTGCCAGCACTTCGCCCCAATAGTTCGTGGGGATGCCGCCCATGTTGTAATGCACCGTCGGCAGCACGGGGATCGGCTCCTTCGTGAGGTCCACACCGGCGAAGATGCGCGCGCTCTCGGAGATGCCCGGCAGGCGCAAATCAAGCGTCTCGGGTGGCAGGTGATTGAGGTGCAGGTGGATGTGATCCTTCTTGTCGCCCACACCGCGACCCTCTCGGATCTCCATCGTCATGCAACGGCTCACCACGTCGCGGCTCGCGAGATCCTTGTAGGTCGGCGCATATCGCTCCATGAACCGCTCGCCTTCGGAGTTGGTGAGGTACCCGCCCTCGCCCCGCGCGCCTTCGGTGATCAGGCAGCCCGCACCGTAGATGCCCGTGGGGTGGAACTGCACGAATTCCATGTCCTGCAGCGGCAGACCGGCTCGGGCCGTCATGCCACCGCCATCGCCTGTGCAGGTATGTGCCGAGGTCGCAGAGAAATAGGCGCGGCCATAGCCGCCTGTCGCCAGCACAACCATTTTGGCGCTGAACAGATGCATCGTGCCATCGTCGAGCTTCCAGCACAGCACACCCTCGCAAACGCCGTCATCGGACATGATGAGGTCGATCGCGAAGTATTCGATGTAGAATTCCGCATTGTGCTTGAGGCTTTGACCGTAGAGCGTGTGCAGGATTGCATGCCCGGTCCGGTCCGCCGCAGCACAGGTGCGCTGCACCGGCGGGCCCTCACCGAACTCCGTTGTGTGACCGCCGAAGGGCCGCTGATAGATCTTGCCCTCCTCGGTCCGCGAGAACGGGACGCCGTAATGCTCAAGCTCATAGACAGCCTTCGGCGCCTCCCGCGCGAGATATTCCATCGCGTCGGTATCGCCGAGCCAGTCGCTGCCCTTGACCGTGTCGTACATGTGCCACTGCCAGTTGTCGGGGCCCATGTTGGACAGCGAGGCGGCGATACCCCCCTGTGCCGCTACCGTGTGGGAGCGGGTCGGGAATACCTTGGAGATGCAGGCCGTGCGCAGCCCCTGCTCCGCCATGCCGAGTGTCGCGCGCAAGCCCGCGCCGCCCGCGCCGACGACGACGACGTCATACTCGTGTGTCTCATAGTCATAAGCAGCCATATCGTGCCCTCTTGAAGCTTGGGGAGGTCCGGCAATGCGGTATCCGCCCAGTCTATGTCCGCGGCTCGCGCCGGATCGGAAGTTTCCCTATCAGCGGAGCGACCCGCCTTTGACAACATATCTAGCACGGCGCGCGGCGTCGCAAAGCCAATTCCGCCACACCATTTGTCGCATGGCGCGCACAGGCCGCTGTTAGAGCGCCAAACGCGCGATCGCGAAGATGCCGACCGCCGCCGCACCGTAGCTGATGCAGGTCATCACCACGATGCTGACCTTCTGCGCCAGCCCGTGCACGTAATCCTCCAGCAGCGTCTGCACCCCGTCGTTGAAATGCTTGAAGCTCACCAGGATGGTCAGCGCCGCCACGATCGACGGGAAGGGGCGGCTGTAGTAGGTCACGATCTCCTCGTAGGAGCCGCCCAGCGCCGCGCCGAAGGTGAAGACGAAAAGCGGCAGCAACACCAGGAGCGCCACCGAGCTTATCGTCATGGACCAGTGATGCGCGGTGCCGGACTTGGCCGAGCCGAGCCCCATCGCGCGTTTGCGGTCGGTCAAAAATGCCATGATACGCTCCTCAAACCAGCAAGACGGTGATTACCGTCAACACCACGGACCCACCGATGCAGGCCCAGCCGAGCTTCTCCGCGGTGGGGATGTCCATCATCACCGCGTTATCCCAGATGAGATGCCGGACGCCCGCCAGCGTATGATACCACAGCCCCAGCACGGAGAGGACCATCACCAGATCTCCGAACCAGCTGGTCAGAAAGCCGTTTGCGGTCGCAAAAGCATCCGCCCCGCTCGCGGCGGCCAGAAACCACCATACAATCAGCAGCGCGCTGATCAGCATCGCATTGCCGGTGATACGCGTGAGAATCGAGGTCATCGAGGTCAGTTGGGGTCGGTAGATCGACAAATGAGGCGACAGGGGCCTGTTGCCCCGGTTCACATCAGCCATATCAGACTCCTTCTTGGCTACTTGACACCTATTACTACTCCTTTTTTCACGAGTGTCACGGGGCCAAGCGTTATTTTGGGCGGATGTTGCAGCAAATTGAACCGATTATCGGAAAGCGACCCCGGCTTGTGATCACAGGCGTCACGGCTGTGATCACGGTGCCAACGAGCTCACTTGTCGCGTCGTCTCGCGCTGCAGTTTTCGGCGGATCTGAGTGGGGTAGTCCTCGAATCCGTTGGCCGTGATCACAAATGCGCCTTCCCCGTGGATGAGGTTCTCGAAGAACCATGTCGTCAGGTCGTCGCGTCCTGTCTCGATGGCCAGTGCGTTCACGATGACCCCCATCTCACTGAGCGCCTCCCGGTGCACTTCAGGCAGCGCGCCTTCGTTGGAGATACCGTCGCCCGAGACGTCTATTACCTTGCGTGTACATTCCGGCACCTGCGCCAACACCTCCAGCGACAATTCCACCGCCTCGCCCACCGCGGTGGAGAAGTTGCGCCACACCCGCGGATCCTGCTCGACCTGCCGTGCGAAGCGGGCCACATCCTGCGCATGCACCATCTGTTGCCAGCCGATGGTCTGGCGCTGCCGCGAACTGCCGGTCCACTGGATCAAGGTCACCTGCGCACGCTCGCGCAACAATGCATCCACCACCGTGCCGTCGCGCAGCGCCGCGGCCAGCCCGTCCATCTGCACACGGTATTCGCGATGATCGACCGACCCAGACACATCCACCGCGAGGACGAGTGCCAGCCCGCACGCCGCCAGCGGCTGGGGAAGCAAAATTGCGAGGGCGGCAAACACGAGGCGCATGACCGAGAGCCTAGCTCCCCGCAGGCGGCGTGCAAATGCAAAAGGCGCGCCACAGGGGGCGCGCCTTTCGTCTCAATCGGTAGAAATCTCAAGTCAGCGAGCTGTCGATCCCCTTGCAGGCATCGACCAGGCCTTTGACCGCGTTGACGGAATTGTCAAACATGGCCTGCTCATCCTTGTTCATAGAAATCTCGACAACCTTCTCAACGCCGCCCGCGCCGATCACCGTCGGGACGCCGACGTAGAACCCGTTGAGGCCGTAGGCGCCATCGACATAGGCCGCACAGGGCAGAACGCGCTTCTGGTCCTTGAGATAGGCCTCGGCCATCTCGATGGCGGAGGTTGCAGGAGCATAGAAGGCCGAGCCGGTCTTCAGCAGCCCCACGATCTCGGCGCCGCCATCACGCGTGCGCTGCACGATCGCGTCGAGTTTCTCCTGGCTGGTCCAACCCATCGACACCAGATCCGGCAGCGGGATGCCCGCGACTGTTGAATAGCGCACCAACGGTACCATCGTGTCGCCATGCCCACCGAGCACGAAAGCCGTCACGTCGCGCATGGAGACGCTAAACTCTTCCGCAAGGAAATGGCGGAAACGCGCGGAATCGAGAACGCCCGCCATACCGCAAACCTTGTGGTGCGGCAGGCCGGAAAATTCGCGCAGTGCCCACACCATCGCGTCGAGCGGGTTGGTGATACAGATCACGAAGGCGTCAGGGGCGTGCTTGGCGATGCCTTCCCCGACGGACTTCATAACCTTGAGGTTGATGCCCAGCAAATCGTCGCGGCTCATGCCCGGCTTGCGTGCGACACCGGCAGTCACGATGCATACATCGGCACCGGCGATATCCGCATAATCTTGTGTCCCCGACATCGCGGCGTCAAAACCTGCCGAAGGACCGGACTCAGCAATATCAAGTGCTTTGCCCTGTGGGAGACCTTCCGCGATATCGAACATCACGACATCGCCCAACTCCTTGACAGCGGCGAGATGCGCCAGCGTGCCCCCGATATTCCCGGCGCCGATCAGCGCAATTTTGGCTCGTGCCATGTGTCCGTCTCCATGAGGTTTGCGTTGTGGGCGGGCTTACCCCCATCCGTGCATTCATGCAAGTTGGACTTGGAATTGGGACCTTTCAGCCTACTCGCTGTCGTTAAGTATGCCCGTCTGCGAATCCGGGATGCCGACTTCGGCCTCATCCTCGCGGACAGTGTTCACGAAACTGCTCTCGGCATCGCGCGGCACCCCGTCTGCGGTGGCGCTATCGGGATCAACGTCGAGATCCGTGCCCGTTGGTGCGGTATCGCCGCGCATCTCGTCAGCAGGTTTTGCTTTGTCGATGGCCGCGTCGGGGTCCAGCGGGATCGGCTGGGGACTCACTTCGGAATCGTCCGCTACCGGAACCGCCTGCGCTATCGTGAATTGCGCAGGCAGCGTGTCTTGCGACGCGTGGGCGATACCACTTATGCCGGTGCTTGCGAGGGTGATTGTGCCTAAGGCGGTGAGGGTCGAAAGTTTCATCAGTCAGGTCTCCTTAATCAGTTGGCTTTGCTATGCCGTCAACTCCCAACCCTCGGGATGTGCTTCCGTTCCGTCCGCTGGCCCGCGGCACCGCGTCACGCTATGTCGAATCTGTTGAAGCGGCGGGCGTCGTCGAGCGTTTCTTCATAGCTATAAATCACGAAGTACCTGTTGCCCCGCACGTCCGTCACCACGCTGAGACCCTCCATCGCTGCGGTCACTTCCTTGTCGGCCCGCCCCCCGAAACCCGCCGACGTTCATCACGATCGCTTCGACCGAGCCGTCGGTGTTGATCATCACATCCTTGATATGTGCAATCTTCTCGAACCGCTCTTCCGTATGCGGTCGCCCGCAAAACTTGGACCGGCGCCCACGAAAAAGGGCTACCCACAAGGGGTAGCCCATCACCGTTCAATACAAGATCGCACTAATTATTCGGTGTGCTCTGGCAGCTGCTCGAGACGCTCTTCCGTGCTGTCCACATAGACGCGGATCTCGTTACCTTCGCTGTTGGAAACGATCTGCAGCTCGTCATAGCCCAGCTTCACAGTGTGCTCACCCAGGCCGAGGAAGCCGCCGATGTCGACCAGCACGTCAGTCACTTTGCCGCTGTCGTCGAGGATCAGTGTTTCAACTTCACCGATGTCTTCATCTTCGATGCCGTAGATGCGCGCGCCTTCCAGCTGCTCAGCTGTCAACGTGTCGTAATCCACATCCGCAAAGCCGTCGCGCTCAACTGCCGGACGCGCCATCATCTCGCGCGCCGTCGGTGCGTCGGTGGCGTCGGCGGTTGTCGCCTCTTCTTCCATCGACTCTGCAGTTGCGGCTGTCTCCGCTGTCGCATTCTCAGCGGACTGCTCCATATCGCCGTTCATTTCACGGTCGAACTCCGGCGCAGCTTCCAGCTCTTCCCGGGTCGTGTTCACGACGAGGAAGCGGTCACCGCTGTCACCCTCTTCGGTCAGCACGCGCAGCGCGTCCATGGAGACAGAGATGTCACGCTCGCCTATGCCGAGGAAACCGCCGACGCCGAGGATCACGGCAGACACTGTGCCATCTTGGCCCACGATCAGATCGTTGATCTCGCCGATATCGTCCCATTCAGTTTCGGCACCGTCAGCGATGCGCTGCTCGGGGTCCATCTCTTCTTCGACTTTGTAGATGCGCATGCCGATCAGGTCGGAGGCGAAAAAGTCATTCTGTGTCGCCATCACGGAGCCGAATGCGCCGCCATGCGACATTGCAGTGCTGTGTGATTCTGCCATCGCGACGCCCGACATGGACATGACGATCGCTGTGGTTGCGAGGATACGTTTCATTGGTGCTCTCCTGAGTTCGCGTTACCGAAGTAACTTCTGGAAAATGAACAGGCGCAGCCTCGACTTCGTTCCGACCTCAGGTTGAAATAGATTTTATGTCAGGCTTCAAATCGTTCTCAGGATCGATCCCCTACTCAATATCGAATTTGTTGAAGCGGCGGGCGTCGTCGAGCGTTTCCTCATAAGTATAAATCACGAAGTACCTGTCGCCCCGCACATCCGTCACCACGCTGAGACCATCCATCGCGGCGGTCACTTCCTTGTCGGCCAGTCCCCAGAACCCGCCGACGCTCATCACGATCGCTTCGACCGTGCCGTCGATATTGATCATCACGTCCTTGATATGTGCGATCTTCTCGAACCGCTCCGCCCCCGAAAGCGGCATCCGCTCCTCCGTATTGGGCCGCCCGCGAAAATTGTAGACCGGCGCCCCTATCATGTCGCGCACTAGCAGACTCGCCTCGCTCATCTTGGTGACGCCCACCGCCGTCTCCTGCGTCTGGGCGGACGCACCGCTCGCCATGAGTAAAGTGAGACCGGCGGCGGCAAGCAGTGTTTTCATGGCGGATATTCCTTTGATATGCTCATATTCAGAGAGCGCGCGCACCTGCGCCGCCCGTCCCTTACGTAAACACTGTGGCGCAGTTTCAAGAGGCACCAATGCTCAATCTCGATCTTTGGTTCTTCGCCGTCGCGGGTCCCGCAGTGATCTTCGCAGGCATCTCCAAGGGCGGCTTCGGATCAGGTGCCGCCTTCGCCGCCGCCTCCGTGCTGGCGCTGGTGGTCGAGCCGGGGCTGGCGCTCGGTGTGATGCTGCCGCTGCTGATGCTGATCGATGTGGCGTCCCTGCGCCCTTACTGGGGCCGCTGGCATATGCGCGAGGCGCTGCTGATCATCGTGGGCGCGCTGCCCGGCGTGGCACTGGGGGCCGCACTCTACCGCATCGCGTCGCCGGATCTGTTGCGGCTGCTGATCGGGATCGTCTCCGTGGGGTTTGTCGTCTGGCAAATCAGCGTGCAGCGCGGCTGGCTGCGCATGGGCGCGCGGCACTTGCCCGACGGCGCAGGCGTCGTGGCCGGCATCGCCACGGGGTTCACCAGTTTTGTCAGCCACGCAGGCGGACCCCCGGCGGCGGTTTTTCTGCTGTCACGGGGCCTGAGCAAGACAGGGTATCAGGCGACGTCCGTGCTGATCTTCTGGGCCGTCAACATCGCCAAGTTCATCCCTTATGCCTTTCTGGGGATGTTCACGCTGGAGACGGCAAAGGCCAACCTCCTGCTTGCGCCCTTCGCTCTGCTCGGCGCATGGCTCGGTGTGCGTGCGCACCGGCTCATGCCGGAGCGCGCGTTCTTCGCCCTCACCTATGTGCTGCTGACGGTGACCGGCCTCAAGCTCATCTATGACGGGCTCACCTGATGCTCAGGCGTCTTGCCCCTTGGCGGGCAGCGCCTCGGCGACCTCTTCGAAGGACTGGCCGGACGCCACAAGGCAGCTCAGCCCGTTGGCCATCGTCACGAGGATGGTCCAGCTGCCCGTCTCCTCGCTTGCGAAAACCTCGACCATGGAATTGTTCGAACCGATGCCAACGGATTGCCGCGTCTCGCCGTACCCCTCCGCAAGCTGTTTGATCACCGCCTCGCGCGGCCCGCAGTTACGCTGTGATTGCGCGCTCGCCTGCCCCGTGCCCGCCATGTAAAGCGCCGCAGCAGCCGTCAGTGCGGCAAGGTGAAGAATTCTCGCAGTTCGTGTCATGTCAGTGCCCTTCCAATGTGCGGCGGCCCGGCAAGGGCAAACCTGTGATCCATAGGCGCTGCAAGGAAGCCGGCGTCAGGAACACGGGCGGCCATCGCACGATCCGCATCCCGCCCTGCTCTTTGCAACTTGGGATCGATCCTGCCGCAGGATCGCTGAAAACCTGGTTAACGCCGCGTCCGGCACTCGTTGCCAGTCTGCATTTGCTGCGCTGCGGCGGGAATGGGCTTGAAGTTTGCCCGCATAAATGGCTCTTTGCGCGCAACAATGTTGCGCATCCACTGCACAGGAGCCTGCCAATGCCCGCCACCTCACGCCCGCTGCGGTCCGTTCTATATATTCCCGGCTCCAAGCCGCGCGCGCTCGACAAGGCGCGGGGCCTTCCCGCGGACGCCATTATCTTCGATCTGGAAGATGCCGTGATCCCAGACGAAAAGGACGCCGCCCGCGCCACGCTGGCCGAGGCATTGTCGCAGGACGGCTACGGCGCGCGGATGAAGATCATCCGCATCAACGGGCTAGACACGCCTTGGGGGATGAAGGACGCGCAGGCCGCGCGCGACATGGGGGCCGATGCGGTCCTGTTGCCCAAGGTCAACAGCCCCGCCGATCTGGATGCGCTGGCCAAATACACCGGTAATCTGCCGCTCTGGGCGATGATGGAGACACCGCTGGGCATGCTGGGTGCCGCCGCCATCGCCGCACATCCCAAGTTGCAGGGCATGGTCATGGGCACCAATGATCTGGCCAAAGATCTGCAGACCCGCTTTCGCGCAGACCGCCTGCCGCTGATGACCGGGCTGGGCCTGTGCGTGCTGGCGGGCAAGGCACACGGCGTGGCGCTCATCGACGGCGTCTACAATGCCTTCAAGGACGACGAGGGCCTGCGCGCCGAATGCGATCAAGGCCGTGACATGGGTTTTGACGGCAAGACGCTCATTCACCCCGCACAGCTCGCCGTGGCCAATGCCGCCTTCTCGCCCTCGCAGGAGGAGGTCGACCTCGCCCGTCGCCAGATCGCCGCGTTCGAGGAGTGCGAGGCGACGGGGCAAGGCGTCGCCGTGGTCGACGGCAAGATCGTGGAGAATTTGCACGTTGCAACCGCCCGTGAAACACTGGCAAAGCTTGAAGCCATCGAAGCCCTCAGCGCGGAGTAGCCTGCATGACCTTTCTCGTTCCCGGCCTGATCCTCTGGGCCGCCGCCCATTACTTCAAACGCCTGATGCCCGCGCGCCGCGCCGCGATGGGCGAGCGGGGCAAGGGCGTGGTCGCACTGGTGCTGGTGGGCTCTGTGATTTTGATGATCATCGGCTACCGCAACGCGCCGTTCATCCCGGTCTGGAACCCGCCCGCCTTTTTGACGGGGATCAACAATCTGGGCATGCTGCTCGCCTTTTGGGTCTTCGGCTCCTCCGCCGCGAAGGGGGCCAAGGCATGGCCCGCGTATAAGATCCGCCATCCGCAACTCGTCGCGGTCAAGATCTGGGCGGTCTCTCACCTGCTGGTCAACGGCGACATGGCGTCGATCATCCTCTTCGGTGGCATGCTGGCCTGGGCTGTCGGCTCGGTGATCCTGATCAACCGGGCAGAACCTGTCTGGACCGCGCCACCACCCGCAGGCACCAAGACGTACATCCGCCTCGCCGTGATCTCTCTGGTGCTCTTTGGCATCACCGCAGCCGTCCACATCGGCCTCGGCGTCAATCCTTTCTCCTGAGTTTTCGGAAATCCCCATGATCCTCTACCGTTTCCTGTCCGAAGAAGACACGTCCGCCTTTTGCCACAAAGTCACCGATGCGCTGAACAAGGGATGGGTTCTGCACGGCACCCCCACGCAGACTTGGGACCACGCTGCAGGCGTCATGCGATGCGGGCAGGCGGTCACCAAGGAGGTGGAAGGCACCTACACCCCCGACACGAAGCTGGGCGCGCACTGATGGCTGCCAAGACGCACGCAAAAACCAATGCCGGTCGCTTCTTCGAGGACTACCACATCGGCCAGATCCTCACTCATGCGGTGCCGCGCACCGTCAAGATGGGGGAGCGCGCGCTCTATCACGCGCTCTATCCGGCGCGGCATGCGCTCTACTCCTCCGACCAGTTCGCACAACGCTGCGGGCTGCCGTTCAGCCCGCTCGACGACATGATCGCGTTCCATGTGATCTTCGGCAAGACGGTGCCGGATGTCTCGCTCAACGCCGTCGCCAATCTCGGATACGCGCAGGGCCGCTGGCTGATGCCCGTCTGGCCTGGCGATACGTTGCGCAGCGTCTCCGAAGTCATCGGCCTCAAGCAGAACTCCAACGGCAAGACCGGCGTGCTTTACGTCCGCACCCGCGGCCTCAACCAGCACGATGAGACGGTTATGGAATATGTCCGCTGGGTCATGGTGCGCAAACGCGACGCGGATGCAGGCGCCCCCGAAACGGTCGTGCCGGATCTGCCGGACGCGATCGCGGCATCCGACCTCGTAATCCCGAAGGGTCTGGATTTCACCGATTACGACTTCGATCTTGCGGGCGAGCCGCACCGTTTGGGCGACTATGCCATCGGTGAGGAAATCGACCATGTCGATGGCGTCACTGTGGAAGAAGCCGAGCATATGATGGCCACCCGCCTGTGGCAAAACACGGCCAAGGTGCACTTCGATACCTCCGCGCGCCCCGACGGCTCCCGGCTGATCTATGGCGGCCACGTGATTTCGATGGCGCGCGCACTCTCGTTCAACGGGTTGGCCAACGCGCAGATGGTCGTGGGTCTGAATGGCGGGGCGCATGCGAATCCCTGCCTTGCGGGCGATACGGTCCGTGCGTGGTCCGAGGTCCTCGACATTGCCGAAACATCCGCCCCCGGCGTCGGTGCAATCCGCCTGCGGCTGGTGGCGACCAAAGGCGGTGAGCCGTTCGCCCTGCGCGACGCGGACGGCAAATATCTGCCGACGGTGCTGCTGGATCTCGACTATTGGGCGCTCATGCCGATCTGAAGCGGGGCTTCAATCGCCGATTTTCTGCAGTAATTCGCCCGATCCGCTGTGATTCCTTCACATCCCGTCACTCGACCCGGTTTTGGTCCATATTTGTGATCACACTTTTTTGGCACGTGATCACAAATGTCACTTTCCGGTGGATTTATCCCGCTGCCTGCGAAATGCTGTTCAGCGAATATTATGGATCATGCGTATACCTCGCAGGATCAGAACCAAACGGGACCGTCACTCATGAACATCCACGAATACCAGGCCAAAGCCCTCCTGCGCAGCTATGGCGCGCCAGTCTCCGACGGGCGCGTCGTTCTGCGCGCGGAGGATGCCAAAACCGCTGCGGGTGAGCTCGATGGCCCGCTCTGGGTGGTGAAGGCGCAGATCCATGCAGGTGGCCGCGGCAAGGGCAAGTTCAAGGAAGCGGATGCAGGCGAGGTAGGCGGCGTGCGCCTGACCAAATCCGTTGAGGAAGCGGCGCAGGAGGCCAAGAAGATGCTGGGCCGCACCCTCGTGACGCATCAGACCGGCCCGGCAGGCAAACAGGTCAACCGGATCTACATCGAGGATGGCTCGGGCATCGAGACGGAACTCTACCTTGCCCTTCTGGTGGACCGCGCCACCTCCCGCGTGGGCTTTGTCTGCTCCACAGAGGGCGGCATGGACATCGAGGAAGTCGCGGCGAGCACGCCTGAGAAGATCATCAGCTTTTCCGTCGATCCCGCCACCGGCTACCAGCCCTTCCACGGTCGCCGCATCGCCTTCGCGCTGGGTCTGACCGGCAAGGCAGTCAAGCAATGCGTCTCGTTGATGGGCACCCTCTACAAGGCGTTCCTTGAGCGCGACATGGAAATGCTCGAGATCAACCCGCTCATCGTCACCGACAGCGGTGATCTCAAGGTACTCGATGCCAAGGTATCCTTCGACGGCAACGCCATGTACCGCCAGTCCGATGTGGCCGAGTTGCGCGACGTGACCGAGGAGGACAGCAAGGAGCTCGAAGCCTCGAAATATGACCTCAACTACATCGCGCTGGACGGCGAAATCGGCTGCATGGTCAATGGCGCAGGGCTCGCGATGGCGACGATGGACATCATCAAGCTCTATGGCGCCGAGCCTGCCAACTTCCTCGACGTGGGCGGTGGCGCGACCAAGGAGAAGGTGACCGAGGCTTTCAAGATCATCACCTCCGATCCGCAGGTGAAGGGCATCCTCGTCAACATCTTCGGCGGCATCATGCGCTGCGATGTCATCGCCGAGGGTGTCGTTGCGGCGGTGAAGGAAGTGGGCCTGAAGGTCCCGCTCGTCGTGCGGCTCGAAGGCACGAAGGTCGAGGAAGGCAAGGCCATCATCAACAATTCCGGCCTCGACGTTATCGCCGCCGAGGATCTCAAGGACGGCGCGCAGAAGATCGTGAAAGCCGTCAAGGGCTGATCCAATGCGTTCTGTCACTGCCCCATACACCGTTTGCCAGACCGCCTTTGGGGCGGATGGTAGCGGCGTTGAGGCATGCGGAACGTACCGGGACCATTCCGGTCTACCGGGCACCGAGGCGCCTGACACCGCCTCGCCGCTACGCCCCTGCCCCGCCTGCGAGAGCCCGCGCGCGAGCGCCCTGCCGCAGTACAGCCGTGGCGACTGGCAGATCGTGACCTGCTCTGAATGCAGCCTGACCTATCTTGCCAACCCGGTTGAATATGTCGCGTTGGAGGAGGACTTCGCCTGGGAGAAGACCTACGTCGAAAAGAAGCAGAAGACCGGCGGCTCCACCCGCCTGTCGCCACTGATCCGCAAGCTGCGCCAGCGTTTGCGCCTGACCCACCGCGACCAGCACGCGCTCTTCCGCAGCGTTTTCGGCGATGGTCACGTGCTCGACATCGGCTGTGGAACCGGGGAACAGATCCGCCCGCCGATGACCCCCTATGGCATAGAGCTTTCGACCGCCCTTCACGCGCAGGCAGACGCCCTCATGCGCAGCCACGGTGGCTATTGCGTCAAAGGTGCAGGCGCCGAAGCGATACATGAATTCGCGCCCGAAACTTTTGACGGCATCCTGATGTATTCCTATCTGGAGCATGAGACGGACCTCATGGGCGTGCTGCGCGGTGCTTACCGCGCGCTCAAGTCGGGTGGCGCCGTTTTTGTCCGCGTGCCGAACTTCGGCTCGATCAACCGCCGCGTGGTGGGCGCGGGCTGGTGCGGTTTCCGCTATCCCGACCATGTCACCTACTTCACCCTCGATACACTGCGCGCCACCTGCGCGCGCGCGGGCTTCACCACGACGCTGGTCAACCGCCTGCGCCTGCCCATCGACGACAACATTTCCGTCGTCCTCCACAAGCAGGGGCGCGGCGCATGAGGTCGGATCGGCATTCACACGCAAGCGGCGCGGGGCATGACCACGACGCCCCGCATGACGGCGGCCGGCTGGTGATCGCCGCCATCGCCGCCGTATTCGCAACCATGCTCGCCGTTGCCGCCATGCCACCGTCGGACCAGCGCGCGCTGCTGGCCGAAGGCGCGCTCATTGAGGCAGTCTCCGCCATGGGATACTGGGCCTGCATCGCGCTGATGCTCGCCCTCTGGCCGTTCCGGGCGGTCCTTGCGCGCTGGTATTTCGTGGTCCTTCTGGCCTTCTGCACCGCGCGCGAGCTCGATCTGGACAAGCGCGGCTTCACCGAAGGGCTGCTCAAGGCGCGCCAGTACACCGGCGACACCGTGGCGCTGCCCGAACTGGTGCTGTCCGCACTTATCCTGGCCGCCCTGATTGCCACGGTCCTTGTCGCCATGTGGCGCGAGGTGCCCGGTTTTCTGCGCCTGCTGGTTGCGCGGAATGCCCGCGCCTATGCGGTGCTCGTGGGCTTTGCCTTCATCTTCGCCTATAAGGCCATCGACGGCGCCGCGCGTAAGCTCGAGCCCTTCGGCATCACCCTCGGCGATGCGCTCGAGACCCATCTGCTCGTGGTCGAGGAAGTGGGAGAAATGGGCATCCCGCTCCTCTTCGCCCTCGCCATCGCGCTCACCGCAAGAACGACATACGCCAACCAAGGCTGACCCACCAACCCGCGCCACCCCGGCGCGCCATACATTCGCAGACCCAGAGAAAGACCAAATCATGGCCGTACTTATCGACGAAAACACCAAAGTCATCTGTCAGGGCCTCACCGGCTCGCAGGGGACGTTCCACACCGAACAGGCCATCGCATACGGCACGAAAATGGTCGGCGGCGTGACCCCCGGCAAGGGCGGTCAGACGCATCTCGACCTGCCTGTATTCAATTCCGTGCATGAGGCGAAACACGTCACTGAGGCCAATGCGACCGTTATCTACGTGCCGCCTCCCTTCGCCGCCGACAGTATCCTCGAGGCGATCGACGCCGAGATGGAGCTGATTGTCTGCATCACCGAAGGCATCCCGGTCCTCGACATGATGCGCGTCAAACGCGCGCTCGACGGCTCCAAGTCGCGCCTGATCGGGCCAAACTGCCCCGGCGTCATCACCCCTGATGCCTGCAAGATCGGCATCATGCCCGGTCACATCCACAAACGCGGCTCCTGCGGCGTGGTCTCGCGATCCGGCACACTAACTTACGAGGCGGTCAAGCAGACGACGGACCTCGGCCTTGGCCAGTCCTCCGCCGTCGGCATCGGTGGTGACCCGATCAAGGGGACCGAGCATATCGACGTGCTGGAGATGTTCCTTGCCGATCCCGAGACGACCTCGATCATCATGATCGGTGAAATCGGCGGCACGGCGGAAGAGGAAGCCGCCCAGTTCCTTGCCGACGAACGCAAGAAGGGTCGCTGGAAACCCACCGCAGGCTTCATCGCCGGCCGCACAGCCCCTCCCGGTCGCCGCATGGGCCACGCGGGCGCCATCGTCGCGGGCGGAAAGGGCGACGCCGAGAGCAAGATCAAGGCCATGCGCGAAGCAGGTATCGTCGTCGCCGACAGCCCCGCGACACTGGGCGAGGCAGTCCAAGAAGCCATAAACAAAGGCTGATTTGATGCCCAAGCTCCTCAGTTCTGTCGCTATCAGCGTTTTTCTAGGCCTGCCGACGACCGGCATGGCACAGTTGGCGATTTCGAGCGCGGATCAAATCTGCGCATCCGAGACTTTGGATTACGACGATCGCAAGGCAGCATTCAAGACTGTTGGATGGACCGAGGATGTGCCTCAATCGCTTAAACTCGACCTCTTTACTGCAACTATCGCCATCGACTGGATCAAGAACTTTGGCCGTGCAGAGGACAACGAACTCAAGAAAATGTTGGCCAATTCTGAAGCGCGCCTATCTGCTGCGGACGCCGACGAGCGTGTTTCTTTTTGGCTTTCGAGCACACGTGATGCAGTTGTCTTACTTCAGGAACAAGAAGCTGTACCCGGTCAATACACTTTGGTTTGTAGCTATGCAGGTCGCAAGGACAGCGGAAGTACGCTAGATCTGAAAGCCTCCTCGCGATTTTCGGATATTTTAGGCCTAAACGAAAATCCTCTGTGGAAAATTACAGACCTTTCTGCATCACAGGGAAATTTGTCCAAACTGAAGCCATTGACCGGCTGGCACCCGCTGTATCTGAACGCAGCAGAGTATTTTGGGCCCGCTGACATCTTACCTGAATTCAGGCCCGTAGTCTTTACCGTCATATACTCCACCGCTTCCATGTATAGGAAAGGCACGTCGTGATGCCGTGCTTCTGTCCAAACCCTCATGAGGTTTCAAAATGACCGACCACCCCGCCAACGACCAGTTCCACGCCTCTTCCTTCATGCAAGGCCATAACGCCGAGTATCTGGAGCAGATGTATGCCCGCTATGCCAACGACCCCGGCGCGGTCGATGAGAGTTGGCGCGCGTTCTTCAAGGCGCTCGGCGACGAGGGTGGCGACGTCAAGGCGGAGGCTTCCGGCCCGTCGTGGGCGCGCAGCGACTGGCCGCCGACGCCGGGCGACGAGCTGACCTATGCGCTCACCGGCGAATGGCCCGCAGAGGCGAAAGCCGCGGGCGCCAAGATCGCCGAGAAGGCCGCCGAGCAGAAAACGGAGATCACCGACGATCAGATCCAGCGCGCCGTGCTGGATTCGATCCGCGCGCTCATGATCATCCGCGCCTACCGCATCCGCGGTCACCTGGTAGCGGACCTCGATCCGCTCGGCATGCGCGATCAGACCCCGCACCCGGAGCTTGAGCCCGCCTCCTACGGCTTCAAGCAGGCGGACATGGACCGCCCGATCTTCATCGACAATGTGCTGGGCCTGCAGATTGCGACCATGCGCCAGATCATCGACATCCTGAAAGCCACCTATTGCGGCACCTTCGCCCTGCAGTACATGCACATCTCCAACCCGGAGGAAGCCGCCTGGCTCAAGGAACGGATCGAAGGCTACGGCAAGGAAATCCAGTTCACCAAGCAAGGCCGCAAGGCGATCCTCAACAAGCTGGTGGAGGCGGAGGGCTTTGAGAAGTTCCTGCACGTCAAGTACATGGGCACCAAACGCTTTGGCCTGGACGGCGGTGAGAGTTTGATCCCCGCGATGGAGCAGATCATCAAGCGTGGCGGCACGTTGGGTGTGCGCGACATCGTCATCGGCATGCCGCACCGCGGCCGCCTGTCGGTGCTCGCCAACGTCATGCAGAAACCCTACCGCGCGATCTTCAACGAGTTTCAGGGCGGCAGCTTCAAGCCCGAGGACGTGGATGGATCCGGCGATGTGAAATACCATCTCGGCGCCTCCTCGGACCGGGAGTTCGACGGCAACACCGTGCACCTGTCGCTCACTGCGAACCCCTCGCACCTCGAGGCCGTGAACCCCGTGGTCATCGGCAAGGTGCGCGCCAAGCAGGACCAGCTCGGCGACAAGGACCGCACCGCCGTCATGCCGATCCTGCTGCACGGCGATGCCGCCTTCGCGGGTCAGGGCGTGGTGGCGGAGTGTTTCGCACTCTCCGGTTTGCGCGGGCACCGCACGGGCGGGACGATGCACATCGTGGTCAACAACCAGATCGGCTTTACCACGGCGCCGCACTTCTCGCGCTCCTCCCCCTATCCCACCGACAACGCGCTCGTAGTCGAGGCGCCGATCTTCCACGTCAACGGCGATGATCCCGAAGCCGTCGTGCATGCGGCACGCGTGGCCACGGAATTCCGCCAGAAGTTCCACAAGGACGTGGTGATCGACATGATCTGCTACCGCCGCTTCGGTCACAACGAGGGGGATGAGCCGATGTTCACCAACCCCGTCATGTACAAGAAGATCAAGAAGCAGAAGACAACGCTGACCTTATACACCGAGCGTCTGGTCGCCGACGGCCTCATCCCCGAAGGCGAGATCGAGGATATGAAAGCGGCGTTTCAGGCCCGCCTGAACGAGGAGTTCGAGGCCGGCAAGGACTATCGCCCGAACAAGGCCGATTGGCTCGACGGGAAATGGTCCAACCTCGAAAAGGCAAAGGAAAAGAAGTATCAGCGCGGCAAGACCGCCATCGCGCCCGAGACGATGGCCGAGGTAGGCCACGCCCTCTCGACCGTGCCCGCGGACTATCCCGTTCATAAGACCGTCGCCCGCCTGATGGAGGCAAAGGCCGAGATGTTCCAGAGCGGCGAAGGCTTTGACTGGGCAACCGCCGAGGCGCTGGCGTTCGGCTCCCTGCTCACCGAGGGCTACAAGGTTCGCCTCGCCGGTCAGGACAGCTCCCGCGGCACCTTCTCCCAGCGCCATTCCGCCCTGATCAATCAGGACACGGAGGAGCGCTACTACCCGCTCAACAATATCCGCGAGGGTCAGGCCGATTACGAAGTGATCGACTCGATGCTGTCGGAATACGCGGTTCTGGGTTTCGAATACGGCTATTCGCTGGCCGAGCCCAACGCCCTGACACTGTGGGAGGCACAATTCGGCGACTTCGCCAATGGCGCGCAGATCATGTTCGATCAGTTCATCTCCTCGGGCGAGAGCAAATGGCTGCGCATGTCGGGCCTCGTCTGCCTGATGCCGCACGGCTACGAAGGCCAGGGCCCGGAGCACTCGAGCGCGCGGCTGGAGCGGTTCCTGACCATGTGTGGCGGCGACAACTGGATCGTGGCCAACTGCACGACGCCGGCCAACTATTTCCATATTCTGCGTCGCCAGCTGCACCGCAGCTACCGCAAGCCGCTGATGCTGATGACGCCCAAATCACTGCTGCGCCACAAGCTCGCCGTCAGCAAGGCGGAGGAGTTCCAGACCGGCAGCAGCTTCCACCGCGTGCTTTGGGACGATGCCCAGCAAGGCAGCTCCGACACCAAGCTGGTGAGCGACGACAAGATCAAGCGCGTCGTGATGTGCTCGGGCAAGGTCTATTACGACCTTCTGGAAGAGCGTGACGCCCGCGGCATCGACGACGTCTATCTGCTGCGCTTCGAGCAGTTCTACCCCTTCCCTGCGCAATCCGCGGTAAAAGAGCTCGAACGCTTCAAGAACGCGGAGATGGTCTGGTGCCAGGAAGAGCCGAAGAACCAGGGCGCATGGACCTTCATCGAGCCGAACCTCGAATGGGTTCTCGGCCGGATCAAGGCAAAGCATACCCGCCCGCAATACACCGGCCGCGCCACTGCCGCCTCGCCCGCAACGGGCCTTGCGTCACAGCACAAAGCCCAACAAGCAGCGCTCGTGAACGACGCGCTTACCGTCAAAGGAAACTGAACCATGTCAAGCGAAGTCCGCGTGCCCACATTGGGCGAATCCGTTACCGAGGCCACCGTCGCCACATGGTTCAAGAAAGCTGGCGATACCGTCGCCGTCGATGAGATGCTCTGCGAGCTGGAGACCGACAAGGTCACCGTCGAGGTACCGAGCCCCGTCGCCGGCACCCTGAGCGAGATCGTCGCCGCCGAGGGAGAGACCGTCGGCGTGGACGCCCTGCTTGCGATGGTGTCGGAGGGCGATGCCGGTTCCGACGCGACCCCCAAGGCCAAGGAGGCCGCCAAAGACGACGCGGGCAAATCCCCGCGCGCAGAGGCGCCCAAGGCGATCGATGCAGGCGCTTCCGACGTCAAGCTTCGCGAGAGCACAGAGGGCGGCGGCGATGGCGAAGGCGGCGCGTCAATCGACGTTATGGTGCCGACATTGGGCGAATCCGTTTCCGAAGCCACCGTAAGCACATGGTTCAAGAAAGTCGGCGATACGGTCGCGCAGGACGAAATGCTCTGCGAGCTCGAGACGGACAAGGTCTCCGTCGAGGTTCCGAGCCCTGCCGCAGGCACCCTGACCGAGATCCTCGCCGAGGAAGGTGCCACCGTCGATGCCAAGGCCAAACTCGCCGTGATCACCGCAGGCGAGGGCGCCGCCGCCGCGGCCCCCGCCCATGAAGAAGCGCCCGCACCCGCCGCGCAGAAAGCCGAGACAGGCGGCAAGGATATCGAGGACGCGCCTTCCGCCAAGAAGGCCATGGCCGAAGCGGGCCTGAGCCGCGACGACGTGACCGGGACGGGCCGCGATGGCCGCGTGATGAAGGAAGACGTCGCCAAGGCGCTCGAGATGGGCAAATCGGCGCCCGCCTCCGCCCCGGCGCCTGCTGCGGCACCCCGTGCGCCGTCATCTGCGGATGACGCCAGCCGCGAGGAGCGCGTCAAGATGACCCGCCTGCGCCAGACCATCGCCAAGCGCCTCAAGGACAGCCAGAACACCGCGGCCATGCTCACCACCTACAACGAGGTCGACATGACCGAGGTGATGGAATTGCGCAACGAATACAAGGATCTCTTCCTCAAGAAGCACGGCGTGAAACTGGGCTTCATGTCCTTCTTCACCAAGGCTTGCGTGCATGCGCTCCGCGAGGTGCCCGAAGTCAACGCGGAGATCGACGGCACCGATGTCGTCTACAAGAACTTCGTCCACATGGGCATCGCGGCGGGTACGCCCACCGGCCTCGTGGTCCCAGTGATCCGCGACGCCGACGCCATGTCATTCGCCGCCATTGAAAAGGCAATCGCCGAAATGGGCGCAAAGGCCCGTGACGGAAAACTGTCGATGGCCGAAATGCAGGGCGGTACATTCACGATCTCGAACGGCGGCGTCTACGGCTCGCTTATGTCCTCGCCCATCCTCAACCCGCCGCAGTCGGGCATCCTCGGCATGCACAAGATCCAAGACCGTCCGATGGCCATCGGTGGGCAGGTCGTGATCCGGCCCATGATGTACCTCGCGCTCAGCTATGATCACCGCATCGTGGACGGCAAGGGGGCTGTGACCTTCCTCGTCCGCGTCAAGGAGGCGCTCGAGGATCCGCGCCGCCTGCTGATGGATCTCTGAGCCATGCAAGCCGCCCATGATCCCGAATTGGCGAAGGTGCTGTCGGGCGCTCTGGGCGCCTTGCCTTTCGTCCCAGCCCTCGGGGTCGAAGTGGTGCATGCAAGCGCGGGCTCGGTCACGCTGGAGGCGCCGCTGACGCCTGCGTCGGAGGCACCGGCGGGATCGTTCGCCGCAAGCGCCGTCGGCACGTTGGGCGATATGGCGGCCATGGTCTCAGTGACTTCCGCCCTCCCGCCCGGGAATGCGATGATCACGCTGGATTTCACTGTCAAGATGCTGGGACGTTCGCAGGGGAGCCGCCTGCGTGCGGTCGGTCAGGCCAAGCAACTGGGCAAGACCACCTGCGTCGGCGCGGCAGAGATTTTCGTACTGAAGGATGAGACCTGGACGCTCTGCGGTACGCTGCTGGCCACCGGTCGGCGTCTGGCAATCGGCGGGGCCTAGGCTCCGCCAACATAACTGGAGGAAGACGATGCAAATGATCTGCCATTTTGAGGTGACATCCTTCGAAGCATGGCACCGCGCATTCAACGCCGATGACGAGGCGCGGCGCGATGCGGGGCTGAGCGTGTTGCAGATCTGGCGCGACGCGGACAGCACCACGCATGCCTTCGCGCTTTTGTCGGTGAATGACCGCGCCAAGGCCGACGCCTGGATCACGCGCTCCGACGCGCTGAGCTCGGACGACGCATCCACCGTCCTGCACGCCAGCCACTTCTTCGTTAAGACCGCATGATGACGCCGGAACTGACCGTCCTCACCTGTGCTGCGCTCCTGCAGGTCGTGCAGTTCGTCCTCTATGCGACCCCCGCCAATCTCGAACTCGGCGTCGGCTACACCTCCTCTGCCCGCGATCGCCCTCCCAGTCGGGAGATGTCGGTAAAGACCGGGCGCCTCGGCCGCGCGATGAACAACCATTTCGAGGGGCTGATCCTCTTT
Organism: uncultured Alphaproteobacteria bacterium; assembly: GCA_963703195.1. Lineage (GTDB taxonomy): Bacteria > Pseudomonadota > Alphaproteobacteria > Rhodobacterales > Rhodobacteraceae > Sulfitobacter. The sequence continues at coordinate 3,656,256 of OY969797.1, read as the reverse complement.
ACCATTGCCGTGCTCGTCACCCAGTTGTCGGGACAGAACACCGCTCTCACCGCTGCCTGCGCCTGGGTTTACCTCATCGCCCGCCTTGCCTATGTGCCTGCCTATGCGCTCGGTTGGGCGCCTTGGCGATCCTTCATCTGGTTCGCGGGTTTCGGCGCGACGGTCGTGATGCTGCTGGCGGCGCTTATATGAAACCCACGCGCCTGCACTCGAGGCGGACGCCCGGCGGTCCCGGCGCGACACCCGATCTTACTCAAGGAGAACACCATGTCCGACTATGACGTCATCATCATCGGCTCCGGCCCCGGCGGCTATGTCTGTGCCATCCGATGCGCGCAACTGGGCCTGAAAACCGCTTGTGTCGAAGGCCGCGAGACGCTGGGCGGCACGTGCCTGAACACCGGCTGCATCCCTTCCAAGGCCCTGCTGCATGCAACCCACATGCTGCACGAGGCAGAGCACAACTTCGCCGAGATGGGTCTGAAGGGCAAAAGCCCCTCCGTCGACTGGCCACAAATGCAAAAATACAAGCAAGCGACTGTGGATACCAATACCAAGGGCATCGAATTCCTGTTCAAGAAGAACAAGGTCGATTGGATCAAGGGCTGGGCCACAATCCCGGAGGCGGGCAAGGTGAAGGTCGGCGAGGATACCCATACCGCCAAGAACATCATCATCGCCAGCGGCTCCGAGCCCTCCCCGCTCAAGGGCGTCGAGGTGGACGAGAAGGTGATCGTGACCTCCACCGGCGCGCTGGCACTCGGCAAGGTGCCCAAGAAGATGGTCGTGATCGGTGCGGGCGTCATCGGGCTGGAACTCGGCTCCGTCTACGCGCGCCTCGGGTCCGAGGTGACAGTCGTCGAATTTCTCGATCACATCACCCCCGGCATGGATGCCGAAGTGAGCCGCCAGTTCCAAAAAACGCTGGTCAAGCAAGGCATCACCTTCGTCACCGGTGCCGCCGTGCAAAAGGCGGAAGCCGCGAAGTCAAAGGCCAAGGTCACCTACAAGCTGCGCAGTGACGACACCGAGCACGAGCTCGACGCAGATGTCGTCCTGCTCGCGACGGGTCGGCGCCCCTTCGTCGAAGGGCTCGGCCTCGACAAACTCGACATGATCATGACCGAGCGTGGCCAGATCCAGGTCAACGACCATTGGCAGACCTCCGTGGAAGGTGTCTACGCCATCGGCGACGTGATCGAAGGCCCTATGCTCGCCCATAAGGCCGAGGATGAAGGCATGGCCGCCGCCGAACAGATCGCCGGCAAGCACGGCCACGTGAATTACTCCGTGATCCCGGGCGTCATATACACCCATCCCGAAGTCGCCAATGTGGGCGCGACCGAGGAGACGCTCAAGGCCGCCGGGCATGCCTATAAGGTCGGCAAGTTCAGCTTCATGGGCAATGCGCGCGCCAAGGCGAATTTTTCGGGCGACGGCTTCGTGAAGATCCTTGCCGACAAGGAAACAGACCGCATCCTGGGCTGCCACATCGTCGGCCCCGCTGCCGGAGACCTCATTCACGAGGTTTGCGTCGCGATGGAATTCGGGGCATCCGCGCAGGATCTCGCGATGACCTGCCACGCCCATCCGACCTATTCGGAGGCCGTCCGCGAAGCCGCGCTCGCCTGCGGCGACGGCGCGATCCACATGTAAATCAACGCAGAGTTGGACGCGCGCGGCCTACCACATGGTCTTGGCCGCGCGCGGTGCCCAAGCGGCGTCATATTCGGGCCCGCCCTGCGCGCCATCGCTCACCTCGGCTAGGATTTCTCCCGCACTAGGGAGCCCGGCACCAAGGTCCTCACCTGCCCAGATGTCCGCCCGCATCAGCGCCCGCGCGCATTGGGAGTAGACCTCCGATATATCTATCACGGTCACCGTCGTCGGCTGCCGCCCCCGCTTCTCAAAGCGGGCGCGCAGCGCGCGATCAGCAGTCAGCCATGCAGTTCCGTTGACCCGCACAACCGTGTTCGACCCCGCCACCATGAACAGCAATGAAATGCGGCCGTCCGCCACGATATTGCGCAGCGTGTCGAGCCGCTGGTTCCCGCGCCAGTCCGGCAAGGCGAGACGCCGGGGGTCAAGCTCCATCACCACCGGACCTTCGTCGCCGCGCGGACTGCCATCCGTTCCGACCGGCCCTACCGTACTCACGATGCAGAGCCGTGAGGCCATGATCCACTTGCGGTAGAGCGGCGTCAGATGATCCGCCACCTTTGCCAGCGAAGCGCCCCCCGGCGTGCCGTAAAGCGCCTCAAGCGCTTCGATCGTCCCTATCTTTTCCATATAGATGCGCCAATCCCGTCTCTTGCAACAGCGCGTCCGACGCGCCCTCGATCCGCCGTTCCAGTTCCGCCACGAAGGCGTCTCGCGGCATACCTGGCGCGATCGGGTCGAGGAAATCCACAACCGCGACACCTGGGCGCCGGTAGAGCCCGCGCCGCGGCCAGAATACGCCTGCATTCGTCGCCACAGGATAGCATGGCTGGCCCAACTGCTCATAGAGAAGCGCGGTACCGACCTTGTAGGGCAACCTGCTACCCGGCGGGGAGCGTGTGCCCTGCGGGTAGATCACCAATTGCCCCGGATCGCGCGCCCCCGCTTCCACATCGGCCAGCATTTTGGTGATCGCGGCGCCCCGCTTGCCCCGGTCCACGAAGACCATCTGCATCTTGGTGGCGTATTGCCCCAGAAACGGCGACCAGCGCAGCTGCTTCTTCATGATGAACTTGGCGGCGGGCAACGCGTTGTAGATCATCAGAATATCGAGGAAGGACTGGTGCTTGGCAGGCACCAATGCCGCCATGACGGGAGGCGTGCCGCGCACTTCGCAGCGCAGGTTGATCATCCAGCCCGCGGTCCAGATCACCCAGCGCGCGTAGGCCCGGCAGCCCGCATAGGCACCCCGCTTGGACACGAACGCCCAGGGCGCGTAGAGCACGCCGATCACCGGCAGCATCACCGTGGCCTGTAGGATGAAGAGGATCGATCGGATCCACTGCAGCAGGTTCATGTGAGCCCATCCAGTGTGCGCCGCGCGGCCATCCGCGTTGCGAGGTAAGCCACGGTTGCCGCCAGCGGCGGGATCAGCAGCGGCAGCGCCCAATGGGCGCCCTCGAAGCCCAGATCGGTGAGGAAACCGCCCGTCTCGTCGCCACCACGCGGCATCAACAGTACCGCCACCAGCCCCAGAACCGTCCCCGCCGCCGCCCCGATCAGCGCCCGCAGGGTGAAGCGCCGGATGAAGGCCTGCGCGATATAGGCGTCGGTCGCCCCCACTAGCCGCAGCACCGCGATCACCTGCGCGTTGGCCGCAAGGGCAGCATTGGCCGCCAGCGTCACCATCGCCCCCGTGACGGCCGCGATCAGCACGATCGCGGCCCAGCCCAGCAGTCGCAGCCGCGATGCAGCCTCGATCAGCGGCGCGCGCCAGCGGCTGTGATCGTCGAGCACGGCACCCGGCACTTCCGCCGCAAGCCGCAGGCGCAGGCCCGCCGCATCGATCCCCTCCGGCGTCTCGATCACCTCGATCAGGCGCGGCACCGGCAGCGTATCGAGCGCGAGCGTGGCCCCGAACCAAGGCGCGAGCAGGGCCGCCTGCTCGTCATCGCTGAGCGCGCGCGCCTGCGCCACACCGCGGGTGGTCTGCAGAATGCGCAGTGCCGCATCGGTCTGGGCCTGTTGCTGATCGGCGGGGGCCGCGATCCGAATGGTGGCCGAGCGGGCAAGCTCATCGCCCCAACGCTCCGCCAGACGCCCTGCCGCCAGCGACAGCGCCAGCGTGAACACCGCCAGAAACGCCATCGCTCCCGCCGCGAACAGCGTGAGCTGCGCGGTAAAGCCCGAGGGCGGCACCACACGGTCGGCCTGCGCGTCGGCCTTAAGCGCACGCGTGAGGAACTTCGGCACCGCCCTCACAGATCTGCGCCCGCCAGCTGAATGCGCCGGTTCGCGATGCGCAGCACCCGGGCCTGCACATGCGCCTTGGTCGCGCGGATGAGGCTAAGGTCATGCGTCGCTACCAGCACCGTCTTGCCCATGCGGTTCAGCTCGATCAGCAGACGCAGCAGGCGCTGGGACATGTCCCAATCGACATTGCCCGTAGGCTCGTCCGCGAGGATCACATCGGGCGACATGATCACCGCCCGCGCCAAGGCCGCGCGCTGCCGCTCCCCGCCAGACAGCTCCGGCGGGGTGGCATGGGCGCGGTCGGTGAGGCCAACCCACTGCAGCAGATCGCCCAAGTCATCGTTTTGCGTCGCACCGCCGCGCCCGGAGACGTTGAGCGGCAGGGCGATATTCTCGGCCACGGGCAGATGGTCCAGAAACTGGCAATCCTGATGCACGACCCCGACACGGCGGCGCAGCATCGCCACGTCGTCGCGGCTGTAGAGCCGTACGTCGCTGTCAAAAAGCCGCACATGCCCCGCCGTAGGCAGCAGCGCACCGTAGCATAGCTTCATCAGGGTGGTCTTGCCGGAACCGGAGGGCCCGGTGAGAAAATGGAACGATCCCGGCGCAAGCTTCAGCGATATGTCCGACAGCAATTCGCCTCCGCCGTAGCTGTAGGCCACATTCTCCAGCTCGATCACCGCACAGCCCTCCCAGCTTGGTTTGTTGTGCCTGAGCATCGCCTGGGTTTCAATCCACGCTCAGGCGGCAATCAGGCCAGATTGCACTTTTCGTGTTGCAGGTTACCTCCTATGCTAACCTTAACGAGTGGTAAACGGTCTAAAGGCCGGTATTTCGGGGCCCCAGATGAGACTTATCTGTCCAAATTGCGATGCGCAGTACGAAGTGCCGGATGAGGTGATGCCGCTCGCGGGCCGTGATGTGCAATGCTCCAACTGCGGGCAGACCTGGTTTCAGCATCACCCCGACAATCCGCCCGAAGATGAAGCCGAGGCCCAAGAGGTCCATGCGGCCGACGAGGAAACGGCACCGCCCCCCCCACCGCCGCCGGCCTCACCAGAGCCCGAGCGCAAGCAGCTCGATCCCGCTGTGGCCGATATACTGCGACAGGAGGCCGAGGCAGAAAAGGCCGCGCGGCGCAGCGCGCAGAGCGGCAGCGGCCTGGAAAGCCAGCCGGATCTGGGGCTGGATCTTGAGGCGTCCGAGGATGAGGCGGACCGGCGCGCCCGTCAGGCACGCGACCGTATGGCCCGGATGCGCGGCGACAGCGGTGTGTCCGAGCCAGTCCCCGCCGCGGCAGGAGCCGGTGCAGCGGCAGCGGCTACAAGCTCGCGCCGCGATCTGCTGCCCGATATCGAAGAGATCAACTCCACCCTGCGGACCGGCAGCGCGCGGACCGGCGCGGGTGCCGCGGACCTCTCGCCGGAGATCGAAGCCCCGACGCACCAGCGCAAGCGCCGCGGGTTTCGCGCAGGATTTCTCACAGTCCTGATGGTTTTTGTCGTGTTGACGGTGCTTTACGTGCTCGCCCCGCGCCTCGCCGCCGCGATCCCCGCACTGGAAGGACCACTGCAAAGCTTTGTAGGCGTCGTCGATCAAGGCAGGATCTGGCTCGACTCCGCGGTCAGGGACTTGCTGACGGCCCTCGACTCCGTTGCAGAAGACAGCGGCAACTAAGCTGTCCGGGCGCTAGCGCAGGACACGTCAAGCACTGCAGCACGGGCTCAGCCTCTCACGGCAATCAGAACCGCTCCAACAGCCGGTTGAGGTAGTCGCGCTCGACTTCCGGGCGCGCAGCCTCGCCTGACCGGCGCCGGATCTCGTCGAGCAATTCGCGTGCGCGTCCATAGGCGTCATTGTCCAGATTGGCCTCGTTGTCGCTGCCTGTGGCCCCGTTGCTGCCTTGGCTGCGGCCCAGCGGATCGCGGTTGTCGGCGCGCCGGTCGCTTTCCTGCGTGCCCTGGCCGGGCTGCTGGTTCTGCTCTTCCTGTGCCATCGCCTCGCCCAGCGACCGCATCCCGTCCCGCAGCGCTTCCATGGCCTGCGACTGGTTGTCGATCGCCTCCGCCAGATCACCTTCGCGCAGATTTTGCTCCGCCTGATCCATCGCTTCACCGGCACGGTCCAAGCGCATCACGGGCGGCGTCGCCTTCGGGCGTACCCTGACCGGGCAACTGGCCTTCCTGCCGACGCAACTCATCGCGCAGCTCCTGCTGGCGCTCGGCTAGGCCCTGTGCCTGCTGGTCGCCCTGGCCTTCGCCGGGGCGTTGCTCACCGCCGCCGCCCTGCTGGCCCTGCTGCTGATCCTGCTGGCCCTGTCCCTGTTGGCCCTCGTGGCTTTCACCCCGGCCCTGACCACCGTTGCGGCCCTCGTTGCCCTGGCTCTCGCCCGCCTGGGCGTTCGGGTTGAACTGCTCCTGCAGGTCGCGGAACGCCTGATCGCTCAGACCCTGCTGTTCGCGCAGGGTCTCGGCGAGGCCCTCCATGGCCTGCTCGCCGGGGGACTGACCGCCCTGCCCCTGCTGGCCCTGGGTGACCTGCATGTTCTCCATCATTTCCTGAAGCTCGCGCAGTGCCTGCTCGGCTTCGGCCATGCGGCCCTGCTCCATCAATTCCTGAATGCGGTCCATCATGCGCTGCAGGTCGTCCTGAGTCATCTGCATGCTTTCGCCCGATTGCTGTTGGCCGCTGCTCCTGCTCGCCGTCCTGCCGCTGCGCCTGCTCGCGCTGCAGCTGCTGCATGTAATCTTCGGTGGCGCGGCGCAATTCCTGCATCAGCTCGGCGATTTCCTCATCCGAGGCGCCGTTTTTCATCGCTTCGTTCAGACGCTCCTGCGCGCGGCGCATCCGCTCGCGGGCGTCGTCCAGGTCACCCTCTTCAAGCTCCAGCGCCAGATCCCAGAGGTCCTGTGCCAGCGTATCGCGCTGTGTCGTCGTCCATGCCGAAGCTTGCCTGTGTCTCCATCCTGCCAATGAGCCGACGCAGGCGCAGCGCTGTCGTCTCGGACCGGAAGGCATCTTGCGGAAGATGGCTCACCGCCCGCAGCACCTGTGCGACGCGTGGTGTGTTATCTCGGTTCCAAAGGATATCGCGGCGCATCTCGATCACGGCCGCCGCTGTCGGATCGAAGAACCGGCGCCCCGGCAGCGTCATCTGCATCGGCGCGGTCTGCGCCTGCTGCTCCGCCGCGTCGAGTGCCGTCATCGCCATCGTGACCGGCAGGTTGGCCCAAGGATGTTCGGAGAAATCGTCGATCAGGTTCTCCTCGAACGCGGCACGGTCGCCGGAGATCGGCATCGGCAGAGGCACGATCACCTCGGGCCGCGCCTCCGGCTCCATGATCAGCCCGTAGCGGCGGTCGACCGATGCGAGATCAAGCATGATCCGCGCCTCGCCCGCTTCCACGCCGTAATCGTCCTTGGCCGCAAACGGCAGGCGCATCTCACCCAGTGCCGCGACTTCGGGCTGGCCCAGGATCACGATCTCGGGCGCCGCATCCGCGCGCACCGTGACGTCCCAGGCCCGGCGCACCGGGACCGTCGATGGCAATCGCGCCGTCCTGCAGAACCTTGAAGTCGAACGCCATCCGCGGCGGCGCTTCCGGATCGGGCGCCTGCGCGGTGCCTGAGACGCTCTCGGCCACGTCCAGCGCGCCGACCTCGCCGTAAAGGCGCATCGTGATCAGCGTGCCGACCGGCAGCTCCAGCGGCCCCTCCGCCAGATCATTGAGGTAGAGCGTCGGCATGCCGGTGTAGCGCGGCGGCTCCGCCCAGCCTTCCCAGACCGGACCGGAGGCAAGGCCCGTGCTGCCGCCACCTGCCATCTGGGCCACCGTGCCGACCCGCCAGACCGAGCCGAAGACGAGTGCCATGGCAAATGCCAGCACCGCCACGAAGCGCAGCGCATAGGGATCGCGCGAGGCAACCCGCAGATCGCCCGGCACGGCCTGTGCCGCTTCCGCGCGCAGGGCCATGCGCCGCTTGTGCGCGCGCCAGACGAGCTGCGGAGGCTTCATCCCCCTCGCCGATGGCCTGATCGTCCAGCAGCGCCGTGATCGGGCGGCCCGGCAACGAGCGCATCGAGCCGCGCCATCGCATCACCGTGGGTGGGCCAGTCCCAGCGGCGCCAGCCATAGACCACGGCCCACAAACCCGCAGTTGCCGTCAGCCCGACCGCGGCCCAGACCGCTTCGAGTGGTATCACCTCATGCAGGCCCATCATCGCCGCCGCGAGTGCCGACAGTACCACCACCATCAGCGGCCAAAGGCTGCGCACCACCGTCTCCGCCGCCATGCCCATCCGGGTGAGCCGCAACGGACGGCGCATGGCCTCGCAGCGTTCGGTTCAGATCGTTGGGCGTGAATTGGACCATGTTGACCTCGGCATCCGGGCTCAGGTCGCGGAATGCGCCTCGAGCCACTCAGGGATGGTATCGCGATTTATCATTTCGTCAAAGGTCGGGCGTGGGCGGATAACCGCAAATTGATCCCCATGCACCAGAACCTCGGGGATAAGTGCCCGCGAATTATACTCGCTGCGACATTACTGCGCCGTAGGCACCCGCACTGCGAAAGGCCACCAGATCACCGGCGGCCAGCGGCACCATCTCGCGTTGCTTGGCGAAGGTGTCACCGGATTCGCAGACCGGGCCCACGATGTCATAGGGCTGTTCTGCCGGCACCCGGCGCGGGCTCCACCACCGGGACGATGTCGTGATGGGCGTCGTACATGGCGGGACGGATCAGATCGTTCATCGCCCCGTCGAGGATCAGGAAATCACGCCCCTCCCCCGATTTGACGTAGATCACCTGGCTGACCATCAGCCCGGCGTTGCCCGCGATCGAGCCGTCCCGGCTCGATCTCGATCTCGCAGCCCAGATGGCCCAGCGTACGCTGCACCATCGCGCCGTAATCGCTGGGCAGTGGCGGCGCCTCGTTGCTGCGTCTCGTAGGGGATGCCGAGCCCGCCGCCCAGATCGAGCCGCGTGATGCTCATGCCCGTCCGCGCGCAGCATCTCGGTCAGCTCTGCCACCTTCACATAGGCCTGCTCGAAAGGAGCGAGATCGGTCAGCTGGGAGCCGATATGCACGTCGATCCCGATCACCTGCAGCCCCGGCATCCCGGCTGCCATCGCATAGACCTCGCGCGCGCGCGAAATCGGGATGCCGAACTTGTTCTCCGACTTGCCGGTGGCGATCTTGGCATGGGTCTTGGCGTCCACGTCGGGGTTCACGCGCACCGTGATGGGCGCCACCTTGCCCAGCTCCAGCGCGACCGCGTTCAGCACTTCCATCTCCGGCTCGCTCTCGACGTTGAACTGGCGGATACCACCCTCGAGCGCTACGCGGATCTCGCGCGCGGTCTTGCCCACACCGGAAAACACGATCCGCTCCCCCGGCACGCCCGCGGCGCGCGCGCGGCGGTATTCGCCCTCGCTCACCACGTCCATACCGGCGCCCGCCTGCGCCAGCGTGCGCAACACCGCCTGGTTGGAATTGGCCTTCATCGCGTAGCACACGAGATGATCCATCCCCGCCAGCGCCTCGTCGAAGGCGCGGAAATGGCGCAACAGCGTCGCCGTGGAATAGACGTAGAACGGCGTGCCGACGGCTGCGGCGATCTCCGCAACAGGCACGTCCTCGGCATGAAGCGCGCCGTCGCGGTAGAGGAAATGATCCATTTATTCTCTTTGCCCTTAAACTGCATTTCGTCCTAACGGACGGGCGCCGACCGAAGAAAGAGATAGAGCGGCAGGCCGCAGCTCACCCCGATGCCGAACGTCGCCGGGATCGCGATCAGTGCGACCCAGTTGCGCCGCACGGCCACCTCGGCGATGATCCAGACCGTCAGCGTGACGGCCGCGATCGTCAGGTCCCAGACCAGCCCGCTGGTCGCGGCATTGACATGCCATGCATCCACCATCGCCATGATGTCCCAGGTGTTTTCCCGAAACCAGGTGATGAAATAATACATCGGATGGATCGCACCCCAGATCGCGAGCGCCAGATAGATCATCCGCAAAACCGACATCAAAAGCCCCTTTTCACACCGACGTTCACATGGCCCGAGACGTGTACGCCCGGTGTCGTCACGCTGGGGGGGATGCGCGGCTCGTCCGGTTGCGTGCGGGTCGCGTCGGGCCGCCCGCACGCGGCCAGCGCAACCAGCATCATCAGCAAGGCCGCCCTCATAGCCCCACACCCAGGGTGAGCGGCCCCTTGCTCAACCCCACGGTACCGCCGAGCCCCACACCCGACTGGGAGATCGAGACATTCACGCCGCCCGAAGGCTGAACCGGCTCGCCGTCCACGCCGCAGGCCGCCAGCAGGGCGGCACCCAGCATCACCAGCTTTCTCATGCCAACTCCTCTTTCCAGCGCGCCACCTGCGCGCGCACTTGCTCAGGCGCCGTGCCGCCGTATGACATGCGCGAGTTTACCGAATTTTCCACCCCCAGCACAGAGAATACATCCTGCGTGATGCCGCCATGGGCCGATTGCATCTGAGCGAGGTCGAGGTCGGGCAGATCGCAGCCCTCCGCCTCGGCCATCGCCACCAGCGCGCCCGTGATGTGATGCGCCTCGCGGAACGGCAGGCCCAGCACGCGCACCAGCCAGTCGGCAAGATCGGTCGCGGTGGAAAAACCGCTGCCCGCCGCGGCGGCGAGCTGCGCGCGGTTGGCACTCATGTCGCGCACCATCCCCTCCATCGCGGCCAGCGCCAGCATCAGGTTGTCGGCGGCGTCGAACACCTGTTCCTTATCTTCCTGCATGTCCTTGGAATAGGCCAGCGGCAACCCCTTCATCACCATCATCAGCGCGACATTCGCGCCGAAGATCCGCCCGACCTTGGCACGGATCAGCTCGGCTGCATCGGGGTTCTTCTTCTGCGGCATGATGCTCGATCCGGTGGAAAAGCGGTCCGAGAGTGTCACGAAACGGAACTGCGCGGAGGACCAGATCACCAGTTCCTCGGCAAAACGGCTCAGGTGCATCGCGCAGATGCTCGACGCGCTGAGGAATTCCAGCGCGAAGTCGCGGTCGCTCACCGCATCGAGGCTGTTGGCGGACGGGCGGTCAAATCCCAGCGCGCGCGCCGTCATCTCCCGGTCGATGGGAAAGGACGTACCCGCCAGCGCCGCCGCGCCCAGCGGACTTTCATTCATCCGCGCACGCGCATCGCGCATCCGGCTCAGATCACGGCCGAACATCTCGACATAGGCCATCATGTGATGGCCCCAGGTCACCGGCTGCGCGGTCTGCAGATGGGTGAAGCCGGGCATGACCCATGCGGCACCCGCCTCCGCCTGCGCAAGCAGCGCGCGGATGAGCGCGAGCAGCGCGCCTTCGGCGGCGTCGAACTGGTCGCGCACCCAGAGCTTGAAATCCGTCGCGACCTGATCGTTGCGCGACCGGCCCGTGTGCAGGCGCCCCGCAGGCTCACCGATGATCTCCTTCAGCCGCGCCTCCACGTTCATGTGGATATCCTCGAGCGCTGCCGAGAACTCGAACGTGCCGCCCTCGATTTCTGACAAGACCGTGAGCAGGCCTTCCCGTATCGCCTGCGCATCGCTATCCTCGATGATACCCGTGCGGCAAGCATCGCCGCATGGGCCCGCGAGCCTGCAATGTCCTGAGCCGCCATCCGCTTGTCAAACCCGATCGAGGCGTTAATTGCCTCCATGATCGCGTCCGGACCGGCGGCGAAACGGCCGCCCCACATCTTGTTGGATGCATTCGAAGGTGTGTCTGTCATCTGCCTATTCCCCGGAGGGACCCATGAAGAAACTCTTGCTCGCACTCGTCTATACGGCCCTCACGGCGGGTGCAAACCCCGCGCTGGCATCGGATGCGGATATCATCACGCCGCTGGTGGACGGGGACATGAAGAAACTGGCCGTGCACAGCACACCCAAGGCGACCTCATCCGCCGCCTTTGATCTGGCAGATGACGCCGGGCGCGCCACGCTGGAGGACTACCGCGGCAAATACGTGCTGCTGAACTTCTGGGCAACATGGTGCGCGCCCTGCCGTGTCGAGATGCCCCATCTGTCAGAACTGCAGAGCGAGCTCGGCGGGCCGGATTTCGAGGTTCTGACCATCGCCACGGGGCGCAACTCGCCCCAGGGTATCGCCAAGTTCTTCGAGGAAACCGGCATCACCAACCTGCCGCGCCACCAGGACCCCAAGCAGGCGCTCGCAAGCCAGATGGGCATTTTCGGCCTGCCCATCACCGTGCTCATCGACCCCGAAGGCCGCGAGATCGCACGCCTGCGCGGCGATGCCGACTGGGCCGGCGACAGCGCAAAGAACATCATCAAGGCACTTGTGGAGGCACGCAACGCCAGCTGACGGCTCAGTCGTCCTTCTCAAGACTTTGACTTGCGACGCACCTCAGGCCGCATGCCGCAGGATTGCGGCCTCGGATGCGGAGAGCGTGCGGCGCGCAAAGCTGCCGTAGGTATGCGCGTCATACTCGAGCTGCGGATACTGCGCCAACAGCCGTTCGCGGTCGGACTGGTCCAGTGTGGAAAGGGCCGCCGATGCAGGGTGGAAACTCTCTGTCTCCAACCCATTGGCCCAGACCACCTGATGCTGGTCCAGAAGCATGTGGATGTAGGTCACCTCACGCACTTGCATGTCCACCGTGACTGTCTTGCCGTTGATCAGATCCTTCGCCGTCACCAGCACTTCGGAGGTGTTGAAAAGGCTCTGCGCCGCCGCTCCACGGATCAGCATCCTGTGCTCGGGCGAAACCAGCAGATCGCCATCCGGGCAATCAAGCCCCAGCGCGCCGCCCGCAATGCGGATCGGGCGCAGCTTCGGCATTGCAAAAAGCCGTGCACCGCTCATCCGCCGCCTGCCGATCCAGCGCAGCGGTTGCAGGCCGTTGTCTTTGGTCTGCACCAGATCACCCTCGCGCAGATCCTCGATCAGTCTCAGGCCATCGTCGGTCCTGATCCGGGTTCCGGGGGTGAAGCAGATCACACCGCTCTGCTGCAGGCCCGCCTGCTCGTCCGGCACCACGGTCCCGAGGGTGTGATGTACGATCCACAGATCGCAGTTGCGCGGCGGCATCTCGTCGAGAAACATCAGCAGGGGCTGGCTGCCACCGCCCACCTCAATGAGGGTGACGCTGTAGCTCTTGCCGCCGTCCGTCACGACAAAACTGTTGTGCATCAACGCCGAGCTGTCGCTATTATTGCCGCGCCCACGCGGCCCGCCGTCCCGCTCCAACGCGGCGCCGACCAGCCTGTGAACCATGCGCGCTGCGCGTTTCCGCAGAATTTCCGCACCTTCCGCCTCGTCCAGTCGCAAAACATCCGACGGTCCGTCCACCCGCACAGCATCGCCCCGCCATGCCCATGCAGCACCTACGCTCAATGCCTGCATTGGTGCGGCATCAAGACCATCGATTTCCGTTTGCGACCAGGAGATGACGAATGTGCCACGAAAGCCCATTCCCATTTACTACCCGCCTGCCTCAGTCTTTTTTTATTGAAGAACCGTTAACAAATTTACGGGTCGCTGGGAAGAAAAAATGCGCGCCGGGCGAGAAGTGTTGCCGCCAAGCCCTATCAGAAGCTCATCTTTATGCTCAGCGAGCCGATCACCTGGCCCTCGCTCTGGCCGGTGAACTCCTCCCCAAGATAGCTGATGCCGTAGAACGCAGAGGCGCCGTCGCCCTGCCAATGCACGCCTGCGCGCAGCCGGTCGCGGTTTTCGGTGAGGGTGAAGCCGTCCTCTTCGGGCAAGTAGATGCTGTCGCTCACCTTGGCCAGATCAGCGCCGAGCAGAAAGGAAAAGCCGCGCTCGCCCTGCCCCTGGATCACGCCGTAGCGATGCCCGGTGATGTCTTCGCGCACCATCAGCCCGCCCCGGCCCAGCGTGCCGAAGGTGAGATCAACACCCGCGCGCGCCAGCGTCTCGGCACCCGCGCGCAGCTCGACAAACGGACGCAGCCGTATGTTGGGCGCCAGCGCCAGATCGCGCCCCATTTCGCCCACCAGCGTGAGGTGCAGGCCATTGGGGATCTGCCCGTCGAGCGTCGCTTGCGATGGCGCCCGCACGTCGAGCGCCTTGTGCACTTCGCGCTGGAAGCTGCCCAGCCCGGTATCGGGCCCGGTCATCACCAGATCGGCACCCATCGCGGCGTTGAACCCGCGCCATTCGAAATGTGTGTGCACGCCCGCGCTTAACACACCCGCATAGGGCCGGTCGCCCGCCGCGGGACGGCCAAGGTTGTCGGGCGCAATGATTTGGGAGGACACCCGCAACTCCAGCAGGTCGCCGAATGCCTCAGGCAGGCTGCCGCTCCAGTCGCGGCCCCAGACCCGCGAAGATGTCCATGACCCGGTGCGCCAGCGGTCCTCGCCGTCGCCGAGGTAATCGTTGTTCAACAATCGTCCATAGCCGAGCCGCTCGCGGTCCTGCGCCTGGGCCTCTACGGCGGGGAGTGTGGTCGTGAGCGCGAGCAAGAGGGCAAGCGCCCTCCCGGTGATGTGTCCAGACATGTGACACTCCTGTCGAAACCGCCCCCACGGCGAAACTCATTGCTATGCCGCCCATGCGATTCGGACCAAGGGCGCAGTTTGACAAATTCGGATTCAGGGGCGATATGCGGCCTTGTTGCCACGCTTTCGCATTTGCTTGGCACGGCACAGCAAGCCTTGCTGTGCTCTCGCGCGGCGGAATGCCGGAGGGTCAGCACGGGACGCCTTGCGGCTCATTTCGACGGGCCCGCTACGCGAAGGGGGACGCGGATTGACAGAGGGCCCCAACTTACTTAACAAAGCAAGTAAATTCGCCGAAAGTGTGCCATGCCCCATATCTCGCTGGAATATTCGCAGAACCTCGAGGCTGCGGTTGATATCAAGGCACTTTGCCGCGCGCTCAGGGATGCGGCGGCGGGCACGGGCATTTTCCCGCCCGCAGGCATCCGCGTGCGCGCAACCGCCTGCAGCCACAGTGTGATCGCGGACGGCGACGCGGGCCATGGCTTCATCGACATCACCGTGCGGATCGGCGGCGGCCGCGACACCGCCGCCAAGTCCGCCGCAGCGGATGCGATTTTCGCCGCAGCGGAGCGTTTCACGGAACCTCATATGGCGAAGCACCCCTTCATGCTCTCGCTGGAGCTGCGCGAAATGGACGCCGCGACGAACCGCAAGGCAAGCTCGATCCGGGACTATCTGCCGCCGGACATGGCATAGGAGTGCAAGATGAAATGGGATGAATTCGCACGCTGGGGCCGCCAGATCGCCGACTGGGGCCGCGATTATCACGAAGGGCTGCGCGACCGTCCCGTGCGTGCAAAGGTCCGTCCCGGCGAGATCGCGGCGCAGATCGCACCCTCCCCGCCGGAGACGCCGCAGGACATGACCCAGATTTTCGGGGATTTCGAGCGGATCATCATGCCCGGCATGACCCACTGGCAACATCCGCGCTTCTTTGCGTATTTCCCGGCCAATGCCGCTCCGCCCTCGATGCTGGCGGAGTTTCTGGTCACCACGATCGCGGCGCAATGCATGCTGTGGCAGACCTCCCCCGCCGCGACCGAGCTAGAGACACGGATGATCGACTGGCTGCGGCAGGGGATCGGCCTGCCCGACACGTTCCACGGCGTGATCCAGGACAGCGCTTCCTCCGCGACGCTGGCCGCCGTGCTGGTCATGCGCGAGCGCGCGACGCAAGGGCGCGGCAACGCATTGGGTCTCAACGCCCAGGGACAGCTGCGCATCTATGCCTCCGACGAGGTGCATGGTTCGGTCGCGCGCGCGGTCTGGGTCGCGGGGATAGGCCGCGCAAATCTGGTGCGCATTCCGACCCATGGCCCGCTGCGCGGCATGGACGCGGAGGCACTGGCCGCAGCGATCAAGGCAGACCGCACAGCGGGGCACATACCGGCGGGCATCGTGGCCTGCACCGGCGGCACGGGCACCGGTGCCTGCGATGACATCGCCGCCGTGGTGAAGGTCGCGCAGGCCGAGGGTATCTATACCCATGTGGACGCCGCATGGGCCGGGGCGGCGATGATCTGCCCAGAGTACCGCGATCTGTGGCGCGGGATCGAAGACGCGGACAGCGTGGTCTTCAACCCGCACAAATGGCTCGGCGCCCAGTTCGACTGCTCGGCACATTTCATCCGCGATCCGCAAGCGTTGGTCAGCACACTGGCGATGCGCGAGGACTACCTGCTCACGCCGGGCGCGGAAAATGTGATCGATTATTCCGAATGGTCGATCCCGCTTGGCCGCCGCTTCCGCGCGCTCAAGCTGTGGTTCCTGCTGCGCTCCTACGGGATGGAGGGATTGCGCGGGCGCCTGCGCAACCATGTGAATTGGGCGCAGGACCTCGCTGCGAGGATCGGCGCGCATCCGCGATTCGAGATCGTGACAGAGCCTGTGCTGTCGCTCTTTACCTTCCGGCTCGAGGGCGTGGATGACGCGGGCCAACTCGCCTTTGTCGAGCGCATCAACACGGACGGACGGATCTACGTGACCCAGACCCGTGTGGGCGGCGAGATGGTCGTGCGCTTCCAGATCGGGCAATTCGACTGTACCCAAGCGGACATCGAGACCGCCTACGAGGTGATCTGCGCGCTGGCGGATGCCTAGCGGGCGGGCGCCTTGATCGGGCGTGGCAGCGAGGCCGCCTTGCGCGCGCGCGCCTCGATCTCGTCCCAGGCGCCTGCCTTCACCAGATCCAGCGGTGCGATCCAGCTTCCGCCGGCGCAGACCACATTGGGCAACGCCAGATAGTCCGCAGCGTTCTCGGGACTGACCCCGCCCGTGGGGCAGAACGCGATGCCGGGGAGCGGTCCGCCAAGACCCTTGAGCGTCTTGATGCCGCCGGCAGCCTCCGCGGGAAAGAACTTGAGCACTTCGAACCCGCGCATCTGCAGCGTCATGGCTTCCGTCGCCGTTGCGGCACCGGGCAAAAGCGGCAAACCTGCATCCAGGCAGGCGTCGACCAGGGCCGTGGGTGAGCCCGGGGTCACGCCGAAGGTCGCGCCCGCCGCCACCGCCTCCGTCACGTCGCGCGCGCTGACCAGCGTGCCTGCACCGACGCGCGCACCCTCAACGCCCGCCATCGCCGCGATCACATCCAGCGCGGCATCGGTGCGCAGCGTCACCTCCAGCACGGGCAGACCGCCGCGCACCAGCGCCTGTGCCAACGGCACCGCATCGGCAACATCATCGACGACCAGCACGGGGATGATCGGCGCCAGGCCAGCCAGCCTGCGGATGTAGGCGGTGTCATTCGTCATCGTTCAATTCCCGAAAACTGTTGCGCCGGTATCGGCGGTGCCCACGGCGTTGCGAAACGGCGCGAAGAGCTCGCGGCCCACGCCGTAGTGGTTGTGGCTCAAGTCGGCGGTGACCGCCGGACGTTCCAGCACGCCCTTGGTCACGATCTCCAACGTGCCCGCGCCCGCATCGAGGCGCAACACATCGCCATCCGCCAAATGCGCGATCGGCCCGCCATCGAGCGCCTCAGGGCTCACATGGATCGCGGCGGGAACCTTGCCGGAGGCGCCCGACATGCGCCCGTCCGTCACCAGCGCAACCTGATGGCCGCGCCCCTGCAGAATACCCAGCAGCGGTGTGAGGCTATGCAGTTCGGGCATGCCGTTGGCCTTCGGCCCCTGAAAGCGCACCACCACGATCACATCGCCGGTGAACTCGCCCGCCTTGAACGCCGCCTTGACCTCCTGCTGATCGTGGAACACGCGCACCGGCGCCTCGATCACATGATGCTCAGGCGCTACGGCTGAGATCTTGATGACGCTGGTGCCCAGACTGCCCGACAGCCGCTTGAGCCCGCCGGAAGCGGCAAAGGGCTCGGACGCAGGGCGCAAAATGGCGGGGTTGAGGCTCTCTGCGGTGCCTGCACGCCATGCCAGCGCGCCGTTTTCCATGAACGGCTCTCGGGTGTAATGATGCAGCCCATCGCCCGCGACCGTCTTGGTGTCGGGATGCAATAGGCCCGCGCCCAGCAACTCCCCGATCATGAAGCCAAGGCCGCCCGCGGCGTGGAAATGGTTCACGTCGGCCAGCCCGTTGGGATAGACCCGCGCCAGCAGCGGCACGATGTCAGAGATGTCGGAGAAATCCTGCCAGTCGAGCACGATGCCGCCTGCCCGCGCCATGGCGATGAGGTGGATCAGCAGGTTCGTGGATCCGCCGGTGGCCATCAGCCCGACCATGCCGTTGACGAATGCCTTCTCGCTCAGGATCTCACAGACGGGGGTGTATTCATCGCCCAGATCGCTCATTGCGAGCGCGCGTTTGGCCGCCGCTACCGTCAGCGCATCGCGGATCTGCGCACCGGGATTGATGAAGCTTGAGGCAGGCAGATGCAGGCCCATGAACTCCATCAGCATCTGGTTGGTGTTTGCCGTGCCGTAGAAGGTACAGGTGCCTGGGCCATGATACGCCGCCATCTCTGCCGCCATGAGCGCGTCGCGCCCGACCTCGCCCGCGGCAAACTGCTGGCGCACCTTGGCCTTGTCCTCATTAGCCAGACCGCTGGTCATCGGACCGGCGGGGATGAAAACGGCGGGCAAATGCCCGAAAACCTGTGCGCCGATCACAAGGCCCGGCACGATCTTGTCGCAGACCCCCAGAAACACCGCCGCATCGAAGGTGTTGTGGCTGAGCGCCACGCCCGCCGCCATCGCGATCACATCGCGCGAAAAAAGGCTGAGCTCCATCCCCGCCTCACCCTGCGTGACCCCGTCGCACATCGCGGGCACGCCGCCCGCCACCTGCGCCGTGCCGCCGGCGGCCCGCACCGCATCGCGGATCAGCGTCGGGTAACGCTCGAACGGCTGATGCGCGGACAGCATGTCATTATAGGCCGTAACGATCCCGAGATTGCCCTGCGCGCCGGTGGCCAGCGCATCCTGATCGGGACCCGCCGCAGCGAATGCATGCGCCTGCCCGCTGCACGACAGATGCCCGCGTGACGGTCCCTTGCGCCGCGCCGCCTGCATCCGCTCCAGATAGGCCCCCCGGCTCGGCGCGCTGCGCGCGATGATCCGGCGGGTGATGTCGTCGAGGGTTGGGTTGAGGGGCATGGAGGGTCTCCAGATGATCGCTCAGGGGTCAAGTTAGCGCTAACATAGCCAATGAGCGCCCAAATTGAAAGGGAATTTCGCCCGGCCTGCACCCGATCAGTGGCTCATCAGGACCGGCAGCTTCGCCCGCAAGGCAATATCATGCGTGACACCGCCGATCAAACCCTCGCGCAGTGGCGAATGCTCATAGGCACCCATGACAAGCAGGCTGGCACCCGTCTTTTCACAATGATTCACCAGAACATCCGCGATGGGCAGTTTGCCCCGCGGCAGTTCGGTGAGGGTCACCTTGACGTCGTGGCGCGCCAGCACTGTGCCGACATCGATCCCGGGCATCGAATCCGCCATCGGCGAGCGTCCGACTGACACGATCTCCACTTCGGCTTCGTTTTCGAGGATCTGCATCGCGTCCGCCAGCGCGCGCGCAGCGGCACGGCCACCGTCCCAAGCCACGACCGCGCGCCCGTCAAAGAGACCGCCGACGTAGTCGGCGGGGAACGTCATCACCGGCCTGCCGCTGTCATAGGCGACGCGGTCGGGGCGGATCTCGAGATGGGTGAGGTTGGTCTCGCTGCTGCTTTGGTGCATCCCCAGCACCGTGATGTCGAAGAGCCTGGCATAGCGCGCGACCGTGCGCTGCACCGACCCGCCGCTGTTGATCCAGTGCAGCTTGTCGCGCGGCACGTCCCGGCAGATCTCGTGAAACTCGCTCTCGATCTCGCCGCTGGGGCTGTCGGCGGCTTCGGTGATCGCAGTCTGCAGCTTCTGCGGCATCCATGTCCGCTTCATCTGGCGCGACAGGAACGGGTTGCCATGCGCGAAGAGCCCGGTGATATGCGCGCCGAAATACTGCTGCATCAGCACGGCGCCGGAGAGAGCCGCCCGCGATCCGGGCAGGCCGTTGTAGGCGACGAGAATGTTCTTGATGCTCATGTCGGTGGGGCCTTTCGATCAGCCGGAATAGAGGCCTGCGGTACGCGCGCGCAGCTTGGTCAGCGCCAGCACCGTGTCGATGGTGGGGGTGGCGTTCTGCGTCACGCGGCCCAACTCCTGCACGGACCCCAGCAGCGCGTCGATCTCCATCGGGCGCCCCTGATCAAGGTCCTGCAGCATCGAGGTGCGGTGCGCGCCCACGGCGGCGCCCCCGTCGATCCGGCGGTCCACGTCGATGGGAAATTTCACGCCCAGCGCCTCCGCGATGGTCTGCGCCTCCAACATCATGTCGCGCGCCACCGCACGCGTGCCCGGATCTGTGCAAAGCACGTCGAGCGTCGCATGGGTGAGCGCGGAAATCGGGTTGAACGACAGGTTGCCCCAGAGCTTCACCCAGATCTCGTCTCGCAGGCGCGGACGGACCGGCGCTTTCAGCCCCGCTTCCGACAGCGCCTTGGAGAGCGCCATCGCCCGCTCAGACTTGCTGCCGTCGGGCTCACCCAGCGAAAAGCGGTTGCCTTCGATGTGCTTGATCACGCCGGGCTCGGGCACTTCCGCCGCGGGATAGACCACGCAGCCCAGCACGCGGTCGGGGCCGAATCCGTCCCACTGCGCATTGCCGGGATCCACGGTTTCCAGGCGGGTGCCTTCCAGATCGGTGCCGATCTTGTGGAAATACCACCAGGGCACGCCGTTCACGCCACTGACGATCGTGGTGTTCTCGCCGATGAGCGGCTGCATATGCGGCACCACGGCGGGTACGGAATGCGCTTTCAGCGTCACGATCACGTAGTCCTGCTCGCCCAGATCGGCGGCGTTGTCGCTGGCGTGGACCTTGACGGTCTGCGGTGCGCCATCCTCCTCGATCAGCGTGAGACCCTTGTCCTGCATCGCAGCCAGATGCGGTCCGCGCGCCACGAGACTGACATCGGCGCCCGCCTGCGCGAGCTTCACGCCCATGTAGCCGCCGATGGCGCCGGCCCCGAATACACAGATCTTCATGGCTCAGACCCCTTCGACCAGACCCAGCTTTTCGGCCAGTCCGATGCGCTGCATCTTGCCTGTGGCGCCTTTGGGGATCTCGTCCATGATGATGACCTTGCGTGGCACCTTGAAGTCCGCCATCCGCTCCGCGGCAAAGGCGCGGATGTCTTTCTCCGTCGCGGTCGCGCCGTCCTTGAGCACGACGGCGGCGGCCACCTCCTCGCCCAGCTTGGGATGCGGCACCGCGAAGGTCACGACCTGCGCGATATCGGCATGGTCGAGCAGCACGCCGTCCACCTCCAGCGGGCTGATCTTCTCGCCGCCGCGGTTGATGATCTCCTTGAGGCGACCGGTGAGATGCAGGTAGCCCTCCGCGTCGAAGGCCCCCTGATCGCCCGTGCGGAACCAGCGCGCGCCCTCGACCTCGAAGAAGTTCTTGGCGTTGGCTTCCGGGTTTCCCTCATAGCCGGGTGTCACGTTCGGGCCCGAAATGACGACCTCGCCGGTGCCCTCGATCAACTTGTTCTCGGTCTCATGGGCGATGCGCATGGCGGGGCCCGCGGGGATGCCGACCGCGCCCGGCTTCTGCGTGCCGGAAGCCAGAGGGTTGCAGGCCATCTGATGTGCTGCCTCCGTCATGCCGTATGCTTCGACCACGGGTGCCTTGAACGTCTCGTTCAGCGCTACCATCACCTGCGCCGGAAGAGAGGCGGAGGAGGAACGCAGGAAGCGCAGCGGCGTCGCCGCGATGACATCCGCATTGCGGCCCGCCCGTGTCAGGATCGCCTGATGCATGGTCGGGACGGCGGTATACCATGTGGGCTGTGCCTCCTTCATCCAGCCAAAGAACTTGAGCGCGTCGAACCCCGGTGCGCACCAGATCGACCCACCCGAAGACAGCGTCGCCGCGACGGCCGCGATCAGCCCGTGGATGTGAAAGAGCGGCATCACGTTGAGGCAGCGGTCCGCCCCGGTCAGCTCCAGCGAGGCTCCGATATGCTGCGCGGAAGCCGCCACGTTCGACTGCAAGAGCGGCACGATCTTGGGCCTCGACGTCGTGCCGGAGGTGTGCAGGATCAGCGCGATATCCTCCGCGGTCGGCGCCCGCCTCGCGTCACCGCGCATGTCCGAAGACAGCGTGAAGTAGCCTGCTGCGGCGCCCTGCGGCACCGACAGGCGGATGATCTCCATGCCGAGGCCGCGCGCTGCCGCCGCCGCAGGCCCGTCGTAGCCTTCCTCCACCAACAGCGCCTTGGCCTTCAGATCCTCGAGGTAGAAGGCATATTCCTCCTCGCGGTAGGCGGGGTTGAGCGGTGCGGTCGTCGCCGCCTGTGCGACCGTGACGAAGGCCGTCGCCATCTCAGGCCCGTTGGGCAGCACGATCGCGACGCGGCCGCCCGCGTCGATGCCCATCCCGTTCAGGCTCGCGCCCACTTCCTCCGTCAGCGCACGCAGTGCGTCATAGCTCATCCAGTCGCGCCCGGGTGCTCCGATGGCCGGGCGACTGCCTTCATGGCTCGCGATCAGCGCTTTGAGTGTGGTTTCCATGACAGGGATCCTTTTGTATTGAAGTCAGGCGGAGGACGGCGCGCGGCCCAACCATCTTTTTGCGTGTTTCAGCAGGGGCAGCAAGAAGAACACCGCGCTGATCGCGATAAACGTACCCGAAAGGGGCCGTTCGATGAAGGCCAGCACATTGCCCTGCTCGGCAATGAGCGTCTGGCGGAAGCTCTTCTCCATCAGCGGGCCGAGCACCAGCGCGAGCACCAGCGGCGCCATCGGATAATCCGCCTTGCGCAGCAGGTAGCCGAAGACACCGAAGCCCACGATCAGCCAGACATCGTGCATCTTCTGGCTGGGCGCATACCCACCCACGAGGCAGAGAACGAACACCACCGCGCAGAGCACCGTAAACGGCATCCGCAACGCCCAGACGAAGAGCGGGATCAGCGCGAGGTTCACAAGCACCGCCGCGACATTGGCGGTATAGAGCGACGAGATGAGGCCCCAGACGAAATCGGGCTGTTCGATGAACAGCATGGGGCCCGGCACCAGCCCCCACATCACCATGCCGCCCAGCAGCAGCGCCGTCGTGGGCGAGCCGGGGATGCCCAGCGTCAGCATCGGCAGCAGCGAACCAGTGGAGGCCGCGTTGTTGGCCGTCTCCGGCGCCACGACACCTTCCACCGCCCCCTTGCCAAACCGCTCCGGCGTCTTCGACATGAGCTTGGCGATGCCATAGGACATAAGCGCCGCAGGCGTCGCCCCAGCCGCAGGCAGCATCCCCACGAAGAACCCCATCAGCGAGCCGAAAGAGAGCGTTCTCCACATTGTGCCGAGCAATTTGATGCCGAACCACATCTCCTTGAACGTCACCTTGGCGGGGGTGACCTGCGGCGCGGTTTTCTGGCTCTCTATGGTATAGAGGATCTCGCCGATGCCATAGACACCGATCGCGAGCACGAGAAAGCTGATCCCGGAATAGAACCCGGGCTGATCAAAGAAGACGAGCCGCGGCTGCCCGGAGATGAGATCCAGCCCCACCGTCGACAGGGCGAGGCCGAAGCAGATCATGATGATCGTCTTCAGAATATCATCCCCGCCCAGTCCCACGAAGGTCGTGAACGCCAGCAGGACAAGCGCGAATTCCTCCGCCGGGCCAAAGGCAAGCGCCACATCAGCCAGAGGTGTCGCGAAAAGCGTAAAAAGCACGACAGACACTGTACCGCCGACAAAGGAGGCGAAGGCCGCCGCGATGAGCGCAAGCCCCGCCTTGCCCTGCTGGGCCATGGGCCTGCCGTCGAAGGTGGTCGCCACCGCGGTGGAGGCACCGGGGATGCCCAGAAGAATTGAACTGATCGCGCCCCCGTACATCGCACCGTAGTATATCGCCGCCAGCAGGATGATCGCGGAGGAGGGTGGCACGATGAACGTGAGCGGCAAAACGATCGCCACCCCATTGACCGAGCCGAGCCCCGGCATTGCGCCGATGAAGAGCCCCGCCGTCACCCCGAGGATCACGATCATCAGATTGAGCGGCGACAGCGATGTCGCGAAGCCGTCCGCAAGATGCCCGAGCAGTTCCATATACGTAACCCTTAGAAGAAGCGCGCGTAAAGCGGGATGAAGAACGGCTCGGTGAAGCCCTTGGGCAGCAGGATCTTGAGCGTGACCTCGAAGAAGAAGAACAGGAAAACCGGCGTGCCGATGGTGATGCAGGCGGTCAGGAACCAACGATGCCCGCCGAAGATCTTGAGGTACCACAGCAGAAACAGCGGCAGCGCGATGTAGGCGCCCGCCCAAGGCATGAGCGCGACAGTGATCACCAGTGCGAGCAGCACCAGCACGACGGAGCGCAGCGTGTCGGTATCAAAGAACGCGCCCTCGAGATCGGTCTTGGTCACCAGGGTCCGCAGCAGGATGCCCCCTGCACAGACGAACATGATCGCAGAGAGCCAGAACGGGAAAGCCCCGCCGCCCGGCCCGCCCGTCATCCCGTTCCAGCCGATGGGCAGCACGGTCGCGTGCCACATGAAGTATGCCGAAAGCACCATCAGGCCTACGGCGATTGCACGTTCAGCGGTCAGCATGGGATATCACTTTCCTGAAAGTCGGGGCGCCTGATCCAATCAGGCGCCCCCCGGGTCCGGTCGTCGGAAGCAGCGTAGCTCAGGAGCCTTCGCTCGCGCTCAACAGCTTGGCGTGCTTCTCGCGCTCTTCGAGGAAATAGGCCTGAAGGTCAGCGCCGGTGAGGAAATCGGCCATCAGCGCTTCGGTTTGGGTGTAGGTCTGCCACTCCTCGGAGGCGTTCAGCTTCTCGAACATCTCGGTGTAGTAGGCGACCGCAGCAGGATCCATGCCCGACGGTGCCACGAAGGAACGCTGCATCCAGTAGACCATGTCATGACCGAGTTCACGCATCGTCGGCGTGTCGGGGAAGACGTCGATCCGCTCCGGCGTCAGCGCCGCGATCGGGCGCAGTTTGCCCGCGTTGTAAAAGCCCATCGCCTCGGAGGGGTTGTTTACCGACAAATCGATATGCCCGCCAACGAGGTTCTTGGCAACGTCACCGCCGCCGTCGAAGGGCACGTATGTCACGTCGATGCCGAATTCGGACTTGAGCATCGCCGTCACGAGGCTGTCCTCCTGCCCGGTGCCGGTGCCGCCCATCTTCCAGGAACCACCTGCCGCCTTCACTGCGGCCACGTAGTCATCCAGCGTCTGGATGTCGCTGTCCGCATTGACCCAGAGCACGAATGTGTCGAGCGCCATCCGCGCAAGCGGCGTGAATTCCTCGATGTTGACCCCGATGTCCGTGCGCAGCGGCGTGGTATAGTAGCTGTTGAGCGTCGCCATGATCACATGGTTGTCGCCCTCTTTGTCCTTGAGATACCGCAGCGCCTCGGCGCCCGATCCGCCGCCCTTGTTTACCGGCAGGATCGGCATGCTGGAAAGGTTTTCCTTCTGGATGATCGACTGGAACAGGCGTGCCAGCCGGTCCGCACCACCGCCCTGTCCCGCCATGATCACCATTTCGATGGGCTTTTGCGGTTTCCATTCCGATGCCGCCCCTGGCATGGCGGTCAGCATCATGGCCGCAGCCGTCAGACTGAGGGCAATACGGCGTGTGAATCTGTTAGTCATGTAACATTCCTCCCGAGGAATTGGTGGAAGCGACGGCCCTTTCCAGGCATTCTTTTCGCAAACTGAGACCTGCTGTGTACCACCGCGAAACATAATTACACATTCAATCGTGTTTTCGTGTTAAATCTTGCGCTTACAAAACTCCATGTTGTAATGTTGTAAACATGGAGAAGACACTCATCGGGCCGCAGTTGCGGCAAATCAGGCTGGCACATAACCACACGCAGGCCGCGATGGCGCGCCTGTTGGGGGTCAGCAGCGCCTATGTCAACCTACTCGAAAACAACCAGCGCAGCCTGTCCGTGAAGGTCCTGGTCGCGCTGAGCGAAGCTTACGGCGTGGATGTGCGCCATTTCGTGAAGGACAAATCCGCGGTCCATCTGGCGCGCCTGCGCACCAGCGTCCGCGACCCCGTCTTCTCCGGGCCGCAGCCCGATCTGGTCGAACTGCGCGCCGCCCTCGACCACACCCCCAAGCTCGTGGAGTTCTTTTTGCAGCTGCATGAGAATCACCACGCGCTTCTGGAAACCGTGCGCAAGCTCAGCGTCGCGGACGGCGATCAACCCGCGCTGCAGCAGATCCGGCCCGAAACCGCGATCCACAATTTCTTTCGCGATCACGCCAACCATTTCCCCGCCCTCGAACAGGCCGCCGAGACCGCCCGCGCGGCGATCGGCGGTCCGGCCGAGGATCTCTTCGCCAACATGAAACGTCACCTGAGCCGCGCCTTCGGGCTGGAGGTCGAGGTGATCGAACTCGAAGAAATGGCGCCCACACTGCGCTATTTCGACGAAAAGAAGGGCCGCGTCGTGCTGTCCGAGGCGCTTGATCCGATCAACCGCAACTTCCAGCTGGCGCATGTGCTGGCGCTGGTAGATTGCAGCAGTCTGCTGGATGATCTGGTCGAGGCGGCGGCAATCCCGTCGGACGCGGGACGCGCGCGATGCCGGGTCGAGCTTGCCAACTACTTTGCCGCAGCCCTGCTGATGCCCTACGCCGAAATCCACCGCATCGCGGAGCAGACGGCCTATGACATCGACCGCATCGCCACCCATTTCGCCGTCTCCTTCGAACAGGTGAGCCAGCGCCTCACGACGCTGCAGCGCAAGGGCGCGCTCGGCGTGCCGTTCTTCTTTCTGCGCATCGACCGGGCGGGCAATGTCACCAAACGCTTCAACGCGACGCCCTTCACGCTGGCCGAACAGGGTGGCGCCTGTCCTGTCTGGAACATCCACAGCGCCTTCGCGACGCCCGATGTGATCGTGCCGCAATTCGTGGAGCTGCCCGACGCGGGCCAGTTCTTCACCATCAGCCGCACCACAAACCGCCCCGTGGTGAACCGCCACGCACAGGGCCGCAGGCTCGTGGTCACCCTGGGCTGTGAACGCGCGCATGTGCGCCGCATCGGCTATGCCGCGCCCTTCAATCTCGACGAGACGGCGGCGGTCGCAAGGATCGGGATCAACTGTCACGTCTGCCCGCGCCGCGACTGTGACCAGCGCGCCTATGAGCCGCTGCACGTGAGCCTGCCCATCGACGCCAACCGCCGCGGCTCGACCCGCTACCAAAGCTGAGCTGGACCCCTGCGGATTTCCGGCTACTCTGCGGGCAACGAGAACCAAAAGAGGGAGAGCAGGCATGAAATGGGGCAGAGCGGAGCATGAGGGCAGGATGCTGACCGGGGTGATCACGCAAGATGCGTTTCATCCGCGCACCGCACTTGGGTCGGATAACTCCGCGGGTGAGGCAATGCCACTGGCGCAGCTCACCCTCGCCCCGCCGCTGGTACCCGGCAAGTTCATCGGCCTGTGGAACAATTACAAGGCCGCCGCGGAGAAGGGTGGCATGGCCCATCCCACCCATCCGCTCTATTTCTTCAAGGCCGATACGTCGCTCGCCGGGCCGGGCGCGCAGGTGGTGCTGCCGCAGGCGGCGGGCCGCGTCATCTACGAGGGCGAGCTCGGCATCGTGATCGGCCAGTCCTGCAAGCATGCAACCCCAGAGGCGGCGGAGCGGGCGATCTTCGGGTACACCTGCATCAACGACATCACTTCGCTGGACGTGCTCCATGCGGACCCTTCATTTCCGCAATGGACCCGCGCCAAGAGCTTTGACGGTTTCGGCGTGGTAGGCCCGGTGATCGAGACCGAACTCGATTGGCAATCGCTCACCATCCGCACGCTGGTCGGCGGGCGCGAGCGGCAGTCCTATCCAGCCGCCGACATGATCCTAACCCCGCCGCAGATCGTGAGCTTGCTGTCGCAGGACATGACCCTGAACCCGGGCGACCTGATCGCCTGCGGCACATCGCTGGGCGCACGCCCGATCAAGCCGGGCATGACCGTCGAGGTCGTCATCGACGGGATCGGCACACTGGGCATCACCACGCATGCCGAGCTCGGCACCGCGACCTGAGCGCCCGCCGCACTTGCCCGAAATCCTTGATCATCCCGGCCCGCGGAGGTACCTCCGAAGAACAGCCGAGGGACCACAATGAAGATCTGTGCCATCACGATGGTCTACCGCGACTACTGGGCGCTCGGCCAATGGTACCGGCATTACGGCGCACATCTGGGGCCCGAAAACCTCTATGTCGTCGCCCACGGCCATGACCCCGAGATCGCCCGCATCTGCCCCGAAGCGAGTATCATCACCATCCCGCGGGACACGCTGCGCAATTTCGACCGGGTCCGCATGCGGATGATGAACGGCTTTCAGGCGGGCCTGATCAATGCCTATGACTGGGTGATCCAGACCGACGCGGATGAGCTGGTCTGCTTCAACCCCGCCACATACGGCTCCTTCGAGGCGCTGTTCGAGGCGAGCAAGGCACCCGCCCTCTTCGCCCTCGGCCTCAACCTTGCCGAGATGCCGGGCGATCCGCCCCTCTCGCCGGGCGAAAGCCCCTTCGCCACCCGGACCGCCGCCTGCATGACGGGGCATTACAGCAAGGCCTGGGCAGTGCGCAAAGCGCTTCCGCTGCGCTGGCACGGCGTCTTTTGCGGCCATCGCAAGACCGATGATTTCCATTTCGAGATGCCCGATGATGCCTTCTTTGTGCATCTCAAGCACGCCAACGCCGACGCGCTTCGGCAAGCCAATGCCGTGCGCCAGTCCGTGGCCGAAAGCGTGGGCGCGGATTGGAACGTGAACGGATGGTCCAACCCCGACGTTCACGCCGAACGCTTCTTTCGCAAAATGGAGATCATTCCAGCCCTGCCCTGGAACGAGGCGCTCGCCCTCGGCTATGCCGAGATCCGCGACAAACCCGTGCGCGACCCCAAGCGCGGCATCGTGAAGCCCCCCTTCGTCAACTATCTGTGTCGTACTGACCTGCCGGAATGGTTCCGCGCGCTGTGAGCATGTGATGAGGGGTTAACAAATCAGCGAGCCTGCGCGTGCGCAAAACCCGCCAAAGCCACTTGATGGCCAACGGCCCTTCCCGCATAACAGCGCCAGCGGTCCCGTAGCTCAACTGGATAGAGCACCTGACTTCTAATCAGGATGTTGGGGGTTCGAGTCCTCCCGGGATCGCCAGTTTGCAGTGCCGCAGTTCATCGCAGTGCCCGCTGCACGCTGAATTCGCCGTCAGCCGCCGCCCCTGTTGATCTTGACCCTGCTCTGCGGCATCTGGCTGCTGCTTGGCGCGGAAGGCGCATCGCTGCCCGCGATCCCCAGCTGCTCCAGCGTCCGCGCCTCCTGGCTGCCTTCGGCATAGCCCAGACTGTCGATCGCCGCAGCCTGCGGATCGCGGCCGGTGTCGGCAGTCTGCCGCCCCTCCGCCCCTATCACCGCGAGCGCCAACTCTTCCACCACGGCGCGCAGCTGCGGCTCCGTCCGCAGCGCCACCACAAAGCAGGCCGTGAGCCCGAAGCCGATGATCCGCCCTGCGATCCGCGCCTTTCGCGCGCGCGAGCGGCGGCTGATGAGCCGCTCTTCGCGGTATGTGTCTGCAAATGTCATAACGGCGGCTTATCACCCAAACGCGGCCATATTTTGGCAAGCGCCCCAAAAACCGCGTGCAGCTTGCCCGCCCATCCCCTAGACCCGGTCGCATGTACACATCCCCGCCTTTCGAGATCTTCATGGCCACCGTTCCGGGGCTGGAGGACGTGCTATGCGCGGAGGCACGCGAACGCGGTTTCGACACGGCAGCGGCCGTGCCCGGTGGCGTCACATTGCAGGGTGGCTGGCCCGACGTCTGGCGCGCCAATCTGGAGATGCGGGGCGCGACCCGCGTGCTTGCCCGCATCGGCGGCTTCATGGCCTTCCACCTCGCACAGCTCGACAAGCGCAGCCGCAAGTTTCCCTTCGGCGATGTGCTGCGCCGCGACGTGCCGCTGCGCGTGCAAGTCACGACCAAAACCTCCAAGATCTACCACGCGGGGGCGGCGGCCCAGCGCGTAGAGACGGCTCTGCGCGAAAGCCACGGCATAACCCTCGATCCGGAGGCGGAGCTCGTCCTCAAGGTGCGCATCGACGACAACAACGTGCTCTTCAGCCTCGATACCTCCGGCGAAAGCCTGCACAAGCGCGGCCACAAGGAAGCCGTAGGCAAGGCCCCGATGCGCGAGACGCTGGCAGCCCTTATGCTGCGGCAGGCGGGCTACACCGGGACCGAGCCGGTCGTGGATCCGATGTGCGGCTCCGGCACATTCGTGATCGAGGCGGCGGAGATCGCGGCAGGACTGCACCCCGGTCGCAGCCGCCCCTTCGCCTTCGAGCTGTTGGCCAATTACGACCCCGCCGCCTTCGCCGCAATGAAGCAGCGCACCGCCCGTCCCGAGCCGCGCGCGCAATTCCACGGCTCGGACCGCGACGCAGGCGTCATCCGCATGGCGCAGGCGAACGCGCAGCGCGCAGGCGTTGCGCATCTGACCCGTTTTGCCAACCATGCCGCGGGCGAACTCACACCCCCCGAGGGCGGCCCGGGCCTCGTGATCGTCAACCCGCCCTATGGCGCGCGCATCGGCAACAAGAAGTTACTCTATCCGCTTTACGGCTCCTTGGGTAAAACCCTGCTGGAACGCTTCGCGGGCTGGCGCGTAGCCCTCGTGACGTCCGAGCCTGCCCTGGCCAAGGCAACCGGCCTACCCTGGAAGCCGCAGGGCTCCGCAATCGCGCATGGCGGCATGAAAGTCTGGCTCTGGCAAAGCCCACCCCTGAGATAACAAAAGGATCCACACCATGACCCATGTCACCGTTGCAAACCTCACGCTGGGCAACGACCTTCCCATGACCCTGATCGGGGGCATGAACGTGCTGGAGAGCCGCGATCTGGCCATGCAGGTGGCCGAAGCCTACGTGAAGGTCACCGCGAAACTGGGCATCCCATATGTCTTCAAGGCGTCCTTCGACAAGGCGAACCGCTCCTCCATCCACAGCTACCGGGGGCCGGGCATGGAGGAAGGTCTCAAGATCTTTCAGGAGATCAAACAGACCTTCGGCGTGCCGGTGATCACCGACATCCATACGGAGGCGCAATGCGCACCCGTGGCAGAGGTCTGCGATATCCTGCAGGTGCCTGCGTTTCTCGCGCGTCAGACCGATCTGATCGCTGCGGTGGCCGCCACGGGCGCGGTCATCAACGTCAAGAAGCCGCAGTTCATCAGCCCGCCGCAGATGAAGAACATCGTCGAGAAGCTGCGCGAATGCGGCAACGACCAAATCCTGCTGTGCGAGCGCGGCGCCTGCTTCGGCTACGACAACCTCGTGGTGGACATGCTCGGCCTGCGCACGATGCGGGATGTATCGAACGATGCGCCCATCATCTTCGATGTCACCCACGCCCTGCAGATGCGCGACCCCGGCGGTGCCGCCTCCGGAGGCCGCCGCGCGCAGGTCGCGGAACTGGGCCGCGCAGGCTTGGGGGTGGGTCTCGCGGGGCTCTTCCTGGAGGCGCATCCGAACCCCGATCAGGCCCTCTGCGACGGCCCGAGTGCGCTGCCACTGGACAAACTGGAACCGTTCCTCGCGCAGATGAAGGCGGTGGATGATCTGGTCAAGTCCCTGCCCCCGCTCGACATCCGCTAGTGATCGCAAGAACCTCTGGCTTGGACGCTCCCGCTCCCCAAGCCGGGAGCGCGGCCTGACACTTCTATCTTTCTTGGCCTTAAACCCTCCGGGGGAATTGGCGCGCAGCGCCAAGGGGGCAGAGCCCCGCGCCGGATCATCCCGCACGCGCGGGCGCGTTTAGAGGTTCTCCGCCTGCGGCATCCCGAGGATATGATAGCCGCCATCGACGTGGATGATCTCACCCGTCGTGCAAGCACCCGCGTCGGAAGTGAGATAGACCGCCGTACCGCCGACCGCCTCCAGCGTTGCATTGGCCCGCAGGGGTGCGTTCATGTCGGTGTGCTTGTAGGTCCTGCGCGCCCCGCCGATGGCCGCACCCGCGAGTGTTTTCATCGGGCCGGGCGAAATCGCGTTCACGCGGATCCCCTCCGGCCCCAGATCGTTGGCCAGATAGCGCGTCGCACTCTCCAGCGCGGCCTTTGCCACACCCATCACGTTGTAGTTCGGCACCACCTTGTTTGATCCCTGGTAGGTCAGCGTCAGCAGCGTGCCGCCCTGTGCGACCATCAGCGGATGCGCGCGACGCGCAACCTCGATGAAACTATAGGCGGAGATGTCCATCGAATGCTTGAAATTGGCACGCGAGGTGTTGAGGAAACGGCCCGTCAGCTCGGATTTGTCCGAAAACGCGATGGCATGGACCACGAAATCAATCGTCGGCCAGCGCGCGCCAAGCTGCTCGAACGCGGTGTCGAGGGACGCATCATCCGTCACATCCACATCGACCATGAAGTCCGAGCCGACGCTTTCCGCCAACGGCTTCAGCCGGGTACCGAAGGCCTCTCCCTGGTAGGTGAAGGCGAGTTGCGCCCCCGCCGCCGCCATCGCGCGCGCGATGCCCCATGCGATCGAGCGTTCATTGGCGACACCCATGATCAGGCCCCGCTTGCCGTCCAGCAGTCCAGTCATCTCCCGATCCTCACCCGTTATACTTCGACAGGATCATGGATCCGTTCGTACCGCCAAATCCGAAGGAGTTGGTCATCACTGAGTCCAGCCCCGCATCATCCACCCGCTCGGTCGCGATCTCCGCGGGATCGAGCCGCTCATCAAGGGTGTGCACGTTGATCGAGGGAGCGATGAAATCATCCTCCAGCATCAGCAGGCAAAAGATCGCCTCGAGTGCGCCGGCCGCGCCCTGCGCATGGCCGGTCATCGATTTCGTCGAGCTTACCGGCGGCGTCGCACCCTCACCGAAGACCCGGCGCACCGCCTCGATCTCGCCCACGTCGCCCACCGGCGTGGAGGTGCCATGGGCGTTGATGTAGCTCACCTTGCGCCCCTCCGGCAGGGTCGAGAGCGCGAGCCGCATGGCACGCTCGCCGCCTTCACCACTGGGGGCCACCATGTCGTGACCATCCGAGGTCGCCGCATAGCCGGTCACTTCGGCGTAGATCTTCGCCCCGCGCGCCTGCGCATGATCTAGATCCTCCAGCACCACGATGCCGCCACCGCCCGAGATCACGAAACCGTCACGGTCCTGATCGAAGGCGCGGCTGGCGCGTTCCGGCGCGTCGTTGTACTTGCTGCTCATCGCGCCCATCGCATCGAACAGGCACGACAGCGTCCAGTCGAGCTCCTCGCCGCCGCCCGCGAACATGACATCCTGCTTGCCCAGCATGATCTGCTCGGCCGCGTTGCCGATACAATGCAGCGAGGTGGAGCAGGCGGAGGTGATTGAGTAGTTGATGCCCTTGATCTTGTAGGCCGTGGAGAGGTTTGCGCTCACCGTCGAGCTCATGCATTTCGGAACGGCGAACGGCCCGATCCGCTTGGTCGCGCCGGTGTTCTTGACCACCTCATGCGCTGCCAGCATCGCCGATGTGGACGGCCCGCCCGAGCCTGCCACCAGCCCCGTGCGCGGGTTGGAGATCATGTCCTCGGGCAGCCCCGCATCCTCGATCGCCTGCCCCATTGCAAGGTAGGCATAGGCGGCCCCCGGCCCCATGAAGCGGTAGGTGCGCTTGTCGATATGCTCGGACGGGTCGATCTTGAGCGTGCCGGCGATCTGGCTGCGAAACCCGTGTTCGACCATCTCTGGCGAGGTCACGATCCCGCTGGTCCCTGCTTTCAAGGCCGCCTTCACCTCGGCGGCACTGTTTCCGATGGACGAGACAATCCCCAGTCCTGTGACGACGACGCGACGCATGGGCAGACTCCTTTGGCAAATTCAGCACTATGTAGGACGGTGCACGGGCGCGGCGCAACCACATAGGCGCGGCAGGTCAGTACAGGCACAGCGCCGGGCGCCGACCCCGTTGCGCAGGCAGCCCCGGCTCAGCTCTCGCTCAGCGCGACCTTCATGTCCTTGACCTGATAGATCACCTCGCCGTCGGCCTCCACGATCCCGTCGGCCACGCCCATCGTCAGGCGCCTTGTCTGGATCGCCTTGGTGAAATCGATCTTGTAGGTCAGCATCTTGCGGTCGGGGCGTACCATCCCCGTGAGCTTCACCTCGCCCACGCCGAGCGCATATCCCCGCCCCTGCCAGCCGCGCCAGCCGAGATTGAAGCCCGTCAGTTGCCACAGACCGTCGAGCCCGAGGCAGCCCGGCATGATCGGATTGCCGGGAAAGTGACATTCGAAGAACCAAAGATCAGGCGTGATGTCGAATTCGGCCGTGATATGGCCCTTGCCATGCGCGCCACCGTCGCCGGAGACATCCGTTATCCGGTCCATCATCAGCATCGGCGGTGCCGGCAGTTGCGCATTCCCCAGACCGAACAATTCGCCCTGCGCGCATTTCAGCAAGGCCTGCTTGTCAAAGCTGGTGGGAAAATCGGCCATGGTCACTCTCCTGCGTGTATCGCTGTCGCTGCGCACCTAACACTCCGGCCCGCAGGCCTGCAAGGGGCGCGCGCAGGGCCGCAAATACACGCAAACCCTATCAATTGCGTGTCACAACGCCGCTGGGAGGCAGCAGGGCCGCATTTGCAATTGAAACTTCACCCCATCGCCCCCTATATTGTAGACAATTCGAAAAGAGGCCGATCATGTCTGATACCTTGCTGGAAACCGGAACCAAATGGCTCGCCACGGCGGGTCTGCGGCCGACGCGCCAGCGTCTGACGCTGGCCGCGCTGCTGGTAGGCGATGGCCAGCATCGTCACGTCACCGCGGAGAGCCTCTTTGAGGCCGCCAAGGACGGCGGCGACAGCGTGTCGCTGGCCACGGTCTACAACACCCTTCGCGCCTTCTGCGATGCGGGGCTGTTGCAGGAGGTCACGGTGGACGGCTCACGCAGCTATTTCGACACAAACACCCATGACCATCCGCATTTCTTCTGGGAGGACGAGGCGCGGCTGTCGGATGCCCCGTCAGACCAGCTCGTGATCGCGCGCCTGCCCGACGCCCCCGAGGGCGCAGAGATCGCCAGCGTCGATGTCGTCATCCGCCTGCGCAAGAAACGCTAATGCCCCACCCGCTGCTCACGCCGTCCGATATCGAGACCTACCAGCGTGACGGTGTCGTAATAATCCGCGGTCTTTTCGCCGATCACCTCGACGCCCTGCGCGCAGGCGTCGCGCGCAACATGGATGAGCCCGGCCCCTTCGCTTCCAACAACGCCAAGGAAGGCGAGCAGGGGCGCTTCTTTGACGACTACTGCAATTGGCAGCGCATCCCCGAGTTTCGCGACGTGATCGACACCTCGCCCGCGGCCGCCGTCGCAGCTGACCTGATGGGCAGCCAGAGCGTGCAGCTCTTCCACGACCACGTGCTGGTCAAGGAGCCCGGCACGACGATGCCGACCCCCTGGCATCAGGATGGCCCCTACTACTTCGTGGAGGGGCGCCAGACTGTGAGCTTCTGGTCACCGCTCGATCCGGTCTCTGATGCCGGGCTGCGCTGCGTCGCGGGCTCGCATCACTGGGAAAAGCCGGTACTCCCCACGCGTTGGGCCAAGAATGAGCCGTTCTTCGATCCTGCCCCCTACAGGCCGGTGCCCGATCCCGACGCCGAAGGCATGGACGTCCGGGAGTGGGCAATGGCGCCGGGCGATGCGGTCGCCTTCCACTACGGTACCCTGCACGGGGCGCGCGGCAACACCGCGCAGACGCGCCGCCGCGCCTTCTCATTGCGCCTTCTGGGCGATGACGCGCGCTACACCACGCGTCCCGGCCCCACTTCACCGCCCTTTCCGGGCCATGAGATGACGCAGGGCCAGCGCCTGCGCGAAGACTGGTTCCCGACACTCTACACCCGCCCCAACTGAAAACGCCGCCCGCGATTGCGGACGGCGTTTTGCAATGTCTGCGCTTCCATCTTTCCCTGGCCAAGAACCCTTTGGAAGATCCGCACTTGGCAAAGACGGACGGCGGATGCCGGATCGTTAAACGCCGATGTTCCCGCCAGCGCGGCAAAACATCTGTGCTACGACCCGGCCAAGCGAAATCATGCCGCGTCGATGTTCACCAACTCGATGTCGAACTGCAGATCCTTGCCTGCCAGCGGGTGATTGGCGTCGAGCGTCACTGTCGCCTCATCCACATCCACGACGGTCACCGGCATCGCCTGCCCGTCGGGCGTCTGCATCTGCAGCTGCGTGCCCACTTCCAGCGGGATCTCAGCAGGGATGCCCTCGCGGGGGACGGCCTGCCGCATTTCGGGGTTTACCTGGCCGTAGGCGTCATCGGCAGCAATCTTGACCACCTTCTTTTCGCCCACCTTCATGCCGGGGATCGCCACATCGAGACCGGGAATGATCTGGCCCGATCCGACTTCGAACTGCAGCGGGTCGCGCCCGGCTGAACTGTCGAAAGTGGTGCCATCCAAGAGGGTTCCTGTGTAGTGCAATTGCACGGTATCGCCTGCCTTAACTTCGGCCATAAGTCGTCTCCAATCTGGGTCTGGGGAATGAGAGGGAGGCCGCGTATCTGCGCGGGTGCTCCGAAAGATGGCCATAACCTTTCAGGGCAGGACGCAAACCGCAACCCCCATTTCGCCCTTTTCCACGCGCGGGCCCCGTGCCACTCTGCCCCTGTCCTGACCCTGCCGCACGGAGGCTTCATGCCCATAACCACCTGTATTTTCGACGCCTACGGCACCCTCTTCGACGTGGCCGCCGCCGCACGGCAGGCCGCGGACGAGCCCGACTATGGGGCCATCCGCGACGATTGGGCGCTTCTGGCCGAGCATTGGCGGCAGAAACAGCTCGCCTACAGCTGGCTGCGCGCGGTCTCGGGGGCGCATTGCGATTTCTGGCAGGTGACGCAGGACGGCCTCGACTGGGCGCTGGAAAAGACGGGCCATGCGGGCGACGCCCCCCTCCGCGAGCGGCTGCTGCAACTCTACTGGGAACTCGGCGCCTATCAAGAGGTCCCCGCGATGCTGCACAGGCTGAAGTCCGGCGGCCTCAATACCGCGATTCTGTCCAACGGCTCGCCCGCGATGCTGCGCGGCGCTGTCGAAGTCCGCGGGCATCGACGAGGTGCTCGACGCGCTCTTGTCGGTGGAAAGCGTGGGCATCTTCAAGCCCGACGCGCGGGTCTATGATCTCGTCGGCGCGGAATTCGGCTGCGCAAAGGACGAGGTGCTCTTCGTCTCCTCCAACGGCTGGGACGCGGCGGCGGCCAGTGGCTATGGCTTCACCAGCACGTGGGTGAACCGCGCAGGCGATCCGGTGGACCGCCTGCCCTGGAAGCCCCAACACATCCTGACCGATCTGACGGGCATCCCCGCTCTGGCGGGCCTGTGATGGCGCGCTTCACCACATCCGACGGGCTT
Organism: uncultured Alphaproteobacteria bacterium; assembly: GCA_963703195.1. GTDB lineage: Bacteria > Pseudomonadota > Alphaproteobacteria > Rhodobacterales > Rhodobacteraceae > Sulfitobacter. The sequence continues at coordinate 3,618,899 of OY969797.1, read as the reverse complement.
TCGCTCCATTACACCGACGAAGGCGCGGGCCTGCCGATCCTTTGCCTTGCCGGGCTCACACGCACGGGGGCGGATTTCGACTATGTCACGCCGCATCTCGCGGATCACCGGCTGATCAAGCTGGACTACCGCGGGCGCGGGCAGTCGGATTTCGACCCGAACTGGCGCAATTACACCCTGGCGGTGGAATGCCGCGACGTGACGGAGCTGCTCGATCATCTGGGCGTGGGCCAGGTCGCGATCTTGGGCACCTCGCGCGGCGGGCTCAACGCGATGGGTCTCGCGATGGGCGCGCGCGACCGGCTGCTGGGCATTGCCCTCAACGACGTGGGTCCGGTGATCGAGCCGGGCGGGATCGAATTCATCAAGGACTTACATCGGGCGAAATCCCGCTGCGAAAACGCATGAGGACGCCGCAGCCGCGATGGCGCGGGCCTTCCCCGAATTCGCCAACATGCCCGAAGGCCGCTGGCTCGAGGAGGCGCGCAGGCACTACACCGCCGATGCGGAGGGGCTGCACATCACCTACGACCCCGCGCTGCGCGAGGCGGTGCTGGCGGCGGGCGAGCAGATGATGCCGGATCTGTGGCCGTTCTTTGACGCGATGCAGGGCCTGCCGCTCGCTCTGATCTGGGGCGAAAACTCCAACCTGCTGAGCGCGGATACGGTGGCGCAGATGCAGGCGCGGCGTCCTGACATGATCCTTGCCCGCGTTCCCGACCGCGGACATATCCCCTTCCTCGATGAGCCGGAGGCGGTAGCGGCCCTGCACCGCTGGATCGGAGCGATGCAATGAATATCGACATGATCCGCGCCGCCGCCGCACGGCTGGCGGGACAGGCGCGGCGCACCCCGCTGCTCAATTCACCGCTTCTGGACCGGATCGCGGGCCGCCGCTTGTGGATCAAACCCGAATGCCTGCAGCACACCGGCAGCTTCAAGTTCCGCGGCGCCTATAACGCGCTGAGCGCGCTCGGTCCGGAGGCGCGCGCGAACGGCGTAATCGCCTTCTCCTCCGGCAACCACGCGCAGGGCGTGGCCCTTGCCGCTCGGATGCACGGCACGACCGCCGTGATCGTGATGCCCTCCGACGCGCCGCAACTCAAGATCGACAATACTGCCGCGTATGGCGCGAAGGTCGTGCTTTATGACCGCGCAACGGAGGACCGGGACGCGATCGGCGCGGAGCTGAGCGAGGCGCGCGGACTGAGCCTGATCAAACCGTACGACAACGCCGAGGTCATCGCGGGCCAGGGCACAACCGGGCTCGAGATCGCGCAGGACGCCGCGGCGCTGGGGATTGCCGAGGCGGATGTGATTGTCTGCTGCGGTGGCGGCGGGCTCACCTCCGGCATCGCACTCGCGCTCGAGGCGGACGCACCCGGCCTGCGCGTGCGTACCGCCGAGCCCGAAGGCTTCGACGATGTCGCGCGGTCCCTGCGGTCCGGCAAGATCGAGCGTAACGCGGCGCTGTCGGGCAATATCTGCGACGCGATCGTCACGCCGCAGCCGGGCGAGATGACCTGGCCGATCCTCAAGCGCCTTTGCGGCCCGGGTTTCGCCATGCGCGAAGACGAGGCGCTGGAGGCGATGGCGCAGGCCTTCGTGCATCTCAAACTGGTGGCGGAGCCGGGCGGCGCCGTAGCCCTCGCCGCAGCCCTCTGCAGCACGGACGACATTGCGGGCGATGACGTGATCGTCACCATTTCGGGCGGCAACGTGGAAGCGCCGATGTTTGCGCGCGCCTTGCAGCGGCTATGAGCACCCGAGCCGCTTTGCGCCGGGACCGGGGCGGCATCAGCCTGCCCACGCAATCGAAAGGAGACCTATGATGCAGATACTCGATGTGGGCGATGCGCGTCTGCACTACCGCGTGGACGGACCGGCGGACGGACCGCCCGTGGTCTTTGCCAACTCGCTGGGCACCGATATGCGCCTTTGGGATGACGTGCTGCCCCTGCTGCCCGCGGGACTTCGGATCATCCGCTGGGACAAGCGCGGGCACGGTCTCTCCTCGGTACCCTCTGGCCCCTACGCGATGGGGGCGTTGGTGCGCGATGCGGAACGGCTGCTCGATCATCTGGAGGTCCGCGACTGCGTTTTCGTGGGCCTCAGCATCGGCGGCATGATCGCGCAGGGCCTCGCCGTCAAACGGCTCGATCTGGTGCGCGCGATCGTCCTGAGCAATACTGCCGCAAAGATCGGCACGCCGGACCTTTGGGAGACCCGGATCGCGGCGGTAAAGTCGGGCGGGATCGAAAGCCTGGCCGATGCCGTGATGGAGCGCTGGTTCTCCGAACAGTTTCGCGCCCGCCCTGAGCTTGAGCTGTGGCGCAACATGCTGGTGCAGCAGGCGGACGACGGCTACGCCGGGTGCTCCGCCGCGATCTCCGGCACCGATTTCTTCACCCCTACCAGCGGCCTGCGCCTGCCGTGTCTGGGCATCGCGGGCGACGAGGACGGCTCGACCCCGCCGGATCTGGTGCGCGAAACGACCGATCTCATCCCCGGCTCCAAATTCGCGCTCATCCGCAAGGCGGGGCATCTGCCCTGCGTCGAGCAGCCCGAGCGCTATGCCGAAATCCTGAGCGAGTTCCTGCGCGAGGTGGGTCATGTCTGAGCCGGGCATATCCCTGCCGCGCGGGCGCGCCTGACATGGCCGCATCCGTCTTCGACAGCCCGCTCTATGCGCAACTCTTCGCCACGGGCGAGGCCGGGCGCCTGTTCTCTGACACTGCGGCGATCCGCGCGATGCTGCTGGTGGAGGGCGCGCTTGCAAAGGCACAGGCGGCGCAGGGCATCATCCCCGAGCTGAGCGCCAAGGCGATCCAGCGTGCCACGATGGAGATCCAGATCGACCCCGGCGCCATCGCGAAGGCCACGGGCGAGAACGGTGTGAGCGTGCCCGGTCTGGTCGCTGCCTTCCGGGCGGAGATGAACGCGCCCGAGCATGCGCAATTCGTCCATTGGGGCGCCACGTCGCAAGACATCATCGACACCGGCCTGATGCTGCGTCTGCGCCAGCTGTTGCTACTGGCGGAGGCGGATCTGCGCGCCGTGATCAAGGCGCTGGCCGCACAGGCGCAGGCCCACGCCACCCTGCCCATGGCCGCGCGCAGCTACGGCCAGCATGCCACGCCCACGAGCTGGGGCGCGGTTGTGGCGGATTGGGGTGCGGCGCTCTGCGATCTGCTGGAGGCGCTGCCGGCACTGCGTGCGACTTCGCTCTTTGTCTCGCTCTCGGGTGCCGCGGGCACCGCGCAGGCGTTGGGGCCGCAGGCTCCGGCGACCCGTGCTGCATTGGCCGAAGGTCTGGGCCTTGGCGATCCGGGGCGCAGCTGGCACGTGGACCGCGGCCCGATCCTGCGCATTGCGGATTGGCTCGTGCAGGTCACGGGCGTGCTCGCCCGCATGGGGGCGACGCTGATCGCCCTCTCCGGCAGCGAGATCGCCGAGGTCACGCTCGAGGCGGCCGGCGCCTCCTCCACCATGCCGCAAAAGCAAAACCCGGTCGCAGCTTCTGCCTTGCAGGCGCTTGGGCACCAGAGTGTCGGCCTGCGCGCAGCCCTGACCCCCGCGACCCAGCATCTGCACCAGCGTGACGGGGCCGCGTGGTTCGCGGAATGGATGGTGCTGCCGCAGATCGCCCTCGGCACGGCCTGCGCGCTTCGGCATGCCAGGGCACTTGCCGCCGGGATGGCTCCCGATGCGGCCCGTATGGCGCAGACGCTCGCGCGCAGTCAGGGCATGCTGCACGCCGAAGCGCTCAGCTTCGCGCTTGCCGCCAAGATGCACCGCCCGCAGGCGCAGGCGGAGACCAAGGCGCTGTGCCGCGCGGCGCAGGCGGCGGGGGCGGAACTGGAACAGATCGCGCGTGCGGCCCATCCCGACCTGCCCGCCGATCTCTTTGACCCGGTCCATGCGCTGGGACAGGCGCCAGCGGAGGCGCTGGCCTTCGTCGCGCGCGCCCGCGCGCTCTGATCGCAACATGCGACTGCCCGTCATATTCATATTGCTCACGGTGATGATCGACGCGATGGGGATCGGCCTCATCATCCCCGTCATGCCCGACCTCATCCAGGAGGTCGGCGGCGGCACACTGTCCGAAGCGGCCATCTGGGGCGGCATCCTGTCGACTACCTTCGCCGTGATGCAGTTTCTTTTCGGGCCCTTCATGGGCAACCTGTCCGACCGCTTCGGGCGCAGGCCCGTGCTGCTGGTGGCCCTGGTGGTGATGGCGCTCGACTATGTGCTGATGGCGGTCGCGGGCGTGATCTGGCTCTTGCTGCTGGGCCGGTTCATCGGCGGCATCACGGCCGCCACCCAATCCACCGCCACGGCCTACATGGCTGACATCTCAGCCCCGCATGAACGCGCCGCGCGCTTCGGGCTGGTGGGTGCTGCCTTCGGTGCGGGCTTCGTGCTCGGGCCGGTCGTGGGCGGGCTGCTGGCCGAATACGGCACGCCGCGCGCCCTTCTGGATGGCGGCGGGGCTCGCAGCGGCAAATGCCGCGTTCGGCTGGGTCGTGCTCAAGGAGACTGTGACACCCGCACGCAGGCGCGCCTTCGACTGGCGCCGCGCCAATCCGCTGGGCGCGATGCGGGCGCTGGGGCGCCTGCCGGGGGTGACGCCGCTGCTGCTGGTCTACTTCATCTACTACGTGGGTTTCGCGGTCTATCCCGCCGTCTGGTCCTACTTCGGCAAGGAACGCTTCGACTGGCCGCCCGCGATGATCGGCGTCTCGCTGGCCCTCTTCGGTGTCACCATGGCACTGATCCAGGGCGGGCTGATCCGCCCGATCCTGCGCACGCTGGGGGAGCGGGACACCGTTGTGATGGGGCACATCTTCAGCATCGCGAGCCTCATCGGCATTGCTCTGATCACCTCCAGCACCTGGGTGCTGCTGCTCACCCCGCTGGCGGCGATGGGCGGGATCATCCCGCCCGCGCTGCAAGGGATCATGTCGGCGCGGGTCGCCGACGACGCGCAGGGCGAATTGCAGGGCGCCCTCACCTCCGCCTCTGCGTTGGCGATGATCCTGTCACCGCTGGTGATGACCTATACCTTCGCGCGCTTCATCGCGGCGGATGCGCCCGTGTACCTGCCCGGTGCGCCCTTCCTGCTGGCCGCGGGCCTGAGCACGCTGGGACTGGCCGCGCTGATCTTCGGCACGGGCGCGCGGGTGCGCGCGTGAGGCGAGGCCACCGAAAGGGGTTGAAGGGGCGCGTCATCTGCGCGACGTTGCAGGCGGACAGGCGAGAGGATTTCCCATGAAGACGATCAAGGCCGCCGTTTGCCATGCCTTCGGCGCACCGCTCGAGATTGAAGAGATCCAACTGCGCGCACCCGAACAGGGTGAGGTCGAGGTGACCCTCGACGCCGTGGCGATCTGTCATTCCGACATCTCCTTTGCCGAAGGCGCCTGGGGCGGATCGCTGCCGGCGGTCTACGGCCATGAGGCGGCAGGTACGGTAGCCAGCGTCGGTCCCGGCGTGAGCGGGCTCGCGCCCGGCGACAGTGTCATCGTCACGCTCATCCGCTCCTGCGGCAGCTGCCCGTCCTGTGCGGGGGGCGCGCCGACGCTCTGCACTACGCCCTATGACGGCGATCAGGGACCGATCAAAACGGCGCAGGGCGGCACCCTGCATCAGGGCATGGCCTGCGGCGCCTTTGCCGAAGCCGTGGTGGTCGACCAGCGGCAGGTCGTCCGGATCGGCGCCGATATCCCCAAGGAGTGCGCCGCGCTCATCGCCTGCGGGGTCATCACCGGCGTCGGCGCCGTGGTCAATGCCGCGGGCCTACGCGCAGGCCAGGACGTGGTGGTGATCGGCGCGGGCGGCGTCGGGCTCAACGCAATCCAGGGCGCGCGCATCGCCGGGGCACGGCGCATCGTCGCGGTGGACATGAGCGAGGAAAAGCTGGAGGTCGCGCGCGCCTTCGGCGCCACCGACGGCGTGCTCGCCACCGCCGCGAAACCCTGGTCGGACGCCAAACGCGCGATGGGGCGCGGAGCGGATGCAGTGATCGTGACCGTAGGCGCAATTCCCGCCTATGACAGCGCGCCGCGCTACCTTGCCTATGGCGGCAAGGTGGTGATGGTGGGCATGCCCCATTCGGGTGCGAAATCCTCCTACGAGCCGGTGATGCTTGCCGCGGTGGGGCAAGGCATGGTCGGCTCCAAGATGGGCGACGTGGTGATCCAGCGCGATATCCCCTGGATGGTGGATCTTTATACACAGGGGCGGCTCAAGCTCGACGAGCTGATCTCGGGGCGCTGGGATCTGGGCCAGATCAATGAGGCGATCGCCGACACCAAAGGCGGTGCCGCACGGCGCAATGTGATCGTGTTTCAGCGCTGAGCGGGCAGACGCTGCCGCCAGCGCCCGATGATCGGGACGGGATGCTGTATAAAGGCATAGAAGATAAGAGATTTGTCGGCGTGCGGCAGTCAATCGGAGTGATGCGATGCAACTGAAGGATCTGGACGTCATCGTGACGGCACCGCCCGCACCGGGCTGGGGCGGGCGCTATTGGATACTGGTAAAGGTAACGACCGCCTGCGGGATCGTGGGCTGGGGGGAATGCTATGCATCCTCCGTCGGGCCGCAGGCGATGCGCGGCGTGATCGAGGACGTCTTCGCGCGCCACATGGCGGGGGACAACCCGGAGAACATCGAGATGATGTTCCGCCGCGCCTATTCCTCGGGGTTCACGCAGCGGCCCGATCTCACGGTCATGGGCGCTTTCTCGGGGCTTGAGATCGCCTGCTGGGACATCCTCGGCAAGGCGCGCGAGCGGCCGGTCTATGCGCTGCTGGGCGGTGTGATGAATGCCCGCGTGCGCGCCTATACCTATCTCTATCCGCTGCCGCACCATGATGTGTCGGCCTTCTGGTCTTCGCCCGAGATGGCCGCCGAGAGTGCGCAGGACGCGGTCGCGCGCGGCTATACGGCGGTCAAGTTCGACCCCGCCGGCCCCTACACCCGGCGCGGCGGGCATATGCCAGCGATGAGCGACATCACACAATCCGTCGCCTTTTGCCGCGCAATCCGCGAGGCGGTGGGCGACAGGGCAGACCTGCTGTTCGGCACGCATGGTCAATTCACCACGGCCGGGGCGATCCGGCTGGGCCAAGCGCTCGAACCCTACAGCCCGCTGTGGTACGAGGAGCCCATTCCGCCGGACAATGTGGCCGAAATGGCGAAAGTCGCAGGCGCCGTGCGCATCCCGATCGCCACGGGCGAGCGTCTGACCACCAAGGCTGAATTCGCGACAGTGCTGCGCGGGGGCGCGGCCACGATCCTGCAACCCGCATTGGGCCGCGCAGGCGGGATCTGGGAGATGAAGAAGGTCGCAGCCATGGCGGAGGTCTACAACGCGCAGATGGCGCCGCATCTCTATGCCGGGCCGGTGGAGTGGGCGGCGAACATCCACCTCGCCGTGAGCATCCCCAACCTCCTGATGGCGGAGACGATCGAGACGCCGTTCCATGATGCGCTGATCAAGGGCGCGATCCGTGTCGAGGGCGGCTATGTCACGGCGCCCACGGCCCCCGGCCTGGGCATCGAGGTCGACGAGGAACTGGCGCGCGCGCATCCGTTCACCGGCACGGGATTGCATCTGGAGATGCAGGAGGAGCCCTGCGACTATACCAACGGCAACCGGTTCGAAGGTGGTGCGCCTGCGCCCAAAAGCTAGGTGCGCGACGCCTCGAAAGCGGCCCAGATCGCCTCGAACCGGGCGAAGTCGATCTGCTTGTCCTTGACCGCGTCCAACACGATCCGTTCTGAGGCGAAGAGCTGTGCGATGGCGGCTTCCAGTTCCGGCACGACCTCATCGGGGATCACCACGGCGCCATGGCGGTCCGCGTGAATGAGCGCGCCGGGGGCCGCCGTCATGCCGTGGATCCGCACCGGTACATCAAAGTCGATCACATGCACGAACCCGTGGCTCGGACCGATGGAGCCTGCAACCACCGGGAACCCCTCCGGCAAATCGCCCAGATCGCGCATCACCCCATCGGTGAGCGCGCCCGCCAGGCCAAAGGCCTTGTGGATGTTAGTGTTGATCTCGCCCCAATAGGCGCCGATGGCGTTCGGCACGTCCATGTCCTGCACGACGGCGACGCCCGGGCGGGGGCCTGCGGACATGTACTCGTAGTAGCCCATGCGCCGCGCGCGGATCGTCTCGGCGTCCTCGGTCGGTGGATTGACCGCCTGAATGCGCGCGGTGCGGGCATAGCCGACCATCGCCCCGCCCGGCGCGGAGCAGAGCATGGTGCCGCGGGTAAAACCGTCAAAGCCGCGCCTGCCCTGCGCCACTTCTATGGCGTTGCAGACGGTGGGCGTGTCGACACTGCGCAAGAGCGCGAGCAGGCTGTCGTTCATGATGCCGCCTCCAGCTTTGCGCCGGTGCTGAGCGCTTCGAGCTTGGCATAGGCGATCTCGGGGTCCACCGCGCCGAAGCCCGCAAAGGTGCCGAAGCCGCAATCGCTGCCCGCGATCACGCGGTCCGCGCCGACAATGTCGGTGAAGCGTTCGATCCGCTGGGCCACGACCTGCGGGTGTTCGACGAAATTGGACGTGGTATCGACCACGCCGGGCACGAGGATCTTGTCGTCCGGTATATCGCCCTTGCGGTCGCGGAACACCGTCCATTCATGGGCATGGCGCGGGTTGGACGTCTCGAAGAGCACATAGCGCGCCTTGGCAGCCATCAGCGTGTCAAAGACCTTGTCCATGCCGATGTCGCAGGTGTGCGGCCCCTCGTAATTACCCCAACAGATGTGGATGCGCACACGGTCCTGCGGCACGTCGCGCAGCGCGTGGTTGAGCGCCTCGACATGCGCCCCCGCAATCTTGAGGAACTCCGCATCGGACAGGTCATTGAACAACATGTGCCGCGAGAGGGCCAGATCGGGGCAATCGAGCTGCAGATCGAGACCCGCGGCGACAATGGTCTCGTACTCCTCCTTCATCGCGTCGGCGAGCGCGGCGAGGTAGGCTTCGCGCGTCTTGTAGTGATCGTTCTGCAGAAAGAGGGAGATCACACCGGGCGATGCTGCGTTCATGAACCCCCGCGCCGCCCCATGCGTGGCCATCGCGGCCTTCAGGTTGTCGATGTCGCGGCCGAGCTCCCCCTGCCCCTCGGAGCGGACCTCACCGGTGCACATGGGCCGCGCGTATTTCGGTGTGCCGCCGCCTTCCGCCAGCCGCTTCAGAAATGTCGGAAACTGCTTGAGATCGGCGGGCGCATTCCGAGGGCTGTCGCCGGAGAAGCCGGTGTAGCGGTCCTTGACGTAGGTCGCATAGGAGATCTTGGAGGTCTCGCCATCGCTCACGATGTCGATGCCCGCCGCGACCTGCCGCGCGACCGTGGCGGAGACGGCATCGGTCATGCAGGCGTCGAAGGCGGCTGCGTCATAGTCGCGGCCCTGCTCGCGCGCGAAGATGAAATCGACCACCTCCTGACTGCGCGGCAGAGAGCCTGTGTGTGTCGTCAGTACCGGCATGAATTCCCCCTCACGGCTCCGTGATATGTCTGCATAGTTCTAGACCGAGTGCCCGCCGATTGCACAGTGAAACTATGCTTTTGCCTGCGAACGGGCCGTGAGAGGGAAGGCTGGCGCTAAAACCGGAAGGTCAGTCCGGTCAGCAGTTCCAGCGTGCGGTAGTCCGCATCGAGCGATCCGGTGCCATCACGCTCGAGCGTGACGGTGCCCGCATCGAAGTATCGAACCTCCCCCGAAAGGGACCAGCGTTCGTCAAAGGCATATTCGGTCCCTAGCATGACCTGAATCGCAACGCCTCCGCGGTCGGAATACTCGCCCGCTCTTGGGCCCTGCTCGATGTCGAAGTCGATTTCCGTGAGGATACCGAACCCGGCGCCGAAGTAAGGGCGCCAGCGCCCGCTCGCCGCAAAGCTGTAGTAGCCGTTGAGCATCAAAGCCGTGCTGGCAAAATCACCCTCGGTCCCTTCGGGATCCGCGGTGCGGTAGGCGAATTCGATCTCCGAGCGCCATGGGCTGCCCGCGTAGTCGTATCCGATGGCCCCGCCGAAAGTAGCGCCCGTGCCAAAGGGCTGGTCGACGATGCCGGCGCCAAAGACGAGATCGCTATCCGACAAAGCGGACGCGCCGGCGCTCAGGCGGGCGGTCCAGCTGCCGTCCGCGACGGCCGGCACCGCGAAGGACAAAAGCGGAAGGATGAGAATGAGGGTGTTGCGGATCATGTCGAAGCTCCTGAATAAGACAGGATCCATCAGCACCGTTACATGCTCACGTTCCAGCGTCCTTGCACGACCGGTAGAGCCGAATGCACGAACGGTCAGTCGCGGGCGGCAATGGCTGCGCGCAGCTCGGCCAGCCGCGCCCGCGCGACCGGCAGCTCAGTTCCGTCCTTCATCACGGCGGCCCCGGCGCTGCCGCGTGTCTCCACCCGCGCAATTGCCCCGAAGGAGGCCCAATGAGACCGGTGGATCTGCATGCCCTGTTGCCCGTCCATCGCCGCGACCGCAGCGCCGAATGGATGCAGAATCAGGTCTTGATCCAAGGTCGTGCGCACGCGCAGATAATGCAGCTCCGCACTGAACGAGATGATTTCCCCGCCACGCAGCCGTTGGGATTTGCCCACAAAGGCAGGCGCGCGCGCATCCGGTGACCGCTCCGCCTGCCCGCCCGAGAGCTCGAGAAAGCGCAGCCCGTTGAGCGCGACCCATGCCAACGCCACGGGCGGCACAAGGCTGGTGACTTCGCCCAGTAGATCATTGGCATCACCGTTCGGCGACGGCACGGGCAATATGAGATCATAGCCGAAGGCGAGCGGCGCGAACAGCAAACCGCCCAACACGCCGCCAACCGTGATCGCCGCCCATGCAGGCCGATCGAACGCCGTCACCCAAACGGTCGCCACCTGGCATAGCGCAAAGGCGCCCAGCGCATGGAAGAGCCAGAACCCGAAGCGCCCCAATGTGCTGCGCCCCGCCGAAGGTTCGGGCGACAGCAGCGTGAGAAACAGCGCCAGCACCAACGCGCTGGAGACAACGAGCGCGGGCCAATCGCGTCGTGGATCGAACCCGCTCAGCCGCGCCACGTCAGCCCGGCCGGATCGCCTGTGGCCACGACGTGATACAGCGACGCCTCCCCAGTCATCGAGGGCAGCGCGTTATGCGCGAGGTTTTCAGGCACCGACATCGTATCGCCGGGCGCGAGTACCGCTTGACCTGCTGCGTAGTCATCATTGCCCTCCCAGCGCACGCGCCAGTGGCCGCGCATGGGCATCAGCACCGACGGGCGGTCATGGCTGTGCATCGCCTCCGTCGCACTCTTGCGGGTCATCAGATCCACCTCGAAACCGGGTTTGTCGCGGATGATGCCATGCTCCCCGATCACCTTGACCGGCTTGCTGTCGGCGAGCGCCACCATATCCCAGTAGCGCCGCACATAGCCGCCCACGACTTCACGCGCGGTGGGCTCGGGGAAATCCTTGAGGTCGTCCTCAGACAGGACCGGCATGGGTGCGACCCCTTCGGGCAGATGCGCACCCTTCTTGGTATCATAAAGCTTGCCGTTTTCGCCCAGCACCAATCCGTGGTCTTTGGCGTCCTCGATCACCTGCGGCGCCCAGATCACGCCGCCGCCCGCGTCGTCACCGCCGAGGATGGCCATGATCATCCCGTAGTCGGTGCCGATGTTCTCGAAGCCGCGAAACATGCCGGTGGGGATGTTGATGATATCGCCCTCCTCCAGCACGACCTCCCCCGCATCGCCCCAGCGGCCCCAGAAAAATCGCCAGCGCCCGGAAAGAACAAAGAACACCTCCGCCGTGCGGTGGCTGTGCAGGGAGTTGCGGCATTTGGGCGGCTGGCCCGCCGCACCGATGTTGAAGCCATGGGGCAGCGCGATGTGCACATGCTGGTCCGGGCTTTCGGAGACGCCACCGCCGATGATGGTGAAATTCTCCTTTTGGTCGCTGCCGGGCGTATGGGCGTCGATGAAGGCGGTCTTGCAGGGCTGCAGTTCGCCGTATCGCACGATGCGGGAGGTCATGTCTTTGATCATGTCATAATCCTTGGTTGATAGCGCGCCACTCCGGCAGGAGCGGCAGCACGCACGCGAAGAGCCTCAGCCCGTCGCCAGCAAAATCTGTTTCCACACTGCCGTCTCGTCGATCAGCGTATATTCGCGGCGCAGGCCCCACGGCCCGAACTCTGCATGGGTGATCCCCAGCACATAGATCTCCGCCCCGGTCGGCACGCCGAACGCCCCCCAGCCCGCGTGCGTGCCCTGAAGGCTCCAGCGCACTGCCGCGCGCGGCGCCATCATGGGATCTTCGCGCCCGATGGAATGCTCGATCTGAAACGTGGCGTCGGGAAAGGCCGCGCGCAGCCCCATCCAGAATTCATCTACCGGCCCTAGCCCGTGCCCGGTGACACCGCCGGGATATTCGCTGTGCACCGCACGGTCATAGATCCGCGGGATCACCGCCATATCGGCGGCCATGATGCTGGTGATCGTCTCAGCCAGCGTCCGGCCCCATTCGTTGTCGTTGCCCCGATGCTTATAGGGCCCCTCAATGTCGTTGAGCGGGGTGAGCGGGGCCACGCATTTCTCCGGTCCGCCTTCCGCCTCTATCAGATGCGCCGCATAGGCTTTGGGCTCCCAGCCCAGCTGCTTCACGATCGCCGCCTGATCGCGCACCAGCCATTCGTCGTTGATCTGGTTGTCGATGGCATGACAGTCAGCGAGGATGCGGTACACCAGTTTTCTGCCCGTCGCCGCACCGTAAACCCCGTCGCGCGCATGCGTCGCGGTGGAGAGTAGGCGGTGCGAACTCAGCATCCCCTCTTCCGGCGTGCCGGACCAGATCACGTCCTCCCCGAGCAACGTGCGGTCGGGAAACTCCGCCAGCGTCGCCATCGTCGCGCCGATCACGCCCTTGTTGCCCACCACCACGGAGCCAGGCGTGCGCACTACGATGTCCTCGCTGTAATAGTGATGCAGCGTGGCGATGTTGCGATCTTCCCAGATCTCCTTGGTGATCCCTATGATGTAATCGGGAAAGTCTTTGAACTTGGGGTCAAAACCCTTCATGTGGTCGGTCCTTTGGGCAAGCGGGCGGAGCCGCGGATGATCAGGGGGGCATCAATGGTGGCATGGCGCACCGGAGCATCCGGCATCTCGATGCGCCCCAGCAGGATATCGACCGTCTGGGCCACCATCGCATTGGCGCGCTGGCGTACGGTCGTGAGGTCATAGGTGGGCCAGCCGCTCAGCTGCACGTCATCGAAACCCACCACAGAGACATCCTGCGGCACGCGGATGCCGAGCTCAAAGCGCAGCACGTCCATCACGGCGAAGGCCATGTGGTCGTTGGCGACAAAGACAGCATCGGGTGGTGCATCGACATCGAACATGGCGCGCGCCGCCGCCTGTGCCTGCGCGAAGTCGAAGTTCCCCTCTCCCCGCGCCGCCAGATCCTCCCCCGCCGCGCGCAGCCCACCGACGAACCCCGCCTCGCGGTCCACCTGCGTCGAGGCACCGGCCCAGCCCGCGATATGCCCGATGCGCCCGTGTCCGCCCGCAAGCAGAAACTCCGCCAGCTGGCGCCCGCCACCGCGGTTGTCCGAGGTCACGGAGGAGAAATGCGGATCGTCCTGCCGCCGGTTGAAGAGCATAACCGGGATGCCCGCCGCCGCACAGCGCGCCGTGAGGTCATTGCCGAGCCCCACGGAGGCCGCGATGATCCCGTCCACCTGGTAGTCCAGAAGCTCGTTCATCACGCTCTGCGTGCTCTCGCTGTCGTTGGAGGCCATGAAGACGAGCACGTGATAGCCGCGCGCCTGCAACCCCTTGGACAGCCGCTCGATCGCCTCCGGATAGAATTGGTTTTCGAGGTAGGCCACCACCAGCCCGATGATCCGGCTCTGCCCGGTGATGAGGCTGCGCGCCAGCACATTGGGGCGGTAGCCGAGGGCGGCCGCCGCGCGGCGCACTTTGGCGGCGGTATCCTTGCTCACCGAGGCGCCGGGCGTGAACACGCGGCTCACCGCGGACCGGCTCACGCCAGCCTTTTCAGCCACATCGAGGGAGGTGATCCGTGTCATCAGCCCGCCGTCCAGCCGCCGTCGATCATCATCGCCGATCCCGTGACCATGGCGCTGGCATCGGAGGCGAGAAACAGCACAGCTCCCATGATGTCCTCGACCTCGCCGACCCGCGGCAGCTTGATCTTCTCCATGATCCAGGCGAGCCGCTCGGGGTTGTCGAAGGTGGGCGCCGTGAGCGGCGTGCGGATAAACGTCGGACAAACCGTGTTGATCCGCACCCCCGCCTTGCCCCATTCGATGGCCATCGCCTTCACCATCCCCTCGACCGCGTGTTTTGAGGCGCAATAGATCGCGCGGTCCACGCCGCCCACATGACCCATCTGGCTGGAGATATGGATGATGGAGCCGCCGCGGCCCGCGTCCATCAACGACCGCGCCGCGTGGGCCGACAGGAAATAGGCCCCCTTGACGTTGAGATCCATGACCGCATCGTAATCCGCCTCGACCGTCTCCACCGCCGGCCCGTGCCGGGCCAGACCCGCCGAATTCACCACGATGTCGAAGGGCGCATCGAAGGCCGCAGCGATGTCCGCGGGATCGCTCTGGTCCATCGGCAGGGCCTCAGCGCGCCAGCCTTCGGCCGTCATCGCCGCCACGCATTCGCGCAGGACATCCGCCCGCCGCGCTGCCAGCACCACATCCGCGCCCGCCTCTGCCAGGGCGCAGGCACAGGCAAGCCCGATGCCGGAGGACGCGCCGGTCACCAGCGCGCGTTTGCCGCCCAGATCGAAGGAGGGCGTCCGTGGAAGATCCATCACAGCGCCACTCCCGTCTCGCGGTCGAACCCTGTGCGGGCCTTGTTGAACTCACGCATCCGCGCAAAGACATCCACCCCGATCTGCTCGTACATGTGCAGCAGATCGACCAACACCCAATTCTCGCGGATGAGCCCCTTCTCCAGACGCCAGAAATCCAGGCTGCGCATCTCGATCTTCTTGCCCACGGGCGCAATGCCGAGCCAGCCACCGTGGGTGATGCTCTGGTACATGTCGGGCCAGCCCGTCACGGCGGCATATTGCCGGTCGCCGAAGAAATGATATTCGATCTCGTCTACATATTGACCGCGGTCGGGCATGCCTGCCAGAAACGGCTTCTGGTGCCAGTTGCGAAATCCCGAGATGCCGCGCCCGGTCCCGATCCCTGACGGGCCGTACCAGCTCATCTTCGGGTGCCAGAAGCGCGGCATCTCCATGACCTCCGGGCCACCCTGCGCCGGGTGCCGCTTCATATGCTCGAGCATGTCGACGACATGCGCGCAGGTCGCTGCGCCCTCCTCCGCATCGTAGGGTCCCGGCACCAGCCCATCGCAACTCGCAGGACCGGGGATGTGCCACTCGCGTCCCAGTGACGGCACCATCGGCCAGGCACCCGCCTGCATCATCACCTCCGGTATGTCCCAAAGCGCCTGCATCTCGGTGATCCGCCCGTCCACCACGCGGTAGAACTCGTGAAAGCGCATGTGCACCATATGCCCTGTCGGCGGAATATCGAGCCAGGGCGCCACGAAGGTGCCGCAATAAAATCCGCCGCAACCGACCCAGTCGTGGCCCTGTGCGGTGGGGCCCGCGATCACGATGTGGTCGCGCCGCTCCAGATCCGGAACCGCCCGCGACAGCGGCGCATGGACCGCATCGACAAAGGCGTCCACGCCGAGGATCGTCTCGAAGGGAAACGCAAGCCTGAATACCACATCCGGCGTGCAGATCTCATGCAACGCCGCCCTCAGCGCATCCAGATCGAAGTCGTACAGCGCCGCCCGCAACGGGGCAATCAGGTTCTTGTTGGCCGTATGCCTGTCCACTTTTCCCACTCTCATTTGGCTCCAAACACTCCGGAGGTCCGGAGGCAGAGCCTCCGCAGGATCATGTACCCCCCCGATGGGGGTACATGATCCTATTCAGCCGCGTCCCGCGCAGGGGCCCCTTCGCCGTAGGGCACGTTGATCCCGCCATAGCGGCGCACGCGGACGTTGCATTGCTCGGCGTGCCCCACGAACCCTTCCAGCATGCACAGCCGCGAGCCATAAGAACCCATCTCTGCTGCCGCCTCGTCGGTGGTGATCCTCTGGTAGCTGTGGGTCTTGAGGTACTTGCCGACCCAAAGCCCGCCGGTATAGCGCCCTGCCTTCTTGGTGGGCAGCGTGTGGTTGGTGCCGATCACCTTGTCGCCATTGGCCACATTCGTGCGCGCGCCCAGAAACAGCGCGCCGTAGCAGGTCATGTGCTCGAGGAACCAATCGTCGCGGTCGGTCATCACCTGAACGTGCTCGGAGGCGATCTCATCCGCCATCTGGAGCATTTCGTCGTAGGTATCGCAAACGATCACCTCGCCGTAGTCCTCCCAGCTGACGCGCGCGGTGCCCGCGGTGGGCAGGATCTCAAGCAGCCGCGCGATCTCCACCATTGTCTCCTCGGCCAGCCTGCGCGAGTTCGTCAGCAGCACGCAGGGGCTGTTGTAGCCATGCTCCGCCTGTCCCAGCAGATCCGTCGCGCAGAGCTCGGCATCCACCGTTTCATCCGCGATCACCATCGTTTCGGTCGGGCCTGCGAAGAGGTCGATGCCCACGCGCCCGAAAAGCTGGCGCTTGGCCTCCGCGACGAAGGCGTTGCCGGGCCCGACCAGCAGGTGCACGGGCTCAATCGTCTCAGTCCCGATGGCCATGGCGCCAACGGCCTGGATACCGCCCAGCACATAGATCTCATGCGCGCCGCCCATGTGCATCGCGGCGATCACGGCCGGGTTGGGCTCCCCCTTGAAGGGCGGCGTGCAGGCGATGATGCGCGGCACGCTTGCCACGCTCGCCGTCGCCACGGACATATGCGCGGAGGCGACCATGGGGAACTTGCCGCCCGGCACATAGCAGCCCACGGACTGCACGGGGATGTTCTTATGGCCCAGGATCACGCCGGGCTGCATCTCCACCTCGATATCGAGCATCGAGTCGCGCTGCGCCTGCGCGAAGCGGCGCACGTTTTGCTGCGCATATTCGATATCGGCCATCTCGCGCGGGGTGACTTTGGCCATCAGCGCCTCGATCTCGCTCTCGCTCAGGCGGAAGCTTACGGGGGAATAGCTGTCGAACGTCTCGGACAATTCGCGCACCGCGGCGTCGCCGCGCGCCTCGATATCGTGCAGCGTCGTCTCCACCACGCCGCGGGTCTTCGCGTCGTCCTCGCCGCGCTCTGCGTCCGATTTGCCACGCTTGAGGTATTCAATCGTCATCTCGTTTCCTTTTCATCGCTTCATGGCACGCCGCTACCGCGGTGACGGCGGCACGCGTTCCCCGCGGTCGAAGGCTTCCCAGCCCTCGCCGCCGAAGACGTCCACGCCGAGCTGTGCGAGCACATGCGGGAAATCCACCATCACCCAATTGTCGGCGATGCGGCCGTCCTCGACCTTCCAAAAATCCATGTAGCGGATCTCGACCCGCTTGCCGGTTGGGGCAATGCCCATAAACGGGCCCGAATGCACCGCTTCCTGCCGCCCGAAGGCCGCGGCCCATTCGCCCATGAAGAGCCGCGCCTCGTCAATGCAGACCTTGTCGCTGAACGCGGCCTGAAAGGGGCGCTGCCAGTTGTCCTGGAACTCCTGCAGCCCGTTCTTCGTCCCGCAGCCCTGGTTGCCCACCCAGCGGAAGCTTTCGTGGAAGAACGCGCCCATGCCCTCGATCGAGTGGTCGTTGAGCCCGTCGACCATGCCCTCGATCACGCGGCGTGTCTCATCCGTCTTGGACATGTCGGTGTCGCGGGTCAGGGCCGCTTGTTCGGGGCGGGATCCTTTCATCTGGCCTCCGGGGCGTTGCCAACTGCCCCTGCAGATGTCGGCGCAATGCGTGCAGCGCCCGGATCATCCCTTCACCGCCCCGGCGGTCAGGCCCGACACGATCTGGCGCTGGAACACCATGACCAGCAGGAACAGCGGCGCGGTGATTGAGACGGCAGCGGCCACCGCCTCGACCTGATCCGTCGTCGTCGTCTCGCGGTTGAAGTAGCCCGCGATCGCCGGCACCATCGTCTGGTTCTGCGCGTCGAGCAGCAGCGAAGTCACCAGAAAGTCGTTGTAGCCCAGCAGGAAGGAAAACAGCCCCGTGGTGATCACCCCCGGCCACATCACCGGCATGATCACCCGGCGGAACGCCTGAAAATGCGAGCAGCCGTCCACGCGCGCGGCCTCATCGAGCTCGCTGGGGATGTTCTGGAAGAACGAGCGCAGCATCCAGATGGTGAACGGCTGATTGATCGCCACGAGCACCGCGATCACCGCCCAGGGCTGGCCGTAGAGCGTGGGGGAAATTTCGCCGAAAATCGGGCGCAGGATCTCGGCTGAGTTGATGAACCACGGCAGATACCCTGCCACCAGCACCGAATGCGGCAGCGCGCGAAAGATCAGCGCTGCGATCAGCAGCCAGAACGCAAGATCCGAGCCGGAGCGCGCAAGGCCGTAGCCCGCAAGCGTCCCCACGGTGAGTGAGATCAGCACAACCCCCGCCGTCACCAGCATCGAGTTACCGAAATTGCGGATGAACTGGTTTTCGACCCAGACGGATATGTAATGCTCTGTCGTCAGGCCCAGCACCGGGGTGCCGAGGGGGCCCGCGATGGCGTTGAGTGGCCCGAGGATCAGCGGCAGCAGGCCGAAGAAAACCACGAGGAACACCACTGCATAGGCCGCGGCCCCGATGAGCCAGCCGACCACGATGAGCCCCTTCGGCGTCATCTGGTGCACCATCCCCGGCAGGCGCGTGAACGCCCAGCGCAGCGCGAAGAACAGCACGAGAAGCCCCAGTGCGATATCAAGGAGCGACAGCGCATCGCCGCCCGCCCGCGTGTTGGGACCAAAGATCACATCCCACGGGCTCGCCGCGAAGGCATCCACGGGCGATTTGAAGCTCATCACCGTGATCCAGAAGATCGGGAAGGCCGCAATGACGCACCAGAACACAAGGAACGCGTTGGAGGCGGTGCGCAGCCCCAAAGACTGCCGCATTGCCTTGGCCGTTTCGGACATCAGTGCGCCCTCCCCTTGTGCTCTTTCCAGGTGCGGCGCAGCGGCCAGATCAGCAGGAAAACGATCCCGATCATCGTGAGCATGGCACTGGCGGAGGCACGGCTGATGGCGCGGTTGCCCGCATCATCCGGCGTGAGCAGATCGTAGGTCAGCCACTGCAGCGAAATCACGTGCGCCTGGCTTCGGAAGCCGACGATCTCCTCGAAGGTGCGATAGCAATCCATCAGGTGAATGAGCGCGATGAAGACGATGAGCGGCATCAGATGCGGGATGATGACGTGGCGCAGGCGCTGCCAGCGGTTCGCGCCGTCGATCACCGCGCTCTCCAGCGTGTCCATGTTCACCGACTGCAGGCCCGCATAGAAGATCACGAAGGCGAAAGGCGCCACATGCCAGACGCGGTAGAAATACATCAACAGCTCAATCGTCCAGGCCTGCGCGAACATGGAGATGTTGGTCTGGGTCCAGCGTTCCATCATTGCGGTCAGGATGCCGTCACCGACGAAAAGCCAGTAGATAGAGAGCGAGCCGACGACCGGGGTGATGATGAAGGGCAATAGCGAGACGAAGATCACCGGCCCGCGCAGGGACCGCGCGGCATTGTTGACCGTCAGCGCGATCAGCAGCCCCACACCGATCACCAGCGGCAGCGTTACCAGCGTGAACATCAGCGTGAAGCGCAGCGCCTTCCAAAAGTCGATCTGCAGGATGTCGCGCGGCGTGCCCGCAGCGACGGCCTCCCAGACCTTGTCCATCTGGAGCACGTTGCGGTAGCTCTCAAACCCGGTCCAGGAAGTCGTGGTGATCACCTTGCCATCCTCACCGATGGTCGGCACGGTCTTGAGCGCGGTCATGCAGGTCTGGGTCAGGAAGCCGGGCGTGCAGGTCTCCACCTCGACGTTCTGCATCACCGGCTGCGTCACCTGAAAGCTCTGCAGGAACACCGACACCAGCGGCAGGGCGATGAACAGCACCATCATGAAGACCGACGGGCCGACGAAGGCTGCAAATGTCTTGAACTTCATGGCCTGAACCTCCCTGTGTGCGGCGCGTCGCGGTGTTCTGTATGATCTGCCGGGCTTGGCGGGAGGTCCCGGACCTCCGGCGGAAACCGGTCAACGGGTGATGTGCAGGGCCGCCGCACGGATGCAGCGGCCCCGCCGGGGGGAGAGGGTTACTGCAGCACGCCCGCTTCGCGCGCAGCGGTGGTGTAGCCTTCCTCGATCGCGGCCAGTGTGGCCTGCGCATCCCGCTCTCCGGTGAGGAAGGCGGGGATCTCGTTGCCGAGCACGGTATGCATCAGGCCCATGCGCGTGGTCGAGGGATAGGCGGGCGGTGTCGGTGTTGCGAGGGCCGTTGCGACCGCACCTGCGGCGGTGTCGCCCGGCACGAAGCCGTTGATCAGCCAGATCGCCGCGTCGTTGTTGGCTGTCACCATCTCCTCGTCCATGCCCTCCATCGCCAGACGGAAGGCGGCATCGGCCTCCTCGTCAGTGATGTTGGCCGCAATCACGATACCGTCCCACCAGAGCGTCGTGGCGGGCGCACCGCCCTCCATTGCCATGGGGGCCGCGGCCATCTTGACCTTGCCCACCACCTGGCTCTCCGCGGCGTCATCCATCGCGCCGCCGCGCGAGGCCCAGAGGTTGGCCATGGCGATCTTGCCCTGCTGGAACTGCTGCTGGACGTAGGTGCTGTCGCTCACCAGCACTTCGGGGTCCATGAATTCCAGACCGGCCTTCATGGTCTCGAGTGCACTGACGCCCGCTTCGGAGTTGACGGCAGGCGTGTTGTCATCGTTGAACAGCGCCCCGTCGTAGCCCGAGTACATGTTCACGAATTCCTGCGCGAGGTTCCAGCCGGACGCCATCGTGGCGCCCAGCGGCACTTCGACCACACCCGCTTCCTTGATTTTGGCGGCGGCGGCGTAAACCTCATCCCAGGTCGTGGGCACGGGGATGTCGAGATCCGCGAGGATATCCTCGCGGTACATCAGATGCTGCGTGTTGACCATCATCGCCACCGCCATGATCTTTCCGTCGATGCGGATGAGCTGGTTCGGCGTGAGGTTTTGCCCGTACTTCGCGACCAGATCATCCAGCGGGCGGATCGTCTCGGAGTTCAGCAGCGGGGTGATCGTGCCATTGGACACGCCGCCGATGTGATAGAGCGAGGGGTTCGCCTCGAATGCGGCGGGCTGTTTGGTGCGGAACTCCTGATCGAGCTCAGCCTGGAAGTTGCCGCACTCCGCCATCGCGTCCGCCACCGCTTTCCACGCCTCGAAGCCGGCGGAGAGCATCTTGATCTCGGTGTCATTCTCATAGGAACACGCGGCGAATGCGGTCGATCCCATCAAGGATACGGCGCCCGCGAGGATTAGGTTCTTCAACATGTGCAAACTCCCTGTTTTGCTATTGTGCCAGGTGCATCTTGCAAGGCTGCACCCTATGTCCCTGCGCCTGCGCGCAGGGGTTTGTTGCGCGCCTCAGACCCTCTCGCCTGTGGCACGATCGAAGATGTGGCAAATCTCGGGGCTGACGGAAAAGGCGATCTGCTCCCCGATCTTGGCCCGGAATTCCTTGGACGCCTTGACGGAGACCAGCTGCCCCCCTGCCCGCACGGCCAGCATAACCGCATCGCCCAAAAGTTCGATGGTGTAGATGGGGGCCGTGATCTGGGCGTCGCTGCCCGGCTCGGCCACGGCGGCATCCTCCGCGCGAAAGCCGAGCGTCACCTCTCCATCGGCCGCATCGAGGCCCGCGATCCGAACATTGATACCGGTGAAGACGCCGCCGCGGATCTCTCCGTCCATCAGGTTCATCGCAGGTGAGCCGATGAAGCTCGCCACGAAGGTATTGGCCGGGTTGTCGTAGATCTCCGTGGGGGTGCCGACCTGCTGGATCTTGCCCTGCTTCATGACCACGACCCGGTCGGCGAGCGTCATCGCCTCGATCTGGTCATGGGTCACGTAGACGGTCGTGACCTTGAGCTCATGGCTGAGGTTCTTGATCTGCGCACGGGTGGAAACGCGCAGCTTGGCGTCGAGATTGCTCAGCGGCTCGTCCATCAGAAACACGTTGGGCTCGCGCACGATGGCGCGGGCGAGGGCCACGCGCTGTCGCTGGCCGCCTGACAGCTCCGCAGGCTTGCGGTGCAGGAAATCATCGAGTTCCACCATCGCGCTGGCGCGCCGCACGCGTTCATCATGGGTGGAGGGGTCCACCTTGCGCACCTTCAGCGGGAAGCGGATGTTGTCATAGACGTTGAGATGCGGATAGAGACCGTAGCTCTGGAACACCATCGCCACATCGCGGTCCTTGGGGTCCAGATCGTTGATCACCCGCCCGTCGATCACGATCTCGCCCTCGGTCACATCCTCCAGGCCCGCGATCATCCGCATCGTCGTCGTCTTGCCGCAGCCCGAGGGACCCAGCAGCACCAGAAACTCCTCGTCGGCGATGGTGAGATTGAAGTTTTCGACCCCCACGAAACTGCCCCAGCGCTTGTTGACACCCTTCAGCTGAATCTCGGCCATCGTCCCCCCGCTCACGGTGCAGCCCGTGTCTGGCGTCAAGATTAGGAGCGCGCGATCACGCTTGGCAACTGATTTTTGCACACGTGTGCAATATTGTCGCAAAGCGCTGAATTCAATTGACTAACGTAGGGTAAAGGAAAGTCGGAAGGACTCAGGCCGCGTGGGCGATGCCCAAGGTTCCGACCAGAATCAGGCCGAGCGCCCAGACCACGTCGAGGTTGAACCAGCTGCGCGAGAGAAACTTCAGCCCCAACCAGAAATACATCCCCGCCGCGAGAAGCCCGCCCGACAGCGTCATAGCCGCGGTATGCGCCAGCGCCACGGCGAAGGCGGTACTGATGTTGCCTGCCATCAGCGTGCCCGCAGCCGCATGGCCTGCATCCAGATCGCCGACCGCACAGAGCCCAAGGTAGATCGGCAGCAACATCAGCCCCGCGCCATGCGCCATCGCCGCCAGAAACGACCACAGCCCCAGACGCGACGGCTTGACCCGTGCCAGAAAACGGGGATGGCGCCGGTTGATCAGCAGATAGACCCCGAGCCCGATCACCAGCATTCCCGCGCCGATCCTGATCTGGCTCTCCCACGCCACCAGCGCCGTCATCAACGAAAACGGCAGCAGGATCGCCGTCATCGCCAGGAAATGCCCGAACCCAAGCCAGCCCAGCGCCACCAGCAGCGCCGGTGTCCTGCGCTCGAAAAGGGCAGCCGAGACCGCGAGCGGCCACCCCATGCCGGGGTTGATCCCGTGATAGATGCCCGACAGGACAACGGCCCCCCAGAGGGCCGCCAGCGTTGTCACATCAAGCACTTATCAGACGTTGGGATAGCAGAAGCTGTCGGTGGAACAATCGCCACCCTCGAGCCGGATCTGATGCGCGCGCAGCCCCTTGGGGAAATCCACGTAGAAGTCGGGATCGAGCGTCAGGCCGCCATCCTTGCCCACATTGGCCATCACCATCTGCCCGCCCTCGTCGTCGGGATAGAACTGATCATCCCAGGTCGAGTAGAGTGAGTTGGTCCAATAGACCCGCTTGCCGTCGCGGCTGATCTCGACCATCTGGGGGCCATAGGCGAAAGGCTTGCCGTTGGGATGTTTGGCGCCCTTGGCGATCCCGCCAAGTTCGACCTTGCCCGCAAGCTTGGGGTTGAACGGATCGCTCACGTCATATTGGTGCATTTCCCCCAGTCCCCAGCAGGCGACGTAGAGAAAGCGGTCATCGAGACTTAGATCGATGTCCGTGACCAGCGGCGGCACCGCCCCGAACCCCTTGAGCAGATCGGGCAGGTTGTTCGCATCCTCGGGGCGCGGGTCGATGGTGATGACCTTCTTGGCCTGCCATGTGCCGTCATCGCCGCGCCACCAGGTAAAGATCGCACCTTGCAGGTTGGTCGTGTCCACCACCACCCCGCAAAAGCCATAGGATTTCGACGGGTCATGCGCGGGCCGGATCTCCAGCGCCATCTGGTAGTTCTCGCCGAAGTCGATCGTCTGGATGTTCTTGCGCGCGCGCAGATCCCAGAAGTGGATGGAATGGCCGTATTTGTTGCTCAGCAGGTCCTCAGGCACCACGCCGTTTTCGTATTGCGGCGGCAGGCCCCATTCGGAACTGACCATGTAATCCTGCGGCAGGTTCCACCAGAAGTCATAATGCTTGTCCTGCTTGCCCCGGTCCATCTCGTAGCGGCCGATGATCTCGAAAATCTCGCAATCCATGATGAAGATGCCCGGAGGGCCGTCGGTACCATCCTTGCCGCCGCCACCGAGCGTGCTGACATAGATGCCTTCGGGTCCGCAGTGGATCGTGTGGGGGCGCGAATAGCCGGTCTTGGCAAACACCTCCTCCGGCTCGATGATCTTGTGGATCTTTGCCTTCAGCGGATCCTTGACGTCGATGATGTAGATCCGGCTTGACCGGATACCCGGCACGATCAGGTACCGCCGCTCCAGGAACGCATGGCCCGTGAGCGGAGAGAGCGATGACGAACAGGCGTTCCAGCCGAAATGGTGAAACTCGTCGCCGACATTGGGCGCCATGACCGTGTGCACGATCTGGCCGTAGCTGTCGGATTTCGGGTTCACATCCACGACCGCGATCCCGTCCGACTGGGTGCCATCGGCGCCAAGCATGATGGTGAATGCATAGTTTTCCACCGGCGCCTGCATGGCAAGCTGCGGTGTGGCGTGAAACGTAGGATCGGGCCGTAAATTCATCTGTTGTCCTCCCAGAAATAGATGCACGCTTGGCATATGCGGCCCGCCCCTCCCGGTGGGTCGCATAGGGCATTGTGAGTGGTAGCCACGAGGGCGCTGTGCCCCTCATTCTTTAAATGTATGACAATTGAACGCCGGAAAGCGATTCACCGCAAGGAAATTCTCAGAGCCGCTTTCCACCGCGAATGGGTTATCCTGCAGATCCTGCCGATCCTCGATGCGCGCAGAAACACACCATGCGCATAAAAACCATGCGCTACTTTAACGCTTTCTCCTCGAGGGGCTCAGCGTCGCATACTCCACATAGAGCCCGATCTGCGCCAGGAAGAAGACCAGGATGACGAGCGGCATAAACAAAGTCTCGAAGAGCACCCAGAAACTTTCGGATTGCGTGCGCCAGACAAGCTCGTTTGCGCCTGCCGACGCGAAGAACAGGACTGTCACCCGTCTCGTAAGGAGCATCCAGCCCTTCGGCCTCAGCGGAATCATGTCCTCCATGATGAACTCAAGCCATGATTGACCGCGCAGCAGACCGATGCACAAGACAAGGGCGAGTGTCAGGTAGATCGCCGTCGGCTTGATCATGAGCAGCCTATCATCGTTGAGCCAGACCCCAAGCCCCCCGAATATAACGACCATCACCGCCGTCGCGACCTGTATGCGCGCGACCCTGCGCGTCAAATACCACAGGGCATAGGTGGCCCCCAGAAACACGGGGATGAAGGCCGCGGTCACCACGAGAAAACCGGAATATGCGGTCTCCGAAATCCAATAGGTCTCATGCCTCAGGATCAGGTAGGTAATGACGAACCCGATGATGGGGCCAAACTCCAACATCGCCCTTACCCCGCCATGCAGTGGCTTTGTCGTCAGATTTCTGGCCTCTGCGCAAGGGATTTGATGTTATCCGAGGAATAGCACCTCAAGGTGCATCTGCCAAAGGCTTCATCACGCAGTTGCCGGGGAGATGGACCGCCTGGGGCCAAGCGTGGGCAGCCCTCCTGCGTTCAAAAAAGATCAACCCGCGCACTGATTGGTACGCGGGTTGATCCCTTGCATCATGATCTTTCGATCTTAGAAAAACGCCTGTAAGCCTGTCTGCGCGCGGCCAAGGATCAGCGCGTGTACGTCATGCGTGCCTTCATAGGTGTTCACAGTCTCGAGGTTGACCATATGGCGCATCACCTGGAACTCGCCGGAGATGCCATTGCCGCCGTGCATATCTCGGGCATGGCGCGCGATCTCGAGCGCCTTGCCGCAGTTGTTGCGCTTCACGATGGAGATCATCTCGGGCGCGGCATTTGCGGCATCCATCAGACGACCCACCTGCAAGGACGCCTGCAGGCCCAGCGAGATTTCCGTCATCATGTCCGCAAGCTTCTTCTGGAAGAGCTGCGTCTGCGCCAGCGGCTTGTTGAACTGGTGACGGTCCAGGCCGTATTGGCGCGCTGCGTGCCAGCAGAACTCGGCCGAGCCCATCACACCCCAGCTGATGCCGTAGCGGGCGCGGTTGAGACAGCCGAACGGACCTTTGAGCCCTTGAACGTTGGGCAGCAGCGCGTCATCGCCCACTTCGACGTTGTCCATCACGATCTCGCCGGTGATGGAGGCGCGCAGGCTGAGCTTGTTGCCGATCTTGGGCGCGGAAAGGCCCTTCATCCCCTTTTCGAGGATGAAGCCGCGGATCTTGCCGCCATGCTCTTCGGATTTCGCCCAGACCACGAAAACATCCGCGATGGGCGCGTTGGAGATCCACATCTTCGAGCCGGTGAGCTTGTAGCCGTTGGCCGTCTTGACCGCGCGCGTCTTCATACCCGCAGGGTCGGACCCCGCGTCAGGCTCGGTCAGACCAAAGCAGCCGATATATTCGCCCGAGGAGAGCTTGGGCAGATATTTCTTGCGCTGCGCTTCGGAGCCGTAGGCATAGATAGGGTACATCACCAGCGAGCTTTGCACCGACATCATCGACCGGTAGCCGCTGTCGACACGCTCCACTTCCCGCGCGACGAGACCGTAGGCCACATAGGAGCCGCCCAGCCCGCCATATTCCTCGGGCACCGTGACGCCCAACAGGCCCATGTCGCCCATCTCGCGGAAGATGCCCGCATCGGTTTCTTCCTCCGCGAAGGCCTTGATCACCCGCGGCTGCAGCTTTTCCTGCGCGTAGGCCTTGGCGCTCTCCATGATCATCCGCTCATCTTCGGAGAGCTGCTCGTTCAGGCGCAGCGGATCGGTCCAATCGAACTGCCCCATGTCGGGGGCGTCTTTTGCTTTGAGAATCGGGGCTTCGGCATTCATGGCATGACCTTTCAGATGGGGGTACATGGGAATTATCTTTGGATTGACGTCTTTATTGCATATTCGAGGGCAAAGTTCTAACGATGCTTCATCCTCAACCTATGAGTTTTTTGAATACATGATCGCCCCACGCCGCTACCTGCCGTCCGTCTCTGCCCTGCTGGCCTTCGAGGCGTGCGCCCGGCTGGGCAGCGCCACGCAGGCCGCGACGGAGCTTTCACTGACCCAATCGGCCATAAGCCGCCAGATCAAGGCGCTGGAGGAACAGCTGGGCGTGCAGCTGATGGCACGGCAGGGGCGACGTCTGCGCTGTACGCAGGCGGGCAGCGCATATGTGCGCGAGGTGCGCGAAGTGCTGGGCCGTCTGGCGCAGGCCTCGCTCATCGCGGGCACGCAGAGCCATTCAGGTGCCCTGTCGCTGGCGATCCTGCCCGCGTTCGGCATGCATTGGCTGGCCCCCCGGCTGGCGGATTTCGCGGCAGAGCACCGCGAGGTGACCGTGAACCTCTCCACGCGCCTGCAGCCCTTCGCGCTCGGCGCGAGCCCGTTCGATGCGGCGATCCATTTCGGGCACGAGGATTGGCCCGGCGTCCATTACCTGCCCCTCATGCCGGAGGTCGTGGTGCCGGTCTGCGCGCCCGGAATGTCCGGTGCGCCTTTCGACGACCCCGCCGCCCTGCTCGGTCATCCGCTCCTGCATCTGGAGACACGCCCGCGTGCCTGGGCGCGGTGGTTCGAGGCGGTGGGCCACCCCTGCGATCCGCCCCACGGCATGATGTTCGATCAATTCGCCACCATGGCACAGGCAGCACTGCACGGGCTGGGCATCGCACTGCTGCCCACATTCGTGGCCGAGCCCTATCTGAAAGATGGTCAACTCATCCTCGCGTCCGACCAGACAACGCGCAGCATCGGCAGCTATTACCTCGTCTGGCCGGACGACCGCCCCGCCCCGCCGCCGCTGGTGGCATTCTGCGACTGGCTGAAGGCGCAGATGAGCCAGCCCTGAGCGCGCGACCATGTTTAACAAGGCTTGGTCGGAAGCCTGCAGATCCTGCCCGCCAGAGGGCATATTCGTGGATACAAAATGTGTCGCGCTGCCTCACTTCGGCCACACCCATGGTCGGTCGACAGTCGCCGTGGCGGTGAGGGCCGACACACAGGAGCATAGCAATGCTTGGCAGATGCGTTTTGCGTGTTGCCGCGACATCATCGGCACGCTGAACTTCAGCGGCCAAGTCGGCGCGGCATTTGTACCCCAGGACTGAGCGCAAGCGGTTCTACGGATCCGCCATCTCATCGCTCCAGGGCATGATTAACTCCGGCCCCTCCGCGCGGTTTGAATTGACCGCGCGCGAAACGCGGTGCCAATGCAGCACGTCATCGGCGGCCGCCCGCATCAACGGTGCGGCGCCCTTGCCGCGCTCGCCGAGCCACAGTGCCCAGTCCTCGGGCTCCACCACCACGGGCATCCTGTGGTGGATTGCCTGCATGGGCGTGTTGGCCGCCACGGTCAGCGCGGCCACCGTGCGGCACTCCTCCGCCGTCGCCGGATCCTGCCAGCCCTGCCACAGACCGGCGAGCGCGAGCGGCGCACCGTCCCGCCGGGTGATGTACCACGGATCGCGGCCACCCTGCGCATCCTTGGTCCACTCATAAAATCCGCTGGCCGGGATCAGCACGCGCCGCGTGCGCACCGCCGCGCGAAACGCGGGCTTTTCCAGCACCGTCTCTGCCCGTGCGTTGATCAGCAGCGGGCCATCCGTCGGGTGCTTGTACCACCTCGGGATCAGCCCCCAGCGCATCGTCTCCATCCGGCGCGGCGCATCCGGCCCGCTGGTGATCACGGCGATCTCGTCGGTCGGACAGATGTTGTAGTTGGGACCCGCAGGCAGCGTATTGGCCGGGGCCGCCTCGAAGATCTGCGCCATCGCCTCGGGCGGCAGCGTCAGCGCCATACGTCCACACATCCTCGACCGCCTTTCATGTTCTCGTGCCGCCCAAATATAGGCACAAGGGGCGCATTGCGCAAAATCCGGATCGCGCGGGAAACACCTTGCGCTGTATCAAAAGCGCAAAGGAGATGCCGATGACCCCGATACGCTACACCCCCTTGCCGACGCCCACCGTCGAGGCGCTGCGCGCCGGCGGCCCAGACGCCTACGGCCAACCGCCCGAACACGGCGTCTCGAACGGATCCGGCAACCCGTGCCGCCACTGCCTGCGGATGATCCCCGAGGGCGCGAGCATGCTCATCCTCGCGCACCGCCCCTTCGACGGGCTGCATCCCAATGCAGAGACTGGGCCGATCTTTCTGTGTGCCGACGCGTGTGCCGCGTATGACGGCGATGTGTTGCCACCCGTGCTGCAAACCAGCCCCGATTACCTGCTCAAGGGCTACACCGCCGATCATCGGATCAGCTACGGCACGGGCCGCGTCACCCCCTCAGTTGAGATCGAAGCTTATGCGAGCACGCTTTTGGAAGACCCGAAGATCGCCTTCGTCGATGTCCGCTCCGCGCGCAACAACTGCTTCGCCTTGCGCATCACCCGCAAGTCATGAAAAACGGCGCGCCCCCGACAGGCAGCGCGCCGCTATGTTCGCCCGAAGCGGTCTTACTTCAGCGTGATGCGCCCGTCGGTGTAGGGCTCGTAAGGTGCGTTCTGCGCGAGGTACTCCGACGTCACATCCGCCACGTCGGGGCCGAAGTCATAGGCATTCTGCGCCGTCTTGAACATGTCAAAGCCGTCGCCGCCGTTGCGGATGAAGTTGTTGGAGACGACGCCGTAGATCTTGTCCATCTCGAGCGGCATACCGCCTGCCATCACATCGGAGACCCGCGATCCGGCAGGCGCCGCCGGATCGACGGTGTAGGTCAGACCCGCCACCTGGAGAAAGCGCCCGGCGCCCTCCTCAACTTGGCTCGCGCCGTTCTCCAGCGCCTCCATCAGCACCGCTCCGGTCACCTGGAAGGTGGAAAGGGTGTTCTGGAACGGCAGCACGGTCAGCACCTCGCCCTTGGTCACCTCGCCCGCATCGATGCTCGCGCGGATGCCGCCGCTGTTCTGCAACGCGATCTCGATGCCCTGATCGGCGACGCGGGCCAGCATCGCATCCGCGATCAGGTTGCCCATCGAGCATTCCATGGCGCGGCAGACGGACCTGTCACCTTCAAGCGGCGCTGCCGTCTCGGCGACCACCTCGTTTCGGATCTCCTCCAGCGGTGCGGCCATCTCGGCGATGCGCGCGACGGTCTCTTCGTTCTCGGAGACGGAAGCGTCGATCAGGATCGGCTCTCCCACGGCTTGAGTGATCATGCCCGCATCATCGAAGGTCACGTTGAGCTCTCCCGAGAAACTTGCCGTAGGCATAGGCCTGCACGATCGCGGTATCGCCCACCATCGTCGGATAGGGTCCCTCCGCACGCTCCTCGGTGTTGCTCAGCAAGGTGTTGGAATGGCCACCCACGATCACATCGACGCCCGTCGTCTCGGCGGCGACACGCTGGTCCACGGCATAGCTCGAATGGCTCAGCACGATGATCTTGTTCACGCCCTCGCCGGTGAGCTTGTCCACCTCGCCCTGCACGGCGGCGACCGGATCGCTGAAGATCACGTTTTCGCCGGGGCTCGCGAGTTCCGCGGTATCCTGCGGCGTCAGCCCGATGAGGCCGATCCGCTCCCCGCCCCGCTCGATCACGGTGGATTTGGCGAGCGTGTCGGCCAGCAGGGGCTCGCCGCTCACGTCCGCGTTGGACATCAGAACGGGGAAGTTCACAGTGGCCATGAAGGCGGCAAGGACTTCGGGGCCGTCGTCGAATTCGTGGTTGCCCACGGTCATCGCGTCATAGCCGAGCTTGTTCATCATCTCGGCAGCCAGCTGGCCCTTGTAGTAGTTGTAAAAGAGCGTGCCCTGGAACTGGTCGCCACCGTCCACGAGGATGGAGTTGTTGCTGCGCGCCCGCGCCTCGGCCAGCGCGGTGACCAGCCGGGCCGAGCCACCGAAGCATTCGCCCGCCGCATTGTCTTCCGCAGCACAGGGGCCGTCATACTTGCTGATCGGCTCGAACCGCGCGTGGAAGTCGTTGGTGTGCAAAATGGTGAGAGTGTAGTCGGCGCTGGCCATGCCTGCCGTAAGGCCCAAGGCGGCGGCGCTCAAAAGGAATCGTTTCATCCGGTATCTCCCCAAGGAATCTATCGCCGTATCGTGGCGCGCGCGCGGGAACCTGTCAAAGGCGATGTCTACCTTGCGTTGCGTCACCCCCGGTACGTTGCCCATCTCGCGGGCTGCGCGTCGGGACTTGACCGCCCCGCGCGGGGGCGGCATCAGGGGTGCCATGCTCATATTCAAGATTTTCCGCTCCGATGAATGGCAGGCCCTGCGCGCACAGGGTCAGAGCGCGGGCGCGCCCGTCGATCTCGCCGATGGCTACATCCATTTCTCGACCGCCGCGCAGGCCCCCGAGACGGCGGCCAAGCACTTCGCGGGTGTCGAGGGTCTGTTCCTCGTCGCGGTAGAGGCGGAGCGTCTCGGCGATGCGCTCGAATGGGAGGTATCGCGCGGCGGTGCGCATTTCCCGCATCTCTACGCCCCGCTGCGGCTGCAGGATGTCGTCTGGGCCCAGCCGCTGCCGATACAGGGCGGGGTGCACCGCTTCCCTGCCGGTCTCGAGGAGGCCGCGTCGTGAGCGAGTACCGCGATACCGAGCGCGCCGCCTTCGAGATCTTCAAATCCCTCGACCGCGAGACGCCCATCCACATGCTCAACCTCGTGCAGTTTCTGGACCGGGCGGAATACCCCCAGGATCATCCCGCGGCCAGGGACGCGCCCAGCGGTGCGCAGGCCTACGCATCCTATGGCGCCGCCAGTGCCCCGGTACTCGCGCGGGTCGGCGGCAGCATCATCTGGCGCGGCGGCTTCGACGTGAGCCTCATCGGCGCGCCGGACGAGCGATGGGACGCGATGTTCATCGCAGCCTACCCCAACGCACATGCCTTCCTCGCAATGGTCACCGACCCCGAATATCAGCGCGCCGTGGTCCACCGGCAGGCGGCGGTGCGCAATTCGCGCCTGATCCGCACGCGGCCCCTGCCGGTGACGGACGCTTTCGCATGAACAAGGTGATCGAGGCGCTGGGGCTCGGCCTGCTGCGGCGCATCGATCCCGAGGCGGCCCATGGCCTCGCGCTACGCGCTCTGAACGCGGGGCTGGCGCCGCACCCCGGTCCGGTCACGAGCCCGCGCCTCGAGGTGGATCTGGCGGGCCTGCACCTGCCCAATCCGGTCGGTCTGGCCGCGGGTTTCGACAAGAACGCGACGGCCATCGCTCCGCTCTGCGCGGCTGGTTTCGGCTTTATCGAGGTCGGTGCGGCCACGCCCCTGCCGCAGCCCGGAAACCCCAAGCCGCGGCTTTTCCGACTGATCGAGGACCGCGCGGCGATCAACCGCTTCGGCTTCAACAACGACGGGATGGAGGCGATCTGCGCCCGGTTGGCCGCCGCACCCCGGCCCATCCCGGTCGGCCTGAACCTCGGCGCCAACAAGACCAGCACGGACCGCGCGTCGGATTTTGCCCGCGTGATGGAGGCCGCCCGCGATCACGTCGATTTTGCCACCGTCAACGTCTCCTCTCCCAACACCGAGCGCTTGCGCGATCTGCAGGGCAAGGCCGCCCTCGCCGCGCTACTGGAGGGTGTGATGGCGGTGCGCGGGCGCACGCCCGTCATGCTCAAGATCGCCCCGGACCTCACAGAGGCCGAGATCGCCGATGTGGCTCAGGTGGCGCAGGACGCGGGCGTGTCCGCGATCATCGCCACCAACACCACCCTCGCGCGCACGGGCCTGCAATCGCGTCACCGCGATCAGGCGGGCGGTCTATCGGGCGCGCCCCTGTTCGAGATATCGACCCGCGTGCTTGCCCGTCTGTCCACCCTGACGGATGTGCCCCTGATCGGCGTCGGCGGCATCGGCGACGCCGATCAGGCCTACGCCAAGATCTGCGCGGGCGCATCGGCCGTGCAACTCTATACGGCGCTGGTTTTCGGCGGCCTGTCGCTGGTGGGCGAGATCGCGCGCGGCATCGATGCGCATCTGGCGCGCGACGGATTTGACACAGTGGCGCAGGCCGTGGGCAGCCGCCGCAGCGACTGGCTTTAGCGCGCCGCCGCCCGTTCCAGCGCAGGATAGCGGGCGCCGAGCGTGATCGCACGCGCGACGAAGGACACCAGCATCGCGAGCCACAGGCCGTGGTTGCCCAGCACCGGCACCATCACGGCCACGCAGACCGCATAGACGCCAAAGGACAGTGCCATCATGTTGCGCATGTCGCGGCTACGCGTCGCCCCGACGAAGATCCCGTCGAGCATGAAGGCCGCGCAGCCGATGAGCGGCAGCGCCACCAGATAGGGCAGGTAGACGCGCGCCTGCGCCCGCACCTGCGGCGCGGTGGTCATCAGATCCACGATTTGCGCGCCGAAGAGGGCAAAGCCCAGCGCCATGAGCGCCGCCGCCGCCATGCCCCACCCGCTCGCCAGAAGTGCCGCGCGGCGCAGGCGATGCGGGTCGCGCCCGCCGAACGCACGGCCCACCAGTGCCTCCGCCGAAAAGGCGAACCCGTCGAGCGCGTAGCTCGCGATCATGAGGAACTGCAGCAGCACCTGATTGGCCGCGAGCGTGACGTCGCCCTGCCCCGCGCCGATGAACATGAAGCTCACGAAGATCGCCTCGAGCAGCAGGGAGCGCACGAGGATATCCCCGTTCACGCCCATCATCCGCCGCCAGCGCGCGCCGTCAAACACCTGCGACCAGCGCCGCCATGCCGCCTGCACAAAGGCCGGGCGGCAGAACCACAGGCCGAGGATCAGGCCGCTCCACTCCGCGATCGCCGTGGCGAAGGCGACACCCTGTACGCCCCAGCCCAGCGCGATCACGAACCACAGGTCGAGCGCGATGTTGAGCCCGTTCATCCAGAGCTGCAGCACCAGCACCGCGCGCGTGCGCTCTTGCGCGATGAGCCAGCCGGTGATGCCGTAGAGCGCGATGGCCGCGGGCGCGGACCAGATGCGCACCGCCATGTATTGTCGCGCCAGTCCCTCGACCTCCGCGCTCGCGGGTGAAACCCGGAACGCGGCCCAGAAGAGCACGCCCTGCAACGCGATGATGGCGAGCCCTGCGCCGAAGCCGATCATCAGCGAGCGGGTGAGCAGTGCCGCGACCTCGCCCGCGTCGCCCTCGCCCTCCGCCTGCGCGGTGAGGCCGACCGTGCCCATACGCAGGAATCCGAACATCCAGTAGAAGGCCGAAAGGATCACGGCACCGATGCCCACGGCACCGATCGGTGCGGCCAAGCCCATCTGCCCCACCACGCCGGTATCGACCGCGCCCAGAATGGGCACCGTGGCATTGGAGAGCACGATCGGCACCGCGATGCGCAGCACCCGGCGGTGGCTGAGCGGCAGCGGGGCGGCGGCGGTCTCAGCCACGCGGCGACGGCATCACGAAATGCCCTGTCGCCTGCGCGTAGAGACGCTCACGGTTGTCTTGCCACGCCTCCACCTGGACGGAGGCATAGCGTCGCCCGGCCCGCGTGATCCGGGCGCGCGCATAGGCGTCGCGCGGCAGGCCGGTGCGCAGGTAGTCCACGGTGAAACCGACGGTTTTGGGCAAGCGCGGCAGATCCTCCGGCGCGGCATGCTCCAGATCAAGCTTGCCCGCCTCGAGATCGTCCCACAGATGCGCCCAGTTGAGCGTCGTCACCGCCGTCACTTCCAGAAAGGCCGACGTGGCGCCGCCATGCAATGCGGGCAGCAAGGGATTGCCCACCAGCTCCTCGCGGAACGGCAGGATCCCCGTCAGCTCATCGCCCCGCCGCTCGAACACGATGCCGAGAAAGCGGATGTAGGGCACCGCGCCGGTCAGCGCGCGCAGGGCGGCATCGCGGCGCTGCTTGATGACCTGCACCGGCTCGGGGCGCGCGCGCGAACTCATGTCCTGCCCTCCACGGTGAAGGCGCCCGTTGCGGAGGCCACCGGGTTCTCCTTGTCCTCATCAAGCGCTACCGCCCGCACGAAGGCGACCGAGCGGGTGATGTGATAGCACGTTGCATGCGCCGTTATGGTCTGTCCGGGTGTGGCCGCACGCATGTAGTCGATACGCAGATCGATGGTCGCCGTACCGCCGGTGTTTGCGGGATGGCACATCACCGCCGCCCCGCAGCAGGTATCCATCAGCGCCGAGACGGCGCCGCCATGGATCACCCCCGTAACCGGATCCCCGACCAGTTCCGGCTTGTACGGCATGCAGATCGCGGCCTCCCCCTCGCCCATCTCGAGCGGCTCCATGCCCAGCATGACGGAATGGGGCAGCGCCTGAATGAACTGGCGTGCGAGTACGGACTTGTCGGACATGGGCTCTCCTTGCGGGCAGACACGAACGCTTGCCTTTCGGCGCCCTTTACAGCCCACCGATCCTGAAAGGGCAAGAGTGCCCGTTGCACATCGCCCGCAGGGCTTCTAGCCTAGGGAACGAGGAGGAGTGCCCGGATGAGCGATGACAGCCGCCTGAGCTTCAAGGAGATGTGCGCGAAGTTCGACGTGACACCGCGCACTTTGCGTTATTACGAGTATATCGAGCTGCTCGCGCCGGATCGGGAGGGGCGGACGCGCTACTATGGCCCGCGCGAACGCGCGCGCATGGCGCTGATCCTGCGGGGGCGCAGCTTCGGCTTCGCGCTGGAGGACATCCGGCAATGGCTGCTGATATACGAGAACGAGGGCACGGAGGCGCAGATGCGCGCCTGGGTGGAGATGGCAAATGGCCAGCTCGAAGAACTCTCGGAGAAGCGCAAGCAGCTCGACGAGGCGCTGAGCGAGCTCACCCGCCTGCGCGACGTCACGTTGGAGGCGCTGGGGCAGAAATCCCCGACCTAAGGCAGCTCAGTCCGCAGGTTCCAACCGGGTCGCCGCCTTCTCGATCTCCCGCGCGATTGCCAGGAGGTCGACCACCGTCTCGGCGGGCCGGTCGCGCGCGATGTCAAAGGCGATCGTCTCCACGATTCCCGCGGCAACCATCAGGCGCGAGCGGTTGGGGTCGCGGTCCAGTCCGGCGGCGGATTTGTCCGCGGGTTTCAATGGCAGAACCACACAGTCCATTCATTTCTCCAATTCTCGGAACGTCGAAGTGAAGCGCCCAACGGCACAGGAATTCATACATTTCTGCAATTCCGGCATTTCAGCTTGGACCGGTCGTTGCAACGCCGACCTCTTTGCATATCTGGGATTTGAGCGCCATCAGGGGATGCACGCCGATCGCTCCGGTCCGCGGAATTATGCCGGTCGCCAGAGTTGACGTTAGGTCACAAAAGGTAAGCCTAGAAACTGACGTGACGTATCACTACGTCACCTTGCACAAAGAATGTAATCCCCTTTCAAACGCACGGCACACAGCTGCCATCAAACCGCGAGAACCTTATGAGTACCGACGCACTGACGATCCGCGAGATGTGTGACACCTTCGATGTCACCCCGCGCACACTACGTTTCTACGAGGCCAAAGAGCTGCTTTTCCCAAAGCGCATCGGCCAGAAACGCCTTTTCACCAAGCGCGACCGCGCGCGCCTCAAGCTGATCCTGCGCGGCAAGCGCTTCGGATTTTCGCTAGAGGAGATCCGCCAGCTTCTTGATCTCTATTACAAGGGTGACGGTCAGCGCCAGCAGATCGAGCAATCCTATACGCTGGCCAGCGAGCGCCTCACGGCCCTCGAATCCCAGCGCGCCGAACTCGACAGCGCCATCGCGGATCTGCGCGACCAGCTGAAATGGGCCGAGAAAGTAATGTCCTCGCTCAGCCTGCAGAGCAAGGCAGGCTGAGACGTAAACGACACACAATCATACGATCAAGGGAGAGACCAAATGCCGACATACACAGCGCCCACCAAGGACTTGCAGTTCGTCCTGCACGACGTCCTGAAAATCACCCAGGCGACCATTCCGGGCTACGCCGACCTGGAGCCTGATTTCACCTCCGCTATCCTCGAAGAGGCAGGCAAGCTCAGCTCGGAAGTGCTCGCACCGCTGAACGTGAGCGGTGACAAGGAGGGCTGTCGGCTGGAAAACGGTGTGGTCTACACACCCGCGGGCTTCAAGGACGCCTTCGAGAAGGTCAAGGAAGGCGGCTGGCCCGGGCTGGACATGCCCGAGGAATACGGCGGCCAGAACATGCCGCATGTCATCGGCTCTGCCGTGGGCGAGATGTTCTCTGCCTCCAACATGGCCTTCACGATGTATCAGGGACTGACACATGGTGCGGCTTCCGCCATCCTCGCCCACGGCACGGATGCGCAGAAGGACAAGTATCTGCCCAAGATGGTCAGCTGCGAATGGACCGGCACCATGAACCTGACCGAGCCGCATTGCGGCACCGATCTGGGTCTGATGCGGACCAAGGCCGTGCCACAGGACGATGGCAGCTACAAGATCACCGGCCAGAAGATCTTCATCTCCTCGGGCGAGCATGACATGGCCGACAACATCATCCATCTGGTGCTGGCCAAGATCGAGGGCGGTCCCGAAGGCATCAAGGGCGTGTCGCTTTTCATTGTGCCCAAGGTCAACGTGAACGAGGATGGCTCCCTCGGCCCGCGCAACGGCGTCTCCGTCGGCTCCATCGAGGACAAGATGGGCATCCACGGCAACTCCACCTGCGTGATGAATTACGACGATGCGACCGGCTACCTGCTGGGCGAAGAGCACAAGGGCATGCGCGCGATGTTCACCATGATGAACGAGGCGCGGCTCGGCGTGGGCATGCAGGGGCTGGCACAGGCCGATGTCGCCTACCAGAACGCCCTGGCCTATGCGCACGACCGTCTGCAGGGCCGTGCGGTGACAGGGGCGCAAGCGCCTGACAAACCCGCCGATCCGCTGATCGTGCATCCTGACATCCGCCGCTCGCTGATGGACCAGAAGAGCTTTGCCGAAGGCGCGCGCGCCTTCATCCTCTGGGGTGCGACGATGATCGACGCCGCGCACCGCTCGGACGACAAGGATGCGGATGGTCTGGTGTCCCTGCTCACCCCGGTGATCAAGGGCTTCCTGACGGATGTCGGCTACGACATGACCGTCAAGGCCCAGCAGATCTACGGCGGCCATGGCTACATCGAGGAATGGGGCATGTCCCAGTTCACCCGCGATGCCCGGATCGCGATGATCTACGAAGGCGCGAACGGCGTGCAGGCGCTGGATCTGGTGGGCCGCAAGCTCGCTCAGGACGGCGGCAAACATGTGATGGCCTTCTTCGATCTGGTCAAATCCTTCTGCAAGGACAACGCAGGTCAGGACGAGGCCTTTGACCGGGACTTCATCGAGCCACTGAAGGCGGCCAGCAAGGATCTGCAAGCCGCGGGCATGTACTTCATGCAGAACGGTATGAAGAACCCCAACAATGCGCTCGCAGGCTCCAACGACTTCATGCACATGTTCGGCCATACCTGCCTTGGTCTGATGTGGGCGATGATGGGCAAGGCGGCGCGTGAGGCACTGGCCGCAGGCACCACCGACGTCACGTTCTACGAGACAAAGCTGGCGACGGGCCGCTACTATATGGCACGCCAACTGCCCGCCACGGCATTGCACCTCACCCGCATCCAATCCGGTGCGGATACGGTGATGGCACTGGACGCGGCAAACTTCTGATGGGTGCGCAGCCGCGCCCGAAACGTCTGCCGCTGCCGCGCCGCTTCAACGTGGCGCTTACGCAAGACGCCTACACGCGGCTGCGCGCGCTGAACGCGCAACACGGGCTGGGCAACAACTACCTGCTCACCGTGCTGCTCGAACGGCTGGACACCTATGCCGACAGCGAGGCGCTAGATGGCGCCTTCGCCGAGTTCATCGCGGAGTACGGTACTCCGGACACGTCAAAGGGAAAGACCTGATGCCAAAACGCTTCCGCTTGACCCGCCGCTTTCCCGTCGCCATGACGGAGGACGGTTACCGCAGGCTGAAAAAATTCAGCGCCGATGCGGGGCTCGACGAGGGGGAGGCATTGTCCTTCATATTCGAGAATTTCTCCTCGGTGATGAACGAGGAGAACCTGATCGCGCGGCTGCGCCTGTTCAACGCTGAGATCGACAGCCGCAAGCGCTAGCCCCCCGCGCCGGGGCCGACCGGGGGAACATCCGGCGGCCCGAGACCGAAGACGAGAGGAGACACCGATGATCCGCACCCTGTTAATGGCTGCCTTGCTGTTCTCAGCCGCCTGCGCCGCAACCTATACCCTGCCCCCGCAGGACCGCGCCGCCATCGCCACCCGCATTGCAAGCTTCGAGCGCGCCTTCGTCAATGGCGATACCACGCAGATCATCAACGTCGTCCCGCCCCGCATGATCCGCGCAATCGCGCGCGACAGCGGTGTGGACGAGCAACTGCTGCGCAGCGAAATGGCGAAGCTCACGCGCGAGGCGACGGCGGAGGTCGAGGTCCTCTCTTTCGGGATGTCGCTGGAGAACGCGCGATTCCTGACCACCCCCTCCGGACGCCCCTATGGCCTCATCCCCACGCAGACTGTCGTGCAGGTCCCCGGTGGCGGGCCGAGGCTGCAATCCGACACCACGACCCTGACACTGCAGGATGGCGGTGCGTGGCACCTCATCCGCGTCGAGGACAGCCAGCAGATCAATCTGCTGCGCGAGGTCTACCCCGAGTTTC
Organism: uncultured Alphaproteobacteria bacterium; assembly: GCA_963703195.1. Lineage (GTDB taxonomy): Bacteria > Pseudomonadota > Alphaproteobacteria > Rhodobacterales > Rhodobacteraceae > Sulfitobacter. The sequence goes on along the minus strand of OY969797.1, from coordinate 3,579,033 downwards.
AGGGCGTCGAATTTCCCGAAGGCACATCGAAAGTGATTGGATAAGCAATGCGCGATTTCGCCCCCACAACCTCCAACTGGATGACCGAAGAGCACAAGATGCTCGCCGAGATGACGGCCAGTTTTATCAACACCGAATGGGCGCCGCGCTTCGAGAAGTGGCGTAAGCAGTCGCAGATGGACCGTGACATCTGGTATGAGGCGGGCGAACTGGGCCTTCTGTGCCCTTCGGTACCAGAGGAATACGGCGGGGCGGGTGGTGATTTCGGTCATGAGGCCGTGATCCTCATCGAAGCCGCCCGTGCCAACCTCGCAAGCTGGGGCCACAGCATTCACTCGGGCATCGTTGCGCATTATATCCTGAACTACGGCTCTGAAGAGCAAAAGAAGCGCTGGCTCCCCAAGATGATGACAGGCGAGATCGTGGGCGCCCTCGCGATGACCGAACCCTCGACCGGATCCGACCTGCAGCGCATCAAGACCAAGGCGATCAAGGACGGTAACGCCTACCGGCTGTCGGGGCAAAAGACCTTCATCACCAACGGCCAGCACGCCAACCTGATCATCGTCGCGGCCAAGACCGACCCGTCACAAGGCTCCAAGGGCATGAGCCTCGTGATCGTCGAGACGGACGGCGCCGCGGGCTTTCAGCGCGGGCGCAACCTCGAGAAGATCGGCAAGCACGCCTCCGACACCTCCGAGCTCTTCTTCGACAACGTCGAGATTCCGCCGGAGAACATCCTGGGCGGCGAGGAGGGCAAGGGCTTTTACCAGATGATGCAGCAACTGCCGCAGGAACGCCTGATCATCGGATGCGAGGCGGTGGGCGCCATGGAAGGCGCGCTCGCCCGGACCATCGAATACTGCCAGGAGCGCGAGGCCTTTGGCGGTCCTCTCACGCAATTCCAGAACACGCGCTTCAAGCTGGCCGAATGCAAGACCAAGACCGTCGTCGCGCGCGCCTTTCTCGACCAATGCATTGCCGAACACTTGCGCGGCGAGCTGACCGTGGACCGCGCGGCGATGGCCAAATACTGGCTCACCGACACGCAGGGCGAAGTCCTCGACGAATGCCTGCAGCTGCACGGCGGCTATGGCTTCATGCAGGAATATGCCATCGGCGAGATGTGGGCCGACGCCCGCGTGCAACGGATCTACGGCGGCACCAACGAAATCATGAAGGAGCTGATTGCGCGGAATTTGTGACCCTCCGCTCTCTCGCTACTCAACCGAAAACAGGACGTGAACCATGACCATCAAACTCTACTGCTTCGGCGAAAGCGGCAACTCCTACAAGGCCGCCCTCGCGCTGGAGCTCTCCGGCCTCGATTGGGAGCCGGTCAAGGTTGATTTCTTTGGCGGCGAAACGCGCACGCCCGAATACCGCAAGACGGTCAATCCCATGGGCGAGGCGCCATTTCTGGTGGACGGCGATTTCCGGACCGGACAATCGGGCGCCATTCAGGCCTATGTTACCGAAAAATCTGGCAAGTTCGGCGGTAAAACCCACGCGGATAATTACGAGGCCTTCCGTTGGGTCCTATGGGACAATCACAAGCTCAGCTCCATGGCGGGCATGACCCGTTTCTTGATGAATTTCCTGCCCGAGGACAAACAGCCCAAGGAAGTGATCGCCTTCAATCAGGGACGTCTGGCAGCAGCCTATGGTGTGCTGAATGACCACCTTGAAGGGCGCGACTGGATTGTGGGCGACAGCATCACAAACGCCGATCTGAGCTGCTGCGGGTATCTCTACTACCCGGAGCCTTTTGGATTTGACCGCAAAGCCTATCCGAACATCGACGCATGGCTCACCCGCTTGTCCGACACACCGGGCTGGAAAGCCCCCTATGACCTCATGCCCGGTTCCCCAGCGGACCGTGCCTGAACCCCATTCCGGCCGCTACCGGCCTACCAAGGAGATACTCATGACCGAAGCCTATATCTACGACGCATTGCGCACGCCCCGCGGCAAGGGCCGCTCGGACGGCGCGCTGCACGAACTCACCGCCCTGCGCCTCAGCGCGCTCACGCTCAACGCGCTCAAGGACCGCAACAACCTCGAGGGCCACGCCGTGGAGGATGTGATCTGGGGCAATGTCACGCAGGTGATGGAGCAAGGCGGCTGTCTTGCACGCTCCGCCGTGCTCGCGTCCGAGCTCGATGAACGCATCCCCGGCCTCGCCATCAACCGTTTCTGCGCCTCCGGAATGGAGGCCGTGAACCTTGCCGCCAATCAGGTGCGCGGCGGCGCGGGCATGGCCTATATCGCGGGCGGGGTGGAGATGATGGGTCGCGTGCCCATGGGCTCCGACGGTGCGGCGATCGCCGCGGATCCCTCCATCGCGATGGATCAGTACTTCGTGCCGCAAGGCATCTCCGCCGATATCATCGCCACCGAGTACGGTTTTACGCGCGATGACGCGGACCAGCTTGCCATCGCCTCCCAGCAGCGTGCCAAAAAGGCATGGGACGAGGGGCGCTTCGACAAGTCCGTGATCACCATCCGCGACCAGAACGGCCTCGAGATCCTGAGCCATGACGAATACATGCGCCCCCAGACCGACATGCAGAGCCTCGGTGCGCTCAACCCCGCCTTCCAGGCGATGGGCGAGGTGATGCCGGGCTTTGACAAGGTGGCCCTGCTGAAATACCCGCATCTGGAAAAGATCAACCACATCCACCATGCGGGCAATTCCTCAGGCATCGTGGACGGTGCGGCGGCGATCCTGATCGGCAACAAGGAGTTCGGCGAGAAATACGGGCTCAAGCCCCGCGCCCGGATCCGCGCCACCGCCAAGATCGGCACCGACCCCACCATCATGCTGACCGGTCCGGTACCCGTGACGCAGAAGATCCTCGCGGACAACGGCATGGACATTTCCGACATCGACCTTTTCGAGGTCAATGAGGCCTTCGCCTCCGTCGTGATGCGTTTCATGCAGGCCTTCGATGTGGACCACGATAAGGTCAACGTCAACGGCGGGGCCATCGCCATGGGCCATCCGCTGGGCGCCACGGGTGCCATGATCATCGGCACCCTGCTCGACGAGCTTGAGCGCGCAGACAAGGAAGTCGGGCTTGCCACGCTCTGCATCGCGTCCGGGATGGGTGCGGCCACGATCATCGAACGGGTGTGATCCATGGGGACGGATGGGCACATTCCGGCAAGGGAGATCTCCGAGATGCTTCTCGAAACGACGCGCCGCGCGTTGATGGAGAGTGATTTCGATGCCTCTGCCGAATGTGTCCAGCTGCCCCATTTCATCGCCTCCTCCCGGGACAACAAGGTGATCGAGAGCCGCGAAGATCTGCGCGACACCTTCCGAAAGGTCGTGCAGGATTACGCCAGCAAGCAGGTGACCGATCTGGTCCGCAGCTGCGATGTTGCGGAGTATCGCGGCGCGACCCGGATCGAAGCCACGCACACGACACATCTGATGTCGGGAAACCAGCGGATCGGTGGCTCTTTTCCGGCCTACTCGGTGCTCGAATTCAATGACGGCCGCTGGAAGATCTCCTCCAGCCAGTATGCCGTCGAAACAACCAAAGCGGTTGGCTTTGCGCTCAATGCGCAGCGCCGACAGTTGCTGGACAACTAGATACGTCAGGAACCTATTATGACCGATTTCACAATGAAAACAGATGCCGAGGGCATCGCCACCATCACCTGGGACGTCGCCGACAAATCGATGAACGTGATGTCCATCGAAGGGCTGGAAGAGCTCGACCGGTTGACCGATGAGGCGCTCGGCGATGATGCCGTGAAGGGCATCATCATCACCTCCGGCAAGGAGGGATCTTTCGCGGGCGGCATGGACCTCAACCTGCTGGCGAAGATGCGCGAGGATGCGGGCGACGATCCGGCGCGCGGCCTGTTCGAGGGCACCATGCGCATGCACAAGCTGCTGCGCAAGATCGAGCGTGCGGGCATGGACCCCAAGAGCAACAAGGGCGGCAAGCCTGTCGCCGCGGTCCTGCCCGGCACTGCTGCGGGCATCGGGCTCGAACTGCCTCTGGCCACGCACCGCATCTTTGCCGCCGCCAACCCAAAGGCGCGCATCGGCCTGCCGGAGATCCAGGTCGGGATCTTCCCCGGCGCGGGCGGTACCACGCGGCTTGTGCGAATGCTCGGCGCGATGGCGGCCTCTCCGCTGCTGCTGGAGGGCAAGATGTTGGCGCCCGATGCGGCCAAGAAGGCGGGCATCATCCATGAGGTGAGCGAAGATCCAATGGCGGACGCGCGCGCCTGGGTGCTCGGAGCGACGGATGCGGACATCCTCAAGCCATGGGACGCCAAGGGCTACAAGATGCCCGGCGGCGCGCCCTACCACCCCGCGGGCTTCATGACGTTCGTTGGCGCCTCCGCGATGGTGAACGGCAAGACCAAGGGCGCATTCCCCGCGGCCAAGGCACTTCTGTCGGCGGTCTATGAGGGTGCGCTCGTGCCGTTCGACACCGCGCTGAAGATCGAGGCGCGCTGGTTCACATCCATCCTTTTGAACCCCACCTCCTCCGCGATGATCCGCTCGCTCTTCCTGAACAAGGAGGCGCTTGAGAAAGGCGCTGTGCGGCCCGCAGGCATCCCTGACCAGCGGGTCAAGAAGCTGGGCGTGTTGGGTGCGGGCATGATGGGTGCGGGCATCGCGCTCGTGTCCGCGCAGGCGGGCATCGAGGTCGTGTTGATCGACCGCGACCAGGAGGCGGCCGACAAGGGCAAGGCCTACTCCGAGGCCTATCTCGACAAGGGGATCGCGCGCAAGAAAGGCACGCCCGAGAAGAAGGAGGCCCTGCTGAAACTGATCACCGCGACGCCCGATCTCGATGCGCTCAAGGGCTGCGATCTGATCATCGAGGCGGTATTCGAGGATCCCAAAGTAAAGGCCGAGATGACCAAGAAGGTCGAGGCAGTGATCCCCGAGGATTGCATCTTCGCCTCCAACACCTCCACCCTGCCGATCACGGATCTGGCCAAGGCCTCCTCGCGGCCGGAGCAGTTCATCGGCATCCATTTCTTCTCGCCTGTCGAGCGGATGCTGCTGGTTGAGATCATCAAGGGCGAGGGTACCGGCGACCGTGCCGTGGCCAAGGCGCTCGACTATGTGCGCCAGATCCGCAAGACACCGATCGTGGTCAACGACGCGCGTTTCTTCTATGCCAACCGCTGCATCATCCCTTACGGTGGCGAGGCGAACCGGATGATCACCGAAGGCGTCGCCCCATGGTACATCGACCAGGCCGCGCAGATGTTGGGCTTCCCCGTGGGGCCGGTGCAGCTGGGCGACGAGACATCCGTCGATCTTGCGACCAAGATCATGCGCGCCACGAAGGCCGCGATGGGCAATGCCTATCCCGCATCCGAAGCCGACGATCTGATCGTCTGGCTGGAGGAGAAAGGCCGTCTGGGCCGTAAGACCAAGGCCGGCTATTTCGACTATGACGAAAAGGGCAAGCGTCTGGGCTACTGGAGAGGTCTGCAGGACAAGTATCCACTGGCTGAGGAGCAGCCGCCGCTTCAGGACGTACAAGACCGTCTGATGTTCGTGCAGGTGCTGGAGGCCGTGCGCGCGTTTGAGGAAGGTGTGCTCATGGATATCCGCGAGGGCGACGTGGGCGCGATCCTGGGCTGGGGCTTCGCGCCATGGTCGGGCGGCCCGCTCTCATGGCTCGACATGATCGGCACGCCTTATGCGGTGGAACGCTGCGAACAGCTGGCCGCACAATACGGCGAACGGTTCGAGCCCCCTGCCCTGCTGCGCGAAATGGCGGAAAAGAACCAGACGTTCTACGGGCGGTTCGGCCCCGACGCCGAAAAGGCGGCCTGAGAGGCAAGGCGGTAAGGGGTACGCGCCCCTTACCGCATGCGGCGCTCCGCGTCTGACATCTGCGCATAGGGCATCGTCGCTTCCGCGCGCCGGGGGGCGGCAGGCAGCGTTTGCTTGTGCCGCACCGAAGCAAAGACGGGCGTGTCCGGGAGCGGCACAGGCACCAGCTCCTGCGTGGACCAGCGTTGCGCCTTGGGCTGCACCTGATGTCCCACCCACATCGCCCAGAGGATCGAGACCGAAAGCAGCGCCAGATAGCTGGGATAGACCTGCTCGAAAAAGCTGAACGAGCCGACCGAGGCGACCCCGCAGAGTGCCGCGACACCGCTGATGATCCAGCTGCTTGCCGTTTCGCTGTGCGGTGCGCGGGCGGCCTTTCGGATTGTGGGGATTGCGCCCAATGCGCTGATGAAGATCACGATCATCAGCGTGTAGACCGACGTCTCCATCACGTACCAGACCACCAGGGCAAACATCGCCGCGGCGAATATACCGAGGTTGATACGGCTGAAATAGGAGCCCGCACCAAGCCAGATCGACTGGACGAAGATGAATAACGTCATCCCCGCCTGCGCCCCCACGAACCACAATGCCTGCCCCGCACCCTCGAATAGCATCGACGAGAAGGCCGCCGTGCTCAGCACGGCCCAGATGAGCCAGGTCGCCCTGTCAGGTTGGGTAGAACGGCGAAACGTGTCGCAGATGTAGGGGAGGAACGCGATGACGGATAACGTCACCGAAAAAAATGCAAAAATGCCCAAATCAATGCCGCCTTATAAGCAATAACGCTCAGCCGTAATGGGTTCCTCTTGGCGGAACCTTCAAATATCTAATCAAAAATACGCCTGAAGCTGCGTTGGTCTAAAATTGTCGTCTGAAATCAATCGTCGTCTTGGAATTGGGATCGGGCGCAAATGCCCAATATCCCGTTGTTCAGGCTGCCACGCTTTCGAAAATTGATGCGCGAAATTCACCCCTTCCCATGACCCTGAATGACTTGACCCCGAAGATCAAGCTCGCCCCAGAAGTTCGGGGTGCGACAAAATGCGCGGCGGCGCAGCCCTTTCAGCGGACAACAGCTGCCGGTGGCAGTTTCACAGCGCAGCGCCGCGATTACAAAAAGCAGGGGCCGGTGCCGCCATTTGCTCTTCGGCAAACATAAGATCGACCAGTTCCTCGGCAGCCTCACCGCTCAGCACCGCATAGGTCGGCGTGGCCGCATCGAGGAACTTGTCGAGGGTCGAGATATCGGCGGGGCAATGAATGAGCGCGCCGCCTTCGGCATAGATCACCTCGTCATGGGCGAAATATACCGCGACCAGTTCGACCCGCTGCCGCGGTTGGCGGCGGCGGATGCCGCGCCAGCCGACAAGGCTGTGCGCGGTGAGGATCGCGAATGGATCGCCATGCGCATCCTGCGCCGCATCGCTTTCGACCATGACGCCCTGATCGGGCAGCAACACCAGCTCCTCGCGGTTACCCAGCGCGCCTTCCGGGATCACCACGGGCCAAATCATCGTGGAGGCATGGCAGTCCTCCAGCCAAAGATGCGCGCGGCGAATTTGCGTAATTTCCTGCATGCCGTGGTCGAAGGTGAGGACTTTGTCACCCACCGCCAGCGCCTCTATCGCGCGCCAGCCCAGATTGCTGGCCACCCGCGTCCCGGCCATCAGCCCATGGCCCAGCGTGGCGATGCCGCCGTCGAAAGCGCCCGTCATCTCAAGCGCGCGGCGCGGCGGCTGTTGTGTTCTGAAACCCATTCCAAGCATCGTGTTCGATCCCCTGCGACTGCACCCATTTCGGAGTGCTTTGAAGTGACGTGATCAGGGGGCGTTAACCACGTGTTCACCAAGAGACTTGATAAGGGCAGGAATGGGGCATTGTTGCGGCTCATCGGGACAGTTCCATGAGATTCACTAAGATCTGGTGAAGATCGGAGACAATCTGCACGCGACAGCAGGCGGAAGCGGTCTCATTTCGCGCCCCAGTTCCAAGAGCAGCTTCAGGACAGGCTGATTCGAACCGCCCTTTCAAAAGCTGTAGCCGAATTGCGCGATATCGCGCGCACAGATCCGCGCCACGAGGGCGCGCGTCTTGGCATCATAGGCGCTGCGGTAGTCCGGCGCGCGGTCGCTGCGGTTTGCATGCGGGACATCGAGCTTGAAGCCAAGGTGCGCCTCCAGCGGTGCCAGATCCTCCTCCAGATACTCCAGCCGAATGTAGAGCCGCGCACGCTCCACCCCCCGCGCATCCGTCACATAGGAGGCCGCAGGCGCGCGCTCGAAACTCTGGGCGACCTGCGGTGCCGCGATGAAGGCGTCGAACGCCAGCGATTTGGCCAGATCTACGCTGGGGTTCGCGAATCGCTGCGTCCGCAGCCAGTGATAGTAGCTCACCATCCGGTCCCAAGGATTGCGCACCATGGTGAAGATAAACAGCCCGTCCAGCTCCTCGTGGCCCACGAGCCCATCCAGATCTGCGAGGGTCGAGTGCTTCCAAAGCCTGCCGCTCTCGGGCGCAGGCTTCACCCGATGCCGCCGCTGCCGCGCTTTGGGCGTGTCACCCAGCATGATGTCGTCCTTCATCGCGCGCGCCTCCAGCGCAAGCGCCATGGAGGTGCCGCCGGTCTTGGGCGCGTGAATGAAGAGATACCCACGGCCGCGCGAAAGGATCATGGTCCACCCTCCGGCACTTTGACCGCGCGCAGCGGTACCGGCGTCTGTCCGCGCAGCGTGATGACCGCGCCTGCCCCTGCAATGAGCATCATCCCCGCCAGCGCCAGCGGCCCCACCGTCTGGCCCCAGAGCACCCATGCCCAAAAACTCGCAAAGACCAGCAGGGAATACTCGAACACAGCGACATAGCCCGCCTCACCGATCAGATAGCCGCGAAAGATCAAGCCGATACCGACGATGCTGCCCACCGCCTGCACCGCGATCCAGAACCACATCGCAGGTGTGAGCGGCACCCAGCCGCGCTGCGCGAACCCCTCGAACCCCGCAGGCCCGCCTGCGGGCAGCAGCAACAGACCGATCGCACCAAAGAGCGTCAGCATCCCGAAAAACCCCGCCGAAAGGGTGATCGTGCTCTCCTGTGCGCACCACAGGCGCGTCACCACCGCCCCGGCGGCATAGAGCACCCCCGCCACGATCGGCAGGAATGCCACCGGATCGAGCGCACGCGGATCGGGCTGAATCACCAAAAGCGCACCGGCAAACCCCATCAGCACAGCCGCGATGCGCACGGACCCCACACGCACGCCCTGAAAGAGCACCGAAATCAGGAGCACGAAGAGCGGCGCAGTGAACAGCCCCGCCACCACCACCCCGATGGGCAGAACCGACAGGCAGCCGAAGTAGATGAGCATCGCCGTCGCCGGAAAGACCGAACGTCCGAGAACGGCAGACCAGCGCCTTGGTCGGATTACCCCGACGCGAAAAGCCGCCAACAGGGCCAGCAGCCCGACCGCCATCAAGCCGCGCAGCATGTGGAACTGCCACAGCGATCCGGTCTCGGAGATATGGGGTACAAAGTTGTCGGTGATCCCGAGCACAAACATCCCCGCGAGGACCGACAGCGCCGCGGCACCCGGGCGCACTGCGCTCCCACTCATTCCAGTCACTCCGCCCAATTGATCATCTTGGAGATTGCAAATTTCCTCCCCCTGCATATCGTGCTTTGACGCGCGGGCGATAGTCTTGCGCGCAGGCAAGGCATGACAAAATTGTCGGGGAGGGCATCGGATGGGCTGGATGAGGGATGAGACGGGGCTCGAGAAATGCGCCGCCAACTACGTGGCACTCACACCGCTGTCGCATCTGAAGCGCGCGGCCGATGTCTTTGCCAAGCGCACTGCCGTCGTCTATGGCGACCACCGCGTCACCTACGCACAATACCATGCCCGCTGCACCCGGCTCGCCAGCGCGCTGGCGGGCATGGGCGTGAAACCCGGCGATGTGGTCGCGACGGTGCTGCCCAACACCCCCGCACAGGCGGAGGCGCATTTCGGCGTACCGGCCTGCGGTGCCGTGCTCAACACGATCAACACCCGCCTTGATGTCGATACGGTCGCGTATATCTTCGCGCACGGCGGCGCGGCGGTGGTGATCGTCGACACGCAATTCGTCGAACTGGTGGAGGCCGCGATTGCAGCCAACGGCGGTACCGGCCCGCAGGTGATCGAAGCGCCAGACGCGCCCGCAGGTTTTCCCGCGACCGGACGGCACGCGGTCTATGAGGACATGCTGGCAGAGGCCGATCCGGGCTACGCATGGCACATGCCGCAAGACGAATGGGAGAGCCTCGCGCTCAACTACACCTCCGGCACGACCGGGCGGCCCAAGGGCGTGGTCTATCATCACCGCGGCGCGTACCTCATGACGATGGGCACCGTGATCAGCTGGCGCATGGTGCTGCATCCGGTGTTCATGCAGATCGTGCCGCTGTTTCATTGCAACGGTTGGAACCACACCTGGATGATGCCGCTGATCGGCGGCACGCTGGTTTGCTGCCGCGACATCACGGCAAAGGCGATCTTCGACGCCATCGCGGATGAGGGGGTCACGCATTTCGGCGGTGCGCCGATCGTGCTCAACATGCTGGTGAATGCGGGCGCGGGCGAACGCCGGGACTTCTCCCAGACGGTAGAGGTGTTCACCGCGGGTGCGCCCCCTGCCCCGGCCACCTTGGGCAAGATCGAAGCGCTCGGCTTCAACGTGACCCATGTCTATGGGCTCACCGAGACCTATGGCCACGTTACCGAATGCATCTGGCGCGCGGAGGATTGGGCAGATCTCGACAAATCCGCACTGGCGGCGGTGAAATCACGCCAGGGGGTCGCCTTCCCGATGATGGAGCATATCACGGTAATGGATTCACAGATGAAGGAGATCCCCCGCGATGCCAGCACCCAGGGGGAGATCATGATCCGGGGCAATTCCGTGATGAAGGGATATCTGAAGAACCCGACCGCCACCGCCGAAGCGTTCGAGGGCGGCTATTTCCACTCGGGCGATCTCGCGGTGCGGCACGAAGACGGCTACATACAGATCGCGGACCGCGCCAAGGACATCATCATCTCGGGGGGCGAGAACATCTCCTCGGTCGAGGTCGAGGGCACGCTGATGGGCCATGATGCCGTCATGCTCGCCGCCGTGGTGGCCAAGCCGGATGAGAAATGGGGCGAGGTCCCTTGCGCCTTCGTCGAGTTGAAACCCGGCGCGCAGGCGGATGAGGCTGAGCTCATCGCCTTCAGCCGCCAGACGCTCGCAGGTTTCAAGGCGCCCAAGAAGGTCGTGTTCCAGGAGCTACCCAAGACCTCCACCGGCAAAATCCAGAAATTCGCGCTGCGTAAACTGGCCGAAACGCTCTGAGGCGAGCCACCCAACCTTCCTGAGAATTCCGAACCCCGTCGTAAGGGGTCAGAGTTGCTTCTCGAACCGCCATTCCTGCACCACATACGGCCCCTCCGAGGTCTCCACCTCATATGGCCCTGTCCTAACATGCTCCCAACCGCATTTGCGGTAGAAGGCCGCCGCGCGCGCATTGCCGACGGTGCAGGCAAGCCAGGCCCGGCGCCCTGCCAGCGCCTCCTCCGCCGCCGCCATCAGCTTCGCCGCAGCCCCGCTGCCCTGATGTGCTGCGCCGATGTAGAACTGGTAGAGCTCATCGCCCTTCAGCATGAAGAACCCGGCGAGCTCGCCCTCTAGCAGCGCCAGATGACATTGCCCCAGGTGCGCGCCCGTGCGGGTGACGAATTCTGCGGGCGTGCGCAGGCGCACCAGCTCCGGCGAGACGATCGCCGCATGGGCCTGGTGCCAGCCAATATGCCAGAGGCGCGCGATCGCCTGCACATCACGCGCCTCTGCCGTCCTGATGTCCATCCGACCGCCTCCGCCCATTGCCCTGCCCCATTCAAATGCTAATGTGTTTTCATAGCAATCCCGAGCAGACAAGCCGATGACAGCGCTGAGCAAATATGACCGCCTCGAGGCAACCGCCCTGTGGCGCGCTGACCCTGACGGGCAGCGGCGCGAGGTCATCGCATCCATCGGCAATGCCACGCTCGTAATCACCGACATGAACGACCGCGCCATCGCACATTGGTCGCTCGCCGCCGTGGAGCGGGCCAACCCCGCGCAGACACCGGCCGTCTTCCACCCCGACGGCGATCCGGGCGAAACGCTTGAGCTGCCCGAGCACGAGGCCGAGATGGTAGAGGCTATCGAGAGCCTGCGCAGCCTCATCGCGCAACGGCGCCCGCGGCCCGGACGCCTGCGGTGGCTGGGCATGGCGCTGTCGTTCGGCACCGTCCTGGGCTTGGCGGCTTTCTGGCTACCCGGCGCGCTGCGCGACAACACCCTGCGTGTGGTTCCGCAAGTCAAGCGCGAGGCGCTCGGTGTCGCGCTCATGGACCGGATGCAGCGCGTAACCGGGCCGATGTGCAGCGATGCCGCGGGGCTGCGCGCCCTGCGCCGTCTGGGCGCGCGGCTCGACACGCCCAAACTTGCGGTCGTGCCCGCCCTTGGCCGCCCATCCCTGCACCTGCCCGGCGGAGTGATCGTGCTCGACCGCTCCGTCTTCGAGGACTGGGAGGAGCCCGATGTTGCCGCAGGTTTCATCCTCGCCGAGCTGGCCCGGCAGGTGGAGCGTGACCCGCTCGCCGATCTGCTGGAAACCACGGGCCTGTGGGAGAACTTTCGCCTGCTCACCACAGGCGAAGTGGCGGGGCCCGCCCTCGATGCCTATGCCGAGCATCTGATGACCGCGCCCGCGCAGCCGCCCGATACCGCCAACCTGCTTGCGCTCTTCGAGGCAGCTGATGTGCGCGCGGAGCCCTATGCCCGCGCGCGCGACATCACCGGCGAGACGGTCCTGGAGCTTATCGAGGGCGATCCGATGCAGAATAGGGTGGCCGAGCCGCTCATCCCCGACAGTGCGTGGCTGCGCCTGCAAGGCATGTGTGGCGGATGATCCTCGACGCCGCCGTGGCGCTCACGCTCTCGCCGGTGCTGGCGGTGCAGGCCATGCGCGTGCGCAAACGCGCCCAGCGTCTGCCCGAAGCAGCGGGTCCGCGCAACGGCCGCATCGGCAGCGGCCCGCCTCTGCACCTGCTCATCCTTGGCGACAGCTCTGCCGCCGGTGTGGGGGCGCAGACACAGGACACGGCACTCGCGGGTCAGCTGGCCCATGCGCTGGCGCCCCATGTCGATTTGCACTGGACACTCATCGCCAGCACCGGCGCGACCACCTCCTCCACCCTGGCGCGGATCGAGGCGGAGGCGCTGCCAAGTGTCGATGTGGTGGTGATCGTGCTGGGCGTGAACGATGTGACCCGCGGCGGCCCGCAATCCGCATGGCTGCGCGCCCATGCCGCCCTGCGCGACCTGCTGCGCCGCCGCACCGGCGCGCGCAGGCTCTTTGTCTGCGAAGTGCCGCCCTTGGGCGCATTCCCGTTGCTGCCGGATCCGTTGCGCTGGCTTCTGGGGCGCCGCGCCGCCCGGTTCGACACGGCCCTGCGCGCAGCACTCCGCGATGAGCGAGATACGACCCACGTGCCCCTGCCGGATATGCTCGATGTGGCCGATATGGCGTCAGACGGCTTTCACCCCGGCCCGGTCATCTACGCCGCCTGGGGCAAGGAAATGGCCCGCCGGATCCACTCCGACGGGCCTAGGGTCAAGCATGGCTGACGCGCTCAGCGCGCGAAGGCACTGTAGCCTGCACCGCGCAGGCGGCTGACCACGCGGCTCACCTCGCGTTGGCCGTCGAACGGACCTGCGATCACGAGCCGCAACGTGGTGCCACTGCGGGTGTATCTGCCCTCGCGCACCGGCAAGCCCATACGCTGGACCTCGCGCGCCAGACGCTGCGCCGCCTCGGGATCGCGGAACGCCCCAACCTGCACGAAGCCATCGGCGGCCACTTCGCCCTTGGGCTGGGCGCGCGTGGCTTTCGGTGCCATCGGCGGTGTGGACCGGCTCGAATAGACCGGCGCCTGCCGTGACGTGCGGCCCGGGTTGTGCACGATCCGCTTGAGCGTCTGGCCGTCGCGCTGCACGATGCTCACCTCACCCAACTGCTGCTGCTGCACCGCATAATCGGTAAACGGATAGACCAGCGGCACCGAGGCCGTGACATCCCTGCCATCGGCCCGATTGATGAGGCGTCGCGGTACGGTCGAGGTCCAGATCAGCGTCATAGCCTGGTGACCGGCCAGCGACTGCTCTGCCCGATGGGGGTTCAGACGGCCATCCTCCCAGACCGGATTGTAGCCCTTCGGGACCTGCACGTTGGTCGTGTTGAGACGGTTGATGGCCACGTGACGCGGCACGATCCGCGTGTGCGGAGAGACCTCGATGGGCGCGGCTGCAAAGGCGAAACCACCGCGCTCCACGTCACCGCGCGGCTCGGGGAAAGCTGGATTGCGCGGCGCCACGATGGGCATCGTTTGCGGGCCGCAGCGCACACCCTTGCCGCGCAGATAGAGCGTGCTGATCGGGGAGCCGCCCACGCAGCCACTTGCGACAGACGGTGCGGTCCGCAATGCGGGCTGCCGCGGCTGCCTTGGCGGGAGCGTTTGGGGCTGTCGCTGCGACTGGACCGGTTTCTCCACGATCATCGGCGCTGGGGCTGCCACTTGGCGGACGACCTGCGGTCTGGGTTGTGGCTGGGGTTGCGGACGCGGAGCTGCAACCGTAACGGGGCGCGGCTGCGGCGCGGGTGCCGTCGCGGGTACCGCCTGCGCGGGCGCGGCGAGCGTGATCTGCGTCACCCCTGCGGCGGGCGCGGTTTGCGCAGGCTCGGCCTGTGCCACCTGACCGGCGAACGTCGGGCGAAAGCCGCAGACGCCCTGCCGCGCGCGCGTGATGCGCGGCACCCATGATACGGTGCCATCGATGCCCGCGCGGATGAACACGCAGCCAGTGCTGTCCACATATTGCTTGCCCATGTAGGAGGCTGGCGGGAATTCCGCAGGCGTGCTGCCGGGACGTGTTTGCGCCAAAAGCGCACTGGCGCTCGCCGTCCCCAATATAAATGCGATTGTGACAAGTTTAGTAAGTTTCATTCGGGCCCCCACAGAATATAGTGGCCAGAATGTCAAAGCCGCCGCAGCGAGTAAAGACGTGGCGTCAACAATGGCCCCGATTTCGCCGCATTTCCCGCTTTTGCTACGACAATGCTGTGGCCCACACCGCGCGCGACCCTCGGGGCCCGCAGACCGGGACGCCGAATCAGCGCTATTTCGTGCCGAACATCCGGTCGCCCGCATCGCCGAGGCCTGGAATGATGTAGCCCACGTCGTTGAGCCGCTCATCCACCGCCGCCGTGACGATGGGCACATCGGGATGTTCCTCATGCATCCGGGCGATCCCCTCGGGGGCGGCCAGCAGGCACAGGAAACGCAGATTGGTGGCCCCCGCCCGCTTCAGCAGGTCGATCGCAGCAACCGACGAATTGCCGGTGGCCAGCATCGGGTCCACCGCGATCACCAGCCGGTCATCGAGCCCTTCTGGCACCTTGAAGTAATATTGCACCGGCTTCAGCGTCGCCTCATCGCGGTAGAGCCCGACGAACCCGACCCGCGCGGAGGGGATAAGCTCCAGCACCCCGTCGAGCAGACCGTTGCCCGCCCGCAGGATCGAGATCAGCGCCAGTTTCTTGCCTGCCAATGTGGGTGCGTCCATGGCCTGCATCGGCGTCTCGATGCGCTTGGTCGTCATCTCGAGGTTGCGCGTGACCTCATAGGCGAGGAGCTGGCTTATCTCGCGCAACAACTGCCGAAACACCGCCGTGGGCGTATCGCGGTCGCGCATGATGGTCAGCTTGTGCTGCACCAGGGGGTGATCCACGATCGTGACGTGCTCTTCGCTCATATCCGGCTCCTCTGCTTGCTCACGGCACCTCTACCCCGAGATGGCGGGCTATGATACCCGCCACGTCGGTAAATCCGATCTGCCCGAGGCGGCCCGGCCCGGCGCCTGCCACCAACACCGGCACCCGTTCACGCGTGTGATCCGTGCCCACCCAGGTCGGATCATTGCCATGGTCCGCCGTTAGCACCATCAGGTCACCGGGCCGCAGCCGTGCGATCAAAGCGCCGATCTCGGCGTCGAACCACTCCAGCGCGCGGGCATAGCCCGAAACATCCCGCCGGTGACCGTAGAGGCTGTCGAATTCCACGAAGTTGGCGAAGGTCAGGCTACCTTCCGGCGCATGGCGCAGCAGATCACCCAAATGCGCCATCAGCTCCGCGTCCGACCCCTTGCGCACCTCATCGAAGCCCTGCATCGAAAAGATGTCGCCGATCTTGCCCACCGCGAAGGTCGTACGGCCCGCGTCCTGCACCCAGTTGCTGAGCACCGGCGCGGGCGGTGCGATCGCAAAATCGTGCCGGTTGCCCGTGCGCGCGAACCCCCGCTGCGCATCGCCCACAAACGGCCGCGCGATGACCCGTCCGACGCGCATCGCGTGCAGAACGGGCGCGAGTTCCGCGCAGAGCTTCAGCAGCCGCTCCAGCCCGAAGGTTTCCTCATGCGCCGCGATCTGGAACACGCTGTCGGCGGAGGTATAGCAGATGGGCCAACCGCTTCGCATGTGCTCGGGTCCATCCCGTTCGATGATGGCGATGCCGGGCGCATGGCAGTTGCCCAAGATCCCGTCCGTTCCCGCCAATGCACAGACCTGCGCCACCAGATCGGTGTCGAAGGAGCCTTCCGTCCGCTCGAAATAGTGCCACTCCCACGGCACCGGCACGCCTGCCAGCTCCCAATGGCCAGAGGGCGTATCCTTGCCGCGCGAGACTTCCGTAGCGACGCCCCATTTGCCCTGCAGCGGCGCATCGAGCCCTGTGTCAAGCCCGCTGGCCGCCGTGATCGCCTGCCCCAGGCCAAGTGCGGCGAGGTGCGGCACATGCAGCGGACCGCTGCGCCCCTCCTCCGCCGCGCCACGCGCGCAGGCCTGTGCGATGTGGCCCAGCGTGTTCGCCCCCGTATCGGGCACGTCGCCGTTGAAAAACGTGCCCGCATCGGGCGCGCCACCGATCCCTGCGGAATCCATCACAACGAGAAACGCGCGCGCCATCAGACCACGTGCTCATGCAGGAGCGCGGGGGCGGCGAACGCCCCTTCACCCAACGTGATCGCGGCGCGCACGGCAGCCACGGCTTGGTCCGCCTGCGCGGGCCGCGCGGCATGTACCACGGCCAGCGGTTGACCCTTCTCGATGTGTGCGGCCAGGCGCACCACGCGGCTCAGGCCCACGGCCGGATCGACTGGATCCCGCTCGACCATGCGCCCCCCACCCAGACCCACCACGACGAGGCCCAGCGCCTCCCCGTCGATCGCCTGCACCACGCCGCCGACCTGCGCGATGACCTCACGCATCACCGTGGCCTCCGGCAGGAACTGCCGCCAGTTCTCAACGAAGCGGACCGGACCGCCAAGTGCCGCGATCATCGCGCCGAACCGCTCCGCCGCGGCGCCGCTCTCGATGGCGCGGGCGATCTGCTGCCCGCCTGTCGCGCGGTCCGCGGCGAGCCCGGCCTGCGCCAGCAACACACCGCCCAGCGCGACACTCAGCTCCACGATCGCGCCCTGCGCCTCGCCGCAAAGGACCGCCATCACCTCCGCGACCTCGAGCGCATTGCCCAGGCTCGGGACAAGCGGCTGGCTCATGTCGCTGATCAGCGCCTGCGTGGGGCAGCCCGCCGCATTTGCGGTGCGCACCAGCGCCTGCGCCAACGCCCGCGCCGCGCTCATTTCCTTCATGAACGCGCCCGAGCCGACCTTGACGTCGAGCACCAGCCCCTCTAGCCCCGCCGCGAGCTTCTTGGAGAGGATCGAGGCGGTGATCAGATCGAGACTGTCCACCGTCGCAGTGACATCGCGCACCGCATAGAGCCGCTTGTCCGCCGGGGCGATATCGCCGGTGGCCCCCACGATGGCGCAGCCCACTTGCCCCACGACCGCGCGCAGCCGCGCCTCTTCCAGCATCACGCCGACGCCGGGGATCGCCTCCAGCTTGTCGAGCGTGCCGCCGGTATGGCCCAGCCCGCGTCCCGAGATCATCGGCACATAAGCCCCGCAAGCCGCAAGAGCAGGCGCGAGCACGAGGCTGACGCAATCGCCCACCCCGCCGGTGGAATGCTTGTCGAGCACCGGCTTGTCGAGATCCCAGCGCAGCACCTGCCCCGACGCGCACATCGCCCGCGTCAGCGCCACGCGCCCCGCCTCGCTCAGCCCGTTGCGGCAGATCCCCATGGCAAAGGCGCCCGCCTGCGCATCGCTGAGCCGACCGTCGGCCAACGCCGCCGCAGCCCATTCCAGATCGCCCTCGTCCAGCGCCACATCGTGACGAAGCTTGGCCAATATGCTGCGTGCGTCCATCACCGGCCCAGAAACGATTGATCGAAGGCGCCGGGCAGCAACTCGGCGATGCTCATTGCCTGCTCCACACCCTCCACCGTGGCCATGGTCACGCAGACGTTTCCCGCGCCAAACTCCGCCAGCTTCTGGCGGCACCCGCCGCAGGGCGTCACCGGCAGCGGCGAGCCCGCCACCACGTAGCCTTCTGCGATCACCGTCTCTCCCGCCGCCACCATCGCCGCGATTGCGCCCGCCTCGGCGCAGGTGCCCTCGGGGTAGGCCACATTCTCCACGTTGCAGCCGACATAGACGGCACCGGATGCACCGCGCAGCGCGGCCCCCACCTTGAACCCCGAATAGGGCGCATATGCACGCTCCCGCACGGCCAAGGCCGCCTGCCGCAAATCCGTCATTGTGCAATTCTCCGCTCTATGGTCCTCCATCCTAACCCCGCGCGGCGCCGGATGCGATGGGTTTTCGCACGGCGTCCTTTGTCCAAAAGCGGTGCCTGCAAGCGCGGCCCGGAAATTCGCCACTGGCGCATGAGGCGTATTGGTTTAATACTAAACTAAATGTGATTGAAGGAGGCTCCCCCATGTCCGAAAGCGACCAGACCCGTCAGGCAGCCCTTGATTATCACGCCTTCCCGAAGCCCGGAAAGCTCGAGATCCGCGCGACGAAACCGCTGGCGAATGGCCGCGATCTGGCCCGCGCCTACAGCCCCGGCGTGGCGGAAGCCTGTATCGAGATCCAGAAGGACCCCGCCACCGCCGCGCTCTATACCTCGCGCGCCAATCTGGTCGCGGTGGTGACCAACGGCACCGCCGTCCTGGGCCTGGGCAACATCGGCGCGCTGGCCTCCAAACCGGTGATGGAGGGCAAGGCGGTCCTGTTCAAGAAATTCGCGGACATCGACTGCTTCGACATCGAGGTGAACGAGCCCGACCCCGAAAAGCTGGCCGACATCGTCTGCGCGCTCGAGCCCTCCTTCGGCGCGATCAACCTCGAGGACATCAAGGCGCCCGATTGCTTCACCGTCGAGCGGATCTGCAACGAGCGGATGAACATCCCCGTCTTTCACGACGACCAGCACGGCACCGCCATCGTTGTCGGCGCAGCGGCCACGAATGCGCTCTTTGTGGCGGGCAAGCGGTTCGAGGACATCAAGATCGTCTCCACCGGCGGCGGGGCCGCGGGCATCGCCTGCCTCAACATGCTGCTGAAACTGGGGGTGAAGCGCGAGAACGTCTGGCTCTGCGACATTCACGGGCTGGTCTACGAGGGTCGCGAGGTCGACATGAACCCGATCAAGTCCGAATTCGCCCAAGCCTCCGAACTGCGCACGCTGGACGACGTGATCCACGACGCCGACCTGTTCCTCGGCCTGTCCGGGCCCGACGTGCTGACCCCGGAGATGGTCGCCAAGATGGCCAAGCGTCCGATCATCTTCGCGCTGGCCAACCCCAACCCCGAAATCATGCCCGACGTCGCACGCGCCGTGTGCCCCGACGCGATCATCGCCACCGGGCGCTCCGATTTTCCCAATCAGGTCAACAACGTGCTGTGTTTTCCCTTCATCTTTCGCGGCGCGCTCGACGTGGGCGCGACCACGATCAACGACGAGATGAAGATCGCCTGCATCGAGGGCATCGCGGCACTCGCGCGCGCGACCACCTCTGCCGAGGCTGCCGCCGCCTATCAGGGCGAGCAGCTGACCTTCGGCGCCGAGTACCTGATCCCCAAACCCTTCGATCCGCGCCTTGTCGGCATCGTCTCCTCCGCCGTGGCGCGCGCCGCGATGGAGACCGGCGTGGCCACCCGCCCGATCGAGGATATGGACGCCTACAAGGCCAAGCTCGACAGCTCGGTGTTCAAATCCGCCCTGCTGATGCGCCCCGTGTTCGAGGCCGCCCGCGCAGCCCCGCGCCGCATCGTCTTTGCCGAGGGCGAGGACGAGCGCGTGCTGCGCGCGGCCCAGGCCGATGCTGGAGGAAACGTCAGAGCGGCCGATCCTGATCGGTCGCCCCGAGGTGATCGAGCGGCGCATGGAGCGCACAGGCCTCACGCTCAAGCTCGGCGAGGACGTCGATGTGGTCAACCCGGAGAACGATCCGCGCTACCGCGACTATTGGGAGACCTATCACAGCCTGATGGCGCGGCGCGGCGTCTCGCCCGATATCGCCCGCGCGATCATGCGCACCAACACCACCGCCATCGGCGCCGTGATGGTGCACCGCGGCGAGGCCGACAGCCTCATCTGCGGCACCTTCGGGGAAACGCGCTGGCACCTCAACTACATCGAGCAGGTTCTGGGGCGCGACGGACGTCGCGCCGCATGGGTCGCTGTCGCTGATGATCCTTGAGGACGGTCCACTGTTCATCGCCGACACGCAAGTCCACCTGCACCCCTCGCCCGAACAGATCGCGGAGATCGCCATCGGTGCCGCGCGCCACGTGCGCCGCTTCGGGCTCACGCCCAATGTCGCGCTGTGCTCGCAAAGCCAGTTCGGCAATCAGGGCGAAGGCTCCGGCAGCCGGTTGCGCAAGGCGATCCGCATTCTCGATGCGGGCAACCATGATTTCTGCTACGAGGGCGAGATGAACATCGACACAGCGCTCGATGCTGAACTGCGCGCGCGGCTGTTCCCGGCCAACCGCATGGAGGGGCCTGCCAACGTGCTGGTCTTCGCCCATGCAGATGCGGCATCAGGCGTGCGCAACATCCTGAAGATGAAAGGGGGCGGGCTAGAGGTCGGGCCGATCCTGATGGGCATGGGCAACCGCGCCCATATCGTGTCGCCCTCCATCACCGCGCGCGGACTGCTGAACATGGCCGCCATCGCGGGCACGCCGGTGGCGCATTACGGCTGAGCCACGGGGCCGGGCGGAAGGTGTAAATAACTTTACCCCACCGCCGGTCCAGCGCCACATTGCCCTTGCCGCCCGCGCCTGCCTGCGCCTACCACAGTGCAATACCAAGGGAGGGACTGAAAATGGGATATGCAGACGTCTACGCCGCCGCCAAGGACGATCCGGAGGCTTTCTGGCTCGATCAGGCAAAGGCCATCGACTGGATCACCCCTCCGACGCAGGCGCTGTTCGAGCGGGGAGACGATCTGTACGAGTGGTTCGCCGATGCGGAGGTGAACGGCTGCTACAACGCCGTCGACCGGCACGTGGCGAACGGACGCGCCGATCAGGCCGCCATCATCCACGACAGCCCCATCACCGGCACCAAGCAGACGATCACCTTTGCACGAGCTGCAGACCCGCATCGCCGCCCTCGCCGGCGCGCTGGTCGCGCAAGGGCGTCACGAAGGGCGACCGCGTCATCATCTATATGCCCATGGTGCCCGAAGCGGTCGAGGCGATGCTGGCCTGTGCGCGTATCGGTGCCGTTCATTCGGTCGTCTTCGGCGGTTTCGCCGCGCATGAGCTTGCCGTGCGCATCGACGATTGCACACCCAAGGCCATCATCGCCGCCTCCTGCGGGCTCGAGCCGAACCGTGTCGTGCACTACAAACCGCTGCTGGACGACGCCATCGAGCAGGCCGCGCACAAGCCCGACGCCTGCATCATCCTGCAGCGCGAGCAGGAGATCTGCGATCTGATCGAGGGCCGCGATCTGGACTGGCACGCCGCCATCGCGCTCGGCACGCCCGCCGAGTGCGTACCGGTCGAGGGCAACCACCCCGCCTATATCCTCTATACCTCCGGCACCACGGGTGCGCCCAAGGGCGTGGTACGCCATACCGCTGGCCATCTGGTGGCGCTGAACTGGACGATGAAGAATATCTATAACGTCGATCCCGGCGATGTGTTCTGGGCCGCGTCCGATGTGGGCTGGGTCGTGGGCCACAGCTACATCGCCTACGGTCCGCTCATCCACGGCAACACCACTGTGGTGTTCGAGGGCAAGCCCGTCGGCACGCCCGACGCGGGCACCTTCTGGCGCGTGATCTCCGAGCATAACGTGCGCAGCTTCTTCACCGCACCCACCGCCATCCGCGCGGTCAAGCGCGAAGACCCGAAGGGCTTGGAGATCGACAAATATGACCTGTCGTGCCTGCGCGCCCTCTACCTCGCGGGCGAGCGTGCCGACCCCGACACCATCATCTGGGCGCAGGAGAAGCTGGGCAAGCCTGTCTACGATCACTGGTGGCAGACCGAAACCGGCTACACCATCGCGGGCAATCCCGCCGGGCTGGAGGCGCTGCCGGTCAAGATCGGCTCGCCCACCGTGCCGATGCCCGGCTACGATGTGCGAATCCTCGATGAGGCGGGCCACCCCATGCCCGCGGGCGAACTGGGTGCCATCGCGATCAAGCTGCCCCTGCCCCCCGGCACCCTGCCGACCCTGTGGAATGCCGAAGACCGCTTCCGCAAAAGCTACCTCAGCCACCTTCCCCGGCTACTACGAGACGGGCGATGCCGGCATGATCGACGAGGATGGCTACCTGTACATCATGGCGCGCACCGATGACGTGATCAACGTGGCGGGCCACCGCCTCAGCACCGGCGCGATGGAGGAGGTGCTGGCCAACCACCCCGATGTGGCCGAATGCGCGGTGATCGGCGTGGCCGATGAGCTGAAAGGTCAGGCGCCCATGGGCTTTGTCTGTCTCACCAAAGGCGTGAACCGCCCCTACGAGGAGATCACGACGGAATGCGTCACGCATGATACGCGACCAGATCGGCCCGGTCGCGGCCTTCAAGCTGGCGCTGGTGGTGGACCGCCTGCCCAAGACACGCTCCGGCAAGATCCTGCGCGCCACCATGGTCAAGATCGCAGACAGCGAACCGTTCAAGATGCCCGCGACCATCGACGATCCCGCCATCCTCGATGAAATCAGGACCGCGCTGCAGAGCATCGGCTACGCCAAGGAATAGGCTGCACAAACGAAAGCGGCCCCCGCTAGGGAGCCGCGTTGTGTATCATAGCCGGGCTGTCTGCCCGTGTGAAATGTCAGTGGCTGGCAAGGAATTCGTCGACTTCCTTCTTTGCCTCTTCCTTCGACTTACCGTAACGGGCCTGGATCTTGCCTTCGAGCTCCTCGCGGTTGCCTTCGGCTTGGTCCAGATCGTCGTCCGTCAGTTCGCCCCACTTCTGTTGCGCCTGACCTTTGAATTGCTTCCAATTGCCTTGTACTTGGTCCCAGTTCATTTCTGATCTCCTTTCCATTCTATTCCACCCGAAGCGCGCTTTCGCGCCTGCCGGGCCTTCACCTATTCAACCGCCGCAGCAGCGATAGGTTCCAAATCCAAACTGAAATCTTGCTTCCTGCCAGATACCCATTAGGCTGACCCCGACAAAGGAGATGCCCATGTACCGCAAGATCCCCTTCGCCGGCGTGCTCACCCTTTTTGCGGGCGCGGCATTCGCACAGGACGGCACCCGCATCCAGATCACCGGAGAGATCATCGACACCTGGTGCTATTATTCAGGCGTGATGGGCGGCCCGGATGCCGTGGTGGGCTCCGCACATCATACCTGTGCGCTGTGGTGCAGTGCGGGCGGCATTCCGGTGGGCATCCTCGCGGAGGATGGCACCGTCTATACCGTGCTCAAGGTCGGCGCCGATGATGAGGCGGCAGGCGGCGACACGCTCCTGTCGCTGGCAAGCTACGAGGTCACCGCGGACGGCATGCTCTATGAGCGGGACGGCATCAAGTACATCGTCGTCGCGCAGGTCGTCGCGAAGGATGCGATCACCAATCTGACCCATGAGGACTACGGCCCCGTGCCCGGCTTCGCGATCCCGGAGCCAACGCAATGAAGCCGCTTTTCGCAGCCCTCGCGGCCATCGCCCTCGCGCTGCCCGTCAGCGCACAGGATTTCTCCGAAGGTTCCGAAGCGCGCAGCTGGGACCTCTACGCGGAAGTCCCCGCCAAATTTGACGCCACCGTGGTTGATCTGCTGTGTCACCTGACCGGCGATTGCCCAGAGGATTGCGGAGCGGGCCGCCGCCAGATCGGCCTGCTGCGCAGCGCCGACAATGTGCTGATCCTCGCGATGAAGAACAACCAGCCCGCCTTTACCGGCGCCGCCGTCGATCTTGTGCCCTTCTGCGGGCAGGCGGTGACTGTCGATGGCCTGTTGCTCGATGATCCGGATCTGGGCGCGCGCAACATGTACCTTGTCCAGACGATCACCGCGGCAGGGGCGGAGCCGGTCACGGCCAACAGGTGGACGAAAGTCTGGGCGGAACAGAACCCAGACGCGGCTGGAGACGGGCCATGGTTCCGCCGCGATCCGCGCGTCAACGCCGAGATCGCGCAATCGGGCTATCTTGGCCTCGGGCTCGAGACGGATGAGGCCTTCATCAAGGAGCTCTTTGAATGATCCGCATGGCGGCGGTGCTGCTCGCGCTCGCCGGGCCAGCCGGTGCTGACAATCCGCTGCCCTTTGACCTCGGCGGGCCCTACAGCCTGGTCAACCAGCACGGCACCCCCTGGACGCAAACCGACCCCGATGGCCATGCGCAGCTTGTGTTCTTCGGCTATGCCAATTGTCCCGGCATCTGCTCCGCCGCGATGCCGCTGATCGCGGATGTGGTGGACAGCGCCGCGCAGGAGGGCGTCACGCTGCGCCCCGTGATGATCACCGTCGACCCTGACCGCGACACGCCCGCCAACATGGGCGCCCCCCTCGCCAAGATCCATCCTGACTTTATCGGCCTCACCGGCACGGCCCGGGCGCTGGCCGGCACCTATGCCGCCTATCACGTCGAGCGGACGTATCTGCATGACGATCCTGAGTATGGTCCCGTCTACAGCCATGGCTCGCTCATCTATCTGATGGACGGCAGCGGCGAGGTGCTGACCTTCGTTCCGCCCGTTCTGGATGCGCCACGCGCGACCGCCATCGCGCTGAGCTATCTGAAACCGGCAGACTGACCGCAGCGCGCGCGGCCTGACTGCCCGGGCGCTGGTATTCCGCACCGGGCCTCACTCCATATGCAGATGGTTCAGGTGAACTGCTCCGAGATCAGCCGCTCCTCGAGCCCGTGGCCGGGATCGAACAGGATCTTGTGGGCGATGCTGGGCTCCGAGCGGATTTCGACGCGCGCCACATCGCGGTGGCTGACGCCGTCCGCATCCGCCATCACCGGGCGTTTTTCCGGCTCCAGCACGTCGATCTGCACCACGGCCGTCTTGGGCAGCAATGCGCCGCGCCAGCGCCGGGGCCGGAAAGCCGCCACCGCCGTGAGCGCCAGAACATCCGCGCCGATGGGCAGGATCGGACCATGCGCGCTGTAGTTATAAGCCGTCGATCCCGCGGGTGTGGCGACCAGCGCACCGTCGCAGACCAGCTCCTGCATCCGCAGCCGCCCGTCGACGGTGATCTGCAGCTTGGCCGCCTGCGGCCCCTCCCGCAGCAGTGCCACCTCATTGAGCGCGAGCGCCTGACTGGTCCGACCGTCGGTATGCGTGGCCTGCATCGACAGCGGGTTGATCACCGCCTCCTCCGCCGCCGCAAGCCGTGCACGCAGATCGCCCTCGGCATAGGCGTTCATCAGAAAGCCGATGGTGCCCCGGTTCATCCCGTAGACCGGGACCGCCAGCGCCTGCGTCTCATGCAGCGTCTGCAGCATGAAGCCGTCTCCGCCCAGCGCCACAATCACATCGGCTTCCTCGACCGGCACATCGCCGTAGCGGCCGATGAGCACTGCGCGCGCGGTCTGCGCCACCGGTGCCCGGCTCGCCAGGAAGGATAGTTTTTCAGGCATTGTGTTTCCGATCTGCGCCAGCTGTCCCCGCAGACAACCACAAACCTCGCGCGCGCGCCAGCACGGTGGCCCGAATCCCGCCACTGCGCGGATTTGCCGGGTGCACTGGCCGCCGATGCCGTGTCTAACTGGCGCAAAGTCGTTTTCGCATCTTCACCAAGGGCACGGTTTCCGATACGAAACACCGCAACAGCCCCAACGCTCAAGGAGCCTCGCACATGCTGACCAAGACGGACCATTTCTTCACCCGCAGCCTCGCCGACACCGATCCTGCCATCGCAAGAGCAACCGAACTCGAACTCCAGCGCCAGCGCAGCGAGATCGAGCTGATCGCCTCCGAGAACATCGTCTCGGCCGCGGTGATGGAAGCGCAGGGCGGCGTGATGACCAACAAATACGCCGAAGGCTATCCGGGCCGCCGCTACTACGGCGGATGCCAATACGTCGACATCGCCGAGGAACTCGCGATCGAGCGTGCGTGCAAGCTCTTCAACTGCGGCTTTGCGAATGTGCAACCCAACTCCGGCTCCCAGGCCAACCAGGGCGTGTTCCAGGCCCTGCTGCAGCCGGGCGATACGATCCTCGGCATGTCGCTGGACGCGGGCGGCCACCTCACGCACGGTGCGGCCCCCAACCAGTCGGGCAAATGGTTCAACGCCATCCAGTACGGCGTGAAGCGCGAAGACAACCTCTTGGACTACGACGAGGTGCAGCGCCTTGCGACCGAGCATAACCCCAAGATGATCATCGCCGGCGGTTCCGCCATTCCGCGCACCATCGACTTCGCCCGCATGCGCGAGATCGCGGATAGTGTCGGCGCCTGGCTGCTGGCCGATGTCGCCCATTTCGCCGGTTTGATCGCGGCAGGTGAATACCCCAATCCCTTCCCGCATGTGCATGTGGCCACCACCACCACCCACAAGACCCTGCGCGGCCCGCGCGGCGGCATGATCCTGACCGATGACGAGGCGCTGGCCAAGAAGTTCAACTCCGCCATCTTTCCCGGCATCCAGGGCGGGCCGCTGATGCATGTCATCGCCGCCAAGGCGGTCGCCTTCGGTGAGGCGCTCGATCCCTCGTTCAAGACCTACATCCAGCAGGTCATCAAGAACGCGCAGGCGCTCTCCGACCAGCTGATCAAGGGCGGCCTCGACACGATCACCCACGGCACCGACACCCATGTGCTGCTGGTCGATCTGCGGCCCAAGGGCGTCAAGGGCAATGCCACCGAGAAAGCGCTCGGGCGCGCGCATATCACCTGCAACAAGAACGGCGTGCCGTTCGATCCCGAAAAGCCGATGGTCACCTCCGGCATCCGTCTGGGCTCCCCTGCCGGCACCACCCGCGGCTTCGGTGAAGCCGAGTTCCGCCAGATCGCGGATTGGATCATCGAAGTGGTCGACGGCCTGGCGGCCAACGGCGAAGAGGGCAACGCCGCGGTCGAAGAGAAGGTGAAGGCAGAAGTAGAAGCCATGTGCGCCCGCTTCCCGATCTACCCAAACCTCTAGCCAACGCGCATGCCTCTAGAAGACGGCAAGGCCCCCGGCACGCATGTTCCGGGGGCTTTTTTTATGTTGAAGAGAATTTTGGGGCGAAAGAAACTGCCGTTCGAAGTGTCAGCTCCGATGTCCGCGCTCGTGAAGTTTGCATTAGAACAATTCTTGTCGTCGGTGCCGCAAATGGCCGAAAGTGGCCGAGGTCTTGGGCACAACCTCGCAGCGGACCAGCCAAACGTTAGCGCCTGGGCGAGGCGTTTCCCAGCACCTTCCGCTGAGCAGGCTGCGCCGCCATGGCTCAAGCCGATTGCGCCAGATCATATGATTTCGTAAGCGGGCTGGCTGCGGGCTTGGGACCTGCGCGTCGATCTGGTTGTGACCAACCATCCGCGCAAGGCAAATGTGAAGCTTTTGTGAAGTTATCGTTACACATGATTCAGGTCAAATTGCGCGCTTGGCCGACCTGCTAGCGCTTCAGGTGCAACCTGACCGGATGATGCCCATGCTGGATAACAATTCCCCCCGCCCTGTCGCGGAAACGATGCGTCGCAATGTGGAAGCCGTCATGACCGTACGACATCTGTCGCTCTCTTACGGTGAGAAACAGGCGCTGAAAGATGTCGATTTCGACTTGTACCCCAATGAGATCCTCGCGTTCATCGGCCCTTCGGGTTGCGGGAAATCCACCGCGCTGAAGTGTCTGAACCGGATGCATGACGACACCCGCGACGTCCACATCACGGGGCAGATCACCATGCACGGAAAGGATATCTACGACCGCGATATCGACCCGCCGGAATACCGCCGACGCTTTGGCTGGGTGGCGCAAAAGCCCAACCCATTCCCCAATTCGATCTGGGAGAACGTGGCCTACGGGGCCCGCATTCATGGATTGACGCGCAACAAGGCCGATCTGGCCAATCACGTGGAGTCTTGCCTGCGCCGGGCACATCTATGGGACGAGGTGAAAGACGAGCTTCACAGTCGTTCCGGCGATTTACTCTCGGGTGGTCAGCAACAGCGGCTCTGTATCGCGCGGGCACTGGCCACCAAGCCCGAGGTGATGCTGATGGATGAACCAACAGGCTCGATAGACCCCATTGCGACTGCCAAGGTAGAGGAACTCATGCTGTCGCTCCGCAAAGATCATTCGGTTGTCGTGATCACCCATTCCATGATGCAAGCCCGCCGTGTTGCGGACCGCGTTGCCTATTTTCATATGGGTGAGTTGCTCGAATACGGAGAAAACGAGCAGATATTCGGGGGTGCGACGAATCCCAAAGCACGCGCTTTCATCGAAGGTAAGTTCGGCTGATAAATGGAGAGCCCCCTGCATAACCGATCTTGTGGCGATGATCAGATCAGCTGCTGTACCTCGCGCGCCGGAAATCGCAGTTGAGCTCGCCCCAAAGAACAACAAGAGGTTATGCATCGCGGATGTTCCTCTGCACGAAATACTCGCAGAGGACCGCTCAAGAAGCGTAAACCAGACCTCTGCCGCCCCTACCCCATCTCTTCCCATTCCCCCGATTCTACGCCACAATCTGCGTTAAGGCCCCAACCCCAAAGGACGCCGCATGATCATCCACCCCTCAGGCTCCCGCCCTCCCGGCGCAGGCCAGCCCGAATATTTCACCGGCACCGTGCGCATGGACCCGCTGATCAGCGCGCCAGCACCCGCCCGCCTGCGGGGGGTTACCGTGACGTTCGAGCCGGGCGCCCGGACCGCGTGGCATACACATCCGCTGGGTCAGACCCTCATCATCACCCATGGCATGGGCCTCGTGCAGCGCAAGGGCGGGGAGATCCAGACCGTGATGGCGGGCGATGTCGTCTGGTTCGAACCCGGAGAGAAACACTGGCACGGCGCCGCGCCCGATACCGCGATGACCCACATCGCGCTGCAGGAGGAACTCGACGGCTCGGCAGTGACCTGGCTCGAACAAGTGACGGACGCAGAGTACGCACCGATAGGCGGTTGAAGCCCGATCGTCAGGCGACCTCAGACATAGCCCCGCCACCACAGCCAGGCGACGAAGAGCACCATGACTGCAAGGACGTTTGCAGCCACCGCGGCTGTCACGCTCAACAGCCGCGTGCGCCGCATATGCGCCACGTCCAGCCCCTCGAGGTACTGCCGCATCGCCTCGTAATCCCGCTGGACAGCAGTTGCATCCACCTGCCGCGCGGTCTTGGGGTTGCGCGCCAGCGCCTCCGCGCGCAGCAGGGCCGCTCCGCGGTTGCGCAGACCGCGCGGAAGTCGTCGCCCTGCATGCCGCAGCGACTGGCTCAGGTCGCGGCCCTTTACACCCAGCTTCTGCTGCAGGAGTGCGCGCAGCCTGTGCGATCTGGCCGCCATATCCTTGTCCGAAATCATGCCGTCCTCTCTAAGCCTCTGGCCGCCGCGCTGCAATGGCGCTAAGCGTGGCGCATGCTCAGCTATACCGAAACCGGCAGCACCGGCACCGCGCCGCCCCTGATCATCGCCCACGGCCTTTACGGCTCGGGGCGCAACTGGGGCGTGATCGCAAAACGTCTTTCCGACACCCGCCGCGTGATCACGCCCGACATGCGCAACCACGGCCTGAGCCCGCGCGCAGACACGCAGAGCTATGACGACATGGCCGATGATTTGGCGGAGTTGATCGCCCATATCGGCGCGCCGGTGGACCTGTGCGGCCATTCGATGGGGGGCAAGGCCGCCATGGTGCTGGCCCTGCGGCATCCCGACCTGCTGCGCCGCCTCATCATCGCCGACATCGCGCCCGTTGCCTACAGCCACACCCAATCCCACCATATCGACGCCATGCGCGCGGTGGATCTCGGCGCCGTCACGCGCCGCTCGGATGCGGCGGAACAGCTCGGCGCACAGGGGGTCGAGCCCGCCCTACAAAGCTTTTTCACCCAATCGCTGGATCTGGCGGAGCGTCGTTGGCGCCTGAACCTCGATGTCTTGGAGGCCGAGATGCCGCGGATCATCGGGTTCCCGCAAGTGCAAG
The DNA here is from genome assembly GCA_963703195.1 of uncultured Alphaproteobacteria bacterium. GTDB lineage: Bacteria > Pseudomonadota > Alphaproteobacteria > Rhodobacterales > Rhodobacteraceae > Sulfitobacter. The sequence goes on along the minus strand of OY969797.1, from coordinate 3,548,619 downwards.
GCCGCTTTGACGGCTCTTCCCTCTTTCTGAGCGGGGGCGACAGCGACTATGTCCGGCCCGAGCACCGCGCGCAGATCAAGTCGCTCTTTCCCGCGGCGCGCTTTGCGAAAATCCCCGGTGCGGGTCACTGGCTGCACGCCGACAGGCCCCGCGCGTTCGAGGCGGCCCTGCGCAGCTACCTTGACGCCTGAGCGCTGACCTTTCCCGCGCGGCCCCACTTTGCCAATGGAAACTCCGGCCCATATGGCACATGGTCGGGCCTGCGCAGGACGGCCCCTGCAAATCTTTGGAGTATGCGATGAAGTTCCGCTTTCCCGTTGTGATCATCGATGAAGACTTCCGCTCGGACAATTCGTCCGGCACCGGCATCCGCGCCATCGCGGAGGCCATCCGCAACGAGGGCTTCGAGGTGCTGGGGGCGACGACCTACGGCGATCTGTCGTCTTTCGCCCAGCAGCAATCGCGCGCCAGCGCCTTCGTGCTCTCGATCGACGACGAGGAGTTCACCCCCGGCCCAGATCTCGACCCGGCAGTGCTGAACCTGCGCAAGTTCATCGAGGAAGTGCGCTGGAAGAACGCCGATGTGCCGATCTACATCTACGGCGAGACCAAGACCTCGCGCCATCTGCCCAACGACATCCTGCGCGAGCTGCACGGCTTCATCCACATGTTCGAGGACACGCCCGAATTCGTCGCGCGCCACATCCTGCGCGACGCGCGCGTCTATCTCGACGGGATCAAACCGCCGTTCTTCAAAGCCCTGCTCGACTATGCCGAGGACGGATCCTACAGCTGGCACTGTCCCGGCCATTCGGGTGGCGTGGCATTCCTCAAGAGCCCCATCGGCCAGATGTACCACCAGTTCTACGGCGAGAATATGCTGCGCGCGGATGTCTGCAACTCCGTCGAGGAGTTGGGCCAACTGCTCGATCACAACGGTGCCATCGGCGCCTCCGAGCGCAACGCCGCGCGGATCTTCAATGCCGATCACTGCTTTTTCGTGACCAACGGCACCTCGACCTCGAACAAGATGGTCTGGCACCACGCGGTCGCACCGGGCGACGTGGTCGTGGTGGACCGCAACTGCCACAAATCCATCCTGCACAGCATCATCATGACCGGCGCGATCCCCGTATTCCTCAAGCCCACGCGCAACCACTACGGCATCATCGGGCCGATCCAGAAATCCGAATTCTCGATCGAGGCGATCCGCGAGAAGATCCGCGCCAACCCGCTGCTTGCCGATGTGGACGCCGATACCGTCAAGCCGCGCATCATCTCGCTGACCCAATCGACCTATGACGGCGTGCTCTACAACACCGAGATGATCAAGGACACGCTCGACGGCTATATCGAGAACCTGCATTTCGACGAGGCATGGCTACCGCATGCCGCCTTCCATCCCTTCTATGGCCATTTTCACGCCATGGGCCGCAAGCGCGACCGCCCGCGGCATTCCATGACCTATGCCACCCAATCCATCCACAAGCTGCTGGCAGGCATCAGCCAGGCGAGCCACGTGCTCGTGCAGGACAGCCAGGACACCAAGCTCGACCGCCACCTCTTCAACGAAGCCTACCTGATGCACAGCTCCACCAGTCCGCAATACAGTATCATCGCCAGCTGCGATGTCGCCGCCGCCATGATGGAGCCCCCCGGCGGGAGGGCACTCGTGGAAGAGAGCATCCTGGAATCCCTCGATTTCCGCCGCGCCATGCGCAAGGTGGACGAGGAATATGGCAACGACTGGTGGTTCAAGGTCTGGGGCCCGGAGGAGCTTGACGAGGAAGGCATCGACGATCCCAAGAACTGGGTGCTGAAAAAGACCGATGCCGAAGGTGTGCAGCCGGGCAGCGGCAAGGAGACATGGCACGCCTTCGGCGACATGGCCCCCGGCTTCAACATGCTTGACCCGATCAAGGCCACCGTGGTCACGCCGGGTCTCAACCTCGATGGCCGATTTGAGCTCAATGGCATCCCCGCCTCCATCGTGACGAAGTATCTCGCAGAGCACGGCGTCGTGGTAGAGAAGACGGGCCTCTACAGCTTCTTCATCATGTTCACCATCGGCATCACGAAAGGGCGCTGGAATTCGCTGCTGACCGAATTGCAGCAGTTCAAGGAAGACTACGACCGCAACCGACCCATGTGGCGCTCCATGCCGCAATTCTGCGCAAAACATCCGCGCTATGAGCAGATGGGCCTGCGCGATCTGTGCCAGCACGTGCACACCCTCTATGCGAAATACGACGTGGCGATCCTGTCGACGGACATGTACCTGAGCGATCACACGCCGCAGATGACCCCCTCCGCCGCCTTCGCCTGCATCGCCGCGCGCAAGACCGAGCGGGTGGCCATCGACGAGCTGGAAGGGCGCATCACCACGAGCCTCGTTACCCCCTACCCGCCGGGCATTCCGCTGCTCATTCCGGGTGAGGTGTTCAATGCCAAGATCGTGGAATACCTCAAGTTCAACCGCTCCTTCCTGCGTGAGTGTCCGGGCTTCGAGACGGACATTCACGGACTGGTGCAGGAGCATGACGAGAACGGCGATATCCAGTATTTCGCTGATTGCGTCGCCCTTTGACCCTAGGGAAGCACCACAGCCACGCCCCACGGGCGAGCGGCGGGCCCTGCCCTGCCGCTGGTCGCCCGCAAGGGGTGCAAGCCGGTCTCAATTCCGTCTTGCGCCCCGCCGCCCAGCGCCTATAACCCAGACCAATTTGCCGCATGCCACGGGCATCGGAGGACGATCGTATTAAGGGGCCATAGCCATGCCAAAGAGAACCGACATCAAGTCGATCATGATCATTGGTGCAGGCCCCATTGTCATCGGACAGGCGTGCGAGTTCGACTACTCCGGCGCACAGGCGTGCAAGGCGCTGAAGGAGGAAGGCTACCGCGTCATCCTCGTCAACTCCAACCCCGCCACGATCATGACCGATCCCGGCCTCGCCGATGCCACCTACATCGAGCCGATCACCCCAGAGATCGTCGCCAAGATCATCGAAAAGGAGCGCCCCGATGCGCTGTTGCCCACCATGGGCGGCCAGACCGCGCTAAACACATCGCTCGCGCTCGAAGAGATGGGCGTACTGAAAAAGTTCGGCGTCGAGATGATCGGCGCCAAGCGAGAGGCCATCGAGATGGCAGAGGACCGCAAGCTCTTCCGCGAGGCGATGGACCGTCTGGGCATCGAAAACCCAAAGGCCACGATCTGCACCGCCCCCAAGGGCGCCAACGGCAAGAAAGATCTCGCCGCCGGTGTCGCCCTCGCGCTGGAGCAGCTCGAAGAGATCGGCCTGCCCGCCATCATCCGCCCCGCCTTCACCATGGGGGGCACCGGCGGCGGCGTGGCCTACAACCGCGAGGATTACGAATTCTACTGCCGCTCCGGCATGGACGCCTCGCCGATGGGCCAGATCCTCATCGACGAGAGCCTGCTCGGCTGGAAGGAATTCGAGATGGAGGTCGTGCGCGACACCGCCGACAACGCCATCATCGTCTGCAGCATCGAGAACGTGGACCCGATGGGCGTGCACACCGGCGACAGCATCACCGTGGCCCCGGCACTCACGCTCACGGACAAGGAATACCAGATCATGCGCAACCACTCCATCGCGGTGCTGCGCGAAATCGGGGTGGAGACAGGTGGCTCCAACGTGCAATGGGCGATCAACCCCGCCGATGGCCGCATGGTCGTGATCGAGATGAACCCGCGCGTCTCGCGCTCCTCAGCGCTGGCCTCCAAGGCCACGGGCTTTCCCATCGCCAAGATCGCGGCAAAGCTCGCCGTCGGCTTCACACTCGATGAGCTCGACAATGACATCACCGGCGTCACACCTGCGTCCTTCGAGCCCACGATCGACTACATCGTCACGAAAATCCCGAAATTCGCCTTCGAGAAGTTCCCGGGCTCCGAGCCCTACCTCACCACCGCGATGAAGAGCCGTCGGCGAGACGATGGCCATCGGCCGCACCATCCATGAAAGCCTGCAAAAGGCGCTCGCCTCCATGGAAAGCGGCCTGACCGGCTTCGACGAGATCGAGATCGCGGGCGCACCCGACCCCGCCGCCCTGACCAAGGCGATCTCCAAGACCACGCCTGATCGGATGCGCACCATCGCGCAGGCCATGCGCCACGGCATGTCCGACGATGACATCCACGCCACCACGATGTTCGACCCTTGGTTTCTGGCCCGCATCCGCGAGATCGTCGAAGCGGAGGAGCAGATCCGCAAGCATGGCCTGCCCGTGACCGAAAGCGCCCTGCGCGCGATTAAGATGATGGGCTTCACCGATGCCCGTCTCGGCCTGCTCACCGGGCGCACCGAAGATAACGTGCGCCGGGCCCGCCTGAACCTTGGCGTCAAGGCCGTGTTCAAACGCATCGACACCTGCGCGGCGGAGTTCGAGGCGCAGACCCCCTACATGTACTCCACCTACGAGAGCCCGATGATGGGCGAGGTCGAATGCGAAGCACGCCCCTCGGACCGCAAGAAGGTCGTCATCCTCGGTGGCGGCCCCAACCGCATCGGTCAGGGGATCGAGTTCGACTATTGCTGCTGTCACGCCTGCTATGCGCTGACGGACGCGGGCTATGAGACGATCATGGTCAACTGCAACCCCGAGACCGTCTCGACCGACTACGACACTTCCGACCGCCTCTATTTCGAGCCGCTGACCTTCGAGCACGTCATGGAAATCCTGCGCGTCGAGCAGGAGAACGGCACGCTGCACGGCGTCATCGTGCAATTCGGGGGCCAGACGCCGCTGAAGATCGCGCAGGCCCTGCATGACGAAGGCATCCCGATCCTCGGCACCACGCCCGACATGATCGACCTCGCCGAGGACCGCGAGCGTTTCGCGGATCTTGTCAAATCACTCGGCCTAAAGCAGCCGCATAACGGGATCGCCCACTCGGACGCGCAAGCCATCGAGATCGCGCAGGAAATCGGCTTTCCTCTCGTGATCCGCCCGTCCTACGTCCTCGGCGGCCGAGCCATGGAAATCGTGCGCGACCAGAGCCAGCTCGAGCGCTACATCACGCAGGCCGTCGTCGTCTCCGGCGACAGCCCGGTGTTGCTCGACAGCTACCTCTCCGGCGCGGTCGAGCTTGACGTGGACGCGCTGAGCGACGGCACGGATGTGCATGTCGCGGGCATCATGCAGCACATTGAGGAAGCGGGCGTGCATTCGGGCGACAGTGCCTGCTCGCTGCCCCCCTATTCGCTCGCCCCCGAGATCATAGCCGAGATCGAGGTACAGACGAAAGCGCTCGCCAAGGCGCTCAACGTTGTGGGCCTGATGAACATCCAGTTCGCCATCAAGGCCAACGAGGCCGGCGAAAACGAGATCTACCTGATCGAGGTCAATCCCCGCGCATCCCGCACTGTGCCCTTCGTGGCCAAGGCCACGGACTCGGCGATCGCCTCCATCGCGGCCCGCATCATGGCCGGCGAGCCGCTCAGTAACTTCCCGCTGCGGCCGCCCTATGACGCCGACGCAGCCTATGACGACGTGCTGCCCTTGGGCGATCCGATGACGCTGGCCGACCCCAATATGCCATGGTTCTCCGTCAAGGAGGCCGTGCTCCCCTTCGCGCGCTTCCCCGGCGTCGACACGATCCTCGGCCCTGAAATGCGCTCCACAGGTGAGGTGATGGGCTGGGACCGCGACTTCCCCCGCGCCTTCCTCAAAGCGCAGATGGGGGCCGGTACCATGCTGCCGCGCAGCGGCACCGCCTTCATTTCGATCAAGGACGCCGACAAGACATCCGACATGCTCAAGGCGGCCGAGATTCTGTTGGCCCAGGGGTTCACCCTCATCGCAACCCGTGGCACCGCCGCCTGGTTCAACGCGCACGGGCACACCTGCACCGTGGTGAACAAGGTCTATGAGGGCCGCCCCGACATCACCGACATGATGAAGGACGAACAGATCCATCTTGTCATGAACACGACAGAGGGCGCGCAAGCGGTTGAAGACAGCAAGTCCATCCGCTCCATCGCCCTCTTCGACAAGATCCCCTACTACACCACAGCCGCCGGCGCCTACGCCGCCGCATTGGCGATCAAGGCACAGGCCGAGGATGAAATAGGGGTGAAGGCACTACAGGGATAGATTTGGCCAACCACGACAGTTCTGTGCCCACTCTTGGCCGCGGCGTAGTTTTCCTTTGTTCGATTGCACCAGATCCTGTGCGTTCCGGTCATGGTCGCAGAGATCATTTTCGCCAGGTCAGGAAGCCATGCTTCTGCTCTGCCAGAGCTGACCGCGAGTATCTCGAACAGGTTAGTGCTGCATTTCAACAGGACCAGCTTCCCAAAGAGCCACCATTCTGCATAGCCTCTCCGAAAAAAACCCGCTAAAACCGCATTCACCCTCGGCACCGTTCGGCGTACAGGGGGTGCACAGGGGTGTACGCAGGACACCTTACCTAAAACAGGCGTTATCCACAGGCACTAGCCCGCTCAACGCCCTGATCGATAATAGGAATAAGTGATGTACACACCCGCAATCACAGGCACCGGCGTCTTTACCCCGTCTCAGGTCATCACCAATGCCGAGCTTGTCGAGGCCTTCAACGCCTATGTGGACATCTACAATGCCGAGCACGCGGCGGAAATCGCTGCCGGCGAGTTGCCCGCAAAGGAATATTCCTCCGAGGATTTCATCCTCAAGGCTTCCGGCATCGAGCAGCGCTATGTCATTGACAAGAAGGGCATCCTAGATCCGCATGTGATGCACCCGCTGCTGCGCCAGCGCAGCGACGACGAACCCTCCCTGATGGCGGAGATGGCACTCGATGCCGCGACAAAGGCGTTGGCAAACGCGGGCAAATCCGCCGCGGACGTCGGCGCTGTGATCTGTGCGGCCTCCAACCTCGAGCGGGCCTACCCCGCCGTCGCGATTGAGATCCAGGATCTTCTGAAAATCAATGGCTTCGCCTTCGACATGAATGTCGCATGCTCCTCCGCGACCTTCGGAATTCAGGCTGCCGCCGACATGATCCGCTCCGGCTCCATCCGCAGCGCATTGGTGGTCAACCCGGAGATATGTTCAGCACATCTGGAATGGCGCGACCGCGACTGCCACTTCATTTTCGGCGATGTCGCGACCGCCACCCTGATCGAGCGGGCGGAGGATGCGACCGGACCCTATTTTGAAATTAAATCAACACGCTGTGCGACGGAGTTCTCCAACAACATCCGCAACAACAACGGCTTTCTGCGCCGCTCCCGCCCCGATGGCGTAGCCGACCGCCGCGATATGCAGTTCATGCAGAACGGCCGCAAGGTGTTCAAGGAAGTCTTGCCGATGGTGGCCGAACATATTGCCGCGCATATGGCGGAAGAACATGTGCAAGCCGCTGATCTCAAACGGCTCTGGCTCCATCAGGCCAACAAGTCCATGAACGATTTCATCGGCAGGAAGGTTCTAGGGCGCACGCCCGAACCCGGTGAGCAGCCCAATATCCTGCAAGATTACGCCAACACCTCTTCGGCAGGCTCAATGATCGCTTTTTCGAAGTACTCCAGTGACTTGAACGACGGAGATACCGGCCTGATCTGCTCATTCGGCGCCGGTTATTCGGTCGGGTCGGTGATCGTGCAAAAGCACGGTTAGATGTCTTTGATCGAGACGCGCTTGTGCACTGCCTCGACGCTTTCGACCCGCTCCGAGTAGCGATCGACGAGGTACTCCCTCCGCCCGCGCACCAGCCATGTGAATTTGACCAGTTCTTCCATTACATCGACGACACGCGCGTAGAACGGGCCGGCGGGCAGCCGCCCCGCGCCGTCGAATTCCAGCCAGGCTTTCGGAATGCTCGATTGGTTCGGGATCGTGACCATCCGCATCCAGCGTCCCAGTATCCGCATCTGGTTGACCGCGTTGAACGATTGCGATCCGCCGCTGACCTGCATGACCGCAAGCGTTTTGCCCTGCGTGGGGCGGATCCCGCCCTGCAGCGAAAGCGGGAGCCAGTCGATCTGGCTTTTCATGATGCCGGTCATCGCCCCATGCCGCTCCGGGCTTGACCAGACCATCCCCTCGGACCAGACCGCAAGCCCGCGCAACTCCGCCACTTTCGGATGATCAGGCTCGGCCCCGTCGGGCTGCGGCAATCCGCGCGGGTCGAACATCCGCGTCTCGCACCCTAGATGCTGCAGGATGCGCGCCGCCTCCTCCGCCGCACGGCGGGAATAGCTTTGCTCCCGCAGCGAGCCGTACAGCAACAATATCCGCGGCTTGTGCCCCGGATCTCCGGGTGATTTCAGCGCGTCGATATCGATGCTGGGAAGGGCGTCCGGCACCAGTGCGGGCATGTCTTCAGACACTTTCATCCTCAAGGTGCAGCTTCATGTCGACCAGCACCTGCTGCAGATGCGTCGTCTCCTTCAGCAGTCGCTTGGCTTCGTTCACTGTGATCTTGCCGTCCGCGATGGACTGTTGGTACTCCGCCATGAGCATGGCAAAACGCTGGCTGAGCGCGATCACGTCGGCGTTCACTCCGCCCTTGGAGGTGTTGTTGGGCCGCCGCTCGTCGAAATGAACATGCCCGCCGGACAACTCCGCAAGCGCTTGGGTCACATGCGGATAGCCCGCCGCGATCTCGAGCGCGGCGACCGCATCCACGGGCATGAAGCGGTCCGCATGTTCATCATGATCGGAATAGTAGCGGCCCAGCGTCGCCTTCGACTTCCCCGTCACTTCACAGGCTGCCTCGACGCCCACGGCTTTGACCAATGCTTCTGTATGCTTTTTCAAATAGCTGCCAGCAGCATCCATACCCGATCCCTCATTGTTCTGCGTCACCGAGGGTCAATATACCCAAAAGTGCGATGAGACCTAGTGCATTTCGCAGCCGCAGTCGTCAATTCATCCTTGTCTATCTTGCAGTTGCCCCCTCCCGGCAGGTAAATAGGCGGATGGCCAAACTCTATTTCAACTACTCGACGATGAATGCCGGTAAATCCACCGTGCTGTTGCAGGCCGCGCACAACTACCGCGAGCGCGGGATGGTCCCCTATCTGATGACTGCGCAGCTCGACCATCGCGCGGGTGAGGGGCGGATCGCCTCACGCATCGGCATTGGGGCGGAGGCGGACACCTTCGACGCGGAGGAAGACCTCTTTGACAAGATCACCGCACGGCTGGCGGAGGGCCCTTGCGCCTGTATCTTCGTGGACGAGGCGCATTTTCTGAGCGATGCGCAGGTCTGGCAGTTGGCACGGGCGGTGGACGATCTCGGCGTGCCGATCATGTGCTATGGCCTGCGCGTCGATTTTCGCGGTCAGCTCTTTCCCGGCTCTGCCGCCCTGCTCGCCCTCTCGGACGAGATGCGCGAGATCCGCACGATCTGCCATTGCGGAAAGAAGGCGACCATGGTCGTGCGTCAGGACGCCAAGGGCAAAGTTCTGCGCGAGGGCGCGCAGGTTCAGATCGGCGGAAACGAAAGCTACATCTCGCTGTGCCGTCGCCATTGGCGAGAGGCGATCGGCGACGGCTAGACCGGATTGGGTGGGGAATTGCCGCGCAGGGCAGCTTGCAGATTGTCGACCACCATGCGCCCCATATCCACACGCACCTCCGCAGTGGCAGTACCCATATGCGGCAACAGCACCACGTTATCCAGATCTGCGCAGTGCATGAGGCACCTTGGGTTCGAACTCATAGACATCGAGGCCCGCACCGCCGATTGCCCCACGCTCCAGCGCGTCGATCAAAGCTGCCTCATCGACCACATCGCCACGCGCGATATTGATCAGATGGCGCGTGCGGGCGCATGGATGACAGGACATCTGCGCTGATCAGATGGTGGGTCTGCGCACCGCCCGGAACGGCAACCACCAGAACATCAACCGCACCTGCTAGATCGTTCAATTCGCCGTGAAATTTCGCCGGAAAATCGAGCTCCTTCGGACCGCGCCCGAAGTAATGCACCGCCATGCCGAAACCGAAATGACACCGCCGCGCGATGGCCTGTCCGATGCGCCCCATCCCCGACGATGCCCACCGTCTTGCCGCTCAGATGCAGCCCGAGCATCTGCGTCGGATGCCAGCCCTCCCAATGGCCTGCGCGGACCAGACGCTCGCCTTCGCCCGCGCGCCGCGTGCTCATCAGCATCAGGGTCATGGCGATATCGGCGGTAGCTTCCGTAACGGCCCCCGGCGTGTTGGTCACGGTGATCCCGGCCTTGCGGGCTGCTGCCACGTCGATATGATTGATACCCGACCCCGAAATTGGCAAGGATCTTGCAGCGCGGCGTCGTCACATCGGCGAAGACATCCGCTGTGAACGCATCGCCCGAGCGTGCACATCACACCGTCGAAATCACGCAGAGCCGCGCGCATTTCATCGCCGTCCATCGACGTAAACAGATCACGGCGCGTGACGTCTAGCCCTTCGAGCATTGGATAAACGTCGTCTGGCAAAACCCTGCCAATCAGTACTTTTTTCAATGCAGGCGCCCTCCGCTCGGCGTGTCCATGATCGGGCCTGACCAGAACGATCTCCCCCGCCTCATCCGGCACGCCGAGCACCAGCACCTCGGACATGAACGGGCCGATCTGGCGCGGCGGAAAATTCACGACCGCCATCACCTGCCGACCGATCAGCGCCTCCGGGTGTGTAATGCGCGGTGATCTGGGCGGAGGTCTTGCGCACCCCGATCTCCTCGCCGAAATCGATCCAGAGCTTGATCGCGGGCTTGCGCGCCTCGGGAAAGGCCTCGGCGCGGACGACACGGCCCGTGCGGACATCGACCTTCAGAAAATCGTCAAAGGAGATCTCAGCCACGGGCCAGCTCCCGCGAGCGATTTGCCGCCGCAGCCACCGCGCGGCGCATCAGTGCGGGAAAGCCGTCCTTCTCGTCCATCAGCACCTCGAGCGCGGCCTGGGTCGTGCCATTGGGGCTGGTGACGTTGACGCGCAACTGGCGCCGGATCCTCGTCCGCGGCCATGGCCAACGCACCCGCACCCGCGACGGTTGCACGTGGCCAGTTGCAGCGCCATCGGCGCCGGCAGACCCTGCGCCACGCCCGCTGCTGCCAGCGTTTCGATCATGTGAAAGACATATGCGGGCCCCGAGCCGCTGACGCCCGTGACGGCGTCGATCTGCGCCTCTTCGCTCGAGCCGCACCACCTCGCCCACGGCCGACAGCAGCACTTCCGCCTCGTCCAGCCCCTTGGACCCGGCCCGGTCATTGCCAATGATGGCCGTGATCCCTTGGGAGATGGCGGCGGGCGTGTTCGGCATGGCGCGCACGACCGGGGTCTGCGCGCCGAGTGTCTGTTCGAAATAGGCGATCGTGGTGCCGGCGGCGACGCTCACAAAGAGCGTCTCGCCATTGCCCATTGCGCGCAGCGCCGGCAGCGCCTCGGCCATCATCTGCGGCTTGACCGCCACCAGGACGATCGCCGGCTTCGCGGGCAGATCGCGCATTCAGATGCACACCCGTCCCGCGCAACCAGTCCGAGGGCGCCGGGTCCTGCACCCAGACCGAGGATGCAGGCAGCCCCCGCGCCAGCCAGCCCGCCAGCATGGCCGAGCCCATCTTTCCACAGCCCAGCAGGACCAGCCCCTGTGCCGCGATGCGTGAGTTTTCCATGAAGATCCCCCGATCTGCTTCGGGGGATAGGCTTACGCGCGCCCGTAGGCCTCTGCAATGGCGACCTGCAGCGCCTGTTGCGGTGTCTGGTCGCCCCAGACCACAAGCTGCACCGCCGGGTAGTAACGCTCCGCGCTCATCACGGCCGCCCCGATCATGGTATCGATCTGTTCCGGGCTGGCCACGTGGCCACCGGCGAGCACCAGCCCGTAGCGGTACACCATCAGCTGCTGTTCGGCCCAATAGGTGAACGCCCCCGCCCAGCAGCGGTCGTTCACATCGTTGAGCAGACCGTAGAGCGCCGGCAGCTTGTCCTCCGGCGGCTCCATATCGAAGGTGCAGATCAGTCGCAGCGTCTCGTCGAAGGCGGACCAGGCCAACGTGACCGAATAGGTCCGCCACTGCCCCTCGACCGCCATGGCGATCTGCTCGTCGGAGATGCGGTCGAAGTCCCATTCATGATGGGTCGCCAGCGTCTCCACAATGTCGATGGGGTGAATGTCGTCTTCCAGGTAATGCTCGGACAGTGCCATCGTGCCACCTTTTTTGTTGCCGCAAGGCATGGGGCCTGTTGTCGCCCCCTAGCCTTGGGTGCCTGCGCTATCGGACGCGGTTTTGCCTGTGCGTCCTACCACATATGGTGGAGGTACGAACAGCGTCTGGCAAGTCTTTTTCTGGGGATAACCCCACATAAGGGGTAAAAGACCATCCGTGCCACCGCGATGGGCCGAATGGAAGGCGCAAGTAACCGCAATCACGCGAGGCGGCTATCCCCGCACCTCTGCCGGGCGACTTGTCGATTGCGACGCTCTCGTTCTTCCGAGGACAGCGCCGCCGTCAAATCACTTCGCCTCGAACGCATCGAGACGCGCCTTGAGCGCTTCATTTTCCTCGCGCGCCTTCTGCGCCATCGCGCGCACGGCGTCGAATTCCTCGCGCGTCACGAAATCGCGATCAGCGAGCCAGCGGTCCATCATGCCTTTGAGGGCATTCTCGGCCTCGTCCTTGGCGCCCTGGGCCACGCCCATCGCGTTGGTCATGATCTGGCTGAGTGTCGTCGAAAATCTTGTTGCGGGTCTGCATCTGTTCTCTCCAGTGGGTCTCTTTTCTATATGGGGTGCAGCGGCGCGCGCTGCAAGGTTGACATCCCGACCCAGCCGCGCTCAATCAGCGCATGCACGCGCTCATCCCCTTCCCCGACATATCGCCAGAGATCTTCTCGACTCAGCCTGTTTGGCATGACCTTCGCGCTGCGCTGGTATGCGCTGGCCTATATCGTGGGCATCGTGGCGGGCTGGCGCTTGGTGGTGCGTGCGGTCCGCACGCCGCGACTGTGGCCCGACGGACAGCCTGTGATGACGCCGACCCAGATCGAGGATCTGCTGATCTGGGTAATCCTCGGCGTGATCCTCGGCGGGCGGCTGGGCTATGTGCTCTTTTACCAGCCCGCCTACTATCTCGCCAATCCGGCGGAGATCCTGCAGGTCTGGCAGGGCGGCATGTCGTTTCACGGCGGCGCGCTGGGGGTCATCGTGGCGGCGTGGATCTATACCGGGCGCCACGGCATCGCGCGGATCTCGCGCGGGCGACCTCGTCGCCCTCGGCATCTTTCCAGGGCTCCTGCTGGGTCGCATCGCCAATTTCATCAACGCAGAGCTTTGGGGCCGGCCCACGGATCTGCCCTGGGGCGTCGCCTTTCCGACGGAGGCCGCGCAGTACTGCCCCGATGTCGCAGGCATCTGCGCGCGCCACCCCTCGCAGCTCTATGAGGCCGCTCTCGAAGGCGTGGTGCTCGGCGCGGTGCTGGTCTGGCTGGCCTGGCGGCGCGGGGCACTTCAACGGCCCGGGTTGATCACGGGCGTTTTCCTCGCGGGTTACGGCATCGCCCGCTTTGTCGTGGAATTCGTGCGCCAGCCTGACGCGCAGTTCGTCTCGCCCGGCAATCCGCTGGGCCTTGCATGGCAGCTGGGCGGCTTCGGGCTGACCATGGGCCAGATCCTGTGCCTGCCGATGATCGCCGTGGGCCTCTACTTCATCCTGCGCGCACCCAGGGCGGCATGAGCCTGCGCGACCATATCATCTGCCCAGATCCGCACCGAGGGGCCGATGCGGCTCGACGACTACATCGCGACCTGCCTGCTGCATCCGACGATGGGCTACTACACCACCCGTGCACCCTTCGGCGCGGCGGGGGATTTCATCACCGCGCCCGAGATCAGCCAGATGTTCGGTGAACTGATCGGTCTCGCCCTCGCGCAGAGCTGGCTGGACCAGGGCGCGCCCGCGCCCTTCACGCTGGTAGAGTTCGGGCCGGGGCGCGGCACGCTGATGGCCGACGCGCTGCGCGCGGCTGCGCGCGTTGCGGGGTTTCGTGCAGGCGGCCGAGGTCGTGCTGCTGGAGGCGTCCCCGGCCTTGCGCGCAGTGCAGGCCGAGACGCTGACCGCCCATGCGCCGCGTTGGATCGCGCAGGTAGAGAAGCTGCCTGCCCGCCCCACCTTTGCCGTGGCGAACGAATTCTTCGACGCGCTGCCGATCCGGCAGTTCGTGCGCGAAGGCGCGCGCTGGCGCGAGCGGCAGGTGGGCCTGCGGAGCGGTGAACTCGCCTTCGGCCTTGGCCCGCCACAGCCGCAACCGGCCCTCGCGCATCGGCTCGACGATACGAAAGACGGCGATCTGGTGGAGGATTGTGCCGCCGCCGCACCGATCCTGTCCACGCTGGCGGCGCGCATCGCGGCCCATGGCGGTGCGGCGCTGATTCTCGACTATGGCGACTGGCGCTCCCTTGGCGACACCTTGCAGGCCGTGCAGGACCATGCGCCCACCGATCCGCTCAACGCGCCCGGCATGGCAGATCTAACCGCGCATGTGGATTTCGAGGCGCTGCAGCGGGCCTGCGATCCGTGCACGCCCAGCCGCGTCACCGCGCAGGGCGTCTTTCTGGAACGCCTCGGGATCACGGCCCGTGCGCAGGCTCTCGCACAAACGCTGACCGGTCCGGCGCTTGACCGCCACATCGCCGCACATCGCCGCTTGACGCACCCGGAGGAAATGGGAAACCTGTTCAAGACCTTTGGCATCGTGCCGCAAGGCGCTGCCATGCTGCCGGGACTAGACACATGAACCTCGAAATCCTGACTTCGGACGCGCTGCACGTGAAACACGGGTTCTTCACACGCAAGGGTGGCGCCTCCTCGGGGGTGTTTGCCGGTCTCAATTGCGGTCAGGGCTCCACCGACCAGGCGCGAGATCGTGGCGATCAACCGCGCCCGTGTCGCCGCGGCGATGGGTGTGGCACCCGATCACCTGCTGAGCGTACATCAGGTCCATTCCGCCACCGCCGTGCCGGTCACCGCACCGATGGCGGAGAAGCCGCGCGCCGATGCGATGGTCACCGCGACGCCCGGCATCGCGCTGTCGGTGCTGACCGCCGATTGCCAGCCGGTGCTTTTTGCCGACGCGGGCGCCGGCGTCATCGGCGCCGCACATGCAGGCTGGCGCGGCGCGCTCGACGGTGTGCTCGAATGCGACAGTGGACGCGATGGAGGGCCTCGGCGCTGCACGTGCCAACATCACCGCCGTCATAGGCCCCGCCATCAGCCAGCGCGCCTACGAGGTGGGACCCGAGTTCATGGACAGTTTCCTGGACGCCGACCCCGATTTCGCGCGCTACTTCATCAATGGCGACGGGGACCGGATGTTGTTCGACCTTCCCGGCTTCGGCTTGAACCGGCTGCGGGCCGCGGGCGTGGAGCATGCCGAGTGGACGCGGCACTGCACCTTCTCCGATCCTGCGCGGTTCTACTCTTATCGTCGTACGACCCACGCCAAGGAGGCCGACTATGGCCGGTTGATTGCGGCCATCACGCTCTGATCGCGGCGCAATTGGGGCATGTGTCGTCAAAGCTGCGCCTCAATTCAGGCCCTCACGCCAGGAAACAATCCGCGTCATTGTTGACAAAACCAGCACAATCATACCGATTTGCGCTGTTTTGAAGGGGCTTTCCGGATTGTGGCGCTCCTGCCCCATTTCGGTATCCTGAACCTGTCGGATTCTCGGAAAATTCTGCCGATCCGCCCAAAACCGGCCCGATTGCCCCTGCATATTCAGTCTCAAGCAAGGGCAGACGCCCCGACAGATATAACCGCAGAGGATCAGAGCCATGAAAACCAACGCCCGCTTCATCAAGTCCGTCGTGAAAGCAGCTGCCGAGAACGACACGGTCATGCCATGGGCCCGCGGCAGCCGCCGGGTGGCGTTCATCGCCAAACGCCGCGCCGCAGAGGCACCTGCCCGCAAGACTGCTTGATCCGCAGCACACGCTCAGATTGATTTCTCTTGGCGGCGGCGCGTCACCCCCTCGCCGGGTTACACTATTCTGATCTTTCCCCCCGCCCGTGTTGATTCGCTGGCGGGGGAACTTGTTTGTTCGGAATGTGGCAAACTCCCTAATTTCGCGGAAACAAAACCTGTCCAATTGGCTCAATTGGCCCCCCGGCCCCCGCAAATGTTGTTCAAACTTTGACAATGCGCCCCATTCGTGGCGAATTGGGACACACGAAAGACATGAAATGACACCACGCGTCATTTCCGTCGTTGTCGGTGGGGGCCGACGAGGGACATGACCTGCAATGACAGGTAAAGCACATGACACTGACTGCCAATCCAGCTGCCGTCCGCCCCGGCTTGCGCAACACGGGGCTTGCGATGACGAATCCATCCTTGGCCGCAGCGGGTGCGACACTGCCAGCCGCACAGCTGCCAAAGCGCACCTATGAGGTCGCGGCCCTGCGCGAGGATGGCTCACTCTATATCGGGCAGAGCACCGCACCCGCGCTGCCGCTCTTCGAGAACGCCTTTTCCGCCTTTACTCACGGCAGCCTGATCCAGACCGACATGGGCCCCATCGCCGTTGAGGATCTTCAGCCCGGGGACATGGTCCAGACCGCGACCGGCGAGGCCGCGGAGCTGATCTGGGTCGGTACGTCCACCTTCACACCCGCCGATGTGGGCAAGCGTACGCCGCTCATCCGGATGATGCCGGACGCGCTCGGTCCCTCGCGGCCCGAACGCTCGCTCACCGTCGGGCCCGGCGCACGGATCCTGCATACGCCCGCCCATTTGCGCGGCCTTGCCGAGGGCAAGCAACTGCTGACCCCGGCGTCGAAATTCGTGGACGGCGTGAACGTGATCGAGGTGACGCCGCCCACGCCGGTGCGCCTTTTCCACATTTGCCTGTCACGACATGCGGTCATCCGCGCGAACGGGATCGAGATGGAGACGTTCCATCCCGGCGCCGCAGCACCGCGCGATGTCTCCCATGCGCTGCGCGATCGCTTCCTGTCACTGTTTCCGCGCATCGCTCACCTGAGCGATTTCGGCCCGCTTGCCCATACCCGCGCGCCGGACATCGACGCGCACTGAACCGCACAAACGCGCGATGGTCTGCGCTCAGGCCTCGACGCTCAAACGTTCCTCTAATACGTCGAATGGAACGCCGGGGTCATCCTTGGCATTCCGGATGACCAGCGACGTCTTGACGCTCGCGACGTTGGGCGCGGTCAGGAGCTGGCCTGTCAGAAAGCTCTGGAAACTCGACAGATCGGGCGCCACGCATTTGAGCATGAAATCCACTTCGCCGTTGAGCATGTGACACTCGCGCACCAGCGACCACGCGCGACAGCGGTCCTCGAAGGCCGAAAGATCGCCCTCCGCCTGGCGAGTTGAGGCCGACCATCGCAAACACCTGCACCTCGAAGCCCAACGCGCGCGCATTCACATCCGCATGATAGCCGCCGATAAAGCCCTGCTCCTCGAGCGTGCGCACGCGGCGCAGGCAGGGCGGCGCGGAGATCCCCACACGCTTGGCAAGCTCGACGTTCGTCATACGCCCATCCGCCTGTAGTTCAGCCAGGATTTTCCGGTCGATCGGATCAAGTCGTGTGCCAGCCATATGTCCCCCTGCTGCTTTGCGATTGTTATACAGATAACATTGCTGTGCGCAATAATGTTTCAAGATGACGCAACATTCTTAATTGTCGCACCCGGTTTCGCCTCCAAAGGCGCAAATTTCGGGTCCTTGGCCGGAAGTTTCCGAAATCCCACCCGTGCCATACCCGGCAAGCGCAGGCCGCACGGGGGTTTAAGCCTGCGCGCAGGCCCTCTATATCTGGCGCGACACAGATTCCGTGAAAGGATGCCACATGGCCGAGACACGCAAGACGAAGCTTTTGATCATCGGCTCCGGCCCCACCGGCTATACCGCGGGCATCTACGCCAGCCGCGCCATGCTAGATCCGATCCTCGTGCAGGGGATCGAGCCGGGCGGCCAGCTCACCACCACCACCGAGGTCGAAAACTGGCCCGGCGATACCGAGGTCCAGGGCCCCGATCTGATGATCCGGATGGAGGCGCATGCAAAGGCCATGGGCACGGAGATCATCGGCGACATCATCACCGACCTCGACCTGTCCGAGCGCCCTTTCACCGCCACGGGCGACAGCGGCACCAAATACGTGGCCGACGCCGTGATCCTTGCGACCGGTGCGCGCGCGAAGTGGCTGGGGCTGGAGACGGAGGAGAAGTTCAAGGGGTTCGGCGTCTCCGCCTGTGCGACCTGTGATGGTTTTTTCTACCGCGGACAGGAGATCGTCGTGATCGGCGGCGGCAATACCGCCGTGGAGGAGGCGTTGTTCCTCACCAACTTCGCCTCCAAGGTCACCCTCGTCCATCGCCGCGACGAGCTGCGGGCCGAAAAGATCCTGATCGACCGGCTGATGAAAAACCCCAAGATCGAGCCGCTGTGGTTCCACCAGCTCGAGGAAGTCTATGGCACCGACAGCCCGCTGGGCGTGGAGGGGATCAAGGTCAAGCATACGAAGACGGGCGAGATCACCGATATTCCCTGCAAGGGCGTGTTCATCGCGATTGGCCATGCCCCGGCGAACGAGCTGGTCAAGGACACGCTTGAGACACACATGGGCGGCTATGTCGTGACCAAACCCGACAGCACCCAGACGTCCATCCCCGGTGTCTTCGCCGCGGGCGATCTCACCGACCACAAGTACCGCCAGGCCGTTACCTCGGCGGGTATGGGATGCATGGCAGCGCTCGAGGCGGAGCGGTTTCTGGCCGAGGTGGGCGATGATGCGGGCAAGGACACTTCCCTGCCGCTCGGCTATGGTGCAGAGGTGAGCGAGACCGCCTGAACAGCGCCCCCGCATCAAGCACACCGCAGATCTTTGTCAAAATGGCAACATTCAGCCGAATTTCTCCGGTTTGTCCCGCGTTTGCTGGATATTCACCAACTTCGGCCCTTAGGAGACCCGTGAACGGGCCAGCCAGGGCCCCACGACAAGGCCAAGAGAAATGACAATGCTTCCCAACCTCGCTCCGATCCCGGAGCTCTATGTGTCCTACGATTCCGCGCAGAAGATGAAGACGGAGGCGGGCCAGTTGGTCAGCCACGATCTGACCCCGCGCCAGATCTGCGATCTGGAACTGCTGATGAACGGCGGTTTCAACCCACTCAAGGGGTTCCTGTCGCAGGCCGATTACGACAGCGTCGTCGAAAACATGCGACTTGCCGATGGCAGCCTCTGGCCCATTCCGATCACGCTCGATGTCTCCGAGGATTTCGCGGCCAAGCTGGAAATCGGGCAGGACATCGCCCTGCGCGATCAGGAAGGTGTCATCCTCGCTACCATGACCGTGACGGACAACTGGGTGCCCGACAAGGCACTTGAGGCGGAGAAGGTCTTCGGTGCCGACGATTCCGCCCATCCGGCGGTCAACTACCTGCACAACCAGGCGGGCAAGGTCTATCTCGGCGGTCCGGTCACGGGCATCCAGCAGCCCGTGCACTATGATTTCAAATCCCGCCGCGACACGCCGAACGAGCTGCGCGCATACTTCCGCAAGATGGGCTGGCGCAAGGTAGTTGCGTTCCAGACCCGCAACCCGCTGCACCGCGCGCATCAGGAACTGACGTTCCGTGCCGCGCGCGAGGCGCAGGCCAACCTGCTGATCCACCCCGTCGTAGGTCTCACCAAACCGGGCGATGTCGATCACTTCACCCGCGTGCGCTGCTACGAGGCGGTGCTGGACCAGTATCCGCAGGCCACCACCTCCATGTCGCTGCTGAACCTCGCCATGCGCATGGCGGGCCCGCGGGAGGCCGTCTGGCACGGGCTGATCCGCAAGAACCACGGCTGTACCCATTTCATCGTCGGCCGCGATCACGCGGGCCCCGGCAACAACTCCAAGGGCGAGGATTTCTACGGCCCCTATGATGCGCAGGACCTCTTCCGCGAGCATCAGGAGGAAATGGGCATCGAGATGGTCGACTTCAAACACATGGTCTACGTGCAGGAACGCGCACAATACGAGGCCATGGACGAGATCAAGGACAAGGACAACGTCACCATCCTCAACATCTCGGGCACCGAACTGCGCCGCCGTCTGCAGGAAGGTCTGGAGATCCCCGAATGGTTCTCCTTTCCGGAGGTCGTCACGGAGTTGCGCCGCACAAAGCCGCCGCGCGCCCAGCAGGGCTTCACCGTCTTTTTCACCGGCTTCTCCGGCTCCGGCAAATCGACCATCGCCAACGCGCTCATGGTCAAGCTGATGGAGCAGGGAGGACGGCCCGTGACCCTGCTCGATGGCGATATCGTGCGCAAAAACCTCTCCTCCGAACTTGGCTTTTCCAAGGAGCACCGCGACCTCAACATCCGCCGCATCGGCTATGTCGCCAGTGAGATTACCAAGAACGGCGGCATCGCGATCTGCGCGCCCATCGCCCCCTATGCCACCACCCGACGTGCGGTGCGCGAGGATGTGGAGGCTTTCGGTGCCTTCGTGGAGGTGCATGTCGCCACTTCGATCGAAGAATGCGAGCGCCGCGACCGCAAGGGCCTCTACAAGCTGGCGCGAGAGGGCAAGATCAAGGAGTTCACGGGAATCTCAGACCCTTATGACGTCCCCGCCAACCCGGAGCTGAGCGTCGAGACCGAGAATGTGGATGTGGACAACTGCGCCCATCAGGTTCTGCTGAAACTCGAGAGCATGGGCCTGATCAAAGGCTAGTAGCGCCGCGCAACACAGATTACGGGCCGGCCCTTCCATAGGGTCGGCCTTTTGCGTTTGCAGATGCGCTATCGGCAGCTGCACAAGGGAAATGGGTCGCATTTTCTTGATTCTGTCGTATTTGGACTATGTCGAGTAATTTAATGGCGTCGCACGCGCGGCGCCGTCGCACCCACATTCGTTCAAAGACACAAGAAGTGAGAAATCCATGACCTTGAGACGCCCCCTTCACCCCGCCGCCGCACAATATGCCCAGGAAGTCGCCGACGGAAAATTGTCGCGGCGCGAGTTCATGACCCGCGCGACATCGCTCGGCGTTTCGGCGACGGCGGCTTATGGTCTTCTGGGGCTTGCACAGCCCGCCCGCGCCGCGGCCCACATCGCGCCCGGCGGCACCCTGCGCATCGAGTCCAGCGTCAAGGCGCTCAAGGATCCGCGCACCTTCGACTGGCCGCAGATGTCGAATTTCACCCGCGGCTACCTCGAGTATCTGACCGAGTATCAGACCGACGGCACCATCGCCCCGATGCTTCTGGAAAGCTGGGAAGTGAACGAGGACGCGACCGAATATACGCTCAACGTGCGGTCCGGCGTCACATGGAACAATGGCGACCCGTTCACGGCACAGGACGTCGCCTTCAACATCGAGCGCTGGTGTGACAGCTCTGTCGAAGGCAACTCCATGGCCTCCCGCATGGGCGCGCTGGTGGACGAGGAGTCCGGCACGCTGCGCGACGGCGTGATGGAAGTGGTCGACGATACCACCGTCAAGCTGATGCTGAGCAAGCCCGACATCACCCTGATCGCCGGTTTCTCCGACTATCCCGCCGCCATCGTGCACACCACCTTCAACGGCGATCCGTTGGACAGCCCCATCGGCACCGGCCCTTACCTCCCGGCGGAATTCGAGGTCGGCGTGCGCGCGGTCCTCGTGAAGAACGAGGAGCATGAGTGGTGGGGCGAGGGTGCCTATCTCGACCGCATCGAATATCTCGATTTCGGCACCGATCAGGCCTCCATCGTCGCGGCCGTGGATTCCGAAGAGGTCGACATGATCTACGAGAGCATCGGCGAGTTCATCAATGTGCTCGACGGCATCGGCTGGACCAAGACCGAAGCGATCACCGCCAACACAGTGGTGCTGCGCCCCAACCAGGAGGCGGAAGTGGGCGGCATGAAACCCTATGCCGATGCACGCGTGCGCCGCGCCCTTGCCATGGCGATTGACAACAGTGTCCTGCTCGAGCTCGGCTTTGACGGCAATGGCCAGGTCGCCGAGAACCACCATGTCTCCCCCATTCATCCAGAATACGCGGAAATGCCGGCGCCCGTGCATGACCCCGAAGGCGCGCGGGCGCTGATGGAGGAAGCAGGCATGGCCGATTTCGAGCATGACCTGATTTCCATCGACGACACATGGCGCAAGAACACCGCCGACGCGGCGGCTGCGCAATTGCGCGATGCGGGCATCAGCGTCAAACGCAGCGTGCTGCCCGGCTCGACCTTCTGGAACGACTGGGCAAAGTACCCCTTCTCGACGACCGACTGGGCGCAGCGCCCGCTGGGCGTCCAGGTGTTGGCCCTCGCCTACCGCTCCGGAGAGCCATGGAACGAGAGCGCCTTTGCCAATGAGGAGTTCGACAGCCTGCTGGCCGATGCGATGGCAATCGCCGATGCCGACGCGCGGCGCGAGGTGATGGCCAAGCTGCAGAAGATCATGCAGGACGAGGGCGTGATCGTGCAGCCCTACTGGCGCGCGATCTATCGCCACCACAAGGAAAATGTGGTCGGTGCGGAGATGCACCCGACGTTCGAGATCCATGTGGCGAAGCTCGGCCTCGCAGCCTGATCATCGTCGACTAGCCAAGGGAAGGCCGCTGCCCGCAGCGGCCTTTCTGCTGCGCAACCGGCGGATTTGCGGCCCTGCGCGTGCCGATCAGTCCAGAAACACCCGGCCCGACATGACCAAGGCCCCCTGCCCGCCTACCTTCACTCCGGTGATGGCGTCCCGTGGCCCGAGCACTTCGACCTGCGCCTGTCCCGGCCGCCCTAGGCCATGGCCCTGTTCGGCGACAAAACGCGGCGCCTCGATCAGACCCTTCGCCCAGAGATAGGCCGCCATGGCGCCCGTCGCGGAGCCCGTGAAAGGATCCTCCGGCGGGCTCGGCGGGGCGAGCAACAGGCGGCTGTAGGTATCACCCCCTGCCGTCGCGCCCTCTTGGCAAACCCAGAAAGGCTCCATGATATCGACACCGTCATGGCCCAGCGACGAAGCATAAGCGGCCAGCGCAGACCTGTTCAGCGCCACCCGCTCCAGCGTTGCGCGGTCGCGCAGCACCGTGACGCAGAACGGCAGCCCGGTCGAGACGATCTGCGGCGGATGCACGATATCCGCCGCAACCAGACCGCCCACCGCAGCCACCAGCGTGGGATCGACATGGGCACCGAACACCGGCGCGATCTGGGTCATCGTGACGTGGTCCCCCTCGACCTCCACTGGCACCAGCCCCGCGTGTGTCTCCAGCAGGAGCGGCCCGTCCCCGACGATGCCGCGCCTACGCATCGCGACAACTGTCGCCAGCGTCGGATGACCCGCAAAGGGGATCTCCCGGCTTGCGAGGAAATACCGCACGCGGATGTCAGCCACCTCGGAGGGGCCTGTGAATGTGCACTCCACGAGCGATGTCTCGCGCACGTAGGCCATGCAGGTGGCATCGGGCAATGCCGCGCCGCCATGGACGACCGCGCATCCATTGCCGCCGAACGGCACGGACGAAAAGGCGTCCACCCAATCGAATTCGAACGCCATGCGGTACCTCATTATACGACAAAGGGGCCGCAACGATGCGGCCCCTCTAACTCTACCCAGTCTGGTGCCAGGCTTCTAGTGCACCAGCACCGGCGCGTAGTTATGCTCACGCGCAAGGTGAAACGCGAGCTTGCGATCACCGACCAGTGCCAATTGCTGGCCATCGGAGTCATGCACCGCGTAGAGCCGGTCAAGCCCTTCGGCCTGATCGCGCACTTCGCGGGGAAGGTCGGTCACGGCAATCGTCTTGACATAGACGGTCCGATCCTGCGACCCTGTCATCTCATTGTTTCCCATCTCTTACCCCTTTCTGATATTGATCGTCTGTACGATCGTTTCCGGCTTGGCCTGGGTCAGGTCCACATGCAGCAGACCGTTTTCCATCAATGCCTCGCCCACTTCCACCCCATCCGCGAGCACGAAGCTGCGTTGGAACTGGCGCCCGGCGATGCCACGGTGCAAGAACACGCGGCCCTCGCTGTCATCGGTCTGGCGTCCTCGGATGACCAGTTGTCGATCCTCAACGGTTATCGACAGATCCTGTTCCGAAAAACCCGCCACGGCCAGCGTGATGCGGTAGCTTCTCTCGGAGGTTTGTTCGATGTTGAAGGGGGGATACCCCTCATTGCCGGACTTCGCGCTGCGTTCGAGCACGCGTTCCAGCTGTTCAAACCCCAGCATATGGGGATATGAGGCAAGCGTCAGTTTTGTCATTTACGGCACGTCCTTATACGTTCAAGCGACATTCCCGTGCCGCCCCGCATCTGGCAACG
This sequence comes from uncultured Alphaproteobacteria bacterium, assembly GCA_963703195.1. Taxonomy (GTDB): domain Bacteria; phylum Pseudomonadota; class Alphaproteobacteria; order Rhodobacterales; family Rhodobacteraceae; genus Sulfitobacter. The sequence continues at coordinate 3,524,338 of OY969797.1, read as the reverse complement.
GCACATCATGAATATGGGAAGTCGGCACGCACCGCGCAAGGGCTAGGCGAATTTGCACGAAGCGCCTATGTATAAAAGCGTAAAGGTTAGTCAGAATCAGGGTTCCCCAATGAATGCACCGCGCGACCTCTCAATGAAGAACGAAGAGGTGCTGCGCGTGGAGCTCGAAGTCTTCCGCCGTGAGCATCGCGATCTGGATGAGGCGATCCGCGCCCTGCAGGAGCGTGGCACCGCGGATCAGCTCACGCTGCAGCGGCTGAAAAAGCGCAAGCTCCAGTTCAAGGACCGCATCGCGCAGATCGAGGACCGCCTGACCCCCGACATCATCGCCTGATCCGACCGCACCGCGCATTGCCCCGCTGCGCCAGATGGCTATAGTGCGCGCTCAACCGCCCCATTTCAGAAGGCTTTTGACCCCGTGAGCATCAAATGAGCACCCCTCCCGTCGGCATCATCATGGGCTCGCAGTCCGACTGGCCCACTCTGCGCGCGGCTGCGACCCTGCTCGATGAGTTGGGCATCTCCTACGAGAGCCGGATCGTCTCGGCGCATCGCACGCCGGACCGGCTGTGGGACTACGGCAAGACCGCAGCGGAGCGCGGGCTTCAGGTGATCATCGCAGGCGCCGGTGGCGCGGCGCACCTGCCAGGGATGATGGCCTCCAAGACCAGGGTGCCGGTGATCGGCGTGCCGGTGCTGACCAAGGCCCTATCGGGGGTCGACAGCCTCTATTCCATCCTGCAGATGCCGCGCGGCTATCCGGTGGCTACCATGGCGATCGGGGCACCGGGCGCGGCCAATGCCGCCCTGATGGCAGCGGCCATCCTCGCGCTGCAGGATCCCGCCCTCGCCAAGCGGCTCGATGACTGGCGCGCAGCACTCAGCGCCTCCATCCCCGAAGCGCCCAGCGATGACTGAGCCGCTGCCAACGGGCGCCACCATCGGAATTCTCGGCGGTGGGCAGCTCGGCCGCATGCTGGCCATGGCCGCCGCGCGACTCGGGTTGCGCTGCCACATCTATGAGCCGGGCGCACATCCCCCTGCGGGCGACGTGGCCCATGCGCTCACCACGGCGGGCTACGACGATACCGCCGCCCTCACCGCCTTCGCGCGCAGCGTCGATGTGGTCACCTACGAGTTCGAGAACATTCCGACCGCCGCGCTTGACGTGATCGAGGCAATCAGGCCGATCCACCCGAACCGCCGCGCGCTCGGCACCTCGCAGGACCGGCTGGCGGAAAAGACCTATCTGCAGGCGCTCGGACTGACGGTCGCGCCCTTCGCAGACATCACCGACGCCGCGAGCCTTGATGCGGCGCTCGCCACCATCGGCACGCCCGCGATCCTCAAGACCCGCCGCTTTGGCTATGATGGCAAGGGACAGGTCCGCCTGAGTATACCGCAGGACGCCGCCGCAGCGCTCGACGCGATCGCAGGCGCGCCCGCCGTGCTCGAGGGTTTCGTGAGCTTCAGCCAGGAGATCTCTGTCATTGCCGCGCGCAACCCGCAGGGCGAGGTCGCCTGCTATGATCCGGGCGAGAACGTCCACCGTGACGGCATCCTGCACACCACAACCGTTCCGGCCCAGATCTCCGCGCGGCTGCGCACCGATGCGGTTCTGATGGCGGGCCAGATCCTCAACGCGCTCGACTATGTGGGCGTCATGGGCGTGGAGCTTTTCGTGACGCCGCAAGGGCTTGTGGTGAACGAGATCGCGCCGCGCGTGCACAACTCGGGGCATTGGACCCAGAACGGATGTGCTGTGGACCAATTCGAGCAGCACATCCGCGCCATCGCGGGCTGGCCGTTGGGCGACGGCAGCCGCTATGCGGATGTGGTGATGGAGAACCTCATCGGTGCAGATGTTGACCGGGTACCGAGCGTCGCCAAGGAGCCCGACTGCGCCATCCATCTCTATGGCAAGTTGGAGACGAAAGCGGGCCGCAAGATGGGCCACGTCAACCGGATCAAACGATAGGGCGGCTACAGGCGCGTCGTGTTCGAGGAATTCCGCTCCGACGCTGGATGAACTGCCGCCCCTAGTCTGGCCGCTATCCCATAAACCGCGCGGCGACGTCACCGCTCAGGAAGCTCACCCGCCCCTGCACCAGCGTCGCCGCCACGCGCAGGCTCTCGCGATCCAGCACGACGATATCCGCCCGCATACCCGGCGCCAGTACACCCCTATCCTTGAGCCCCAGCACCGCCGCGGGCCCGGCCGAGACGAGGGCCCAAGCCCCTGCCAGATCGCGCATCCCGTTCTGCCAAAGCATCAGCGCCGCGCGCCGCGCGCTGGGATAGTGGTAGTCCGAGGCCAACGCGTCGCAATACCCCATCGCGATCAGATCCACCGCCGAGACGTTGAGGTTATGCGAGCCCCCCCGCACCACGTTTGGAGAGCCCATCACCACGATCCCGCCCTGCGTCGCCGCCGCCTCCGCCGCTTCGAGTGTCTCCGGGAACTCCGCCACCGTGACGCCGCGCGCGGCCCAGACCCCGCGGCCCTCCGCCGTGCTGTCATCATGGCTGCCCATCGCAATGTCCGCCGCCGACAGGCGCGCGCAAAGCGTATCGAGTGCCGCAGGCACCTCGTCGCGCCGCGCCTCCATCGCCTGCATCATCGCCAGATGCTTCTCCGGGCTGCGCCGCGCCTTGAGGGCCTGTGCCACCAGACGGCGCGGCTGAACGCCCTGTTGCAGACGCTCATGCGGCAGATGATCGTTGAACACGATGTAGCTCAGGCCCCACTCCGCCATCCGCTGGGGCAGATCGTCAAAAAGGTCGAGCTGATAGGTCTCGAAGCGCAGCTGCCCGCGCAGGTCGGTGACCATGCCCGGCGCCACGTCACGCAAATGCGAGAAGACCTGATCGGCGAACTCGAGACTGCGCACCCCGCCTTCCCAGCTCACGAATTGCGCGAGGGTCGCGGTCGTGATCCCGTTGGCGGCAAGCTCCGCCTCGACGGAAACCAATCCTTCGGCCATCTGCTTCATCGCGCCCCGGCGTGGCGCCAGATGCCGCTCGAACCCGTCGCCATGCACGTCGACGATCCCCGGCAGCACCAGATAGCCACTCAGATCCACTGCGCGGCCAACCGTTCCATCCACGATCACCCCGTCGGCGAAAGACAGCGTTCCGCCGTGCACCCCGTCCGGCCCGAGCACCTCCGCCCCGGTCAGATCAAGGCTCAGCATCAGCCGTTCCCAGTCCCGGCAGGCAACCGCCCTCGGGGCAGCCAAGCTGCTCCAGCACAGCCTCGAGCAGCGTCAGCTCCGGATCGAAGCGGCCCGTGCGCAGGAACGTCACCGTCTGGGCGATCACCCGCGGATTGTTCATCATGAAAGTATGAGTGACCGGCAGGGTGATATGGGCGCGCATGCCCTCCACCCGCGTCGCCGCCACCGAGACCTTGCCATCGTCCAGCCCCGGCAGAAGCGACGAGAAATAGGGGTTGAGCGATTGCGAGCCCGCGATCACACCCAGCTCGAAGCTTACCGCAGGCAGGCTGCGCGGCAGCGAGCCGGTGCCCGTGCCCATCTGCAGGCCCGCAGGCCCGTTGATCCAGTCAAAGGCCACCACGTCGCGCAGCTTGTCCACGACCTCGCTGCCCTGGTTCGGGGGCCCGAGCATGACCACGCGGCCGATCCGCGCGGCTCCCATCTCCGCGACCCACTGGCGCACGAGGATGCCGCCCATCGAATGGGTCACGAAATCCACCCGGCGGGTCTCGCATGAGGCCACTGCCTCAGGCAGCACGCGCTGTGTCAGCTCCTCGATGGGGGCCTCCGTGGACGGATAGCCGGGGCGGATGACACGCCATCCCTCGGCCTCCAACGCCGCCTCCATCAGGGCGAATGAGGTTTCTGTCCGCGCCAGCCCGTGCAACAGGACAACGCAGCGCGCCTGCGCCGCACTTGCCGCCAGCAGCAACGCGCATATGATCAGCGTCAATCTCATGCCTTGGTATGTAGAGCCATTGCGCGCACTTGTAAGCCCCCAACCTTCCGTCACCCCGAAAGGCGCCGACGCATGACCCCGACACGATCCCCCAGGCTCGCCGTGCGCGCCATCATCATGCATGCGGACCGCCTGCTGCTGGTCAACGCCTGGCCCGACGGCAAAAGTGATCTGATGTGCGCCCCCGGTGGCGGGGTGGAGCGGGGCAGTGCGCTGCCCGAAAACCTCGCCCGCGAAGTCCATGAGGAGACCGGCCTGCGCATTGCCGTGGGCGCGCCCTGCCTCGTCAATGAATTCCACGATCCGGCAGGCAGCTTTCATCAGGTGGATGTATACTTCCGCTGCACCCTTCTGGGCGGCGCAATTCTCGATCCGGACTGGCAGGACGTCGAGGCGATCGTGACCGACCGGCGCTGGGTCACGCGCGCCCAGATGGCGCTGCTGCGGGTCAAGCCCGACAGCCTTGCCGCCGTCGCATGGCAGGATGTGGGTGCCCCGGTCTACGACCCGCTCGAACCGCTGGTGAGGTGATCAGGGACGCCGCGCCGTCACGGCCCACCCGATGCCGCCCAGCACCATCACCGCCGCGATGAGGACCAGGGGCGTCACCGCCTCCCCCAACAACAATGCGCCCGCCACAATGGCGATCACGGGCACGCTGAGCTGGACCACCGCCGCCGTCACCCCGTTCATCTCGCGCAGCACCGCGTACCACAGCGCGTATCCGAGCCCTGAGGTGACGGCACCGCTGATCACCGCGAGCAGATAGCCATAAGAGTCCCCCTGCAGGCCGCCGTACGCTAGCAACGCCGCAAGGATCGGCAGACACAGGATGAAATTCGCGCCCGTCGCCGCCAGCGGATCCGGCGCGCTGCGCCCGGCGATGGTGTAGGCGGCCCATCCCAACCCGGCGAGCATCATCAGCGCTGCGCCCACCGGATCAGTTCCCCCGCCCTCCGCAGGCCAGAGTACCAGCACCAATCCGCCAAAGGCCACCGCTGCCCCGACGCCCTGCCGCAGGCTCGGCGGTTGGCCCGTGAGCCCGGCATGGGCAAACATCGTGATCTGCGTGACGCCGAAAAGGATCAGCGCCCCCAGCCCCGCATCGAGGGTCAGATAGGCGAGCGAGAACCCGGCCATATAGGCCGTGAGGCTGATCGCACCCGGCAACCGTGCCCGCCGCAGCAGCGGCAGCGAGACCCCCCGCGCCAATGCGATCGCGCCCAGTATCGCCGCGCCCGCCGCCACGCGCACAATCGCGAACGCCCCGGCGCCCAGATGTGCGCCGTCGACCGCCGCACGGGTCAGCACGGAATTCGCGGCAAACGCACACATGGTCAGGACGGTCAGAAGGATCAGGCGCATGATCCCGCCTATCGCGCCGGACCCGCCGCGCCAAGTCCCATTGCCGTGAGGATTCTCAGATAAAGACAAACTCATCCTCGTCATTGAGCGTCACAAGCAGCGCCTCCCGGTCGCGTTCATCGCCCGTGTCGTTGACTGCGCGCCACGCGCTCATCGCGGCATGGACCTCTGTGCGGAACATCTCGCGCACCGATCCCTGGACATCGCGGTCCATCAGTGCCGCGGTCAATCCCAGCCGGATCAGCTCGCGCTGTTGCGCCATCTGCGCCGCGCGGTCGCGGCCCGCGGCAGCCGTCCGCAGCGCCCCGAGCATCGCATCGCGCAAGTGCCCGGCCGTCATTGTGTCCTTGGTCAGAAAATCATGGCAGCCGTTGCGCATCGCAGTCACGGCAGTCTCCATGTCGCCGGTGCCGGTCACCATGATCGTCGCCGCGCCGCCATTGCGCGTGTCGCGTCTGATATGGGCCAGCACATCCAGCCCGTCGCCTTCCGGCAGGCGGTAGTCGATCAATATGAGATCGTAGGTGTCTCGGCTCAGCGCGTGCTTCAGCGCGGCGATGTCGCTCACTTCCGTGAGGTCCACCATCAGCTCTGTCTTGGTGCTCATGCGTCGCAGGCGGGCGCGGTCGAATGTGCTGTCATCGAGCAGCAAGGTTTTTATCACATGCGGACAAACCCCTTCGTCGGGCTCATAGATCTCGACTGGCAATGACATGGCACCGTTCTCCCTCAGAATTCCGTCTTTGGGGAGGCTAACGCAGGCGGCCTTATCAGGAGCTGAACGCGACCCCGACGAGGTGGGCATAAATCCACCGCATTTATGCTCAAATTTCTTTAAATGCGCAGGAGACCGATCTGCGAGGCCTTTCAAAGCCCGTGAGGCAGCACGAGCTCCACCCGCAGCCCGCCACCCTCGCGCTCCGACAGGCGCACCTCGCCTCGATAATGAGCGGCAAGCTTGCTCACGATGGCGAGCCCCATGCCCGTACCTTCCACCTCGTCGCGCGGGCGCAGGGTCGTCATCGGGCACAAGGCCTTGGCATGCCAGCGCGGCGCAATACCCGGACCGTCATCACCGACCGACAGCCGGATCGATGCCCCCTCATGATGCGCCGCGACGCAGATCAGGCCCTGCCCGGTGTGGTGGTGTTTGACCGCGTTCCCGATGAGTGCATGCCAGCATAGCGACAGGTCCTGCTCCCGGGTCATCATCTGTGCCGCCGTTATATCGCGCTGCAGGCGAATCCCTTTCGGCAGGGGCGCCTCCTCCAGCACCTGATCAAGGCACGCGGCAATATCAACACGGCCGACCTCCCCCGACCGACCCACGCGCGAATAGGCGAGCAGATCCATCAGCATTCGGTCAAGCCGTGCGGTGTGCCGGTTCATCAATTCGATCGATTGCGCGACGGGGCCTGTGATCTCCACCCCCGCATCTTTCAGATCATCGGCAATCCACTGCGGCAACTCCAGCAGGGCGCGTACGGAGGCGCGCACATCATGGCTGATCAGGTAGATGAACTCGTCGATGTCTTGCGCGTTTTCCGGCCCTGCCGTCTGTGACGTGGAGCGGCGCTGCGGATCGGCTTGGGTCATGCCGGGCCTTTCACTCTGCTGCGCCCCAGCAATAGCAGCCCGCCCTTTCCGGGCGGTTAACGGACCTGCTCCCCCGAAATGACAAAGGGCCCCCGAAGGAGCCCTTTGCATCGTATCAGCATTAAGAGCTGGTTGGCTTACATCATGCCACCCATGCCGCCCATGCCGCCCATGTCGGACATGCCGCCACCGGCGCCTTCTTTGGACGGACGATCGCCGATCATGGCTTCTGTGGTGATCAGCAGTCCGGCGATGGAGGCCGCATCCTGCAGCGCGGTGCGCACGACTTTGGCCGGATCGATCACGCCGAACTTGAACATGTCGCCATATTCTTCGGTCTGCGCGTTGAAGCCGAACTTCAGATCGCTGCTTTCACGGATCTTGCCTGCCACGACGGAACCGTCGACGCCTGCGTTCTCCGCGATCTGGCGCAGCGGTGCTTCGAGCGCCTTGCGCACGATGGAGATACCGACGTTCTGGTCGCTGTTCGCACCGGTCATGCCGTCAAGCGATTTGGCCGCCTGGATCAGAGCAACACCGCCGCCGACGACGATACCTTCCTGCACCGCGGCGCGGGTCGCGTTCAGCGCATCATCGACGCGGTCCTTACGCTCTTTCACTTCGGTCTCGGTCATGCCGCCCACGCGGATCACCGCAACACCGCCGGCCAGCTTGGCCACGCGTTCCTGCAGCTTCTCCTTGTCGTAGTCGGAGGTGGTCTCTTCGATCTGGTTGCGGATCTGTGCCACGCGTGCCTCGATCTCGGACTTCTCGCCGCCACCGTCGACGATGGTGGTCTCGTCCTTGGTGATCTGGACCTTCTTGGCGGAGCCCAGCATGTCCATGGTCACGGACTCGAGCTTCATGCCCAGATCGTCGGAGATGACCTGACCGCCGGTGAGGATCGCGAGATCCTGCAGCATCGCCTTGCGACGATCACCGAAGCCGGGCGCCTTGACGGCTGCGATCTTGAGGCCGCCGCGCAGCTTGTTGACCACGAGCGTCGCCAGCGCTTCGCCTTCCACGTCCTCGGAGATGATCAGCAGCGGCTTCTGGCTCTGGATCACCTGCTCGAGCAGGGGCACCATTGGCTGCAGGGAGGAGAGCTTCTTCTCATGCAGCAGGATGATCGCGTCTTCCAGCTCGACGGTCATCTTGTCGGAGTTGGTGACGAAATAGGGGCTCAGGTAGCCACGGTCGAACTGCATACCCTCGACGACATCGGTCTCTGTTTCCAGACCCTTGTTCTCTTCGACGGTGATCACGCCTTCGTTGCCGACTTTCTGCATCGCATCCGCAATCTGGCGGCCGATCTCGGCTTCGCCGTTTGCGGAAATGGTGCCGACCTGCGCGACTTCGTCGCTGTCAGACACAGGGCGCGCCGCCTTGCGGATCGCCTCGACGACGGCGAGGGTCGCCATGTCGATGCCGCGCTTGAGGTCCATTGGATTCATACCCGCTGCGACCGATTTCATGCCTTCCTTGACGATGGCCTGAGCCAGCACGGTGGCGGTTGTGGTACCGTCGCCTGCTTCGTCGTTAGTGCGCGAAGCGACTTCCTTCACCATCTGCGCGCCCATGTTCTCGAACTTGTCTTCCAGTTCGATTTCCTTGGCGACAGACACACCGTCCTTGGTGATGCGGGGGGCGCCGAACGATTTGTCCAGAACCACGTTGCGGCCTTTGGGGCCGAGGGTAACCTTGACGGCATCTGCCAGGATGTTCACACCCTTGAGCATCTTGTTGCGCGCTTCGGTACCGAATTTGACGTCTTTTGCAGCCATTTTCGAAGTCTCCTAAATTTGGGTTGACGTAGAGCTTGTCACTGGTCGGGCTGTGCCCGCCTGTCCTGTGATCAGGACAGGATCCCCATGATGTCGCTTTCTTTCATCATCAGCATTTCCGTGCCGTCGACGGTGACTTCCGTGCCGGACCACTTGCCGAACAGGATCTTGTCACCTGCTTTGACCGCAGGTGCGATCAGCTCGCCGCTGTCCTTGCGTGCGCCTTCGCCCACGGCGACGACTTCACCCTCGGAGGGCTTTTCCTTCGCGGTGTCGGGAATGATCAGACCGCCAGCAGTCTTCTCTTCGCTTTCGGTGCGCTTGACCAGCACGCGGTCGTGAAGCGGTTTCAATGCCATCTTTGTAGCTCCTTGATGCTCAAAGTTATGTCCCAGGACCGGCCCTTCACCCGAACGACCAGCCGTTATCACTCACATATGTCGAGTGCTAACGATCGTTAGATAGGCAGCAGCGGTGACACTGTCAACCAAGCCGTTTCGAAAAATGCGAGACTGAATGGGGCCTGCGCTCACCCGCTCCCAGAAGCCCGTCAGCTGGCGGTGTTTCCGCCACGGCGCCCGGTCAACACAGAAGCCGGTGCCTTCTTTTCCAATAAATCCGCCAACGATCTTGCGCCGGATACTATTGCGACGCCGCTTCCGGTCCACAAGCCGCGCTGCTGTCGCGCCGCGGGCAGCGCGCGCATACCCCTACGCTCGCTAATGTCGGGCTGCCGCCGACCACCGACGCGAGAGCTTACCCCGTGCCCAGAACGCGCCCCGCGACGGCCACCGCATTCGCACCTGCCGGCGTGAGGCCGTAGATGCCCGTCTCAACCTTCTCGAACCAGCCGTAGTGATTGTCGCGCATCATCGTGGTCGCCCGCGCAACGCCCGTTTCCCGCGCGACATCCGCGCCGCGGCTGGCACCGATCTCAAAGAGATGGACGGCGATCTTCAGCGCGTCCTGCCGGTAGGCGGTCACGAGCCCCGCCCGTGTCTGCCCACCCTCGTTGGGATCGCCACGCCTGCGCGCGAACTCCCGCAGCAGCGCCGCGCGCCGCTTGGTATTCTTGCGCGGCACGTAAGCGCCCGGATCGCAATGCACCGAAACCAGCCCGTCCGACGCCCGTACCGTCATCAGCCCCAGCCCGAGCCGCCGCGCCATGACGGTGTTGGCCTTGAGCGCCTTGGCGAAGGGCTTGCCGGGTTTGTGCGCCACGGCGAGATAGACGTCATCGCTGAGCTTGAGCCGTTCGAGGCATTGATGAAAGAGCGCCAGCGAGAATCCCAGCTTCAGCTCTACGACCACCGGCGGCTCCGCGCCGCGCACCGCCATCACATCGACTGCCCCCACCTCCGACTTCACGACATAGCCCTGATCCTCCAGAAAGGCTTTGACGGGCGGGTAGAGGTCGGTCTCGCGCAGGCTCATGCACGCGAAGCTATCACCCTTTGCAAGCCCCACGCGAGCCCCTATCGTGCCCGCATGACCCGCGACGAGCTCATCCGCTTTTGCGCCGCCCTGCCCCACGCCAGCCATGTGGTCCAATGGGGCGATGCGGATGTCTACAAGATCGGCGGCAAGGTATTCGCCATCGTCGGCATGGCCGGGACCGACGCCACCGTCACCTTCAAGACATCGCATCTGGCCTATGAGATCCTCGCGGACAGTCCGGGTCTGCGCCCGGCGCCCTACATGGCGTCGCGCGGCCTCAAATGGATCCAGCATTACGGGCTTCCCGGGTTGCCGGATGACAGCCTGCGCGCCCACATCCGCGCGTCCTACGATCTGGTCGCAAGCGGGCTCACGCAGAAAAAGCGGGCCGAGCTGGGGTTGGACTGAGCCACGCGCCCCTTGCGCACCACCCTCAGCTGGCACAAATCGGGGAGGCCGCTCGCTGGGCCGCGAGGGTTGCACCGCCCTCGCCTGCCACCGCACATGCATCGCCGCGTGACACCGGACGTGAGCGTGCTATAAGCCCGCGAAATCCAACGTCAGCTTGCAGGAGCGCCCCATGACCACCCTCGTATTTGGCCACAAATCACCCGATACCGACAGCACCGGCAGCCCGATCATCTGGGCATGGTATCTGAGCGAGATCAGGGGAGTGGAGGCGCGCCCCGTGCTTCTGGGCGAGCCCAATACCGAAGCGCTCTTCATGCTCGACCACTGGAAACTCGACAAGCCGGAGATCATCGGCACGCTCAACGCCGGGCAGGACGTGGTGATCGTGGACACGAACAATCCGGCAGAGCTGCCCGACAACATCAACGAGGCCAACATCACCGGGATCATCGACCATCACCGCCTCGTCGCCGGGCTGCAAACCGCGGGCCCTATCGAGATCCGGATTGAACCACTGGCCTGTACCGCGACCATCATGTGGAAGATGATCGGCAAGGACATCGCGCAGATGCCTACCAACATCAAGGGCGCGATGCTGACCTGCATCCTGTCGGACACGCTCGAATTCCGCTCCCCCACCACCACGCAGGAGGACAAGGCGATCGCCTGGTCGCTGGCCGAGGATCTCGGTGTCGACATGTCCGAATTCGCCGCCGCGATGTTTGCCGCGAAATCCGATGTCTCCTCCTTCTCGGAGGCCGAATTGCTGCGCATGGACAGCAAGGAATACGAAGTCGGCGGCAAGCAGTTCCGCGTCTCCGTACTCGAGACGACATCCCCCGCGAGCGTGCTCGACCGCAAGGCGGCGCTGATGGCCGCGATGCCCGGCGTGGCCGAGGAAGACGGCGCCGATCAGGTGCTTCTGTTCGTCGTCGATATCCTCAACGAGGAAGCAACTATGCTGATCCCCAACGATCTGACCAAATCCGTGGCGGAGAAGTCCTTTGGCGCGACGGTCAGCGGCGACACGGTCGTGCTGCCGGGCGTGATGAGCCGCAAGAAGCAGATCATCCCCAGCCTCAAGGTCTGATTCCGCGCCCTGCCGGGGCACTCCTTTTCCCAACGACGCAGCCCCCGCAAGGATCCCGATCATGACCCGCATCATCACTGCACTCTCAGAAGTGTCACAGGCTTATGACGCGCTCTTCGTCGATCTGTGGGGCTGCGTGCACAACGGCGTCGCCGCGATGCCGAGCGCTGTCGCAGCGTTGCAGGCCTACCGCCGAACCGGCGGCAAGGTAATTCTCGTGACCAACTCACCGCGTCCGCGCAAGGGGGTGGCCAAGCAGCTGGTGCATTTCGGCGTGCCCGATGACGCATATGACGCCATCGCCACCTCCGGCGATTCCGCGCGCGCGGCGATGTACCGCGGCGTTGCGGGCAAGGCCGTCTGGCACTGCGGCCCCGTCACCGACAGCCGGTTCTTCGATCCCATGGAGATCCTTGAGAATCCGGTCGAGATCACCCGCGTCCCGCTCGCCGAGGCGGAGGGCATCGTGTGCACCGGGCCCTTCGACGCGCAAGCCGATCCCGAGACGTGGCGCCCCGATCTGGAGGCCGCCCTCGCCCGCGGCCTGCCGCTGCTGTGCGCCAATCCCGACATCGTGGTGGACCGCGGCGAAGAGCGCGAATGGTGCGCGGGTGCCGTCGCCCGGATGTACACGCAGATGGGCGGTCGCAGCCTCTACTTCGGCAAGCCCCATGCGCCGATCTACGACCTGGCGCGCCGCCGCCTGCATGCGCTCGGCAATACCATCGGCGACGAACGCATCCTGGCCATCGGTGACGGGATCGCCACGGATGTGAAAGGCGCCCTCGACGAGGGGATCGATTCCCTCTTCATTTCGGGCGGGCTCGCCGCGGCGGAGACGAAGACCGTGGAACAACCCGACCCCGATGCTTTAACGCGTTATATTGACAGCGAAAATACTACGCCATCGTTCACGATAGGTCATCTGCGCTGACCCACTTAATCCTTGCATTTCTGCGTCTGCGAAGTAATTAAGTTCCAAACGAGGCGCTCACCTCGTACTTTTATTACTCAAGAGGGCGAATATGTTGGACAACCTTCCGCGCGGCACCATCGTAATCGAGGATATCGAAATCGGCATGTTCCGCTATCTGCGCAAGCAGGTCACCGACGAGGATATCGAGATGTTCGCCACCGTCTCCACGGACCGCAATCCGGTGCACCTTGATGACGACTACGCGCAGGACACCATCTTTCAGGGGCGGATCGCCCATGGTATGCTGACCGCAGGGCTCATCTCCGCCGTGATCGGGGAGCAGTTGCCGGGCCACGGCACCGTCTATCTCGGCCAGTCGCTCAAGTTCCTGCGCCCCGTGCGCCCCGGCGACACAGTCTACGCGGAGGTCAAGGTGACCGATATCGACCCCGCCAAACGGATCGTCAGGATGGACTGCCACTGCTCGGTGGATGGCAAGAAGGTGCTGGTGGGCGAGGCGACCGTGCTGGCCCCGTCGCGCAAGTTCGACTGACCTTGCACGCCCCGGTCGGGGCGGTTACTCAGATCCAATGCGGATCATCTCTGACTATGAATATGTGAACGAGACGGATCGCGGTGCTACCGCCGCGATCGGCAATTTCGACGGGGTCCATCTGGGTCACCTCTCGGTCATCGAGATGGCACGCGGGGCGCTGCCGGAGGCGCCGCTGGGCGTGGTCACCTTCGAGCCGCATCCGCGCGCCTATTTCGCACCCGACGCGCCGCCCTTTCGCCTCATGAGCAGTGCCGCGCGCGCTTCGCGGCTGGCCAAGCTGGGGGTTCAGAAGCTCTATCAGCTGCCGTTCAACACCGCCCTCTCCTCCCTCACGCCGCACCAGTTCGCCGAACGGATCCTGCACCGCGGGCTCGGACTGAAACATGTCGTGGTCGGTGCTGATTTCTGCTTCGGCAAGGGGCGCACGGGCACGGCGGATGATCTGGTGGGCTTCGGCGCGGATCTGGGCTTCGGCGTGACCGTCGCACCGCTCATGGCCCATTCCGAGCGCACCGTCTCCTCCACCGCCATCCGCAACGCCCTGAGCGAGGGACGCCCGCGCGACGCCGCCGCGATGCTGGGGCATTGGCACCGCATCGAGGGCCCGGTGATCGGTGGCGAGCAGCGCGGCCGCGAGTTGGGCTATCCGACCGCCAACATGTCCATCGACGGGCTGCATCCACCCGCCTTCGGCGTCTACGCCGTGCTCGTCGACGTGCTCGAAGGGCCGCATGCGGGAAGCTACCACGGCGTCGCCTCCCTCGGCGTGAGGCCGATGTTCGGCGAGAATAAGCCAAACCTCGAGACGTTTCTGTTCGACTTCAAGGGCGACCTCTACGGCACCCCCCTCTCGGTTGCCCTCATCGAGCATCTGCGCGGCGAGGAGAAGTTCGACAGCCTCGATGCGCTGATCACCCAGATGGACGCCGACAGCGCCCGCGCCCGCGCCGTACTGGCCGCACTATGACGGATCCGATTGACCGCAGCGGCCTCGGCCACAGGTTTTGGGAGCGCAAGCCGCTCAAATCCCTCAACAAACGCGAGTGGGAAGCGCTCTGCGACGGCTGCGGCAAGTGTTGCCTGAACAAGCTCGAGGATGAGGACACCGGCGAGGTGGCGCTCACGAATGTCGCCTGCCGTCTGCTCGACGATGAGACCTGCCGCTGCGCACACTATGAAATCCGCCACCAGTTCGTACCCGACTGCATCGTCATGACGCCAGAGAACATCGACGATCATGCCTATTGGATGCCCCAGACATGTGCCTACCGCCTGCTCTGGCAGCGGCCAGCCGCTGCCTGACTGGCACCCGCTGCTCACCGGCACGCCCGACAGCGTGCACCGCGCGGGCGTCTCCATGCGCCACCGCACGGTGAGCGAGTGGGAGACCGCCTTCGAGGAGTGGGAAGACCATATCATCGAGGAACCCGTCTGATGTTTTTCGCCTCCGACAACGCCGGCCCCGTGCACCCGCAGATCATGCAGCGCGTGATGGCGGCGAACGAGGGCTACGAGACGTCCTACGGCAAGGAACCCCTGATGGACGAGGTGCGCCAGACCCTGCGCGATCTGTTCGAGGCTCCGCAGGCCGCCGTCTACCTCGTGGCCACCGGCACCGCGGCCAATGCGCTCGCGCTCGCCTGCTACGCCCAACCCTGGCAGACCGTGTTTTGCGCGCAGCGCAGCCATATCGAGGAGGACGAGTGCAACGCGCCTGAGTTCTACACCGGCGGCGCCAAGCTCACGCTGATCCCGACCTCCGACAAGATGACGCCCGACGCGCTTGCCGCCGCGATCGCGCGCCGCCCGCAAAACGCCATCGTCCACATTGCACAGGCGGGACCGGTCAGCATCAGCCAGGTGACCGAGTTTGGCTCAGTTCATACGCTCGCGGAGTTGCGCGCCCTCGCCGACGTGGCCAGATCCGCGCAATTGCCCGTACATCTCGACGGTGCGCGGTTTGCCAACGCACTTGTCGCCCTCGATTGCACACCCGCCGAGATGACGCTGGAAGGCGGGTGTCGATGTGGTGAGCTTCGGCGGGACCAAGAACGGCTGCATGGGCGTCGAGGCGGTGATCTTCTTCGATCCCGAAAAGGCATGGGAGTTCGAGCTGCGCCGCAAACGGGCCGCGCATCTCTTCTCCAAGCACCGCTACCTCTCTGCCCAGATGGCAGGCTATCTCGAGGGGGATCTATGGCGCGACATGGCCCGCCGCGCCAACGCCGCCTGTGCGCGCCTGACCGCGGGGCTTACCGCCGCGGGCGCCGAGTTTCTGCACACGCCCGAAGCCAACATGATCTTCGTCCGTTTCGCGCGCGAAACGCATCGGAGGCTTCACGACGCGGGGGCCAAATACTACGTGCTGGATGGCGATGTGGCGCAGGGCGCGCCGGAGGAAAAGCTCGCCTGCCGCCTCGTCTGCGACTGGTCCATGACCGACGCGCTGGTCGATCAGTTCCTCAGCCACTTCTAGCTGCGCGCGAGCAGCTTGCGCACGGGCGCCACAATGGCCCCCGGGTGCGTCACGGGCAGCATGTGCCCCGCCCCCTCGATGATCACCCGCTCCACATCGGGCAGTCGTTTCTCCAACGAGATTGCGACCTTGGCACTCATCGGCGGCGACTGATCGCCCTCGATGAGAACCGCAGGCATCGCCGCACGGGCCATCCGCCCCGGCGCCAGAAGCCCGGCGCTGTCATGGTGCAGGAACGCACTGCCTGCGGGCACGTAGTGCACCAGCCGGGCCATGTGGTCGCGCATCCGCTCCGGCAGCTCCTTCCAGGGCGTCCCATCGCCCCAGTCGCGGTTGAATACCCGTGCCGCCTCCCGCTCGTCGCCGCTGGCGAAGGCCGCATCAAGTGCGGCGTTGTCGCGCTTGTAGGCCTCCAGCAGTTCGGGCTCATCCTGCATCGCAGGCGCGAAAAACACCGGCTCGATCATCGTTAGACTGCGCACCAGCTCCGGGCTCTCCACCGCGATCCTGAGCGCGACGGTCGCGCCGAAGCTGTGTCCGATCAGGTCCATCGGCGTGTCAATCAAGCCGCGCGCCATGTCCGTGGCCACGTCATGCACATTGCCGGTCCGGTCCCAGACCCCGGACTTGCCGTGGCTCGGCAGATCGAACGCGAGAATGCTCAGATCATCCTTCAGCGCCGCCGCCGCCCCGCGCCATGCGCCCGAATGGCCCAACGTGCAATGAATGGCCAAGGCGCGCCGCGGCGCGGCCCTCATAGAGATGTGTATTGGTATGAAGTGTCACAACTTTCCTTGCAGGTAGAGGTCGAGATCATCAATCCGGTCCTGACCCCAGAACCGCTGACCGTCCACGATGTAGAACGGTGCACCGAAGACACCAGCCTCGACCGCGTCCTCCAGATTGCGGGCATAGGTTTCCGCCCCCAGCAGCAACCCGCTGTCCGCAAGGGACGGATCGAAACCGGCCTGCAGGAGGCAATCCTTGATCACCGCCTCATCTGCGATGTCCTTCTCCTCGGCCCAGCACGCGCGGGTGAACCCATGCGCGAGCGCTCCCAGATCACCGCCTCCCGCGTGCTGGGCCGCGATGAAGGCATAGGCAGACGGCGCGCCATTGGTGGGCCAATGCGCGGGCTTGAGATTGAACGCCATGCCGAGCTTTCTGGCCTGCCGCGGCAGCTCCTGCGCCCGGTATTCGATGCGGGCGGGATGCCTGTCCGCAGGCATGGTGCCACCGGTGCGGGCGAAGGCTTGCACGATGTCGAACGGCTTGTAGACGATCTGCGCGCCATGCCGTGCCGCCATCTCCTCCAGCCGTATCCCGGCCAGGTAGCAATAGGGCGACAGGGTCGCGAAATAGTAGTCTATCAGGGCCATTTGGTGCTCCATCCGGGTCTGTCTGCTTTGCGCGACCCTAGGCACATGTTAATCCCTGTTCAACGTAACGATTCTATTAAATACCGCCACGGAGATCCGTATGCCAAGTACCCCAGAGCCGAAGCTGATCTCCGGCAATGCCAACATGCCGCTCGCCAAGGCGATCGCGCGCCGGATGTCACTGCACCGGGGCGTCAACGTCGGTCTCGTCGATGCGCGTGTGGAGCGCTTCAACGATGGCGAGATCTTTGTCGAGGTCTTCGAGAACGTGCGCGGCGAGGATATGTTCATCATCCAGTCCACGTCGAACCCCGCCAACGACAATCTGATGGAACTACTGATCATGGCCGATGCCCTGCGCCGTTCCTCGGCAAAGCGGGTGACGGCGGTGCTGCCCTATTTTGGCTATGCGCGGCAGGACCGCCGGACCAAGGCCCGCACGCCCATCACGGCCAAGCTCGTCGCGAACATGCTTGTCGGGACGGGGATCGAGCGGATCCTGACGATGGACCTGCATGCCGCCCAGATCCAGGGCTTCTTCGACATTCCGGTGGACAACCTCTATGCCTCGCCCGTCTTCGCGCTCGACATCAAGCACGCCTTCAAGGACCGGATGAACGACCTGCTGATCGTGTCGCCTGACGTGGGCGGCGTGGCGCGCGCACGCGAACTTGCCAAGCGCCTCAATGCCCCCCTCGCCATTGTGGACAAGCGCCGCGAGAAGGCGGGCGAAATCTCCGAGATGACGGTGATCGGCGATGTGAAGGACAAGACGTGCCTGATCGTCGATGACATCTGCGACACGGCAGGCACGCTGTGCAAGGCCGCCGAAGTCCTGCTGGAGGCGGGCGCCTCCGACGTGCACGCCTACATCAGCCACGGTGTCATGTCCGGCCCGGCGGTCGAGCGGGTGTCGAATTCGGTGATGAAATCGCTGGTGATCACGGACAGCATCGCGCCCACCGACGCGATCAAGAAGGCGCCGAATATCCGCATCGTACCGACCGCGCCGATCTTCGCGCAAGCGATCCTGAACATCTGGAACGGCACCTCCGTCTCCTCGCTCTTCGAGCAGGACACGCTCGGCCCGATCTACGACGGCATGTACACGGCCGACTGACGCCCGCCGGGGCCGCTCAGCTCACGTCCCAGATATCGGCATCCTGCAGCTCGCCGAAGGCCGTCCAGGCGATGCGCACCCGCGCCACCCTGGTGTCGCCCCAGGTGCGGAACACCATGTCGAACCCCTTTTCCGTAACCGCCTCCGCGCAGACATCGGCGCGCAGCACGGTGCCTGCATCCATATCCCAGAGCGAGATCGACAAGCTGCACCGCGGGCGGGCTGAGGTATTTCTCCGAGAACTTGATCCGCCGCCGCCGCTCCCGCTGGCCGCGGCCAGTCCACATCTCGCCGCCATCCTCGAAATCCTCGAACAGGACCTCGTCGCCACTGTCCACTCCGACGATCAAACTGCGCAATTTCTTCATGGCTCGACTTTCCGTGGTCACGATGGACGCGACACTAGACTGTTCTTATGGCAAAATCGCGGCGTTCGGAATGGCAAAAGGCCCCGCAAAAGCGGAGCCTTTTAATGGTCGTGGTCTGTTTCCACTAGAGGTTGGGCTGTTTCGCGGAAAGACCGATATGCATCGCCCATCGCCACCATATCCGCCAGCAGCTTGGCCGCGTCATCGACCGGGCCGGGCTCGTTGTCGAAGGTCTCCCTGGCCTTGGTGTACATCGTCCGGGCCTCTTCCATCATCTCGTCCATGGTTTCCTGCGTCATGTCCGCCTTGGCAAGCGCACGCTCCGCGAGAACCGAAACACCGGTCGCCGTGATCTCGGCGAAACCGCCGGTGACCACGTATTGCGACTGCCCGTCCGGGCCATCCACCGTCAGGATGCCGGGGCGCAGGGTGGTGATGGTGGGCGCATGATCCGGCATCGCCGTCATGTCGCCATCCGCACCGGGGATCTGCACCGAAGTCACCTGGGCCGAGGCCAGGCGCCGCTCAGGCGACACCAGATCGAATTGCATCGTGTCTGCCATTACCGGACCTCCTTAAGCAGCGTCAGCCGCCATTTTCTCGGCTTTCGCCTTCACTTCCTCGATGCCGCCAACCATGTAGAACGCACCCTCTGGCAGGTGGTCATACTCGCCCGCCACAACCGCCTTGAACGACTGCACGGTCTCTGCCAGTGGCACCTGCTTGCCGTCCGCGCCGGTGAACACCTTCGCCACGTCGAACGGCTGCGACAGGAAACGCTCGATCTTGCGCGCACGGGCCACGGCCAGCTTGTCGTCCTCGGACAGTTCGTCCATGCCGAGGATCGCGATGATGTCCTGCAGGGACTTGTAGCGCTGCAGAACCTGCTGAACGTCGCGTCGCCACCTTGTAGTGCTCTTCGCCGATGACCAGCGGGTCCAGCAGACGCGAGGTGGAGCCCAGCGGATCCACGGCGGGGTAGATGCCCTTTTCCGAGATCGAGCGGTCCAGAACCGTCGTCGCGTCGAGGTGCGCGAAGGAGGTCGCGGGCGCAGGGTCGGTCAGGTCGTCCGCAGGAACGTAGACGGCCTGCACGGAGGTGATCGAGCCCGCTTTGGTCGAGGTGATGCGTTCCTGCATCTGGCCCATGTCCGTCGCCAGCGTTGGCTGGTAGCCCACGGCGGAGGGGATGCGGCCCAGAAGGGCGGACACTTCGGAGCCCGCCTGCGTAAAGCGGAAGATGTTGTCCACGAAGAACAGAACGTCGGTGCCCGACTGGTCGCGGAACTGCTCGGCCAGCGTCAGGCCGGTCAGGGCCACACGCATGCGCGCACCCGGAGGCTCGTTCATCTGGCCGTAGACCAGCGCCACCTTGGACTCTCCTCGAGGTTGTCGGGGTTGATCACGTTGGATTCGATCATCTCGTGGTAGAGGTCGTTGCCCTCACGGGTACGCTCCCCCACACCCGCGAACACGGAATAGCCCGAGTGCACCTTGGCGATGTTGTTGATCAGTTCCATGATCAGAACCGTCTTGCCCACGCCGGCACCGCCGAAGAGGCCGATCTTGCCGCCCTTGGCGTAGGGCGCCAGAAGGTCGATGACCTTGATGCCGGTTTCCAGCACTTCGGAGGTTGGTCGACTGCTCGGCGAAGGCGGGTGCTTCCGCATGGATCGAGCGGCGCTCGTCTGAATTGACGGGGCCCTTCTCGTCGATGGGCTCGCCCACCACGTTCATGATCCGGCCCAATGTGGCATTGCCCACGGGGATCGTGATCGGCTCACCGTTGTCGGTCACTTTCTGACCGCGCACGAGACCTTCGGTCGCATCCATTGCGATGGTGCGCACCGTGTTCTCGCCAAGGTGCTGCGCCACTTCGAGGATCAGCTTCTTGCCCTGGTTTTCGGTTGTCAGCGCGTTGAGGATCTCCGGCAGGTGATCTTCGAACTGCACGTCGACGACCGCGCCGATGACCTGGGTGATTTTTCCGACTGCTTGTGCCATTTAGTTAGCCTCACGGTTTGAAAGTTGTGTTTCGGTTCCGGTTTTCACTGGTGGTTCCTGTCATAAGGGCGGTCAGCCGTCTGCCGACGCCGTTTGATTTCTGTGTGAGCCAGGCGCTGACGCGATCACTGGCTTTCTGGGCGCTGCCTGCGCCGCCGATATAGAGCTCCGCGGCAGGGGTCGGGATCTTCCGCGCCACCTGAAGACTGGCGTATTTCTTCTCGAACCGGGCCCGGCTTTCCTCAAACGCGGCACTCGCGCTGCCGGCGCTGTGATGCTCAAGGTAGAACGGAATCACATAGGACGATCCGCCTGCCAGGCTCGCCTGCACGCACAGGTCGGTTGCATAGAGGTGGAACCCTTCTAGGTCGAGCGACGGCAACACGAGCCGGGACCGTGGCAGCACGAGAAAATTCTCGTCCAGCGATACGACCCTGACCGGGCCGCTTACGTCCCGCGACGCGCCATGCGGATCTTTGATGTGGCGCAGAAGCTTACCGTTCGCGCCGGTCCAGCCCACGTTCCCCGCGACGGTCCAGCGCGGATCGTCCCGGTCCAGATCGTCCAGCAGACCGGCAAGGGTCTGCGCATCATCCCCGATCAGTTCGATGTCGTCATGGGTCAGCAGGATGTATCTGCCGCGGCAATCGCCCGCCACCGCGCGCAGGGCGCGATACCCGTCGAACGCATTGCCATCACGGTTGTCGATGGCGATGAACTCCGCGTTCTGCTCGGAAAATCCGAACGCCTCGAAAGAGGTTAGCATCCGCTTGTACTTGTCATCTGACGCCACGAGCGACACGACCGAAAACAGCACGTCACCCCGCTGTTCGGTCGTCACGTATCGCGGTGTCAGTGGCATCTACAGATTGTCCCTACAGTCCGAACCTACAGCGCTTCCGCGCCGGAAATGATTTCGATCAGCTCGTTGGTGATGACGGCCTGACGCGAACGGTTGTACTCGATGGTCAGGTTTTCGATCATCTCGCCTGCGTTGCGGGTCGCGTTGTCCATCGCGGACATGCGCGCGCCCTGCTCGGAGGCGCCGTTTTCCAGCAGCGCCGAGAAGATCGCCGTGGCCACACCGCGCGGCAGCAGATCCGCAAGGATCGCCTCCTCGCTCGGCTCGTAGTCAAAGAGCGTGTCGGGCGCATCGCCCTCGGCCTGCTCGAACTTGGCGGGGATGATCTGCGCCGCTGTCGGGATCTGGGTCACCACGTTCACGAACTCGGAATAGAACATGGTCGCAACGTCGAACTGCGCCCTCGTCGAAGCGGGTCAGCACGTCCTTGGCGATGCCCTGCGCGTCCGCGTAGCCGACGCGCTTGACCTCCGTGAGGTCCACATGGCCCACGAAATGCTTGGCGTAGTCGCGCTTCATCTGGTCGCGGCCCTTCTTGCCGACGGTCAGGATTTTGACTTCCTTCCCTTCGGCATAGCAGCTGCCGCGCATGCGCCCGTGCCTTCTTGGCGATGTTGGCGTTGAAGCCGCCGCAAAGGCCCTTCTCCGCTGTCATCACCAGCAGCAGATGCACGTCTTCCTTGCCCGTACCGCTCAGCAGCTTGGGCGCGGAGTCAGAGCCGCCGACAGAAGCCGCCAGCGACGCCATCACGGCATTGAAACGCTCCGCATAGGGGCGCGACATCTCCGCTGCTTCCTGCGCGCGGCGAAGCTTCGCCGCGGCAACCATTTGCATGGCCTTCGTGATCTTGCGCGTGTTCTTCACACTCGCGATCCGGTTCTTGAGGTCCTTGAGATTTGCCATTGCCTATCTCTCCCTCAAGCGAAATCAGCAGCGAACGCGTCGAGAGCCGCCTTGATTTTCTCTTCCAGCTCGTCTTTCACCTTGCGGTCGTTGTTGGTGATGTCGTCGAGCAGATCGGAGTGCTTGCTGCGCAGGTGCTTGAGCAGGCCCGCCTCGAAGCGGCCCACGTCCTTCACGTCAACCTTGTCGAGATAGCCGTTGGTACCTGCATAGATCACGCAGACGATTTCGGCATTGGTCAGCGGATTGTACTGCTGCTGCTTCATCAGCTCTGTCAGGCGCGCACCGCGTGCCAGCAGCTGCTGGGTCGCCGCATCGAGATCGGAGCCGAACTGGGCGAAGGCCGCCATCTCGCGGTACTGCGCAAGGCTGCAGCTTCACCGGGCCAGCCACGGACGACATCGCCTTCGTCTGGGCGGAGGAGCCGACGCGGGAAACCGACAGACCGGTGTTCACCGCCGGGCGGATACCCTGGTAGAACAGTTCCGTCTCGAGGAAGATCTGGCCGTCGGTGATCGAGATCACGTTTGTCGGAATAAACGCCGACACGTCGCCGCCCTGCGTCTCGATGATCGGCAGTGCCGTCAGCGAGCCGTTGCCAGCTTCATCGCCCAGCTTCGCGGACCGCTCCAGCAGGCGGGAGTGGAGATAGAAAACGTCGCCCGGATAGGCTTCGCGCCCGGGCGGGCGGCGCAGCAGAAGCGACATCTGGCGGTAAGACACGGCCTGCTTGGACAGATCATCGTAGACGATCAGCGCGTGACGGCCGTTGTCGCGGAAGTGCTCCGCCATGGCTGTCGCGGAATAGGGCGCGAGGAACTGCATCGGTGCAGGCTCGGACGCGGTCGCGGCCACGACGATGGAATAGTCGATCGCGCCCGTCTCTTCGAGCTTTTTGACCAGCTGTGCAACAGTCGAGCGCTTCTGGCCGATCGCGACGTAGACGCAATACATCTTCTTGCTCTCGTCGTCGCCAGCCGCCTTGTTGACCTGCGCCTGGTTCAGCATCGCGTCGAGTGCGACGGCGGTCTTGCCTGTCTGACGGTCGCCAATGATCAGCTCGCGCTGGCCACGGCCAATCGGGATCATCGCGTCCACGGACTTGAGGCCGGTCGCCATCGGCTCATGCACGGATTTGCGCGGGATGATGCCCGGCGCCTTGACCTCGGCCAGACCGCGCTTGGTCGCGCCGATCGGGCCCTTGCCGTCGATCGGGTTGCCCAGACCGTCCACAACGCGGCCCAGCAGCTCGTCACCGATCGGCACGTCCACGATGGAGTTCGTGCGCTTGACGGTGTCGCCTTCCTTGATGTCACGGTCGGAACCGAAGATCACGACGCCGACGTTGTCGGACTCGAGGTTCAGGGCCATGCCCTGAATGCCACCGGGGAATTCGACCATTTCGCCCGCCTGAACATTGTCCAGACCGTAGACGCGCGCGATACCGTCACCGACGGACAGCACACGGCCAACTTCGGCCACTTCAGCTTCTTGACCAAAGTTCTTGATCTGGTCTTTCAGGATTGCAGAAATCTCTGCCGCTTGGATACCCATTTATCCGACCTCTTTCATTGCATTCTGGAGGGAGTTGAGCTTGGAGCGGATCGACGTGTCGATCATCTTCGAGCCTACTTTGACGATCAGACCGCCGATGAGTGTCTCATCCACGGTCTGGTGAAGTGTCACGGTCTTGCCGGTGCTTTTCTTGAGCGATGCGGCCAGCTTGTCGGCCTGCGTCTTGGTCAGCGCCTTGGCGGAGGTCACGTCCGCCGTCACCTCGCCCTTGTCCGCCGCGATGATGTCGCGCAGCGTCTGGACAAGCTGCGGCAGCACGAACAGGCGCCGCTTTTGCGCCATCAATGCCAGCGTGTTGGCCATCATCGGCGAGAGTTTCATTTTCTGTGCCAGCGCGGTGATCGCGCCCGACTGCTCTTCGCGCGTGTAGATGGGCGAATGGATCAGGCTCGCGGAAGTCGTCGCTGGTGGTCATTGCGTCATGCAATTCGGTCAAGTCCGCCTCGACGGTTTTGACCTTGTCGGCCTCTTTGGCCAGTTCAAACACGGCTGTCGCGTAGCGCTGCGCAATGCCTGTGGAGATCGAAGCTGGTTCTGACACGTCCATCCTCTCGTACGTCTGCACCGGACCGCTTATCGCGGCGGGTCCGGTGTGTTGGCGCGGCCCTTGGAGATGGGCATGCAGTTAAATCTAGGGCGATGTAACAGACCGTTATACACGCCGCAACATAGTATCGTGCGCCCTGTTATCCCGCAGCATGCCAGTTTTCAAGCACTTGCCGCTTATGCGTCCGTTTGCCCTACGCCTAAATTTTAGACGCTCTTGTGATTTGCCCGGACCCCATCCGATTCTGCGGCGCAGCGCGACCTGGACAAGGGTCTGGATTACCTAGAATTTGGGAAACAATTGCGCAGCCTGAGCCGATTTATTGCCCCTGTGAAAACAGCACGAATGCCGACGGGAAAAGCTAGACCGGTTTGGGCGCGCCTTCCATGGCCCCGATCGGCGCGCGGGCGCGCTTTCGGATACGCGGCCCTTGGGCGGATAAACCAGTTTCGTCGCCTCCACCATGAAGGCGCCACCCGCGATGATGGTCGGCATATGGCGGCCCACCCGCTCGAAGAGGCCGCTCGATTGCATCCACATCCGCTGGCCAGAGGGAAACTGGTAGAGTGCGCCGACATGCCGCTCGGGCAGGAACTGATGCTTGCGCAACTGTGCATCCAGTTGCCCCGGCGAATAGGGCCGCCCGAAACCGAAGGGCGTGCGGTCGCGCCGCGCCCAGAGCCCCGCACGGTTCGGCACGATGAAGAGCGCCTTGCCCCCCGGCCCCAGCACACGCCAGCATTCCTCCAGCAGATCCGAGGGCCGCTCGCAGGTCTCGAGCCCGTGCAGCAGCACCAGCTTGTCCACATGCCCGGTCTCAAGCGGCCAGAGGGTTTCCTCGCACAGCACGGAGGTGTTGGGCAGCCCTGATGGCCAGGGCATCACCCCCTGCGGTCCGGGCATCAGCGTGATCACCCGGCGCGATTCCTTGAGGTAGGGCCGCAGCAAAGGTGCTGCAAAGCCGAAGCCGACGACCGTCTGCCCCTTCGCCTCCGGCCACAGATCCAGCATCTTGTCGCGCAGGGATTTCTGCGCGGCACGGCCCAGCGCGCTGCGATAGTAGAAGTTCCGCAGATCCTGAACGTCCAGATGCATTGACAGTGGCCCTCATTGCGTCATCTCCTTTTATCCTACCCCAGCACAGGAGCCTTGCCCATGCCTTCCGAGAGCATCGAGACCGACACGCACATCCTCGTCACGGTGCCATGCCGGACAGACAATTACGCGTTTTTGCTGCAGGAAAAGGCGAGCGGCGCGACCGCCCTGATCGACCTGCCAGAGGCGGCGCCGATCATTGCGGAGCTCAAGGCGCGGGGCTGGACGCTGGACCAGATCTGGATCACCCACCACCATCCCGATCACGTCGAGGGGTTGGACGGCGTGCTGGCCGAACACAAGGCCCCGGTCTACGGCGCCGCCGCGGACACCCACCGCCTGCCACCGCTTGACGTCGAATTGAAGGACGGTGATACCTTCAGGCTCGGCGGCACCGACGTGCACGTGCACGACGTCTCAGGCCATACCATCGGCCACATCGCCTTTCACGCGCCCGCTGCCGGGGCCGCTTTCACCGCGGACAGCCTGATGGCGCTCGGATGCGGTCGCCTGTTCGAAGGCACGCCCGCGCAGATGCACGCGAGCCTCGCTAAGACGAATGACTGGCCCGCGCAGACGCTGATCTGCTCGGGCCATGAATACACCGCCGCCAACGCCGCCTTCGCGCTGAGCGTTGACCCCGACAACGCCGCCCTGCGCCAGCGTGCCGCAGACATCGAAACGGCCCGCGCCGCAGGCCGCTTTACCGTGCCCTCCAGCCTCGCGCTGGAGCGCGCGACAAACCCCTTCCTGCGCGCGCATGATCCCGCGATCCGTGCCAAGCTCGACCTGCAGGAAGCCGATGATACAGAGGTCTTCGCCCGCGTCCGCGCGCTCAAGGACAGCTTCTGAGGCGCAGGGTTATTACCTGTTGCACAGCCGTCGCACCCGCTGCCCAAATCCGCGGCGCACACGGTTTGTTGACACTCGTTGAAAATATTTGTGACAGGATTATTTCAAAAAGGACTTGAAGACCGGCCACGATCAACCAAACTCTAATACTAACAGGCCATGGTCGGACAACAGGCGCTGGTATCCTTCACGCCCCCACCGACCCCTATCGAAAAGGAGCACTTTCGTGCCTTCATTCTCGACCACCCTTGAGCAGTCCATTCATTCGGCCTTGGCGCTGGCCAATGCCCGCCACCATGAATTCGCAACGCTGGAGCATCTTCTCCTGTCGCTGGTGGACGAGCCCGACGCCCTGCAGGTGATGAAAGCCTGCTCCGTCGATGTAGATGAGTTGCGCGAGACGCTTGTGGAGTTCATCGACGATGATCTCAGCAACCTCGTCACCGACATCGAAGGCTCCGAAGCCGTGCCAACAGCCGCGTTCCAGCGCGTGATACAGCGCGCCGCGATCCACGTGCAATCCTCCGGCCGCACCGAAGTCACCGGCGCCAACGTGCTCGTCGCGATCTTTGCCGAGCGCGAAAGCAATGCTGCATATTTCCTGCAGGAGCAGGACATGACACGCTATGACGCGGTCAACTTCATCGCGCATGGCGTGGCGAAGGACCCTGCATACGGCGAGGCGCGCCCCGTCTCGGGCGCCCCCGAGCATGAGGAGCAGCCGCAGGGCGTCACCGATGGCGACAAGAAGGAATCCGCGCTCGCGAAATACTGCGTGGACCTGAACAAGAAGTCGCGCGATGGCGACGTCGATCCACTCATCGGCCGCGATGCCGAGGTCGAGCGCTGCATTCAGGTGCTCTGCCGCCGCCGCAAGAACAACCCGCTGCTGGTGGGTGATCCCGGCGTGGGCAAGACCGCCATCGCCGAAGGGCTCGCGCGCAAGATCGTCGCAGGTGAGACGCCGGAAGTGCTTTCCAAGACCATCATCTACTCGCTCGACATGGGTGCGCTGCTTGCCGGCACGCGCTACCGTGGCGATTTCGAGGAGAGGCTGAAAGCCGTCGTGACCGAGCTCGAGGATCATGAGGATGCCGTGCTCTTCATCGACGAAATCCATACCGTCATCGGTGCCGGTGCGACATCCGGCGGCGCGATGGATGCGTCCAACCTGCTGAAACCCGCACTCGCGGGCGGCAAACTGCGCACGATGGGCTCGACCACCTACAAGGAGTTCCGCCAGCACTTCGAGAAGGACCGCGCACTCGCGCGTCGCTTCCAGAAGATCGACGTGAACGAGCCTTCGGTCGAGGATGCACAGAAGATCCTCAAGGGCATCAAACCCTACTTCGAAGACCACCACGGCGTGAAATACACCGCCGATGCGATCAAGGCGTCGGTCGAGCTTGCGCACCGCTACATCAACGACCGCAAGCTGCCCGACAGCGCGATCGACGTGATCGACGAGGCGGGTGCGGCACAACATCTCGTCGCCGCCTCAAAGCGCCGCAAGACCATCGGCACCAAGGAAGTCGAGGCTGTGGTTGCGAAGATTGCGCGTATCCCGCCGAAAAACGTCTCCAAGGACGATGTGGTGGTGCTCAAGGATCTGGAGGCATCCCTCAAGCGGGTCGTCTTTGGTCAGGACAAGGCCATCGAGGCGCTCTCTTCGGCCATCAAGCTTGCACGTGCGGGCCTGCGCGAGCCCGAAAAGCCCATCGGCAACTACCTCTTCGCGGGGCCGACGGGCGTGGGTAAGACCGAGGTCGCCAAACAGCTCGCCGATACACTGGGCGTGAAACTGCTGCGCTTTGACATGTCGGAGTATATGGAGAAACACGCCGTATCGCGCCTCATCGGTGCCCCTCCGGGCTACGTGGGCTTTGATCAGGGCGGCATGCTCACTGACGGGGTGGATCAGGATCCGCATTGCGTCCTGCTGCTCGACGAGATGGAGAAGGCACATCCGGATGTCTACAACATCCTCTTGCAGGTGATGGACCACGGCAAGCTCACAGATCACAACGGGCGCACCGTCGATTTCCGCAATGTCGTGCTGATCATGACCTCCAACGCCGGCGCGTCCGAGCAGGCGAAGGAAGCCATCGGCTTTGGCCGTGACCGCCGCACCGGCGAGGATACCGCCGCGATAGAGCGGACATTCACGCCCGAATTCCGCAACCGTCTGGACGCGGTGATCTCCTTCGGCGCACTGCCCAAGGACGTGATCATGCAGGTGGTCGAGAAGTTCGTGCTGCAGCTTGAGGCGCAGCTGATGGACCGCAATGTCACCATTGAGCTCAGCCCCAAAGCGGCTGAATGGCTCGGCGACAAGGGCTATGACGACAAGATGGGCGCACGCCCCCTTGGTCGTGTAATTCAGGAGTACATCAAGAAACCTCTCTCCGAGGAGCTCCTGTTCGGCAAGCTTGCCAAGGGCGGCGTCGTGAAGATCGGCGTGAAGAAGGGCGAGCTCGACATCGTGGTCGAAGGCCCCGACAGCCCGCGCCTCACCAGCAAGAAGCCACCGCTGCTCACCGCGGAATAATGCGGCTCGGCTGTCTGGCATTTCTCTCCCTCGCCGTGCCTGCCACGGCGGGGGAATTTTCGCTCATATCGCCAATCGATTGCGACCTGAACGGGCCCTGCTTCATTCAGCAATACGTGGATCATGACAGCGGCCCCGGTGCCTCCGATTTCGCCTGTACCGCGCTCACCTACGATGGTCACAAGGGCACCGACTTCGCCCTGCCGACCCATGCGATGATCGACGACGGCATCGACGTGCTCGCCGCGGCGCCCGGCACCGTGATGGGCGTGCGCGACGGGGTGCCGGATGTCCGCTTTTCCACCTCGAACGCCGCCCAGACCGAAGGGCGCGAATGCGGAAACGGTGTCGTGCTGCGACATGCGGACGGTTGGGAAACCCAATATTGCCACCTGCGCCAAGGCTCCGTCAGCGTGAGCCGCGGACAGCAGGTTCAGGCCGGCGACGTGCTGGGTGAGGTCGGCATGTCAGGCCGTGCCGAATTCCCCCATGTGCACCTCTCGGTGCGCCGTGACGGTGCCGTGATCGACCCATTCGATCCCGACGGCACGATCACCTGCGGCGAGATCGAGACGGAAACCCTCTGGTCCGACCTGCCGCCCTACCGTGCGGGCGGCATCATCAGCCTCGGCACAAGCGCTGCAATACCGGAATTCGACGCCATCCGCGCAGGCACGGTGGCCGATGTGCAGGCCGATAGCGATGCGATGGTGATCTACGCCTACCTTTTCGGTACGCAAGCGGGCGACGTAATCCGCCTCTCACTCAACGGACCCGAAGGCGAGGTGATCGCCAGCGATGTCGACCTCGACCGGACACAGGCGCAATCCTTCCGCGCCATCGGCAGACGGCTGCGCAACACGCGCTGGCCCGCGGGCGCGTATACCGGCACAGCGACCCTGTTGCGCGCAGGCGCGCAGGTAGACACGCAAGAGATCACCCTCACCCTGCCCTGAAGTCGCTGCGCTTCACGCGGTTCGGCACTTACAGTTCTACTTTTCGGTAAACTTGAGCTCGATCCGGCGGTTGCGCGCGCGCGCCTCCTCGGTATCGGCGGGGTCCAGCGGCTGATACTGACCGAACCCGTTCGCCGACAGCCGGTCCGGGGGGATGCCCAACCCATTGGCCATGTATTTGACCACCGACAGCGCCCGCGCCTGGCTTAGCTCCCAATTGTCCGCAAACTCCCCCAGCCCCGAGAGCGGCACGTCATCCGTATGACCGTCCACGCGGATCACCCAGTCGATCTCCTCGGGAATATCCTCCGCGACATTGCGCAGGATATCTGGCGACCTTGGCAATTTCGCCCTGACCGTCCTGTGACAGGATCGCGCCCCCCGGCGGAAAGAGCACCTCGGAGCTGAACACGAAACGGTCGCCTTCGATGCGCACCCCTTCTTGCGTGCCCAGCACGGAACGTAGACGCCCGAAGAATTCCGAACGGTATTGTTCGAGGTTCTTGGTCTCCGCCTCCAGCCGACGCCGCTCGGCAGCTTCGAGCTCCGCGCGTCTGCGCTCTTCCGCTGCCACCCGCGCCAGCGCGGTGTTGAGTTGCGAGCCCAGCGATTGCAGTTCCACCTGCCGCGCCGCATCCTCCGCCACGGCGATATCGAGCATCCCCTGCAGGTTGCTCAGCTGCGCGCGCAAGGCCGCAACCTGCTGGTTCAAGAGCTCTGTCTGACGTTGTGCCGCGGCTGACGTCTCCTGTTCCTGCGTGAGCTGCGCCTCCGCCTGTGCCAGCAGGGCAGCGCGCTCTTCGGCCTCGGTGCGGGTTTCATCCACTGCCCCTTCGGCCGCGAGCTTGGCCGCAAGCGCCGCCGCCAACCGCGTGCGCAAGTCCTCTATTTGCTCCCCTGCTTCGACGGCGCGCCCCTCGATCTGTGCCTCCAGCGCGGCAATCCGCGCCTCCGCCTCCGCGAGATTTGTCTGCAGCTGGGCCTCGCTGCTTTGCGCATCAGCGAGCGCCGAGGCAAGCCTGAGACCCAGCTCCTCCTCCGCCGCCCGCGCTGCCGCCAGCAACGTCAGGGTTTCCTCGGCCCGCCTGCGCTGCGCCTCCAGCGACAGCGTCATCGCCGTCAACTCGGTATCGGCATCCGCCAGCCGCGCGCGCAGTGCCTCTGCCGCTGCCGCCTCCGCAAGCTGTGCCGCCTCCTGCGCGCTCAGCGCTTCCTGGGCCGTCGCTACCTCGCCGGTCAGCGCCTCGATCTCCTGTTGCGCCTGCGCGTTGCGCGCACGCAGGTCCGCCGTCAGCGCCTCCAGCGCCTCGCGCCGCGCAGCGGCAAGGCGCGCCGCCTCCGCCTGTGCGTCCACCTCTTCGCGGCTGGCGGCGAGCGCGAGGTTGAGCGCCTCCTGCTCGCTCAGCAGCTCCGCACTGCGCGCCTCGAGCGCTTCGATCTGTCCCAACGCGCCGTCCCGGTCCGCGATGAGCGAGGCGACCTGCGCCTCGAAGCTGGTGATGCGGGTCTGCGCCGTGGCGAGCTCCTCCGCCTGCGCCGCGCGCTCCGACTGCAGCGCCGCGATGCGGCTCGCCTGATCGGCGGCCTGTGCCTCCGCCTCGCTAAGAGAGCTGCGCAATGCGCCCACCCGCGCTTCGAGATCCGCATTCGTGCGTTGCTCCATCCCCAGTGCCTGCGCCAGCGCCGCCACCTCAGAAGATAGCGTGTCGAGCTCGGACTCCTGCCCCGAGATCTGCTCGGTCAGGACGAACTGCACCACCATGAAGATCGTGAGCACGAACATCAGGACCAGTAGGAGGCCTGTCATCGCATCGACGAAACCGGGCCAGATCGACGCCTGAAACCTGCTGCCCGTGCGTCGCGACAGCGCCATGGTTAGCGGTCCCCGCCGAGCGGTTTGTCAGGTGCGCGCACGCGGCGCGGCTCGACAGGGCCGCGGGCAGAGGCAATCGCCCTGGTCAGGTGCGACAGCTCCTGGCGCAGCTCGTGCCATGCTCTCCTGCCGCCCGGCGGAGATTTCCTCAAGGATGCGCAGCATCTGCACGTCGATGGAGCGCAGGCGCATGCGACTCTCGGCATCGCTGCCGCCTTGCTCTGCGGGGATGTTGAGCGCCTCGATCGCTGCGATCATGCGTTCCTGACCCTCAGCCAGACGCTCGCCCGCATCGGATGCACTGCGCTGGTCGCCCATCTGGACCGCCATCCGCTCGATCGCGAGGGCCAGCGAGCCGAGTTGCTGCTCCACCTCAGCGCGCCCCGCCTCCGAGCGGGAAAACATCTCCTGCATGCTTTCCATCTGCTCGGCCATGTGGTCGATCATACCCGACATTACCGCCTGTTCGGGCGAGCTGTCCTCGCCCGAGGCAAAGCCAACCCGCGTGATCGAGCTCAGCCAGTCCTCGAGCTCCTGATAGAAACGGTTCTGCCCGTGGCCTGCAAAAAGCTCCAGCAGCCCGACGATGAGCGAGCCTGCCAGGCCGAGGAGCGAGGACGCGAATGCCACACCCATGCCCGCGAGCTGCGCTTCGAGCCCGGTCATCAGCCGCCCGAAGACATCCGTGCTGCCCTCCCCCGCCTGTGGCGCAAGGCTGCGGATGGTGTCCACGATGGCGGGCACCGTCGTCGCGAGGCCATAGAACGTACCCAGAAGGCCGAGGAAAATCAGAGTGTTGACGATGTAGCGCGTGATTTCGCGCGCCTCGTCGATCCGGGTCGAGACGGAATCGAGGATCGAGCGGGTGGAGGTCGCACTCACCTGGCAGCGCGCGCCGCGGTTGCGCAGCAACGCCGCCAGAGGGGCCAGCATCTGCGGTGGGGCCCCCTCCGCATCATCGGCATCGGAGGCGAAATTCTCGATCCAGCGCACTGAACCGATGAGCTGAATGACCTGATAGAAACAGGCCACCACGCCGATCAGGAATACGAAGAAAATGAAGCCATTGAGATAGGGGTTCGCCAAGAACACCGGCAGGACCCGCGGCAGGGCGATGAATACGCCAAATCCCGATAGGCCCAGCACCAGCAGCATCAGCGTGATCTGCCGGAACGGTTGAGAGAATTGCAGTTTAGCCTCGCGGTCTGGTTGCGCCATGCGCCCCTGCTCCTGACCTTATTGTTATTGCGTCAAACCCTAACCCGAAATCAACCCGATCCCAAGGATTTATAGTGCAATCTGGCGAACCCGCGCGGCCAGCCACTCAAGTGCCTCATCATGCAGCCCGACAGAGGCCAGATGCTCGGCGGTGTTGTAGAGATATTCTGTATTGGGTCCGCGCCCGCCCACGGCACGCGCGATGATCTGCGCCTGTTCTTCGAGCGCCAGATCGCCGCAATATTGCTCATGCGCCTCGTCGATCACATAGACCAGCGCGCGCACGCTTCGGCCGTCCGTCGAGGGTCACGTCGAGTTCCTTTTCAACATAGGCCGAGGAGATGAGTTCGCGTTCGCGCAGGTAGGTCAGCGTTTGGGGTTCATACCCCGGCGCCACGCGCAGTGCCACGCCCTCGCAGGCGCGGCCCCGCTGCTCGTCGAGTGCCAGCACGAGGCCCGGCGCCTCGACCGTGCCACGGTGATGGATCGAGCGCATGCAGAACGAGCGCCCGTAATCGGGCAGGCTGCCGATCACACTCTCCGCCACCTCGAAACCGGGGTTCCAAAGCAGGCTGCCATAGCCAAATACCCACATCGCCATCTGGTTCTCCTGTCTGCGCGCAGGTAAAGCCTAAAGCCGCGGGGTTGAAAAGGGGGCACGGGCCATGGTGCGGATCGGACTGAAACTGCTGATTGTCTTGGCGCTGATATGGGGCGGCTGGTGGGTGCTTGCCACTTCCGGCTTGCAGCGCGGCATCGACATCTGGTCGCAGGCCCGCGCGCAGGCAGGCATCGAGGTCAGCATCGGTGAGGTCGCGCGCAGCGGCTTTCCCCTGCGCATTGGTGCGGTGATGCGCGATGTAACGCTGAGGGACACCCGCAGCGGCGGTATCGCGCGGCTGCCGCAGATGGACCTGTCGGCGCCGGTGTACTGGCCCGGCCATGCGCGGGTGATCCTGCCTGCCGAGCCGCTCACGTTCACCGCCCCGCAGGCGGTGCTGAGCCTGACACATGCGGGCGCACAGGCCGATCTGCGCCTGCGTCCCGGCGCCGCGCTGCAACTGGAGGCGATGGCGGGGCGTCTGCTTAGCGGCGCGCTCGCCGTGGATGGCACTGAAGTGCTGCGCAGTGACCGGCTGGACGTGGACATCCGGCAAGGTGACGTGCCCGAGCGCTACAGTTTGACAGCGGGGGGCACCGCCGTCGCCCCTGCCGCACAGCTTCGCGACGCCTTGGGTCTGCCTGCCGACTGGCCGCAAACCTTGGACACCCTCGTGGCGCAGATGACCGTGACCTTCGACCGGCCATGGGACCGAACCGCCATCGCATTGTCGCGCCCGCAACCCCGCGAAATTGCAGTCGAACGGGTCGAGGCGGCCTGGGCCGACCTGCGCCTGACGCTGGGCGCGGATCTGTCGGTCGCGCCCGGCGGCCAGCTGAGTGGAGACGTGCGCCTGCAGGCTGCGGGATGGCGCGAAATGCTCGATCTGGCAAGCGCCGGCGGCGCGCTGCCACCGCAGATGCGCCAACAGGCGGAGACGGTCCTGCAGCTTCTGGCGGGGCTGTCGGGCGATGACCGAACGCTCGATGTCACCGTCACGCTGGAGCAGGGCCAGATGCGGGTGGGCTTCATCCCGCTGGGGCCTGCACCCCTGCTGATCCTGCGCTAGCGGCAGAAGCTCCCAGAGCGGTGCAGTGCCGTGTCAAAATGGAAATGATCGAGGTGGAAGCGGTTGGCATTGGGTCCCAATACGGTGCCGAAAGTCCCGCAGGCCTCCGCATGCATCCGGCGCAACGCCTTGCCGCTGCTGCCCGCGCGCCAGCCAGTCAGAACGCTGATCTCGCTCCCGTTGGCGAGCGCGAAGCCGGAGATGTCGATCGCGCGGCCCTTGCCATGCTCGGAGATCTTGCCGGTTTTCGCATTGTTGCGCTTGCGGCAGGCGTAATGCGCGGCAACCTTGATTTCGCGCAGGCCGCCGCCTTTGGCCGCGAGCGCGGGCTTGGCGCTGTCATCGACCCATGATTTGAGAGCGCCTGCAGTTGCGCAATCCATCGTGGACGGCGTGCTGAGCAGGACGTCGGAGACGGAGGTGATGCGCACCGCGCCCTCGACACCGCACCCGGAAATGCTGCCCGGCACAGCGCCGATCGCCTTGCCCTTGAGCGCGGGATCGCCGCACACGGCACCCGCCATGGTCGGTGCAGGCGCCACGGCGTTGCGCGCACCGCGCAGGACCGGGCGCAGCGCGCTGAAAAATCCGCCTGTTTCCGTCTCCGCTCCGGAATTCGCAAGCCCCGCATCGGGCGTGAAGCCCATGCCGGGGCGCAGCTCCGGCCGGGCGGAGCTGTCAGGCCCCGCGCAAGACAGCGTTCCCATGACGCACAGGACCACCGCCAGCCGGTTCACGGCTTGCGCCCCGTGCCGCGCCCGAAGTTGGGCGCGTCCGTGTCCTGACCCGCGTCGATGATGCCCCGCCGGATGGCACGGGTGCGGGTGAAATACTCATGCAGATGCGGGCCGTCGCCCTGCCGGATGGCGCGTTGCAGCGCGAACAGCTCCTCGGTGAAGCGCCCGAGGATCTCGAGCGTCGCGTCCTTGTTTGTCAGGAACACGTCGCGCCACATGGTGGGATCGGAGGCCGCGATCCGCGTGAAATCGCGAAAGCCCGCAGCGGAATACTTGATGACCTCGCCATCGGTTACGCGGCTTAGGTCGTCGGCCACCCCCACCATCGTGTAGGCGATGAGGTGCGGCGCATGACTGGTCACCGCGAGCACGAGGTCGTGATGCTCCGCATCCATTTCCTCCACGAACGAGCCCATCCCCTCCCAGAGCGCGCGCAGCCGCGCCACAGCCGCGCGGTCGGCGTTCTCCGTCGGGACCAGCAGACACCAGCGGTTATCGAAGAGCTCGGCAAAGCCCGAACGCGGCCCGGAATGCTCCGTCCCGGCGAGGGGATGACCGGCAATGAAATGCACACCGTCGGGCACATGCGGGGCCACATTCGCGATCACGTCGCGCTTGACCGAGCCGACGTCCGTCACCGTGGCACCAGGCGTCAACGCGCCCGCGATCTGGGCCATCACCGGCCCCATCACGCCCACCGGCACGCAGAGCACGACCAGATCCGCACCGCGCACCGCATCGGTGATCTCGTCATAGACCACGTCGCACAGGCCGATTTCGCGCGCGACGGCGCGCGTCTCGGCCGAGCGGGCAAAGCCCGTAACTTCTCCGACCAGCCCGCCCCGCTTCATCGCCCAATACATCGACGAGGCGATCAGCCCGAGACCGATCAGCGC
Organism: uncultured Alphaproteobacteria bacterium; assembly: GCA_963703195.1. Classification (GTDB taxonomy): domain Bacteria; phylum Pseudomonadota; class Alphaproteobacteria; order Rhodobacterales; family Rhodobacteraceae; genus Sulfitobacter. The sequence continues at coordinate 3,488,146 of OY969797.1, read as the reverse complement.
CACGCGATCATAGATCTGCGCCATGCTCAGGCTTCCTTGAACTGGCGCACGGCATGGACGACCCGGCGGCACGCACTCTCGTCACCGACGGTGATGCGCAGGCAGCTGGGCAGCTTGTAGCCCGCCACACGGCGCACGATCAGCCCCTGAGAGAGCAGATGCACATCGCAGGCCTCCGCCTCGGCCTGCGAGGTGAAGCGCGCGAGGACGAAGTTGGCAAGCGAGACATCGGACGGCACCCCGATCTCGGCCAGCGCATCGGCCATCCAGCCGCGCCAGCGCGCATTCTCTGCACGGCAGTGATCGACATAGGCCACATCACGCACCGCCGCCTCCGCCACTGCCAGCCCGGTGTTGCTGAGGTTGAACGGCCCTCGCACACGGCCCAGCACGTCCATCACATGCGCAGGCCCGTAGCCCCAGCCGACGCGCAGACCGCCGAGCCCATAAATCTTGGAAAAGGTGCGCGTCATCACGACGTTCTGCCGCGTGTCCACCAGCGCGGCGCCACCGTCATACCCCTCGACATACTCTGCATAGGCGCCGTCGAGCACAAGCAGCGCCTGCGGCGGCAGGCCGTCCGCGAGCCGCGCGATGTCGCCCGCGCCGATCATCGTGCCCGTCGGGTTGTTGGGATTTGCAACAAACACCAGCCGCGTCCGGTCGTTGCACGCGGCGAGGATCGCATCGACGTCCGTCACCCGCTCATGCTCGCGCACTTCCACGGGCGTGGCACCTGCGGCCAGCGCGGAGATGCGGTACATCGCAAATCCGTGCTCGGTGTGGATCACTTCGGTGCCGGGACCCGCGTAGGCCTGGCAGAGAAAGGCGATGATCTCGTCCGAGCCCGCGCCGCAGATGATGCGCGCGGGGTCCAGTGCGTAGACCTCCGCGATGGCACCGCGCAGCTCGGCATGATCCGCACTGGGGTAGCGGTGCAATGCGCGACCTGCATCCGCATAGGCCTTGAGCGCGGCAGGGGACGGCCCAAAGGGGTTCTCGTTCGAGCTCAGCTTGAGCGCGTTCTGCTGCCCCGCCACATGCGACGCGCCGCCCTGATAGAGGGCGATATCCATGATACCGGGCTGCGGTGTAATCATCTGTGTCATATGCAGGCTCGCTGGTTGTTGCGCTCTTTTAGCGGGTCGCGCGCGCCACAGCCACCCGGGATTTGCATCCGCGCGGATCTGTCCCTGCGACACGGGCGGCGCCACATGAAAACGCCCCGCCGGTGGACCGGCGGAGCGCTTGATAACAGGTGTTCCAGGTCGGGCGAAGACTTAGTTCTTCGCGTAGAATTCCACGACGAGGTTCGGTTCCATCATCACCGGATAGGGCACATCGCCCAGCGCTGGCGTGCGCACGAAGGTCGCCGTCATCTTGGAGTGGTCGACGTCGAGGTAATCGGGCACGTCGCGCTCTGCCAGCTGAGTGGCCTCAAGCACGGCGACCATCTGCTTGGAGCGGTCGCGGACCTCGATCACGTCACCCTCTTTCACGCGGTAGGAGGGGATGTTCACGAGCTTGCCGTTCACGCGCACATGGCGGTGGTTCACGAACTGGCGCGCAGCAAAAACGGTCGCCACGAATTTGGCGCGGTAGACGACGGCGTCCAGACGACGCTCCAGCAGGCCGATGAGGTTCTCACCTGTATCGCCCTTGACCCGCTCGGCCTCGCCGTAGATGCGGCGGAACTGCTTTTCAGTCAGGTCGCCGTAATAACCCTTGAGCTTTTGCTTGGCGCGCAGCTGGATCCCGAAGTCGGAGATCTTGCCCTTGCGGCGCTGGCCGTGCTGGCCGGGGCCGTATTCACGGCGGTTGACCGGGGATTTTGGACGGCCCCAGATGTTTTCGCCCATCCGGCGGTCGATCTTATGCTTGGCAGCGGTGCGTTTGGTCACGGCTGTTCTCCTTCATGTGGCCCCCGAAGGGGGGCGGTAAAGGGCGTTGTCCTTTGTGCGTATGCACCGACAGAGACCCCCTCGCGGGGCTCACCAACACCAACAGCTGTGCGCTTACATCTGATTGGGACGCGGAGTCAACACGCCGGGCACGATAAACCGGCGATGCCCGCTCAGATCCCTTCCGAAGGGATCGGGCGTATCATGAAAGGTGATTTATGCAAAGCCTCGACAGGCGCCGCAAGGGGTGGCTGTTGATCATCGCGCTCTGCTGCACCAAGCCTTGTCACGTCATCCGGTACCCGACATTCCGAAGTGTGACGATCCGCTCGCCCTCGGCACCGATCTTGCGGCGCAAGCGGCCCACATAGACGTCCACCACATTCGTCAGCGGATCGGCGTTCAGACCCCAGACCGCATTGAGGATGCGTTCGCGGGACAGGACGCGGCCGGCGTTCGTCAAGAACAGCAACAGCAGATCGCGTTCCTTCTTGGATAGCTCGATCTCCTTGCCATTCACTGTCACCTGCAGGGAGCTTCTGTCGAAGGTCAGCGCGCCGCTGGTGAGAACCGTGTCATTCAAATCGGAGGCATAACCGTTGGCACGGCGGTGGAGAGCTTCGACACGGGCGACAAGCTCGTCGAAATCGAAGGGTTTGGGCAGGTAATCATCCGCCCCGATCTTCAGCCCCTCGACCCGTTCCTCGGGGCTGTCGAGGGCAGTCAGCATCAGGATCGGGGTTTTCGATTTTCGCGCGCGCAGTTTGCGGCACACGTCCTGCCCCTGAATACCGGGCAGCATCAGATCGAGCAGGATGACATCATAGGTATTCGTCGCCGCATGTTCGAGCGCGTCTTCGCCATCTGCCGCATGGTCGATCGACCAGCCTTCGGCGGCAAGGCCCCGGCGAATGAAATCGGCGACCCGCGCCTCGTCTTCAACGAGCAGTATGTTCATGTCGACCTCCGGTGCGGCTGGCGAGGGAATGGCGCACAAGTGCGGCTCGTGAATTGGAAGCAAAGCGGGTGCAGATATCAATCATGTGAATTTGCCTCAGGCGGATTTGCGCCCGGCGGTGCCCGACACGACCCTCATGCGCGGCTCTCGTGGCAGGTCGATCACGACCCGCAGGCCCCCGCCTTCGCGGTCCTGAAGCTCGACGGTCCCGGCATGCGCTTCCACGATGGATTTCACGACGGGCAGTCCAAGGCCATTGCCCTCGACCCCTTGCCCAGAAGCGTTCGAGCCGCGAAAGAACCTGTCGAATGCCTGGGATTTCTCGGCAGCACTCAGACCGGGCCCGTCATCCTCCACGACGATCCTGAACGCTGTGGTCCTATCCTCCAGCACGACGGAAATGGTGGGCCCCCCGTAGCGGCGTGCGTTTTGCAGCAAGGCCAACACGGATTGCCGCAAGCGCACCTCGTCCACGGACGCGGTCAATGGGGTTCCGGGTGCGTCGATCACCGCAGTGCCGGGGAACATCGCAACCGCATCGTGGATGACTTTTCGCAGGTCGGTCTCCTTGCGGTCCAGCCGCAGTTGACCGGCCTCGAAGCGTGCCACGGTCAGCATGTCGTCCACGATCTGATTTGTGTGTTTGGCTGAGTCGCGGATCCGCGCCAGCGCATCCGACACATCGTCGCCAAGGTTCCCGGCGGTCCGCAGGGTCACATCCGCCTCGCCCAGAATGATCGCCAGCGGGGTGCGCAATTCGTGGCTGATATCCGCCATCAGGCGCTTGCGGTTCTCCTCGCCGATTTCCAGCTTGTCGATCAGCTTTTGCAGTTCTGCGGTGCGCGCGGCGACCATGTTTTCAAGCTGCTGCTTCTGCTCGGCACGGCTGGCCTCGCGCGCGGCCAGACCTTCGCCCATGCTGGTCAGAACGGTCCCAAGATCGCGGAATTCGCGGCTCCCCCCAAATCGACCGGCGCGGAGTAATCCGCCGCGCGCAATCGGTCGATCCCCTTTTGCAATCGGATGATGGGCTGCCTGATCTGAGCGTTGAAGGACAAAAGGCCGATGACCAAGGCGGCCAAGCCCGCCAGCGAAATGCCGTAGACAAGACGCTCATTCCAGGTTCGGAAAGCGGCTGCTTCATCCAGCACCGCCTGCGTCTCTTCCTGCTCTTCCTCAAGTGCGGCTTCGATCTTGCGGTCCAGTTCGACGTCGATCTCGCCATCCAGCAGGGCCGCCAGACGTTCGATCTGCACGAAGGTGTCGATGGGGTCGCCAGTGGCATTCAGCGCGGCAATCGCGGCGTTGACGGACCGGATGTCGGCCTCGATGTCATCCAGCAGTCCCAGCTCCTCGATCTCTTCTTCTCCGACCATTTGGATTTCGCGGGCAATCACGCTGCGAATGTCGTCAAGGTTCTGGTCGATTGCTGCCTTCAGTTCAGCTTCTTCCGATCCGCCATCACGATCACCAACCAAGAGGGCGTCGCCGTTTTGTTTGAACAGGCGGTAGAGGTTCGCCTCCAGCCTCTGATGCAGACTGTAGGATTCCTGCGCCAGTTGCGTGCGGGCATCCCACCAGCGCGCTTTCTCGAAGCTGTAGAGCGTCAGCCCCGCCAGACCGCCGAGTAGGCTGAGGATCACGGCGGCGTAAATGCCGAAGAGCGTGGTGGATCGCATTCTCAAAAACCTATGACTTTTCCGAACAGATAGACGTATCCTGTAGTTCGGCCAGAATGATCGTAGCGGGGCTGAGCTGCCTGAGCCGGTCCAGCAAGTTCTCGCGCTCCGTCTCGGCCGACCAGCGCAGGGAGGCGATGACGATCATGTCCGCCCCGCCGAGCACGGCGCGCGCAAGGTCAAGCCGCAGTGACTGGGCAGCGGTGAGACCCTTACCGTTCTCCGCCACGCGCTGGTCAAGACCGCGCGGCCGGAGAAGCAGGTCTGCAAGACCGAAAGCGTTCAGAACCTCGGTGACATGGGCATCGTCAGGGCGCTTTCGGCTCATGAGCGTCGCCGACCGGCGCAGGCTGCCCTGCAGGCCGATGTGGTCATCGCCGATATGGGCGATGCGCGGGGGGTGACCTTCGGTGTCGAAAGCCACCTCCACCCCGGATTGATGGTCAAGCCCGCAGATGCACCGTGCGATCTTTTGGGCGTGCGGTCCGCGCAGGACATTGACCTCGCCGGGACTGGCTTGGAAAGTTGCATCCCGCCCTTCCACTTCGCCGGTCACGCTGACGGTCGCCGCTGTTTCGGCGGGCGCCGATCTGCGCCGGATTGTCGGCTCGCTCAGCAATCGCAGCGCCTTTTCCCGCGCCACGCGCCATGCGCAATAGCGGTCCCAGGCTGCACCGAGATCCTGCATGGGAATCGCGACGAGGGCGAGGACCGACAGGCTCGCAGCGACGGTCGCGGGCGCCGTCCCATCGCGGCTGGCGGTCCAGAGCATGACCAATCCGGCGCAGGCCAGACCGATTTGAAGCACGGCCTGAACCCCGGCGGTCCTTCCCCGGCGCGCGACGGCGTCAGCGCGCAAGGCAGCGCCCTGTTCATCCAGCGCGCGCACCTCCCGCCCCGTGCGGCCCATCAGATCGAGATCGGGAGCGATTGCGATCCGCTCAATCATGCGAACCGCGATGTTCGCCCGTCTGCGCCGCAAACTGCGGTGACGGCGTTCAAGATGCCAAGCGGTCGCGGCCATCAGGGCCAGCGCCACACCGAGCGGAACAAGTCCTGCGCGCGCCAAACCCTCATCAAGGGCAAACAGGATGGCGATGGCACCGGGCAGGACCACCAACGCGGACAAGACATCCGGCAGACCGCCCCCGAACCAGAGCCGCGCCGCCGAGAGATCCCCGACGAAGCGCAGAGAGAGGGCGCCGGTGCGGCGTTCCTCGTGCCGCGATTTCGGCAGCCGCGCGATCTGGCGATAGAGCGCGCGACGCAGCGCGATGGCATAGCTTTGCCCCAATGCCTCCGCCCGCCTGCGCGACATCAACAGGCATAGCGCGGCGAAAAGACTGGCCAGCGCCAATTCCACAATTGTCCGAGGGCCGAGCGCCTGACCGGCATGCAGGGCTGCAAACGCATCGCGCGTGGCGAATGCTGCCACGGCCAGCGCCGCCGCCTGTGCGATCCCACAGGACACCACGAGGACCGCGTCGATGACGCGGTCCATTGTGGCCAGAGGGGGGAGCAGGCTCATGCGGCCACATCTTCGGCTTCACGGCGCATCAGGGGTGCGACATGCAGGGCGATGGCTTCGCGCGACCAAAGGTCTTCGCGCGACAGGATCGGCAGGCCGGTCACTTCAGCCGCTTCGGCGGTTGCAAGCGGTGAACAGCTGACCATGCCCGAGATGGCGAAGGGGGTGAGGCCCTTCTGCTCCAGCACCATCACACCGCCCAGCGCGCTCAGCGCATCGGGGGCGGCAAAGAGGATACCGTCCAGCCGGTCGCGGATGCCCGAGCTGTCGAGGATCGCGCGGGTTTCCTGCTGGAAGACCCCATCGGCGATCTCGACCACGACGACTTCGGCACCGCGCGCCGCCGCTGTGGCCACCAGCGTGTCAAACCCCGCCTCGATGCGCTCAAGCGGCATCCGGAAGGTCGTCGCCATGCCGACATCGGTGAAGTCGAGTGCAGGCGCGCCGCCATCCTCGAAGCTGTTGAAGTCGCCAAAGGCGCCGGTGCCGGTAGCCTTCACACCAGCGACCGCGTACCCGGCGCGCATCAGACCATGGGCGAGGCTGCTCGCGGCCGTGGTCTTGCCCGAGTTCATCGAGGCCCCGAACACCCCGATCACGGTCACGCGGTCGTTGGCGGGCGTTGCGGGCAGCGCATAGTCGGCGACGTTCAGAACCTGACCGCGTGCGCCGGTGAGCAGGCCAAGCGGTTTCAGGCGGGTCGGCTCTTCCATGAAGACATGTGCCGCATCCACGCGTCCGGCGACACCGCCACCGGCCACGAGGTCGATCAGATCGTCGTCGATCACCGCGCTGGCAAGGAACTGGTCCGGGGCATAACGGTCCCCGAGGCACAGCACTACATAGTCGCCGGGATAGCTTTCGGAGATGCGACGCTCGGCCAGCTGGATCTTTTTGTGGTGACCGATTTCGGCGATCTCGCACAGGATCAGGTCACCCGCCTTTGCGTTGCACATGTCCGCGGACACGCCGCGCACGTCGGACCGCTCGACCCGGCGGGTGGTGAAGGCCCATTTCGCGATTTCGCAGAGGGCGGGAGAGAGATTGGAAAGATGTGTCATTGGGAACTCCAGGGTTTGCGTTTCACTGCACCCTTTCTGCCAGCCCCTTGTGAGACCAACCGGACAATTGGATGAAGCTCCGTCATGACTTTGGATGAACGGCTGATGAACGCAGGGAGTTGTTGTGACTGTCGGCGATACGGAATGGGAACCGGGCAAAAGGCGGCACGCACGCGTGCGTTGGTCATGGGAAGTATTGTGCCCAAGGACCATGTCAGTCATCCCCGCCGTCGCCATCTCCATCCCCGTCGCCATCTCCATCCCCGTCGCCATCTCCATCCCCGTCGCCTTCTCCATCGCCGTCGCCGTCTCCGTCGCCATCTCCACCGTCATCTCCGCCGTCGTCGCCGTCATCCCCGCGATCGTCGTCATCACGTCCGTCATCATCGTCTCGATCATCGCGGTCGTCATCGCCGCGTGTCGAGCGATCATTATCATCGTCGCGCTGACGCAGTTCCTGGATCGTCAGGATGTCGTCCCTGTTCCGGTCAAGCCGTCCGAGCAGCCGGTCTGCACCGGCCCGGCCGAATTCCGTGACCAGCTCGCGATAGCTCAGCACGCCGTCGCGATTGGTATCCACCGACCGGAAACTGGCGCTCTGCGCCTGCGTATGCCCCGAGAAGGCCATCGTGATCACCGCGGCGAGCATCACGCACACAAGGAAACGAGCGCGCTGAGCCACTACTTGAACGCGGATGCCCGATGTTTCGATCTTTTCAGGGCGATTGTTGAAATGTGACATGTACTTCTTTCTGCCGACCCCCACTGCCCGGCAGCGCGCCGCGACTCCGACCGGGCAAGATTGCGCGTTCAGATGACGCCAGCGTTGCGCAAAGATGAACGTCAGATGAACGCATGAGCAAATGCGAAATGGTCCTCCCCCCAGAATCCAGATCGACGGCGTGCCGCGCTGCAGTTTTTCATGGAGCATCATCATCCAGACACCTTGCATTCATCGCTCCGAAGGCTCCGGCGCTAGTCCATTCCCGCAAATCCCGGTCATCGAAACGCAAAACGGCAACCGAAGAAGAGGGCCCATAATGAAGCTGCATCGGGCGGACTTCGCGCGGGTCGGTACACCTTTTCCGAAGCCACACTGCACCCGCATTTCGATATCATGATCGTGCGGATAGCCAAGCGCACCAACGTCCCGCGCCCGAGATCTTCACCCCCGCAGCATTCCCGCGCACTCCGCATGCCGCGGGCAACCCACCAGATGGTCATTCACCAACCCGCAAGCTTCCATCCAGGCGTAGACGATCGTCGGGCCGCAGAACTTGAACCCGGCCTTCTTGAGATCCTTCGAGACCTGCTCGGACAGCGCGGTCTTGGGCGGCACATCCGCTTGCGCCTCAAACCGGTTCTGCAGCGGGACGCCACCGACATAGTCCCAGATGAACCGATCGAATCCCTGCGCCGCCTCGATCCGCTGCCAGGCTCTGGCGTTGAGGATCGCGGCCTCGATCTTGCCGCGGTGACGGATGATGCCCGCATCGCCCAGCAGGCGCTGCACATCGGCCTCGCCCCACTCTGCGATCACATGCGGGTCGAATCCCTCGAACGCGGCGCGAAAGGCGTCGCGCTTCTTCAGGATGGTGATCCAGCTCAGCCCGGCCTGAAACCCGTCGAGGATCAGCTTCTCCCACAGCGCCCTGCTGTCATACTCCGGCACGCCCCATTCGGTATCGTGATACTCGAGATAGATCTGCTCGGGCCCTGCCCACTCGCACCTCTTCATCGCATCCTCCCCGCCCTTATTTTCTACAGTTGACACAAAATTGTGCCTTTAACAGCTTCTTAGCGGCATGCTGCGCACTCTCGCGCGGAGGCAGCTCCACCGCGCAAGAAGGATTCTCCAGACGTGAAAGGCAACCGCAAACGCAAGATCGCCGATATGCCCGCCGGTGGACACAGCCCGCTGGAGGTTGCCGTGACGCGGCGCGCGAAAGACACACTGGGCATGGTGCGCGAGGCGATTGCGCACAAGCAGACGCTGCTCGCCTTCCAGCCTGTTTTACGCAGTGATGCACAAGATCGCGTCGGCTTCTACGAGGGGTTGATCCGCGTGCTCGACGAGACGGGGCGGGTGATCCCCGCAGCGGACTTCATGTCCCGGATCGAGGACACCGAAACCGGGCGCGAGATCGACGTGCTGGCCTTGCGACACGGGTTGCACACGCTGGCCAAACATCCCGGCCTGCGCCTGTCGATCAATATGTCCGCCCGCTCCATCGGGTATCGGCCCTGGATGAACTGCCTCAACCACTTCCTGACCAAAAGCCCCGCACTTGGCGAACGGTTGATCCTGGAAATCACGGAAAGCTCCGCGATGACCGTGCCGGAACTCGTGATCGACTTCATGGCGCGGCTCCAGCCCAAGGGCGTCTGCTTTGCCATGGATCATTTCGGCTCCGGCAGCGTGGCGATCAAGCATTTCAGGGATTTCGACTTCGACATCGTCAAGATCCACGGCGCGCTCATCCGCGGCGTGGCGGCCAACCCCGACAATGAGGCTGTGGTGCGCGCCCTGCAGGCGGTCGCGCGGCAATTCGACATGCTGACCGTCGCCGAATCGGTGGAAACCCAGGAGGATGCGCTGCGCGCCGCCGAGATCGGCATCGACTGTCTGCAGGGCTACTACTTTGCGGCGCCCACCACCCGGCCGGACTGGTTGACAGGCGGCACGGCACAGAAAAGCGCCTGAGACAGACAGCCGCGCGGCCTTCTTGCCGCGCAGGGCGCCATGGGGTATCCAAAGGCATCAGGTGGAGGGGAGAAGGCGCGACCCCCGCGCGTTCATTGAAATACGTCCTCCGCATCCTGCGTCATATTGAGAGGACCGCACCCCATGACCAATGTCGTTATCGCCTCTGCTGCCCGAACTGCCGTGGGCAGCTTCGGCGGCTCTTTCGCAAACACGCCTGCCCACGATCTGGGCGCGGCAATGCTCAAGGAAATCGTCGCCCGCGCCGGCGTCGAGGCGGGCGAGGTCTCCGAGACGATCCTGGGTCAGGTGCTGACCGCGGCGCAGGGTCAGAACCCCGCACGTCAGGCTCATGTCAACGCAGGCTTGCCCATCGAGAGTGCGGCATGGTCCATCAACCAGGTCTGCGGTTCCGGCCTGCGTGCCGTGGCCCTTGGCGCCCAGCACATCCTGCTCGGCGATGCGGATATCGTGGCTGCGGGCGGGCAGGAGAACATGACGATGTCACCGCACGCCCAATCCATGCGCGCAGGCCAGAAAATGGGCGACATGACGCTCATCGACACGATGATCAAGGACGGCCTCTGGGACGCCTTCAACGGCTACCACATGGGCCAGACCGCAGAGAACGTCGCCGCAAAATGGCAGATCACCCGCGATCAGCAGGATGAATTCGCCGTCGCCTCCCAGAACAAAGCCGAGGCCGCCCAGAAGGAAGGCCGTTTCAAGGACGAGATCTTTGCCTTCACCGTGCCCGGCCGCAAGGGCGACACCATCGTGGATGCCGATGAATACATCCGCCACGGCGCCACAATGGACGCCATGTCGCGCCTGCGCCCGGCCTTCACCAAGGACGGTTCGGTGACGGCGGCCAATGCCTCCGGCCTCAACGACGGCGCCGCCGGCGTCCTGCTGATGAGCGCGGAGAACGCCGAGAAGCGCGGCATCGAGCCGCTCGCGCGCATCGCCTCCTACGCCACCGTGGGCCTCGACCCCAGCATCATGGGCGCGGGCCCGATCTATGCATCCCGCAAGGCGCTGGAGAAAGCGGGCTGGAAGCCCGAGGATCTTGATCTTGTCGAGGCGAACGAGGCCTTCGCGGCGCAGGCCTGCGCGGTGAACAAGGACATGGGCTGGGATCCCTCGATCGTGAACGTCAACGGCGGCGCGATCGCCATCGGCCACCCCATCGGCGCCTCGGGTGCGCGCATCCTCAACACGCTCCTGTTCGAGATGAAGCGCCGCGGTGCGAAGAAGGGCCTCGCCACACTGTGCATTGGTGGCGGCATGGGTGTTGCCATGTGCATCGAACGCCCCTAAACAGGTCTGGCGCGTAATTTTATTGCGCGCCAGTGCCCGTAAGGGAAACAACATTACCGCACGAAATATCATCGGGAGAATCATATGTCGCGTGTCGCACTTGTTACCGGAGGCAGCCGGGGGATCGGCGCCGCCATTTCCAAAGAGCTCAAGGAGAAGGGCTATACCGTTGCCGCGACCTATGCAGGCAACGACGAGGCGGCGCGCGCCTTTACCTCCGAGACCGGGATCAAGACCTATAAATGGAACGTGGCGGACTACGAGAGTTCAAAGCAGGGCATCGCGCAGGTCGAGGCCGATCTGGGACCTATCGAGGTCGTCGTCGCCAACGCAGGCATCACCCGCGATGCGCCTTTCCACAAGATGACACCGGAGCAATGGCACGAAGTGATCGACACCAATCTCACTGGCGTGTTCAACACCATACACCCCATCTGGCCCGGTATGCGGGAGCGTAAGTTCGGACGTATCGTCGTGATTTCTTCGATCAACGGCCAGAAGGGTCAATTCGCGCAAGTGAACTACGCCGCCACCAAGGCGGGCGATCTGGGCATCGTGAAATCCCTCGCCCAGGAAGGTGCGCGCGCGAACATCACCGCCAACGCCATCTGCCCGGGCTACATCGGCACTGATATGGTCATGGCGGTGCCGGAGAAGGTACGCGAGAGCATCATCGCGCAGATCCCCGCCGGCCGCCTCGGGGAGCCGGAGGAAATCGCCCGCGCGGTGTCCTTCCTCGTGGCCGACGATGCGGGGTTCATCAACGGCTCCACCATCTCGGCCAACGGCGCGCAGTTCTTCGTTTGATCTGCCGCGCTCATATGGGCCTGCAAATGAAAACAGGGGCCGGTGGATCAAACCACCGGCCCCGGTTCATTCCGTAAGGCGGCGTGCACGCCGACAGCGGAAATTCAGCCCCGCAGCCATGCAAAGAAATCAGCCATCATGCGGCCACGGGCGGCATGGGCATGCTGCATTGCGGTACGGGCGGCGGGGTTTGTTGTAGCTTCAAACATCGGGTCTCTCCTTGGTGTGATCCGCTTCGGATCAATGTGCCTGTCTTGAGACCAATATGACCCTCGCCGATACTTCCTACAAACGAGACTTTCCAACGCCTCGGTTAAGCTGTACTTGACTGAACATGCCCAGCCGCCTGCCCCCTCTCACTGCCCTGCGCGCCTTTGACGCCGCCGCGCGTCATATGTCCTTCGCAAAAGCGGCCTCTGAGCTCAACGTCACGCCTGCCGCGTTGTCCTTCCAGATCAAATCCCTTGAAGAGCATCTCGGCGCGCCGCTCTTTCACCGGCTCAACCGCGCGGTGGAATTGACGGAGGCGGGCAGTGCGCTGGCCCCCGGCGCGGCGGAGGGGTTTCAGAGGCTGGCAACCGCGTGGCGCGCGGCGCGGCGTACGCAAGATACACAGACGCTCACCGTCACCGCGGGCCCCGCCTTCACCGCCAAATGGCTTGCCCCACGCCTTTTCGAGTTCGCGCAAACGCATCCGGAGATCGAGCTGCGCTTTGCCGCATCGCTGCAACGGGCGGATCTGACGCGCGACAACGTGGATGTTGCCATCCGCTTCGGCACCAAGGATACGGCCGACCTCTACACGCTGCCGCTTGCGGATGAATGGGTGATGCCGGTGATGACCCCGGCGCTCGCCGCGCGTTACCCCACCGTCTCGAGCCTGCATGACGCGCCGATCATCCACGACGATTCGATCAGCTTCCTCGATCTGCCACCCCTCTGGCCTGCATGGTTTGACGCGATGGGCGCGCCTTTCACCCCCGCGGGTGGCCCGCGGTTTTCTCAGGCCGATCACGCCATCGACGCCGCAATGGCCGGGGTCGGCGTGGTGCTGGGGCGCCGCGCCCTCGTGATCAAGGACCTCGCCGACGGGCGGCTCGTCGCCCCCTTCCCGACTGCGCTCAACACCCGCGCGCGCTTCAGCTTCCTGTGCCTGAAGGGGATGGAGAACCGCCCCCAGATCGCCGCATTTCGCGATTGGATTGTGGAGGAAATCGAGAAGACCGCCCACATCACTGAAAGCCTGACCCTGCTGGAGTTTCCTGCACCATGACCCGTGGCAAAGCAACCGCCACCGGTTTTGTCGCGGTGCTTCTTTGGGCATTGCTCGCGCTCTTCACGGTGGGATCGGCCCCGACACCGCCGCTCCTGCTCAATACGCTGAGCTTCGGCATCGGCGGCTGTGTCGGCCTGGTCTGGGCACGGGCGACGGGCGGTCTGGCGCAATTGGCCCGCGTGCCGCTACGCGTTTACATCTTCGGCACGTTCGGGCTTTTCGCCTACCATCTGCTGTATTTTTCGGCGCTACGCCTCGCGCCTCCGGCGGAGGCGGGCCTCATCGCCTACCTCTGGCCACTGCTGATCGTGATTCTGGCAAGCCTCCTGCCGTCGGAGCGGCTGCGCGCGGGCCATCTCGCGGGCGCGGTTTTCGGGTTTTCCGGGGCGGCCCTGATCATCGCGGGCGGTGGGTCCGGACCGAGCATGGCGCATCTGCCGGGTTACCTGCTCGCCCTGCTGGCAGCGTTTACATGGGCGGGGTATTCCGTGCTCTCGCGTCGCATAGGCCATGCGCCGACCGCCAGTGTGGCGGTCTTCTGCCTCGGCACCTGCGCGCTGTCATTCCCGCTGCACCTGATGTTCGAGCAGACTGTACTCCCCAGCACCTATACGGGATGGGCCAGTATCGCGGCCCTTGGGCTGGGCCCGGTTGGATTTGCCTTCTACGTCTGGGACATCGGCTGCAAGCAGGGAGATATCCAGCTTCTCGGCACCAGCTCCTATGCCGCGCCGCTTCTGTCCACGCTTGTGCTCGTGATGGCAGGGGTTGCAGCGCCAAGTCCGACCCTGGTCTGGGCGGCCCTGCTGATCACCGGCGGCGCAGCCCTCGCCGCGCGCGCCAGCTTCGGCACGAAGTGACTATTGCGACAGGCGCGTAATCTCTTCCTTCAGGCGCAGTTTTTTCTTTTTCATATCGGCCACCTTCAGGCCGTCGATACCGGGGGCGCGCTCGGCACTCTCAATCGCCTCGCTCATGTCGCGGTGCTTCTTCTTCAACGTCTCCAGATGTGCGGTAAGGGCCATACTTCCTCCAGTTGTTAAGAATAGAAATCCAGTGAAGCATGAAGTCGCGTTGAAGTCACGCCGCCCCGCAGCATAACACGCACGCAGGTAAACATCTGCTTAACGTCGCTCAAAATTCCAGCGCAGCGCCATTTCGCAGGCAATTGCGGACGGGTTCGGTGTATTGATCCCCGTCTTGGTGGACGGTGCCGCGGTGCAGAATAAGCGGGGCATGCAGGCGAAATTCCGCCCGTCCCGATTTGCGCGCGCGCAGGATGATCCGCTCCGCCGCGCGCCCCTCCCGCGCCGCGATCGGCAGGACCTCGATGCTGCCCATATCCTGCGGCAGGGCCGCCAGCAGATCGGGCAGGCGCTCGGCGCGGTGGATGAGATGCAGCATGCCGCGCGGCACCAGCCGCTTGGCCGCGACCTGAACCCAGCGCGCAAGCGGTGTCCGCTCGCCCAGCGCCGCCTCGCGCGACGGGTGCTGCGCCGCCACGGACGCCGTGCGGCGCCAATAGGGCGGGTTGGCCAGCACATGGTCAAATTGTCGCTGCCGCAGGGACAAAGGCAGCGCGTCGATGTCCGCCTCGATCACCTCCAGGCTGCCCGCACCATTGCGCCGGGCCAGATCGGCATACGCGGCCTGCCGCTCCACCCCGGTGAGCGACAGCCCCGGCACCCGCGCGCCGAGGCAGAGCACAGCCGCCCCCGCGCCGCAGCCAAGCTCGAGCACCGATTGGCCCGAAACCGCAGGTATACTGGCCGCGAGCAGCACCGGATCGACCCCGGCGCGGTACCCCTCGCGCGGTTGCCACAAATGCAGCCGACCGCCGAGGAAGGCATCCCGGCTGAGTTCGGTCCTCCCTCACGAGGCCCAGCGGGATCTCGTTGTCGCGCATCACGCGCAGGGCCGCATCCAGATCGCCCTCGCGCACCATCAGGCGGCGGGGGAAAATACCGATGCCGCCCTCGAGGATGCTCATATTTACGTCCAGAGAGAAGCAGTCTATATCCTCGCCCTGCAACAGGGCAGAAGCAAAGGCGATGATCGTGGGATCGGTGCTGCGCAAAAGTTCTTTCATGGCAATGATGTAATCCGGGGCCCAGCCCCTTGTCGAGCGCTAGGATAAGCCAAGAGATGAGCATTGAGACACGCCAGAAGCCCCACGACCGTCTCGCGGCGGCCCTCGCAGGCGAGATGGATGCGGTGAGCGCATTGATCCGGGCACGGATGGCCTCCGAACATGCGCCGCGCATCCCGGAGGTGACGGCGCATCTGGTCGAGGCCGGGGGCAAGCGGTTGCGCCCCCTGCTCACGCTCGCCTGCAGCCACGATGTGCGGCTACGGCGGGCCCTATCATGTCCATCTCGCGGCCACGGTGGAGTTCATTCACACCGCGACGCTGCTGCATGACGATGTGGTCGATGAGAGCCGCCAGCGCCGCGGGCGCCCCACGGCCAACCTGCTGTGGGACAATCAATCCTCCGTGCTGGTGGGCGATTATCTCTTCGCGCGCAGCTTCCAGCTGATGACGGAGCCGGGTTCGATGCCCGTGATGCGGATCCTGTCGAATGCCGCCGCGACGATTGCGGAGGGCGAGGTGCTGCAACTGACCGCCGCGCGCAATCTGGCGACGGATGAGGCGGTCTATCTGCAGGTCGTGCGCGGCAAGACCGCGGCGCTCTTCTCGGCAGCGACGGAAGTGGGCGGCGTGATCGCGGAGGCGCCGGAGGCGCATGTAAGGGCGCTCTTTGACTATGGTGACGCGCTCGGCATCGCGTTCCAGATCGTCGATGATCTGCTAGATTATCAGGGCGACACCGGTGCCACCGGCAAGAACGTCGGCGACGACTTCCGCGAACGCAAGCTGACCCTGCCGGTGATCAAGGCGGTCGCCCGGGCAGATGCGGAGGAGCGCGCCTTCTGGACGCGCACCATCGAAAAGGGCAAGCAGCAGGAGGGCGATCTGGAGCATGCGCTGGCCCTGATGACGCGCCACGGCACGCTGAAGGCGACACGCGCCGACGCGCTGCACTGGGCTGCCGGGGCAAAGGCCGCGCTCGCGCCCCTGCCCGCCCATGAAATCAAGGATATGCTGACCGATCTGGCCGATTACGTGGTCGCGCGCGTCAGCTAGCGCGGCAGCCTGCGGCCCCTCGCCACCCACCACTCGGGGTGTGCGGCGCCAATCCGCGCGGCGGCGGCACCGGCGTCCTCGTAGATGCCGAAACAGGTGGCCCCGGATCCCGACATCCGCGCCAACATGGCATCCGCCATCGCACCCAGAACGCCGTCGATCTGCGGTGCGATCTGCCGTGCAGGCGCTTCCAGATCATTGCGTTGGAGATGCAGCCAGTCGCACATCGCCTGCAGGCTTTGGAAGGCAGGGATCTGCTCCGGCATGGCCGGGTTGTCCTTGCGCGCAAGCCCCTCAAACACCGGCCCCGTCGGCACATGCGCACCGCAATTGACAAGCAGCATGTCGAAATCGGGCAGCTCTGTCAGGGGCGAAAGCTCCTCCCCGATGGACCGCATGCGCTGCGGCACGGGATCAAGGCAGACAGGCACGTCCGCGCCCAGCGACAGCGCGCCCGCGGCACCGCCGAAGTCGCGCAGCACCGCCGCGGCATCCGCGGAGCCGCCGCCGATCCCAGCACCGTGCGGCAGGTTCTTCTCGAGCCGGACATGGCCGCACCATCCGGCAAGCTCCGCCGCCTGCCAGACGAGGTTACGACGATCCACCGGCACGCCTTCCGCGAACGGCCCGGACACGTCGATCCGCATCCGCGGCCCTGCATCGAACCACAACCTGTCACCCACATCGGCGAACACCACCAGACTGTCGAGCAAATGATAGCCATCGGCACGCTGGCCGGTTACATGGAGTGTCAGATTGACTTTGGCAGGTGCAAAACCCCTCAGCCGTCATTGGCGACCCTGAGCGGGGGCGCGCCTTCTTCCTCCAGCACTGCGTCGAGCCCCACTTCGAGCTTTCGGCGGATGCGGTCCGGTTCCGCCTCCGTGTCGGTCTGGCCGTAGGCGATGAAGGACAGGGCGCGCTGCCACTGGAACTGCGCCTCGCGCTTACGGCCAACCGCCCAGTATACATCGCCCAGATGGTCGTTGATCACCGGATCGACGGCCTCGAGCTCGACCGCGCGCTCCATCTGCATCACGGCCTCGTCATAGCGGCCGAGGCGGTAGTAGACCCAGCCGAGGCTGTCCACGATGTAGCCGCTGTCGGGGCTGGCCGCGACGGCGCGTTCGATCATGTCGAGCGCCTCATCAAGCTTGCGCTGCTCTTCGACCAGCGAATAGCCGAGATAGTTGAGCACCTGCGGCTGCTCCGGATTGATCGCCAGCGCGGCGCGAAAATCCGCCTCGGCGGCAGGCGGAATCGCCATCCTGCGAAAAGGCGATGCCGCGTGAGAAATGAAGCGACCAGCGGCGGCTGTCCTCCTCGGGCACCAGATCGAGCGCCCGGCCGTACGCGGCCACCGCGAGCCCGTATTCGTCCTGAGCCCGCAGCGTATCGCCGAGCGTGGAATGCACGACCGCTTCCTCCGGGTGGCTGCGGCCAAGCTGTTCGAGCACTTCGATGGCCTGCCCGACCTTGTCGAGCTGCCTCAGCGCCGCCGCCCGCCCGAGCTCGGCCACATAGAACGCCGGATCATCCGCAGGGACGCTGCGGTACTCCTCGATGGCGAGGTCGTATTGGTCGAGGTTTTCCAGCAAATCCGCCGTCAGCAACACGGCATCCACGTTGTCGGGCCGCAGGTGCTGCGCGATGCGGATATAAAGAAGAGTGTAGTAATCATTGGCCTGTTCCGCACGCAGAAGGGCGGCGAAGGTGTAGTAGACCTCCGACAGCCCTGCACGCGCGGTCGGCGCATGGGTGAAGGGCAGCGCTTCGCCGGCCGCTAGCCGCGCCAGCACCACGTCAAGCTCGCGGTCGGTGTTGCCATCGAACGTCTCGGCGATCAGGGTTACGGCCTCGTCGTTGCGCCCCAGCTGGGACAGGATTTCAGCCCTTGCCAGCACCCCGCGCCGCGTGCGTGCCGCGGCACCGGGGGCGTCAGCCGCGAACAGCGCTTCTGCCGCGTCATAGCGCCCGATGGTGCCGAGCGCCAAGGCCTTGTGATAGGCGACGATTCCCTGCATGCCCGCATCGCCCGAGATCGCATCGAACTGCGCAAGCCCCGCGTCCACCTCATCTGCACCGATCAGCGCCCAGGCCCGCACCAACCCGTCGACCCAGGGGCTGATGCCGCTCTGCTCGATCTCGCGCTCGGCCAGCAGCGCGTACTCCCCCGCGTCCGCCATGCCCGCAGCGGTCACCATATGGGCCGTCTGCGTGCGTTGGCCCGTGGCCAGCAGCGCCCGCGCCAGCGGCAGGGCCTTGTCCACATCCCCCAACGCAAGGTGGGCCAGCGTGGCGTTGTCCATCAGCTCCACGTTTTGCGGATCGCGCGCCAGCGCCTGTGCATAAAACGCTGCCGCACTGGCAAAATCATTCTGCAGCGACGCGCTGCGACCGGCGAGATAGGACCCCGCCAAGCTTTCTGCGGCTGCAGGAGAGGACGACAGCACCATCAGGCCGAGGGCCACCGCGCTTACGGAAGTCATGAATTTTCGCATCTGCTCAAGCCTCGCTGTTTTGCCAGCTAAGGTAGCAGATTTGCGCCACCGCGCAATGGCGGCTCCCTGCCCGGACAGGCAGGAAACCGCGGTATCTGATCACATGTTCGGGTAGTTCGGCCCATCTCCGCCCTGCGGCGTTTTCCAGACGATGTTCTGGCTCGGATCCTTGATGTCGCATGTCTTGCAGTGCACGCAGTTCTGGAAGTTGATGACAAAGCGCGGGTCCTTGCCGTCCTCCTCCACGAACTCATAGACAGCCGCCGGGCAGTAGCGCGCCGAGGGGCCTGCGTATTTGGGCAGGTTCACCTCCACCGGCACCGCAGGGTCCTTGAGCGTCAGATGCGCAGGCTGGCTTTCCTCATGGTTGGTAAACGAGAAGGCCACATTGGTCAGCCGGTCAAAGCTGAGCGTGCCGTCGGGCTTGGGATACTCGAGCTTCTTGTGCTTGTCCGCAGGCTCGGTCGCCTCCGCGTCCGATTTGCCGTGGTGCATCGTTCCCAGCAGCGAAAAGTTGAAAAGCGTGTTGCACCACATGTCGAAGCCACCGATGGCCAGCGAGGCCGTCAGACCGTATTTCGACCACAACGGCTTGACGTTGCGCACCTTGAATAGATCCTGCCGATCTCGCCGGTCCGCACTTCGGTCTCGTAATCGGGCAGCTCATCGCCTGCGCGGCCCGCGTTGATGGCTTCATGGGCCGCCTCCGCCGCCGCCATGCCCGACAGCATCGCATTGTGGTTGCCCTTGATGCGCGGCACGTTGACCATGCCCACCGAGCAGCCCAGCAGCGCGACACCGGGCGCCACCATCTTGGGCATGGACTGATATCCGCCCTCGGTGATCGCGCGCGCGCCGTAGGCCACGCGCTTGCCGCCCTTCAGCAGCTCGGCGACCATCGGATGGTGCTTGAACCGCTGGAATTCCATGTAGGGGAATACATGCGGGTTCTTGTAGCCCAAATGCACGACGAAACCCACGTAGACCTGATTGTTGTCGAGGTGATAAATGAACGATCCGCCGCCCGCATTCTTGCCCAGCGGCCAGCCCATCGTATGCGTGACGGACCCCTCGCGGTGCTTCTCGGGGTCGATCTCCCAGATTTCCTTCATGCCGAGACCGTATTTCTGCGGCTCCTTGCCCTTGGCCAGATCATATTTCGCGATCACCTGCTTGGAGAGCGATCCGCGCACACCTTCGCCGAGGAAGACATATTTGCCGTGCAACTCCATGCCGGGCTCGTAGTTGGGACCGGGCGTGCCATCGGACGCGCGGCCCATCTCGCCTGCGACCACGCCCTTGACCTCACCGTTTTCGCCATAGACGATCTCCGAACACGCCATGCCGGGGAAGATCTCCACGCCAAGCTCTTCCGCCTGCTCTGCCATCCAGCGGCAGACATTGCCCATCGAGACGATGTAATTGCCGTGATTGTTCATCAGCGGCGGCATGGGGAAGTTCGGTATGCGCACCTCGCCCTGCTCGCCGAGCATGTAGAAGTTGTCCTCGTTCACCGGGACGTTCAGCGGCGCGCCCTTTTCCTTCCAGTCTGGGATCAGCTTGTCGAGGCCCACGGGATCGAGCACCGCACCGGACAGGATATGCGCGCCGACCTCGGAACCCTTCTCGAGCACGACGACGCTGCGATCGGCATCCAATTGCTTGAGGCGGATCGCGGCCGAAAGGCCTGCAGGCCCCGCGCCCACGATTACAACGTCGTATTCCATCGCTTCGCGTTCAATCTCGGCCATGACGGGCGCTCCTTCTGCGTCAATAACGGTTTGAACCGAGGTAGCGAGTGCGTCCCCCCATTGCAATCAGAACGGTGCGTTAAAATCGTCGCAGGGGGTGGATTTCAGCCCCGGCGCGCGTGATTTCCGGCATCCACGTTACCCGTGGTGTGGCGCCCCGCATCGGCAAAGCCACGCCCACCGCGCGACCTTATCCGCTTGCATTTGACGCCCAAGTTGGGTCAGGTATCCATCAACGCAGACGCGCGCGCCCCGAGAGGTCTTTCGGGGCGCGCCTTAGTATTACGGACACATGCCATGGAAAAGATCCCGATGACCCGTGCCGGCCATACGGCCCTCGAAACCGAGCTGAAGCACCTCAAATCGGTCGAGCGCCCCGCCATCATCAAGGCGATCGCGGAGGCGCGCGAGCATGGCGATCTGTCCGAAAATGCCGAGTACCACTCCGCCAAGGAAAAGCAGTCCTTCATCGAGGGCCGCGTGAAGGAGCTCGAAGGCGTGATCTCGCTCGCCGATGTGATCGACCCGGCAAAGCTGTCGGGCTCGATCAAGTTCGGCGCGCGCGTGACGCTGATCGACGAAGACACCGAGGAGGAGAAAACCTACCAAATCGTGGGCGAGTACGAGGCCAACATCGAGGCCGGATTGCTGAACATCAAATCGCCCATCGCCCGCGCGCTCATCGGCAAGGATGAGGGCGACAGCGTGGATGTGCGCACCCCCGGTGGCGTCAGATCCTATGAAATCCTCAAGGTCGTCTATGCCTGATCCGCACGCAATACCGGCTGGTCCGAAGGACGGGCGCCATGGCTGAGACGGACACAACGCAGCTGCCCGCACCACCGCCCGGCCCCCGTGCGCGCACCGGCGCCGGAAGCAGCAGCGCAAGCCGCCCCACACCGCTTGGCATCTACGACAAGGCCCGTTCGGACGGCATCACCGGCATTGAGATCGCCGCCGTGGCGCTCTCGGCGGTGTGGCTCATCGGGTGCCTGGTGTTCTTCATCTTCCTGCCCAGCGCACCTGCGCCCGAAGGTCAGGGCGGATTGCAGTTCCTGATGACGATGCTCGCGGTCTTCATGCCGGTCGCGATGATCTGGGTCGCGGCCACCGCCGCGCGCGCGAGCCGGGTGATGCGAGAGGAAAGCCAACGCCTGCAAGCCGCCATCGACGCGATCCGGCAGGCCTATATCGCGCAACAGCAAAGCGGCGTGCTGCGCTCCGAGCCTTCGGTGAGCCGCAAGCTCGACGAGATCGCTGCCGCGACGCGCAAGACAGAGACCGCGCTTGCGACCTTTTCCACGCGCCGCGAGGAGCCGCCGCGCGCCGCCCTCGCCCCCGCAAAAGCCGCCCCCAGCAGCGATCAGCCCACGCTTGCGCTGGGCACCCAGAGCACCGACATGGCGTTGCCGGTCGAAAGCGATGATCTGATCCGCGCCCTGAATTTCCCCGAGACGGCGGAGGATGAGGCGGGTTTCGCCGCCCTGCGCCGCGCGATGAAGGACCGCGGCGCGGCGCAGCTCATCCAGGCCGCGCAGGACGTGCTCACGCTGCTGAGCCAGGATGGCATCTACATGGACGATCTGCGCCCGGACCGTGCCCGGACCGAGATCTGGCGCATGTTCGGTCAAGGCGCGCGCGGCAAACCTGTCGCGGCCCTCGGCGGCATCCGCGACCGCTCCTCGCTCGCGCTCACCGTCGGGCGCATGAAGCAGGATCCGATCTTCCGCGACGCGGCGCATCACTTCCTGCGCCGCTTCGACAAGCTCTTTGCCGATTTCGAGAAGGTCGCCACGGATGCGGAAATCTCCGCGCTGGCAGATACGCGCACCGCGCGGGCGTTCATGCTGCTGGGCCGCGTCGCGGGCACCTTCGACTAGGGGCAGACCGCCGCGCGGTTGGTACTGTCGAAGGTCGCTGTGAGCAGCCCGCCCGCCACCGTCTCAAAACGCACCGTCGCGCCGTCACAGCCCGTTGCCTGCGCGGCGCCCACGGACCTCAGCACGGTCACACCCGCTTGCCACACTGAACTGCTCCCTCAGATTCCGAAACTGCCAAACGGGATGAAGCGCACCGGATCACCCGGCGCCACTTCACGCGCGTCTTCACTGAGCTCGACAAGTCCTTCCGCCCAACTCAGCCCGCTGATCCGCCCCGACCCTTCGGAGGCGAAAACCTCCACCGCGCCGCCGCGCAGCCGCGCGCGCAGATACTCGCGCCGCCCCGCCTTCTTGCGCTTCGAAAAGGCGGCAGGCACGTCGAACCCCTGCGGCTCGGGCCAGTTTGCCCCCGCCAGCAGCGCAAGCGCCGGGCGCGCGAAGACCAGCGTGCAGACCATGGCCGCCACCGGATTGCCGGGCAGCCCGAACACCGGCACACCGCTCCAGAGCCCAAGCGCCAGCGGGCGCCCCGGCTTGATCGCGATGCGCCACAGCGCCATCGCCCCCGCCGCCTCGAGCAGGGCGGAGACGTGATCCTCATCCCCCGCGGAGGCACCGCCGCTGGTCAGGATGGCATCCACCTCGGTCGCGGCATCATCCAGCATGGTGCGCAGGGCGTCACGGTCATCGGGCGCACGGCCGAGATCCACGGGCGCATGCCCCATCCGCGCCAGCAGCGCCCAGAGCATCGGCCGGTTGGCATCGTAGATCTGACCCGCCCGCGCGGGTGCGCCCGCTTCGACCAGCTCGTCTCCCGTGGACAGCACACCCACCCGCAAGCGCTTGCGCACCGAAACCCGCGCCTGCCCCGTCGCGGCCAGCAGCGCCAGATCGGCGGGCGTCATCTGGCGGCCAGAGGTCACGATCACATCGCCGGGCCCCACATCCTCGCCCGCTTGCCGGGTGTTGGCACCTTGCTTGAGGGGGCCGTGGAACACGATATGGCCGTCCTCGACCGCCACATCCTCTTGCAGGATCACGGTATCGACCCCGCGCGGCAGGGCGGCGCCGGTCAGTACGCGGATCGCATGCCCCTCGGGCACATCGGCAGGCGCATCCCCCGCCGCCGCACGCCCCGCGACCAGCGGCAGACGGTGCGGACCCGCCGCGCGGCCACCGGCAAATCCGTAGCCGTCCACGGCGGTGTTGGGCAGCGGCGGGTTGGCCCGCAGCGCATGCACATCCCGCGCCGCGATGCGTCCAGAGGCTTGCGGCGAGCGTCACCTCCTCAGTCTGCGTGACCGGCCGCCAGACGCGCGCGCAGCAGGGCCAATGCCTCGTCCACGGGTGTCCAATGCACGCCCTGCGGCAGCGCGAAGCAATCGTTGCGCAGGGGCGGCAGCATCCAGCGCCCGTGCACTCAGCTCGTCAGACAGCCCGGCACCGAGGATCCAGGCCTCCTCCGCTGCGACAGGCGGCACATCGGCCATATGGGCCGCCAGCCGCTCTCCGGGCAGCCGCGCCAGCGCATCCGCCAGCAGTCGGACCTGCGCACGGTCGCGGATCTCGTCCGCGCCCTGCCCCAGTCTTCACCGCCTGCTCGATCAGGCCGGGCCAGACTTCGGCCAGCACGACAGCCGCATCCTGCCCACGGCTCAAGCGGCCAGACGCGCACACCGTCCATGCGCCGCAACCGGTTCAGCATCGGCAGGCCCATCATCACCTGCCCCCCGACGGTGGGCGGAAAGTACATCTGGAAACAGGACGATGCCGCCTTGGCGACGGTGTCGCAGGCCCGCTTTTCCGCAACCACGTCAAACGCGATGCCCTCCTTGCGGTAGGGCACGCCGGGCCAGCGGTCGCGGTGCGACTTGCCCCAGAACGGCCCCGCCCCTGCGAACATCGCGTTGAGCTTTTCGGCCACTTCGAAACGGTTGTTGGTCCCGTCGCGCGCATCCGTGACATGCGCCTCGAACCAGTCCCAAAGCGCGAAGGGATCCTGCGCGCCGGTCACCTTGCGGGCAAACCCCTGCGGATAGCCGAAAGGAAAATCGAACGCGCAGAGCATGCGGCGCCCCGCACGCGCGTTCCGCCTCGACCAACGCACGGATCGCCGCCTCCGCGTCCTGTCGCGCGCGGCAATAGAGGGGCTCCTGCGAGACACCCCTCGCGCGTGAGCCCGAGCCAGATCGCATCCTGCACGCGGCGCGGGGCCGCGGCGCCTGCCTGCCGACCAATCAACCACGAGGACCGTCTCGAAAGCCGTCACAGGCCCACCTCGCGCAGGATGAAATCGGCTGATCGCGGTGGTATCATCCAGATCGAAGACGGGGCGGTCGAGGGCCAGCGCACTGTCCGATGGCCACCGCACGCACCGTCGGGTCGCCCGGCGCGATCAGCGGATTGCCGGTGACCGCGCGATGCGCCTCGACCTTGGGGTGCGCGTCGCGCTTGTATCCCTCGACCAGCACCAGATCGACCGGGGCAAGCCGCGCCAGCAGTGCCTCCAGCGGCGGCTCCGGCGCGCCGCGCAGCTCATGCATCAGGGCGATCCGGTTGCGCGAGGCCAGCAGCACCTGGGAGGCGCCGGCGACCCGGTGGCGATAGCTGTCCTTGCCCGGATGATCCACGTCAAAGCTGTGATGCGCGTGCTTGACCGTCGACACGGTGAAACCGCGCGCCGTGATCTCGGTCACCAGACGCTCCATCAACCCGGTCTTGCCCGCGTTCTTCCAGCCGACCACGCCGTAGATCCTCATAGCATGCGCCTCCGCGCGGTCCAGATCCTCGGGCGTGTTGACGTTGAAAAACGCGTCCTCCTCGCGGAAAGAGCGCCTCGCGTCCGCCATGCGCCTGCGTCCAGAGCACGACCTTGCGCAGACCGCCCGCCAGCGCGGCGCGCAGATCCTCGCGCAGCGCGACGGGCCAGAGGCCGAAGGTGGGGTGGCGCGCGGTCCCGCGCTCCGGATCCGGGGTTGCCGCAAGCACCAGCGGATGCGCCATCCCTTCGGAGGCGAGCAACAGCTGCGGCACCAGATCGCAGGGAAAGAAGGGCGTGTCTGCCGCGGCGGTCACGATCGTCTCCGCGCCCTGCGCAGCGGCCCAGTCGAGCCCGGCGAGCACGCCAGCGAGCGGTCCGGCGAAGCCCTCGATACTGTCCGCGATCACGGGCATCCCGAGCCCCTCGAAGCGCGCCGGATCGCCATTTGCGTTGAGGGCCAGCCGCGCCACCTGCGGCGCCAGCCGCTCCTGAACCCGCACGAGCAGGCTCTGCCCGCCGAGCAGGCGCAGGCCCTTGTCACCGCCACCCATGCGGGTCGCCTGGCCGCCCGCGAGAATGACGCCGAAGGGTTGGTTCATTCCGCGCCCTTCCGCCCGCTGTGCCGTGGCTCCTCCGCGACGGCATCGGGGTCCGCGTCACGCACCAGCCGCTCCTCGCCCGCAAGGCAGATGAACCGCCGCCCGTTCATCCGCCCGATCAGGGTCAGGCCGACCTGCCGGGCGATCTCCACCCCCCATGCGGTGAAGCCCGAGCGTGAGGCAAGCACCGGGATGCCCATCATCGCCGTCTTGATCACCATCTCGGAGGTCAGCCGCCCGGTGGTGTAGAGGATCTTGTCCTCCGCCCCGACCCGCTCGGACAGCATCCAGCCCGCGATCTTGTCCACCGCATTGTGGCGTCCGACATCCTCCATGTAGACCAGCGGGCGGTCGCGCTGGCACAGCACCGTGCCATGGATCGCCCCCGCCTCGAGGTAGAGGCTCGGCGTGCGGTTGATCTTGTGCGACGAGCGCATAGAGCCAGGAGGTGCGCACCTGCGTCTCGCGGCAGCATGATGCCCTCCAGCCCTTCCATCATGTCGCCAAAGACGGTGCCGACGGCGCAGCCGCTGGTGCGGGTCTTGCGGCGCATCTTGTCCTCGTAGTCGGTCTTGCGCGCGCGGTGCGCACCACGACCACTTCGAGCTCCTCGTCGTAGTCGACGCCGGTGATCTCATCACTGTCGCCGCAGCATGCCCTGATTGCGCAGGAAGCCGAGCGCCAGATAGCGCGGGTAGTCACCGATGGTCATCGCGGTGACGATTTCCTGCGCAGTTGAGATAGATCGTCAGCGGGCGTTCCTCGACCACGCGGATGTCGCAGCGCGCGCCAGTGTGATCCGTGCCCGTGACACTGCGCGTCAGCCGCGGCGCGTCCGGATCGGGAACGATGAGATATTCGACAGATCCTCAAGCTCAGCCAATTGCACCCCCTCTGGCAAACCGCTACGCAGTAGCCGCAATCTAAGGGCATCCCATGACCACTACCAGACGCAAATCCGCCTTCCGGCAGGGGATGATCGATTCGAGCCCGTTCATCCTCGTGATCATCCCCTTCGCATCGCTGTTCGGCGTGCTGGCCACCGAAGCCGGGCTGAACGTGGTCGAGACGATGGCCTTCTCCATCGTCGTGATCGCGGGGGCCGCGCAGTTCACCGCGCTTCAACTGATGCAGGAAAACGTGCCGACGGCGATCGTGCTGGTCTCCGCGCTGGCGGTGAACCTGCGCATGGCGATGTATTCCGCCTCGCTGACCCCCTATATCGGGTCCGCGCCGCTGTGGCAGCGCGCGCTGTGCGCCTATCTGACCGTGGATCAATCCTATGTCGTGGGCGTGTCAAAGTTCGAGCGCGAGCCGGAGATGACCGTGCCCGAGCGCGTGAGCTATTTTCTGGGCGCGGTCACGCCGATCGTACCGCTTTGGTATGCCTTCACCCTCATCGGTGCCCTCGTGGGCGCGCGGGTTCCCGACAGCTGGGCACTGGATTTCGCGATCCCCATCACCTTTCTCGCGATGATCGCGCCGATGTTCCGCACGCTGGCGCATGTGGTCGCAGCGTTGGTGGCGGTAGCGGTGAGCCTGCTGGCCGCAGGGCTGCCCTACTCGCTCGGGCTGATCGTCGCCGGGCTCGCGGGCATGATCGCGGGCGCGCAGACGGAACTGTGGCTGGCGCGCCGGGAGGTTCGGCCATGATCGAGACCGGCACGCTCTGGACCGTGATCATCCTGCTGGGCATCGGCAGCTTCGGCTTGCGCTTCATCTTCACCGGGCTGGTGGGCAGCAGGGCGATGCCGGAATGGCTGCTGCGGCACCTGCGCTATACCGCCGTGGCGATCCTGCCCGCACTCGTGGCACCGCAGGTCATCTGGCCTGTCGCCACCGATGGTGTTTTCGACATCCCCCGCGTGGCAGCGGCGGTCATGACACTGGGCGTCGGCCTGCTCACGCGCAGTGTCCTGCTGGCGGTCCTGAGCGGGGGGGTCACGCTCTACGGGTTGCTCTACCTACTCTGAAGGCGCCGCGATCCCGTCCCGGACATCGCCTGCGTCATTCTCGTAGTACCGGCTCGTTCGCACCCCCGGGAACTGCTCCACCTGCTCCATCAGATCGACCGGATAGAAGCCCTGTTCGATGGACTGGAAGCCGCCAATCTGGCGCAGGATGCCGGACGTCGCTTGGGCGCAGAAGGCGCTGGCCACTGTCCCGTTGGCCTGAACCAGCTGCAGTGCGCGCGCCGCCTGCGCGGGCGTCACGTCGATCTCCTGGCTGACCACGTGAAAGCTGTCGCGCGCATGGGCGGAGCGGTAGGCCTGCACCCAGCGCGGCGACATACCATAGAGCACGTCACCGCGTTCCGGCACATCCTCATGCCGGAACGATCCCGCGGGATCGAAGATCACCGACTGAGACGCCTCGACCAGCAATGCCGAATGCCCGCCCGCGCCGGTACGGTTGTTGATCATCGTGATCAGAGTGATCTTCGGCGGGCCGGTGTTGATGTGGGCCGCGGCCGCGATCTGCTCGGGGGGTGATTCCTTGCCCACCTCGGCGCAGCCCGCAAGCAGGGCTGCAGCCAGCATCAGGGCGGCAAAACGGTTGATCATCACTTCAGATATCTGATCAGCGGGCGAAGATGGCCATGAACAGCAGGATGCCGATGATTACGATCACCGCGCGGGTCACGAAGGTCATGAACCCGTTGAATGTCTTTTCCTGCGTCTCCGTTTTCATGGAGCCGTGTTCATGTTCGGCCATGGGATGTCCCTTCCGTCGTTACCTTGTGTGTTGCCGGTCGGCTTACGGCATTTCGGGCGCCCTGTCACGCCGGATTTGGCGCAAATGCGCGTGATGCGGCAGCATGGCGCGACCGCGCGCATCAGTCGTCCCCCTGCTCCATATCGGCCAGCAGTTTGAAGCCGATGCGGTTGGGCGCCTGCGTCTCGACCTTCTTGGGCACTGCGCGCAGCAGCACGCTGAGCTGGCTGACATGCTGGACCAGCTGCATCTTGGCGCCCTCCGGGTCGGCGCCGTAGAACGTCACGATATCGGGGTCGAAATATCCCATTCCCTCGATCCGGAGCACGCCGGCATCCGTTCCGGCAAAGCCCATGGCGATCTCGTGGTCGTCATCAAGCCCTTCCTCGAACTTCTTGAGGTAGAGAATCGTGCGCTCATAGGCCCATTGCGCGGGGGATTTCTGGGCGAGGGGCTTGTCCGCGATGCCCTTGGGCAAGCCTGATCGCCTGTCTTGCGGGCGTCGGGGTCGCTGTGGACCTCGTGCATCCGCGGCAGGGCATCCGCCTCGGCGGCTTCGGCGGCGGTCTTGATCTGGTCGTCCATCACTCACCCTTTCGACTGGTAGAGCCACGCACCATCCTCGCGCCGGGTGCGCGTGGCGAGCCCGTCCTGGTGAAGGTGGCTCAAATGCGCGACGGCTTCAACCAGTGCGAGCCCGTATTCCCCCTCGCCGATGGTGCGCTTGAAGAGCGGCGGGAAAACATCGCCTGCGGATTTCGGCGTTTCGATATACGCCAGCAGGCGCTTGAGCGCGCCGTGGTGGTTGTCGATCAGCTGCCGCATCCGCATGGGCAGGCCGGTGAAGGGCAGCTTGTGCCCGCCCAGCACCAGATGATCCGCCCGCGCCATCGGCGCCAGCCGCTCGCAGGCCTCGAGCCATTCGCCGATGGGATCGGCCATCGGCTCGGTGGCATAGACGCCGACATTGGGGCTGATCGAGGGCAGGATCTGGTCGCCCGCGATCACCAGATTGTCATCGCGGCTCCAGAAGGTCGCATGTTCGGGCGCATGGCCGTTGCCCATGTGCACGTCCCAGCGTGCGCCCGCCCATCTCGATGTCGTCGCCCTGCTTGATCCGCGTGTAGCCCAGCGGCAGCGGGGCGACGATATCGGCGAAGTTGAACGGCCGCTCGCCGCGCGCTTGTCGTAGATCTCAGCGCTCATACCGGCGGAGCGGTAGAAGGCGAGCGTTTCCGCGTTGGGCGCCTCCTGCACGTCGAGCGTCAGCATCCGCGCGGTCAGCCAGGCGGTGCGCGTGGTCGACCAGCTCCGCGCCGTGTTCGGTCTGGAACCATCCTGCAAGGCCGATGTGATCGGGGTGATGATGCGTCACGACCACGCGCGACACCGGCTTGCCGCCCAGCGGGCCCGCCATGATCCGCTCCCAGATCGCCTTGGTCTTCTTGGAGGAAAAGCCGGTGTCGATCACGGTCCAGCTGTCGCCCTCATCCAGCGCGTAGACGTTCACGTGGTCCAGCTTCATCGGCAGCGGCAGGCGCAGCCAGAGCACGCCGGGCGCGACCTCGATGGCTTCGTCCCCTTCGGGCGGGGTCTCCCAAGGGTAGCGCAGACCTTTCGGCGGGGTTGTTTTCAGGTCCATCAGGCGGCCAATTCTTCGGCGGTGAGGGCATAGAGATCCTCCGCCCCCGCCTGCGCATGGGCCAGCAGCGCAGCATGTTCGGGCAGCATCCGCTGGATGTAGAAACGCGCCAGTTTTTCGCGCGCGCCGCCGCGGTCCGCCAGTGCCGCCTTGAGGTGCAGATGCGCGCCCAGCACCCGGGCAAAGGCATGCAGGTAGGGCACCGCACCGGCAAACCGGTTCTTGCAGATCGGTCTGCGAGACCAGCCATTCGGTCGCCTCGCGCATGCTCTCGCAGGCCTCCCAGACATCGCCCGCCAGACGCGGAAAGACAGCGCGCGCCTGCTTCGACATCCTCCTCGATCTCGTCCAGCAGGGCCATCGCCGCCTCGCCGCCGTCCATCATCTTGCGCGCCACCAGGTCCATCGCCTGAATGCCGTTGGTGCCCTCGTAGATCGCGCGTCACGCGCACGTCGCGGCAGAATTGCGCGGCACCCGTCTCCTCGACAAAGCCCATGCCGCCGTGGACCTGCAGGCCCATATCGGCGACTCGCGATGCCGGTATCGGTGCCGAAGGCCTTGGTGATCGGGGTCAGCAGCGCGCGCGCGCGCCTTCCACGCCTTGTCGCCCGTCGCGCGGGCCATGTCGATGGCGACCGCGTTGCTCGCGGCGATTGCGCGCGCGGCGAAGATCTCCGCCTTCATCGTGCGTCAGCATCCGGCGCACATCGGCATGGTCGAGGATCGTGTCCTGCTGCACGGCGCGCATGTGCTTGCCCTGCTTGCGGTCCTGCGCATAGGCCAGCGCCTGCTGGTAGGCGGCCTCGGCGACGCCGATCCCCTGCCCGCCGACGCCCAGCCGTGCGTTGTTCATCATCGTGAACATCGCGGCCATGCCGCCCTGCTTCGCCCGACCAGCCAGCCGGTCGCACCGTCGATACTGCATCACGCAGGTGGGCGAGCCGTGCAGCCCCATCTTGTGCTCGAGGCTGACGACGCTCAGCGCCGTTGCGCGCGCCCGGATTGCCGTCGGCGTCGGGCAGGAACTTCGGCACCAGGAACAGGCTGATCCCCTTGGTCCCCGCAGGCGCATCGGGCAGGCGCGCCAGCACCAGATGGCAGACATTGCCGCCGAAATCGTGATCGCCCCAGGAGATGTAGATCTTCTGCCCGGTGACCGCATAGGTGCCATCGCCGTTGTCGTTCCGCCTTGGTGCGTCAGCGCGCCCACGTCCGATCCCGCCTGCGGCTCGGTCAGGTTCATCGTGCCGGTCCATTCGCCGCTGATCAGCTTGGGCAGGTACAGCTCCTTGATCGCGTCGCTCGCGTGATGCTCCAGCGCCTCGATCTGGCCCTGCGTCATCAGCGGGGCGAGCTGCAGCGACAGGCAGGCGCCGCTCATCATCTCGCTCACCGCGGCGGTCAGCGTCATCGGCAGGCCCATGCCGCCATATTCGGGATCCGCCGACATGCCGACCCAGCCGCCCTCGGCAATCGCCTTGTACCCTTCCGTGAAACCGGGCGAGGTGCGCACGACGCCGTTTTCCAGCCGCGCGGGCGTCAGGTCGCCGTTGCGCTGCAGCGGAGCCAGCACCTCTTCGCAGCAGCTTGCCCGCCTCGGTCAGGATCGCCTGGGTCATATCGGGGGTGGCATCGGCGAAACGCTCGGTCTCGCGCAGCCGCCTCGAGGCCGACCACATGGTCGAACAGGAATTGTAGTCTTCAACAGGGGCGCGATACGTCATAGTAGTCTCCTTACAGATCAGGATCGCGGCGTTGCAGACTGGCGCCGCACGCCTCCGACGATGAACAGCCACCCGCGCCCGCGCAACCAAAACGCGGCGTCAGAGCACAGGAGCCCGCCATGCCCGCGACTACGCAGCGCCTGACGCGCCGATGCCGCGGGATCTGACGCGCGGCGCGCGCTTCTGGCGGCGGGCGCCTGCGTCGCCTTCCCGACCGAGACGGTCTACGGCCTTGGCGCCGATGCGCCGACAGGGTACCGCGGTCGCGGCGATCTATGCGGCCAAGGGCCGGCCCGCCTTCAATCCGCTGATCGTGCATGTCGCGGATGCGGCGCAGGCGCAGGCATTGGTGGAATGGACGCGACACGGCCGAGCGTGCTGGCGCAGGCCTTCTGGCCCGGTCCGCTGACGCTGGTGCTGCCGCTGCGCGCGGGGCACGGCCTCTCGCCGTTGGTGACGGCCGGGTCTGGACACCGTGGCCCTGCGCGTGCCCGCGCATCCGGTGGCGCGCGCCCTGCTGGCGCAGTTCGGCGGGCCGGTGGCCGCGCCCATCGCCAACCCCTCGGGCCGGATCAGCCCCACGACCGCGGATCATGTGATGGCGGGCCTGTCGGGCCGCATCGCCGCCGTGCTGGATGGCGGCGCCTGTGCGGTGGGGCTGGAAAGCACGATCATCGGCTTCGACGGCGACACCCCGATGCTGCTGCGCGCCGGCGGGCTGCCGCCGGAAGCGTTGGAGGCGGCACTCGGCCAGCCGCTTGGCACGCCGCAGATCGGCGGCGTCACCGCGCCGGGCCAGTTGGCCTCCCACTACGCCCCCGCGAGGCCCTCCGGCTCAACGCCACGGCGGCGCGGACGGGCGAGCACCTGCTGGGCTTCGGCGCGGTGCCGGGCACGCTCACCCTTTCGGCCAGCGGTGATCTGGTCGAGGCCGCGGCGAACCTCTTTGGCCACTTGCACAGACTTGACGCGATGGGCGGTCCGATCGCCGTGGCGCCCGTGCCGGAGCACGGGCTGGGCGTCGCGATCAATGACCGTCTGCGCCGCGCCGCGCACCCCGCGCCTAGGCGCGCCCGGCGCTGCCGACAGGCTCAGCGGATCGATCCCGATGCTGCGCAGCGCCTTCTCCCACATCGACGCGGGATCGCCCGAAAAAACGAGGTCCGGCGCGGCGGGCGCAGTCAGCCAGCCGTTCTGCGCGATCTCCCCCTCGAGCTGCCCCGGACCCCAGCCGGAATACCCCAGTACGAAGATGAACGGCGCAGGCCCGGCGCCGCGCGCCAGATCCTCAAGGATATCGCGCGTGGCCGTCACCACGAAGTCGCCCGGCACCGCCATCGGCTCCGGCCCGGCACGCGTCACGTCGCGGTGCAGCACGAAACCGCGCCCCGTCTCGACCGGCCCGCCATACTGCACGGGCGTGCGCACCGGCCCAAGTCGCTCAGCAATCTCCAACCGCTCCAGCACCTCTGCGAGCGGCATGTCGGGCACCGGCTTGTTCAGGATCAGGCCCATCGCCCCGGAAGCGCTATACTCACAGATCAGCACGACCGAGCGCGCAAAGCGCGGATCGCCCATGTCCGGCATCGCGATCAGAAGCTGTCCTGCCAAATCCATTCTGCACCCTGCCCTTTCCCGATTTCCGTCTTAACACAGCGCCTGTGCGACTTCACCACCGAAACAAAGATCATCCACTTGTGACTTGGCAAGATGCGCGCCACGCGTCACACCGGAGCCATGAAATATTCCCTCATTTTTGCCGCCGCCCTGATGGCCTGTGCCGACAGCGCACTGGCCCAAGACCCTATGGGGCTGCCCGCACAGGCAACGCTCCTTGATGGCTGGCAGCAGGCGGACGGCACCCGGATCGGGGCGATCCGCCTCACCATGGCGCCGGGGTGGAAGACCTACTGGCGCGCGCCGGGCGATGCGGGCATTCCGCCTTCCTTTTCGTGGAACGGCTCACGCAATCTCGCCGGTGTCACGGTGAGCTGGCCCACACCGGAGGTTTTCGTGCAAAACGGCATGCGCTCGGTCGGGTATGCCAATGAGGTCATGCTTCCGCTGGCCATCGCGGCCAATCGTGCAGATCAGCTCGTCGACATCGTGCTCGAGCTCGAGATCGGCGTGTGCAAGGACATCTGCATCCCCCAGACCCTGCGCGTGAGCGGCACGTTCGATGCCGTCGGTGCCACGCCGCAGCCCGCCATCGCGGCGGCCCTTGCCGAGCGGCCCTACACCGCGGCCGAGGCGGGCGCGCGCGACACGACATGCGCGATCAGCCCCAGCGGTGATGGTCTCAGCATCACCGCTACATTGACCCTGCCCCACGCAGGCGGGGAGGAACATGTGGTGATCGAGGCGGGCAGGCCCGATGTCTGGGTGTCAGAGGCCAAGGTGCAGCGGCGCGGCGATACCCTGACCGCAAAGGCCGACATCGTGCCGAACACTGCGGGCGGCTTCGCGCTCGACCGCTCTGCGATCCGCTTTACCGTTCTGGGCAGCGCACATGCGGTCGACCTGCTGGGCTGCGCGCCCGGTTAGGTGCGCGACTTCGCGCGGCGCACGGACCGGCTGGCCCTTGCTAGCCGAAAGCCGCAAAAGCTGCTGACGTCCTTGATCCGGCCTAGCCCCGTGCGGTGCGCCTGCCGCGCAGCGCCATCGCCGCAGCGCCGAGCACATAGCCACCCAACGCAATCACCGCCGCCCCAGCGGCAAGAGCACGCCCCGCAACCATGGCGGACATATCCGCCAGTGCCGGGATCGCGGCGGCCAATGGCGGCCAGAGCGCGCCGGTCACGGCGCCATAACCCAAGGTCAGCGCCCCCCAGCCCAGCACCAGCGCCCAGAGCATCACCAGCCCGAGCTGCAACCCGCGTGCAGGCGCACGCAACCCGCGCCGCATGGCCGCGATCTGGCGGGCGATGTCATGCTGCGCCGCCACCAGCGCAGGCACCACGAGCAACACCAGCAGCATCCCGAAGCCCAGCCCGTAGACCAGCGTGATCACCGTGGGCTTGAGGAACTGCGCCTGCTGGCTGCGCTCGAAGAGCAGCGGCGCCATGCCCAGTACCGTCGTGAGCGTGGTCAGCATCACCGGCCTCAAACGGTCCGCCGCGCCGTCGATGATCGAGGGGATCAACCCGCGATCCTTGGCATAATCGTCGATGGTCGTCACCAGAACGATTGAATCGTTGATGATGATCCCCGTCATCCCGAGCAGCCCCACCACCGTGAACATGCTCAGCGGCACATCCCACGCGTGATGGCCATAGATCGTACCGACCAGCCCGAACGGAATGATCGCCATCACCACCAGCGGCCGCGTCCAGCTGCCGAAGACCCACGCCAGCACGAGGAAAATCCCGGTGAGGCAGAGGATCAGACCCGTCATCGCATCTGCAAGGAACCGGTCCTCCTGCTCGCTCAACCCCGCGAGCCGGTACTCCACCTGCTGTTCGGAGGCGATGCGCGGCAGGATCTCCTCGGCCAGTGCCGTGTTGATCTCGGTCGCGCGCGCCGCGTCGTCCTCGGAGATGTCGCCGGTGACGGAAATCAGCCTGATCCCGTTCTCGCGCCGTACCGTGCTGAAGCCGGTGCGCCGGTCGACACTCACGATATCGCCGAGGGCCACGTAATTGCCCGCTGCCGTGCGCATCTGGGTGCGGTCGAGGAAATCCGCCGTCAGCTCCCCCTCAGGCAGCTCCACCCGGATCGTGGCGGACCGCGGACCGTCGGGATAGGTCGCCGCCTCGATCCCGCCGAGGCGGTTGCGCAGCACCCGGCCCAGCCCGTCGATGGTGAAGCCCAGCGCCAGACCCTGAGGCGTCAGATCGAGGATCAGCTCTTCCTTGTCGTAGGCCAGGTTGTCCTGCACGGCGCTGACCTCGGGATACTGCAAGCAGCGCCGTCTGCAGCGCCTCGCGACGCATCTTTCAGCGCTCTGCGTCTCCGCGCCGTAGAACTGAACGTCGAGCGCGTCACCGCCCGGCCCCGAGCGCCAGCCGCGAAAGCTCACCGTCTCGACCATCGGGTGATTGACGACCTCGTCCTGCAACTCCGCCACGAAGGCGAAGCTGGAATAGGGCCGCAGATCCGCGTCGATGAGCTCGATCGAGATCCCGCCCAGCAGATCGCTGTCCTTGCCCTCCGCCGCATCGAGGCCGCGCCCGCCGTTGCCACCGATCTGGGCCATCACGTAGTCGAGCGGGTTTGCGCCATGCTCCGCCTCCAGCCGCGCGGCCACCGCATCCGTGGCGCGCTGCATCTCGCGCATCATCTCGAGCGTGTCGGCGCGGGTGGCGCCCTCGGCCATGATGAAGTTGCCGGTGACCGAGCCCTGCTCGGGCGCGTTGAAGAACCGCCATTGCACGTCGCCGCGAATGAACAGGCTGACCTGGCTGGCCAGCACCACCACGACGCCCGCCAGCACCACATAGCGCGCTGCGATCACCCCCGCCATGAATGGGCGGAACAGCCGCTCGCGCACCCAGACAAAGCCGATGTTGATCACCATAGACGGCGTGTCGATCCCGTGTTGACCGACCGTGCGCGCCAGCCTGTGCAGCCGCGCGGGCCTGCTCAGCAGATAGCCCGCCAGCAGCACCAGCGTCACACCGCCCAGCGCCGCCGCACTGCCCGACAGAGCGCGCGGGTCTGCGCCACATCCGCGCCTGTCGCCCAGAGGACGCCGTAGACCGCGCCGAACATACCGCCGTGACCAGCACGGTGAAGACCACGGCGCTCACGATCCCGCCGAGCACCAGCTTGCCGGTACTGAAGCGCGACCGCTTCTCGATCCCTGCGAGCGCGTGGCTCATGTGATGCGGCAGGATCAGAAAGCATTCGATCAGCGACGCGATCAGCACTGCGATCACCGTGAAGGGGATATCCCGGATCAGATCGCCGAAGCGCCCGCCCACCGCGACCAGCCCGAAAAAGGCGATGACCGTCGTGAGTGTCGCGGCGAAGACCGGCATCGCCATGCGCTGTGCCGCACCTTCCGCAGCCTCGGCCGCCGCTCATCCCGCCCGTGCGGTAGCGGTGATCGGCATGCTCGCCCACCACGATGGCATCGTCCACCACGATGCCAAGCGTGA
The DNA here is from genome assembly GCA_963703195.1 of uncultured Alphaproteobacteria bacterium. Classification (GTDB taxonomy): domain Bacteria; phylum Pseudomonadota; class Alphaproteobacteria; order Rhodobacterales; family Rhodobacteraceae; genus Sulfitobacter. The sequence continues at coordinate 3,451,094 of OY969797.1, read as the reverse complement.
TGATCAGACCGAAGAGCGAGATCATATTGATCGTCAGCCCGCCGAGGTACATCAGCGCAATTGCCGCCCCCATCGCCACCGGAATGCCCGCCGCGACCCAGAACGCCGTACGCGCGTTGAGAAACAGGAACAGCAGCCCGACCACCAGCCCGAGCCCCATCAACCCGTTCGAGATCAGCAGATCCAGCCGCCCGGAGATCGCCTCGGCCCGCGTGCGGATGAGCTCCACATTCACCCCGGCAGGCAATCCTGCCTGCAATTGCGCGGCAACCCGCTCGACATCGTCCTGGATGCCGATCGCATCGCCCCTGTCGGAGCGGTCCACCCGCACGGTCATCGCAGCGGCATCGCCCACGAAAAAGCTCATCTCCCGGTCCACGCCCTCGCTCAGCACCTGCGCCACGTCGCCCACAAGAGCTTGGAGCCGTCGGGGTTGGAGCGCAGGGTGATCCGCTCGATCTGCTGCGGTGTCCGTTTTGCGGTGCCGGTGCGCACGCGGGCGTTAGCGCCCTCCACGTCCCCCGCGGGGTCGGCATCGACTTCCTGCGCGATAGCGGCGGCGATCTCGGCCATGGTGATGTCATATGCGATCAGCTTGGCCGAAGGGCACCTCCACCAGCGTCTGCGGCGCGGCGACGCCCTGAATGGTGGTGCGCGTCACACCCTCCGCGAACAGGCGCGTCACGAATTCATCGGCGAAACGCGCAAGCTGCGCAGGTGCCACGGGGCCGGTGATCACTACGTCGGTGACCCGGTCCTGCCACGCGCCGCGCCGCACATCGGGCTCCTCGGCCTCTTCCGGCAGGGTCGTGATGGCGTCGACGGCGGTCTGCACGTCTGCCGCGGCGCGGGCCATGTCCCAGCCCGGCTCGAATTCGAGCGTGATGATCGCGCGCCCTTCGCGAGAGATGCTGCTGGAGCTTTCCACCCCCTCGAGACCCAGAAGCGCCGTCCCGAGCACCTGCGCGATGGCCTCGTCCACATCCTCCGCACCGGCGCCCTGCCAGACGGTCGTCACGGTGACGTTGTCGAGGATCACATCGGGAAAGAACTGTGCCCGCATGTTGGGCGCCGCGGCGAATCCCGCCACCAACATCACGACGAGCAGCAGGTTGGCCACGGTCCGGTGACGGGTGAAATACGACAAGATGCCGTCGGCCGTCTTCGGGATCGCGCGGGCCATGGCCTAGCCTCCCATCCGGCTCTCGATCCGCTCGACCATCTGGGCGGGGACCTGTGGCTCGGCCAGTTGCGCCAGCACGCGCGCCTTGGCTTCCTGCGGCATGCGGCTGTTGCCTTCCACGAATGCGACGAGCCTTGCACGCCGCTCCTCGGACAGCTCCAGCATCTGCGGCGACTTGCGGGGCCGCGCCCCGGCGCAGGGGTTTGACCGCGATGCCGGCACCCAGCAGGGGCGAGCGTGCCTCGACCACTTCGCGCCCCTCGATATCGCCGCGCACCAGCACGTCATTTCCCTGCCGACGAACAACCTCGACCGTGGCAGCCTCAAGCCGGTCCTCTGGACCCAACAGCAGCACGGCCCCCGCCGCATCCACTGATGAGGCAGGCAGGCGGATCACCTCCGTCAGGGCGGGCTCCTGCGACCTGGACGGTCACGAAGTCGCCGAGGCGAAAGCCCGGCGCATCGCCGAGTGCCGCGAACACGAGCCGCCCGGTCTGTCCCTCACCCGATGCAGCGGCGGTGCGGGTGATGCGACCCCGCGCCTCCAGATCGACGCCGGAGACATCGAGCGTCACGCGCACGTCCGCTTTGATGATTGAGCCGGTCGCGTCCAACAGCCGCGCGTATTGCGCCGTGGAGAGGCGAAAGGACACCTCCAGATCGGCAGGATCGATAAGCTCGGCGAGGCGTTCGTTGGCATTCACCAGCCCGCCCTCGACCACTGTGGTCGCACTCAGCGTGCCGTCGAACGGGGCCTTGATCACCGTGTCGTCCAGCCGACGCTCCGCCTCATCGAGCACGATCCGCGCCCGCGACAGACGCGTGGCGGCCAGATCCACCCGCGCCTCCGCCTGCGCGAGGGCCTGACGCCGCGCCAATACCGCCTGCCGGGCCGCAGATGCCGCCAGCTCCGCCGTCTCGGTCGCGGCGGACGTGCCGACGCCGCGATTTGCCAGATCTATCTGGCGCTGCGCCGCGCGCTCGCGCAGATCGGCCTGCTCTTGCGCGGCGGCCTGTTCGTCGCGCGCAAGCGCAAGGCCGCGCTCGGCATCGCGAACTTCGGCCTCCGCATCGGCCAAATCAGCTTTGCGCGCGCAGGACCAGCGCCTCCACATCCACCGGATCGATCCGCACCAGCACCTCGCCCGCGCGCACGGCACCACCGTCCTCGAACCCTTCGGCAAGGGCGATCACACGGCCACCGCCCGCCGCGCGCAATTCAAGCGTCCGACGGCTGGCGATCTCGCCGAAAGAGGTGAGGATGGGTGTATGGGTCCCCGTCTGCGCGGTCACCACATTGACCGAAAAAACCCGCTCGCGGGCGGGGGGCGCCGCCGGGCTGTCCGCCATGCGCGTCTGCACCGCACCGCCGACGATCTGCACAGCCCATACCAGCAGCCCCAGCGTCACCGCCGCGAGGAAAAGGCCGATCATACTTTGCCTTAGAAACCGCATGCCATGTCCGTTATCATCGCTCGTTCCACAAATTAGCACGGCTCGCACCTGCGCCCACCATATCTATACGCGGGCGGGCGCCGTTTCCGTCACTTTTTCGGTAGCAAAGATCGCATTACTGCTATTTGCGGCGCTGATGCTCGTCCAGACGCGGCAATATCTCCACGAAATTGCAAGGCCGGTGGCGAAAATCAAGCTGCTTGAGCAGGATTTCGTCCCAGGCGTCCTTGCACGCCCCCGGACTGCCCGGCAGCGCAAAGAGATAGGTGCCATTGGCGACACCGCCCGTCGCGCGCGATTGCACGGCACTCGTTCCGATCTTCTGCATGGAGACGATCGTAAAGACGGTGCCGAAGGCGTCGATCTCCTTTTCGTAGACGTCGCGGTGCGCCTCCACGGTGACGTCACGCCCGGTGAGCCCGGTGCCGCCGGTGGAAATGACAACGTCGATCTGCGGATCGGCGCACCACGTGCGCAGCTGTGCCGCGATCTCGTCGCGCTCGTCGCGCAGCACCATCCGCACCGCCAGCACATGGCCCGCAGCCGTCAGCCGCTCGACCAGCACATCGCCGGACCGGTCCTGCGTGATGTCGCGGGTATCCGAAACCGTCAGCACCGCAATGCGAACGGCAATGAAATCCTTGCTGTCGTCGATCCTGCTCATGTCCTACTCCATCACCGCCAGCCGGGTGGCCAGCCCTGCATAGATCGTGCCCGTGAGATAGCCCAGTATCCTGTTAGAGCCTACGAGCTTCTTGCCCAGCGTACCGGCATAGGCGCCGACCATCCCGTTGATCACGAAACCGCCCAATGCGATCAAGGCACCGAACGCGAGAAACTGCAGGAATACCGGTCCCGCCCCGGGCACGACGAACTGCGGAATGAAGGCAAGAACGAACCAGATCACCTTGAAGTTGCTCAAATTCGTGAAGAGCCCGGCACGGAAGGCCCGCAGCGGGCGCAGCCCCGGTCCGCGCGCTTTCACGCCACTGCTGCGCAGTGCCTGCACCGCGAGAAAGAGAAGGTAGGCAACCCCGAGCCAGCGGATCACTTCGAAAGCCCAGGGAAACGCCGCCACCACCGCGCCGAGGCCCAGGCCCGCCACCGTCACATGCACCATCGACCCCACGCTCACCCCCGCACTGGCGGCCCAGGCCGCCGCACGGCCCGAGCGCATCCCTTGGGCGAGGCACAGCATCATGTCGGGCCCCGGTGTCACGTTGAGCGCTAGCGCGGCAGGCACGAAGGCCAGCAGGACCACCGGGTCGGTCACGCCTTCAGGGCCGCCTGGAGGGTCAACAGATCCGCCCAAGCCTCCCGCTTTGCAGCGGTATTCCGCAACAGGTAGGCGGGATGGCACATCGGCAAGGCAGGCAAGTCCACAGCCGTGGTCCAGGTGCCGCGCAGCCGCGTGATGCCCCGCTTGGCCAGCAGCGCCTGACAGGCCCAGTTGCCCATGATCACCAGCACCTTGGGTGCGGCCAGTTCGATATGGCGCAGCAAGAAGGGCTTCATCATCGCGATCTCTTCGGGCTTGGGGTCGCGGTTGTGCGGCGGACGCCAAGGCAATGTGTTGGTGATGTAGATCGGCGCATCCGAGCGGTCCCGGCCCATGTCGATGGCGGCGAACATCCGGTCGAGCAGCTGGCCCGCCGCCCCGACGAACGGCTTGCCCGTGCGGTCTTCCTCAACGCCGGGCGCCTCGCCGATGATCATCACCGGCGCCCCCGCGATGCCGTCCGCGAAGACCATGTTGCGTGCGCCGCGCTTCAGATCGCACAGATCGAACGCCTGCATGCCCGCGCGCAGCGCCTCCAGCGTGCCTGCGGCCGCAGCGATCTGCTGCGCCTCCGCAACGGCGTCCCGCGACTGCATCGCGACCGGGCCCTTGGTCAGATGCGGCTTCTCCGCGGCCCGGGACGGCTTGGCAAGCTTCTCCGGCAGAGCGTAGCGGTCGAGCGGCGTATCAAGCATGCACTCATCCGCGCCCAGCTCGATCTGCCAGTCGAGATATGCGCGCGCCGTGTGATAGTCGGGTGATTCCATGCGCCCATCCTACGCCCCGCCGCGACGGACCGGAATGCCCCACGCACCGCTTCTTGCCGCGCCGGCGGCAGCCGCCTATAACGGGCCAAACAGCGTAAGGTCGCCCGATGAGTTTTGCCCACCGCCACCTGCTTGGCATCGAGCCGCTGCACCCTGCGGATATCACGACGCTGCTCGACCTCGCGGACCGCTACGCCGAGCAGAACCGAACGCCCGACAAGCACGGCACCGCGCTGCAGGGGCTCACGCAGATCAATATGTTCTTCGAGAATTCCACGCGTACGCAAGCCAGCTTCGAGATTGCGGGCAAGCGGCTGGGCGCGGATGTCATGAACATGGCGATGCAGGCAAGTAGCGTTAAAAAGGGTGAGACGTTGATCGACACCGCGATGACCCTGAACGCGATGCATCCCGATCTGCTGGTGGTGCGGCATCCGCAATCGGGCGCGGTTGATCTGCTGGCCCAGAAAGTGAACTGCGCCGTGCTCAACGCGGGCGACGGGCGGCACGAACACCCGACGCAGGCGCTGCTCGATGGCCTGACGATAAGGCGCAAGAAGGGCCGACTGCACCGTCTCTCCATCGCCATCTGCGGCGATATCGCGCACAGCCGTGTCGCGCGGTCCAACATCATGCTGCTGGGCAAGATGGAGAACCGCATCCGCCTGATCGGCCCTTCAACGCTGATGCCTGCGGGCATCGCGGATTTCGGGGTGGAGGTCTTCGACGATATGCAGGAGGGCCTCAGGGACGTGGACGTGGTCATGATGCTGCGCTTGCAGAAAGAGCGCATGGATGGCGGGTTTATCCCCAGCGAGCGGGAGTATTACCACCGCTACGGGCTTGATGCCGAGAAGTTATCCCATGCCAAGCCGGACGCCATCGTGATGCATCCGGGCCCGATGAACCGCGGTGTGGAAATCGACGGAACGCTCGCGGACGACATCAATCACAGCGTGATCCAGGAGCAGGTGGAGATGGGCGTCGCCGTCCGCATGGCGGCGATGGACCTGCTGGCGCGCAATCTCGCCCATGCGCGCGCATGAACACTTCGGGTTTCTGGGATAACGTGCTGGAACGCGACGAGAAGCTGCTCTGGGCGGGGCGTCCGACACCGCGCCTGCACTGGCGCAACTGGCGCCTCTACGGGACCGCACCGATGGCAGCGCTCGGGATGATGCTGGCCGCCTGGTACATCATCGCGACCTACGGCGCGGAGGGGGACATGTGGCTGCTGATGCTGCCTGCGCTGCTGGTGCTGATCCCGCTGCGCGCGACCGCCAACCAGCTCCGCGCCTTCGCCGCGACCCGCTATGCGCTGACCGACAAGCGGGTCCTGTTCTTCCGCGTCGAGGGGCACAGCACGCGTGTGAAGGCGCATCCGCGCAGCGCCATGGTCCCGCCCGCCATTGTGCCCACGGAACCGCCGAGCGTGAACTTCCTGCGCTATGACGCTGATATGAAGCACTTCTTCGGGTTCGAATTCATCGCCTCCGCAGATCAGCTCCTCCCGCATCTGGAGCGCGCGGCATGACCCGCCTTCTTAATTCCATGCATGAGGTTACACATGCAAACCATTGAAATAAAACAATCAGAGAGTGGGGCGATCCGCGTCTTCGCGATCTCGCGCCCGATTGCCGACATGGCCCGCGCACTGAAGCAAAAACCGAAAGCCGCCCTCGCGGATGAGATGCTGGGCCACCCCGTGACCGTGGAGGACATCGAGCTCTTCGCGCTTTCCGACCTCACCGGCGTCGGGCTGCCGCGTTACCTGTCGGACGGCTACGATGTCGATTCGCAGGCGTTGCGCCGCGACCGCGCACGGCTCGATGCGCTTGACGGCTACGTGCTGCTGGTCTTCTCGAGCGTTGCCGCGGACGGCGATGTGCGGCTCTCGCCCGGCCCCGATCTCACGTTGATCGGCACCTACCACGAGGCGCGCGCGCAGCATGCGGCAGGCCCCATCGCAGTGGAGGCGGCCAAACCCTACACCGGCACGAACCCCGCGCCCAAGGCGCCCGGCCGCTCGCGCGTCGGCAGTGCGCTGACGGCGGTGCTGGCGCTTATGATTATGATCCTGATATGGTGGAGCCTGACATGAAAGAACCCAAACCAGATCCCAAGATGTCCGGTCGCGTCGCAACTGTTGCGCTGCTGGTGGCCTTTGCCGTGGCAGTCGGCATGGTGTGGATGGCCGGATGAGCGAGCCGCTGGCGGCATGGTCGGCGGCGCTGCCGGTCTACCTGCGCCGCTGCGTGATCGTCGGCCTCGCCACGCTCGCCGTCATGGCGCTTGCCGGGTGGGCGATCGGCGCCGCCACCGGATATTGGCAGGCGCTCTATGCCGGTCCGGTGCTCGCGCTCGCCTACAATATCGGCTTCGAGGATCCCGCCCGCTGGCGCGCGGTGCGCGTGAACCGCTGGTATCTGCGCACCGACGCGCTCATCCATGAAGGGCCGGAGGGCGAGGCCCGCATCCCGCTGCACGAAATCGCCGATGCCCGCAAGCGGTTGGGATGGAGCGTCGTCGTCTTCCTCAAGAACGGTCTGCGCCTGCGGATCCCCTATGTCGAGGACCCCGCCGCCATCGCCGGGCAGATCCTCGCCGCGCGCGAACGGCTCGCATCGTGACGCGCCTGCTCCCTGCGCCCGGCCCCCGTCGCCCGTTCGGCCTGCGGCTTGACGTGGCGCCAAAAACCCTGCACCCCCGCTGCCGGACCTGGAAAGAGACGCCATGACGCTTCATTTCACCAATGCCGTGCTGATCGACCCCGAAAACGGGACTGAATACGATGGCTCCCTGAGCGTCGAGGACGGGCTGATCACGGCGATCACACCCGGCGGGCTCGCCAATCCCAAGGGGCGGATGATCGACTGCCGCGGCAAATACCTCGCTCCGGGCATCGTCGATCTGGGCGTGAAAGTCTGTGAGCCGGGCGAGCGGCACAAGGAGAGCTACCGCTCTGCCGGGCTCGCGGCGGCAAAGGGCGGGGTGACCACGATGATCACGCGCCCCGATACGACACCCGCCATCGACAGCCCCGAGACACTGGAGTTCGTGACCCGCGCGCGCCAACGAAGCCTCGCCGGTGCATGTTCTGCCTATGGCCGCCCTGACGAAAGGGCGCGAGGGCCGCGAGATGACCGAGATCGGGTTTCTGATGGATGCGGGTGCCGTGGCGTTTACCGATTGCGATCACGTGGTCAGCGACACGCGGGTCTTCTCGCGCGCGCTGACCTATGCGCGCTCGCTGGGCGCGCTGGTGATTGCGCACCCGCAAGAGCCGATCCTGAGCCGCGGGGCTGCGGCCACATCGGGTAAGTTCGCCTCCCTGCGCGGCCTGCCCGCCGTCTCGCCGATGGCCGAACGGATGGGTCTTGACCGCGACATCGCGCTGATCGAGATGACCGGCGCGCGCTACCATGCCGACCAGATCACGACCGCCCGCGCCCTGCCCGCGCTGGAGCGCGCCAAGCGCAACGGGCTCGACGTGACGGCGGGCATCGGCATCCACCATCTGACGCTGAATGCCCTCGACGTGGCCGATTACCGCACGTTCTTCAAGCTCAAGCCTCCCTTGCGCGACGAAGAGGACCGCCTCGCCATGGTCGACGCGGTCGCCTCGGAGCTCATCGACATCGTCTGCTCCATGCACACGCCGCAGGACGAGGAGAGCAAGCGTCTGCCGTTCGAGGAGGCCGCATCAGGCGCCGTGGGGCTGGAGACCCTGCTGCCTGCCGCCCTGCGCCTGTGGCATGCGGAACGGATCACCTTGCCGCAGTTGTGGCGGGCGCTTTCGCTCAACCCCGCGCGGCGTCTGGGCCTGCCCTCGGGGCGGTTAGCTGCCGGAGCACCTGCGGATCTGGTGCTGTTCGACGCGCATGCGCCCTTCGTGCTGGACCGTGCCACGCTGCGTTCCAAGTCGCGCAATACCCCGTTTGACGGTGTGCGCATGCAGGGTAAGGTGCTGGCGAGTTACGTCTCGGGCGCCTGCGTCTATGAACTCTGAAAAGGAGCCCAGCCGATGCCGATAATCGAGACAACGCTTGCGGGGCTCCTCCTTTGGGCGCTGCTGGGCTACCTTGCGGGGTCCGCGCCCTTCGGTGTGCTGATCGCGCGGCTCATGGGCCTCGGCAACCTGCGTGAAATCGGGTCCGGCAACATCGGGGCCACCAACGTGCTGCGGACCGGGTCCAAGCCCGCGGCGGCGGCGACGCTCATCCTCGACGGGGCCAAGGGCGCCATCGTGCTGCTGCTCGCGCGCGCGCTGGCAAGCGAAGATGCCGCCCAGATCGCGGCGGTCGCGGCGATGCTGGGGCATTGCTATCCGGTCTGGCTGCGGTTTCAGGGGGGCAAGGGTGTGGCGACGTTTCTCGGCATCCTGCTCGCCTTCGCTTGGCCCGTGGGGGTCGCGGCCTGCCTGCTGTGGCTCGCGGCGGCGGGCGTGTCGCGGATGAGTTCGCTCGGCGGGATGGTCGCGGCGGCGGCATCGCCCCTGCTGGCGCTGCTTCTGGGTTATGGCGCGGGCGCGCTCATGTGCCTGCTGCTCGCCGCGGTGATCCTGTGGCGCCACAGCGCCAACATCGCGCGCATCCGCGCGGGCACCGAGCCGAAGATCGGTCAGAAGACATGAGGGTGGACGCACCGCCGGGTTTCGCGGACGCGCTGCGCCGGATCCCGCAGGGGACGAGCGAAGGCACCGCCGGCGGCTGCCGCTACACCGCAACGCGAAGCGATTTCAACGGCGGTAGCTCGGTCAAGCTGGTGGCCGAAGCGCTCGACGGGACCGACTACATCAGCCTGAATTTCTACGATCTTGCGCGGGGTGCGCAGCTGGCACCCTGCGAGATGCCCCATGCCAAGGTGATCGATTTCGTCCGGCGGTACCGCCCCGTGGGTCTGGCATGATCCGCGCGGCGCTGTTGAGCATTCTCATGCTGGCGGCATCGCCGCTTCACGCGGAGGGTTTCGCGGTCAGCCTGGGCGGTGCGACGCTGGGCCAGCTCAGCTATGACGCGCGGGGCGGGACGGCGACACTCCGCTCCACCTTCGACAATACGCCGCTGGGCGTCTTCAACGGCAGCTTCCTGGGCACAAGCGCGGGGAGCACCGCAACGAGCACGTTCACCGGCGAAAGCCGATCGTCACGCAAGGAGCGCGTCGTGATCGTGGAGATCCGCGAGGGCCGCGCGCGCGAGACGCGGATCACCCCGCAGGAGGAGATTACCGCACTCTCCGATGTGACGAATGTTCCCGCGGCGGTCCGCGATCCCGTACGCCTCATCGCCGCGCTCATCGAGGCGCAGGGATGCCCCGCGCAGATGCAGATGTACGATGGCCGCCGTGTCGTGCAACTCTCGCCCGAGGGTGGGACGCAGGGCGACGGGGTGCTCACCTGCCAAATGGGATACCGCGTGATCGCGGGGCCCGGGCATCTGTCGCCGCTCGGCATCTCTTCGGCCCGGATGACGCTACGCTATGACACCCGCGGCGGGCAACAGCGGCTTGCCGATATCGCGGTCTCCTCCGGCATCTTCCGTCTGAGCCTCACGCGGACAGACTGAGCCGCGGAGCGCGACGGGCGCCCCCCGCCGCGGATTTGCCATACTCCGCCCCTGATCACGCCACATCCCGCGCGCAAGCTGGGGTTGATCAGAAGGGGATGAATACGAGATGGGACCTATCAACGCACTCGCACAGGCTTTCGCCAAGATCTTCACCTATCGGGGCCGCGCGAGCCGTTCGGAATACTGGTGGTACTTCCTCTTCGCCACGATCATCGGCATCGTCTGCATGGTGGTGGATGTCATGATGGTCCTCGCACTGGTCACAGCGCAGGGCGAAGCCGCGATCTTCGGGCTCGGGCCAATGGATTTTGCCAGCACCTGGTCCTGGATCGTGACCATGCCCGCCTTTCTCAGCCTGACGGTGCGGCGGCTGCATGACGCGGGGTTCTCCGGCTTCTGGTTGCTGCTCTACATCGTTCCGCTGGGCGCCTTTGCCCTGATGATCATGCATATGCTGCCCAGCCAGGGCCGCACGACGATCCACGGCACGCCCGCCACGGCGCCGCAGGTGGACCGGACCGGCACGCCAATCACCGCGGATGCGCACCAGCGCGCGATGCAGGGCTACGCGCTGCTGTTCGATATGGACAAGCAGGTCACGCCCGAGCAGCAGGCAGCGCGGAAAACCGAGATCTCAGAATACTACCGCAACCGCGTGCTGAAATCCGCGCCCTCCGCCTGAGCTCAGTAGGAGAACTCGGCATAAATGCGGCTGATGTCGCCGTTCCACTCGCCGTGGTAACAATCGAGCAGTTCATCCGCAGGGGTCTTGCCGGTCTCGACACTTTCCTTGAGCGCATTGAGGAAATGTGTCTCATCAGGGACCAGCCCGCCTGCACCGCTGCGCGCGCGGGCCTTCAACCCGGCCTCTGACAGGGCGACCGCCTCGCGCGCGAGATCATGCATGCGGATGCCGTTTACCTCCGCCTGCAGCCCGTCCGCGGAGGCTGCGACGCGCAGCGCCTCGCGCGTGGGCGCGTCAAGATCCTTGACCAGATCCCAGGCGCCGTCGAGGGCGGCCTGATCGTACATCAGCCCCACCCAAAAAGCGGGCAAGGCACAAAGCCGCCGCCACGGGCCGCCATCCGCACCGCGCATCTCGATGAATTTCTTCATGCGCGCCTCGGGGAAGGCGGTGGTCAGGTGATCGGCCCAATCGCTCAGCGTCGGCGTCTCCCCGGGCAGGGCCGACAGCTTTCCGGCCATGAAATCACGGAACGACAGACCCAGCGCATCGATATATTTGCCGTCGCGGTAGACGAAATACATCGGCACATCGAGCGCGTAGTTCGACCCAGGCCTCAAAACCGAACCCTTCATCGAAGATGAAAGGCACCATGCCGGTGCGCGCAGGATCCAGATCGCGCCACACCCGGCTGCGCCAGGATTTGTGACCGTTGAGCTTGCCCTCGAAAAACGGCGAATTGGCGAAGAGCGCCGTGGCCACCGGCTGCAGTGCGACGGCCACGCGCATCTTCTGCACCATGTCCGCCTCCGATCCGAAATCGAGGTTGACCTGCACAGTACAGGTCCGGCGCATCATCACGCGGCCCATCGTGCCGACCTTCGCCATATAGTCGTTCATCAGCTTGTAGCGGCCCTTGGGCATCAGATCCATCTGCTCATGGGTCCACTCGGGTGCGGCACCCAGCCCGATGAAGCCGATGCCGAGCTCATCCGCCACATCCCGCACTTCGCGCAGATGGGTGTTCACCTCGTCGCAGGTCTCATGGATGGTCTCCACCGGCGCGCCGGACAATTCGAGCTGTCCGCCCGGCTCGAGCGAGACGTTTGCGCCGTCCTTTTCCAACCCGATGAGCTTGCCCGCCTCTTCGACCGGCGCCCAGCCGTGGCGGTCGCGCAAGCCCTCAAGCATCACCCGGATCGAACGGTCGCCCTCATAGGGCAGCGGCAGATGGGTGTCCTTGCAATAGCCGAACTTCTCGTGCTCGGTGCCGATCCGCCAATCTTCCTTGGGCTTGCACCCGTCCGCAAGATATTGAGCGAGCTGGTCAAAGCTTTCGATCAGGCCCGCCGCCGGATTGTGGAATGGACATCAAGGGTGCTCCGCGTTGGGTATCTCAGTCCGCAACCTTGCGGAGATTCTCTGCCCCGTCAATGCAGCAGGGCGTGGGCCGGACGCAAGGGGGTGCGTTCCCAAATGACGACCGCGTGCTTGTGGCCAGCGCGCAATTCACCCAGCATCCGCTCAGTTCGCAGGCCAGGCAATTTGGCGAAGGCATCAAACAGAGCGTCCGCGCCCGCCGCAGTCACAGGGATCATCAGCGCCTCCTGGCCCGGCGCCTCAAGCCGCCAATGCGCGGGGTGCGCCCGGGCATCGAGGCTGAGCCGCTCGAGTGTCTCAAGCGCGATGACACCACCGGTGAGCGGACCGAAATAGGCGATCTGCCCTTCATCCACCTGCACCGCGCCGGGCCCGTCCCCCGCCCCGCGAAAGCGCGCGCGTTGCGCACCGACAAAGCCGAGCGCGCCACCGCCGATCACGAAAGCCCAGCCCGGCACCGCGAGCAATCCGCCCGGCCCCGCGATCCACCACAAGCCGATGAGCGTGACCGCCAGCCCCACGAGCACCTCGCGCCAGCGCCACAGCGACGCCTTCGCCTCAGGCCGGAAGAACATGACCGCCCCTCACGTCCAATCGCCCAGATCACGTTGCCACAGCGTCATCGCGGCCACTGCCGCCGTGTCCGCGCGCAGGATCGCGGGCCGAGCGATACCGGCAGCGCCTGTTCCATCCGCTGCAGGCGCGCCCGCTCGCGGTCCGAGAATCCGCCCTCGGGCCCGATGAAGATGGCCCACGGTCCTGCGTCACCGCCAAGGGGTGCGGAGCTTCGAGGCCGTCAGCGCCTCATCACAGAACAGGATGCGGCGCGCAGGCTCCCAGCTGTCGAGCAAGCGGTCGAACCGCACCAGCTCCGCCACATGCGGCACATAGGTCCCGCCGCATTGCTCAGCAGCCTCCACGGCATGTGCCTGCAGGCGGTCGCGCTGGATCCGGCCCGCATTGGTGAATTCAGTCTGCACCGGCACGATCATCGCGGCACCCATCTCGGTGGCCTTCTCGACGATGAAATCCGTGCGCGCCTTCTTGATCGGCGCAAAGCACAGCCACAGGTCGGGCGGCATCTGCAGCGCCTTCGTCTGCTGCTCGCAAACGAGCGTGCCGCCCCGCTTGCCCGCTTCCGCGATCTGCGCGCGCCACTCGCCCTCGCGGCCATTGAACAGCAAGACCTGTCGCGCCGACGGGCTGCCGCATGACCCCGAAGAGGTAATGCGCCTGCCCGCGGTCCAAAGGAACCGATTGCCCCGCCCCTAAAGGGTGCTCTACATACAACCTGATTTTCGCATCCATAAGGATGGATATATGCAAGACAGCGCCAAGCCGCCAGAGCCCGATGGGATAGTTGCCGACGCCGAGACGCGCAATTGGGTGGACCGCTATGCCCCCGCAGGTGCGCGGCCCTATCTGAGACTGAGCCGTCTGGATCGGCCCGACGGCGACCTGTTCCTGCTGCTGCCGTGCTGCTGGGGGCTTGCGCTGGCAATGCTCCATGATGGGCAATACCGCTGGGAGGATCTCTGGATCTTCGCAGGGTGCGCCATCGGCGCGCTGTTGATGCGCGGCGCGGGCTGTACGTGGAATGATATCTCCGACCGCGACATCGACGCGCAGGTCGCGCGCACCCGCTCGCGGCCGATCCCCGCCGGGCAGGTCACGGTGCGCGGCGCCGCGGTCTGGATGGTGGTGCAGTCGCTGCTGGCCTTCGCCATTCTGCTCACCTTCAACGCCGCCGCGATCCGACTGGGTGTGCTGGCCCTGATCCCCGTGGCGATCTATCCCTTCGCCAAACGCTTTACCTGGTGGCCGCAGGTGTTTCTGGGCCTCGCGTTCAACTGGGGCGCGCTGCTGGCCTGGACCGCCCATACCGGCAGGCTGGAGGCGCCGGCGGTGGTGCTCTATCTGGCGGGCATCGCATGGACGCTGTTCTATGACACCATCTATGCCCATCAGGACACCGAGGATGACGCCCTCATCGGTGTCAAATCCACCGCACGCCTGTTTGGCGAGAACACCGGCAAATGGCTGCGGCGCTTCTTGATGGCCACTGTCGGGCTCATGGGAATCGCAGTGGTCTATGCGGCATTGCCGAATGCATCCGCGCTGGCGATGGTCGTGGCGCTCGCGGGACCCTGGGCGATGGGCTGGCACATGGCATGGCAGCTGCGCGGGCTCGACCTCGACAATCCTGCGAAAATGCTGCAATTGTTTCGCGTCAACCGCGACACCGGCATGATCCCGCTCCTGTTTTTCGCCGCCGCCCTGCTCCTTTGATTGCACCCCTGTGCTTCAGCATCGTACACCGATGCCCAGTTATTGACCTCTGTCGAAAGTGCCCATGCGCCTCTCCTCGCTACTGACGATTTCGCTCACTTTTGCCGCAGCGGCAGTGGTATCGCTGGTCGCGGCCAACTTCTCGGTGAGCCTGATCGAGGATTCGTCGGAGATCGGCGTGCGCGACGCGCTGGACGAAAAGGGCATGACCTGGGCGGAGGTCGAGGCGAACGGTCTGCAGGTCTCGCTCTCGGGCACCGCCCCCTACGGAAGCGGTGCGATTTTCAGCGCTGACCACCGCAGGCTCCGTGGTGGATGCCGCGCGCGTCATCGACGACATGGGCAGTCGCCGCACAAGAAGCGCTGGCGCCGCCGAAATTCTCGCTCGAGATCCTGCGCAACGACAGCGGCCTATCCGTGATCGGCCTGATCCCGATGAGCACGGACCGCGACTATGTGATCGCCCGTTTCAACAGCCTCGCAGGGCGCTTCGAGCGTCACCGACCTGCTGGAGACCGCCGACTATCCCGCGCCCGACGGCTGGAACAGCAGCGCTCGATTTCGCGCTCTCCGCGATGAGCAGCCTGCCGCGCGCCAAGGTCTCCGTGGAGGCGGACCGCGTGGCCATCACCGCCATCACCGACAGCGCGCAGGAGAAGGCCCGGCTGGAGCAGAACCTGCACCGCATGGCTCGCGCCCGACCAGGTACAGCTGGTTCTCGATATCGCGGCACCGCGCCCCGTCATCACACCCTTCACCACCCGGTTCCAGATCACGGAGGACGGCGCGCAGCTTTGACGCCTGCTCCGCCGATACGGAGATGGCCGCCACGCGCATCATCGGCGCCGCCGAAGCCGTGGGCGCTGAGAGCCCGCGGTGCACCGTGGGGCTGGGTGTGCCGAGCCCGCGCTGGGCGGATGCGGTCACGGCTTCCATCGCGGCACTGGCCAAGCTCGGCGGTGGGTCCGTCACGATCGCGGATGCGGATATCTCGCTCGTTGCGGCGCCGGGCATCGAGCCAATCCGATTTCGACACGGTCGTGGGCGAGTTGGAGAACGCGCTGCCCCCGGTTTTCGCCCTGCAGGCGCAGCTGCCCAAGGACGCAGGACCCCGACGCAGGCCCGCCGGAATTCACCGCGACGCTGAGCCCCGAGGGGCAGCGTCCAATTGCGCGGTCGCGTCAACAACGACGCCCTGCGCGAGCTGACCAGCAGCTTTGCCAAGGCCCGTTTCGGCTCCGACAACGTCTATACCGCCACCCGCGTGGTGGAGGATCTGCCGGTCGACTGGGCCACCCGCGTCCTCGCCGGGCTGGAAGGGCTGGGCCAGCTCGAGCAACGGTGCCGTGACCGTAACGCCGGAGAACCTTGTGCTGACCGGCAACACCGGCAATCCCGATGCCTCGACCGAAATCTCCGCGATGCTGGCAGGCAAGCTGGGCGAAGAACACGGCCTTTGACGTGAACGTGACCTACCAAAAGCAGCTCGACCCCGTGCTTGGGCCTGCCGACGCCTGCCGAATGCGAGGCGGAAATCGGTGCCATCGTCGCTGCGGGCAAGATCAACTTCGAGCCCGGCTCGGCCACCATCGACGCATCCGCTCTCGGGACGATGGATGACATCGCCGCAATCCTCAAACGCTGCGGCGACGATCCAGCTTGAAATTCAGGGCTACACCGACAGTCAGGGCCGCGAGGAGATGAACCTCGCCCTGAGCCAGAGCCGCGCCGAATCCGTGCTCAACGAACTGCGCGCGCGGCGCGTCATCACCGGCTCGTTCAAGGCCGTGGGCTATGGTGAGGAGAACCCCGTGGCGGACAACGGCACCGAAGCCGGGCGCGAAGCCAACCGGCGCATCGAATTCCGGCTGATCCGGCCCGATACGGTCGACACACCAGAGCAGACGACGCTGGAAACCACCTCGCAAAGTGTCGATACAGACGCGTCACAGACACCGCGAAGAAAGCGCTACAGAATGAGCAGATTTGAATTTGTCCTGGCGACCGCCATCATTCTCTTCGTCGCGTTCTGCATGGGCTGGTTCGCCAACTGGCTGCTGCACCGCTTCACCCGCGTTGCGGCGGATGACGTCGCACAACTCGACCGGATGAGCCAGGAGCTTCACGAGGCCGAAGAGACCCGCGATCAGGCCATCACCTATCTGCAGCAGCGCGAGGCGGAACTGACCAACCAACTGGCCCAGACCGAGGCGGAACTGCGCGCGGCGATGGACGGGCTGCGCGATGCCCGTCACGAGGCGGAAGAAATGCGCGCCTATATCGAAAGCCTGCGCGCGGGCTGACGCCACGGATCGCGCATCAGGGAACCGTCAGGCAAGCGCATTTCGCATGCTTGCTGATCTGATGAGAGGTGCTGCCCAGCACGAGCGCGCCCAGATCGCCGAGCCCGCGACGCCCTGTCACGATCAGGTCCGCCCCCACCGCCGTGGCACGGTCAAGGACATCGCGCGCAGGATCGCCGTGGCCGACATGCACCTCAGCATTGGCAACACCTTCTTCATCGGCGATTGAGCGGGCCATCTCGCCGACCTTCTCGGCCGCCTCGCGCAGCAATTCCTGCTGGGCCGCATTCGGCCCCACGTAGAACCCCGAAATCGCCTCTGCGGCGTAGATGACCGTCTCGTCGCGCGGTGTGTGGACAATCTGCAGGCTGGCGCCAAAGTTCTTGGCGATGGCGCATGCCATCCGCAGTGCCCGCTGCGCCGCTTCAGAGCCGTCGATCCCCACCACTATTGAACTGATCATTTTATGTCCTTTTCTGAGATATGAAGGCGAGCCTAGCATCCGCCCGCCGCCGCAACCTTGATATGGATCAACACCGGCGCCGCGACCGCTACCAGCGGCGCAGCGCGGCCTCGTCCTCCTCGGTCGCCTCGACCCACGCGGCACCGGAGGCGGAAATCTCGCGCTTCCAGAAGGGCGCACGCGACTTGAGATAATCCATGAGAAAGCTCGCCGCCTCGAAGGCGTCCTTGCGATGGCGCGCGGCGGTCGCCACCATCATGATCATCTCGCCGGGCACCAGGCGTCCGTGGCGGTGAACCACCAGAACGTCGCCGAGCCCGAACCGCGCCTGCGCCTCCTGCGCCATCTCCTCGATCGCCTTTTGCGTCATGCCCGGATAGTGCTCTATCTCCATCGCCTCCATCGGATCGCCCGGCAGATCGCGCACGATGCCCGTGAAGGTCACGATGGCGCCGATATCCTGGCGCCCTGCGGCAAACGCCGATGTCAGGGCGCCCGGATCGAACGGTTCCGACTGCACGCTCACCCGCATCTTATCCCCCCGTCATGGGCGGAAAGAACGCGATCTCACGCACGCCCTCCAGCGGCGCGTCGAAATCGGCAAGCTCCTGATCGACGGCGACGCGCAGCGCGCCGATGTCCTCAAAGGCGGCGGCATAGCGCGGCGCGCGCGCCCGCAGCTCCTCCACCAGCGCCATCACCGTGCCCGCTTGGGTATCGATCTTCTCGCGCGGCAGGCCGATCCGCTCGCGCACCCATGCAAAATACAGCACATCCATCAGCGTCCCTCCTTAAGATAGGGCATTGCCTTCACCAGGTAGTCCCAGCCCGTCACAGCGGTAAGGGCGGCGGCCAGCCACAAGAGCCACAGCCCGATCCGGCCCGACCATTCCATCGCCGACACCTTCCAGCCGAGGCCCATCACATCCTCCTCTACCCCGTTCAGGATCGCCTGCACCAGCGAGGCGTCCATGCCGTAGATGCTCATCCCAAGGTAATGCTCGAACACCCCCTGGCTGAACAGAACCGCGATCGCCGTCATCTGCAGCGCTGTCTTCCATTTGGCCAGCGTGGTGACCTTGAGCGTACCCGCCGTGTCACCCAGATATTCCCGCAGTCCCGAAACGAAGACCTCGCGAAAGAGGATCACCGTCGCGGGCAGCACCAGCCAGGGCGACCAGCTTGAAAAGCCGATGATGACCATCAGCGCGATCACCACCATCGCCTTGTCCGCAATCGGATCGAGCATCGTGCCGAGCTTCGTCTCCTGCTTCCAGGCCCGCGCCAGATAGCCGTCGAACCAATCGGTTACCGCCGCCGTGACGAACAGGATCAGCGCGAACCAATCCGCGTAAGGCCGCGTGAAATAGAGAAACATCACCGCCACGGCAGGTGCCGCCAGCAGCCGCAAGACCGTCAGGATATTGGGCAAATTCCACTTCATTCCCGCACCCTACACCGCCCTGCTACCACGTAAAAGCATCATCGCGGGCCGTGCGGCCGCTTCTTATCTTAGCCCTTGCAAAAGCATCCCATCCACCGGGCTTTCGCCGACGCGTACCTACCCCTTTTCGTGGAAATAGGCATAGATCGTATCTGCCAGTGCGCCGGACACGCCCTCGACCGCCTTGAGATCTGCGAGGTTGGCCCGCCCCACCGCCTTGGCCGAACCGAAATGCGCCAGCAGTGCGCGTTTGCGTGCCGCCCCCACGCCCGGCACATCGTCCAGTGGTGTGGCGCCGACCGATTTGGCGCGCTTGGCGCGGTGCGTGCCGATGGCAAATCGGTGCGCTTCATCGCGCATGCGCTGGATGAAATAGAGCACCGGATCGTTGTGCCGTAGCGCCATGACAGGTTTGCCTGTGCGGTGAAACTCCTCCTTGCCCGCGTCGCGGTCCAGTCCCTTGGCCACGCCGACCATGGGGATGTCCTCGACGCCGAATTCGCGCATGATCTCGCGCACCGCACTCACCTGCCCCGCGCCGCCATCGATCAGCAGAAGGTCCGGCCAATGGCCCTCCTTGCGCTCCGGATCCTCCTTGATCAGCCGTTTGAAGCGGCGCGACAGCACCTCCTTCATCATGCCGAAGTCATCGCCGGGGGTCAGATCGTCGCCGCGGATGTTGAACTTGCGGTACTGGTTCTTGATCATCCCCTCGGGGCCCGCGACCACCATCGCCCCGACAGCAAATGCGCCCTGGATATGGGAGTTGTCGTAGATCTCGATCCGCTCCGGCACGCGCGGCAGATCGAAGGCCTCCGCCAGCCCTTTCAGCAGCTTGGTCTGGGTCGCACTTTCCGCCATCTTGCGCGCAAGGCTCTCGCGCGCATTGCGCAGCGCGCCCTCGACCAGTTCCGCCTTCTCGCCCCGCTGCGGCACCAGCAGTTCCACCTTGCGGTCGATCTTGCCCGACAGCGCATCCACCATCAGGTCGGGGTTCTCGATCTCATGGCTCACGATCAATTGGCGCGGCGGATCGCGCTGGTCGTAGAATTGCCCGATAAAGGCCTCGAGCACCTCCGCTGCTTCCACGTCCTCGCCCACGCGGGGGTAGTAGTCATGGTTGCCCCAGTTCTGGCCCGAGCGGATGAAGAAGACCTGCACGCAGGCCTGTCCGTCCGCCAGATGCAGCGCGATGATATCGGCCTCATGCACGCCCTTGGGGTTGATGCCCTGGGTCGTCTGCACCTGCGTCAGCGCCTTGATCCGGTCGCGCAGGGCCGCCGCGCGCTCGAACTCCATATCCTCGCTCGCCTTGGCCATCTCAGCGGCCAGCCGTGTCTGGATGCCGGTGCTCTTGCCGGAGAGGAACTTCTGCGCATCGCGTACCGTCTGGCGATATTCCTCGGCACTGATCTTGCCCACGCAGGGCGCTGAACAGCGTTTGATCTGGTACTGCAGGCAGGGGCGTGTGCGCGTCTCGAACTGGCTGTCAGAGCAATCGCGCAGCAGGAACACCCGCTGAAGCTGGTTGAGCGTGCGGTTCACCGCACCCGCACTGGCGAACGGGCCGTAGTAGGAGCCCTTTTCCTTCTTGGCGCCGCGGTGCTTCTTGATCTGGGGATAGTCATGCGTCTCAGTCACGAGGATATTGGGAAAGCTCTTGTCGTCGCGCAGCAGCACGTTGAACTTCGGCTTGAGCTGCTTGATCAGGTTCTGCTCAAGCAGCAGCGCCTCCGTCTCCGTCCGCGTTGTCAGGAACATCATCGACGCGGTATTGTCGATCATCCGCGCGATCCGCGCGCTGTGGCCCGAGGGACGCGCATAGTTGCTGACCCGCGCCCGCAAATTGCGCGCCTTGCCCACATAGAGTACGCGGCTCTCGCTATCGAGCATCCGGTAGACACCGGGAGAGCTGTCGAGCGTTTTCAGGTATCCCTGGATCACCTCGTAGCCGGTCTGCACGCTTTTCTCCGATTCAGCCATGCGTTCTCGATTCTCCCTTTTGTCTTCATGTTTGGAGGGCAGCGGCAACCTTAAACATGTCCACGTTTGTTGTGGATAACTCTGCCTATAACTTCAGGGCCGCAGCGGAATTTCTCGTTATAATCTATAGGTTTCGTCAAGTTGTTCAATTTTTGGGCAGAATTTTAACACACTGTTTTATATGGATAAACTTATTTCACCTTTGTAAAACAGGCATTTAGCGGCAGCCAACTTGAGGCAAGCCGCGTGTGTTGCGTCATCGGTGCAGAACTTATGCGGGTGGCCCGTCACTCTACCCCGAGCACATCCGGCGTCTGCCAGGCCAGATGCTGCCCGCCGTCCACGCACAACAGCTGCCCGGTGACCGATGGGGCGTCCAGGAAGTATCCCAGCGCCGCCGTGATGTCCGCCGGATCGGCACCGCGCCCCAGCACCGTTGCCGCGCGCTGCGCGTCGAAATGAGCCCGCGACTGGCGGCTGCCCTGCAAGGT
Organism: uncultured Alphaproteobacteria bacterium; assembly: GCA_963703195.1. Lineage (GTDB taxonomy): Bacteria > Pseudomonadota > Alphaproteobacteria > Rhodobacterales > Rhodobacteraceae > Sulfitobacter. The sequence continues at coordinate 3,429,805 of OY969797.1, read as the reverse complement.
CGGGCCGGGCCCGATGGCGTTGACCCGCACATGCGGTGCCAGTGCCTGCGCGCTCGTCTGGGTCAGCGCCCAAAGCCCCATCTTGGCCAGTGTGTATGTCATGAACTCCGGCGTCAGCTTGCGCACGCGCTGGTCGAGCATGTTGACGATCAGCCCCGCCGCCACCGGCTCTCCGCCTGCGTCGATCTGCGCCGAGAGGCCCTGTGCCGCCATCGCCTGTGTCAGCACGAAGGGCGCGCGCAGGTTGGAGTTGATGTGGCGGTCCCAGCTTTGCCGCGTGGCGCTGGCGATCGTGTCGTGCTCAAAGATGGAGGCGTTGTTGACCAGGCAGATGATCGGCCCGCCCAGCGCTTCCGCCGCGCGCGGCAGGAGCGTCTCCATCGCGTCGAGCTCAAGCAGATCGGCGTGCAAGGCAATCGCATTGCCGCCGATACCCTCGATCTGTGCCACGACCTCATGTGCAGCGTCGGCGGAGGACGCGTAATGCACCGCGACGTCATAGCCACGCTGCGCAAGATAGAGCGCCATCGCACGGCCAAGTCGCTTGCCCGCGCCGGTCACGAGTGCTCGTTTCATCCCGATATCCTAGCTCGTCAGTACCACAAACAGATAGACCGCATATAGCACGGCTCAGCGCGATGCCCCAGAGCCGCGTGATGTTTTGCCCCAGATAGACGAAGGGGATCAGCAGCAGCGACGCCCCCAGCATGACCCACAGATCGAAACGCAGGAACGCAGGATCCACCGCGATCGGCCCGACCAGTCCCGCGATCCCGATGATGGCCAGCAGGTTGAACATGTTGGAGCCGATGACATTGCCCAGCGCCACGTCCGCCTGACGGCGCAATGCTGCCATGACGGTCGTCGCAAGCTCGGGCAGCGAGGTGCCGATGGCCACCAGCGTCAGGCCGATGACCGTATCGCTGACCCCGAATGCCTTGGCGATGATCGTGGCATTGTCGACCAGCAGCGACGCGCCGAGCGGCAGGCCGACAAGGCCCAGCACCAGGTAAAATCCGATCTGCCAGCCCGGCATGTCGGGGTCGACGCCCTTCGAGATCGTCTTCCTCGACAGCCGTCGCAGGCGGCGTCGGCCTTCCGGTGCGCACGCGCGATCGCGTGCCGCGTCGAACAGCATCGCGGCAAGCGCGGCCAGCAGGCGATTGACGCGATCCAGTCGAAAACGCCGCGGTAGGCCAGCGCGATGAACAGCACCGACGCCGCGATCATGTGGTTGAACGATTTGCGCGTGTCGCATTCGGAGGTGTGCATCGTCGCCAGCAGTGCAGGGATGCCCAGCACCAGCAGGATGTTCGCGGTGTTCGAGCCCACCACATTGCCCAGCGCGATGCCCGGCACATCGTCCAGCACCGCCTTGATCGAGATCAGAAGCTCTGGCGCGGATGTGCCGAAGGCCACGATCGTCAGGCTGACGATGAGCGCGGGGATACCGATGCGCAGGCTCAGGTTCACAGCCCCTTTGACCAGCGCATCACCTGCCAGCAACAAGATCACCAGCCCCAGCCCCGACAAGCAACCATGCCGTCAGATCATCCGCGCCTTCCTCCGCAGGCGCAGGGCCCCTTGCCGATGCGGTAGCGTCCGCAGCTGGTGCATTTGCGTCTGAGTCAGCCGCTTGCCGCCGATCCAGTGCATTTTGCCGAACCAGGCGAGCACGCCGATGAAGACCAGGAAAAGGGCAACGATCTTGAAAATCATATTACAGAGCCCGAACCGCGCGTACTGCGCCCGTTCCTCGATGCCGTGCAGGGCATCGGCCGCCAAGCGCGCGCCGAAGCGGCCCAACAGGCCCTTGCTCGGTCCGTAGCGGCGCAGGCGGACCTTCTTGCCGAAACGCTCCTGCAGATGCGGCTTGAGATGGCCGATCCCGTCGATCAGGCCCAGCTCGATCGCCTTGCGCGCCAGCCAGATCTCGCCGGTGAACAGATCACGCTCCTCGTCCAGCTTGCCTGCGCGGCGGGTGCCTCACATGGTCGTTGAAGTTGACGTGGATATCTTCCAGCAGCTCCTTGAGCCGGGCGACATCCTCCTCCTTTTCGGGGCGGAACGGGTCGAGCATGGATTTCGAATTACCGGCCGTGTAGACGCGCCGCTCCACCCCGTTGCGCTGCATCAACTCATGCACGCCGAAGCTGGCCGAGATCACCCCGATGGACCCGACGACCGAGGACGGGTCGGCGTAGATCTCATCCGCCGCCGCGGCCAGCCAGTAGCCGCCCGAGGCCGCGACATCCTCGACAAAGGCGATGACGGGCATGTCCTTTTCCTCCGCCAGCCGCCGGATGCGCGCGCCGATCAGCGAGGATTGCACCGGGCTGCCGCCGGGCGAGTTGATCTCGAGCGCGACTGCCACGGGCTTGCCCTTGGTGAATGCCTTCTCGATCACCGGACGCGAGGCTTGCGTCATTGAGCGTGCCACGCCCGGCGGTGCCGATCATGCCGGACAGACGGATGACAGCGACTGTCGGATCGCTTTTGAGGAAGGGGAGCCAATTGTTTCATGTGCCACATGTAGAGCCGCCCGTGCTCGGCAACAAGGCGGCGCGCCACATTATTGCCGGATGCGCCAGCCCGTCTTGAAAATCCACCAGATCACCGCGAGGCAAAGCAGCGTGAAGCCGCAAATGGCCAGCAGGCTCAGCCCGATAGGCACATCCGCCACTGCCGAAGAAGGACCAGCGGAAGCCCGAGATCAGATAGACCACCGGATTGAAATGCGAGATCACCTGCCACACCGGCGGCAGCATCGAGATCGAGTAGAACGAGCCGCCCAGAAACACCAGCGGCGTCACGATCAGCAGCGGCACCAGCTGCAGCTGCTCGAAATTTCCCGCCCAGATACCGATGATGAACCCCATGAGCGAGAAACTGATGCAGGTCAGCACCAGAAAGCCCACCATCGCGAACGGATGCAGGATCTCGATATCGACGAACAAGAATGCCGTGATGAGGATGATCACCCCGATAAAGCAGCGCCTTGGTCGCCGCCGCGCCCACATAGCCCATCACGATCTCGAGAAAGTTGACCGGCGCCGAGAGCAGCTCGAAGATCGTGCCGATGAACTTGGGAAAGTAGATGCCGAAGCTCGCATTGGAGATCGACTGCGTGATGACGCTGAGCATGATCAGGCCCGGCACGATGAAGGCGCCGTAGCTGACACCCTCGACCTCCTGGATGCGGCTGCCGATGGCAGCGCCGAACACCACGAAGTAGAGCGAGGTGGAAAGCACCGGCGAGATGAAGCTCTGTGCGATGGTGCGGAAGAACCGCGCCATCTCAAAGAAATAGATCGACTTGACGGCGGTCCAATTCATGATGCGTCTCCTTCCTTGACCAGGTCCACGAAGATGTCCTCGAGGCTCGACTGGCGCGTGACGACATCGCGCAGCACCAGCCCCGCAGCCGCCACCTGACCCAGCAGCTTGGTGATGCCCGTCCGCTCGCTCCTGGTGTCGTAGGTATAGATCAGCGCGCTGCCGTCCTCCGACAGCCGCAAGGTTTCCGAGACAAGGCTGGCAGGGATCTCCTCGATCGGCTGGGACAGCTGGACTTCCAGCTCCTTCTTGCCCATGCGCGCCATCAACTTGTCCTTTTCCTCCACCAGCAAGATCTCGCCCGCGGCGATCACCCCGACGCGGTCGGCGATGGCCTCCGCCTCCTCGATGTAATGGGTGGTCAGGATGATGGTGACGCCGTCGCGCTTGAGCTCGGCCACGATCTTCCACATGTCACGGCGCAGCTCGACATCGACGCCCGCCGTCGGCTCATCCAGGAACAGCACCCGCGGCTCGTGGCTCAGCGCCTTGGCGATCAGCACGCGCCGCTTCATCCCGCCCGACAGCTCGCGGATCTGCGCATCGCGCTTGTCCCAGAGTGACAGCTGGCGCAGGATCTTCTCCATCAGCGCGGGATCGGCCTTCTTGCCGAAGAGCCCGCGCGAGAAACGCACGGTGTTCATGACCTGCTCGAACGGCTCCAGGTTGATCTCCTGCGGCACCAGCCCGATCATCGCGCGCGCGGCGCGGAAATCGGAAATTGTGTCGAAACCGCCCACGCGCACGGTGCCCGAGGTCGCCGTGGTGATGCCGCAAATGGTGGAGATGAGCGTCGTCTTGCCCGCGCCATTGGGCCCCAGCAATGCGAGGATCTCGCCCTCATCGATCTGAAGGTTCACGCCCTTGAGCGCTTCGAACCCGCTCGCATAAGCTTTTCGCAGGTCTGTGACTTCGACGATCGGGGGCATCGGACGGCTCTCCTTGCAGGTACCCCATCCCTAGACCGGAACGCAGGGCGGCAACAAGCCCGCCGCGGCGTTACGACTTGGCGCGCCCGAACCAGCCCTTCTTGGCGGCGGGCTCCGCGATCGCCGCATCGTCCGCGTCGGGTGCCGGTCCTTCCAGTGCCTGCTGCAGGTTGGAGAAGAACTGATCCGCCATCTTCTTGGCGAAGCCGTCGATGATCCGGCTGCCCAGCTGCGCGAGCTTGCCGCCCACCTTTGCCTCGACATCATAGCTCAGCGTGCAACCGTCGTCATGCGGCGCAAGCCGCACATCGGCGCCCCCCTTGGCGAACCCCGCAGCACCCCCCTTGCCCGCACCCTCGAGGCGCAGGGAGGTGTCGGGCACCATGTCGCTGATCGTGACCTCACCGGTGAAGGTGGCTTTCACCGGGCCGACCTTTTGCACCACGGTCGCCGTGAACCCATCCTCCGGCGAGCCTTCCACTTCGGTCGCCCCCGGCACGCAGGCCTTGAGCATCTGCGGATCCAGAAGGGCGGCATAGACCTGAGCGGGCGTGGCGGCGATCTGTCGGGTGTCGGACATCTGCATGGGGGTGTTCTCCTGATGGTCTGGCGCTCAGGCTATGAATTTTTCTGGACACCCGCAACGGGATTGATGAGGGTGGCGCCATGACCAACCCTGCCAACCGCGCAGGCGCCGCAATCGCCTTCGTGCTTTTTGGTGTCTTGTGCATTTCCCTCAACGACATGCTGATCAAGCAACTCTCGAGCGGCTATCCGCTGCACCAGATCGTCTTTTTCCGATCCTTCATCGGCCTGCTGGTGAGCTTCGTGTTCTTGCAGTTCGAAGGTGGTTGGCCCGCCCTGCGCACCGATCAGCCGATGCTGCATGTGCTGCGCGGCGTGCTCGTCGTGATCGCCAACATGTCCTATTTTCTGGCTCTCGCCGTGCTGCCGCTGGCCGATGCCACGGCGCTTTTCTTCGTGGCGCCGCTCTTCATCACGCTCCTGTCCATCCCCCTGCTGGGCGAGAAGGTCGGACCGTTGCGCCTTGGCGCGGTTTTGGTGGGCTTCATCGGCGTGGTGATCATGCAGCGCCCGTGGGTACCCTCCGACAGCCTCGAGGTGTCGCGGATCGTGCTGCTGCTGCCGGTGCTGGCGGCCCTGACCTACGCGCTCAACCAGCTGATGACGCGGAAACTGGGCGTGAAGGCGCCCGCCTCCACCCTCGCCATCTATATCCAGGCCGTCTTTCTGATCGTCTCGCTGGTCTTCTACCTCGTCGCGGGCGATGGCCGCTTCGCTGCCGACACCACGAACCCCTCGATCGAGTTCTTGCTGCGCGCGTGGGTCTGGCCCGCACCGCAGGACCGTTGGGTGCTATTCGGCATGGGCGTGAACGGCGCGCTCATCGGCTACTGCCTGAGCCAGGCCTACCGCCTCGCCGACGCGGCGACCGTGGCACCGTTCGAATACATCGGCTTGCCGCTCGCGGTGTTCTGGGGGCTGATAGTCTTCGGCGACCTGCCCACGTGGGAGGTCTGGACCGGCATCGCCCTCATTCTCGCCTCGGGTCTCTTCGTCTTTTTCCGCGAACGCACGAAGGCACGCCGGATCACCCCGCGCCCGGTGGCCAGACGTCACTGAACCCTCCGGGGGGATTTGTGTGCAACGCCACGGGGGGCGGCCCCCTACCCGCCCACCGCGATCACCACCTTGCCCGTGGCCTCACGCCGTCGCAACAGATCGAGCCCGGCCTCCGCCTGCGCCAGCGGCAGGACGTGGCTCACATGGGGGCGGATCCTGCCGTCGGCATACCAGCCCAACAACGTCTCGAAGCTGCGCCGCAACGCCCCCGGATTGAGCTTGGCATAGCCGCCGATGTAGAGCCCGTGCACGCTCATGTTCTTGACCAGCAGGATATTGGCGGGGATCTGCGGCACCTCGCCGCTCGCAAAGCCGAGCGGCAGCAAACGCGCGCCGGGGTTGCAGGCCCGCATGCCCGCCTCGAACTGCGCACCGCCCACCGGATCGTAAAGCACATCCGCTCCGCCCAGCGCCTTCACCCGCGCCCGGATATCCTCCGTTTGCGAGCAGATGAGATGATGCGCGCCCATGCAGCGGCAGATCTCGAGCTTCTGCGCCCCGCGCGCGCAGGCGATCACATCCGCGCCCATCAGCAGGCCCAGCTCTACCGCCGTCAGCCCGACACCTCCCGACGCACCCAGCACCAGCAACCGCTCGCCGGGACGCAGTCGGGCCTTTTCCTCCAGCGCCAGATGGCTGGTGCCATAGGCGATCAGGAAGGCAGCGGCATCGGTGAAGGGCATCGCATCCGGCAGCGCCACGCAAACCCCGGCGGGCACGGCGGCATATTCCGCGAGCCCACCGCCGCCGCAATAGGCCGCGATCCGATGCCCCACCTGCAGGTCCGTCACACCCGGGCCGAGTGCCACGACGGTTCCGGCAATCTCCATCCCCGGCACCAGCGGCAGCGGCGGCTTTTCCTGGTAGCGGCCCTTCACCAACAGCGTGTCTGCGAAATTGAGCCCGCAGGCCGCCACTTGCACCAACACCTCGCCCGCCTGCGGCACAGGCATGTCGCGATCAACCGGCGTGAGGGGGGTGTCATATCGGGAAATCTGCATGACCTGCATCGGCGGTCTCCTTTCGCGCAATCTGGCCGCAGACCTGTGGGCTTTGCAACCCTCAGGGCGCGGGAAAGCGCAAGCGCACGCAGAGGCCGGGAGCCGCATCCTCGAAGGCCAGATCTGCCCCGTGCAGCCGCGCCACGGCCTCCACCAGGCTGAGGCCGATCCCGTTGCCGGGCGTGTGCCGACTGCGGTCGAGCCGGTAGAGCCGCTGGGTCACCCGCGCGCGCTCGGCCTCCGGGATGCCGGGACCATCGTCGCACACGGTCAGCGTCACGGCCCCCGCCTCCCTGTGCACGCCCACGTGCACCGACGCACCCCTGCCCGCGTGCCGCTGCGCGTTCTCCAGCAGGTTCGCGATCAGCTGGCCCAGCAGGGTCTTCTCTCCGGCGACCATCGCCGTCTGCGGCCCCTCGAAGCGGAGCGTCTGGCCTTCCCCTGCCGCCGGAGGCTCGAACACCTCCACGATCGTCGCGGCCAGCGCGGACAGATCGACGGGCGCGAACTGTGCGCGCAGCGCGCCGTTCTCCAGCTGGGCAAGCTCCAGCAGCGCGGTGAACACGCCCGAAATCCCCGCGACCTCCGCGCGCGCCTGCGCCAACAGACGCGCCGCCACGCCGTCGTGCCCGACCTCGCCTGCCAGCTCCTCGAGCTGCAGCGACACCCGCTGCACCGGCGTCTTGAGGTCATGCGCGATGTCCGAGGAGACCTGGCGCAAGGCGTTGACCGAGCGTTCCTGCGCATCCGCCATGCCGTTCACCGCGCGTCCGATCCGTGCAAGGTCATCGGACCAGCGTGGGCCGGTACGCACCCGCGCGCCCAGATCCCCGCCGGTCAGCCGCTCCAGCGCCGCACGGATCACCTCCACGTGGCGCTGGGAGCGCCGCGCGAGGATCAGCCCGCCGGAGAGGGCGATCAGCACCGTCGGCAGCAGGCTGATCCACAGGATGTTCATGAACACCGGGCGCAGCGCCTCGATCTCGGCACGGCTGCGCGCGATCGTGAGCCGCCCCCCGTGTAGCTTCGTGCTCAGCGCAAGATACGCCCCCTCCAGCGCTGCGCCGCCCTCCTCCAGCGACAGGATGTGAAACCCCTCGTCGTCGCGCGCGATGGCGCCATTGCCATAGATCCGCCCCGCCCGCGTGACATAGCTCAGCACCAGCCGGTCAGGGTCCGTCTGCGCACTCTCCGCCTGCACCAGAAAGGCCACCGCCTGCGCCGAGGGCGCGGCGCGGAACCCCGCGAGATCCTGCGCCAGATCCTCGCGGATGGACTGCTCGAACGCCGCGCGGGTGACGGCGAGGCTTGCCACGAGGCTCAGGAAGCTGACGGTGCCGAAAAGTACCACCAGCACCAGCGCCAGCCGCAGCGGCATCGAGCGCCAGAGCCGCCTCACCCGTCGATCCGGTAGCCGGCCCCGCGCACCGTCTGGATCAGCTCCGTGTCGAAGGGACGGTCCACCTTGGCGCGCAACCGGCTGATGTGCGTCTCGACCACATTGGTCATCGGATCGAACGAAAGATCCCAGACCCCCTCCAGCAACATGGTGCGGGTCTGGACCCGGCCCTTGCGGCGCAATAGAAACTCGAGCAGCGCGAATTCGCGCGGCAACAGCTCGATCCGGACGCCGCCGCGCGTGACCTTTCGTGTCAGAAGATCGAGCGTGAGATCGCCCGCGGTGAGCTGCGTCTCCTGCGCCACCGCCTGCGGGCGGCGTGCAAGGGCTGCGATACGCGCGGAAAGCTCACCGAAGGCGAAGGGCTTGACCAGATAGTCGTCCGCGCCTGCGTTGAGCCCGCCGATCCGGTCCTCGACAGCACCCATGGCCGTGAGAAACAGCACTGGCGTCTGCTGGCCCGCCCCGCGCAACGTCTTGACGAGCGCGAGCCCGTCGAGCTCCGGCAGCATCCGGTCCACGATGAGTATGTCATGCCCGCCGCCCGTGGCCGCCACCAGTCCCGCGCGCCCGTCGGTCACCAGATCCACCACATGCCCCTCCTCGCGCAAACCCCGCGCGATATAGGTGCCCGTGATAGCGTCATCCTCGATCACCAGTATCTTCATGCCCCGCTATATAGCCTCCGCCGCCGCACCGCGCACCCCCGCACCGCGATTACAGTTTTGTAATCGCGGCGCGGGGTGTGGCGTAATCCCGCCCGCCTATCTGGGGTGCAGGAAAACAAGGTACCGGAGAAAACACCATGACCGCACTTCTGGGCAAATCCGCCCCTCTCGCTCTTGCCGCCGCATTGGCGCTGACACCACTGATGGCGCCCACCGCCGCTTTCGCCGTCCCGCAGGGCGGCTACGCCGATCTGGTGGAGGAGGTCGCACCGGCCGTCGTCTTCATCGAGGTTGAGGCCATCGCGCAGGCGCGCGACACCCGGCCGAACCCCTTCGGCCAAGCGCCGCAGGCACCGCGCGCGGGTCTCGGCTCCGGCTTCGTGATCAGCGCCGATGGCCAGATCGTGACCAACCATCACGTGGTCGCGGATGCACAGAGCGTGCAGGTCACCCTGTCGGACGGTCGCAAGTTCGACGCGGAAGTCATCGGCAGCGACCCTGCCACCGACATCGCGCTGCTCTCGATCAAGGCGGATGTCGATCTGCCCTTCGTCCCCTTCGGCTCCTCGCAGGACATGCGCGCGGGCGATGAGGTGATGGCCGTCGGCAACCCCTTCGGTCTGAGCTCGACCGTGACCAGCGGGATCATCTCCGCCAAGGCGCGCGACATCAACGCGGGCCCCTACGACGAGTTCCTGCAGACCGATGCTGCGATCAACCGGGGCAACTCGGGCGGACCGCTCTTCAACAACGCAGGTGAAGTGATTGGGGTCAATACCGCGATCCTTTCGCCCGGCGGCGGTTCGGTTGGCATCGGCTTTGCTGTGCCTTCGGACGTGGTGCGAGACGTGGTGGCTGACCTGGCGCGGGACGGCCGTGTCACACGCGGCTGGCTCGGCGTGCAGATCCGCCCGGTCAGCGAGGAAGTCGCGCAGGTGCTGGGCTTTGACACCCCGCGCGGTGCCGTGATCGAGGATGTCTCACCCGAAAGCCCCGCCGAGGCCGCAGGCCTGCAGGAGGGTGATATCTTGCTGAGCATCGGCGACACGCAAATCGAGGCGCTCGGCGATCTCACCCGGGCGGTCGCGGCAACCGACCCCGACAGCAGCGTGCGCGTCACCCTGTTGCGCCGGGGCGAGGAAATGGGCCTCGACGTGGTGATCGGAACACTTGCGGCACCGAAGGCCTGAGCCCGCTAGGGCGTCGTCTCTTCTAGTGCTGGCACAGCTGCACGGAGAGGTGTATTGAGGAGCCTGTGAACACGCAGGCTCCTTCCTTATTCAAGCCCCTCGTATTGGCGCTGATCACGCTGGCTCTTTTCAGCGTGCCCTTCGCCCATCGCGCGGGCGCCGCACCCATCACGCCGCAGCTGACGGACGTGCTGGCCATGGGCGGTACCCTGTCGGACATCTGCGGGGAACGCGGCCTGCATGCGGCAGGGGGCTGCGAAGCCTGCCGCATCGTGCAGGCGATGGCGCTGCCCGACACACCTTGGTCCGTCATGGTCGAAAGGCGCGCCCGCGCGCTCGACCCTGGCCCGGGTGGCACGGATGCCGCGCCAGCCCCCTTTGCGCAGATCAAACCTCCTGTGCGCGCGCCCCCGCGCGGCTGATGCGACCCCTCCCAAGCATCAGACATTCAGGGGCATGACGCCCCGACCATAACAGGACCAAGATATGAAACGCATTATCCCAGCCGCCCTCGCGGCCCTTCTCGCCACGACTGCCGCAAACGCAGATGACTATACGCAAGGCGGGCTCGTGATCAGCCATCCCATGACCTTCGAGACCGCGCCGAACGTCAATGTCGCGGGCGGCTACATGAGCATCGAAAACATCTCAGCCGAGGACGACATGCTGCTTGAAGTGCGCGTGCCGAGCGTGCCGCGCGTCGAGTTGCACCTGTCCGAGACGGATGCGAACGGCGTCGCGCGCATGACCCGGCAGGACGGCATCCCGGTGCTATCGGGCGAAACCGTGACGCTGCAGCCCGGCGGGCTGCACGTGATGTTCATGGGCCTGGGCGGAGATCCGTTCGAGCTCGGTGAAAAGATCACGGCGACCCTCGTGTTCGAGCGCGCGGGCGCCATGGACATCGAGTTCAACGTCGAGGAGCGGGGCGCTGCCACCCATGGCAGCATGGATCACTCCGGCCACTAGCGGCACATGATCCGGATCCGGCAGGCTGCGACGCCTGCCGGGTCAGAGGGCTGCGAGCTTTTGCAGACAGCGGTTCAGCACCACGCGCTCCTCCGGGCTGAAATGTGCCGAGAGGGCCGCGTCGTAAGCCTTGGCCGCTTCATAAAGATCCGCATAGACCGTCTGCCCCTGCCGGGTGAGCGCCAGCGTCTCATGGCGGCGGTCCTGCTCCTGCGTCTGGCGGCGCAGGAAGCGCTTGCGCTCCAGCGCGCCCACCGCGCGGCTGACCTTGGTCTTGTGCAGGCTGGCGCGGTCGCAGATTTCCTTGGCCGTCATCGCGCCGTAACGGCCCAGATGAAACAGCACCCGCCATTCGGTCCGCAACATGCCGTAGCGCAGGCGGTAGTGGCGTCTGAAATCCCACGCTCGTGGCTTCCGCTGCCTGATTGAGTGCATAGGGCAGAAACCTGCCCAGATCGAAGTCATCATCCACCATAACTTCAAGATATAGGTTGTTAGTTACAAATCAAACTAATATCTGATCCGGATAGCTGCAATGGGAGGGGTCCAGATGAACAAAGCGCTTTCGCCACATGGCCTGCAAACCGCTGCGACGCCCGGTCGGGACGACGGATGGCTACATGCCCGGCTTCGGCAACGATTTCGAGACGGAGGCCCTGCCCGGCGCGCTGCCGCAGGGCATGAACTCGCCGCAGAAGGTGAACTACGGCCTCTATGGCGAACAGCTGCAGCGGCACGGCCTTCACCGCGCCCAGCCACCAGAACGAGCGGACGTGGTGCTACCGCATCCGCCCATCGGTCAAGCACACGCACCGCTTCACAGAAGATCGACCTGCCCTACTGGAAATCCGCGCCGCATGTGGACCCCGACGTGATCTCGCTGGGTCAGTACCGCTGGGATCCGGTGCCCCACTCCGACGAGCCGCTCACCTGGCTGACGGGCATGCGCACCATGACCACGGCGGGCGATGTGAACACGCAAGTGGGCATGGCGAGCCATATCTACCTCGTCACCCGGAGCATGGAGGACGCCTATTTCTACTCCGCCGATTCCGAATTGCTGGTGGTGCCGCAGGAGGGCCGACTGCGCTTCGCCACCGAACTCGGCGTGATCGACATCGAGCCGCAGGAGATCGCGATCATCCCGCGCGGACTGGTCTACCGCGTCGAAGTGCTCGAGGGCCCCGCGCGGGGCTTCGTCTGCGAGAACTACGGCCAGAAGTTCCACCTGCCCGGCCGCGGCCCGATCGGTGCCAACTGCATGGCCAATCCGCGCGATTTCAAGACGCCTGTCGCGGCGTTCGAGGACCGCGATGCGCCCTCGACCGTCACGATCAAATGGGCGGGCCAGTTCCACGAGACGAAGATCGGGCACAGCCCGCTCGACGTGGTGGCCTGGCACGGCAACTACGCGCCCGTGCAAATACGATCTGCGCACCTATTGCCCCGTCGGCGCGATCCTGTTCGACCACCCCGATCCGTCGATCTTCACCGTGCTGACGGCGCCGATTCGGGCGTCGAGGGCACCGCCAACATCGACTTCGTGCTGTTCCGCGACCGCTGGATGGTGGCCGAGGATACGTTCCGCCCGCCATGGTACCACAAGAACGTCATGTCCGAGCTGATGGGCAACATCTATGGCATCTACGACGCCAAGCCCAAGGGCTTCGTGCCCGGCGGGATGAGCCTGCACAACATGATGCTGCCGCACGGGCCGGACAAGAACGCGTTCGAGGGCGCATCGAACGCGAACCTGAAGGCCGAGAAGCTCGCAGACACGATGTCCTTCATGTTCGAGACGCGGTTTCCCCAGCACCTGACGCGCGTTCGCCGCCAAGGAGGCGCCCCTGCAGGACGACTACATCGACTGCTGGACCGATCTGGAAAAGAAGTTCGACGGCACGCCGGGCAAGAAGTGATGGAAGTCGTACTCGCCATCGTTCTGTTTATCGTGGTTTGCGCGGCCCTGATGGTCTGGGACTATTACAAACCCGCCCGCTTTCGAACGACCTACTCCAACGTCGACAAGGATAAGCGGTCCGGCGATGGTGGCAGCGGCTCATTCGTTGACGGCGATGGGGATGGCGGCGGCGACTGAGACAGGAGCGCAGCCTTTCGGCGCGCGGCAACAAGGAACACCAATGACACTGATGAAATCCTGGGTCGAGAGCGCCAACAGCGCCGACACCCATTCCCGCTCAACAACCTGCCCTACGGCGTATTCAGCACCAACAGCCTGGAGCCGCGCTGCGGCGTGGCCATCGGTGACATGATCCTCGACATGTTCGCCGCGGAGGAAGCAGGGCCTGATCGAGATCGCCGAGGATCCGGTGTTCGACGTGCCCTACTGGAACGATGTGATGGAGCTTGGCCCCGAGGCATGGGACGCGCTGCGCGACCGCCTGATCGAGCTGCTGGCCGAAGGCGCGCCGGAGCAGGCGACCGTGGCACCGCTGCTCGTCCCCATGGACGACGCGCGGCATGGAACTGCCGATCGTCGTGGCCGAATTCACCGATTTCTACGCGGGCGCGCATCACGCCACCAATGTCGGCACGATGTTCCGCGGTGCGGAGAACGCGCTGCCGCCCAACTGGCTGCACATTCCCATCGGCTACAACGGGCGCGCATCCTCCGTCGTCGTCTCGGGCACCGACATCATCCGCCCCAACGGGCAGACGAAAGCGCCCGACGCCGATGCGCCCTCCTTCGGTCCCTGCCAGCGGCTCGACATCGAGCTGGAGATGGGCGCGATCGTGGGCACCGGCAACGAGCTGGGCCATCCGGTCACGGTGGCCGCAGGCGGACGAGATGATCTTCGGCTATGTCCTGCTGAACGACTGGTCCGCGCGCGACATACAAGCGTGGGAATATCAGCCGCTGGGGCCGTTTCAGGCCAAGGCCTTCGCGACTTCGATCAGCCCATGGATCGTCACGCGCGCGGCGCTGGAGCCTTTCCGCACCTCGACGCCCGACGCGCGAGAAGGAGTTGTTGCCCTATCTGCAAGAGCCAAAACCGATGCTCTATGACATTGACGCTGAGCGTGACCCTCACGCCCGAGGGCGGCGAGACCAAGACGATCTGCGAGACGAACTACAACGAAATGTACTACTCCGCGCGCACAGCAACTGCCCATCACGCAAGCTCGGGCTGCGCGATGACACCGGGCGATCTGCTGGGCTCCGGCACCATTTCGGGCCCGAGACGCACCAGCGCGGCAGCCTGCTTGAGCTGTCATGGGGCGGCAAGGAGCCGTTCGACATCGGCGGCGGCCAGACCCGCAGCTTCATCGAGGACGGCGACACGCTGACCCTGCACGGGGCGGCCAGGGGCGATGGCTACCGCATCGGGTTCGGCACCTGCACCGGCACGGTCCGGCCCGCCGTGAAATTCCCATAAATACGCAAGGACACCGACATGGCCAAAGCATTTGCCTCCCAAGGCGACATGACCGAAAAGAAGATCACCTTCGACGAGATCGGCCGCGATCTGTGGGCCTTCACCGCCGAGGGCGATCCGAACTCCGGCGTGATCATCGGCGACGACAGCGTGATGATCGTCGAGGCGCAGGCGACCCCGCGCCTGGCGAACAAGGTGATCGAGCAGGTCCGCAAGGTCACCGACAAGCCGATCAGCCACGTCGTGCTGACGCATTACCACGCCGTGCGCGTGCTGGGTGCCTCGGCCTATGGCGCGGGCCAGATCATCATGGGCGAGGCCGCGCGCGGCATGGTGATGGAGCGCGGACAGGAGGACTGGGACAGCGAGTTCCAACGCTTTCCGCGCCTGTTCGAGGGTCACGAGAGCATCCCCGGCCTGACCTAGCCCACCACCACGTTCAACGACCGCATGACCGTCTATCTGGGCAACCGCCGCGTCGACCTCATGCACCTGGGCCGCGCCCATACGGCGGGCGATATCGTGATCCACGTGCCGGACGAGAACGTGATGTTCACCGGCGACATCGTCGAGGACCACTCGGCCTGCTATTGCGGCGATGGGCATTTCGCCGACTGGGGCACCACGCTGGACGCGATCAAGGCCTATGACGTGAACTCCATCGCGCCCGGTCGCGGTGGCGCGCTGATCGGCAAGGAGGCCGTGGACCGCGCCATCGAGAGCACCCGCGATTTCGTCAACTCCACCTACGCCCCCGCCGCCCGCGTCGCGGCGCAGGGCGGCACGCTCAAGGAGGCATGGGACGCCGTGCGCGCGGAATGCGACCCGAAGTTCGCGGACTACGCCATCTACGAGCACTGCCTGCCCTTCAACGTCGCCCGCGCCTACGACGAGGCGCGCGGCATCGCCCATCCCCGCATCTGGACCGCCGAGCGCGATCTGGAGATGTGGGCCGCGCTTGCAAGGCTGAACCGCGCCACCACCATCAGGGAGACACATATGGTCGCCACACGGTATAAGACCGCCTTCCAGCTCTATCCCTATCGCCGCGTCCCCGCGCAGGACAGCGCGCCGGTACGCCATCCGGTCGTGATCGTCGGCGGCGGGCCCGTCGGGCTCGCGCTCGCGCTGGATCTGGGGCAGAAGGGCACGCCTGCGCTGGTGCTGGACGATCATGATGGCGCGGGGCTCGGCATCCAGGCGATCTGCTTTGCCAAGCGCACGCTCGAGATCGCGCAACCGCCTGGGCGCGGGCCAGGCGATGGTGGACAAGGGCGTCGTCTGGAACGTGGGCAAGGTGTTCCACGGCGAGCACAAGATCTTCGATTTCAACCTGCAGCCCGAAGCGGGCCACCGCAACCCTGCCTTCATCAACCTGCAACAGCCCTATTTCGAGAAGTTCCTCGTCGATGCGATCCGCGCCGCGCAGGCGGCAGGCGCGCCGATCGAGATCCGGGGCCGCAACTGCGTCACCGCGACTGGAGAACCACGGCCGTCACTGCACCCTCGACCGTCGAGACGCCGGACGGGCCCTACCAGCTCGAGGCCGACTATCTCATCGCCTGCGACGGCGCGCGCTCGCCACTGCGCGACATGATGGGGCTGAGCTTTGACGGGCGCGTGTTCGAGGATAATTTCCTGATCGCGGACGTCCAGATGAAGGCCGATTTCCCGACCGAGCGCTGGTTCTGGTTCGAGCCGCCGTTCAAGGTGCGGGCCAGTCCGCGCTGCTGCACAAGCAGCCCGACGACATCTGGCGCATCGACTTCCAGCTCGGCTGGGACATCGACCGCGAGAAGGAACTGCGACCCCGCCCGCATCCGCGCGCGTGTCGATGCGATGCTGTCGAGCCAGGCGGGCGAAGTGCCGGAATACGACGCTGGAATGGACCTCGATCTACACGTTCCAGTGCCGCCGGATGGCCAAGTTCCGCCATGGCAACGTGATCTTTGCGGGCGACAGCGCGCATCAGGTCTCGCCCTTCGGGGCGCGGGGCGCCAACTCGGGCGTGCAGGACGCAGACAACCTCGCATGGAAGCTCGATCTGGTGCTCAAGGGGCTGGCGGACGACAGCCTGCTCGACACCTACGCCACCGAGCGCGAGCATGGCGCCGACGAGAACATCCTCAATTCCTCCCGCGCGACCGATTTCATGACGCCCAAGATCGGAGATGTCCAAGGTGTTCCGCAACGCCGTGCTGGACCTCGCGAACCGCCATGCCTTCGCGCGGCCGCTGGTAAATTCGGGCCGTCTCTCCGTGCCCTGCAACTACAAGGGGTTCGCGCTCTTTGGTGAAGACGCGCTCGAAGGCGGACCGGAGTGCGCCGCCCCCGGCATGACCTGCCCCGACGCGCCGCATGCGGGGGGGTTCATCCTCGATCACCTTGGCGGTGAGTTTTGCGCTTCTCGCCATCGGATGCGATGCCGATGAGGTGCACGCGCATGGCCTTACCGCCCGCGCGGTGGCGGTGGCGGAGCCCACTCCGGAGCTTGCCGCGCGCTATCTGGGCGATGCCACACAGGCGGTCTACCTTATCCGGCCGGACCAGCATGTCGTCGCGCGCTGGTCCGAATTCGACGCGGGACGCGGTCGCACGCACCATGGCCAAGGCCATCGGAAAGGGTGCCTGATGCTGATCCTCACGCCAAACCTGCCCGACCCCGACGGCTTTTACGACGAGCTGATCAAGGCGCATGACACGCTCACCAAGGAGCAGAGCGATGCGCTCAACGCGCGGCTCATCCTGACCCTCGCCAATCACATCGGCAACCGGGACGTGCTGCGCGAAGCCCTGCACGCCGCGAAATGAGCACGGCAGTCCTCTGGGACTATCCCAAGTCCTCGGCCAGCTACCGGGTGCGCATCGCACTCGGGCTGGCCGGGATCGACTTCGAGATCCGCACCGTCGATCTGCTGGCGCGTGATCATCTGGGCGCGGATCATCTGGCGCGCAACCCGCAAGGCCTCGTGCCCGTGCTCGACATCGACGGCCAACGCTTCACCCAATCGCTGGCGATCCTCGACTATCTCGACGCGACGCGCGATCTGGGCCTGCTGCCCAAGGAGCCGGTGGCACGCGCCCATCAGACCGCGCTGGCCCACGCCATCGCCGTGGATCTGCACCCGGTCTGCAATCTGTCGGTCGTGGGGTATGCCACCGGCGGGCAGGAGCCCGCGCGCACCGACTGGATGCGCCATTTCATCACCCCGCGCATGGCCGCCTTCGAGGCGATGCTGGGCCGGTTCACGCAAGCTCCCTTTTGCTGCGGCGAGGCGCCGGGACTGGCGGACATCGTCCTGATGCCGCAGATCTATAATGCGCGCCGCTGGGGCGCGGACTACAGCGCCTGCGCGCGGATCATCGGGGTGGAGCAGGCCTGCGCCGCGCATCCCGCATTCCGCGCTGCGCATCCCGACGCCTGAGACGGCGCGGCATCTGCCGCACAATGCCGCAGATCGGCATCATCGGAACGCACGAAGGTGATTTGGGTGTTGCTGCGATGCAGCGGCCTCTTCATGATGTGGCCAAGGAGTGACCCCATGTCAATCACCGCAAGCATCTACCATTTGACCCACTACAAATACGACCGCCCCGTCATCCTCGGGCCGCAATCGATCCGCCTGCGCCCTGCGCCGCATTCGCGCACGCGCGTGATCTCGCACAGCCTGCGCGTCTCTCCGGCGGGGCATTTCGTCAATCACCAGCAGGACCTCTACGGCAACTGGCTGGCGCGTTTCGTATTCCCTGAGCCGGTACGCGAATTCAAGATCGAGGTGGATCTGGCCGCGGATATGTCCGTCTACAACCCCTTCGACTTCTTCGTGGAGGATGGGGTCAAGACCTTCCCTTTCACCTATGACGACGATATCGCCCCGGATCTGAGCATCTATCTGCGCGCGGAGCCCGTCGGGCCGCTGCTGCAGGAGTTCATGGCCACGGTGTCGCGCGAACCGATGGTAACGATCGATTTTCTGGTGATGCTCAACAGCCGCCTCGCGCGCGAGATCAACTACGAGATCCGGATGGAGCCGGGCGTGCAGACCGCGGAGCAGACGCTGGGCCGCGCGGCAGGATCATGCCGCGACACAAGCTGGCTGCTGGTGCAGGTGCTGCGCAACCTCGGGCTCGCGGCGCGCTTCGTGTCGGGCTACCTCATTCAGCTCAAGCCCGATCTGATCGCCCTCGATGGTCCCGCGGGCACCGATACCGACTTCACCGATCTGCATGCCTGGGTCGAGGTCTACCTGCCCGGCGCGGGCTGGGTCGGCCTTGATCCGACCTCCGGCCTGCTCGCGGGCGAAAGCCATATCCCGCTGGCGGCAACCCCGCATTACCGCCATGCCGCGCCCATCTCCGGCGTGGCAAGCGCTGCGGAGGTCGATTTCTCCTTCGACATGAAGGTGACCCGCACGGCGGAACATCCGCGCATCACCAAGCCCTTCTCGGACGATGCCTGGGAGGCGCTCAACGCGCTGGGGCGTGATGTGGACAAGCGGCTCGAGGCGGGCGATGTCCGCCTGACCATGGGCGGTGAGCCTACCTTCGTCTCCATCGACGATTTCGAGAGTGCGGAGTGGAACTCCGACGCCGTGGGCCCCACCAAGCGCGGCCTCGCAGACAAGCTGATGCGACGCCTGCAGGACAAGTTCTCCAGCGGCGGCCTGCTGCATTACGGCCAGGGCAAGTGGTATCCGGGCGAGACACTGCCGCGCTGGACCTTCTCGCTCTACTGGCGCAAGGACGGGCAGCCGATCTGGCGCAACCCCGATCTGCTGGCGCGCGAGGATACCCATGAGGACGTGGGCCCGCAGGATGCGCAGGACCTGCTCAAGGCGATCGCGGCACATCTGGCGGTGCCGCGCGAAAATGTGCTGCCCGCCTTCGAGGATCCGGCCGAGTGGATCATCAAGGAGGGCAACCTGCCCGCCAACGTGACGCCGGAGAATTCCAAGCTTGCCGACCCGGAGGAGCGCGCGCGCATCGCGAAAGTGTTCGAGCGCGGGCTGGGCACGCCTGCGGGATATGTCCTGCCGGTACAACGCTGGCAGGCCCGCGCGCAGAGCCGCTGGATGTCGGAGGTCTGGAACCTGCGGCGCGGCAAGGTGTTTCTGGTTTCGGGCGACAGTCCGGTAGGTTACCGCCTGCCGCTGGGCACGCTGCCGCATATCCCGCAGAGCGATTATCCCTTCATCAATCCGCAGGACCCGACAGAGCCGCGCCAGCCGCTCGCCCCCGCATCAGAGCCGGAGCCGGCAGAGCAGCCCGTCGCGCATCGCACGCAGGCTTCCGCCGGTCAGGAACAGGTCGAACAGGTCCTCGGTGATCTGAGCGGTCGCGTGCGCACCGCCATTTCGGTCGAGCCGCGCGACGGACGGCTTTGCGTGTTCCTGCCGCCCGGTCGAGACGTTGGAGGACTACCTCGAACTGATCGCCGCCGTGGAGGCGGCAGCCGAGCAGAACGGGCGCCGCGTGCTGATCGAGGGCTACGCCCCGCCGCATGATCCACGCGTCGAGGTCATGCGCATCGCGCCAGACCCCGGCGTGATCGAGGTCAACATCCACCCCGCCGCCAGCTGGGAGGCCTGCGTGCACACGACCCAGACCGTCTATGAGGAAGCACGCCAGTGCCGTCTGGGCACCGACAAGTTCATGACCGACGGGCGCCACACCGGCACGGGCGGCGGCAATCATGTCGTCGTGGGCGGCGCGACGCCGGGCGACAGCCCGTTCCTGCGCCGCCCCGATCTGCTCAAGAGCCTGATCATATTCTGGCAGCGCCACCCGAGCCTTTCCTACCTCTTTGCAGGCACGTTCGTCGGTCCCACCTCGCAGGCCCCGCGCATGGACGAGGCGCGGCATGACGGGCTCTACGAGCTTGAAATCGCGCTCGACCAGATCTGGCCGCCGGATGGCGGCACGCCGCCACCGCCCTGGCTCACCGACCGGCTGCTGCGCAATGCGCTCATAGATGTGACCGGCAACACCCACCGCACCGAGATCTGCATCGACAAGCTGTTCTCGCCGGATGGTCCGACCGGACGGCTTGGGCTGGTTGAGTTCCGCGGCTTTGAGATGCCGCCCAATCCGCGCATGAGCCTTGCGCAACAGCTTCTCCTGCGCGCCATCATCGCGCGCTGCTGGGAGAGCCCGCTCAGCGGCAATCTCACCCGCTGGGGCACCACATTGCACGACCGCTTCATGCTGCCCGCCTTCATCTGGGAGGATTTCCTGGAGGTGCTGGCGGATCTGCGCGGCCATGGCATGGCCTTCGATCCCGACTGGTTCAAGGCACAGGCGGAGTTTCGGTTCCCCTTCTGCGGCGATGTCACCTACGAGGGGATCACGCTGGAGCTGCGGCAGGCGCTGGAGCCTTGGCATGTGCTGGGCGAGACGGGGGCCATCGGCGGCACCGTGCGCTACACCGACAGCTCATCGGAGCGGCTGCAGGTCACGCTGCGGGGCGCGAACCCGGACCGCTATGCCGTGACGGCGAACCGGCGCTGCGTGCCGATGACACCGACGGCGGTGAACGGGACCCGGGTGGGTGGCTTGCGCTACAAGGCGTGGAAGCCCGCGATGTCGCTGCATCCAGTGCTGGAGGTCGACGCGCCCCTGACCTTCGACATATTCGACACCTGGACGGGCAAGTCGCTGGGTGGGTGCCGTTATCACGTGGCACACCCCGGCGGGCGCAACTTCGACACCTTTCCCGTCAACGGCAACGAGGCGGAGGCCCGGCGCCTCAGCCGCTTCGAGAAGATGGGGCACAGCGCGGGCAGCACGCCGCCCGCGCCGGAACGACCGCACCCGGAATTTCCCCTGACGCTCGACCTGCGGCGCAGGGCGGGTTTGTAGGCCGTGAACCGGCCGCAGCATACCGACCGCGACCCGACCGGCGAGAGCTTGCGCGCAGCCTATGCCGCGCAGGTTGCCCGAGGGGCCGCGCACAGCGACGAGATGCTGGCGCCGGATGGCACGGTCAAACCCGTCTGGGCGCCCTTCTTCGCTCATCTGGCGAAACTCTCGCCGGAGGAGCTGGCCCAGCGCTTCTCGCGCGGTGACCAGTACCTGCGCGATGCCGGTGTGCTCTTTCGTCAATATGACGAGAGCCTGTCGACGGAGCGGGAATGGCCGTTGAGCCATATCCCCGTCATCATCGGCGAGGATGAATGGCGCGGCATCTCCGACGGGCTGATCGAGCGGGCAGAGCTTCTGGAGTTTGTCCTGCGCGATTTCTACGGCGACAACACGCTGGTCAGCTCGGGCCAGCTGCCTGCGACGCTGCTGAGCCGGAACCCCGCCTGGCTGCGCCCGATGGTGGGCGTAGGCGCCCAGGGCGCGCCCCTGCTCAATACGCTGTCCTTCGAAATCGGGCGGGGTCCGGACGGCAAATGGTGGGTGATCAGCGACCTGGTCGAGGCGCCCTCGACCACGGGGTTCGCCATCGAGAACCGTATTGCAATGGGCCGCGTCTTTCCCAATTTCTTCGCCACCGCGAACGTCCACCGGCTCGCGGGGTTCTTCAAGGACTTCCAGCAACTGCTGATGGATCTGCGCGGCCGCACCTCGGGCGAGGTGGCGCTGCTCTCCCCCGGCCCGATGAACCAGAACTACGCCGAGCATGCCTATATCGCGCGGTATCTGGGCCTCCTGCTGGTGGAGGGCGAGGACCTGATCGTGCAGGACGGCAAGGCGATGGTGCGCACGGTCGCGGGCCCCAAGCCTGTGAGCCTGCTGTGGAGCCGCCTGCCCTCCGCCATGGTCGACCCGCTCGAGCTCGATCCCGCCTCCATGCTGGGTGCGGCGGGGCTGGTACAGGCGATCCGCGAGGGTGCGCTGCGCACGGTGAACATGGTAGGCGCCGGTGTGCTGGAGACGCGGGCACTGATGGCGTTCCTGCCGAAAATCGCGCGCGCGCGGTTGGGCCATGCGCTCACCCTGCCGAACATCGCCACATGGTGGTGCGGACAGGACAGCCAGCGCGATCATGTCATCGCCCATAGTGCGCAGATGATGGTGGGCGATGCCTTCTCCACCGTGCCGCTGATGGCTGATCCGCGCACCATTGCCTTCGGCACCGCGGGAGAGGGCCCGCACGCACAGCAACTGGCGGAGCTGTTGCGCGCCAATGGCCGCAATCTGGTGGGACAGGAGGCGGTGACGCTCTCCACCACGCCGGTCTGGGAAGATGGCACGCTGGTGGCCCGGCCGATGTGTATCCGCATCTCGCTGGGCCGCACGGCGGACGGCTGGGCGGTGATGCCGGGTGGGTATGCGCGCATCAGCGCGGGCAATGACGCCAAGGCTCTCGCGATGCAGCGCGGCGGCAAGGTCTCGGATGTCTGGGTGACCAGCCCGCGACCCGTCAAGACGCCCACGCTGCTGTCGGTGCAAAAGAACAGCGCAGTGCGCAGCCTCACACATGCCCTGCTCCCCAGCCGGGCGGCGGACAACCTCTTCTGGCTCGGGCGCTATGTTGAGCGCTCAGAGCAGAACATGCGCCTCTTCCGCGCCTATTTCGCGCGGATCCGCGACGGATCGCGCCACGGCGACACCATGCCCGCCTTCATGCGCGCCGCCCTGATGGACGCGGTCGAGCCGGAGGCGAGTGCCATGGCAGCCCGCTTCGGCACGCCGCTGGGCCTCGCGCTGCAGGCCGCCTCGCGGATCAGCGACCGGTTCTCGCCTGACGGGATGATGGCCCTGCGCGGATTGGTGAAACTGTCCAAGGTGCTCGACGGCAGATCGGTACCGCTCGATGACGTTCCCGTCGAGATCAGTAACCTGCTGCGCCAGGTCACCGGTTTCGCGGGCCTTGTGCATGAGAACATGTACCGCTCGGACGGGTGGCGTTTCCTCAGCATCGGCACCTCGCTGGAGCGCGCGGCGAACATGTGCGACCTGCTCGCCGCCTGCATGGCGCAGACGGCGCCGACCGGCGCGCTTGATCTCGCGCTGGAGGTGGGCGACAGCGTCGTGTCGCACCGGACGCGCTTCCAGATCGCGGCGGACCAGTCTTCCGTCATCGATCTGCTGGCGCTCGATCCGCAGAACCCGCGCTCCGTGCGCTATCACATCACCCGCACCAAGAGCCATATCGCGAACCTGCCCCTGCAAGGCGCCGATCGCGCGATGAGCCGTGTCGCGCGGCAGGTGCTCGTGCTGGAGACGCAACTTGCCACCAGCGTCCCCGAGGGGATCTCGCCGGAGGTGCTGGTGCAGGTCAAGCAAGACATCTGGGCCATCTCCGACACGCTCAACGCCTATCATCTGGCCTGAGCCATGATCTACAACGTCCGCCTCACCATCGCCCACCACTACATCCGGCCCGCCGCCAACAGCCGCCATCTGATTCGCGTGCTGCCGCGCACCATCCCCGGGCGCCAGAGCCTGACGACGCATCTGCTGGAGCTGTCGCCGGAACCCGATCAGCGCACCGAAGGGCTCGATTTCTTCGGCAATCGGACGACCGCCTGCGCCCATACCGAGCAGCATTCGGAAATGGCGATCCGCCTTGCCTGTCACGTCGAGATGGTATCGCCCCCGCCATGGCAGGACCGCTCACCCCCCGTGGCGGAGCTGCGCGCACAGACCGAGCGTCTGCAGGATCTCGGCCCGGAGTCGGCACTGCACTTCATGGGCCCCACCGCGCGGCTGGTGCCGAACCGGGATATCGCGGCGTTCGCGCATGGCGTCTTCGATGCGGGCGCCAGCACGGCGATCAACGTGATCCGCCTCGGCGAGGCGCTGCACGATGCGCTCACGTTCGATGCGGCGGCCACGACCGTTGATACCGACGCGGCGGAGGCTTTCGCGCTGCGGCGCGGCGTCTGTCAGGACTTCACCCACATCATGATCCTCGGCCTGCAGGCCCTCGGCATTCCCGCAGGCTATGTCAGCGGCTACCTGCGGACCCTGCCGCCACCGGGTGGGGCCAAGCTCGAAGGGGCGGATGCCATGCACGCGTGGGTGCGCGCATGGTGCGGCACCGCGCAGAGATGGGTCGAATACGATCCGACCAATGCCACCCTCGTGGGCACCGACCACATCGTGGCAGGCTATGGCCGCGATTATTCCGATGTCTCGCCTGTGCGCGGGCATCTGCGGTCCTCCGGCGGGCAGAAAAACACTCAGGCCGTTGACGTGACGCTCGCGGGCTAGCTGCCTGTGGCGCTTTGCGATGGGGGTGTGCGCCGTGCCGTCGCCACTGCAACCAAGGAGACCCGAGACATGATCAGCTTTGCGACTTGCCTGCCCGCCCCGCCACGCGGCGCGGATGATCGCGACCTGCGATGCCCGCCTTGCATGCTATCCCTCGAAACAGATCCGAAGGCGGATCGGGCGTGACCTGGGCTGAGATCAACCGAGCCATCGAGCGGGAGGCGCAGGGCAAACGGCTCGTGCTGCGCAATGCGCGCGCGCCTGCAGGTGTCGTGCCGCTCCCACCGGGCAATACGGCAACCGACGGCCTGACATTGGTCGACCTGCATATCGAGAACGGCAAACTGGCCGCAATTCGGCCCGCGGGTGAGGGTGCGCCTGCCGGTGTCGATCTTGGGCAGCGCATCGTCTGGCCCTCTGCGGTCGATTGCCATACCCATATCGACAAGGGGCAAGTCTGGCCGCGCAGCCCGAACCCCGACGGCAGCTTTGCCGGTGCGCTGGAGGCGTCGGCGGCGGATTTTGCCGGCTTCCAGACAGATGACGACCTGCGCGCGCGGGCCGGTTTTAGCCTCGCCAGCGCCTATGCGCATGGCACAGCACTGCTGCGCACCCACGTAGACGCCACGCCGGAGACGCTCGACCGTCGGTTCGCCATCCTCACCGAGATGGCACAGGATTGGGCCGGGCGCGTCGAACTGCAGCTTTGTCCCTTCTCGGGCAGGCTGGAGGACCCCGACTGGCTGGCGCAGCTCGCCCGTACCGCAAAGCCTACCGAGGCGAGGACGCTGAGCTTCTTTGTGCAGGCGGGGCCCGCGCTCGATTCCGATCTCGACCGCGCCGTCGCTTGCGCCGCTGACCACGATCTCAACCTCGATTTCCATGCGGATGAGACCCTCGACCCCGCCTCCGATTGCCTGGATGCCATTGCACGCGCGTTGCTGCGCCACCGGTTCGAGCGGCCCGTGCTCGTGGGCCACTGCTGCGCGCTATCGGTGCAGGACCGCGATATGCGCGACCGCACCCTCGACCGCGTCGCCCGCACCGGGATCGGCATCGTCGCCCTGCCGCTGTGCAACATGTATCTGCAGGACCGGCAGCGCCACGGCTCGCCACGCCAGCGCGGCATTGCCCCCCTGAAGGAAATTCGCGCCCGTGGCATTCCCGTGGCGATTGCCTCCGACAACACCCGCGACGCGTTCTACGCCTATGGTGATCTTGATGTGCCCGAGCTTTTTAGGGATGCCCTGCGCATGATGCAGCTCGATCATCCGGTGGGCCAGTGGCCAGCGGCGGTGCTCAATGATGCCGCTTCGCTCATCGGCGCATCGGACAGGGGCAGACTGCGCGTGGGCGGTCCTGCCGACCTCATCCTCTTTTCAGCCCGCAACTGGAGCGAATTCGCGGCGCGCCCACAGCATGACCGGACCGTTTTGCGCGCGGGGCGCGGCATCGACACGACACCGCCCGACTATGCCGACCTCGACGGGCTGCAAGGCATGGCCCCCTGACCTGCGCATGGGCGTTATCCCGGTCCAGACGATGCCCAAGGGCCGTAAGGGCCAAGAGCAAAGGACATCAGTATCACCGCGGGGCTTGCGGATGGGAACCGCCAACTTGGGCGCAGCAGGCCTGATCCTTCTCAGATGCTGCGGTCCGCCCAGTCGGCAAATGTCTTCTCCAACGCGACGACGATGTAGTAGAGCACGATCCCGAGGAAGGCCAAGGCGATGAGCACCGCGAACATGAGCGGGTAGTCCGAGTTCGTCTTGCCGCTGTCGAACAACGCACCCAGTCCGCGCCCGTGAGGCGACACGATCTCCATCAGGTTGGTGCCGATGAAGGCGAGTGTCACGGAAACCTTCAGCGCGCCGAAGAACTCCGGCAACGTCTTGGGCAGCGCGATCTTCCAGAAGATGGTCGATTGCGACGCGCCCAGCGAGCGCAAGATATCGCGGTATTCGGGCTCCAGCGTGGAGAGACCGATGGAAACGGAAACCGCGATGGGAAAGAAGCTGATCATGAAGGCGATCAGGATCGTGTTGAAATCATGCCAGCCCACGAACATCAGCGCCACGATCGGCACCACCGTGGCCTTGGGGACCGCGTTGAAACCGACCAGTAGCGGATAGAGCGCGTCGCGCATCACCCGCGAGAACCCCATGACCATGCCCAGCGCGATGCCGAAGACCACCGCCAGCAACAGCCCCACCACCGTGCGCCACAGCGTCTGCCAGCCCATGGTCAAGAACAAATCCCAGTAGCGTTGATAGGCCGGAAGCAGATCGCTCGGCGATGCCATCCTGAAATTTGGCCAGCCCATCCCCCAGACGAGCAGCTCCCAAAGCAGCAGGAACACGATGATCGCCGCTGTCGGAACGAGTATCTTCTGCGCTGTCATGTGGTCTGCACCGCAGGGGCGCGGCCCTGGGCGATCTCGATCTGGCGTCGCAGGATATTGAGCATCTCCGCGGCTTTGGGCGTATAGAGATGGTCAAGCGACCGGACTCCGTTTTGCGGAACCTCGAGGATGAACTGCGTCCGCGCGGGCCGCCCCGACAGGACTACGACCTGATCGGCCAGAAAGATGGATTCGCGCAGGTCATGGGTGATCAGCACTGCCGTAAAGGGTTCCTCGGCCTTGAGTTTATGCATCGTTTGCCAAAGGTCCTCGCGGGTGAAGGCATCGAGCGCGCCAAAGGGCTCATCGAGGATCAGCACTTCGGGCTGGTGGATCAGGGATCTACACAGCGACGCACGCTGTTTCATGCCGCCAGACAGTTCCGACGGTCGCTTGTTCTCGAACCCCTCCAGACCCACGAGCGCGAGCAATTTGCGCGCGCGGTCTTGTTTTTGTGTTTTGGACAGCGGGGAGGAGACGATTTCAAGTGGCAGCAGGACATTGTCGAGGATCGACCGCCATTCGAGCAGCACGGGGTTCTGGAAAGCCATCCCGACATTGGACCGCGGCCCGGTGATCTGCTTGCCATGCACAACCACCGATCCGTGATCGGGGATCAGCAGCCCCGCGATAAGCCGCGTCAGCGTCGATTTTCCGCAGCCCGAAGGTCCGACGACCGCGACGAACCCGCCCTCCGGTACCTTCAGCTCCAACCCGTCGAGAACAGCCAGTGGGCCGGACGCCGTGGTAAAGGTGTGCCGGACCCCCTTGATCTCGATCAGGTTTTCCATCGTCATTCGCTCAGCGAAAAGCCACCCTCAGGCAGATAGGCATCTGTGAAATAGAGTGCCGCGTCCGGAGGCGACGCGAATTCGTAGGTGGTGGCGATCTGTGCGAGCGACGCCTCGAAGCGCGCGGTATCGATCAGCCCGAAACCGCTGGCCGCCACCTCATCCGTCAACACGTTGGCCTCGAGCGCGAGCTCGAGCCGCCGTTGCTCCAGCGCCGCGTCGGCCGCCGGATTGCGCTCCATCAACATCGGGATGACAGCGGATGGGTCCTTGGCCGAGGTCGCCCAGCCTTGTGCCGTCGCGGCGAGGAACCCCTTGATGATCTCCGGGTTCTCGGCGGCGAAATCCGTGTTTACGATGATCGCATTGCCGTAGAGATCCACGCCGTAGTCAGCCATCAGGATCGTCACCAGATCATCTTCGGGCACACCGAGGCGGGCCGCGTTGAGATAGGACGTGAAAGAAAAGCCGGTGATCGCGGCCACGTTCCCTTCGGCCAGCATAGGCTCGCGCGTGGGAAAGCCAACCGGTTCGATGGTGATGGACGCGACATCGAGATCGTTCTCCGCCGCGAAGATCGGGAATTGCGCCCATGCCCCGTCCGGCGGTGGCGCCCCGAGCACTTTGCCCTCAAGGCTCTTGGGCCCGTCGATGCCAAGCGACTTGCGCCCAATGATGGCGAAGGGAGGTTTGTTGTAGATCATCATCGCGGCAATAACCGGCGCTCCGGGGTTCTGGTCGAGAAACCGCACGAGGCTGTTGATGTCGGCCACGCCCACGGCAAACGCCCCCGTCGCGACTTTCGGGATTGCATCGAGCGAGCCGGTCCCGGCCTCGATCGTGACGTTCAGGCCCTGCTCCGCGTAATAGCCATTGTTGACCGCGGCAAAGAAAGGCGCCGCAGGCCCCTCGAACTTCCAGTCCAGCGCGAATGGCATATCCGTCTCGGCCTGCACCGCCGTGGCCCCCAGAAGCGCGCATGCGATCATCGTGCGTAAGTACATGTTGTGATCCCTGTGTGATGCACGGACGACGTGCCTGTTTGCATTGTGATGAAATGAACAATGCCGTGGTAAGGAGTTCCACGGCATACCCCAAGAGACATGGACTGCGCAAAATCGCGGAAGTACTGAATGATCAATTTATATGCGCACTGATTATTTGTTGGGCAAGCTTGAAATCCGAAACGAAGGAGCGCTGCGGCGGATGGGCGCCGCCGGCGCGCAATTGCTATCGACAGGCCCATCATTGGCTGCGATAGCTCTGCCTTGTTTTTCCGGTCAGGAACGTGTTGCATGTTGCTCAGTATCAAAACCCGCCTCCTCTATACCGCGCCACAGCCCTGCAGTGTCTTGCTTCAGATCGAGCCGGGCGGGGATGATACGCAGATTTGCCGGGATGCGCGCTTTCTGCTCATGTCCGGCACGGATCTGCGGCAGATGCCGGGCGAGGACGGCATTGGATTGCGGCGCTGGGTTTCGGTCGGCACCCAGCTTGATTGCCAGTACGAGACACAAGCCTCCGTCACTCGGGCCAATCCGGAATTGTCTGCCCTGAGCGAGACGCCCAAGGCGCAACTGCCCGACACCGCCATCGGCTATCTCATGCCGTCGCGCTATTGCCAGTCCGATCTGTTTCTGGATTTCACGGCCTCCGAATTCGGCGGGCTGAGCGGTGGGGCCCTCGTCCTCGCGATGCGCGACTGGATCGCGGACAGGTTCAGCTATGACAATACCGCCAGCAATGCGGGCACCACCGCGACCGACAGCTTTTCGAGCCTGTCGGGCGTGTGCCGGGACTATGCCCATGTGCTGATCGCCTTTGTCCGCGCCGCCGGGATCCCCGCCCGCTTCGTGAGCGCCTACGGCCCGGACGTCACACCGCAGGATCTCCATGCGGTCGTCGAGGTTTATCTCGACGGCGCGTGGCATCTCGTGGACGCCACCGGCATGGCAGAAGCGTCTGAAATCGTGCGAATCTGCATCGGCCGGGACGCGGCGGATGCTTCTTTCCTGACCTCATACGGCGCGCTCGATCTGCAGGAGCAGAGCGTTGAGGTCACGCGCATCCCCGATTGACCTGCGTTGCCGCAGGCACGCACTTCCGGCGCGCGGAAACGAAACCGAAAGGTTCAATATTGTATAGCCATACTTTCGTGGCTAGTTAGCACCAGCAGTTTCACGCAGCGCATCCTGTTATGGAAAAATCATGACCTATTGTGTCGGCCTTTATCTGAACCGTGGCCTCCTCTTCATGTCGGACACCCGCACCAACGCAGGTGTTGACAATTTCTCGACCACCAAAAAGATGTTTTCTTTCAGCGTGGAAGGGGAGCGTGCGATCACCATCATGACCGCGGGCAACCTCGCAACGACCCAGGCGCTGATCAGCATCATCGAGGAACGCTCCAAGGTGCCGAGCGAACGGCAGCCGACGATTCTGACCCTGCCCACCATGTTCGAGGTGGCGCGCTTTGTCGGCAACACGCTCAAGCAAGTCATTCAGGGCGGCGGTGCGGATGGCCAGTCCGCGACGTCCGCCTTCAAGGCGTCCGTGATCGTCGGCGGCCAGATCAAGGGCGGCGCGCCGACGCTGTTTTTGGTTTATCCCGAGGGAAACTTCATCGAAGTCACGGAAGACGCGCCGTTTTTCCAGATCGGCGAGGCCAAGTACGGCAAGCCGATTCTCGTGCGCGCCTATGAACCGGACATGAGCTTCGAGGACGGGATCAAGTTGCTGATGGTCTCCTTCGATTCGACGATCAAGGCGAACCTCTCCGTCGGATTGCCGCTGGACGTACAGATCTATGAGGCCGACAGCTTCCGGCTCGACACGCAGCCGCGCGTGACCGATCAGGACCCCTATTTCAAATCGATCAGCGCAAGCTGGGGCGATGCCCTCCGCGCGGCGCTGACGCATCTGCCGGCGTACAAGCGGACCTGACGGCAGCGCCACAGCGAAGTAATCGACTGCGGCAGGCAATCCGCGTTTCTAATGACCACATCGGGCGGCACGGTGCTGACGGTGACAAGGTCGCCGTTGTCGGTGCCGAAGAACTCAGAACCGGTTGAGCGGTGTCTTGAGATACCGGTGCCCGTCGGTCTCCGCATCGGGCAGCTTGCCACCACGCAGGTTGATCTGCAGCGCCGCGAGCATGCGGTCAGGCAAGCCCAGCGTCGCGTCGCGCGCCTCGCGCACCTTGACGTAATCCGCCTTCGACACGCCGCCGCCGATGTGTTTGTTGGCCGCCTTCTGTTCGGCCACGGTACTTTCCCAAGCAGGCTCATCACGGTCGTCGGTACCGTAGTCATGGCCGATAAAGACGCGCGTGTCCTCGGGAAGCGCGAGGATCTGCTGCAGGCTGTCGTAGAGCTCAGCGGCGGAGCCACCGGGAAAATCGGCGCGGGCGGTGCCGGCGTCGGGCTGCATGAAGGTGTCATGTGCAAATGCCGCATCGCCGATCACATAGGTGATCGACCCCAGCGTGTGACCGGGGGAGAGCATCACCAGCACCTCCAAGTTACCCAGCCGAAACGTGTCGCCATCGGCGAAAAGCCTGTCGAAATGCGGTGCCGGGTCAAGCTCCGGCATATGGTAGAGATCGCGCCACAGGCCCGCGATCTCAAGCACCTTTTCACCGATGGCATTGGGCGCGCGGGTCTGCTCCCTGAGCCAAGCCGACGCCATGAGGTGATCGGCATGCGGGTGGGTATCGAGCACCCATTCCACCGTGAGCCCTTCTGCCTCGATCCAATCCAGCACCTCCCGCGCGGGCGCCATGTCCGTCGCGGCGCTCGCCGGATCAAAGCCTTGCACCACGTCGATAAGCGCCGCCTTCTTCGTGGCCTCGCAGACCGCGACATACTGGATCGACCCGGTTTCGGGCTCGTAGAACCCCGCCACCCGCGGGGAAGCCGCACCGGTACTTTCGCTTATCTTCATTTTCGCCATCTTCAGGTCCTTTTCATTCAGCGGCTTTGCGCGGACGGTCCGTCAGCGCCATCCAAGCATCGTTCTGGGAGAGGAATATCCGCCCGTTCAGTTCTTGGATCAGATGCGACCGTCTGAGCCGGTCCATCACCGGGCCTTTGACTTCCGACAGGTGCAGCCCGACGCGCATGTCCTTGAGGCGCGCGTTCACCGCTTCGAGGCTTTCGAGCGCGGAGTAATCGACCTCGTTGACGGCCGAGAACATAAGGATGACATGGGCGATTTCGCTGCCATCCGTGACACAGGACTGGATCAGATCCTCCAGAAAGCGGGCGTTGACGAAATAGAGGCTCTCGTCGATGCGCAGGGTCAGCACGCGCGGATCCGTCTCGACCTTATGGCGGTGGATATTACGGAAATGCTCGGTTCCGGGGACGCGACCGACCTCTGCCACATGCGGCTTGGACGTCGCATAGAGGTGCAGCAGCACCGAGATGATAACGCCCGAAGCGACACCAATCTCGACACCGAAGATCAGCGTCAGCAGGATCGTCGCGGCGACGGCGATGAAATCGGCCCGCGAATAGGCCCAGGTCTTGCGCAGGATCGACAGGTCGACGAGGCCGAGGACCGCGACGATGATCGTGGCCGCCAGCGTTGCAGTGGGCAGGTAATAGACCAGCGGCGTCAGGGCCAAGGCAGCGACAGCGAGGCCGATGGCGGTATAGGCCCCTGCGGCAGGCGTCTGCGCACCCGCGTCGTAGTTGACGACGGAGCGTGAAAACCCCCCCGTGACCGGGTAGCCGCCGGTGAACGCCGCGCCGATGTTGGCGGCACCGAGACCGATCAACTCCTGGTCGGGATCAATGCTCTGGCGCTTCTTGGCCGCCAGCGTCTGCGCGACAGAAATGGACTCCACGAAGCCGATGATCGATATCAGGATCGCCGGCAGCGCGAGCGCGACGACAACGTCCGGCGCAAAGGAGGGCAGCGTCAGCGGCGGCAGGCCCTGTGGCACGGCGCCCACGATGTTGACGCCGACACCCTCCAGGCTCATCCCCCAAACGACAAGCGTCGTGACGACGACCGCGGCCACCGGCCCGGCCTTGGTCGCAATATCCGCCGCCAAAGGCGGCACCCCGATGCGCCGCAGCAGGGGCCTCAGCCCCTTGCGGGACCAAAACAGGAAAGCCGTCGAGGGGATGCCGATCGCAAGAGTAGGAAGGCTGATGCCGCCGATGTTCGACAGCAGCGAGCCGCCGATCTCGATCAATGTATGGCCATAGGCGTCGATGCCGAGGATGTGCTTGAGCTGGCTCAGGGCGATCAGGATACCCGAAGCGGTGATGAAGCCCGCAATCACCGGATGACTGAGGAAGTTGGCGAGAAACCCCAGCCGGAACACGCCCAGCAGCAACAGGAACGCACCCGACAGCCCCGCGAGCGTGAGGGCGGCGACCGCGTAGCCTGCCGTCCCCTGATCCGCCACCTGGCCGACGGCCGAGGCCGTCAGCAGCGACACGACGGCCACCGGCCCTACGGCCAAGGCACGGCTGGTGCCGAAGATGGCATAGAGGATGATCGGCGCAATCGAGGCGTAGATGCCCGCTTCGGGCGGCAGCCCGGCCAGCATGGCATAGGCAAGCGACTGCGGGATCAACATGATCGTGACGATCACCGCCGCCAACAGGTCCGCACCAAGGGCCGCACGATCGTAGCGGCGGCCCCAGTCGAGGATCGGAAGGTATCTGGAGAGTGAGCGCATATCATATCCGGTAAGAAAGAGGCGAGGCCGAAGCCTCACCTCGAAGGTGGCCCGAAGTAGGACGAGGCCGGGGGTACTACTCTGCGGCCTTGGCCGTCAGGGCTTCGGGTTTGGCCATCCACTCATGGCCCCGCAACATGCCCTTCCAGTAGACCGGGGGCAGTATCTTTTCCTTGAGAAGCCAGGCCGCGCGGGTCGGTTTGGTGCCGTCGATCAGCCAGGAGGGAAAGCTTGGTTTCAGCACGCCGCCATACCCGAATTCAGCCAGCACGATCTTGCCGCGCTCCACGGTCAGCGGGCAGGAGCCGTAGCCGTCATATTGCGCCACGGCCTCGCGACCGCGCATGTCGGCGATGATGTTTTCGGCCACGACAGGGGCCTGCTTGCGCGCAGCGGCGGCGGTCTTGGCATTGGGCGCGTTCATCACATCGCCGAGCGACCAGATGTTGTGATGCTCCTTGTGGCGCAGCGTGGCCTGATCCACATCGACCCAACCCGCCGCATCGCCAAGCGGTGAGACCTTGATGAAATCGGGGGCCGTCTGTGGTGGGCAGACATGGATCATGTCGAAATTCGTCTCAACGCGCCGCACCTCCTGATCCGGCTCTTTGACCTCGAACACAGCCGTTTTCGACGGACCGTCGATGGCGACGAGGTTGTGGAAGAAGTTCAGTTTTGCGTCATAGCGCTCTATGTATTCCATGAGCGCGGGCACGTAATCCTTGACGCCAAAGAGCACGCCGCCTGCGTTCATGAACTGTATGTCGATATTCTTCAGCACACCGCGTCGCCGCCAGGCATCGCCCGACAGGTACAACGCCTTTTGTGGCGCGCCGGCGCATTTTATCGGCATCGGCGGCTGCGTGAAGATCGCGCGCCCCTCTTTCAGGCCGCTCACCAGCTCCCACGTATAGGGAGCCAGATCATAACGGTAGTTCGAGGTGACACCGTTGCGCCCGAGCGTCGCCTCGAGCCCTTCGATCCCGCCCCAGTCGAGCTTCAGCCCCGGGCAAACCACCAGCCTGTCATAGCCGACAACACGGCACCCATCGAGGATGACTGCATTGCGCTTGGGCTCGAAGGCGGCAACGGCAGCCTTGATCCAGGTGACGCACTTCGGGATCAGCGATCCCATCGTCCTGGCGGTTTCGCTGGCCTCGAAAATGCCTCCGCCGACCATGGTCCAGCCAGGTTGGTAGTAGTGGATATCCGCCGGGTCGATCACCGTCACCTGCAGCCCTGGCTTGCGGGATTTGAGGCTCGCTGCGACGGAGATACCGGCAGCGCCCGCGCCGACGATGACGACGTCGTAATGCGCATCCTCCGCATCGCTGGGCGTTTCCCCGCCATTGGCGATCCTGCGCGCGACGCCGTTCATGTCATAGCCCGCGGCTTTCGCGGCGCCCAGTATTTCGGACACTGGCCTCTGCTCCGCTTCGCTCAGCGCCCAGAGCGTTGTTGACCGCGTGCCCGAGCGACAAAAGGCAAAGACCGGACCGGGCAGATCCTTCAACGCCTTGCCGAAGGCTTTTGCATCCTCTTGCGATACCTTGCCGGTTTCGATGGGGATGTGCCGCGTCTCGAGCCTGGCCTTCTTCGCCGCGGCCTCGATCTCGGCAAAGTTCGGCTGGTCCGCACCCTCACCATCGGGGCGGTTGCCGATGATGGCGCGGTACCCCTGGCGTTTCAGCTCCGCCACGTCGGCGGCGGCGATCTGCGGGCCAACCGATAGCTTCTCGGTCAGTTTCTTGATCTCCATGTCGTCCTCCATCCCGTTATCGTCAAAGGGCCGTTGGCCGTCGTTTCAGTGGGGCAGCCGGTCGTGTCCGCGTCCCGCTGCACCGATGTCACGCCGCGGCCTTTGAGCCGCTCAGCAAGGTCGGCATAAGCCGCGCGATGACGATGCCGACTGCCGCTGCGGCGACGAAGATCACGACCTCCATCCGTCCGGTCCCCAGTGCAGGCAGCGCGCCGCCCGGACAGAAGCCCGCAATCCCCCAACCGATGCCGAAGATGGCGGAGCCGCCGATGAGACGCGCGTCGATGCTGGTGCCCGTGGGCAGCTGGAAATCGGCAGCAAGCACAGGCGCGGGGCGCTTCAGCACAATACGGTAGCCGATCAGCGCCGTCACCAGCGCGCCCCCCATCACGAAGGCAAGGCTCGGGTCCCAGCTCCCGGCGATGTCGAAGAAGTTGATGACCTTAGCGGGGTTCGCCATGCCCGAAATGGAGATGCCGAGCCCGAATACGAGGCCGATGAGATATGTTGCAATCAGGCGCATGTCAGCCTCCCAAAACGTGGCGAAGGATGTAGACGGTCGCGGCGGTCGCGGCCATGAAAGTGAGCGTCGCGGCGAAGGACCGCGGCGACAGGCGGGCCATGCCGCAGACGCCATGCCCAGATGTGCAGCCCGAGCCGGTCGCGGCACCGAAGCCCACGAGGAGCCCGCCGCCGATCAGCATCGCCGTGCTCACCGGCACCTCGACCGCCACGGGGGCGCCGAGCATCGCCAGCACGACGGGCGCGGTGACCATCCCCGCCACCAGTACGGCGCGCCAGAGGAACTCGCGCGTCGATCCGGGCAGGACCAGCCCGCCCAATATGCCGGTAGCACCCATGATTTGGCCAAGCATCGCCATCAACAAAACGGCGGAGAGTCCGATCAGAACGCCGCCCGACAGCGACATCAGCGGTGTAAACGTCGTTTCCATCAGCAGTCCCTACAGGTTTTGAGCCCGAGAATGCGGTAGGCTGGGCAGAAGCCGGTGACGGCGGTGATCAGGAGCACGGCACCCACTGCAATCGCCCCCCAGTAGAACACCGGATTGGCGATCTGTACCGAGAGCGCCAGCGCAATCAGCGCGACCCCCAAGATACCGCGCAGCGCGCGGTCGAAAGTACTTTCATTGCGAGACATTCCATATCCTCCGGAAAAAAATTTCATCACCATTCTAGCCTAGTCGCGGCGCGCCGTCGGTAACCTTGTCACCAAAACCTCATATCGGGTTCGCCTCCACGAATTTTTCCAGCGCGCCGCGGTCCGCAAGCGTGACAATGCCGCGGCTCTGCTCGACCCAGCCGCGGCGTTGGAATTCGGCCATCTGGCGGCTGATCACCTCCCGCGCGGTGCCAAGCTCGGTCGCCAGCACGGCATGGGTCGCGGTGATGCGCGATTCCTCGCCCGCAAGCTCCAGCAGCTTGGCGGCCAGTCGCGCGTCCATGCGCCCGAACGCGATCTCCTCCACCGTCAGGAACAGATCCGTGATGCGCCGGGAATAGGCCGAAAAGACGAACCGCCGGAACGCGGGGGAGGTTGACATGACGTCATCGAACGCCGCGCGCGGGATCACGACAGCTTCCACATCCGTCTCCGCGATTCCTTCGGCGGTGTAGTCCTCGAAGGCCAGAAGACAGGCGGTCGTCAGAACGCAGCTTTCGCCCGCGTGCACGCGGTAGAGGACGATTTCGCGCCCGTTCTCAGTGATCTGCTGCACCCGCACGCGCCCTTCGAGAAGCAGAAGAAGGTTCTCGGGCGGGCGCCCCGGCCCAAAGATCACCGTCCCCTTCGGCAGGGCGGCAATGCGCGCGGCATCCAGGAGCCGGGTGCGGTCCGCAGTCTCGAGCGCCGAAAGCCCGGGAAACCGATCGAGCCAGCCGCTCATTTTGAGGCTCCTTCGGGTAGAGCCACACCGGCGTCGATCCGCTCCAACAGCGTGCCCTTGTTGGCCGCGATATCGGCGACGGTCAGATTGTCCAGAACCGCCATGAAGGCGCGGGTCGCGTCCTTGAGCGCGCGTGACAGACGGCAGATGCCGATGAGCGGGCAGGTATTGCTGGCGGGATTGAAGCATTCCACGATGTCGAGATCCCCTTCGGTCAAGCGCACCACGTCGCCGATGCGAATTTCTGCCGCAGGGCGGGCAAGCTGGAACCCGCCCCCGCGTCCGCGCTGGGTCAGCAGGAACCCCTCACGGCCAAGCTCATGCACCGCTTTGACAATGTTTGGTTTTTTCAGACCATGGATGCGGCTGACCTCATCAATCCTGACGAGTTCGGGCGCCCTGAGCGCAGCAAGCTGGAGGGTCCGCAAAGCATAATTCGTATAGGCGGTCAGCTTCATCTCTGCTCCAATGGTCTATTCTCATTATTGATTTATTTTGCGTATATGTTCTTTGGCGGCGCGATAAAAGAAAAAGAAGCACACCATCCGGCTCGATGTCGCTGGCATCGCACACGGTCGGGTCGTCACCGGCCCCCTGCCCGCACGCTCCTTGCTCCTCACGCGAACTGCTGACGTCTCGGGCATCGTCATGTCCTGTCAGTTCGGCACCAACTGGGCGGTATTTCCGGATCGTGCCGGACCGGTCATCGCGGCGCCCATGGCCTACAAGGTGCCGTCGGCATTCTTGCTGGAGGCGGGCTTTCTCGGCATCATGCCCTTTGGCCGGAAAAAGGGTCGGGTCGGCGCTTCACATGAACGCCTGCGGCGCCGTCGCTTTCGGCACTTTCTTTTCCGCGGGCTGGATCCTCAGCGTGAACAGCCGGATGCGCACGCCCGCAGGCTTCACCATTGACCCGGTCACCGGGCAGTTCCTGCCGGACGACTTATAGCAAATCATCTTCAACCCGTCCTTTCCCTACCGCCTCGTACATGCCGTGCCGGCGGCCTATCTGACCACGGCGTTCATCGTCGGCGGTGCAGTAGGATCCGGTAGAGCGCATCCAAATCATCAGCATGCTTGCGCAGCCGTGAAGCTGTCAAACCTAGAGCGATGGTGGCAGCGTTAGTGAAGCAGTCTTAGCGCACGCATCCAGACTATGATGGCTAAGAAAGCAGGCATCGAAGTCAGGGTAGGCTTCTTGGACGACATCACGATGTCACCGCGATCATGCCGCCGGCAAACCACCGTTCCAACCTTCGATACATCAAGGCCAACAAAATAACGTTTCATCACAGCTGTCCTTTTTCAGATGCGGGAACTACGCACCGCCAGAGAACGCGGATGATCAATTACTCAGAGTGATATCGGCGCACTTGACCTGGTTCGGTCGATCAATCACCATCTTTCTCATCAAAAACGGGTAGACCGGATGCTGCCGACGAGGCTGGCTGGGTCTTGGACGCTTGCAGATTGTTTCCAGGCCCGTCTTTGCCATCAGACGACGCACGCGATGCCACCCCACGATAGTGCCTCCACCATGTAGATAGGCGGCATTGTGGTGTGACCCGAAGAACGGGTCTTCGGTAAATCCACGGTCGATTTCTTTCATCATGCCCAGCGTGGCCGCATCGATCACGACCGGCGTCTAGAAGAACGCTGACCGGCTCAGGCTCACAAGCCTGCATTGCTGACTGATGCTCAGATTGGGATGGCCCCTCTGGATCATCGATCGATTCTTTGGCGGCCTCACTTCTTGAGGCCTTCCGACAAAAAACGTTCTCCACTGCCAGCCTCCCGATCTTGGGGTGAAGCTCTTTGACATTGGCTTCGCTCGGGCCGCTCTGCTTGTCGCCAGAGAAGACGTCTGCCATTCCCTCGATAGCCTGCCGCTTCCATGTGCTGGCCCGATTTTAGTGCAACGGATGCTTGGCTGCGATCTCCTTCACAGTCTTGTCGCCCCGCAGGGCTTCTAGCGCCACCTTGGCCTCAAACTGATCGGTAAAACTCCGGGGCTTTTTCCACATGCGTATCCCATCAAGGTTTGGGATCCATCTTAGCTAACTGTCCGAATTTCCGGGACCAATTCACTGCAACAAGCGAAAGACGCGCACAGATCGCTCGATCGGAGCGCAAGACGGCCAAAACATGCAGGAGAGGACGTTCCACTTGGGAAATGTCTGTTTAGAAATAAACTTGAACGAATGATCGTTTGGTTAGTTCCTTTCTCAATGAAGGCGAACTTAGGTCGCCGGTCCCTCCTAGCGACACATCGGGTTCATACATCCCCAAGACGGGCCTTTCCAAAAGGAAGAATTAAATGGCAGATCCAAAGAAATCCATGTCGGCCGGACGGACTTCAGACCCCTCATCGCAGCGCTCATACCTTTGGCTCGGTTTAGCCGCCGTTGTCGTGGTCGCTGTTGCGCTGTTTGTTTGGTCGAGCATTGCGCAGGATGATACATCAAACTCAAATGTCGTGGATGGCGAAACGCTCGACGTCGATACGGTTACCGAGGAAGCCGAAGTGCCGGATGAAGATGCCGACCCAAATCCAGTAGTGCCGCAAGATGCACTCATCCCGCCGGCGCCGGTAGATGACGCCCCTCCGGACTAAGCGATACTCGGCGATGCCTGCTGACACGGCTAAGTGCTTGTTGTTCTGTGGGTAAGCTCAATTGAAATTGATGTAGTTGACTAATGCAGCATCCAGAGGTGGTCTAATTTCCTAGCCATTTTCGTATGCACCAAGCCCAGTTTCGGAACAACCCGCTACGAGCCGGTGGCCACATTGGGGGATGCGCCCCAAGTTACCAACTAAAAACATCAATTTAGGGGGCTAAGTGGCGGACCGAGGAGGATTCGAACCCCCGACCCCCTGATTCGTAGTCAGGTACTCTATCCAGCTGAGCTATCGGTCCACTGTGGGGCGGTTTAGTAGGAGCGCGGTGGCAATGCAAGCCCTCTTGCAGCGCAAATCTGCATCACGCTCAAAAACAATCAAAGGGTTCCGTCGCCCTTGGGCAGGGTGATCACGAACTCCGTGCCGGTAGCGTCCGAGCGTGCGAGTTTGATGTCCCCGCCATGGCCGCGCAGCAGTTCCGCCGATATCGCGAGGCCGAGCCCGGTCCCGCCCTTGCGCACAGAGCCCTGGAAGGGCGAGAAGAGATGCTCCTGCGCCTTTGCGGGCAGACCCGGCCCGGTGTCCGCGATGCAGATCACCCAGGCCGCAGGGGTCTCCGACGAGGATATCCGGATCTCGCCCCCCTTGCCCGAGGCCATGATCGCCTGCCGCGCATTGCGGATCAGATTGGCGAGCACACGGTACATCTGCTCGGGATCCGCGCGCAGTTGCAGCGCAGGATCGACATCGACGACGAAGTACACCTCGTCCTCTCCCACCGCCAGCCGCTCGCTGCCGAGCACCTCCTCGACGACATCGCGCAGCCGGACGAAGGTGAGCGTCGGCCCCGGCTCCTCCGCCTTGCCGAAGGCCAGCGTCGATTCGCACAGATGCACGGCACGGGTGATCGAGCCCACCAGCTTGGGCGCCATCCGCGCGACAACCGGATCCTCTGACATCTCGATCCGGTCGGTGAAGAGCTGCGCCGATGTGAGGATATTGCGCAGATCATGGCTGATCTTGCTCACCGCCGAGCCGAGCTGGGCCAGCCGCTCCTTCTGGCGCAGCGCGCCGGTCAGTTCTGTCTGGAGAGATTTGAGCGCCTCCTCGGCTTCCCGCAGCTCCGTCACCCGCGCGGATGGCACGATGATCCGCCGCGCGTCTTCGGGCGCGGCGGCATAGCGCTGCATATGGCCCACGACCCTCTTGATGGGCTTGACCAGCAGGAACCGCATCGCGACGAACAGCAGCAGCGCGGTGATCACCGAGATCACGGCCGATAGCACGAGGATCCGCAGACCGTAGTCGATCATCGCCGCCCGCATCGGCGCGGTCTCCATCGTCACCTCGATCAGCAGACCGGCATCGCGGACCGGCGCGCCGATCACACGGATTACCTCATTCTGCGGCCTGGCCAGCCGCCGCATCGCGTCGCGGATCAGCGTACCTGCGGAATCGTCCCTCAGATCCACAGTGCCCGCGATCATCTGCGGCATGGGCGAGGCCAGCACCAGCTGGCGGATTTCGTCGCGGCGCAACACGATGTTGAGCACTTCGGCGTTGCGCAGCAGTTCCGCCTCGAGATCGGCGTCGATCATGTCGTCGGCCAGCAGCGACAGCGACGCGATCTGCGCGCGCTCCAGCCGGTCAAGCATGTAATCCTCGCGGAACCGCGCGATCGACGGGCACGAAGATCAGGACCTCCGCGATCATCACGAAAATGGTGGTGAGGATCAGCAGACGTCCGGACAGGGAGTTGAACATTACATGCCTCTGGCGCCTATAAAGGATGCGGGTGCGTCAGGCGTGTCCCGCTGGTCGCGGCCGCGCGCGACCTGCATCACGGCAAGAACCGCTGGATGAGGCCGACCACTTTCTTGACCATATCACTCTCGAACAGGCGCGGACTGAAATACGCCCCCGCCGCGCGCTTATTGACCTCGCCGATCGTGGGATAGGGGGCGACCATGGCGGCAATCTGGCTCATTTTCATGCGATTTGCCAGTGCCAGCGCCCAAAGGTTGATCAATTCTCCCGCCTGATAACCGACG
Source organism: uncultured Alphaproteobacteria bacterium (assembly GCA_963703195.1). Classification (GTDB taxonomy): domain Bacteria; phylum Pseudomonadota; class Alphaproteobacteria; order Rhodobacterales; family Rhodobacteraceae; genus Sulfitobacter. Next base: position 3,387,886 of record OY969797.1, on the reverse strand, counting down.
ATGGAGGCGCCGACCGGGCGCCCGCGAACGACCATCACCTTGATGAAACCCTTGCTCTTTCGCTCCGCGATGGCGCGGTCGTTGTGGTTGTAGTGAAAGCGCACCACTTCGAGCGATTTGCCGTGCTTGCGCTTGGCCTGCGCCTCCGTCAACCCGACCTGCGCGAGCTCGGGCTCCGTGTAGGTGGCCCAGGGGATATGCGACGTCTTGGCCTTGGACGGCAGGCCGAAGAGCATCGAGCGGATGATGACACCGCCATGATACCCCGCCACATGGGTAAACTGCAGACCGCCCGCCACATCGCCGATCGCATAGACCCGGCGGTTGGAGGTGCGCAGCCCATCATCGACCTTGATCCCGTTTTGCGTGGGCTTGACGCCGCCCGCAGGCAGATCCAGCCTGTCTATATTGGCTTTGCGCCCCACGGCCACCAGCAGATGCGAGCCCTTGAAGACGCGGCCATCCTCGGTCTCGATCTCGATGGCACCGGCCTTGCCCCTGACCTGCGACGCCTTCGCATTCTCTGCGATCTCGACGCCCTCGTCGCGCAGGGACGACAGCACCACCTCCGTCAGTTCCGGGTCGTCATTGCCCAGCGCCTTGGCCCCTTCGATCACCGTCACCTTGCAGCCCATGCGGATATGCGCCTGCGCCATCTCCATGCCGATGGGCCCGCCCCCGATGATCAGCAAATGCTCCGGCTTCTCCCGCAGCTCGAAAAGCGTCTCGTTGGTCTCATAGGGCACCTCATCCAGTCCCGGAATCGGCGGCACCAGCGGCGAGGAGCCGGTGGCGATCACGATGCGCCGCGCCTTGATCACGGTATCACCGGCCTGCACCTCCGTCTGCGAGATGAAACGGCCATATTCGCGGATCACATTGACCCCGAACCCCTCGAACCGTTCCTGGCTGTCCACCGGCGCGATCGTGGCGATCACATCGGCCACATGATCCTTGGCGGCGGCGTAGTCGACCTCGCCCTTTGCATTGGCGACGCCGTACATCGCGCTGTGCCGCTGGCCATAGGCCGCCTTGCCCGTCGCGATCAGCGCCTTGGAGGGCACGCAGCCGTAGTTGAGGCAATCGCCCCCCATCTTGTGGCCTTCGAGCAGGACCACCTTCGCACCCATCTGCGCAGCGCCTGCCGCGACCGACAAGCCACCGGACCCCGCGCCGATCACCAGAATATCCGTTTTGACGTGCTTCATTTCAAGAGTTCCTTCTTGCCGGTCACGGCCTTGATCACCACGGGGAGCAACGACAACGCGCAAAGCCCGAGGATCGGTAGCAGGATATGCGGCTCGAATATGATCCCCAGATCCGGCGTCTCGCCGCGTGCGAACACGGCACCCAGACCCGCCCCAACAGATGTGTAAACGAGCGAACCCGGTATGATCCCCAGAAATGTCGATATCACAAAACGGTGGCGCGGCACGCCCAGAAACGCAGGGATCAGGTTGGCCACGAAGAACGGCACCGCAGGCACCAGCCGGATAAAGAACAGCATCGACCACTGGTTGCCATCAAGCCCCGCCTTGATCCGCGACACCATGCCGTCCGATGCGTCCATTCGCGCGCGCAGCCTGTCGCCGAGACCCATCCGCGCCGCCGTGAAGATGAGCGTGGCGCCGGTGGTTGCCGCCGTGACGTTGATCGCGGCACCGAGTGCCGTCCCGAAGAGGAACCCCCCCGTCAGCGTCGCGATCAGCGCACCCGGCAGCGAGAAGGTCACGATGGCCACGTAGACCAGCATGAACCCGAGCACCGTCAGCGCGAAATTGCTGTCCCGAAAAGCCAGCAACGCCTCGCGGTTGTCGCGCAGCGCATCAAAGCTCAGGTAGTCGCGCAGCACAAACGCACCCACCGCCGCAACCACCCCGATCAGAGCAAGCGGCACAATGCGCGCGACGAGGGATTTCTTGCTCATGTCTTGGCTCATTTCTGTCATTGCACGGCCTCCAGCACGGGGTTACGATCACTAGATGCCTTTTAAAGCGGCTCGCGAACACACTGCTCACGCGCCCTTGATCGACCGTGTTGGATTTAACCCCTCTCTGCGCCGTTTGATCCGGGATTGAAACATATCGTGCCCCGTGCGCGCAGATTTATTGCAGATCGGCGTGATTTAGCGGCCCACAGGGTTTGACTTGGCGCCTTTGCCGCATTAGAGCACGTGTCTGAATTGATGCGTGGCCGCGAATCCGCGGCGCGCGACTGACACTAGATGGAGACGGAGCGATGAAACGCACCTTTCAACCCAGCAACCTCGTCCGCAAGCGCCGCCACGGTTTCCGTGCGCGCATGGCAACGAAAGCGGGCCGCAAGATCATCAACGCCCGCCGCGCACAGGGCCGCAAAGAGCTGAGCGCGTAACACCGCGCCACAGGCCCATGAGATGACACCGCCGGAGACCGACCTGATTGGCACTGCCGCCAACGGGACTGCGTCTGCGGCGGTTTTGTCATGTCCGCCCCTTACCGTGCTGACCAAGCGCCGCGATTTTCAACGCGCGGCGCGGGGCAAGCGGGTCGCGATGAACGGGTTCGTTCTCCAGATGCAGACCCGCCCCGAAGGCGAGGCGGAGGGCATCAGGATCGGTTACACCTGCTCCAAGAAGGTCGGAAACGCCGTCGCCCGCAACCGCGCCAAACGTCGCCTGCGCGAGATTGCCCGCGCGGTGCTGCCGCAACACGGCAAATCCGGCCATGACTATGTGCTTATCGGGCGCCACGGGGCCACGGCGGAGCTGCCGTTCGCGCAGCTGCTGGTGGATCTGGAGAAGGCCCTGAGCATCCTCCATGGCGCGCGCGCATGACCCCGCTCGCCCACATCGCCGCCCTGCCGGTGCGCGCCTACCGCCTCCTGCTCAGCCCTTGGGTCGGTTTCAACTGCCGCTATCAGCCGACCTGTTCGGCCTATGCGCTCGAGGCATTGGAGAAGCACGGCGCGGTCCGCGGCAGCTGGCTCGCCCTGCGGCGGATCGGGCGTTGCCACCCCTTCGGCGGCGATGGCTATGACCCGGTGCCGGACAAGGACTGAGCGAAGGCCGCCAGACTCCCCGGGAAATCTGGCGCTGTCATGTGCTGGTTGCTACGCGCTGCGGATCACAGATGAAAGCGCGGCAGGATCCTCGCGAGACGCGGCGTTTCACTTAACGACTGAAAATTAGAGATTTCTTGTAGCGTCGAGGGGCCCCCTGCTCAGCAAGATTCCAAGTAGAAGTGGCAAAAATTTTAAAGACCGTTGAGTGCGTGGCCCGGAAATGCCTTGGACTGGTCCAATGGCGGCGGCAATGTCCTCGCAGCCCGCGCAATCATCACCCTTCGCTTAGCAAAAAAGACGTTTCACTGCTTTTCAAAGTTAATGATGACTTCGCCGATATCCACGCCGTATTTCTTCATATAGGCACGGTTCAGCACTGTCCCGCCGCCCATATCCCACATCCAGTCATTGAAATCGACCCGCAGCGTGCCGTCCGGTACAGGCAGGTCGATGCGGTAGGTCCAGTTGAAGGTATCTCCGCGCTCCTCGCCCTTGGCAGTGCCGATCACGCCTTCGGCAAACCCGGTCCAGGTCTGGTCCGCCACGACAGGGCCGGTCTTCTGCAGCTGCCAGATCCGCTGCTCGGTCGTCCCCTCGGCATAGGTGAAATCCTCGACCAGTTTGAGCGTCTCGCCATCCCACGTGCCCGTCACGACCACGTCGAACCGTCGGCGCACCGTGCCGAACACGTCCTGAAACTGCCCCTTGGCCAGCACGCGACCCTCGAAGTATTCCTCCAGGTTGAAGTCACCCGACGTCATCTTCTCATCGTCGAGCGCGGGCTTGCCCACGCAGGCCCCCAGCAGCATCGCCGCCCCAAGAATTGCAATCCGCATCCCGTAACCTCCAAGCCCTTTAGTTCAGAACTAACGTGATATAGATAAAATCAACCTCGCCGCGAAGGAGCGCGCCATGCTTGATCAGCCCGACGACATTCACCCGCTCTTTCACGGCGCACCGCAATCGACCGAATTCAGGAAGCTCCGCAAGCGGCTCGTTCGCCAGACCCGCGATGCGATCGAGCAATACGGGATGATTGAACCAGGCACGAAATGGCTCGTCTGCCTCTCGGGCGGCAAGGACAGCTATACCCTGCTCGCCATCCTGCATGAGCTGCAATGGCGCGGTCTCCTGCCGGTGGAGTTGCTGGCCTGCAACCTCGATCAGGGGCAACCCGGCTTTCCGGCGACAGTCCTGCCCGAGTTTCTGGGGAAGATGGGCGTGCCCCACCGGATCGAATATCAAGACACCTATTCCATCGTCATCGACAAGATCCCGGCAGGCCGGACATTCTGTGCACTGTGCTCCCGGCTGCGGCGCGGCAACCTCTACCGTATCGCCCGCGAAGAGGGATGCTCTGCCGTGGTGCTGGGCCATCACCGCGATGATATCCTCGAAACCTTCTTCATGAACCTCTTTCATGGCGGCAGGCTGGCTACGATGCCGCCCAAGCTCCTCAACGAGGAGGGTGATCTGTTCGTCTATCGCCCCCTCGCCCATGTTGCAGAGGCGGACTGCGAGAAATTTGCGACCGCGATGGGTTATCCTATCATCCCATGCGATTTATGCGGCTCGCAGGACGGGCTGCAGCGCCAGCAGGTCAAGGCGATCCTAGACGGCTGGGAGCGCAATAGTCCCGGCCGCCGCCAAGTAATGTTCCGCGCCCTTGCCAACGCGCGGCCTTCCCATCTTCTCGACCCTAGCCTTTTCGATTTCGCAGGTCTCGAACGAAATACGGAAAATTTGAGCTAGTTTGATGAGAACAAGAAGGGAACGTTAACCCGAACTTGGTGCGATTCCCGATAGCTTGATCTTACCGGCGTGAGTTTGCGCACCGGAGCGGAGGGGCGCACATGCCGAAGAAGATACCTGCAAGATCACTGTTGAGCCTTGAGCGGCTGCGTTCGCGCCTCTACGACGTTCTCACCGGGCCGCCGGCCCTCGCCTTCGTGCCCGCCTTCTCGCTTGCGGCCTATTGGTTCGGCGGGGAGGGCGCGCTGCTCGTCGTCGCGGCCCTAGTGCCCGCGGTCTACCTGCTTTCCGGCGGTCTCGGTATGCCGGCGGGCCCTTTCACGAACAGCAAGAGGACGAAACACGGCCTGCTCGCGCATGAGCCGATGGCGGAGCGGTGCAGGAGTGTCTTTGCAGATGCGGTTGCGAACCAGTTGCACTCTTGCATCCATGTCATCGAAATCGAGGAGTTCGCGGAGCTGGTTGACCGCTACGGCCCTGCTGCGGGCGACACCATCATCGAGCGGATGGGCCAGCGTCTGAGCGGTGTGATGCGCGATGGCGATCTGATTGGGCAGATCGGTGATGCCCGCTTCGCCATCTGCGTGAGCCCCGTGCGGCAGCTCTCGCTCGAGCTGTGCATAGCGCTCGCAGGCCGCCTGCAGACCGCGGCGGAGGAGCCGGTTTCGCTCGATGGTACAGTTGTCTACACCGACGTCTGCATCGGTTTTTGCCAGCATTCCCGAACACCTGAAGGCGATGCGGATCAATGGCTCGAGGCGGCCTGCATTGCGTTGCGCAGTGCCCAGGCGCGCGGCGCGTCCAGCATCCGCGCCTATTCCAGCCAAATGCATGAGGATCGCAAGACCCGCCGCGAATTGCACGAGGATGTGGCCACCGCCCTCGAGAGCGGTGAGATCGTCCCATGGTTCCAACCACAGGTCTCCACCGACACCGGCAAGATCACTGGTTTCGAAGCGCTTGCCCGTTGGACCCATCCGCAGCGCGGCGTGATCACCCCGGCCGAATTCCTGCCCGCGATGGAGGAGGCGCATCTGCTTGAGCGGCTGTCAGACGTGATGATGTACCACAGCTTTCAAGCGCTCAAGAAATGGGATGCCGCCGGAGTTGAGGTGCCACAGGTCGGCGTCAACTTCACCGGCTCGGAGCTTGGCAATCCGCGTCTGCTGGAAAAGGTCAAATGGGATCTGGACCGGTTTGAGCTGACGCCGGACAGGCTTGCGGTCGAGATACTCGAGACTGTCGTGGCAAGTGCGGCTGACGATGTGATCACGCGCAACATCAACGCCTTGGGCGCTCTCGGCTGTCATATCGACCTTGATGATTTCGGCACCGGCAATGCCTCCATCGCGTCCATCCGCCGCTTTTCCGTCAGCAGGATAAAGATCGACCGGAGTTTCGTCATGAAGGCGGACCGCGATCCAGAACAACAGCGCATGATCAGCGCGATCCTCACGATGGCGGAGCGGCTGGAGGTCGAGACCCTCGCCGAAGGTGTGGAAACCACGGGCGAACACGTGCTGCTTGCACAACTTGGCTGCACCCACGTCCAGGGCTTCGGCATCGCGCGACCGATGCCGTTCGACCAGACTATCGACTGGATCCTCGCCCATAACGCAAAATTGCAAGACGTTCCGCAAATCATGCAAGGACGTGGAAAATAGCCGGAAAAGCAGCGGGATTTCGCAAATCCGCGCCTTTGGAATCCCCGAATCCGCTTGACCTTTCGCCCCCCGCGTTGTGTACCCACCGAACAGTTTCAGGCTTGAGGTAGCGGTGCCAATGGACAACGATCAGAACAAGAACCTCATCATTGCAACAGCACTCAGCTTTGTCGTGATCCTCGTGTGGTTCGTCCTGTTCCCGCCGCCGGAGCCGGGCACGCAGGTCGAGGGCACCACGACCACACAGACAACCCCAGCCGAGGGCACGCTTGCCACTCCGTCGGCCGATCTTCCGGCGGCACCTGCCGCTACAGCCACGACCGAAACCGCGCCGAGCGCACTTGCGACCGCGCAGCGCATCCCGATCGAGACGGCACGGGTCAGCGGCTCGCTCTCGCTGCTCGGCGGTCGCATCGACGAGCTGTCGCTCAATGATTACTCTACCTCGCTCGAAGATGACGCGACGATCGTGGAGATCCTCTTCCCCGCCACCGAGCCCAATGCGCAATACGCGCTGCATGGATGGGCTGCCGCATCCGGCGTTGACGCCACTGCGGTGCCCGGTCCCAACACCGAATGGGAACTGGCCGCGGGTGAGACGCTGGGCGTGGATACGCCCGTGACCCTGCGCTGGGACAATGGCGCAGGCCTCGTCTTCACCAAGGAAATCTCGATCGACGATGAATTCCTGTTCACAATCACCCAGTCGGTGGAAAACAGCGGCGAGGCGGATGCCTCCATGGCGCCCTATGCCGTGCTTGCCCGTCACGGTGAGCCCACCAATCTCAAGAACTTCTTCATCTTGCATGAAGGTGTCGTCGCCATGACGGATGGCGAATACTCCGAAATCGACTGGGACGAGATGCCCGAGTTCGAGTTCAACCAACGCGCAGGCGCGCGGACGCTGGAGAACAACATCACCGAAAACGGCTGGATCGGGTTCACCGATCACTACTGGATGAGCGTGCTGATCCCGGTACAGGGCACCGCTTTCAAATCGGTCGCCAAATACGATGAACGCCGCGATATCTATCAGACCGAGGCCGTGAGCCCGATCCAGATCGTGGCGCCGGGTCAGACGATCACGAACACCACGCAGTTCTTTGCTGGCGCAAAGGAATGGGACGTTCTGAAAGCCTACGAGGACGCGGGCGTCTACAACTTCATCGACGCAATCGACTGGGGCTGGTTCGCCTTCCTGACCAAGCCCATCTTCTGGCTCCTGCATCAATTCAACATTCTGATTGGCAACATGGGCATCGCAATCATCGCGCTGACGCTGTTCATCAAGGCGCTGCTTTTCCCGCTGGCCTATAAATCCTACGTCTCGATGGCCAAGATGAAGGAGCTTCAGCCGAAGATGGAGAAGCTCAAGGAAGAGGCGGGCGACGACAAGCAGAAGATGCAGCAAGGCATGATGGCGCTCTACAAGAAGGAGAAAGTGAACCCGGCCGCGGGCTGTTTGCCGATCCTGCTGCAGATCCCGATTTTCTTCTCACTCTACAAGGTGATCTTCGTCACGATTGAGCTGCGCCACGCGCCTTTCTTCGGTCCCTTCCAGGATCTCAGCGCGCCGGACCCGACCTCGATCTTCAATCTCTACGGCCTGCTGCCCTGGGCCACCCCCGATGCGGGCAGCATCATGGCACTCGTTTTCATCGGTATTCTGCCGCTGTTGCTGGGCATTTCGATGTGGCTCCAGCAAAAGCTCAACCCCGCACCCACGGACCCGACACAGCAGATGATCTTTGCATGGATGCCATGGGTGTTCATGTTCATGCTGGGCAGTTTCGCCTCCGGTCTGGTGGTCTACTGGATCGCGAACAACACGATTACGTTCACCCAGCAATACCTGATCATGCGCAGCCAGGGCTACAAACCCGACCTGCTGGGCAACATCAAGGGAAGCTTCGGCAAGAAGCCCAAGACTGAGACGAAAAAGTGAGGGGCGCGCGGCCTTTGATAGCGACGGGCGCAGGCCAGACTGCGCTTGATCTGCTGGCGGCGCGCGTCTGATGCAGCTGCCTTTTCCCCTCGCCGAAGAGCCCGACGCGCAGACGCTGGAGCAGGGTCGCCTGCTCTTTGCCGGTGAGACGACCTTCGTGAAGGGTGTGGTCGCGATGTCCGGCCTGCCAGACCCGGACCGGCTCGAAGTGTGTTTTGCCGGGCGGTCCAACGTGGGGAAATCCACCTTGATCAACGCGCTCACGGGGATGAAGGCGCTCGCGCGGGCGTCCAACACGCCGGGGCGCACGCAGGAAATCAACTATTTCACCGCCGGTGACCTCTACCTGGTCGATCTGCCCGGCTACGGCTATGCCAACGCGCCCCTGCCGGTGGTCGAGAAATGGCAGCGCTTGCTCAAGCAGTTCCTCCAAGGGCGCCAGACCCTGCGCCGCGCCTTCGTTCTGATCGATGCGCGTCACGGCGTCAAAGCGGTCGATGACGAGATCATGAGCCTGCTCGACAGTGCCGCGGTGACCTTTCAGGCGGTGCTGACCAAGGCGGACAAGGTCAAGCAGGCCGAACGCGACAAGATCCTCGATCAGGTGCGCGCGGCACTGGCCAAACACCCCGCCGCCTACCCCGAAATCATCGTGACGTCTTCGGAGAAAGGCTGGGGTATTCCCACGCTGCGCTCGGTCATTGCCACGCTGGAATAAGCGCCTATGATCCCGCAAACCCCTGGGATCAAGTACATGAGAAAACAAGACATGAACCGCGATTGGGCCGCCACCGCCGCTACACTGTCACAGGCGCTGCCCTATATGCAGCGCTACAATGATGCGACCGTGGTGATCAAGCTGGGCGGTCACGCCATGGGCAGCGACGAGGCAATGCAGGAATTCGCCCGCGATGTCGTGCTGATGCGGCAGGTCGGCGTGAACCCGGTAATCGTGCACGGCGGCGGGCCGATGATCAACGACATGCTCAAGCGGCTCGACATCAAATCCGACTTCGTGAACGGCAAGCGCGTGACCGATGCGGCGACCATGGAAGTGGTCGAGATGGTGCTGTCCGGCCTGGTGAACGCCAAGATCGTGCAGGCCATCTCAGAACAGGGCGGACGGGCGGTGGGCGTCTCCGGCAAGGATAGCGGGCTGATCATCTGCGAGCCGGAGGATCCCGCGCTGGGGCTGGTGGGCAGGCCCTCTCAGGTCAATCCGCGCCTGTTGCTCGATATGGCCGAGAAGGAGCTGATCCCCGTGATCGCGCCGCTTGGCATGGGTCGAAGCGGCGAGACATTCAACATCAACGGCGATACCGCCGCGGGTGCCATCGCCGCCGCGCTCAAGGCTGACCGCCTGCTGTTGCTCACGGATGTGTCGGGCGTCAAGAACGCCGCGGGCGAGGTTCTGACCGAACTGACCGCGACCCAGATCGCCGATATGACCGCCGACGGCACGATTGCGGGCGGCATGATCCCGAAGACGCAAACCGCCCTCGACGCCCTCGCCGCCGGCGTGCGCGCGGCGGTGATCCTCGACGGGCGCGCGCCCAACGCCTGCCTGCTGGAGCTCTTCACCGAGCATGGGGCGGGCTCGATCATTCGTGCGGGGTGAACCGCCTGAAGGTCTGGCGCGCGGGCTTCTGGATAGGGTGCAGGCGCTGGCCGCACCGCATGGCCTCATGACCATGGGGGGGCTCTATCCGGACGGCGACCTGACGGGCCGGACTTTGGTCCTGATCGGCACCGCACCTGACTTCTGGCAGCAGTTCCGCCGTAGCCCTGAACATGACGATGGACAGCCAGACCCGGTTGACCGCTGGTCCCGGCGGATCTTGCCCCGCATCAGTGAGGCGGCAAATGGGACCGGTTGTATCTATCCGTTTGGCGGACCTCCCCACGCCCCGTTCATCGCCTGGGCGAAACAGACGGGGGAGGCATTCGACAGCCCCACCGGCATGCTGGTGCATGTCCGTGCGGGGCTGATGATCTCCTATCGCGGCGCGATCATGTTTGATGGACGCATCCCGCTGCCTGACCAGCTGACCCAAAGCCCCTGCGACAGCTGTGCGGACCGCGCTTGCGTCACCGCTTGCCCGGTCGATGCGCTCTCGGATCTGCACAGCTACGATGTGCCCGCCTGCAAGGGGTTTCTCGCGACCGATGCAGGCAGCGGCTGCATGACGCGCGGATGCGCCGTGCGCCGTGCGTGTCCGGTCAGCCAGCGCTTCGGCAGGTCCGAGACGCAATCCGCCCACCACATGCGCGCCTTCAAGGGAGCCTGAATGAAACGCCTCATCCTCATGCGTCACGCCAAATCGGATTGGTCCGATCCCAACGCCTCCGATCATGAACGCACGCTCAATGCACGTGGACGTGCGGCGGCTGAGCAGATGGGGAACTGGCTGCGCGCGCAGTCCCTGCATCCCGACCACGTCCTATGCTCGGATGCGACACGCACGCGTGAAACGCTCGCGCGCCTCGCGCTTGGGCCGGTGAACACCACGTTCACCCGCACGCTCTACCTCGCGGACGCTGATGTGATGGCCGGTGAATTGCGCAAACGGGAGGAGGATTGCATCCTCATGCTCGGCCACAATCCCGGCAGCGCCTTTCTGGCGGAGATGCTGCTGCGCAGCCCGCCAGATCACGACGATTTCGATCGCTTCCCCACCTGCGCCACGCTTGTCGCGGCGTTCGATGTCGAGACCTGGAGTGACTTGAGGATGGGGACGGGCCGCGCCATCGCGTTCACCGTACCGCGGGATCTAAAAGACTAATGGCGGAGGTTTCCCCCCGCCCCTCATCGTTTCGAAAAATGGAAGGCCCTAGTGCCCCAGGATCTGGCTCAAGAAGAGCTGCGTGCGCGGGCTCTGCGGGTTGTTGAAGAACGGCTCAGGCTCATTCTGCTCCACGATCTGACCTTGGTCCATGAAGATCACGCGGTTCGCCACCTGACGGGCAAAGCCCATCTCATGGGTGACGCAGAGCATGGTCATACCCTCCTCCGCGAGCTCGATCATCGTATCGAGCACTTCCTTGATCATTTCGGGGTCGAGCGCCGATGTCGGCTCATCGAAGAGCATGATGCGCGGGCGCATGCACAGGCTGCGCGCGATCGCGACACGCTGCTGTTGGCCACCTGAAAGCTGGCCGGGGTATTTATCCGCCTGATCGGGGATCTTTACCTTTTTGAGGAAATGCATCGCCACTTCCTCGGCTTCCTTCTTGGGGGTCTTGCGCACCCAGATCGGAGCGAGCGTGCAATTCTCGAGGATCGTCAGATGGGGGAACAGGTTGAAGTGCTGGAAGCACATGCCGACCTCGGACCGGATCTTGTCGATGTTCTTGATATCGGAGGACAGGATCGTGCCATCCACCTCGATAGAGCCCTTCTGATGCTCTTCGAGTGCGTTGATGCAGCGGATCAGCGTGGATTTGCCCGAGCCGGACGGCCCGCAGATCACGATCCGTTCGCCGCGGTAGACCGTGAGGTCGATATCGCGCAGCACGTGGAACGTGCCGTACCATTTGTTCATGTTCTGGATCGAAATCGCGACTTCGTCCGATACTTTGAGTTTTGTGGCTTCAGCCATGGCACAACCTTCCATTCATTTCAGCCCAGCCGCGCGCGCGGCCCGAGGGCGTGTTACCGGTGATCGGTCGCAAGACGACGTTCCAGCCACTGCGAGTATTGCGAGATGCCGTAGCAGACGACGAAGAAGACGACGCAGGCGAACAGGAACAGCTCCCAGTAGAGGCCGTTCCACTCGGTCGAGGCGAGGATGGGCCCACGGATCATGCCGATGATGTCGAACATCGAGATGACGGAGACCAGCGTGGTATCCTTGAAGAGCCCCACCGCCACATTCACGATCCCAGGAATGGAGATCTTGAGCGCCTGTGGCAGGATGATCAGCCGCATGGCCTGCGCGTAATCGAGCCCGAGGCTGTCGGCCGCCTCATACTGCCCCTTGGGCAGCGCCGCGAGACCGCCGCGGATCACCTCTGCGATGTAGGCGGAGGAGAACATGGTGATCATGATCACGACGCGCAGGAACAGGTCCACCGTCGCCTCCGGCGGAAAGAAGTACGCCAGCATGACGGAGGCCACGAACAGCAACGTGATCAGCGGCACACCGCGGATGAATTCGATGAAGATGACGCACATCCACTTGATCAGCGGCATCGAGCTCTGCCGTCCCAGCGCCAGTGCAATCCCCAGCGGTATCGAGAGCGATACGCAGGTCACGCCCAGCATCATGTTGAGCATATAGCCGCCCAGATCGCGTGAGGGCACTGCCGGAAGCAACGGCTCCGCGGGTGCGATCAGGGGCACGATGTAGGACGCACTGGTCCAAAACACCCCGGCCGCGGCAACCCCGCCAAAAAAGCCGAGCGCGAAGTTCTGCGTGACGAAGCGCGCGTAGACCGCATAGGCCACGCCGAAGCCGATCAACCCAAAGATCGGGGTCCAGATCGTGCCGCCCCAGATCAGCCAATAGGCGACGAAGGGGAACAGGCCGGTAATGATCAGGAGCTTGCGCGGCAGATCGAAGAACAGAACCGGCAGGATCGCAACCAGCATGAAGATGAAGGCCAGCAGCGGGCGCCAGTATTCCGAGGGCGGATACTGGAAGCCGAAGATCAACTGCGGCCAGCGCTCTTTCAGGACGGCGAAACAGGCACCCGTGGTGCCCTGAAGGATTTCGCGGCATTCCGTGAGGCTGCCCGCGTTCCAGACGCCGTTGAGCAGCCAAGGCAACGTAGCGCTCAGCAGCATGTAGATCACCGCGATGGCAGCGAGCGTCAGGATCGCATTTGGGATCGTGGCAAACAGGTTTTCCCGCATCCATTTGACCGGACCTGCCGCGGTGAGCGGCGCCGGCTGCTGAGGGATTTCAGTGTCGCGGACGAAGGCGACGGTCTGTGCATGTGTATCGCTCACCTCAGCGCTCCTTCAACTTCATTGTGTTGTTGTACACGTTCATCCCCGCGGAAATCAGCAGCGAGATTGTGAGATAGAAGAGCATGAGCAGCAGGACGCATTCAATCGCGCGGCCCGTCTGGTTGAGCGTGATGCCCCCCAAGGTCGCGGTGATGTCCGCATAGCCCACCGCAATCGCGAGCGACGAGTTCTTGGTGATGTTGAGGTACTGCGAGATGAGCGGCGGAATGATAACCCGCATCGCCTGCGGCAGCACCACAAGGCTCATCACGCGACGCGGGCGCAGGCCGAGGGCCGCCGCAGCTTCGGTCTGGCCCTTGGAGACGGCGAGGATCCCGGCACGGACGTTCTCCGCGATGAAGGCGCCGGTATAGATCGACAGGGCGAACCACAGGGCGATCAGCGGCGCGCCGATCTGGATCCCGCCGCGGAAGTTGAAGCGGTTGGCCATCGGGTCAGGCATGTCCCACTGACAGGCCGAGCAGGAACAGCAGCACCACGATCGGCACGAACCAGATCGCGAGATTGAGCCACAGCGTCTTGGGCCGCACGCCGGTCGCGGCCTGCTTTGCGTTGGCCCTGCTCGTCACCATGCGCGTCCCGAAGAACGAGGCCAGCAGCACGGCAATCACCAGCAGCCAATTCAGCCCGCTGCCCTCTGCCCCGCCGAAGCCGGAGGTGAAATACGGGGCAGGCACGTAGACACCGCGGTTCGTGAAGGCAAAGAGCCCCGCCAGCATGTCGCGCTGCGGATCCTCGCCGAGATAGTCACGCGCGCCGGGCATCACTGCCGTCATGATGGTGAAGATGATGATGATCCAGATCAGTACCGGAATGTTGCGGAAGATCTCGACGTAGAAGGCCATGAGCTTTGCCACGAGCCAGTTGTTGGAGAGCCGGAGCACACCCGCGATCACCCCGAACACCGTCGCCGTCAAACAGGCGAGCACCGCCACCAGCAACGTGTTGAGGATCCCGACCAGCGCCGCGCGCAGGTTGGTAGACTGGCTGTCATAGGGGATCAGCGTCTGGTTGATGTCATAGCCCGCCGGGCTGCCCAGAAAGGCGAAAGAGATATTGAGGCCGGCCTGGCGCAGGTTGGCCGCAAGGTTGGAATAGATATAGGCCAGCGCAAGTGCCAGAGCGATGGCTGCGATGACCTGGAGTGTCATCGACCGGTACCGTGAGTCGTTCAACAGCATAGAAAGCTGGAACGTCCTCTTTTGAGGGTCCGAAATTGTCGACATGAATATTATCCCTGTGTGCTCCGGTTGTTTTGATTGCGTCTTTTGACGTCAGGCCCGGATCATCATTTTGGTCGTATGGTCAGATAGACAAAGGGCGCGGGATGTCCCGCGCCCCCTGTTCGTTCAGTTTAGCGGAATGGCGGGGAGTACAGCAGACCGCCGTTTGTCCACTGTGCATTCAGACCGCGGGCAAGCCCGATGGGTGTCTCTTCGCCGATGTTCTTGGCAAAGATCTCACCGTAGTTGCCCTGCGTCTCGATTGCGCGCTTGGCCCAATCCGCATCAAGGCCGATCATCGCACCCAATTCACCCTCGGTGCCGAGCAGACGCGCGACTTCGGGGTTGGTCGTGGATGTCGCCATCTCGTTGACGTTGGTCGATGTCACGCCCAACTCTTCGGCCGTGATCAGCGCGTTCAGGGTCCAGCGGACGATATCGCCCCACTCTGCATCGCCGTGACGGACCAGCGGGCCGAGTGGCTCTTTGGACACGATTTCGGGCAGCAGGATGTGGTCGCCGGGTGTCTCGAAGGTGGCGCGCGATGCGGCCAGACCGGAAGCATCTGTGGTGTACGCATCACACGCACCGGCCAGATACTGCTGGATCGCCTCGGCGTTCGTCTCGATCGGCACGGGCTGGTAGCTGATGTTGTTGGAGCGGAAGAAATCCGCGAGGTTCAGCTCTGTTGTCGTACCGGTCTGGATGCAGACGGTCGCGCCGTCCAGATCCTTGGCCGAGGAAACGCCCAGCGCCTTGGGAACGAGGAAGCCCTGGCCGTCGTAGTAGTTCACGCCGACGAAGTCGAACTTGAGGTCGGTATCGCGTGAGAACGTCCATGTGGTGTTGCGGGCCAGCATGTCGATCTCGCCGGAGGACAGCGCCGTGAAGCGTGTCTTGCCGGTTGTGGGGACGAATTCGACCGCAGTCGCATCGCCCAGAACCGCAGCAGCGACCGCGCGGCAGACTGCAACGTCAAAGCCTTCCCACTCGCCGCTTGCGTTCGGCGCGGCGAAGCCGACCAGACCTGTCGTCACACCGCAGTTCAGTGTGCCGCGCGCCTTGACATCGTCAAGCGTCGCGGCGGCAGCTGCACCCGCAGTCAGACCGGCGATCGTCAGCGCGCCAAAAATAATTGATTTGTTCATCTTTACCTCTTCCTGATTGTCCACCGCTTTTTGGGCGGATCTAACCGGCGCTTTGCACGCCGATTGGTGATCCTGCGCGAGTGCGTCTCGCGTAGTGGCCAGAAGTGTGAGGCACATCACACATGAAGGTCAAGGGTATAGCGTCCGAAAATGGCCCTCAACTTGCCGTTTACCTCAAGGGAGCGCCTAATTTTGCGCTACTCCGGTTGGGCGAGGTCAAACATGACCTTGGCATGGAGGAAGGCGGCGCGTTTGATCCGGGCCATCTCTGTGGCATCTTCGTCCTCGCCCCAGTGTTCTTCCTGCCAAAGCTCGTCCAGACGTGAGATTTCCCACAATTCTGTCGCCGGTCGCGCGTCCTTCGCCGCCGCGAAACCCAACACCAGCGAGCCTGAAAGGCTCACGAGGTCATGAAATGCCGCGAGCTCGAAGGCACTGAGCGCATGGGTCCGTCGCGCCAGCACCTCCAGCGCCGGGGCCTCTTGTGGCTGGTGCATGACCCCGGTCCGCGGGAGCAGGCGCGCGCCCAGGACCTGCGCGGCCCAGTCGAGCATCGGATCCCATTGGACCGCCTGCCGTGCAACCAGTTCCTCCGGTGCTTCCGCCCGGTAGCACAGCAGGTCGCTGTCGCCGTAGGCCGCGAGCATGTCGGCGACTTCGCCGTGCTGCACCATCACCTTGTCGATGGCGGCATTGGCGGTCTTGGTCACCGGCATCGTATGCGGGTTGATCGCCCCCTCCTGCGCGTCCCATTCGCGCGCAATCGCGTCGGCCATGCCGCGCGTCGGCACCACGAGCGCTTGCTTGGCGGGCGTCTTCACGGGCCTGCCATCAAGCCGCACGGTCCAGCCGTCCTGCAGTGGTTCGATCCGTGCCTCTTTCCAGAAGCGTTTGGCTTTCCATTCGCTCATTGCTCAACCTTTCCACAACCGGCCCAGCAGGGGCAGCAACGCATCGAAACTCTCGAGCATGTGCCGCGCCGTACCAAGCTGCGCAGCCGGGTGATATCCCCAGCTGACACCGATGCCGGTGATCCCCGCAGCCCGGGCCATTTCCATATCGAAACTGGTATCGCCGACCATCACCGCCTGGCCGGGATCCACGCCCGTTTCCTCCAGCGCTCGATATAGCATGGCAGGATCGGGCTTGGAGGGGTGATCATCCGCAACTTGCGCAGTCGCGAAAACTTCTCCGAGCTCATGCGCCTCGATCAGCTTGTCGAGCCCGCGGCGCGACTTGCCCGTCGCGACGCCGATCACCGTATCGGCGCGCGCTCGCAAAGCCTCCAACACATCCCGCGCGCCGGGATAGAACGGAGAGGACAGCGCCCCTCCCTGCGCAAGGCGCAGGCTCATGTAGGCATCCTTGTACCCCTGCACCAGCCGCGCCTGCTGCGCCGCCGGGCAGTCAGGCGCCAGCCGCCGCATCAGCACGTCAAGCGACAGGCCAACCAAGCCAAGCACCGCAGCACGCGCCGGCGTCACCAGCCCCTCTGCGGCAAAGGCCTCGTGCATCGCGCTCAGGATATCCGCCTGGCTGTCAACGAGCGTCCCATCGACGTCGAAGATCACCAGCCGCCGCTGCTCTGCGCTCATCCCCAGCCTTCTTCGAACGGGTCGGGCAGCACGTCGGCGGGGGACCATTGGAAGGTGTCCCAAGTCCGTGCCATGTGGTCCGGCAAGGGCGCCACGAGGTTGAGCATGGCCTTTGTCGCGGGATGCTCGATCGTCAGACTGCGCGCATGCAGATGTAGCTTCTTCGAGATGTCACCGCCCAGTTGCGCGCCCCATCCGTCGCCGAGGTTCTCCTGACCCGATCCGCCATATTTGCCGTCGCCGACGATGGGGTGTCCGATCTCGGCCATGTGAACGCGCAACTGGTGGGTGCGTCCGGTGACCGGGCTCAGCGCCATCCAGGCGGTTCGGCTGCCCGCCTGCTCCAGCACGGCATAATCGGTGGTGGCGCGCTTGGCGCCCTCGGTCGTCTCGATGTCGCGCGGATGCACGGCGATCATCTTTTCACCCTCCCCGCGCGCCCCGTGTCCGCCCGCCTTGACCAGACCGTATTTGATGGTCCCGTGGCGGGGATGCGGCACGCCTGCGACGGCGGCCCAATAGATCTTGCGCGTTTCGCGGTGCCGGAAGTTGGCCGTGAGGGCTTTGGCGGCCTCGCGCGTGCGCGCCAGCACCAGCACGCCTGAGGTGTCCTTGTCGAGACGGTGCACCAGCCGCGGCTTCTCATCGAGCTCGAACATCAGCGCCTCGGCGAGCGCATCCACATGCCGCTCCCCCTGCCCTGATCCGCCCTGCACCGGCAGGCCGGGGGGCTTGTTGAGCGCGATCACATGGTCATCGCGGAAGATCACGCAGGCGCGGATCATCTTCGCCTCCGCATCCGTCACCTTGGTGCGCTTGGGCGGCGGCGGCGCCTCATCGTCGGGCAGCGGCGGGATGCGGACCTGTTGGCCCACTTCCAGACGGGTCGATCCCTTGACCCGTCCGCCGTCAACCCGGATCTCGCCCTTGCGGCACATCTTGTCGATCCGCCCTTGCGGGATGTGCGGGAAAATCCGCTTGAACCAGCGGTCCAGCCGCTGATCCCCTTCGCCCTCGGCGACGGTCTGTATCTGTACGCGGCTCACGCGAATACCCCTCTGGCAATCCATAGCCCTATCATCAGCCCGCCGATGCTGAGGCCCACCGACAGCGCGACATAGCCGCCTGCCGCCCCGATCTGGCCCCGCTCCATCAGCGTCACCGCCTCCAGCGAGAAGGCCGAGAAGGTGGTAAAGCCGCCGAGCAGGCCCGTCATCACGAACGGGCTCAGATGTGTGAGCCCCTTATGCGCTGCCGCGACGACGAACAAACCCATCAGAAACGAGCCGATCATGTTGACCGACAGGATCGCGAGCGGAAACTCCAGCGGTCCGGCAAGACGCATCACGCCCAAACCCAGCAGGAACCGGCACGCGGCACCGATGGCGCCCCCCAGAGCGACGAGAGATAGTGTTGAAATCATGCCGTTCCCATCGCGCGCACAGGCGCCAGAGTCAACTGTGTGTCAGCTTTTGCGCTGCGACCGCAACTTGGCGAAATAGGACAGCCGCTTGCCGAGCTCGCGCTCGAACCCCCTTTCGACGGGCTGGTAGAGCTTGGGCCGCTCCATCCCTTCGGGAAAGTAATTCTGCCCCGAAAACCCGTCTTCCGCATCGTGGTCATAAGCGTAACCCTTGCCCCAGCCCTGATCGCGCATCAGGCTTGTCGCGCCGTTCAGGATGTGATCCGGCGGCATGGCGGATCCGCTGGCCTTGGCCGCGTTGCGCGCCCCCTTGTAGGCCACGTAGTTGGCGTTGCTCTTGGGCGCGAGGGCGAGGTAAATAACCGCCTGGGAAAGCGCCAATTCACCCTCGGGCGAGCCCAGACGCTCATAAGTCTCCCAGGAATTCAGGCAAACCGCCTGCGCCTGCGGATCGGCCAGCCCGATGTCCTCCACTGCCATGCGCAGGATGCGCCGCGCGAGGTAGCGCGGATCCTCGCCGCCCTCCAGCATGCGCGCGAACCAGTAGAGCGCTGCGTCAGGATCGCTCCCGCGCACCGATTTGTGCAGCGCGGAGATCAGGTTGTAATGCTCGTCGCCGCCCTTGTCATATTGCGCGGCCCGCTTGCTCAGCCGCTTGCCGAGCGCCGCCTTGTCGAGCGGGCCATCCACCTGCCATGCCGCAACCTGCTCGATCAGGTTGAGCAACGCACGCCCATCCCCATCGGCCATGTCCAGCAAGGCCTCGCGCGCCGCCGCGTCCAGCGGCAGGCTGACGCCCAGCTCTGCCTCCGCACGGGCTACGAGCAGCGCCAGATCTTCGCGCCCCAGCCGCTCCAGCACCAGCACCTGCGCCCGGCTGAGCACCGCGCGGTTGAGCTCGAAACTCGGGTTTTCGGTCGTCGCGCCCACAAGCAGGATAGTGCCATCCTCCATATGCGGCAGAAAACCGTCCTGCTGCGCCTTGTTGAAACGGTGGATCTCATCGACGAACAAGAGCGTGCCCTGCCCGTTCTGGCGCCGCAGCTTGGCCGCATCGAAGACACGGCGCAATTCCGGCACCCCGCTGAAGATCGCGCTGATCTGCACGAAATGCAGATCCTGCCCGTCTGCCAACAAACGCGCGATGGTCGTCTTGCCGACCCCCGGCGGGCCCCAGAAGATGAGCGATCCCAGCGTGCCGGTGTCGAGCATCACCCTGAGCGGCGCCTCCGGCCCCAGCACTTGGGGCTGGCCTATCACCTCCGCGAGAGACGTGGGGCGCAGCCGGTCCGCCAACGGGCGGCGGCCCGCCTCCACGCGTTCCTCCGGGCTGCCGAAGAGATCCGCCATCCGCTACCCCCTGAACCGCAGCGTTAGCCGCTGCGCACCGCGCTGCAGCACCATCTCGATCCGCCGCTCCTGACCGGAGAGCAGCACCACTGCCGCCCCCGGATCGGTGAGCAGGATACCGTTGATCGCGACGATCACGTCGCCGGTCCGCAGGCCCGCCCGCGGCGCCACGGGGCCCGCATCCATCACCGCAACCCCCTCCACCTCGAGCGGGAGGTTCAGTTCCGACATGACCGCCGGGTTCACCCGCGCCAGCGTCAGGCCCGGGAACAGGCTCCGCTCCGGCAGCGCGGTTTGATCGCGCTGGGGCACCTCCGGGGCGGCGATGAGCGACACGCGCGTGCGCAATTCATCTCCGCGTCGGCTGAACAGCACTTCCGCCTGCGCCCCAAGCCCTGCGACACTCATCCGGTAAATCATCTCGGCGGGCGTATTGACCTGCTGCCCCCCGACCTCAAGGATCACATCCCCCACCTGCAGGCCCGCCTCCAGAAACGGGCTGACCGGGTGCAGCCCCGATATGATGATACCGCCGGAACGGTCAAAGCCGAGGGTGGCGGCCATATCCGCATCGAGCGGCTGGCCGCTGATCCCCGCCCACGGCTTGCCGAACGCCTGCATCCCGACGCTCGCCTGTTCTACGAAAGCCGCGACCAGATCGGCCGGGATTGCGAACCCGATGCCGTTGGATCCGCCCGAGCGGGTCAGGATCGAGGTATTCACCCCGATAAGCCGCCCCGCCATATCGACCAGCGCACCGCCGGAGTTGCCGGGGTTGATCGGCGCGTCGGTCTGGATGAAATAGCCGTGTCCGCTGCCGCCCGAGCCGCCCGAGCGCGCAAGGCCCGAAACGATACCGCTGCTCACGGTCTGGCCGACGCCGAAGGGATTGCCGATGGCCAGCGCCAGCTCGCCCACCTCGACACTGTCGCTTGCCCGCAGCTCCAGATAGGGGAGCGGGTCGGGCGCTTCGATCTTGAGGATCGCCAGATCGCTCTCCTCATCGCCCAAGAGCACCCGCGCCGAAAATTCGCGCCGGTCGTTCAGCACCACGCGGATGTCCGTGGCCATGCCGACGACATGATAGTTGCTCACAAGGATGCCGTCAGCGCTCAGGATGACGCCGGAGCCAAGCGAATTCTGCACACGCGGCTGGCGGTCAGTGAAGGGGTCGCTGAAGAACCGCTCGAAGAACGGATCGGACTGCAAGGGCGTGCGGCGGACCTCGCGCACCGTCCGCGCATAGATATTGACCACCGCCGGGGCGGCCTGTTTGACCACCGGGACAAAGCTCAGCTGCATCTGGGCTGCGGATTGCGGAACCTGCTGCGCCCAGAGCGGGGCCGCGCAGAGAACGAGGATCAGGGCAAGGAGTCTCATGCGACCAGATATGCGCAGCCGTGGCACGTCATGCAACCGCTGACGCGGAGCGGTGCGCAAATTCACAGGCCAAAAACGCAAAAGGCCCCGCCAAAACAGCAGGGCCTTCACGCTTACCAAAGTGCGGGATCTTATTCAGCAGCGGCTTCTTCGGCTGCCAGACGCGCCTTGTCGGCGGCACCTTTTGCATCGCGGTCGCGGTCGACAAACTCGATGATCGCCATCGGCGCCATGTCACCGTAACGGAAACCGGCTTTCAGCACGCGCACATAGCCGCCTTGGCGGTCCTTGTAGCGGGGGCCGAGGACGTCGAAGAGCTTGGTGACGTACTGGTCTTCTTTCAGGCGCGCGCGGGCCTGACGCCGGGCGTGCAGGTCGCCGCGTTTCGCCAGCGTGATCATCTTCTCGATGATCGGGCGCAGTTCTTTTGCCTTTGGCAGGGTCGTCTTGATCTGCTCATGCTCGATCAGCGAGCCGGCCATGTTGGCCCAGAGCGCCTTGCGGTGCTCATGTGTGCGGTTCAGACGGCGGTATCCACGTGCGTGACGCATGGTTTTTCTCCAGATATGTGCCCTCTACGGGCTGTTTTACTTTGTCCGGCTGGCGTGCGTAGCGCCAGCTCTCCTTGGGGCAGGATGCCCAGTCGTACCGGGCGGGGATTGCGCCCCGCCCGCTTGGTTTAGAAGTTGTCTTCGAACTTCTTGGCCAGATCCTCGATGTTGTCCGGTGGCCAGTCCTCGACGTCCATGCCAAGGTGCAGACCCATGCCCGACAGCACTTCCTTGATCTCGTTCAGGGACTTGCGGCCGAAGTTCGGCGTGCGCAGCATTTCGGCTTCCGTCTTCTGGATGAGATCACCGATATAGACGATGTTGTCGTTCTTGAGGCAGTTGGCGGAGCGGACCGACAGTTCCAGTTCGTCGACCTTCTTGAGCAGCAGCGGGTTGAACTCAAGACCGTCGTCGTCGTCCTGACGCGAGGCGGACTCAGGCTCGTCGAAGTTGACGAAGATGCCCAGCTGGTCCTGCAAGATGCGCGCGGCGAACGCAACGGCGTCATCGGGCGTGATGGAGCCGTCCGTTTCGACCTTCATCGTCAGCTTGTCATAGTCGAGCACCTGACCCTCGCGGGTCGGCTGCACGTCATAGCTCACCTTCTTGACGGGCGAATAAATCGCGTCGATCGGGATCAGGCCGATGGGTGCATCCTCGGGCTTGTTCTTATCCGCCGCTACGTAGCCTTTGCCGGTGTTGACCATCAGCTCCATGTAGATGTCCGCGCCGTCGTCGAGGTGGCAGATCACATGGTCGCGGTTGAGGATCTCGATGCCCGCACTCTCGCTGATGTCGCCGGCCGTCACGACGCCCGGACCCTTGGCGGAGATCGACAGGCGCTTGGGCCCTTCGACTTCCATGCGGATGGAGACGCCCTTGAGGTTGAGGATGATGTCGGTCACATCCTCGCGCACGCCGGACACGGACGAAAATTCGTGCAGCACATTGTCGATCTGAACGGATGTGATCGCCGCACCCTGCAGCGAAGACATCAGAACGCGGCGCAGCGCGTTGCCCATCGTAAGACCGAAGCCGCGCTCCAGCGGTTCTGCGATCACAGTGGCCTGACGCGCAGGATCATTGCCGGGTTTGACGTAAAGCTGTGTCGGCTTGATCAATTCGGCCCAATTTTTGTGGATCATTAGTCCCTCCATTCCTGTTCGCGCCCGTATGTCCAACCGGGGCAAACTCCCGAGGTTTCAGAAAGTCGTAAGGGGTCCGCGCAGAAACGCGGACCCCGGATAGAATATTGATCGCTTAGACGCGGCGGCGCTTTGGCGGGCGGCAGCCGTTGTGTGCCATGGGCGTCACATCACGGATGGAGGTGATGTTGAAGCCGGCAGCGGCCAGCGCGCGCAATGCGCTCTCGCGACCGGAACCCGGGCCCTGCACTTCGACTTCGAGCGTCTTGACGCCGTGGTCCTGTGCCTTGCGGCCGACATCCTCGGCAGCCATCTGGGCGGCATAGGGCGTGGATTTCCGCGACCCTTTGAAGCCCATCGTGCCCGCGGAGGACCATGCGATCGCATTGCCCTGCACGTCGGAGATGAGAATTTTGGTGTTGTTGAAAGAAGAGTTCACATGCGCCACACCTGCGGCGATGTTCTTGGAGACCTTCTTCTTGGTGCGTTTTGCATCGCGTGCCATGATCTGAGCCCTCCCTTATTTCTTCTTGCCGGCAATGGCCTTTGCGGGGCCTTTGCGGGTGCGTGCGTTGGTGTGTGTCCGCTGACCGCGCACAGGCAGGTTGCGGCGGTGGCGCAGGCCACGGTAGCAGCCCAGATCCATCAAGCGCTTGATGTTCATCTGGGTGTCACGGCGCAGGTCGCCCTCGACGGTATAGTTCTCGTCGATGTGCTCGCGGATCTTGACGACTTCGGTATCGGACAGTTCGTTGACGCGGCGCGCCATGTCGATGCCAACTGCTTCGCAGATCTTTTGTGCGGAGGAGTTGCCGATTCCGGTGATATAGGTGAGGGCGATTGGAACCCGCTTTGCAGTCGGGATGTTAACGCCGGCAATACGTGCCACGGTAGCTATTCCTTTTCGTTGCGGGTCCGTTGTTCCAGACCCTTTTTTCACAACATACAGTCCGGCGCGTATTGTGCCTTTGGACTATCGCTGATCAGGTGATCTTGCGGTTCGGGCGCACCTGTCCCCGCAATTTGATTCTCTGTCGAGATGCCACCGACTATTGGCTTTTGCATGGGGCGTCAACCCACTGCGGACGGGGCGCCCATAATTGCGCCGGACCCGCAAAAAACAGCATGGAGATGACCCGATGGCAGGCTTCAACCCGCAGAGCTTTGACCTGCTCACCGAGCTTGAGGCGAACAACACGCGCGACTGGTACGAGGCCAACAAGGAGCGGCTGAAGCAGGACGTGCGGGCGCCCTTTGCGGGTATGCTGGGCGTGGCGACGGCGCTTCTGGAGGGGAGCCGATATCCCCTCATCGGGAGCGACAAGACGATGTTTCGCCAAAACCGCGATGTGCGCTTTTCCAAGGACAAAACGCTCTACAAGACCAATGTCTCGGGGCTGCTCACGCCCACCGGCACGAAGGAAGAGATGGGCGGCGTGGTCTATGCACAGGTCGGACCGCGCGAGGGGTTCGTGGCGGGCGGGTTCTACCAACTCGGCACGGCGGAGCTGAACAAGGTGCGCGACCGGATGCTGGCCGACGCCACGGCGTTCACCAAGATCGTCGAGACGTTGGAGGAAAAGGGCTGGCCGCTCAACCGCGACAACACGCTCAAGACCATGCCGCGCGGATACAAGCAGCATGAGGACCACCCGCTCGCACCCTACCTGCGGCTCAAGGGCTACACGGTGAGCAGCACGGAGCCGAAAGAGGTCTGGTTGAATGGCGATATCGTGGAGCGTCTCGTGGCGCTGGCGGAGGCGATCGGCCCGCTCAATGCCTGGGTCCGGGACGCGCTCAGCTACGAGCCGCGCTAACAGAACCAGTCATCTGAGCGTAACCTAAGACCATTCCTTCGAAAATCCCGATGCCAGCTGATACCGGCCCGCGCCGCTCAGGCGTCGAGAACGGCGGCAATGCTGGCCTGTACCGCATCGATGTCCGCAAGACCGTCCACACCGGAAAGCATATCCTTGGCGTAGTAGTAGCCGATGAGTGGTGAGGTCTGCTTGTAATAGGCCATCAGGCGGGTCTTGAGGCTTTCCTCATTGTCATCCGCTCGGCGTCGGAAGTCGTTTTCCTTGCCGCAATTGGTGCATTTGCCGTCGGCGGGAATGGGCTTAGTTTTGTCGTTATAGACTTCACCGCAGGCGCCACAGGCTGAACGCGCGGTGATCCGGTCCACCAGCGCCGCATCATCGACCTGCATCTCGATCACGTGATCGAGCGTCTGGCCCTCTGCCGCAATCAACTCACCCAATGCATCCGCCTGCGCGAGCGTGCGCGGGAAGCCGTCGAAGATGAAACCGCCGTGTTCCGCCTTGTCGGTCAGCTTCTCACGGATCAGGCCGATCACGATCTCGTCCGTGACAAGCGCGCCGCGCGCCATCACATCAGCCACGATCTTGCCCATCTCGGTGCCGCTGTCCTTGGCCTCGCGCAGCATGTCGCCGGTGCTCAGCTGAACCATGTTACGCGTCTCGACGAGGTGACGCGCCTGCGTTCCTTTGCCCGCTCCGGGGGGGCCCAATAAGATGATATTCATTTGCGCGCAGGGCTCCGTTTCTTACGGGACTTGCCGGACTTGCCGCGCAGCTGCGATTTCTCGAGAAGGCCCTCGTATTGATGTGCCAGAAGATGGCTTTGCACTTGCTGGATCGTATCCATCGTGACCGACACGACGATCAGCACCGAGGTCCCGCCGAAGTAGAAAGGGATCGCGAATTGACCGCGCAGGATTTCCGGCAGGATACAGACCGCCGCAAGATAACCGGAGCCGAGAACAAGTACGCGATTGACGACATATTCAAGATATTCCGCCGTCTTCTTGCCCGGCCGGATGCCTGGGATGAAGCCGTTCTGGTTCTTGAGATTGTCGGCCACGTCATCGGGCTTGAAGGCCACGTTGAACGTATAGAAATACGCAAAAAAGACGATCATCGCGACGAAGAACAACAGATAGAGCGGCTGGCCGGGGCCGAAGTTGGCCAGCAGCCACGACATCACCGGATTGGTTGAATTGCCGGAGAACGTGCTGATCGTGACGGGCAGGAGCAGCAGCGAGGACGCGAAGATCGCGGGGATCACCCCTGACGGGTTGACCTTGACCGGCAGGTGGCTGGAGCCGCCGTCATAAACCTTCATGCCGACCTGGCGGCGCGGATACTGAATGTGGATCTTTCGCAGTGCCCGCTCCATGAACACCACGAACATGATCGTGACGATCACCATCACCAGCACACCCACGATCACCGCGGGGCTGATCGCGCCGGAGCGGCCAGAGGCGAAGAATTGCGCGATCGCGGCAGGCACTTCGGCGATGATCCCGACAAAGATGATCAGGGAGATGCCGTTGCCGATCCCTCGCGCGGTGATCTGCTCACCGAGCCACATCAGGAACATCGTACCACCCACCAGGGTGATCATGCAGGCGATGCGGAAATACCAGCCCGGATCGGCAGCGATATCGCCCGCCTCAAGCGAAACGGCGAGCCCGTAGGACTGCACTGTGGCCAGCGCGACCGTCCCCCAACGGGTGTATTGGTTGATCTTCTTGCGGCCCTGCTCACCCTCTTTCTTGAGCTGTTCGAGCTTGGGCACCATCGAGGTCAGGAGCTGCACGATGATGGAGGCCGAGATGTAGGGCATGATGCCGAGCGCGAAGATGCCCATCCGCCCCAGCGCGCCGCCGGTGAACATGGAAACCATGCCGCCGATGCCTTGCCCCGCCTGCTCCATGAAGTCGCGCAGCGCACCGCCGTCGATGCCCGGCACGGGGATGAACGTCCCCAGACGGTAGACGATCAGCAGGCCGAGCGTGAACAGGATGCGGTGACGCAGGTCGGTTGCCTTGCCAAAGGCGGACCAGCTTGAATTGGCGGCCATATTCTCGACGGCAGATACCATGTGAGGGCTCTCTTTTTAAATCAAGACGCCGCCCGAACCGTTTTCCGGCGGGCGGCGTTTGGGAAAACTTGAAGCTCTATGTAAGCGGCTTGCGCGCGGCTCACAAGTCCGAAGGCTTATTCGGACGCTTCTGCCGCCGGCGCCGCCGCCTTCACGGACAGGCTGCCGCCTGCCTTCTCGACAGCCTCGATCGCGCTCTTGGATGCGCCTGTCACTTCAAGGTTCAGCTTGGACGTCACATCGCCTTTGGCGAGGATCCGAATGCCGTCACGCTTGCGGCGCACCACGCCGGAAGAGACCAGCAGATCCTCGGTGATGACAGACTTGATGTCGATTTTGCCCGCATCCACGAACTTCTGGATCAACCCGAGGTTGATTGCGGAGTAAGATTTGCGGTTCGGCTTGTTGAAGCCGCGCTTTGGCAGACGCTGGTAGAGCGGCATCTGGCCGCCCTCATAGCCCTTGATCGCAACGCCCGAGCGGGACTTCTGACCCTTGATACCACGGCCACCCATCTTGCCGGTGCCGGAACCGGGGCCGCGGCCCACGCGCTTGCGGGGTTTGGTGGCGCCTGGATTGTCTGAAAGTTCGTGCAGTTTCATGTCGCTTCTCCTCTTGCCGGAAATACCCCCCAGCGACGGGAGCGGGCAGACGCGGCGTTTCAAAATGTGGTGGCCGGAATCGGAACCACTTGGGGCGTATAGTTTGCCTGTGAATGCGGATCAAGGGGGGAGTGGCCCACTCCCACTACAAGTCACGCAGAGATATCCTGGCTTCCACCAAACAAAAAACGCCCCGCGGTTTCCCGCGAGGCGCTTCAATCTCAGGTATCCGAAGTCCTGAGGGACCGCGGACCGATTTCCCGACGGAAATCGTTACCCCTTCTCTTCCAGAATCTCGACCATGTGGCTGACCTTGTTGATCATGCCGCGCACGGCTGGCGTATCTTCCAGCTCGCGCACACGGTGCATCTTGTTCAGGCCGAGGCCGACCAGCGTCGCGCGCTGCTTTGCGGGGCGGCGGATGGGAGACCCCACCTGCTTGATTACGAGTGTCTTGGCCATGCTTATGCCTCCTCAGCCACGTGCGCGGACGATTCTGTCGCGTCGTCGCGCTTTGGCAGGATGTCGGCCACCTTCTTGCCGCGACGCTGCGCGACGGAACGGGGCGACTGTTCCTTTTTCAATCCGTCCATGGTGGCGCGGATCATGTTGTAGGGGTTCTGGGAACCGATAGACTTCGATACCACGTCCTTGATGCCCAGCATCTCGAACACGGCACGCATCGGACCACCGGCGATGATGCCCGTACCCTCGGGTGCGGTCCGCATGATCACCTTGCCCGCACCGTGACGGCCCGCCATATCGTGGTGCAGCGTGCGGCCTTCGCGCAGCTGGACGCGGATCATCTGGCGCTTGGCCTGCTCGGTCGCCTTGCGGATCGCCTCAGGCACTTCCTTGGCCTTGCCCTTGCCGAAACCCACGCGGCCCTTCTGATCGCCCACGACGACAAGCGCCGCAAAGCCGAAGCGCTTGCCGCCCTTTACCGTCTTGGAGACGCGGTTGATGGCGACCAGACGGTCAGCGAATTCAGGCGCTTCGTCGCGCTGGTTGCGGCGGTTGTTGTTACCGCCCCGATTGTCATCTCTGGCCATGCTGGCCTCCTTGTTCTGCGGGCCTGCGCCCTGTTGTCACAACCCTTGGTGAGCGATTGCTCCCGGGTCATCGAGAGGGCGCGGCATGCGCCCCCTGCAAAGGTGGGTCGAACCTGCCCTGCAACGCGCAGGGCAGGTTCAGGACCCACTCAGATCTTCAGACCACCCTCACGGGCAGCATCGGCAAGCGCCTTGACCTTGCCATGGAAGAGGAAGCCGCCACGGTCGAAATAGGCCGCCTCGACGCCCGCCTTCTTGGCACGCTCGGCGATCGCTGCGCCCACTTTCGTGGCCGCCTCGATGTTGTTCTTGCCCAACACGCCCAGATCCTTTTCGAGCGAGGATGCGGAGGCGAGTGTCACGCCGTTCACATCGTCGATCAGCTGGACGCTGATGTTTTTGTTAGAGCGGTGCACCGAAAGGCGCATGCGCCCGCTGTTGGTGCGACGCAGTTTGTTCCGAACGCGCATGCGGCGTTTGATGAACAGTTGTCTTTTGCTGTTTGCCATCTGTGCGTTCCTTACTTCTTCTTGCCTTCTTTGCGGAAGACGAACTCACCCTTGTAGCGGATGCCCTTGCCCTTGTAGGGCTCGGGTTTTCGCCAGGCGCGAATGTTCGCGGCGACCTGACCAACGAGTTGTTCGTCAATGCCTTCCACAACGATTTCGGTCTGCTTGGGTGCAGTGACAGTCACGCCTTCCGGCGGAATGTAATCCACATCGTGCGAAAGGCCGAGGTTCAGTTTCAATGTGTTGCCGGTCATCGCGGCACGGTAGCCCACACCCTGGATCTCAAGTTCTTTCTTGAAACCGTCGGTCACGCCGGTCACGAGGTTGCTCACCATCGTGCGGGACATGCCCCACTGCTGGCGCGCGCGCTTGGACTTGCCGCGAGGTGTGATCGTGACCGTGTTCTCTTCCACGCTCAGCGTCACATCATCGGTCGCCTTGAAGCTGCGGGTGCCCTTGGGGCCCTTCACTTCGATGGTCTGGCCGCTGACAGAGGCGCTAACGCCGCTGGGCAGATCGACCGGTTTCTTACCAATACGAGACATCAGGTTCTCCTTAGAATACGGTGCAGAGCACTTCGCCGCCAACGTTGGCTGCGCGTGCGCTTGCGTCCGACATCACACCCTTGGGGGTGGAGACAATCGACACACCCAGGCCCTGACGGACGGAAGGGAGGTCTTGCGCGCCCATGTAGACGCGGCGACCGGGTTTGGAGACCCGCTTGAGCTCGCGAATGACAGGCTCGCCCTCGTAGTACTTCAGGCTGATCTCGATGGCGGGATGGCCGTCGGCGCCCGTCATCTTCTCATACCCGCGGATGTAGCCTTCGTCGGCGAGCACATCCAGCACCCAAGCGCGCAGCTTGGAAGCTGGCGTCACGACGGTGGATTTGCCGCGCAACTGGCTGTTGCGGATGCGTGTCAGCATATCTGCGATAGGATCGTTCATCTGATGCGCTCCCTTACCAGCTCGACTTGACCATGCCCGGGATCTGGCCAGCGGAGCCGAGATCACGAAGCGCGATACGCGAGATTTTGAGTTTACGGTAATAGGCGTGTGGACGGCCTGTCAGCTGGCAACGGTTGTGCAGACGCACAGCAGAGGAGTTGCGCGGCAGTTTGGCCAGCTTCAGGGAAGCGCGGAAGCGATCCTCCATCGGCTTTGTCTCGTCGGAGATGATCGCTTTCAGCTCCGCACGCTTGGCGGCGTATTTCTTGACCAGTGCTTCACGCTTCTTCTCGCGTGCGATCATGGATTTCTTAGCCATATCTTTTCCCTTCCCGCGCTCAGGAGTTGAAAGGCATATTGAACAGCTTCAACATGGCTTTCGCTTCTGCGTCGGTTTTCGCCGTGGTGGCGATGATGATGTCCATACCCCAAGTCTCGTCGACCTTGTCGAAGTCGATCTCGGGGAACACGATGTGCTCTTTCATGCCCATGGCATAGTTGCCGCGACCATCGAAAGAGGTGCCTTTCACGCCGCGGAAGTCGCGGACGCGGGGCAGTGCAATCGTGATGAGACGATCAAGGAATTCGTACATGCGATCGCCGCGCAGGGTCACTTTCGCGCCCAGCGGCATTTCTTCACGTACCCGGAAACCCGCGATGGATTTCTTGGCCATCGTGGTCAGCGCCTTCTGGCCCGCGATCGCGGTCAGATCTTCCTGTGCGGATTTGGCTTTCTTGCTGTCACGGACAGCCTCGGCGCCGCAGCCGATGTTCAGGACGATCTTGTCCAGACGCGGGATCTGCATCTCATTCTTGTAGCCGAACTCTTCCTTCAGGGCCGCGCGGATGCGGTCCTTGTAGTCGGCCTTGAGACGGGGTGTATATGTTGCGGTATCGAGCATCAGATCACGTCCCCTGTTGTCTTGGCAAAGCGCACCTTCTTGTCGCCGTCCATCTTGAAGCCCACGCGGCTCGGCTTGCCGTTGGCATCCTTGATGGCGAGGTTGCTCAGGTCGATCGGCATCGCCTTGGGGATGCGGCCGCCCTGGCTCTCCTGGGATTGGCGCGTTGCGCGGATGGCGATGTTCACGCCGTCGACGATGGCCTTGTTGGACTTGGGATCGACGGAGGAAATCGTGCCCTCCTTGCCCTTGTCCTTACCGGCCAGAACGACGACCTTGTCGCCTTTTCTGAGTTTAGCAGCCATGGTTACAGCACCTCCGGAGCGAGCGAGATGATTTTCATGAAGTTCTTGGCGCGCAGCTCACGCACGACGGGCCCGAAGATGCGGGTGCCGACGGGCTCGTTGTTGTTATTGAGAATAACGGCTGCGTTGCGGTCGAAGCGGATGGCGGTGCCATCGTCGCGACGGACTTCCTTGGCGGTGCGCACGACGACGGCCTTACGGACATCACCTTTCTTCACACGGCCGCGTGGAATGGCTTCCTTCACCGAGACGACAATGATGTCGCCGACGGAGGCGTATTTACGCTTGGAACCACCCAGGACCTTGATGCACTGAACACGGCGCGCGCCGCTGTTGTCAGCAACATCCAGGTTGGTCTGCATCTGGATCATTTGGTTTCTCCCGACCTTTGGGGGGCGATGCGTGCCTTGTCCCCAGGGTTTCGATTAATGTGGGTCGTTCAGGCTTCCGTCTTCTCCGACGTCAGCACTTCCCACCGTTTGGTTTTCGATCGTGGTGCACATTCGATGATGCGCACGGAGTCGCCCACCTTGAATGCGTTCGCTTCATCGTGAGCCCGGTACTTCTTGGACTTACGAATGGTCTTTTTCAGAACCGGATGGGTAAAGCGGCGCTCTACCGAGACGGTGATGGTTTGTTCGTTGGCGTCCGAGGTTACGGTGCCCGTCAGGATACGCTTTGGCATGGATCAGGCTCCTCTTACGCGTCTGTCGCCGCAGATGCGGCTTTCTGGTTCAAAACTGTCTTCACGCGCGCAACGTCGCGCTTGACCGCGCGCAGGCGTGCGGGATTTTCCAGCTGGCCGGTGGCTTGCTGGAAGCGCAGGTTGAACGCTTCTTTCTTCAGGTTCACAAGCTCGTCGCGGAGCTGGTCCGGCGTCTTGTCGTGCAGTTCTTTCGCGATCATGTCGCTTCCTTTCAACATCACGGGGGGGCCGCGCGCACGCGTCACCCTGATTCCCGTGGAGTACATGGGTAGAGAAGGCCGTCTACGACCTATTGGAATATTGCGCAACCCCCTTGTACCGAATAGCCCGATACCATCTGGCGGCGGTGCCGCCTGACCGCTAAAGAGGGGACATGACACAGATCAGATCGCTCTTCGTGACCCGCCTCTACCAGTCCCGGCTCGGCCGCATCGACGCCGCGGAGCTGGAGGCCTCCTGCTACTCCATCGCCGAGGACGACGAGGCCGGGCAGGAATGGTGCGCACAAAACGGCTATCCCGGTTATACGTCCTATGCCTCCCTCACCGATCTGGGCTGGCGCTTTCCGATCTTTGCCGAAGTGATCAAGGCGCTGGATGTGCACGTCGCGGCCTTTGCGCAGGATCTGGAATATGATCTCGACGGGCGCGAATTGAAGCTGGAGGACATCTGGATCAACATCCTGCCGGAGGGCGGCATCCACACCGGGCACATCCACCCCCATTCGGTGATTTCCGGCACCACCTATGTGGCGATGCCCGATGGCGCGAGTGCGATCAAGTTCGAGGATCCGCGCCTGCCGATGATGATGGCGGCCCCGGGGCGCCGCAAGGACGCGCGCGCGGAGTTGCGTACCTTTGCATATGTGGCCCCCGCGGTCGGGGACGTGCTGCTGTGGGAGAGCTTCATCCGCCACGAAGTGCCGATGAACATGAGCGAGGATGACCGGATTTCGGTATCGTTCAACTACGCCTGGGTGTAGGGTGGGCGGAACTCTCGTTTAAGGACGGATAAGGCGTGGGTTGCACCCACCCTAACGCTTGGGCGCCTTCTTGCGCGCCGCTTCCCGCTCCTTGACCAGGGCCTTCTCCTCCTTTGTCATCTTGTTGCCCCACTGGTTGTTGCTGAGGCCAAGGTCGGCGGGCATCGGCTTGGTCTTGCCCTTCTTGATCGCGCCGCCCTTGTTGAGGAACTCGGCGATGAGGTCTTCATCGGTGGTGGGTTTGGGGACGTGTTTCATGGTGTGGGCGTCCTTTTGTGTGGCTACGCGTTAACTACAGCCTACCCCCTACCTGTCCTAATATCCAGCGGTGTACTCTAAAACTTAGCGCCGCGCCGGCCCCGTGGGGGCGGTTCAGACACTGCCTTTGGCCTTACTAAATGCATGGTGAATCCGCGCTTTTGGGGCTACAACAGTTGTCAAGAACCGGCTTCGAATGGATTACTTTTAAATGACAGAAGTTGAAATCATCAAAGGGCACTGTCCTAATTGCGCGAGTGAACGCAAAGCTTTCGTCCGCGGAAAACATAGAATTTCGTGGGCTGATGACACTTATCCTATCGACGGTAGTACTACCTGTTACATATTGGAATGCTGCGGTTGCGAAACAGTGTTCTTTCTAGAAGAAGTCTACTTTTCAGAAGATGTAAGCTATTACGAAGATCCAATGTCTGGTGAGACACGGTTAGATCCCAATCTACGAGTTTCTTATTTCCCTTCGGAAAACAAAAGAACGCGTCCAGCATGGCTTATCGAAATTGAAAATTCAGATGGTGTATTGGGGTCTCTACTCACCGAATTATATAAATCATTCGATCAGGAACTGTCTGTTCTATCCGCCATTGGGATACGGACATGTTTTGATCGAGCGACCGAGCTATTGGGAATAAAGACCACCAGTACATTTGCTCAAAAACTCTCAGACCTTCAAGCCGATGGCCGCATCGGCGAAACAGAAAGAGATATTTTGTCTGTGCTTGTAGATGCTGGAGGCGCTGCAGCACACAGGGCGTGGAAACCTTCAACACAAGACCTCGGCGTAATGGCTGATCTCCTAGAGAATTTTCTACATAGAAGTTTCATCTTAAGGAAGAGCTCCGACGATCTTCGAAAGAATGTGCCGCAGCGCCGATCAAGTAAGTAAAAGGCCCCCACCGTTCTCACAGCGGGGGCTCCTTATTTCTAGCGGGGCCGGAACGGGCATTTCTTGCGAAATACCCTGCCTCCAGCTCGACAGCAACCGCTTACACGGGTGCGTCGGTCACCAATCCTCGCGGACGACGACCCGGGTCTTGATCGGCAGCTTCATCGCGGCAAGGCGCAAGGCCTCGCGGGCAACATCGTCACCGACACCGTCGATTTCGAACATCACGCGGCCGGGCTTCACCTTGGCGGCCCAGAAGTCCACGGAGCCTTTGCCTTTACCCATCCGCACTTCGACGGGCTTGGAGGTTACTGGCACATCCGGGAAGATGCGGATCCAGACGCGACCCTGACGCTTCATGTGGCGCGTCATGGCACGGCGTGCGGCTTCGATCTGGCGCGCGGTCACGCGCTCCGGCTCTGTCGCCTTGAGACCGTAGGTGCCGAAGTTCAGGTCAGACCCGCCCTTCGCCAGGCCCTTGATGGAGCCCTTGAACTGCTTACGGAATTTCGTACGTTTTGGCTGTAGCATCCATCTACTCCTTAACGCCGACCGCCGGCACCGCGGGGTGCTGGGCCGTCTTGCATTTCTTGTGCCTTGCGGTCACGGGCAGCAGGATCATGTTCCATGATCTCGCCTTTGAAGATCCACGTCTTGATGCCGATGATGCCGTAAGCGGTCATGGCCTCCACGTGGGCATAGTCGATGTCCGCGCGCAGAGTGTGCAGCGGCACGCGACCTTCGCGGTACCATTCGGTGCGCGCGATCTCGGCACCGCCGAGGCGGCCCGCGAGGTTCACGCGGATACCCAAGGCACCCATGCGCATGGCGTTCTGAACTGCACGCTTCATGGCGCGGCGGAAGGACACCCGGCGCTCCAGCTGCTGTGCGATGCTTTCACCGACCAGCGCCGCATCCAGCTCGGGCTTGCGCACTTCAACGATGTTGAGGTGCAGCTCGCTCGCGGTGAACTGCGACAGCTTCTTGCGCAGACCTTCGATGTCCGCACCTTTCTTGCCGATGATGACACCGGGACGGGCCGTGTGGATCGTAACGCGGCACTTTTTGTGCGGACGCTCGATGATCACGCGCGAGATGCCCGCCTGATGGCATTCTTTCTTGATGAACTTGCGGATCGCGAGGTCCTCCAGCAGGAGATTCCCGTAATCCTTCGTGTCGGCATACCAGCGGCTGTCCCATGTACGGTTGACCTGAAGGCGCATGCCGATCGGATTGACTTTATTACCCATTATGCTTGCTCCTCAACTTGCCGGACGACGATGGTGATTTCCGCAAACGGCTTGAGCAGCTTGCCGAAACGGCCCCGTGCGCGCGGACGCCCGCGCTTGAGCGTCATGTTCTTGCCGACATAGGCTTCCGCCACGATCAGCTCGTCCACGTCGAGGTTGTGGTTGTTCTCGCCGTTGGCGATGGCGGACTGAAGGCATTTCTTCACATCCACCGCGATCCGCTTCTTGGAGAAGGTCAGATCCGTGAGCGCATGGTCCACCTTCTTGCCACGGATCATCGCGGCGACGAGGTTGAGTTTCTGCGGCGACGTCTTGAGCATGCGCAGCTTTGCACGTGCTTCGTTGTCGGCCACGCGGCGGGGATTTTTATCCTTGCTCATGGCTTATTTCCGCTTCGCTTTTTTGTCGGCTGCGTGACCGTAATAGGTCCGTGTCGGCGAATACTCACCGAACTTCTGACCGATCATGTCTTCAGTGACGTTGACAGGGATGTGTTTCTTGCCGTTGTAGACGCCAAACGTCAGGCCCACGAACTGCGGCAGGATCGTAGAGCGGCGCGACCAGATCTTGATCACTTCGCTGCGGCCGCTCTCGCGGGAAGCTTCGGCCTTCTTGAGGACATAAGAGTCGACAAAAGGACCTTTCCATACTGAACGAGACATAAATTAACGCCCCTTCTTCTTGGCGTGACGCGAGCGCACGATCAGCTTGCTGGACGCTTTGTTCTTGTTACGTGTCTTGGCACCCTTGGTCGGCTTGCCCCATGGGGTCACCGGGTGACGACCACCGGAAGTCCGGCCTTCACCACCACCATGCGGGTGGTCGATCGGGTTCATCACGACACCGCGCACCGAAGGACGGATGCCCTTGTGACGCATGCGGCCCGCTTTGCCGTAGTTCTGGTTGGAGTTGTCGGGGTTGCTGACCGGCACCGACGGTGGCCATGCATTCCTGACGCACCAGACGCAGCTCGCCCGAGCTCAGGCGGATCTGGGCGTAGCCGCCATCACGGCCCACGAACTGGGCATAGGTGCCTGCCGCGCGTGCGATCTGGCCGCCCTTGCCGGGCTTCATCTCGATGTTGTGGATGATCGTACCGATCGGCATGCCGGAGAAGGGCATCGCGTTGCCCGGCTTGATGTCCGCCTTCTTGGAGGCGATCACCTGATCACCTATGGCGATACGCTGCGGCGCGAGGATATAGGCCTGCTCGCCGTCTTCATACTTTACCAGCGCGATGAACGCGGTCCGGTTCGGGTCATATTCGATGCGCATGACCGCCGCTGGAACGTCCAGCTTGTTGCGCTTGAAATCAACGATACGGTAGAGGCGCTTTGCTCCCCCACCCTTGCGACGCATTGTGATCCGTCCGGTGTTGTTCCGTCCGCCGTGCTTGTGAAGTCCCTCAGTGAGGGCCTTTACAGGGCGACCTTTCCAAAGCTCCGAACGGTCAATCAGTACCAGCCCACGCTGGCCTGGCGTCGTCGGTTTGTACGACTTGAGTGCCATGTTGTCTGTCTTCCGTTTAGCTGTAGGGCGGAGTTTGTCCCCGCCGTGGTTGTAGGCCCCCGTAGGTGCCCGAGTAGGTGCCCATGCGGCAGAAGCTTCGCTTCGACATGGGCAAAGACATAGCCCCGGACGAATCCGGGGCTGGGCCTGTGGTGTCTGTTAGGGGGGATGGCGTTGGGGGTCAAGTGAACAAAGGCACATTGGCACGTGGGCAAGGTGATCTTTTGCCTGATCAGTCCCTGCCGCGCTAAATGGCAGGGACCGACGCCGTCCTAGGCGGCGCTCTCTTTCAGGCGCGCCGTCATGTTCTGCACCGAACCGTCGGCTGCCTTGGGAATGATCCGGTACGCCGCGTTGACAAAGCAGAAAAGCGAA
Source organism: uncultured Alphaproteobacteria bacterium (assembly GCA_963703195.1). Lineage (GTDB taxonomy): Bacteria > Pseudomonadota > Alphaproteobacteria > Rhodobacterales > Rhodobacteraceae > Sulfitobacter. The sequence goes on along the minus strand of OY969797.1, from coordinate 3,350,488 downwards.
AAGCCGAGCAATCCGATGCAGAGCGCGATCACGAGGATCAGACCATAGGATTGGCTTTGCAGCCATTCGAATACCGTCCCGAGGCCGCCCACCTGTGATGCATCCACCGTAAATGCGGCATAGAGGATGAAGCTGCCGATGATCCCGATGGAGATGCCTTGCGCGATCAATCCCCCCTGCAACACCGGATTCCAATGCAGCGTGAACTTGTTCGCCTGCAATGCGTCTCGGTAACTCTGGGAGACGCCCTTGTAGATATAGTAGATGCCAGCCCCCACGGTCAGCGCACCGGCAACGGCAATGATCACGGGTCCGCCGGGCGACTGCATCACGTCGGACAAAAGGCTTTTCCCGCCACCGCTGGAGGCACGGACCCCCAGCGCGGTGATCGCGATCACGCCGATGCCCGCATGAATGACGCCGGTCACCACCATTCCGGCGCGGGCGATGAGACCTTTGATAGATGTCCCTTCCGCCTCAAGATCCCAGATCGCATCGATGATCCGCCAGATCGCATAGGCGAACATACCGGCGGCGATCAGGCTCACGATGACGGTCCCGACACCGCCGCTGAGCGATTCCATCGTGGTCTGGGTCCCTTCGGCACCACCTCCCCGGCTGATCGACCACAGCGAGAGCCCCGCGACGACAAGATAGACCAGCCCGCGTCCGGCATATCCAGACCGCATGATGGGAACGGCCCATGCAAAATCCTTCGGATCGATGTTCGACAATATCTTGGCGCGGTCCGAGCCGGGTTCAATGGAAAGGGATTGTGTAATCGACATCGGTTGACCTTCTCTGAGACTGCGGTGACATGGCTAACGCTGCTTGGGCCGATCCGAGAAGGTCTTCACCAGGTGAAGCGAAATACGGATGGCCCATTTGGCCAAAGCGTCAGTTTGTCCAAAGCGTCAGTCGGTGTTTCGTGGTTATTGCGTTCTGACGGTTCAACCTCAGCGATGGAGGTTGGTTCCGACGCGCTGCATTAGTTCATGCAAAGGGTGCCGAGATCTCGCGAAAATGCGAGAGGCGAGTGGCGGCGCATCAGGCCGCTTTGTAGGTCTTGTTCGCGAAAGCCAGTCGCGTCAGTCAGGGCGAATCGTTTATGGCGGGCGGGCGCCGGGCTCGGTGGAGCCGCCCCGCGCCTACCTAGATCTCGGGCATACGGGCCAGACGCTTTTCGGTCACCGCATCATCTATCTGGATAAAGGTCGCCGAACGCCTATTGGCACCTGACGTGAAATAACCTCTGAGCGGGAAAATCCAACGCCAAATACACGTCATAGGCGATCCGTAACAAGATCCAAATCTCGAACGAAAAAGGGCGCGACCTCGCGGCCACGCCCTTCCGAATTTCCTCAAACCTCAGCCCCTCAAGGGGCCGCCGGGCTTACGCCAGCTGGAGGTTTGTCGCGGACTCACGGCCATCACGACCGGATTCGATGTCGAAGGTGACCTTCTGGTCATCTTTCAGACCTGTCAGGCCGGCCTGCTCGACGGCAGAGATGTGCACGAACACGTCCTTGCTGCCCCCATCGGGTGCGATGAAGCCGAAGCCTTTGGTGGAGTTGAACCATTTGACGGTACCAGTTGCCATTATCGTATTCCTTGTATGTTCTGCCCGCGGAATGCGGCAGGTCGGCTAAGTCAGTGAAAGATCGTCAGACTGAGCCGTAAGGAGCAGTAATTCCGATAGTGTAGTAACGTCGCAGCGCCCTCATGCGCCTTTGTCGCGCCAATAGCAAGCGCTAACATTGTCACACCCGCTCCGGGCGGAACGTCGCCAACGCAAAAGGCCCCCCGCGGGTGCGAAGGGCCTTTTGCGTTCATTGAGCAGATCTCAGAGACCGGTGCTCACGTCGATCGTGTTGCCCTCTTCGAGCGTCACATAGGCTTTCTTGACGTCCTTGCGTGTACCGAGCTGACCCCGGAACCGCTTCACCTTGCCCTTGGTGATGGAGGTGTTGACCGCCTTCACCTTCACGCCAAAGAGTGCCTCGATGGCCTCCTTGATCATGGGCTTGTTGGCAGCCATCGCCACTTCAAAGACAACGGCATTGGCCTCAGAGGCCATCGTTGCTTTTTCCGTGATCAGCGGCTTGCGGATGATGTCGTAATGTTCTGGCTTCGCGCTCATTTCAAACGGGCCTCCAGTGCTTCGATGCCTGCCTTCGTGATCACGAGGGTGTCACGCTTCAGGATATCATATACGTTTGCGCCCATTGTCGGCAGGATATCCAGACCTTCGATGTTGCGCGCGGCTTGCAGGAAGTTCTCGTTGACGGTTGCCCCGTCAATGATCAGCGCCCGCTTCCAGCCCAGGGATTTCACCTGTTTGGCCAGTGCGGATGTCTTGCCGTCCGACATCGCGTCGTCGATCACGACCAGCGCGCCGGCCTTCATCTTGGCCGACAGTGCATGACGCAGACCCAGCTTGCGGAACTTCTTGGTCAGCTCGTGGCCATGGCTGCGCGGGGTTGGACCCTTGTAGATACCGCCACCGCGAAAGATCGGAGCAGAGCGCGCGCCGTGGCGTGCGCCGCCGGTGCCCTTCTGACGATAGATCTTCTTGGTGGAGTAGCTGACTTCCTTGCGGGTCTTGACCTTGTGCGTGCCCTGCTGCGCGTTGTTACGCTGCCAGCGCACGACGCGGTGCAGGATGTCGGCGCGTGGCTCAAGACCGAACAGGGCCTCGTCCAGGTCGATCGATCCGGCCTTGCCGCCGTCGAGTTTGATGACATCGAGTTTCATGCGTCACCTTCTTTCTTGGTTTCATCGAGCGTTTCGCTTTGGTCGCCAGCTTCTGCTTTGTCCGCTTCGATATCGGCCTCGGCTGCCTTCAGCGCTTCGGCTTCGGCTGCGGCGGCTTCTTCTGCCAGACGCTTTGCTTCTGCTTCTGCTTCGGCTGCTGCTGCGGCTGCTGCCTCTTCGGCGGCTTTCGCGGCTTCACGTGCGGCGGAGGCCAGTGCACCCGGAACAATCGCGTTCTCGGGGAACGGCTTTTTCACCGCATCCTTGACCGTAACCCAGCCACCCTTGGAGCCTGGAACGGCGCCCTTGACCATGATCAGGCCACGCGCACTGTCCGTCTTGACGACTTCGAGGTTCTGCGTGGTGACACGGGCAGAGCCCATGTGACCGGCCATCTTCTTGCCTTTGAAGACTTTGCCGGGATCCTGACACTGACCCGTGGAGCCGTGGCTGCGGTGCGACACGGACACACCGTGCGACGCGCGCAGACCGCCGAAGTTGTGACGCTTCATCGCACCGGCAAAACCCTTACCGATGGAGGTGCCCGCAACGTCGACATACTGACCGGCGAAGTAATGATCGGCGATGATCTCCTCGCCGACGGGCAGCATCGCGTCCGCGTCGACGCGGAATTCCGCGACCTTACGCTTTGGCTCCACCTTCGCCGCGGCGAAATGGCCGCGCATCGCCTGCGACGTCCGCTTGGCCTTGGCCGCGCCTGCGCCAAGCTGAACCGCGATATAGCCGTCCTTCTCGATGGTCCGCTGGGCCACGACCTGAAGATTGTCGAGTTGAAGCACGGTCACCGGAATCTGGCGGCCGTCTTCCATGAACAGACGGGTCATGCCCATCTTTTTTGCAATAACGCCTGAGCGCAACATACTATTACCCTCCTACGCTTATGACTGCAGCTTGATCTCGACATCCACGCCAGCGGCGAGGTCGAGCTTCATCAGCGCGTCAACGGTCTGGGGGGTCGGATCGACGATGTCCAGCAGGCGCTTGTGCGTGCGGATCTCGAACTGGTCACGGGATTTCTTGTCTACGTGGGGGCCACGCAAAACGGTGAATTTCTCGATTTTGTTCGGCAGCGGAATGGGGCCGCGAACGGAAGCGCCTGTGCGCTTGGCGGTGTTGACGATTTCCTGTGTGGAGGCATCAAGCACCCGATAGTCAAACGCCTTGAGGCGAATACGGATGTTCTGGCTGGCAGCCATAATACAAATCCCTTGCTTCGGGATGGAGACGGAGAGGAGGACGCATGCTCATCATGAGCCCTCATCGCGCTGTAGTTCAACGCAGGCGGGGCACGCAAATCGCGCACCCCGCTGAGTTAGGGGGCGTATAGGCGCTTGCGTTGCGGCTGGCAAGGGGCGAATGGCCGGTTTCGCAACGACGTGCACCGCGCGTCTGCACCTGCGTCAATCCGCCCTCCCCCGGCAGCCGCCCTTGCCAGGCTGGCCACAAGCACGCAGTTCACGGGATCTTAGGGAAATGGGGGTCTTTATAGATTGTTTGACGGCTGCATTTGTTTATCAAGGCTGCAAACAACGACAAGAAGCAGGCAAATGAACCAGCATACAGGACCATTTGATCTCCCGTCAGATCAAACCATCGAACCCGCCCGTGCGCGGGATTGGATCAAGGTGCTCGCCAACTACCGCGAGCCTAACACGACACGCAGCTTTTATGAGTTGGGCGTCACGATCGGGCCGTTTGTCGCGCTCTGGGCGCTCGCCTGGTGGTCGCTCTCGGTGAGCGCGTGGCTCACACTGGCAATTTCGCTGTGCAATGCGGCCTTCATCCTGCGCCTCTTCGCGATCCAGCATGATTGCGGTCACGCGTCGTTCTTCAAGAACCGCACGTTGAGCGATTGGGTCGGCCGCGCCCTCGGTGTGCTCACGCTGACACCCTATGACGTGTGGCGGCGCGATCACTCCATGCACCACAGCGCGTCCGGCAATCTGTCCCGCCGCGGCATCGGCGACGTGGATACGCTGACCGTGGCCGAGTACAACAGCCTGTCACGCTACCGGCAGTTGCGCTACCGCCTGTACCGTCATCCGATCGTGCTGTTCGGTCTGGGGCCGGGGTATCTCTTCTTCCTGCAGAACCGTCTTCCGTTCGGCCTCATGGCACAGGCCCGCTATTGGGTGAGCGCCATGTGCACCAATGCCGTCATCCTCGCGGCGCTTTCGGTGATCTGGTATTTCGGCGGTCTGATGCCGATTCTTCTGATTTTCGTGCCCTCGACCCTGCTGGCCGCGACCGCAGGTGTCTGGCTGTTTTACGTCCAGCACCAGTTCGAGAACACCCATTGGGAAGAAGAGGCGGAGTGGGACATGCATGACGCCGCGCTGAAAGGCAGCTCGCACTATGTTCTGCCCGCGCCCCTGCAATGGCTGAGTGCGAACATCGGCATCCACCACGTGCACCACCTCTACAGCCGGATCCCATTCTACCGCCTTCCGGAAGTGCTGGAAAACCACGCGGGCCTTGCCGACATCAACCGCATGACCATCCGCGAGAGCCTCATCAACGCGCGGCTGCATCTGTGGGATGAAAACAGCAAGCGGCTGCTGTCTTTCGCAGAAGCCAGGAAGCTACCGCAAGCGGCTTGATCTATTTCCCGCGCAGGTTCTGCTTCGCTAGATCATGGCCGCGCCGTCGTGCGCGGCCTGTTTTTTCCATGATCACTGCCGGAAGAAAATGCCGGGCAGAATTCACCCGACTGGATGAAGGCACCCCGTGCAGCTTCCCGTGGGGCACGTTCAGCGCCTAGTCGAGCCGTTTCAACGTCGTCACAATTTCCTTTTCAGGTATTCCCTGATGAACACGCAGAAACCGTAGACGCAGCCCTTCGTCCACGAGGGTGCGGTGGAATTCCTGTATTTCGTATCCACCGACCTCGTTTATGAATAGCGAAAACACACTTAAAGTATCGTCGTCGAGACGCGCCCAGACATAGGGTTCCCCCTGCAGCGGGTCCAGCGGAGTGAGCTTGCCAAAAACATTCTCTTTCATCGCGGATTTGTAGATGTTGTCTCGCGTGCTGGGGACAAAATCGATCGTGTATGTCTTTTCCTTCGTGCGCCCGTCGCTGTTGTAGCTGACGGAGGTCCACGTCAGGGTAAATCCCTTGCGCGTCACATCGATGGTCGTGCGCAGATCGCGGTGCTTCGTTTCGTTGTTGAATACGAAATCAGCACTGCCGGCATATTGGCCCTCAAAATCGGATAAGCCCGCGGACAGCACTATACCGGGCACCGCGAGGACCAGGGACAGAAGGACAAATCGGAGGCTGGAAACCAAGAAACTCATGTTTGTACGATACCACGACACGTCTGGCGGTCAAAGGACCTTCGACGGCGGAAATTCTCCTGCCGCAATCAGCGATGCCCGGAACGACAAAGGCCGCCCCTTGCGGGACGGCCCTTTCACTGCCGGGTTCGCGTATCGGCCCGGGGGCCGGTAAGCTTACTCCGTGATCTTCGACACGACACCCGCGCCGACGGTCCGGCCGCCTTCGCGGATCGCGAAGCGCAGCCCGTCTTCCATCGCGATCGGTGCGATCAGCTCGACGTTGAACTGCAGGTTGTCGCCCGGCATCACCATCTCCGTGCCCTCGGGCAGCTGAACCGTGCCCGTCACATCCGTCGTGCGGAAGTAGAACTGCGGACGGTAGTTCGCGAAGAACGGCGTGTGACGGCCACCCTCTTCCTTGGTCAGGATGTAGGCCTCGGCGGTGAACTTCGTGTGCGGCTTGACGCTTGCGGGCTTGCACAGCACCTGGCCGCGCTCGACGCCCTCACGGTCCACACCGCGCAGCAGCGCGCCGATGTTGTCGCCCGCCTCACCGCGGTCCAGCAGCTTGCGGAACATCTCGACGCCCGTGCAGGTCGTCTTCTTGGTGTCGCGGATGCCGACGATCTCGATCTCGTCGCCCACGTTGATCACGCCACGCTCGATGCGGCCCGTCACAACCGTACCACGACCCGAGATCGAGAACACGTCCTCGACCGGCATCAGGAACGGCTGGTCCACGGCGCGCGCAGGCGTCGGGATGTACTCGTCCACGGCCGCCATCAGCTTGCGGATCAACTCTTCGCCGATCGAAGGCTCCGTGCCGTTCATCGCGTGCAGCGCCGAGCCGGGGATCACGGGAATGTCGTCGCCGGGATACTCGTACTTGCTACAGCAGCTCGCGGATCTCCATCTCCACCAGCTCCAGCAGCTCCTCGTCGTCCACCTGGTCGACCTTGTTCATGTAGACGACCATGTAGGGGATGCCCACCTGACGGCCGAGCAGGATATGCTCGCGCGTCTGCGGCATCGGGCCGTCGGCCGCGTTCACCACCAGGATCGCGCCGTCCATCTGCGCCGCACCGGTGATCATGTTCTTGACGTAGTCGGCGTGGCCGGGGCAGTCGACATGCGCGTAGTGACGCGCATCGGTCTCGTATTCCACATGCGCCGTCGAGATCGTGATCCCGCGGGCTTTCTCCTCGGGCGCGCCGTCGATCTGGTCGTAGGCCTTGAAGTCACCGAAATACTTCGTGATCGCCGCCGTCAGCGTCGTCTTGCCGTGGTCAACATGGCCGATCGTGCCGATGTTAACATGTGGTTTGTTACGTTCAAACTTTGCCTTTGCCATGGTGGGCGCCCTTCCAAAAGTCACAAGGCCCAGCGTGGGCCCGATTGCATATGGCGCGCCACATATTTGGTCTGCGCCGTAAAATCAAGCCGCAGTTACGGCTCGGATGTCGTTTCACATGGCAGCGCCTGCCACCGCCGCAGCACTACTGCTCGTCCAGCGCGGCGACCGCCTGCGGATCCGTCGTCTTTGTGGGTACACCGCCGTTGAACCAGCCCTCCTCGGCGTTCTTTCTCACGAGAAAATTCTCGATCTGCTTGACCGCATTCTGGCTGAGGTTCTTGAACTGCTCCTCCGCGGTGGAGGTATAGCCGGAGCCGACGAGCGGCCCCTGATCGAACGACTCGATCACCGTGATCTGATGCGCCTCGGGCGTGAGTTTGAGGGTCTTGGCGTCGTCCCAGACCGTGATGCGGATGATCATCGCGGACTTCGGCGTGGCCACGACCGGGACGCCGGGAGGTGCGAGGAAATAGCTCTCGATCGAGATCCCGAAATGATAGAGCCGGGTTCCCTCGTAGCGGTCGAACCGTTCGGCCACCGCTTCCTGCAGCATCTGCGTCATCACGTCGGAATCGAGCTCCCGGCTGAGGGGGAGTTTCTGCACCTTGGGGGCCACGACGATATTGTGCAAAAGGTTAAAATCGCCCAGCGGCACTGCTGGATCGCCCAGGTCCGCCGCGCCGTTGCACGCCGACAGCCCCGCCGCCAGCACCAGCGCCGCGAAAACCCGCATTCCACCCATCTGACCCATCTCGCGCCCCTCCAATCAGGCCCGCCTGCGATAGCGCACTCCTGCGCGCATTGGCAAGGGCGCGGCGGTGACCTAGCTTTGGGGTGAGGCGCGATGGCCGCGCCGAGGAGCCTGCCGATGTCCGCCCTGCCCCCGCAACCACCGCTGCCACACCCCCTGCAGCCGCCCGTGTGTGTCCGCCTGCCCGACCGCGATCCGGGCCTGCTGAAATCCGTGGCACAACTGCGCGACAATGTCCTGCTGGCAATCCCCGCGCAGGCGCTGGAGGCGCCGATCGTTTCGGGCCAGACCGTCCAGCGTTGGCATATGATCATGGAACCCGGCGCCATCCGGCGCGTGCTCCTGGAACGGCTCGACGATTATCCCAAGTCGAATGTCACCAAAGCGCTGCTGAGCCCCGCCATCGGCAATTCGCTCTTCATCGCCGAAGGGTCGCACTGGCGCTGGCAGCGGCGCGCGGCGGCCCCGGCCTTTGCCCATCGCTCCGTCGCGGCGCTGGGTCCGGTGATGAGCGATGCCGCGGAGCGCGCCTGCACACGCATCGCCGCCGCCGGTCCGCGGGCCGTGGATCTGGCGCAGGAAATGGTGACCACCACCTTCGACGTGATCGCCGATGTGACCTTCTCCGGCGATGACATGATGGAACGCGGCGCGGTGCACAGCGCCATTGACGGCTACATCAACGAGGCGGGGCGGATCAGCGTCCTCGACATCTTTGGCCTGCCCTCCTGGGTGCCGCGGCCCGGACGCCGCGCCGCCCTCGCGCTGCTGGAGACGACCAAGCGCGCCGCCGATGCCGCCATCGAGCGCCGTCATGCCCGTGGCAGCGGCCAGGTGCCCGATCTGCTGGACCTGCTGCTGGCCGCCGAGGACCCCAAATCGGGCCGCACCATGACCACGGCGGAGTTGCGCGACAACCTGTTGACCTTCATCGTGGCGGGCCATGAGACGACGGCACAGACGCTGGCATGGGCGCTCTACCTGATGGGCCATGACACTGGCGTGCAGGACCGCGCCCGCGCAGAGGCGCAAGGCGTGCTGGGCGGTCGCGCGGCGCAGGCGGAGGATCTGGCGGCGCTGCCCTACATCCGCGCGATCATCGACGAGACGCTGCGTCTCTACCCTGCCGGCGGGCTTCTATCGCGCACAGCACAAGCGCCCGACACGCTCTGCGGCACGCAGATCCGGCCCGGCGATACGGTCATGGTCCCGATCTATGCGCTGGGGCGTCACCGGAGCCTCTGGGAGGACCCCGACCATTTCGACCCCGATCGGTTTCTGGACCGCAAGGCAATCGACCGTTTTGCCTATCTGCCCTTCGGCGACGGGCCGCGGGTCTGCATCGGCGCGTCATTCGCCCTGCAGGAAGCGGTGATCATCCTTGCCACGCTGCTGTCGCGGTTTCGTTTCGAAGCGGTGCGCGGGCGTACCCCGGAGCCCAAGATGATCATCACCCTGCGCCCCGAAGGCGGCGTGTGGATGACCGCGACGCCGCTCGGCGCTCAATCGCAGACGGATTTGAACGCGGCCCATTCCTCCGGCGAAAGAATGTCGCCGTAGTCGCCGTCTTCGCGCGCGGCCTCGCGGGCGCGCTCGATCCGGCTGCTGAGCGTCGGGTGGCTCACGAAATGCGCGACGATGCCCTCCGCGTCGCCGTAGCGGTCGCGCAGCCGTTCGAACATGTCGCCGAGGGCTGCGGGCGAGACACCGGCCTCCTCCAGCATCTCGTAGGCATAGCTGTCCGCTCCGGCCTCGGCGCCTTGGGTGTAGCTGGCGCTGATCAGCTGTTCGGTGAGGAACAAGATCACCGCACCACCCGCGAAGTCACCAAAGAGCAGCCCCAGGATCCCGATGGAGCCCGCCGAGCGCAGCGCGTGGCGCGTGGGATCGCGGTTGGCCACATGGCCCACCTCATGGGCCATCACGGCGGCGATCTCATTGGGGCTGATCGCGGCGTCGAGCATGCCGCGGGAGAAGACGACATAGCCACCGGGCAGCGCAAAGGCATTGACCATCTCGTGGTCTAGCACGAAAGCCCGGATCGCAGCGTCGCTGCCCCGCTCGACGCCGAGGCGCACCAACATGGTCTCCAGCGCTTCCAGTCCCTCCGCGCCCGCACACACCGGCAGCGGCGGCAGACCGGTCCCCGCCAGCGCCGCGCGGATCTGCTCGAAGGTCGCCTCGCCCAGCGCGCGTTCCCCCGCGGGCGGCACGAAGGTGGACAGCCGATCGGCCAGCAATGGCACCAGAACCCCGATCTGCAAGGCAACCGCCGCCACTGCCGCAATGGCCCATCCGCCAAGGCGCAGACGCCCCCTGGGCGGTGCACGTCGCGCGAGGTGCGGGATATGCGCGAGAACATGGGGGTTGCCCAGATGCAGCCGTGCCAGCGGATCGCCCGTCCAGCGCAGGACCACGCGGCCCCGCCCGGCGGTATCCTCCAGCTGCCGGATCTCTGCCAGCGGCCAGCGCACGCCGCCTTGCGCGCGCCCGGGAAGCCCGATCTCCAGCATCTGTGCGGCGGTGTCGACCATCAGGGTCACGGGACGCGGCAGGGGCGCATCCCCATCGAAATAGGAGCTGCCCGCGCCGTCGAACAGACGCTCCAGAGGGAGGGGCGGCGGAATGCTCATATCGCAGCCCCCAGATCCAGCGCCTCGGCGAAGCCCTCAGCCTCGGCGAACTCGTCGCGCGCGCGCTGGCTCACCTGCGCGAGCCCCGCCACATCGAGGAGATCGAGCGTGAGCGCCATGTGCCGCATCAGCGGAAACGTGACGAAGACATGGTGCAGCACGCTCCAGAACAGGAAAACCGACAGATAGAGTATTCCCACGATGCCGATGGACAGCCATTGCGGCAGATCGCCGAGCGGATCACCGCTGCCCATCTGCGCCTCGACAAAGGCTTCGGGGCCCAGCAGGGCAATCGCGACGCCCACGACCGCGATGATCCCGAAGATCAGGATGGTATAGGCGATGGAAGTGCCCAGCACATAGATCATCGAGATGCGCAGCCCGTTGAGCCTTGAGCGCAGCCGGATGCCCTGCGCGTGCTTGTGGTTGGCCAGGATCCGCCGGGAGACGAAGCGGTAATGCACGGCACCGTAGATCAGCAGCAGAACCGCGGGGATCAGCAGGATCAGACGCCACGGCGCCGAGAATTCGAAGTCGCCGTCGCCGAAGATCAGCGTCTCGTTGATGCTGCCCAGCACGTCATCCAGCGGGCCGGAGGATCGCGGCACCAGCGGATCGAGGTAGACCAGCCATATGCCCAGCGCGCCCAGCGCCAGTACCGCCGCGGCAAACGGCATGGCGGCGGGGATGAGCATCTGCCAGCGCCCACCCTGCATCAGCCTTGCCGACCCGAAATATGTGCGGTCCGTCTTGTACTTCTCGAGCCAGAACGTCATGCGCGGCCAGAGCACACCCGCCGTGCAGATTGTGATGAGCCAGTGCACCAGCGCGCGCCAGGCGTAGCCCCATGCCCCCGGCTCCAGCCCGAAGCGGACCCCGCGCCAGCGCGTGCGTCCCCGCACGTAACGCAGCGCACGGTATTGCGCGTAGAACCATATGGGGATGACACCGATGACACTCGCCGAATAGCCGAGCCAGGAACTCTGGAAGACCGAAAAACTGACGAACATCAGCAGCAGGTTCACGATGCCGATGTAGAAGGTGAGGATCACCACGGCGATGAAGAAGCCCAGAAGCTTCTCCCAGGGGTCGCCCACATATTCGAGCGGATGGCCCCCGGGCCGGATCGCGGACCAGTACCAACGGCGCAGGCGTGTCTTCATCCAGAAGCGGTAGAAACCGAGGCTCAAAACCGTCCAGAACCCAGCCTTCAGCGCCAGCCAAAAGAGCGCCGAACGCTCCCCCACGAAAGCGACATCGAGGTTTTGTGCGGGAACCGGCGGCGGTGCGACGGGACGGACCGGTGGCGCATCGGGGCCGGGCGGCGCGGCTTCAGGTAAACCGGTTGTCACGGGGGAAGCCACGCGGCGCCATGCGGCCGGTGCTCGCACGCTTGGCCGTCCACTCGTCCAGGTCGGTTTCGGTGCGGGTGCGCCCTGCCGGATCGAGCCAGCTCAGCCCTTCGGCGCGGGTGAAGGTCGTCGCATCCGACAGCCCGCCGTCCTTGTACTTTTGCATTCGGACGCCTTTGCCGCGCGCCATCTCAGGCAGCTCGTCGAGCCCGAAGACCAGCACCTTGCGGTTCTCGCCGACGCAAGCCACCGCATCGCCGCGGATCGGTTTGCACACAATTGCACGTGTGTCCCCGCGCACGTTGAGCACCTGTTTGCCCGCCCGCGTTTGCGCCACCACCTCGGCCTCCGGCACGACAAAGCCGTCTCCGGCGGAGGAGGCGACGAGCAGTTTGCCCCCGGGGCGGTGGATGAACAGGGTCGACGATCTGCACCTCGTTTGGCAGATCGACCATCAGGCGCAACGGCTCCCCCATCCCGCGCCCGCCGGGCAGGTTGGCGGCGGACACGGTATAGAAGCGCCCGTTGCTGCCAAAGACGAGCAGGCGGTCCGTCGTCTCCGCATGGAAGGTGAAGCGCGGGCCATCGCCGTCCTTGAATTTAAGCTCGCGGGTCAGGTCGATATGGCCGGTCATCGCGCGGATCCAGCCCATCTCGGAGCAGACCACCGTGATCGGCTCGCGGTCGATCATCGCCTCGAGCGGCACAATCTCGATCTCGCCCGCCTCGGCGAAGCTGGTACGCCGCGCGCCGCCTGCGTAATCCTTGCCGAATTGCTTTTTCGTCGCCCGCAGCTGCTCGGTGATGCTGTCCCATTGCAGGCTCTCGTTCTCCAGCAGATCCTCGAGCGCCGCACGCTCCTCCATCAGCTCGGATTGCTCGCGCAGCAGTTCCAGCTCTTCGAGACGGCGCAAGCTGCGCAGGCGCATGTTCAGGATCGCCTCCGCCTGAATGTCCGACAGCTCCCCCTCGCCGGGAGGCGGGGAGACGTAGTCCTTCTCGTCCATCGCGCGGACATGGGTCTTGCCCCAATCCTCGCGCATCAGGGCATCCTTTGGCTCGTCATCATAGCGGATGATGTCGATCACCCGGTCGAGGTTGAGGAAGGCGATGATGAAGCCTTCGAGCACCTCGAGCCGGTGGTCGATCTTCTCCATCCGGTGACGCGAGCGGCGCTCGAGCACTTCGCGGCGGTGATCGAGGAAGGCGCGCAGCACCTCCTTCATCGAGCACACCTTGGGCGTCACCCCGTCGATCAGCACGTTCATGTTGAGCGAGAAACGCACTTCCAGATCGGAGTTGCGGAACATCATGCCCATCAGCACCTCGGGATCCACCGATTCTCGAGCGCGGCTCGAGGATCATCCGCAGATCCTCGGCGCTCTCGTCGCGCACATCGGCGAGGATCGGGATCTTCTTGGTCTGGATGGCCTCGGCGATCTTCTCGATCAGCTTGGATTTCTGCACCTGATACGGGATCTCGGTGACCACGATCTGCCATTGGCCACGGCCCAGATCCTCCACCTCCCAGCGGCAGCGCAGGCGAAAGCCCCCCTTGCCGGTACGGTAGGCGCTCGCGATGTTCTCGGGCGGCTCCACGATCACGCCGCCGGTCGGGAAATCGGGGCCCGGCACGTATTTCAGAAGTGTGTCGTCGCGCGCATCGGGCGTCTTGATCAGATGGATACAGGCATCGCAGAGCTCGGCGATGTTATGCGGCGGAATGTTGGTGGCCATGCCCACGGCGATCCCGCTTGACCCGTTGGCGAGCAGGTTGGGAAATTGCGCGGGCAGCACCGATGGCTCGGTCAGGCGGCCATCGTAGTTGTCGCGAAAGTCCACGACGTTCTCGGACAGACCTTCCAGCATCGCCTCCGCGACAGCGGTCATCCGCGCCTCGGTGTAACGGCTGGCGGCCGGATTGTCGCCGTCGATGTTGCCGAAGTTCCCCTGCCCGTCCACCAGCGGATAGCGGACGTTGAAATCCTGCGCGAGCCGCGCCATCGCGTCATAGATCGCGGCGTCACCGTGCGGGTGGAAATCCCCCATCGTATCGCCGCTGATCTTGGCCGACTTGAGGAAACCGCCCGTGGAATTCAGCCGCAGACGGCTCATCGCGTAGAGGATGCGGCGGTGCACAGGCTTGAGCCCGTCGCGCGCATCGGGCAGCGCGCGGTGCATGATCGTGCTGAGCGCATAGGTCAGATAGCGGTCGCCCAGTGCACGGCGCAGCGGCTCTGACGTTTCCTCGAATCTGGGCGGGACAGGGGCTTTGGTATCCGACATGCAAAGCTGTGTACCTGCGCCCTGCGCCCCCAGCAAGCAGATGCAGGACGGCGCACCAAGGCGGTCCGCCCGGATGTGTCATTCCAGTGACGCATCCATATTCCTGATTTTCCCCCTAAAACAGAATCGCTGTTTTTGATAAGGAACATTTGGGGTGGACCGTAGTTGGTCTAAGAATTTTCTGCGGGAGTACTTTCATGAAAACGTTTATCGTTTTGACTTTTGGCTTTCTGGCTTTTGCCTTCTACGAGATGAGTGGCGGGTCGGAATTCGAGCCTGCGAGCGTAAGATACGCGCAAACGGCGCCCGAAGCGGATCAAGTGGAAGTAACAGCAGCCCGGACGGCGACACAGACCGCGCCTGCCGAGGCACCGGTTCAGAGCGCGTCCTTCACCTCCGAGGAAAGTGAACCCAGCGTGACGCGCGTCGCACTCAACCTCACCGCGGTGCGCGATGCGCAGGTGCCGGAAGCGGTGACGGAGGCCGCCAGTGAGGAGGTACCGCAGGAAGAGCCGCAGGCTGTAGTCTTCGACAGCTCCCTGACACCGCAGATCATCCTGCCCAGCCTGATCGCAACCAGCAGCAGCCCCGCGGCGCAATCCTTCTCCGACGATGTCCGCACCGTCACAGGCAATCGTGTCAACGTGCGTGGCGGTCCCTCCACCAGCTTCGGCGTCGTCAGCAAGCTGACCCGCGGCGAACAGGTCCGCATCCTCGAGGACAGCGGCGATGGCTGGGTGCTGATGGAGCCCGTAGAGGGTGGCGAGAGCGGCTGGATGGCCGATTTTCTGCTCACCTCCGGCTGATCCGCGCGAAGCGATTGCAAAACGCCACGAAACGGCGCAATTGAGGCCTCACCTTACGGCGAGGCCTTTTTCATGTCCCCACGCACGATCCTGATCACCGGCTGTTCCTCCGGCATCGGCTATGCCGCGGCGCGCGGTCTGCGCGCGCGGGGATGGCATGTCTATGCCGCTTGCAGGCAGGAGCTTGATTGCGCGCGCCTGCGCGAGGAAGGGTTTGACAGCCCGCGACTGGACTATACCGACCCCGACAGCATCATCGGCGCGCTGGCCGACGTGCTGGAGGATACCGGTGGCACGCTGGACGCGGTTTTCAACAATGGTGCCCACGCCACACCGGGCGCCGTGGAAGATCTCCCGACGGAAGCGCTGCGCGAGATATTCGAGGCCAATTTCTTCGGCTGGCATACGCTGACCCGCGCAGTCATTCCGGTGATGCGCGCGCAGGGACACGGCCGCATCGTGCAATGCTCCTCGGTTCTGGGGCTCGTGGCCTATCCCTGGCGCGGTGCCTACAATGCCACGAAATTCGCGCTCGAGGGGCTCACCGATACACTGCGCCTGGAGATGCGCGGCACCGGCGTCCATCCTATCCTGATCGAGCCGGGCCCGATCACCAGCCGCTTCCGGTCCAACGCCGTGAGCCATTTTGAGCGCTGGATCGACTGGGAGAACTCCGCACGCGCAGAGCAGTATGAGAACGAGCTTGCCGCGCAGCTCTACAACGACAATGGGCCCGCGAAATTTGAGCTGCCCCCCGAAGCGGTGGTCAAGAAACTGGTCCACGCACTCGAGGCGTCGCGCCCGCGTCCGCGCTACTACGTGACCACGCCCACCTACATTGCAGGGGCCCTGCGCCGCCTGCTGCCGACACGTCTGCTGGACCGGGCGATGACCCGCTAGGGGTTGCACAGGCGCCCTGCCCTGCTACATCGCCCCGCAACAACAAAGGAAGCCTGCCCATGTCCGATCCGTTTTTCATCATCGTCGTGATCGCCGTACTTGCCGTGCTGATCGTCCTGATGCTGGGTCTCGGCGGCTTTGCCGGCGGCGGTGCCTTCAACAAGGCGAATTCCAACAAACTCATGCGCTGGCGGATCATCCTGCAGTTCATCGCGGTGATACTGATCGCCGGATATGTCTATTTCATCAGGGGGTAAGCGAAATGGTCGTTCTCAACAAGATATACACACGCACCGGCGACAAGGGGGACACAGCCCTCGGCAACGGCGTGCGCGTGGCCAAGCATGACGTGCGCGTGGAAGCCTATGGCACTTCGGATGAGCTGAACTGCTTTGTCGGCGTCGCCCGGCTGCAGGCGCAGGGCGAGATCGATACAGCACTCTCCCGGATCCAGAACGATCTGTTCGATCTGGGTGCGGACCTGTGCCGTCCCGATATGGAGCAGGACGCAACCGCCGAATACCCCCCGCTGCGCATGGTGCCTGCACAAGTCGACCGCCTCGAGGCGGAAATCGACGCGATGAACGCCAAGCTGGAGCCGCTGCGCAGCTTCATCCTGCCCGGCGGCGACCCGCTCGCCGCCCATTTGCATGTCTGCCGTACCGTGGCGCGCCGTGCCGAGCGTTTGGCGACCGAGCTTGCCACACAGCAGACCGTGAACGAGGCAGCCGTGCGCTATCTCAACCGGCTGAGCGACTGGTTCTTCGTGGCCGCCCGCGTGGCCAACAACGACGGCAAGGATGACGTGCTCTGGGTTCCGGGCGCGAACCGCTAGCGCCACGCGGCCCTGCGCGGCGAAATCCGCGTGATGGGCCGCAAAACGCCGTAACGTGGCGTGCTTAGGCCTGCATGCGGCGATTTTACGCTGTTTTGCGAGGACATGCTTCGTTAGACATAGCCGAGATTTACTGACTGGTCCGCAAGGGCCTGAGTCGCAACCCAAGGAGATAATCGCTCATGAAGGTGCTCGTACCTGTCAAACGCGTGATCGACTATAACGTGAAAGTGCGCGTGAAAGCGGACGGTTCAGGTGTCGATCTTGCGAACGTAAAAATGTCCATGAACCCGTTCGACGAGATTTCCGTCGAACAGGCGATCCGCCTCAAGGAAGCGGGTCAGGCAGATGAGGTGATCGCAGTCTCCATCGGCGTGAAGCAGGCGCAGGAAACCTTGCGTACAGCGCTTGCCATGGGTGCGGACCGCGCGATCCTCGTGATCGCTTCCGAGGATGTGCACCATGACATCGAGCCGCTGACCGTCGCCAAGATCCTCAAGGGCATCGTCGATGAAGAGCAGCCGGGTCTGGTACTCTGCGGCAAGCAGGCGATCGACAACGACATGAACGCGACCGGCCAGATGCTGGCGGCGCTGATGGGCTGGTCGCAGGCGACCTTCGCCTCCGAAGTGTCCATCGAAGGCGACAAGGCCGTGGTCACGCGTGAGGTCGATGGCGGCCTGCAGACCATCAAGGTCAACATGCCCACCGTGATCACCGTGGATCTGCGCCTCAACGAGCCGCGCTATGCCTCCCTGCCCAACATCATGAAGGCAAAGAAGAAGCCGCTGGATGAAAAGACCCCCGCCGACTACGGCGTGGAAGTCAAGAACCGTCTGGAAATCGTCAAAACGGTCGAACCTGCGGCGCGTGCGGCGGGCATCAAGGTGGGCTCGGTCGACGAGCTGATGGCGAAACTCAAAGAAGCGGGGGCCGTGTAATGGCTGTTCTACTCCTTGCAGAAGTTAACAATGGCGAACTTGCGATGGACGCCACCGCAAAGGCCGTGACCGCCGCGGCGCAGCTGGGCGATGTGACCGTCTTGGCTTGCGGTGCATCTGCCGCCGCGGCAGGCGACGCGGCCGCGAAAATCAACGGCGTATCCAAGGTGCTGGTGGCCGAGGACAGCTCGCTCGGGCCACCGCATGGCGGAAACCACCGCGGCGCTGATCGTCTCGCTCGCGGGCGACTACGATCATATCGTGGCACCCTCCACCACGGACGCCAAGAACGTGATGGCGCGGGTTGCGGGCCTTCTGGACGTGATGATCATCTCCGACGTGACCGCCGTGATCGACGCCGATACGTTCGAGCGTCCGATCTATGCGGGCAACGCCATGCAGACGGTAAAGTCCTCGGATGCCAAGAAGGTCATCACCTTCCGCACATCCACCTTCGACGCGGCGGAAGAGGGCGGCTCGGCGTCGGTCGAGACAATCTCGGCGGCGGAGAACCCCGGCCTGTCCGAGTGGGTCGAGGACAAGGTCGCGGCGAGCGACCGCCCCGAGCTCACATCCGCTGGCGTCGTCGTCTCCGGCGGCCGCGGTCTCGGCTCCGAAGAGCAGTTCAAGCTGATCGAGGATCTCGCGGACAAGCTCGGTGCCGCCGTCGGTGCATCCCGCGCCGCGGTCGACTCCGGCTATGCCCCCAACGACTGGCAGGTCGGCCAGACCGGCAAGGTCGTCGCACCCGAGCTCTACATCGCGGTCGGCATCTCCGGCGCGATCCAGCACCTCGCAGGCATGAAGGACAGCAAGATCATCGTCGCCATCAACAAGGACGAGGAAGCACCGATCTTCCAGGTCGCGGATTACGGCCTTGTCGCCGATCTGTTCGAGGCCGTGCCGGACCTGATCTCCAAGCTCTGACTGCGTCAACAACTCTTGATATCACAAGGCCCGCAGATCGCTCTGCGGGCCTTATGCGTTCTAGATCAGCGGGTCGAGTACCGGGCGCAGCGCCGCGGCGGCCGCGCGGTGCGTATCGGGTCCGGCAACCGCCCGAACCGCAGGCAGATCCGCAAGATCATAGGTTATACCCGGCTGCGGCAGATCGGGCACTGACGGCTTTACCGCCACTTCGACCAATCCGCTGACGTTCTGGCGCAGCGCCGCCACCATCGCGTCACTCACCAGCCTCGGCATCGCGGTGCCGCTCAGCGGCGCGGCCTCAGGCACCAGACGCAGCAATACCACATGGCGGCCCAGCCGCCCCACGAGCTGCTGCATCTTGCGCAACCAGACTGCCCGCAGCACCCGCCGCACCGGCGCAAAGCGTTCCGGATCGAGGTCGTGCAGATGCCCCAGCAAATGCCGGATAAAATTGAACTGCGCGAAATCCACATCCGGATAGAGCTGCCGCAGCTGCGGCGACGCCCGCACGAAGCGGTCGTTGCGGCGTGGATGCACGCTATAGAGACGGTTGCTCATATTCGCGGCCCCGACCACCTCCAGCACCGTGACCCGCGCACCCCGCGCGGCCTCCAGCACGAAAGGATCCTTGGCAAAGACATCCGGCCCCGCGTTGATCTGCCCGAGATTGAGCGAAGGCACCCCCGTCAAATGCTCCACCCGCAGCGGATAGGGCTGCTCGATAAATTTGCCATACGTCTGCGTCCCCCCGAGGAAGGCCACATAGGGCCCGCCCAGATCGCGCGCAGGTCCACGGAATGTCAGTCTCGATGTGCCGTACCGGCACGGAAAATAGTCCGGGGCCATCGGCCCCAGTACATCATAGGTCATCACGCCCACCTCTTAACTCACCCGCAGCGACTATGTCTACGGGCCCGTTGCAATTCGCTTAACGGGTGGATTTGTGCCGGTTTTTAGACATCTGTGGCCCTTGCGGCGGCCTGACACTCCGCCGTAAGCTGGCCGCACCTCAGCAAAGGAAGACCACATGCAGATCCAGACCATCGGTATTGTCGGCGCAGGCCAGATGGGCAACGGCATCGCCCATGTGATGTCGCTGGCGGGCTATGATGTCATGCTCAACGACATCAGTGAGGACGCGCTGGCCCGTGCGATGGAGATCATGCGCGGAAACATGTCGCGGCAGGTGGGCCGGGGCAAGATCTCGGAGGCGGATATGGAAAGCGCGCTGGAGCGGATCAAGACGACCGTCAAGCTCGCGGATCTGGGGCCGTCCGACCTGATCATCGAGGCCGCAACCGAGCGCGAGACCGTCAAGCAAGCGATCTTCGAGGATCTGCTGCCGCATCTGAAGCCGGAGACGATCCTGACCTCCAACACCTCCTCCATCTCGATCACGCGTTTGGCGAGCCGTACCGACCGGCCCGAGAAATTCATGGGCTTCCACTTTATGAACCCTGTCCCGGTGATGCAGCTTGTCGAACTGATCCGCGGGATCGCCACGGATGAGGCCACCTTCGCCGCCTGCAAGGAAGTCGTGGACCGGTTGGAAAAGACCGCCGCCTCAGCCGAAGATTTTCCCGCCTTCATCGTCAACCGCATCCTGATGCCGATGATCAACGAGGCGGTCTATACGCTCTATGAGGGCGTCGGCAGCGTGCAATCCATCGACAGCTCGCTCAAGCTCGGGGCGAACCACCCCATGGGGCCGCTGGAGCTTGCCGATTTCATCGGGCTCGATACCTGCCTTGCGATCATGAACGTGCTGCATGACGGGCTTGCGGACACCAAATACCGCCCCTGCCCGCTGCTCACGAAATACGTCGAGGCCGGGTGGCTCGGGCGCAAGACCGAGCGGGGGTTCTACGACTACCGCGGCGACATGCCGGTGCCGACGCGCTAGGGAGAGGCGGGATACCGGGCCTTGGCACAAGCGCCAATTCGCCCTTAGCTTTCAAGGTCAGCAAAGTGAGACGCTAGGTATCCAACGCGAGGGTACGCGCGCGCAGCCACGCCATGAAGCCGCGCGGATCATCCACGCGGGCGTCGATTTCCGCCTGCGGGATGGGGGCGCCCACCACCGGCCCTTGCGGCTTGTTGCAGGCATGCACGATCTCATGCAGCAGCAAGCCCTGACGCAGCATCGGAGAAAGCCGGTTGGCGATCTGGTAGGCGCGGCTGTTCTGGCCGGGAAATTTCATCGGCACCACTTGCGCGCCCGAGCGGCGGATCATCTTGGCCGTGAACACGTTCCATTCCGCCTCCACCGCGGGGCCCCACCATGTCTCCGAAGAGGCAACGACGCCGGACGGAAAGAGCGCGACCACGCCCCCTTCCTTGAGGTGGGTCATCGCCTTGTCGCGCATCTCGACCCCCTTGCGCTGTGCATCGGGGTCGTGCGGAAACGGCACGGGGATCATGTAGCTGCCCGCGACCTCGTCGATGGAGGTCAGCAGGGACCGGGTGAGAATGCGGTAATCGGGGCGCACGCGCCCGATCAGATCGGCGAAGATCATGCCGTCCACCATGCCGTGCGGGTGGTTGGCCACGACGATCACGGGACCGTCCTTGGGGATCAGGTCGAGCTGGGACTGCGGCGTGGTGAGGTCGATCCCCATCGTATCGAGCGCCGCACGCCAGAACGCCTGACCGCTCGGGGCGCCGCGCTTCTCGAACTGCCGGATCATGCGCAGGATCGCAAGCTTGCCGGTCATCAGCTCCATCACGGAGATCATCCGCGCCTTCCACGGATTCTCGAAGGTGGAGGCATAGGAGAGGCTGCGCCGGTCGTATTTGGTAAAGTTGACCTGATCCGTCTGCACATCGAGGGCGTCGTCAGAACGGATTGTCCGGGTCTCTTGTCTCACCTCAAAAACCTCACTCGCCTGACGGATGCGGGATGCAGATCCTACATTCCCTCCCCAAACTTGTCAGCCACCAATGCCCGCAACGCCGCCGCGAGCGCGTCGGCGTCCGGCCCGGACGTCTCGACGTCAATAGAGCTTCCCTTGGCGGCTGCCAACATTAAAAGCCCCATGATGCTGTCGCCGGAAGCGTTCATGCCGTCCTTGCTGATCTCGGCGCTCGCGTCGAACCCCTCGACCACTTCGACGAGCTTGGCCGAGGCACGGGCGTGCAGCCCTTTCTCGTTGACGATCTCCAGAGTGATTTGAGTCATGGGCGGCCTTGCTATTCTGAGCTGATGTTCTGGGCATCGATGTATTTCTTCCCCGCTTCAAGGGCCGCACGCACCGCTTCCGGCACCGGCTTGTGGCGGCTCTTGGCGAGCTTGATCAGCATCGGCAGATTGGCGCCGTAAAGGATCCGCCGCCCCGCGGGCTGGCAGGCCAACAGGCTCAGGTTCGACGGAGAGCCCCCGAAGAGATCGGTCACCAGCACCACGCCGTCGCCGGTATCCACCTCATTGGCAGCGGCGCAGATCTCGGCCTCCTTGGCGGCGCGGTCATGGTCGGCCCGGATCTCGATGGCGCGCATGCCGCTCTGGGATCCGACGACATGCTCGATGGCCGCGAGATACTCGTGCGCCAGCCCGCCATGCGCCACGATGACGATGCCGATCATGTGTCTTGTGTCCCTTGTTTCTGTCGCACGCCGAGCTCCCTATGCCTTATTGACACTTGCCACCCTTCTTGTGCAAGGCGCAAAGCATGGCTTTCGGCCAGCGCGACGGAGCGGTGCTGCCCGCCCGTGCAGCCGAATGCGATCGACATGTGGCTCTTGCCTTCCTCCTGACAGGCGGGAAGGATGAGCAGGCTTAGATCGAGCACCATCTGCGCAAACGCGTCGTAGCGCGGATCGCTGCGCACGTGATCGGCCACCCGTGCGTCCGTCCCGTCGAGCGCGCGCAGGGAAGGCTCCCAATAGGGGTTCTTGAGGAAGCGGCAGTCATAGACCATGTCCACCGTCCGCGGCAGGCCGCGCTTGTAGGAGAACGACTGGATCGAGACCGCCAGATGCCGCTTGCCGCCCGGCGCGAACCAATGCTCGACCTCCGCGCGCAGTTCATGGACGTTGAGACCGCTCGTGTCGATCAGGACGTCCGCACGCGCGCGCAACGGCGCTAACAGTTCCTGCTCCGCCTCGATACCGTCCGCCGGCCGCTCCGCCGGGGCCATCGGATGACGGCGGCGGGTTTCCGAGAAGCGGCGCAACAAAACGTCGGTGCTGCAATCCAGAAACAGGAGTTCGGCGACGACCCCCGACCGCAGGGCCAGACGGCCGAGCAGGTCGATCACCGTGTTGGTCGAGAAATCGCGGTTGCGCGCGTCGATCCCGAAGGCCAGCGGCCGCGCCTGCTCCGGCTCGTCGAGCAGCATGGGCAGCAAGCGCATCGGCAAGTTGTCGATGACCTCGAAGCCTGCATCCTCCAGCACGTTGAGCGCGGAGGAGCGCCCGGCGCCCGAGGGGCCGGTGACGAATACAATTCGGCGGATGGGTGATGTGAGCGCAGTCATTCGAAGTCTTTTCCCATGCCGCTTACATAGGCATGGATCGCGGCTGGAAAATAGGGTGCGTCAACCTTGTGCAGGCAGGGCAGCGTGATGTCCAGCACCGCCATCCCGTGACGCTCCGGAAGCCTCACCCGGGAGAGCTGACCCATATCCACTGCCAGCCACACGCGCGCCTGCGCCAGTGCTGCGACCGGCAGCAGGCCGATGCCCCGCGCCTCAATCAGCCCGGCGATCGCCTTCGGTGCAGTGGCGCTCAGCCCGCCGTCCTCATGGCTCAGGATGGTGCGATCGTCGGCCACCAGCCATGCGCCCAGCGCCATGAGCTGTAACGCCAGCGCCGATTTGCCGCTGCCAGAGGGGCCGAGGATCAGAACACCCCTGCCCTCCAGCGCGACGCAGCTTGCATGTACGGTGGCGGTCCGGGTCGTCACCGGTCAGATGGGAAGGCCCACGACAAAGCGGGCGCCGAGCGGATCAGAGGTGATATCGGCTTCGGTGGGGCGGATGTTCTCGGCCCAGATCACGCCGCCGTGGGCTTCGACGATCTGCTTGGAGATCGCGAGGCCGAGCCCGGAGTTGTTGCCGAAATGCTCATCGGGCCGCTGCGAATAGAAGCGCTTGAAGATCTTGGAGAGTGCCTGATCGGGGATGCCGGGGCCGGTGTCCTCCACCACGATCAGCACGCGGTTCTCCCGCTTGCGCGCCCAGACGCGGATTGCGTCACCGTCTTCGCAAAAGGAAATCGCATTCGTGATGAGGTTCACGAAGACCTGCGCCAGACGCGCCTCCAGCCCTTGCACGACGATCGGGTCCTTCGGCAGATCGACGATGAAGTCGATCCCCTTGCTCTTGGCATCCTCGCCCAGATACTGCCCGAGGTTGCCGAGCATCTTCAGCAGGTTGAACGGCTCTTCCTCCTCCTTCACCAGCTCGCTGTCCAGCCGGGAGGCGTTGGAGATATCGCTCACCAGGCGGTCGAGGCGGCGCACGTCATGGTCGATCACGTCCAGCAGCTTCTCGCGCTGATCCTCGCGCTTGATCATCCGCAGCGTGCCCACGGCGGAGCGCAGCGAGGCGAGCGGATTCTTGATCTCATGGGCGACGTCGGCGGCGAACTGTTCGTTCCCGTCGATGCGGTTGTAGAGCGCCGACACCATGCCGCGCAGCGCACCCGACAGGCGCCCGATCTCGTCGGGGCGCGCTGTCAGGTCGGGGATGCGGATACGGCCGGGGTTCATCTTGCGCGCATCCTTGTCGCGGCCAAGCTCCGCCGCGGCTGCCAGATCGGCAAGCGGGTTGGCGATGGTGGAGGCCAGCACGAGGCTGAGACCGATGGAGACCAGCGTGGCGATGATGAACATCTGCAACACGCGCTCCCGCTCGCCGCGCACGAGGCGGTCGATCTCGCCGCTGGCACTGGCGATGGCGACGGCACCGACGGCGGTGCTGCCCTGCTCGATCGGCGTGGCAACGGCCAGCAGGGTCGCACCCGCCTCATCGCGTTCTTCCCTGATCTGCGCACCGTTCAAGAGGGCCGCCTCGATCAACGGCCTGAGGCGCTCCTCGATGGAGAGCGGGGCGGCCTCGGTCCGGAACGGAGCGGATACCGCCGTCCAGATCCAGCTGAGCCCGTCGGTGAGAAGCGTCCTCTGCTCCGCCCCGCCGGCGCGCCCCTGCGCCAGGGCATCGCTCGCGCCCTCGAACTCCGAGATCAGGTTGCCTTCGGGGTCGAACACGAAAACCTGGATGCCGCTGCGCAGGTCGAGCCCGGACAGCGTTGCGGCCACGTCCACGCCCTGCCCCGCGGCGAGATCGACGGCGGCCCCTGCAGGCAATTGCGCCTCGACCACATCCGCGATCAGCTCCGCCTCCGACACGAGCGATGCGGCGCGCTGCACCGCGAGGCTGTCGCGCGAGGAATTGAGATACAGGATGCCCGCGACGAGAACGTTGAGCGCGATCAGATTGAACGTGATGATCTTGCGCGTCAGCGGCGACGCCCGAAGCGAAAACAGGCCGCGCCGCTCACGGCGGGCCCGGATCTCGTTCGGCGCAGCGCTGTCCGGCGCGACCCAATCGTCACCCAGAACCACATCGCCTTCGCGTTTAGCGGGGGTCAGATCGCGCACGAAGTTCCTTTCGGCAATCGACATTCTCAGGATTACTCTTCGTTGTACCTATAGCCGATCCCGTACAGTGTCTCAATCGCGGAGAATTCGTCATCCGCCGTGCGCATCTTCTTGCGAAGCCGCTTGATGTGGCTGTCGATGGTGCGGTCGTCCACATAGACCTGATCGTCATAGGCCACATCCATCAGCTGATCGCGCGATTTGACGAAGCCCGGACGCTGTGCGAGCGCCTGCAACAGCAGGAACTCCGTCACCGTGAGAGAGACATCCTTGCCTTTCCAGCTCACCGCGTGGCGCAGCGGGTCCATACGCAATTCGCCCCGCTCCATCACCTTGGTCTCCTCGGTATCGCCCACCTCGTCGGTGGCGACCGCATCCTGACGGCGCAGCAGCGCGCGAATCCGCTCCACCAGAAGGCGCTGCGAAAACGGTTTCTTGACATAGTCATCGGCGCCCATCCGCAGGCCCAGAACCTCGTCGATCTCATCGTCCTTGGACGTGAGGAAGATCACCGGCATCGCCGTTTTCTGGCGCAACCGCTGGAGCAGATCCATGCCGTCCATGCGCGGCATCTTGATATCAAGGACCGCCATGTCCGGCAGCCGCTTGTTGAAGGCGTCCAGCGCGGCCTGACCGTCATTGTAGGTTTCCACTTCGAAGCCTTCGGCCTCGAGAGTCATCGACACCGACGTCAGGATGTTCCTGTCGTCGTCCACCAATGCAATTTTTGACATTGCCTGTTTCCTTATTCTGCTCAATGAATTCTTATTTTTTCAAGCATTGATCACTCCTTTTGCAATCGAATCAATCCCAAAGTGCGAATCGGGCGATCCCTTGGCCACATTTCAGCCATAATTTGGTTAGGAATGGCTAAATTGCCTCACCCGCGTCCGTAAATCCCGCGCAATTGACGCAACCTATCGATGCAAATGGCTCAGGACCGGCAGAAATGCGCCGCCCGGCCAATGCCTCCGTCAAATGCCGAAGTGGTGGCGCTAACTGTGCAAAGGCGCCTGTTCAATCCTCAAATCATCGTGCTATGAGGCCGGAAACCACCCACGCCCCCGCGTCATACCACCTGCGCAGGCGCATCGGGGCCGTCCATTCTGCTGTGCCGACGGTGCGGCCACCAAAGGAGACATTGCATGCAAACCGGACGGGTGAACCCGAAATTCCGCCTCGACGATCAAGGGATCGAAGGGCTCGGCAATGTCTTTTACAACCTCATGGAGCCCGCGCTGATCGAGACGGCACTCAAGCGCGACGAGGGAACGCTGGGCAAGGGTGGCGCGTTCCTCGTCACGACCGGCAAATTCACCGGCCGCTCCCCCAAGGACAAGCACGTCGTGATGAGCGACAGCGTCAAAGACACGATCTGGTGGGAGAACAACGCGCAGATGTCCGAGGCGGGTTTCGACGCGCTCTACACTGACATGCTCAAGCATATGGAAGGGCGCGATTATTTCGTGCAGGATCTGGTGGGCGGGGCGGACCCCAAGCATGCGATCAACGTCCGCTTCGTGACCGAGCTTGCCTGGCACAACCTCTTCATCCGTCACATGATGCGCCGCCCGGACCGTGACCAGCTCGACGATTTCATGGCCGATTTCACCGTGATCAACTGCCCCAGCTTCATGGCCACGCCGGACAAGCACGATTGCCGCTCCG
Source organism: uncultured Alphaproteobacteria bacterium (assembly GCA_963703195.1). Classification (GTDB taxonomy): domain Bacteria; phylum Pseudomonadota; class Alphaproteobacteria; order Rhodobacterales; family Rhodobacteraceae; genus Sulfitobacter. The sequence continues at coordinate 3,323,374 of OY969797.1, read as the reverse complement.
AGACCGTGATCGCGATGAACTTCGACCGCAAGCTGATCCTGATCGGCGGCACGGAATACGCGGGCGAGAACAAGAAATCCGTCTTCTCCCTGCTCAACTACCTGCTGCCCGAAAAGGGCGTGATGCCGATGCACTGCTCGGCCAACCACGCGACGGGCAACCCTGTGGACACGGCCATTTTCTTCGGCCTGTCGGGCACCGGCAAGACGACGCTGAGTGCCGATCCCGCGCGCACGCTCATCGGCGATGACGAGCATGGCTGGTCCGACACCGGCACCTTCAACTTCGAGGGCGGCTGCTACGCCAAGACGATCAACCTGAGCCCCGAGGCGGAGCCGGAGATCTATGCCACGACCGAAAAATTCGGCACCGTGATCGAAAACATGATCTTTGACGAAGAGACCAAAGAGCTTGATTTCAATGATGATTCCCTGACGGCGAACATGCGCTGCGCCTATCCGCTGCACTACATTTCGAACGCCTCCAAGAAGGCCGTGGGCGGGCATCCCAAGAACATCATCATGCTGACCTGCGACGCCTTCGGCACCCTGCCGCCCATCGCGCGGCTGACCCCCGCGCAGGCGATGTATCACTTCCTGTCGGGCTTCACCTCCAAGGTCGCGGGCACGGAGCGCGGCGTGACAGAGCCGGAGCCCACCTTCTCCACCTGCTTCGGCGCCCCCTTCATGCCGCGCCGCCCGGAGGTCTACGGCGACCTGCTGCGCCAGAAGATCGCCGAGCATGGCGCGACCTGCTGGCTGGTCAACACCGGCTGGACCGGCGGCGCCTATGGCACCGGCTCGCGGATGCCGATCCGCGCCACCCGCGCGCTGCTGACGGCCGCGCTCGACGGCTCGCTGGTCGCGGGCAAGTTCCGTGTGGATGAGAATTTCGGCTTCGAAGTGCCCGTTTCCGTGCAGGGTGTCGCCGATATCCTGCTCGACCCGCGCCGCACCTGGGACAATCCTGACTCCTATGACCGGCAGGTCACCAAACTGGTCAAGATGTTTGCCGACAACTTCGAGCAATACATGCCCCATATCGACGACGAAGTGAAAGCCGCCGCCATCCGCTGAGGCGAAGCTACAAGGACAATGGGCCGCCGCGTTCCCCGCGGCGACCCATTGCTTTCAGAAGATCGACTGAATTTTGGTAGATCAAGCCGCCAGATCCACCAGATCGTGCAGCGGTAGCTCCAGCACGTAGTGCAGATCCTCCCGGTCCATATAGGCCATGAAACCCTCTATCGGCACGTCGTTGCCCTTGAGGAACCAGCGCAGCGCGCCGGGTTGGGTGTGCATCCATCCAGTCCGCTCCGCCAATCCCTTGAACGCGATTCCCTTGGCCATGAAGGCGACGATATGGTCGGGATCCCAGTGCTGGATCGCCTCGAAGAACCCGTATCGCCCCAGCACGCAGGAGATGCCCTGACCGCGCAGGCTGTCCGCGCCGGGCGCGATCCAGAACTCCCCGTGGTATGCGACGGATCCGCGCATGCGCTTTGCACCGGGCCCCGCACGAAAGCGCGAGCGCGGCAGGTCCAGCTCCGGCACGGATGGCGGAAATTCGCGGAAGCGATGGGTGAAATACTCGCCCGCGGTCTGCCCCTGCATCTCCAGCATCCGCAGCGCCTGAGTGTGCACGATTTCACCCTGCTCATTGCGACCCACGATCCAGAGCGCGTTTTTACGCGTCATATCATGTATTTGCGGATCGTAGGGCGCGCCCAGCTGGTGATCGGGCCTAGCCTCCCCGAGCAGCGATCGGTATTCCTCGAAGTCATATCCGACTTCGAGCGTAACGCCGAAACGTTGAAAAATTTCCGCGCTGTTGGCGACAAAACGGTCGCCGGTTTGCATCGTGATGAGTGTCATTAGGAATCGCCTCTCGCTCCGGTACTCACTCAGGTTACCGGATAATTAACCAAGACGCTGTAAATTACGATCTAGCCGTCGAAATCGACTTTTGCCCGCGGCGCCACCATGTCGAGGACGCCCGGATCCAGATCCGTAATTCTTATTTCACAAGGCCGGTCCACGACCGATACGATCGCGGGCGAGCCATCGGGCATTTGCACCCCCATCAGCAACCTGTCGAAGGCCACGGTTTGCATCTCTCCTTCCGGCGACAGCCGCAACCGGCTCACCACCTGATCGAGCCGAATTCCGTGGCACGATTTGATGTCGGCGAAGGGCGCGTTGGCAAGGCTCGCGAACTCCTCTCCGCCCGGAAACTGGTTGAGGTTGCGCCCCACGCTGCTGCGCGCCTGCGCCCAACCGAAGTAATTGGAGTAAAACGATTTCTCCCCCACTTCAACGCATATCCAGCCTTCGCTGTTCTCGCGGTAGGCCAGCATGTAGGGACGCACATGCGCCATCTCCTTGCTCTCCAGCTTGCCTTCGCTCTGCGCCCAGGCCTTTATCGCAGCGCCCAGCAATTTCGACCTGACCGACCACGCGAGGCTCAGCGGCAATTGCTGCTGATGGTAGGCCCAATCGGGGTTCGCGCCGGAGGAAAACCGCAGCATGCCGCCGACGTTCTGGAACAACCCCTGATACCAGATCCCGCCCTGGTCGAGCAGCAGTTGCGCAGGCGCCACCGCCCTCGCCCCCGCTTCGGTAAGCAGGTAGCGGCGCTGCTGCACCTCGAAGAGCTTGACGCCCATCGCCTCTTCGAGCTGGCTGATGTGACGGCGCACGGTCTGCCGCGTGCTGCCGAGATCCTCCACCGCCTGACTGAGGTTGAGCGTTCGCGCAAGCGCGGTAAACGACCTCATCATCTCATAGAGAAGTGCAGGCGTCCTGAGCACTTCCGGAGATGGAATCGATATGTCGAGTGTTTCTCCCACGTCTGTAGTCTGTATATATATCATACATCATAGCAACAAAAATCATCCATTATGTGTGCACTAATGTTCCAACGCAGGCCCAAAAATTGATCGAAAGTTTAAAAATCTATCCAATTGATCGGGGGCGGAAATCCGCTCAGAAATGTGAGGGTCACAACCAGAGGTTAATAGACTATGGCGCATCCAGTTGACGTACATGTCGGACAGAAGCTCAAGCAGATGCGGACGCTGCAGCGATATTCCCAAACCGACGTTGCAAACAAGCTCGGCCTCTCCTTCCAGCAGATCCAGAAATATGAGATCGGATCGAACCGCATCGCCGCGAGCCGCCTTTTCGAGCTGGCACAGATCTTCGACATCTCGCCTTCCTACTTCTTCGAAGGCCTGCATGACGACGACAAGAAGGAAACCAAACCGGGCGATGCGAGCATGCAGATCGTGCATGCCATCGCCGCGATCGAGGATGAGCGGGTCAAATCGCGAATCGTCACCTTCATCGAAGATGTGTCGGGCCTCACCGTCGCGCGGCAGGGCTGATCAGCCCGTCACCGCCCGCCGGATCAGGTTGAGCCCTGCGACGAGCAAAACGAACAAGGTCGCGCGTCGAAACGACGTCTGGTCGATCCTGTCCATCACGGACATGCCGATCCACATGCCGAGGAACGCCGCAGGGACCATCGCGACCGAGAACCATACCGTTTGCGCGCGCAACACGCCCGAGGTGACATGCGCGCCCAACAGCGCCACCGCACCCAAGCCATAGATCACCCCCTGCACGCGCATCTGGTCGTGCTTGGGCGTGTCGAGCGCGGTGAGGTAAGCGACCGTCGGCGGGCCCCAGATGCCCGACAGCCCGCCCAGCGACCCCGCGATGGCCCCTGCAATCATCTCTGCCATGCGGCTCTGCTCGGCCAGACGCAGCCGGTAACCGAAGATTTGCAGCAGCGCGAAGAACGTGACCGGCACGCCGATCACCGCCATCATCACTTGATCCGGAAAAACCCGCACCAGCTGCGCCGTCAGCAGGAGTGCGGCACCCCCGACCAGCAAGAAAACCCGGAACGCCATCACCGAGCGCACCGCCGCCGGCATTCCTTGCCGAAGCGCCTGCTGGGCGTTGGCGGCCAATGTCGGCAGGATCAGCCCGGCGAGCGCCAGTTCAGGCGCCATGAACGTGGTGAGCCCCGAGATGAACACCAGCGGCATCGCGAAGCCCACGACACCTTTGACAAAGCCCGCCAGCACCGCGATCAGCGCTGCCAGGGCAAGCTCCGATGGCGTAAGAAACGGGAATAATGTATCCATGGCTCTACATAGCAAAGCGCACGGCAGGCGCACGGGGTAATTGCACAGCCCCACAGGCTTGCCGCAATTTGACGACGAAACTTTCGTCCAAATTGACGCAGCAAAACGTATCTTTGTTGCGCTGCACCTGCAAAGTGAGTATGCGGACACCAAAGCTATTAAGGATGTAGACATGGCACATGATGGACAGCTCAGCGTAGACGCCCCCGTTCTGCTCGAAGATCTTCTGGCGCTCACCGGCGCGGCAACAGGCCCGGTGGACGCGATACTGGCCCGGGCCACCGAAACGGTCCGCGAGATGGTCAGCGAAGGCGGCCGCGTGTCCAACGCGCTGGTCGAGCAGAAACAGACCGCCGCCCATGGGCTGGCATGGCTCGCCACCTACGCGCAATCCCTGCGCCAGATGCAATCCTGGGCAGAGCGGTTGCAGTCCGAGGGCAAGTTCGGCGAGACCGAAGCACTGATCCACCAGATCGCCTTTGGCGAATACCTCTGGCAGATCTACGGCGGCATCCAGATGAACCAGGGCGAAATCGTTCGCCTGCAGGACCTCGGCCTCAGCCAGGAGGACCAGCGCGGACTGATGGAGCCTGCGATCCAGAGCCTGACGCAGGGCGGCAATACCCAGGCCGCGCGCACCCGCCTTGTCGAGCTGATGCAGGAGCATTCCGCAAACGTGACCGTCGGCGCCTCCGGCCTCGACGAGGAGCTGGAAATGATCCGCGAGCAATTCCGCCGCTACGCCGTCGAGAAGGTCGAGCCTTTCGCCCATGAATGGCACCTCAAGGACGAGCTGATCCCGATGGAGGTCATCGAAGAGCTGGCCGAGATGGGAGTCTTCGGCCTGACAATTCCCGAAGCATACGGCGGGTTCGGCCTGTCCAAAGCATCCATGTGCGTCGTCTCGGAAGAACTCTCGCGCGGCTACATCGGCGTCGGCTCCCTCGCCACCCGGTCCGAGATCGCAGCGGAGCTGATCATCGCAGGCGGCACCGAGGAGCAGAAACAGAAATGGCTCCCCCGCCTGTCCAGCGCCGAAACACTGCCCACGGCCGTGTTTACCGAACCCAACACCGGCTCCGACCTCGGCTCGCTGCGCACCCGCGCGGCTAAGGATGAAAACGGCGACTACAAGGTGACCGGCAACAAGACCTGGATCACCCATGCTTCGCGCACCCAGATCATGACGCTGATGGCGCGCACCGATCCCGCGACCGACAACTACAAGGGCCTGTCGATGTTCATCGCCGAGAAGACTCCCGGCGATTGCGCAAACCCGTTTCCGACCGAAGGCATGTCCGGCGGCGAAATCGAAGTGCTCGGCTACCGCGGGATGAAGGAGTATGAGATCGCCTTCGACAACTTCCACGTGAAGGGCGAGAACCTTCTGGGCGGCGAAGAGGGCAAGGGCTTCAAGCAGTTGATGGAGACCTTCGAGAGCGCGCGCATCCAGACCGCTGCGCGGGCCATCGGCGTGGCGCAATCCGCGCTCGACATCTCGATGCAATATGCCATCGACCGCAAGCAATTCGGCAAATCGTTGATCGAATTCCCCCGAGTCGCCTCGAAACTCGCGATGATGGCGGTCGAGATCATGGTCGCGCGCCAGCTGACCTACTTCTCGGCCTTCGAAAAGGATGAGGGACGCCGCTGCGATGTCGAGGCCGGCATGGCCAAGCTGCTCGGCGCGCGCATCGCCTGGGCTGCCGCCGACAACGGGCTGCAGATCCACGGCGGCAACGGCTTCGCACTGGAATACAAGATCAGCCGTGTGCTTTGTGACGCGCGGATCCTCAACATCTTCGAAGGGGCGGCTGAAATTCAGGCACAGGTGATCGCACGCCGCCTGCTGGGCTGATCTTCGCCGACCGCGCCGGGACGCGGCTTGAAGCGCGCCCCGGCACCGACTACCCCGGGGGTCATGAAAATGACGCGACTCACCCCTGAAAAATGGATCGAGGCGGGCTTCGCCGCCCTTGCGGCGCAAGGGCCATCGGCACTGGCGGCCGAGCCTCTGGCACGCCGTCTCGGCACGACGAAGGGCTCTTTTTATTGGCATTTCAAGGATGTACCTGCGTTCCATGCGGCGCTGCTGCGCCAGTGGCACGGTTCGGCCCTTGCCGATGTGCTCGACCGGTTGCAGCAGGATGCAGCCGCCGATGCCAAATTGCGCGCCCTTGGCCGTGACATCCTCGGCAGCCCGACTGAGCCTGCCCTGCGCACCTGGGCCGCAGGAGATCCGGTGTTCGCCGCGAGCGTGGCCGAGGTCGACGCGGAGCGCCTCACCTTCATCAAGCACCTGCTCAATCAGTTCGGCCTGCGCAATCCCGCCTTTGCACAGGCCATCCTCGCCTCCCTGATCGGTCTGCCACAGATCCAGGCGCAGACCGACCAGCTCGCCGCTTTCGACGCGCTGGTCGATACGATCGTGGCGCTTGCGTGAGATCGGTAATTGCCCTGCTGCTGCTCACGCTGAGCCTCGTCGCCTGCCGCAGCGATGATCCGATGCGCGCCTATGAAGATCCCGACAGGGTCTGGAGCCTCAAGGAACTCGATGGCGCGCCGTTCCCCGCGACCGCCACGATGCGCTTTCCCAAGACGGGCCAGATTGTGGGCCAAGGGCCCTGCAACCGCTATTTTGGGGCGATGACGGCGCAGTATCCGCTCTTTGACGCGGGCCCCATCGGCAGCACCCGCATGGCCTGCCCGACCGGCACGGCCGAGACGGCCTTTCTCGCCGCACTTGAGGTCATGTACCGCGCGCGGGTCGAAGGCGACGCGCTGATCCTCACGTCGCCGGACGGCCGCGAGATGGTTTTCAAAGCGACCGACTGAACGCCTCGACGAACCTTGCGCGCGCCTCCGGCAAGGGCTTGCCGCCGAGATCCGCCGCCAGATGCGCCTCGAGGAAATAGCCTGTGGTCCTGAACCCATCGGCGATCTGCGCATCTTCCGCATCGCCCAGCCCGCGCAGCACATCAGGCAACGGCAACAGCCGCGCCGCCCATTCCCCCGCACCCGCACGGGACACCGCGCGCCCCGATTTGGGCGAGACGTAAGCCAGATCCTCCACCGACCCCGTCACCGCACAGCAGCTCAGATCGAGGCCATAGCCAAGCTCCTCCAGCAGCGCCAATTCCCAACGCAGATAGGCCAGCGGCCAAAGCGCATCCTGCCCCAGCAGATCCAGCAGCGCCTCGGTGCGCCGGTAGAGCGGCAAGTGCGGCTCCCGCTCGGGCAACGCGAACCTTAGCAGTGCGGTGACCGCGTTGAGCCCCGCAAGCGACAACCGCCCGCCCATGGCGGTCGCGGCCCGGCTGCGCACCGGCTCCACCGTGAAGGCACCGATGTGATCCTCCAGCCGCGCGCGCCAGGTCAGATCGAGCTGCGCACCGGGTTGCAGGATCGGCGCGATCTTGCGGCTGGTCCCGCCCCGCACGACGCCCGCATGGCGTCCATGCGTCGGCGTGAACACCTCGATGATGGCAGATGTCTCCCCATGGCGGCGCGCACTGAGCAATATTCCCTGATCGCGCCATTCCATCAGCCGAGCCCCTCCTGGTCGAGCAGATGCCGACCGGCGCGGTCCTCCACCTCGATGACCCAAAGATCGGGATCGAACCGGCGCTGCCGCATCACGGCGGCATCCACCTCCGGCTCCGGCCCGGCGGCAAGCTTGGCCCAGACCCGCGCACCGCTCTGCAGATCGAATGTCCGCTGATAGAGCACCGCATTGCCGTCGAGCGTGGAGAGTTTCACCAGCACCGCGCCGCCCGTGTCATCCCCATGCGCCACCACGAAAGCGGGAATATCGTAGACCCGCAACCGTGCCAGATAGGCATCGACCCAGAACCGCGCCGTCAGCCTGGGCACGGGTCCGGCTCCTTTTGATTGCCCCCGATCTGCATACCGGGCGCGCCAAGGCCGCTCATTGGTTGCCGTCCTTGAACTCCAACCCCATCTCGGCGTAGCGCTCCGCTTCTTCCAGCCAGTTGGGCCGCACCTTCACCTGCAGGAACAGATGTACCTTGCGGCCCAGAAACTCTTCCATCTCCTCTCGGGCGGCCTTGCTCACCGCCTTGATCGTCTCGCCCTTGTGGCCGAGCACGATCCCCTTGTGCCCGTCGCGCACCACGTAGATGAGCTGGTCGATCCGCGCCGATCCGTCCTTGCGCTCCTCCCAGCTCTCCGTCTCCACCGTCATCTGGTAGGGTAACTCCTGATGCAGACGAAGGGTCAGCTTCTCGCGGGTCATCTCGGCTGCGATCATCCGCAGCGGCAGATCCGCGATCTGGTCGTCGGGATAGAGCCATGGCCCCTGCGGCAGCTGCCCGGCGAGCCACCTGCGCAGCACATCGACGCCGTGCCCCTTCTCCGCCGAGATCATGAAGGTCTCCTCGAACGGATAGGCCGCGTTGAGTTTGGCACTCAGCCCCAGCAGCACGGGCGCCTCGACCCGGTCGATCTTGTTGATCGCGAGCGCCACGCGAACGCCCTCGCCGATCTCGGTCAGACGCTCCAGAATGCGCGTCACGCCTTCGGTCATTCCGCGGTGCGCCTCGACCAGCAGCACGACGATATCGGCATCCGTGGCCCCGCCCCACGCGGCGGCGACCATCGCACGGTCGAGCCTGCGCTTGGGCGCGAAGAGGCCCGGCGTATCCACGAAGACGATCTGGCTCTGCCCCTCCATCGCCACACCGCGGATGCGCGCGCGCGTGGTCTGGACCTTATGCGTCACGATGGACACCTTGGCCCCGACCATGCGGTTGAGCAGCGTGGACTTACCGGCGTTGGGCTCCCCGATCAGGGCGACGAAGCCCGCGCGCGTGGCACCTTCGGTAGGCTCGGAAGTCACGGCGGTATCACTCATCTGTCCTGCTCCAATTGCGCCAGCAGCGAGGCTGCGGCATCCTGTTCAGCGGCGCGTTTCGATCCTGCGGTCGCACTTGCCGTCTCGCCCGTGGACAACTGCGCGGCGATGGTGAAGACCGGCGCATGATCCGGCCCGCTGCGCTCGGTCAGTACGTATCGGGGCGGCTCCAGCCCGCGCGCCTGCGCCCATTCCTGCAAGGATGTCTTGGCATCGCGCGCGTCTTCTTTGACCTGCAGCGGCCGCTTGCCCCAGAGCCGCAGTACGAGCGACCGCGCCGCCTCGAACCCGCCATCGATATAGACCGCAGCGATCACCGCCTCCATCGCATCGCCCAGAAGCGCCTGCTTGCGCCGCCCGCCCGACAGCATCTCCGAGCGCCCAAGCCGCAGCACCGCGCCGATGTCGATCTCGCGGGCCACGTCCGCGCAGGCTTCCTTGCGCACGAGGGCATTGAAGCGTGGCGCAAGCTGCCCTTCGGTCGCCTCGCCGTCGAGGGTCAGCAGCGCCTCGGCCATCACCAGCCCCAGCACCCGGTCGCCCAGAAACTCCAGCCGCTGGTTGTCATCGCGGTTGGCGGTGGACATCGACGCATGCGTTACCGCCTCGTTCAGCAGGCGCGGCGTCCGGAAGTGGTAGCCCAGACGCTCCTGGAACGCCTTGAGTTCCGCCGACAGCTTCACTCGATCCCTTTGAAGAAGCGATCGCTCCGCCATGTCCAGAAGAACAGCATCGAACGGCCCGCCGAGCTGAAAACGATCCGGTCCGCGCGCCCGATCAGGTTCTCATAGGGCACGAACCCGACACCGCCCGCCGTCTGGGCAAGGCGGCTGTCCGCGGAGTTGTCGCGGTTGTCGCCCATGAAGAAATAATGCCCCTCGGGCACCGTGTAGACCCCGGTACGGTCGGAGGCTTGCGGCCCGATGTTGAGCACCGCGTAGCTTGCCCCGTTCGGCAGCGTTTCGATGGTGCGCTCCTTGACGCACAGGCCGCCCTGCCCCACCGCGCCGTTCGCGCAGCGCGGGCGCAGTCCCTGCGGGCCTTGCAGCTCCATCAGCTCCTCGAACTCCCCGTCGGGCTCCTGCGGCACGGGGGTGCCGTTGATCTGTACCACCCCGTCGGTGATCTGGACCCGGTCGCCCGGCATCCCGATCAGCCGCTTGATGATAATCGCGGCCCGACACGGGATGGCGGAATACCACCACATCGCCGCGCTCGGGCTCGCCGCCCCAAAGCCGGGTGTTGTCACCGTCAAATACGCCGCAAATCTTCTGCGCATCCAGATTGATGCCGAATTGCGGCAAGATCACACTCGGGCAGGACGCGTAGGAATAGCCGTAGGCCATCTTGTTCACGAACAGGAAATCACCGATCAGCAGCGTCTCCTTCATCGAGCCGGAAGGGATCCAGAACGGCTGGAAAAACAGGGTGCGGAACACACCGGCAATGAGCAGGGCATAGACCATGGTCTTGATCGTCTCGACGAAGGCATTGCCCGTCTTTTCCGTCTTGGCCATGCGGCGCTCCTATCGGTGTTGTTGGGGTTACATGCGCAGGCCCGCGCAAGGAGTCAAGGCGCCGCTCGGCCGGGTCGCGCCTCGATCACCACGAAGGCCTGCGCCCAGGGGTGATCGTCCGTCAGGGTGACGTGAATGATCGCCTCATGACCCTCGGGCGTCATCGCCGCCAGCCGCTCCGCCGCCCAGCCGGTCACCGCCATCACCGGCTGCCCGCTGTCGCAGATTGCTCACCGCCATGTCGCGCCAGCTGATCCCCATCCGCAGCCCGGTGCCCAGCGCCTTGGAGCAGGCCTCCTTGGCCGCCCAGCGCTTGGCATAGGTGCCCGCCACGTCGCGCCTGCGCTCCGCCTTGGCCTGTTCGACGGCGGTGAACACGCGGTTGCGGAACCGGTCGCCGAACCGGTCGAGCGTGCCTTGAATCCGCTCGATATTGGCCAGATCCGTGCCGATTCCCAGGATCATCGCCCTACCCCCCTGCCGCGAAAAACGGAAAACTGACGCCGAGCGCCCAGGACAGGATCGATCCCCAGCCCGAGGCCTGCCGTCACCGGCCCGCTGCGCGCCGCGACCCAGCGGCCCATCAGGCCGAACACGATGTAGAAAAGCACCATCACCGGCGCGATCAGGATGAGGAAGAACAGCCCCTCGAAATCGAGCGCCACAGCCCCGGCGAGGGAAGCGAAAAAGCAGATCCGCAGGACCATCCGCTGCCAGAAGGGCGCGCGCCCGCCTGCTGTGGCCAGCGCATCGGCGAGCATGAACGGCACCGTCCCGATGCACAGCGCCGCGATCACCCAGAGCCGCTCCGGAATCGGCACGAAATTGGCGCCGTAGCGGTCCAGCGCGAGGCCGAATGCACCAATCCCCCAGATCACCAGCGCCAGCACGCCCACGACAGAGAGCCTACCCGGACGCAGGCGGAAGATCCACAGGAGCGTCAATTGCAGCACCCCGATGATCAGCAGATGCAGCGCAAGGTATTCGGCCACCAGGACCGGCAGCAGGCTCGTCTGCAACGGTGCGGCCAGCAGCGGCGCGGCAATCGCGGGCAGCACCGCCACCGTCACCAGTTCCGCCGCACGCAGCTGTCCCGTGCCCTGCACCCGTTCCGGCAGGATACGCGCCAGAGGCCGCGCAAGCGCCACGATCCCCGCCAGCAGCGCCATCAGCCACCAGCCAGTCGCAGGCACCCCCGCCTGCCCGTCGCGCGCATAGGCACTGTTGAGCCAGTCGAGGGCCGCCTGCCGCCCTGCCCGGCTGTGCAGGATCGCCACATGTTCGGTGAGCGGCGCGGCCAGCGCCAGGCGCCGGACATCGCCCGCACGCACCAGATCGCCCTCTGCCGCGGCCGGGTCGATCATCCTCACCGCGTCCAGCCCGAATGCGCGCAGCCTCCGCTCCCATTCACCGGCGATCAGCAGCATGTCATCCGGCGCTTGCGCCGTCACCGCCCCCGAGAAGGCCGAGAGCAGCACGAGCGGCCCGACCTCCTCCGGCGCCTCGAGTGCGGCGCGGATCAGCACATCCGTCGCCATCGAATGACCCAGCACCGCGGTGGGGCGCGCGGGGTCTGCCACCGCGCGCATCACCTCCAGCGTCTGCTCGACCAGCAGGCGTGTCGTCCCGTCGATCGCGTTCACATCGCCCGACATCGGCACAGGATTGCGCCCGTGCCCCTGAAAATCAAAGCTGAACACGCGGTAGCCCGCCTGCGCGAGCGGCAGCGCATAGCCCTGCATCATCTGCGCGGATCCGGAAAACCCATGCGCAATCACCACGACAGGCCCGTCGCTATCGGGCGCGGCGTAGCGGATCACCGGCGTGGTTCCTACCGACAGGTCGGTGATCTCGATCCCACGCCGCGCGCCTTCCAGTTGCCACAGCGACAGCAGCACCAGCAGCAGCGCACCAACCGCAAGGAACCGCTCAGCTTTCCCGCGCATCGTCCATCAGCCGGCGCATCTCGCGGATCGCAGGCGCCAGCCCCAGAAAAATCGCCTCCCCGATCAGGAAATGCCCGATGTTCAGCTCGACCACCTCGGGAAACGCCGCAACGGGCGAGACTGTATCATAGGTCAGCCCGTGACCCACATGCATCTCGAGCCCGAGACCGTGCCCGAACGTCGCCATCTCGCGCAGCTTGGCAAGCTCGGCATCCGCATCCTCGAACCGCCCCTCATGGTAGGCGTCGCAATAGGCACCGGAATGCAGCTCGACCACCTGCGCGCCGATGCGGTGCGCGGCTTCGATCTGTCGCTGCTCGGCGGCGATGAAGATCGACACGCGGCATCCCGCCTCCCGCAGCGGGGCGATGAAATGCGCCAGCCGGTTCTCCTCGCGCGCCACCTCGAGCCCGCCTTCGGTCGTCCGCTCCTCGCGCTTTTCGGGCACGATGCACACGGCGTGCGGTTTGTGGCGCAGCGCGATGGCCTGCATCTCGTCTGTCGCGGCCATCTCGAAGTTGAGCGGCACGCTCAGCATTTCCATCAGCCCCTCGATATCGGCGTCCGAGATGTGGCGCCGGTCCTCGCGCAGGTGCGCGGTGATGCCGTCGGCGCCCGCATCCTGCGCGATCTGTGCCGCGCGCAGCGGATCGGGCGTGTTCCCGCCGCGCGCGTTGCGCACGGTCGCCACATGGTCGATGTTCACGCCCAGACGCAGCTTACCCATTCGCTTCTTCCTTCTTCTTTTGCGCCACGCGCTTTTTCTCTTCCGCCTTGGCGGCGGTCTTTGCCTTCAGCGCTTCGAATTTCGCCTTGATCACGCCCCTGCGCCGCTTCTGGTAGGCCCGCAGCAGCGGCACGGAAAGGTAATAGGATATCGTCGCGAAGAAGATGCCCGACACGATGCCGCCGATCAGATAGGGATAGAAGACCTCCCGCGAGAAGATCGCCAGGCCCGACCAGTCCATCCGCTCAGGGGTGAAGATCGAGATGACATTGTGCCACAGGTCGCTTCCCGCATCGGCGAACTTGCGGCTGAGCGCGCGCAATTCCCCCTCCTCCAGCTCGGTCCCCAATAGCCAGTGACCGGTCTTGAGTGACGAGAGCGCGATGAAGACGAAGGTGAAAGGATTGCCGACGAAGGTCGCCATGAGCGCCGCGAGGATATTGCCCTTCATCGCCTTGGCCATCAGCGCGGCACCCAGAAAATGGAACCCGAAGAGCGGCGAGAATGACATCAGCACACCCGCCCAGATGCCCCGCGCGATCCGTTCGGGGCTGTCGGGCAGGCGGCGCATGCGGTGCTTGACGTAATGAAACGCGCGCGCCCAGCCGCCCCGTGGCCACAGGAATTCGGCCACTGTGCGGATCATCGGCTTTGGATCGCGGCGTTTGAAAATCACAAGGTGGTCTCCGCGGCCTGTCGCCGCTTCGGCCTGCGTCGCCCGTCATCCTGTACCGGCTCAGTGCGGCCACATCATTCTCCGCTTCCAGCGTCAACATCAGCGAGTGCAGCTGTGCCACATCACGGAACTCCGCCAGCACCCGCACCCGGAAGAAATCTGGCTTGCGCTCGATGAAATTCAAGTCCGCGATATTGGCGCCCGCCTCCCCGATCAGCGTGCAGATCCGCCCCAGCACGCCGCGGTCATTGGCCACCGTCAGGTCTATCGTCGCGCCGTAGGCGGCGGGATGGCTGCCGTCATGCCAGCGCAGATCGAGCCAGCGCTCGGGCTGGTCCTCGTAGGCGCTGAGCCGGTCGCAATCAATCGCGTGCAGCGTCACACCCTTGCCGCGGAAGGTGATGCCCACGATCCGCTCCCCGGGCAGCGGCTCGCAGCAGGGCGCGCGGTCAAAGGACTGTCCAGGCTCGAGACCGATCACCGCGCGCTTGCGGTCCACTTCCTCGCCGCCCTTGGCGCCGAGCTCGGGATAGACCGCGCTCACCACGTCCGGCCGGTGATCTCGGCACTGCCCAGCTGTTCGAGCAACTCGTCGACCCCGCCGAGCCGCAGCGTGCGCGCGGCAGTCGCCAGCACCTTGTCCGTCGCCCGCTTGCCCATCTGCTCGAACGCCGAGCGGGCAAGCTCGCGCCCCAGCTTGACGAAACGCGCACGGTCCACCTCGCGCAACGCGCGGCGGATCGCGGTCTTGGCCTTGCCCGTCGTGGCGATTTCGAGCCATGTGACCTGCGGCGTCTGCCCCTCCGCGGTGATGATCTCGACCGACTGGCCGTTCTTCACCCGCGTCCAGAGCGGCACGCGCATCCCGTCGATCTTGGCGCCGACACAGGCCGCACCGATCCGCGTGTGGATCGCATAGGCAAAGTCGATCGGCGTCGCCCCGCGCGGCAGCTTGATCACCTCGCCCTTGGGAGTGAAGCAGAACACCTTGTCGGCATACATCTCCAGCTTGACCGCCTCGAGGAAATCCTCGTGGTTGTCCTCGCCGTCGAACTGCTCCGTCAGCTGCGCAGATCCATTTGACCGGATCGACGGCAAAGGGGTTCTGGGAGCGCACGCCGTCGCGGTAGGACCAATGCGCGGCCACGCCCGTCTCGGCCACGTCATGCATCTGGCGCGTGCGGATCTGCACCTCCACCCGCTTGCCGTCGCGCCCCGACACGGTCGTGTGGATCGAGCGGTAGCCGTTGGTCTTGGGCTGGCTGATGTAATCCTTGAAGCGGCCCGGCACCGCGCGCCAGCGTCGGTGGATCGCGCCGAGCGCGCGGTAGCAGTCCTCTTCGCTGTCGGTGATCACCCGAAAGCCGTAGATGTCCGACAGCCGCGAGAAGGATTGCTCCTTCTCCTCCATCTTGCGCCAGATGGAATAGGGTTTCTTGGCGCGCCCGAAGACCTCCGCCTCGACCTCCGCCTTGGCCAACTCCTTGCGCATGTCCGCGGTGATCCGCGAGATCACGTCGCCGCTCTCCTTCTGGAGCGTGATGAAGCGGCGCATGATCGACTTGCGCGCATCCGGGTTGAGCACGCGAAGGCCAGATCCTCCAGCTCCTCGCGCATCCACTGCATGCCCATGCGGCCCGCCAGCGGTGCGAAGATATCCATCGTCTCGCGCGCCTTCTGCGCCTGCTTTTCGGGGCGCATCGCCTTGATCGTGCGCATGTTGTGCAGCCGGTCCGACAGCTTCACCAGAATGACCCGCAGATCCTTGGACATCGCCATGAAGAGCTTGCGGAAATTCTCCGCCTGCTTGGTCTGGGTCGAGGTGAGTTGCAGATTGGTGAGCTTGGTCACCCCGTCCACCAGCTCCGCCACCTCGGTGCCGAAGATCTCCTGCACCTCCGAATAGGAAGCGGGCGTGTCCTCGATGGTGTCGTGCAAAAGGGCGGTGATGATCGTAGCATCATCGAGTTGCTGATCCGCGAGGATCGCCGCGACCGCGACAGGATGCGTGAAATAGGGCTCGCCGGAATGGCGTTTCTGCCCCTCGTGCATCCGCTCGCCGTAGGCATAGGCGGCGCGGATCAGCTTCGCGTTCGTTTTCGGGTTGAACCCCTGAACCAATGTGACGAGGTCATCGGCAGTGATTGTCATTGTCTGCCTCAGCCCTCAGGCAGGAAGAATATTCCCGCCGCGCGTCACCCCTGCCCTTGTGCAGCCATCAGCTGCCGCAAAAGCATCTCTTCGGACATGCTGTCTTCTTCCGGCTTGTCCTGCTCGGCACCCATGAGGATCGCCATGGCGTCCTCTTCGGGCTCGTCGACCTCGATCTGGTGCTGGTTGCTTTCGATCAGGCGCTCGCGCAGATCATCCGCCGATTGCGTCTCATCCGCGATCTCGCGCAGGGACACGACCGGGTTCTTGTCGTTGTCGCGGTCCACTGTCACGGGTGAGCCTGCGGAGATCTCGCGCGCACGGTGCGCGGCCAGCATCACCAGCTCGAACCGGTTCGGGACTTTATCAACACAATCTTCGACGGTCACGCGGGCCATGGGACGCTCCAGTTCATATATGGGACAGAATGCGCTACTTAGGCGCGTTCGCCCTGATTTACAAGCAGGTATTAGAGCGCCACGACCTCCGCCAGCGCCTCCGGCGACAGCGCGTCGTGCATCTCGCGAACGCTCTTGCCACTCACCGGATGGCGCCAATCCGGCGCCACATCGCGCAGCGGCACCAGAACGAATGCCCGCTCTGCCAGCCGCGGGTGCGGCAGGATCAGCTTGCGTGGCGCCTCGATGCGCTGGGCCTCCAGCGGCAAATCGCGCCAGTATCCATGGGTTTGCGCGTCCGGCAGCACCTGGTCCCCCAGCGCGATCAGGTCGAGATCGAGCGTGCGCGCGCCCCAGCGTCCCTTGCGCTCCCGGCCCAGCGCCGCCTCGACGGCGTGCAGATCCGCCAGCACCTGCGCCGCCACGGTGCCGCCTTCGATCACCGCCGCCGCGTTCACGAAGTCGGGACCGGCCCCCGCCGGAAAGGCAGGCGTCGCGTAGAACCCGCTCCGCGCGCGAATCACATAGCCGCGCTCGGACAGAAGCTGCAGCGCACGCTCCAGGATCACCGCCGGCGCCGTTGCGTCAAGCGGTTGGTTGGATCCAAGCGCGACGAGCGCCGCGGTTTCGTAAGTGAGCGGAGACATGCCATTTTCCTCCCGCGGTCCCGACGTCATGCAGCTTATCCGCCCCCTCTACACCCTTTGCGCGCATTTGCGCCATCGACACCCGCAGTTTATCGCGTATATGCAACGCAGTTTTTCTGTAGCGTCATGTTGAGGACGAGAATGTTTTACAAGGACGAGCGCCTCGCGCTCTTTATCGATGGCTCCAATCTCTACGCGGCGGCGAAAACGTCTCGGATTCGATATCGACTACAAACTTTTGCGGGCCGAGTTCATGCGCCGTGGCAAGCTGCTGCGCGCCTTCTACTATACCGCCCTGCTGGAAAATGACGAATACTCCCCCATTCGCCCGCTGGTGGACTGGCTCCACTACAACGGCTTCTCCATGGTGACCAAACCGGCCAAGGAATACACCGACAGCATGGGCCGCCGCAAGGTCAAAGGCAACATGGACATCGAGCTGACCGTGGACGCGATGGAGCTTGCGCCGCACCTCGATCATATCGTGATCTTCTCCGGCGACGGCGATTTCCGCCCGCTCGTCGAGAGCCTGCAGCGCCAGGGCGTGCGCGTCTCTGTCGTCTCCACCATCCGCAGCCAGCCGCCGATGATCTCGGACGATCTGCGCCGTCAGGCCGACAATTTCATCGAGCTCGAGGATCTGCGCAGCGTCATCGGCCGCCCGCCCCGCGAGCCGCGCGAGCCTGCGAGCTCCACGGATGATGACAACGACTGAGCCACAGCCACCGCGGAGCGCCTGCCCCCCCCCTCACGGGGGCTTGAACTGGACGGGAGGCGCATAAACGCTTACCTCTTGGATCATGCAGGAGACACCGATGCAAAAACCGCCCCTCACCCTTTATATCGCCGCGCCCCGCGGCTTTTGCGCAGGCGTGGACCGTGCCATCAAGATCGTCGAGATGGCGCTCGAGAAATGGGGCGCGCCGGTCTATGTCCGCCATGAGATCGTGCACAACAAGTTCGTCGTCGATGGCCTGCGCGACAAGGGCGCCGTCTTCGTCGAGGAGCTCTCGGACTGCCCCGACGACCGGCCCGTGATCTTCTCCGCGCATGGCGTGCCCAAATCCGTCCCCTCCGCCGCGCAGGCGCGCAACATGGTCTATGTCGATGCGACCTGCCCGCTGGTGAGCAAGGTCCACATCGAGGCCCAGCGCCACGCCGACGCAGGCCTGCAGATGATCATGATCGGCCATGAGGGCCACCCCGAGACCGTCGGCACCATGGGCCAGCTCCCGCCGGGCGAGGTCCTCCTCGTCGAAGTCCCTCAGGATGTGGCCCATGTCCACGTCCGCGACGAGAACAAGCTGGCTTATGTCACACAGACAACGCTCAGCATCGACGACACCGCCGATATCGTCGCCGCGCTCAAGGCGCGCTTTCCCGCCATCGTCGGTCCGCACAAGGAAGACATCTGCTATGCCACCACCAACCGCCAGGAAGCGGTCAAGGCGATGGCGCCCAGATGCGATGCAATGCTGGTCGTGGGCGCCCCCAACTCCTCCAATTCCAAGCGTCTGGTGGAGGTCGGCGCCCGCGCGGGCTGCAGCTACGCCCAACTGGTGCAGCGTGCGGCGGACATCGACTGGCGCGCCCTGAGCGGCATCACCTCCATCGGCATCACCGCAGGCGCCTCCGCCCCCGAAGTGCTCATCAACGAGGTCATCGACGCCTTCAAGGCCCGCTATGACGTGACCGAGGAACTGGTCGAAACGGCGGTCGAGAATGTCGAGTTCAAAGTACCGAGAGTCCTGCGTGAACCTGCCTGAGGATTTCGCAGGCTCCGCCGTCTGGGAATGGCACGACGGAAGCTTCGACCGCGTCCGTTTCGATCTGACCGCCACCGGCTGGGACGTCACCGGACGGCGCGGCGATACGCGATACGCCATCCGGCTTGACACCGATCACGCGCCGGTCACACTTGCAGCCACGCATGGCGATCATACGCTGGCGCTGCGCCGCACGGCCGCAGGGTGGTGCGACGGCGACGGCAGCGTGATCCCCGGCAGCGCACGGGTCCGCGACCTCGATCTGGGATGGACCGCGGTGACCAACAGCTTCCCGATCCGCAGGCTGTTGTCGCGGCGCCGCGCTCACGGCCAGTTCGATGTCCTCACGGTCGATCTGCCCGCCTTCGCGATCGGCATCGTACGCCAGCGCTATGACCGCGAGGGCGACTTCTGGCGCTACGCCAACCGCGACACTGGCGCCTCGGCCCGGCTCGCTGTGGACAGAAACGGCCTCGTGCAGGATTATCCAGAACTGTGCCATCGAAAGGCGGCGTCATGACCTACCCGTACCCCCTCGCCCTCCGATTGGTCTGCGCAGCGCGCGGCCTTGCACCGGAGCGTGCCTGATGCTCGGCATCCCCCGCGCCCCCCTGATCCTAGGTCTTGCGGGCCTTCTTCCGTTCATCTGGGGCGCCGCGACGGTCCTCTCCGATGACCTGAGCGCGCTCGGCCTCGCCTATGTGGGCCCCCGCTTCATCGGCCCATATGTTCAGCTCTTCTACGGCGCGGTGATCCTGTCGTTCATGTCAGGCGTCCTGTGGGGGTTCGCGACCAAAGCGACAGGCACCCGCGCGACGCTGTGCTACATCCTCTCCGTTCTGCCCGCGCTCTGGGTCTTTTTCACCACCGGCGGCGGCCCGAACGCGGCCGCCCTGAACCTGATGATCGGCTTTGCGGGGCTGCTGCTGCTGGACATCTCGTTCTGGCGCTGGGGCCTCGCGCCGCAATGGTGGGTACGCCTGCGCCTCCTGCTGACGGCCATCGTGATCGCCTGCCTCGCCGTCGGAGCCTTCTGATGAGCGATCCCGAAACACTCGGCGTCTACGCCGCGCACGCCGACCGCTATGCCGAATTCTCAGGCGACGCTCTGCTCAGGGATCCGCTGCTCGCGGACTTCATCGCGCGCCTGCCCAAAGGCGCGCAGGTGCTCGATCTGGGCTGCGGTCCCGGCACCGCGGCTGCGGTGATGGCCGCCGCGGGCCTCGATGTCCACGCCACCGATGCGGTGCCGGAAATGGTCGCCCTGGCCGCGCGGCACCCCGGCGTGCGCGCGCAACTGATGACGTTCGAGCAGATCACCGGCACCGCCCTCTACGATGGCATCTGGGCCAATTTCAGCCTACTGCACGCCGCGCGCGAGGACCTGCCGCGCGTCCTCGATGCGCTCCACGCACGCCTTGCGCGAAAAGGGCCACCTGCACATCGCCATGAAGCTTGGCACCACCACGGCCCGCGACGCCATCGGGCGCCAGTACACCTATGTCACCGAAGCCGAGCTGCGCGCCCTGCTCGACGCCGCGGGCTTTACCGTGACCAAATCGACCACGGGCCGCGATAAGGGGCTGGACGGCACCTATGCCGATTGGATAGCACTCGCCGCAGATGCCTGAACTCTTCGCATATACAGACGGTGCCTGCTCGGGCAACCCCGGCCCCGGCGGCTGGGGCGCGCTGATGCAGGCGGTGGACGGCGATACCGTCCTGAAGGAGCGTGAGCTCAAGGGCGGCGAGGCGCATACCACCAACAACCGCATGGAACTGCTCGCCGCGATCAACGCGCTGGAGGCGCTGGAGCGTGACACCGAGATCACGATCGTCACAGACAGCAACTACGTCAAGAACGGCATCACCAGCTGGATCTTCGGCTGGAAGAAGAACGGCTGGAAGAACGCCGCCAAGAAGCCGGTGGCCAACGCCGAACTGTGGCAACGGCTCGACGCCGCCAACGCCCGCCACCGCGTCACGTGGAAATGGGTCAAGGGCCACGCTGGCCATGCGCAGAACGAGCGTGCGGATGCGCTTGCCCGCGCGGGCATGGCGCCGTTCAAACCCAAATGAAGCAACTCGCCTGCTCTGTCGCCCTGCACCCCGACGGCGCGCCGCGGCGGCTCGCACTCGGCGCGGAGCAGACCCTGCCCCCGATGGTGGCGTTCGATGTAGATGCCGCCCCAGCCGCCGCGCGCCATCTCCTCCAGACCCTCGGGCTTGAAACCCGCAGCGCCATCACCATCGGCATGTCAACCGAGCTCGCCAAGGGCTGCGCGGTCCACTTCGTGCTATGCCGCATCGCCCCGCCCGTCCGGCCCGAATGGAAGCACCTGCAACCGGACGGCACCGTCGTGGCGGCACGCTGGACCGCCTTCGACGCTCTGCCGCCCAATGACGTCATGCGTTGGATCGCGGCGCATCTATGACCCTCATCGGTTTTCTCGACTACGCCTCCGTGATCGTCTTCGCGATCACCGGCGCGCTGGTGGCTTCCCGCGCGCAGCTCGATCTGGTGGGCTTTGCCTTCATCGCCTGCCTGACGGCGGTGGGCGGCGGCACGCTGCGTGACCTGCTGCTCGACCGAAACCCGATCTTCTGGATCGCGGAGCCATCCTACCTCGGTGCCGCCGCCACCGCCGCCCTGATCACCTTCTTCACCGCCCATCTGCTGGAGAGCCGCCTGCGCGCGATCATCTGGCTCGACAGCTTCGCGCTCGCCGTGGCGGTCGCCGCCGGCGCAGGCGTCGCGATGAGCCTCGGTCAGGGGCCGGTGATCATCATCCTGATGGGCATCGTCACCGGCTGCATGGGCGGGCTGATGCGCGATGTGGTGGTGGGCGACGTCCCCGTGGTCCTCAAACAGGGCGAGCTTTACGTGACGGCCGCCTTCGCCGGTGCGGCCACGACGGTTCTGCTGGCCGTCTGGCAGCCGAATATGCCCCACGGGCTCCTGATCGGTGCCGCCGTCACCTGGGTGCTGCGCGCAGGCTCGATCCAGTTCGGCTGGCACCTGCCCGTCTACAAGAGCACGCCACCAAAAATCTAGCGTCTATCTTTCTTGGCCTTAAACACTCCGGGGGAATTGGCCTGCAAGGCCAAGGGGGCAGAGCCCCTGCTTGCTCCACTTCTGCGCAGCGCCCCCGCCCTGGATCACTTGCGCCAGTGGAACGGCACGATCACCAGCGCCCCCACCGAGGCCGCGATCGCATTGAGCCCCGGCGAGGCAAAACCGAAGCCGAACATCAGCCGCACGAAATAGAACACGAACGCGCCGCCGATGCAGATGATGATGCTCTGCAGGATGCCGTTATGGGTGAAGCCGGTCCGCTCGGACAGGTATCCGACGATCCCCGCAATCACTACCGTACCGATCATGGTGGGAAACATGGGCTATCCTTCGCTCAAATCCGTGCCGGGCGCGATCTGCGCACCGCGCTGGAAGACATCCGCATCCTGCGCGCCCTTGCCCGCCTTTTGCAAGCGTGTCAGCGTCACGGCACCCTCGCCGCAGGCCACGCGCAGGCTATCGTCGAGCACCTCGCCCGGCGTCCCCTCACCCTCCGAAAGCCGCGACCCGAGGACCTTGATCCGCGCGCCCGCGATCTCGAACCAGGCGCCCGGAAACGGCGACAGCCCGCGGATGAGCCTGTCCACCTCCACGGCGGGCCGGGTCCAGTCGATCCGCGCCTCCGCCTTGTCGATCTTGGCGGCATAGGTCACGCCCGCCTCCGGCTGCACCTGCGGCTCAAGCCCGTGCAGCTTTTCCAACGCCTCGACGATCAGCCCGGCACCCAAGGCACTCAGCCGGTCGTGCAACTGCGCCGTGGTCTCCTCCGCCCCGATTTGCAGCGCCGCGCGCAGCAGCAACGGCCCGGTATCGAGCCCCGCCTCCATCTGCATGATGCAAACGCCCGTTTCCGCATCGCCCGCCATGATGGCGCGGTGGATCGGTGCCGCCCCGCGCCAGCGCGGCAGCAGGCTTGCGTGGATGTTGAGGCATCCCAGCCGCGGCGCATCCAGCACCGCCTGCGGCAGGATCAGCCCGTAGGCCACCACCACCGCGACTTCGGCGCCCAGCGCCGCGAATGCCCGCTGGGCCTCCTCAGAGCGGAGCGAGACAGGCGTGCGCACCTCGATCCCCAGTTCCAGCGCGCGCGCATGCACCGGTCCGGGGCGGTCGCGCTTGCCGCGGCCCGCGGGGCGCGGCGGCTGGGAATAGACGGCGACCACCTCGTGCCCCGCCGCCACGAGCGCGTCCAGGACCGGAACGGAGAAATCGGGCGTGCCCATGAAGACGATCCGCATGACCTCAGCCCCCGATCTTGCGCGCCCGGCGCAGCAGCATGTCGCGCTTGACCTTGCTCAGCCGGTCGAAATAGAGCGCACCGTTTAGATGGTCGATCTGATGCTGCACAGACGTGGCGTCGAGCCCGACGAAATCGCGCTCCACCACCGCTCCCGTCTCATCCATGTAGCGCACGCGGACGCCGCGCGGCCGTTTCACCGAAGCCGACACACCCGGCAGGCAGGGCGATGCCTCTTCATGGGTGTTGAGAATGGCGGAGGCGTCGATGACAACCGGATTGGCGAGCCGGATCCGCGCGGTCCGCGCTTGGGACGTGTCCACCACCGCGAGCCGCTGCATCACGCCGATCTGGGGCGCCGCCAGCCCGACACCCGGCATCGCGTCCATCGTCGCGATCATGTCGTCCCAGACCGCGCGCACCGCATCGGTAACCGCATCGACCTCGGCGGCCTTGCTGCGCAGCCGACGGTCGGGCCACTGCAGGATCGCCCGCGCTCTCATGCGGCGTACTCCCGCTCCAGCGCGGTACGCGCGGACGGGTCGAGACGGTCGAACGTCACCACCCCGTCGAGATGGTCAAGCTCGTGCTGCACACAGACCGCGGCAAAGCCATCGAACGCGCGCTCCCGCGTTGCCCCATCGAGCCCCGTCCAGGCCAGCACAACCTGCGCGGGCCGCGTCACTTCCGCACTCACGCCGGGGATGCTCAGACACCCCTCGCTGTTAGTCGCCCGTGCATCGCTGACCACGCGCAGCACCGGATCGATGCAGATCAGCGGGTCGGGCATGCCCTCTTTCCAGCTTGCGTCCATCACGAAGAGGCGCAGCAGCACGCCGACCTGCGGCGCCGCCAGCCCGCGACCGGGCGCGGCATACATCGTCTCCAGCATGTCCGCGGCCAGCACCTCTATCTCCGGCGTGATCGCACCCACCGGCGCACAGACCTGCGCGAGGCGCGGATCCGGCCAGCGGAGGATCTCCCGCACGCTCATTCGCGCGCCAGTTCGCGTTTGAATTTCACCATTTTGCGGGTAATGATCTGGCGGCGCAGCGGCTTGAGGTAGTCGATGAAGAGCTTGCCGTCGAGATGGTCGATCTCATGCTGCACGCAGGTCGCCCAGAGACCCGCCATTCCCTCGCGCCGCTCCTTGCCGGTCTCGTCGATCCAGCTCACCTCCACCTCGGCGGGACGCGTCACATCGGCGAACTGCTCGGGCAGGCTCAGACACCCCTCCTCATAGGTATTGAGGGCGTCCGACTGCGCCTCGATCTTGGGATTGAACATGATCAGGGGGCGCGGCTTCTCACCTTCCTCCTTGACGCAATCGAGCACGATCAGACGGCTCAGGACACCGACCTGCGGCGCGGCCAGGCCCACGCCGGGGGCGTCGTACATCGTGGCCAGCATATCGTCGGCCAGGGCGCGCAGATCATCGGTCAGATCCGCCACTGCCACACAGGATTTCTTCAGGCGCGGATCGGGGTGATATAGAATAGGGCGTTTCATGCAAGCTCATGTAGGGCATGGTCCGCGCTGCCGCAAGCGGGGCTTGCACCTGCCGCGCAGGCGGCTAGGCTCCGGCGGGAACTTCAGGAGAGACAGATGAGCTTTGACACCATCATCGAGCGGCGCGGCACCCATTGCGTGAAATGGGACGGCATGGAGAAGATCTACGGCGTGCCCGCCGACACCGGGATCTCCATGTGGGTGGCCGATATGGACTTCGCGACCGCCCCCGTGGTGCAGGACGCGGTGCAGGCGATGGCCGATCACGGCGTCTACGGCTATTTCGGCGATGACAGCGGGTACCGCGGCGCGATCCAGTGGTGGATGCGCGAACGGCACGGTTGGGATCTGGACCCTGCGCATATCTTCACTACCCATGGCCTCGTGAACGGCACCGCGATGTGTGTCGATGCCTTCACGGCGCCGGGGGACGGTGTGGTGCTCTTCACGCCCGTCTATCATGCCTTCGCGCGGGTGATCACGGCGGCGGGGCGGCAGGTCGTGGAATGCGAGATGGTGCAGAAGGACGGCCGCTACCACATGGATTTCGACGCCTATGACGCGCAGATGACCGGCGCGGAGAAGATGGTGATCCTCTGTTCGCCGCACAATCCGGGCGGTTGCGTCTGGTCGCGGGCGGAACTGCAGCAGGTCGCCGATTTCGCCAGGCGCCACGATCTGGTTCTGGTCTCCGACGAGATCCACCACGATCTGGTAATGCCCGGCAACACCCATACGCCCATGACGCTGGTCGAAGGCGTGGAGGACCGGTTGGTGATGATGACCGCCACCACCAAGACCTTCAACATCGCGGGCAGCCATGCAGGCAATGTCATCATCGCGGACCCTGCCCTGCGCGAGAAATTCGGCGCCCGGATGATGGCGCTGGGGATCTCGCCCAACAGCTTCGGTCTGCACATGGCGACCGCCGCCTACTCCCCCGAGGGCGCCGCATGGGTCGATGATCTGGTGGCCTATCTCGATGGCAACCGGCGGCTCTTCGACACGGCGGTCAACGCAATTCCCGGCCTCAGATCCATGCCGCTCGAGTCGACCTATCTGGCATGGGTCGATTTCGAGGGCACCGGCATGAGCCGCGCGGAATTCACCGACCGCGTCGAGAAGGGCGCGGGGATCGCCGCCAACCATGGCCCCACCTTCGGTAGCGGTGGCGAGAGCTTTCTACGCTTCAACATCGCAACCCCGCGCGCGCGGGTGCAGGAAGCCTGTGACCGGCTGGCCGAGGCATTCAAAGATTTGCAGTAGCGTAGTTGCCTGATGGTTCAGCGGAAAGGTCGCCGCCCCGGCTCGGAAAACTCGGTCTGCGCGGCGTAATCGACGACCGTCACACGCTTGGTGGTGTAGATGCGCTCATCGCCTTCGCTCTCGCAGCGCAGGATCAGCCCCTGTGCCAGCACCTGCGCGCCATCCCGCAGCGTGGTTAGCCCGCTCAACTCCGGCACGTCCTGCGCGCTCACCGCAAATCCAGTGGCCCAGCGGCGCAACACGGGATAATGGATACCGCTCGCCTCGACGCTCAACCGCTTGGCGCGGGCAGGCACGCTCATCGGGGCACGGCCCAGACCCGGCTCGAAACCTTTCGGCAAAAACACGTCCACTTTGCGATTCCCCCCGCTGCAGATACTCAGAATTGTTCAGATAGTTCCAAAAATCAACAAATTCTCGCGACAACCGTCCCCGCTGTGCAGGGATGCACCCCCGCTGCGCGCCCAGGGGCCTTCGCACCCTGCGCCCAATACACTACGTTTCCCCTAACGCATCAGGAGGAGAGACAGCATGGGTTTACTGATCGACGGGGTCTGGCGCGACAGCTGGTATGATACCAAATCCTCCGGCGGCAGCTTTGAGCGGCAGGAATCGGAGTTCCGCAACTGGGTCACTGCGGACGGCAGCGCGGGGCCGAGCGGCACAGGCGGCTTCAAGGCCGAGGCCGGCCGCTATCACCTCTATGTCAGCCATGCCTGCCCTTGGGCGCACCGCACCTTGATCTTCCGCACGCTGAAGGGGCTGGAGGATCTCATCGACGTGTCCGTGGTCCATCCCGACATGCTCGGCGACGGCTGGACCTTCGATACAGATTTCGACGGGGCCACCGGCGATCACCTCTTTGGCCTGCCCTTCGCGCGCGATCTCTATATCCGCGCGGCCCCGGAGTTCACCGGCCGTGTGACTGTCCCGATCCTCTGGGACAAGGAGCGCGGCACGATCGTCTCCAACGAATCCTCCGAGGTGATCCGCATGTTCAACAGCGCCTTCGACGCGCTCACCGGCAATACCGACGATTACTGGCCCACGTCCCTGCGCCCGCGCATCGAGGAGGTGAACGCCCGCGTCTATGACACCGTCAACAATGGCGTCTACAAGGCGGGCTTTGCGACAACGCAGGATGCCTATGACGCCGCCGTGCATCCGCTCTTCGAGACACTCGACTGGATCGAGCAGCTGCTGTCGGAGAACCGCTACCTCACCGGCGCGCAGATCACCGAAGCCGACTGGCGCCTCTTCACGACGCTCGTGCGGTTTGATTGCGTTTATCACCAGCACTTCAAATGCAACCGCGCGCGGATCGTGGACTACCCCAACCTATGGGATTACGCGCGCGAACTTTATCAGTGGGCGGGCGTGGCGGAGACGGTGCATTTCGACCACATCGTGCGCCACTACCACTATAGCCATGAGACGATCAATCCGCACAGGATCATCCCGATCAACCCCGTGATCGACTGGAATGCACCCCACGGGCGCGCACAAGCCTAGCGGCTCAGCCGCTCGGCCCCGTAATGTGCCACCATCGCCGCGAGATCCTCCGGCGGTGTGCCGCTCTGCACGAAGGCGCGCGCATTGGCCGAATGGGCAAAGATCGACCCATCCGAGAAGAAGCTGGTGTTGGTGACGAAGATCACCCGTGCCTCCGGCTGCCGGTAATTGGCGTAATCCGCAATCGCCAGCGCGGAGCCTTCGTTGATCACGAGGTCCTGAATGATGATATCGGTGTCATTCTCACACAAATGTTCGATCGCGTCTTCCTGTCCCTTGGCACAAGTCACTTCCATGCCTTGCCGCACGAGGTGGCGCTTCCACATCTCGGCGAGTTCCTCGACACTCTCCACGATGAGAACACGGGTCTGATTCGGTACAAATACGTCCATCGAAATAGGCCTCCCAGGCCTCAAGCATGATGTCATCTACCCGAAGGAAAACGCGAAATCACGCTTCATTTCTCTCAGTATAGTCTTCTTAGGAATTTCTTACAAAATGAGCTTAGTTAAAATGCAGATTGGCTGATTCCAAGCATGGTCAATCCTATCGAGGAATATCCATGCCGCAAGATTTTAATGATCACGTTGCTGGCATGTATCACGCGGCTTGGCCCCAAGGCGCGCGGGCAGCTCCACGCAGTCTCTCCCGCGCACCTTGACACGCGCGGGCCGAAGGATACCCATATGTGACCCCTGCATCTAATCGCCGCCCCGATGCGCGCCACCGCAGGGCAGCCCCACAGGCCTCCGAAACCGCCAGGAAAACAGCCCATGAAACTCAAGACAACCGCCGCACAGATGGTCGCCGCGGCCCGCGCCCGCATAGAAGAGATCGAGAGCGCGGACGCGGTAGCCCTTCTCGACGATCCGCGCGTCCAGATCGTCGACCTGCGCGACCCGCGCGAGCGATCCCGGAGCGGCAGCATCCCCGGCGCCTTTCACTGTCCGCGCGGCATGCTGGAATTCTGGGTGGACCCCGACAGCCCCTATTTCAAGGAGGTATTCGCGCAGGACAAGAAGTTCGTCTTCCACTGCGCCTCGGGCTGGCGCTCCGCCCTCTCGGTCGCCACGCTGCAGGACATGGGCTTTGACGCGGCCCACATCAAGGATGGCTTCGCCGGCTGGGAAAAGGCCGGCGGCCCGATCGAGCGCGACGCCTGAACCCCGCCCCTTGCTGCCGTCAATGCCCGGTCCCACCCGCTCAGGCGACCAGCGTTTCCGCCTTCTTGAGATCGACGGAGACGAGCTGGCTCACCCCCTGTTCGGCCATCGTGACACCAAACAGCCGGTCCATCCGCGCCATCGTCACCGCATGGTGGGTGATGATCAGGAACCGCGTATCGGTCTGGCGACACATCTCGTCGAGCAGATCGCAAAACCGCGTGACGTTGGCATCGTCGAGCGGCGCATCCACCTCATCCAGTACGCAGATCGGCGCCGGATTGGCCAGAAACACCGCGAATATCAGCGCCATCGCCGTCAGCGTCTGCTCGCCCCCCGACAGCAGGCTCAGCGTGCTGAGCTTCTTGCCGGGCGGCTGGCACATGATCTCGAGCCCGGCCTCCAGCGGATCGTCGCTCTCCACCATGACCAGATTGGCCTCGCCCCCGCCGAATAGATGGGTAAACAGCCGCGAGAAGTTGGCATTGACCTGCTCGAAGGCCGTGAGCAGCCTCTCGCGCCCCTCGCGGTTGAGGCTGGAGATGCCTGCCCGCAGCGTCTTGATCGCCTCCTCCAGATCGGCCTTCTCGGAGACGAGCATATCATGCTCCACGGCAACCTCCGCCGCATCCTCTTCGGCGCGCAGGTTCACCGCCCCCAGCGCATCGCGCTGCCGCTTGAGCCTGCTCACATCGCTCTCGAGCACATCCGCCCCCGGCATGTCGCCCGGCACCACGTCGAGCTGCGTCAGCAACTGGTTTGGTGTGAGCTGCTGATCCTCGCCGATCCGCGCCGCGGCGGCGGTCACCGTCTCGCGCGCGGCGTCGAAGCGCGCCTCGGCCCGCGCCCGCGCCTCGCGCGCCTCCGAAGCGGCACGCTCGGCGTCCCGCTCGTTCTGGGTGGCCTCGCGCAGAAGCGCCTCACCGCCGGACAAGCCGTCCGCCGCCCGCGCCCGGCGCGCCTCCGCCCGCCCGATCTCCTGCGCCAGCGCATCGCGCCGCTCGGCAATCTGCGCCGGGGTCGCGGCGGCAACCTCCAGCTCCGCCTCGGCGGCCTGCCTGCGCTCGACCAGTTCCGCACTGCGGACCGACGCCGTCTCCAACCGGTGACGCCAGCCGCTGAGCTCCTTGGTGACCTCCTGCGCGCGCTTGAGCCGCGCCTCGCCTGCGCGGCGCAGCTCGTCATGGGCAGAGCGTCGCGACATCATCGTGATCCGCGCGGCCTCCACCGTCATGCGGATGTCCTCCACCGCCGCGCGCGCCTGCGCCAGATCACCCAGCTCCGCAAGGGCGCGCTCGGCTTCCAGCACCCGCGCACGGGCGCCCATCGCCTCCTCCTCGTGCCGCGCCACGGCGAGGCCAAGGCTCTCGCGCCGTCCCGCAGCGAGGTTGCGGTCCGCCTCCACGCGGCTGAGCGCGCGCCCCGCCTCCGCCACCGCTCCGTCCGCCGCGCGCCGTGCATCGCGCGCACGCTTGTCCGCTGCCGTCTGCTCTGCCATCTGCGCGGTCAGGCGCTCATGTGCCGCCCGCGCCCCCTCCGCGTGCTGGCTCGCCTGCTCCAGCGCCTGCTTGAGCACTTCGAGCCGGTTGAGCTGTTGCAGCCGCAGGGCCGCGGCCGAGGGCGCATCTTCCGCCCAGGCGCGGAACCCGTCCCAGCGCCACAGATCCCCCTCCAGTGACACGAGCCGCTGGCCGGGCTTGAGCACGGCCTGCAGGCGCGGGCCGTCATCCCCGTCCACCAGCCCGATCTGGCCCATCCGCCGGTCGAGCACATCGGGGCAGGAAACATGGTGCGTCAGCGGCGTCACCCCCTCGGGCAACGCCTGCGTTTGCGCATAGGGCGCGAGCGCGGACCAGCCCGACGGCCCGTCCGCCCCGACTTCCGGTGCGCGCAGATCATCGGCGAGCGCCGCACCCAGCGCTTTCTCGAACCCGTGCTCAACCTGCAAACGGTCGAGGATCTGGCCGCCCTCCGCCGTATCCCGCTCCACCAGCTTGGCAAGCGCCCCGGCCTCGGCGCGCAGGGCATTCATCTCGCCTTCCGCTTCCGAACGCTCGGCCCTTGCGTCGGCCTCGCGGGCCTGGGTCGCGGCGCGCGCCTCCTCGGCGGCCAGCAACGCGGCCTCGGCTGCGGCTGCCGCTGCCGTCGCCTGCGCCTCCGCGCCGCTCGCCGTCTCGAAATCCTCCGCCGCCTTGGCCAGCGCCGCCTCGCTCGCGGCGACGGCTTCGCGCGCGCGCAGCGCTTCGGCCTCCGAGCGGTCCTGCGTCTTGCGGCTGTCGGTCAGCAGCCGCTCGGCGGAGCCGTAGCGCGCCGCGAGCCGGGCCACATCCTCGGTCTGCTGGTCCAGGTCGCCCTCCCGCGCCTGAAGCACCTCCGCCGCCTCCCGCGCGGCCTCCGCCGCCGCCTCCAGCGCCGCGCCATGCCCCTCGCCCGCGCGGCCAAGCTCGCGCGCCTCCCATTCCAGGCGCTCTATGGTCTCGCCCGCATCGCGGTTGAGCCCGCCCTCGCGCTCGATGTCCCGCGTCAGTTGGGCGATGCGCCCCTGCAGCGTTTCGATGAGGGCCGTCGCGCGGCTCTCCTGATCGCTCAAAGTGTCACGCTGCACCATCAGCCGCTGCACGACTGCCGCCGCGATGGCATCCTCTTCGCGCAGCGCGGGCAGCGCCTCCTCGGCAGCAGTCCGCGCCTTGGCACCGCTGCGCACAAGGCCTTCGGCCTGGCCTGCGTCGCGCGTACGGGCGCGCAGCTCCTCCTCCAGTGCTGCGCGCGCATCTTCCGCCTCGCGCCAGCGACGGTAGAGCAGCATGCCCTCCGCCCGCCGCAGCTCTTGCCCGATTTCACGGTAGCGTGCAGCCTGCCGCGCCTGTCTCGCCAGCTGCGCCAGTTGCGCCGCCAATTGCTCGACCACATCATCAACCCGCGCGAGGTTCGCCTCCGCGCCGTTCAGCTTCAGCTCGGCCTCATGGCGCCGCGCATAGAGACCCGAGATCCCTGCCGCCTCTTCCAGAATGCGCCGCCTGCTCTTGGGTTTGGCGTTGATGAGCTCGCTGATCTGCCCCTGTCGCACCAGCGCGGGCGAATGAGAGCCGGTGGAGGCATCGGCAAAGAGCATCTGAACATCGCGCGCACGCACGTCCTTGCCCGCCGCCTTGTAGGCGCTGCCGACATCGCGGGTGATCCGGCGCACGATGTCGATGGTGTCCGCCTCGTTGAAGCCCGCTGGCGCCAGCCGTTCGCTGTTGTCGATCTGCAGGGACACTTCGGCGAAATTGCGCGCAGGCCGCGTCGCCGCGCCGGCAAAGATCACATCTTCCATACCGCCGCCGCGCATCGCGGTCGGCCGGTTCTCCCCCATGACCCAGCGCAACGCTTCGAGCAGGTTCGATTTGCCGCATCCGTTCGGCCCCACGACACCCGTCAACCCATCCGATATGATGAGATCGGTGGGATCGACGAAGCTTTTGAAGCCTGTGAGCCTGAGTTTAGAAAAGCGCATGTCCCGCCTTGGGCGATGATTCCGGATCGGCCTATAGGGTGGCGGCATCACGGGCCCGGTGTCAACTCCCACACACAAGCTGCAGCGCGCAGGCGCCACTTATCCACAAGATATTGCGATCACAGCACCGGCTCGCAGTCGATCTCGACGGAAAAGCCGCCGAGCTGGGACAGCTCCGTCCCCCGGACCGGCACACACGACAGATCGCTTGGCACCGCGACGCGCCTGCGCCGCTCGCCCCCCTTGCCACAGTCGAGCAGCCCGGTCGCCTGAGCTTGGTCGCCGCGCACCTCGCGCACCTTGCAACCGCTGACCAATGCCATCGCGCGCGCCGCGCGGTCCTCGATCGGGCCGAAACGCGGCGCATATTCGCTATTGGTGCGGATCGCCTCCGCCAACTCCCCCCGCACGCGCACATCGAAGGTGGATCCGTCCACCGTCACCGTCTGCGCGGGCAGGCCGCGGAAATGCGGCCCCGCAGTATTGCAGGCGCTCAGGGTCAGCAGGATGGGGATCACCAAGCGAAACATATGCGACATCACCACACTCAAGGTTAACACGAGGTTAAGACCTGTCCCCTTGCTGGCCTCCCAAAGCGGTCATATGGTCATGCCAACCAGAGGATCGCCTGTGCCCTTCCGCCCCGTCAGCCCTGAAAAACGCTCGGACGCCGTGATCCGGCAGGTCGAGGAGCTGATCCTGCGCGGCGTCTTGCAGGCGGGCAAAAGGCTCCCGCCGGAGCGTGAACTGGCCGAGCGGCTGGGCGTTTCCCGCCCCTCCCTGCGCGAGGCGATCGCCGCACTGCAGGACGCGGGGCTGCTGGTCTCTCGTCCCGGCGCGGGCGTCTTCGTGGCCGATGTGCTGGGCTCCGCGTTCTCGCCCGCGCTGGTCGCCCTGTTTGCACGGCACGACGAGGCGGCGATGGATTACCTCTCCTTCCGGCGCGACATGGAGGGGCTGGCGGCCACGCGCGCCGCACGGCTGGGCTCGGACACCGATCTCGCGGTGATCGCGGCGGTCTTCGCCAAGATGGAGGACGCCCACACCCGGCGCGACGCGGGCGCGGAGGCCGCACTGGACGCGCAATTCCACATGAGCATCATCGAGGCGAGCCACAACGTGGTGATGCTGCACATGATGCGCTCGATGTACGAATTGCTGCGCGGGGGCGTCTTCTACAACCGTCAGATGATGTTCCGGCAGCAGACCAGGCGCGCGGTCCTCCTCGACCAGCACCGCGCCATCCATGACGCGCTGATGGCGCGCGATCCCGATGCCGCCCGCGCCGCGGTCGATGCACATCTCGCCTACGTCGAGCGGTCCCTGATGGACCAGCAGAGCGCGGCCCGCCATGAGGATGTCGCGCGCCAGCGGCTTGATCAGGAGCTGAAAGGATGAGCTAGCGCGCACTGGCCGCGCGCCCGCCGGACCGGTCGTCTCTGGCGCAGCGGCGATCCGCACCGGTCAAACCCGCACAGAAAAAAGGCCCCGATCTCTCGATCAGGGCCCCATCCATTCAATCTGCGTTTGCGCTCAGTGCAGCTTGGCATCCACCTGCGCGATGCCATCGTCGATGAGCTTGTTGGCCTCAGCCGCGGTCATCTGCTTGCCGATGATGTCGCGTGACGCCGCGATGGCGATCATGATCGCCTGATCGCGGACTTCCTTCACGGCGGCGGCCTGCGCGGAATCGATCTGGTCTTCTGCGGCAGCCAGACGGCGGGCGACAGATTTCTCCAGATCCACACGCGCCTGGTCCCCGGCAGCGGCGGCTTCTTCCTTGGCCGCGGCCACGATGCGGTCCGCCTGCTCCTGCACTTCCTTGTGCTTGCGCTCATAGGAGGCCAGCAGGGTCTGCGCATCCTCGCGCAGCTTGCGGGCTTCCTCGATCTCGGTCTTGATCCCGTCGGCGCGCGCGTCGAGCATGCCCATGATCAGCGACGGCACCTTGAAGTAGATGTTGATCGCGATGAACACCAGCAGACCCAGCAGCACCACGAAGTCGGTATTGCCGAGCGAGATGAACGGACCCTTGGCGGCAAAGGCCGGGGTGGCGCCCAGCAGGGCGAGGACGGATGTGGTGAGAAGACGCATGTCGTTATCCTTTCATCCGTGCGGTCACAGCGGCGGTGACGGTCTTGGCATCTGCCTTGCCCCCCATCGCGGCGACGATTTCCTTGGCGGTATCCTTGGCGACCGCCTTCACATTTTCCAGCGCACCGGCGCGGATCTCGGCGATGGCCTTCTCGGATTCGGCGGTTTTCGCGGCGATCTGTGCGTCGGCCTTCTCGATGGCCTTGTCCAGATCGGCCTGCATCTCTGCCTTGGCCTCCGCGATGATCCGCTGCGCCTCCGCGCGCGCGTCCACCAGCGCCTTGTCGTAGACGGCTTCGGCCTCCACGGCCTTGGCCTTGAGGTCTTCGGCAGCGGCGATGTCATTGGTGATGGTGCCCTGACGCTCCGCCAGGATGGCGGCGATGCGCGGCAGTGCGATCCGCGACAGGATCATGTAGATCGCGATCAGCGCGAGAACCAGCCAGAAGATCTGGTTGCCCCAGGTGGAGAAATCCAGCTGCGGCATGCCGACGCCTTCGGCTTCCACGACGCCCACGGCGCCCGTTGCGGTTTCAGTTGCCATTGCGGCCTCCTGTCAGGTCATCTTGTCCAAAGGGCGGCGCGCCCGCGCGCACCGCCCTCCGCATAGGGAGCTAGCCGTCAGCTTATACGGCGAACATCAGCAGCAGGGCGACGAGGAACGCGAAGATCCCGAGCGCTTCGGCGAAGGCGATGCCGATGAAGAGTGTTGCCGTCTGGCTTGCAGCAGCAGATGGGTTGCGCAGAGCGCCTGCGAGGTAGTTGCCGGCCACGTTGCCAACCCCGATCGCGGCTGCGCCGGACCCGATTGCTGCCAGACCTGCGCCGATATGTGCGAGTTCGCCTTCCATGAGTATTCTCCTATGCGTTGGAAGTTTATGGAGGTGGGTCGATGCCCCGCCCGGATCGTTAGTGGTGAGGGTGAAGCGCGTCCTTGAGGTACACGCATGTCAGGATCGTGAAGACGTAGGCCTGGATGAAGGACACAAGGACCTCCAGACCGTACATCGCCGTGATCCCGAGGATCGCGATGGGCGATACAGCGACGAGTGCCGCGAAGCCCGCGAAAACCTTGATCACCGCGTGGCCCGCCATGACGTTGCCCGCCAGACGAATGGAGTGGCTCACGGGGCGCACGAAGTATGAGATGAGCTCGATCACCGCCAGCACCGGGCGCAGCGCGAGAGGGGCGGATGCGACCCAGAACAGGCTCAGGAAGCCCGCGCCGTTCTTGACGAAGCCCAGGACCGTCACGACGATGAACACCGCGAAGGCCAGCACCACCGTGACGGCGAAATGCGACGTGGGCGTGAACGCGGTGGGGATCAGCCCGAGGAAGTTCGCGCAGACGATGAACATGAACAGCGTCATGATGTAGGGGAAGTACTTGACCCCCTCCTTGCCGCAGATGTCCTCGACCATCTTGTAGATGAAGCCGTAGGCGAGTTCGGCCACCGACTGCATCCGGCCCGGCACGACCGAGCGGTGGCGACGTGGACACGACCAGCAGCAGGAACACCGCGATCACCGCGAGCGTCGTCCAGAGCGCCGCGTTGGTGAAGGTAAACCACTGCACCGGGCCGTCACCGCCCAGCGGGGATACGATGAACTGGTCCATCGGGTGAAAGACCAGACCGCCCTCTTCGCCTGTCGCTTCTGTTGCCATCTTTCGGCCCCTTTACTCGTCACCCGCCTTGGGTGGTTTCGTCGTCTCGCCCCTCGGAAGGGGCGTATTCCTTGCCGGACCGTCGCCCTTCAGGAGCGCATCGGCCTCTTCGATCTTCTTGCGCATCTCCTGTGCGGAGCGGAGCATCGTCTTCACTCCCGCCGCAAGGCCCAGCATCACAAACAGCACCATGAAAATGGGCAGCGTCCCGAAGAACAGATCCAGCCCGTATCCGATGCCGAAACCGATCCCGAGACCGGCAACAAGCTCTATCACCATCCGCCAGGCCATCTGGGCCTGGGAGTAGTGCTCATCCGCCCGGGGTTTGGGCGCCGTCGTGCCCTTCGCCGCTGCAATCCGCGCCTCGATCGCGGCCATTTTCGCCTTGCGATCCTCTTCGTCCACAGCAGCACTCCCCTCGGGATGTCTGCGCCAGTAGCTACTGCGCTGCGGCGCCCGAGTCAACGGGGCAAGCACCCGACACAAACCATTGATGTATTGATATAAAATAGATGGCGCGCGCTGGTGCCGCAGCCGTCTGCGGCGCGCAACACGCCTTTTGCCGCCGGGGCGTTATTCAACCATCCGGTTGATCTTCGCGTTCCTCCCCTCCCGCGCATCGGGCTATGACGGCGGCCATGACACCCACCCTCGACAGCACATTCGCGGCCCTTGCCGATCCGACGCGCCGGGCGATCCTCGCGATGCTGCTGGAGGATGACATGGCCGTCACCGATGTGGCCGAACCCTTCGAGGTCTCCCTCGCGGCGATCTCCAAAGCATCTCGCCGTGCTCACCGCCGCGGGCCTCATCAGTCAGGAAAAGCGCGGCCGCGTGAAATGGTGCAAGCTTGAGCCGGACGCGCTGCGCGCCGCCTCCGTCTGGATGCAGGGCTTCGGCCAGTTCGAGCCGGTCCACCTCGACGCGTTCGAGCGGTTCTTGCACCATGAACTGTCGCTCGCGTCCGACGCCGACGGCTGAACATGAAAAAGGGAGCACGACGGCTCCCTCATTAGTCTAGAATTCGTAGCTGAATTTACAGAACGAATGACACGATTGCCAAGACGATCACGATCAGACCAACCAGATAAATAATATTGCGCATGGTATTTCCTTCCAAGTTCCATTGGAGTGCTAACAAGGTTCGCCGCGAAATGGTTCCGCCGCACCGCGCGCAGGCTATGGCGCGACCCCCTCATCATCGCGCAACAGCAACATCAAAGCCAGCACCGTGAGCACGATACCGCCCCCGATCATCAGCGGCGGCCATCCGTTGCCCAGCGCCGCCTGCCAGCCGATCACCCAGGTCGGCACGAGGTAGGTATAGGCCATCACCTTGGCCGACGGCAGGCGCAGGGTGGCGAATTGCACCAGCACGAAGGTGATAGCACTCGCCCCCAGTGCCACATAGAGGATCGTGATCCAGACCAGCGGACGCAGCGCGCCCCAATCCGTCGCCGCGATATCGCGCGCGCCCACCAGCGCCAGCAGGATCGCGCCCGCCACCAGCGTGCCAAAGGAAAACACCACGGCACTCTCGCCGCGGTTGAGCCTGCGCACCAGCGGCGTATAGACGGCATGCGCGATGCACCCGAAGAAAAAGATGACCTCGCCGCGGCCCACGTCGAAGGCGAGCAGCGCCGCCAGATCCGCCCGGAAGATCACCCAGAGCGCGCCCGCCCCCCCGATGCCGAGCGCCAGCGCCATGCGCGGCGTCATCCGCTGGCGCAGCAGAAACCAACCAAACACCCCCGCCATCGCCGGAACCAGCGTGAACACCGCTGCAGAGCTCACCGGCGGGGAGGTCTTGAGCCCCTCGAACATCAGCACGAAGTAGATCGCGAAAAGCCCGCCGAGTAGCAGATACCGCCACGGCGCCACCAGCGCACTGCGCCGCAGTCCGCCCGACAGATACGCCACCGTGCCCACCGCCACCCCGGCAATGGCAAAGCGTAACGCATTGAGCGCCAGCGGCGCGATCTCGTTGGCCACCATGCCGCCCAGCGCGAAGGACCCCGCCACCAGCGCGGAGAATAGCAGCATCGCCAGGTGCCCCTGCGCCTGCGCCTGCGATCCTGTCACGCAAGCTCCTCTTGCGCATGCGCTTTGAGGAACTTCACCAGCGCCTGCACCTTCGTCGTGCGGTGCAGATCGACATGCGTCACGAGCCACAGAGGTGCCGACCACTCGGGCCGCGGCGCGGCGATCTCGACCAGGTTCGCATCCGCCCGCGCCTTGCTCGCGTTTATCAATCCGATGCCGACGCCCGCGCGCACGGCCGCCTCGAGCACGGCAGTGTCGTCACTGCGCCACGTCACCCGGTCGCGCGGAACATGCGCCACCATCCAGCGCGAGGAGGGCGCGCCGTGGTCTTCGCTGTCCGGGCCGACGAACCGGTGCGCGGCGTAATCCTCGGGGCCCTCGGGCGCGCCATGGGCCGCAATATAGGACCGCGCGGCATACATCCCGTACTCACGCGCGGCGAGGGGCTGCACGACGCAGTCGGGATGCTGCGGCTTGGCACCCGCGCGGATCGCCACATGCGCCTCGCCATACTCCAGACGAAACAGGCGCTCCCCGATCAAAAAGCGCATGATCACCTCCGGATGCTGTGCCTGAAATGTCGCCAGCAGCGGTGTGAGTTGCGGCCCCAGGGGCGTCAGCGAGGTCACCACCAGCTCGCCCGAGACCGCCTGCCCGCTGCCTTTCATCCGCGCCAGCAATTGCCCGAACTGATCCTCCGTGGCCTGCGCGACCCGCAGCAGATCCTCGCCCGCCTCCGTCGGCGTGTAGCCGCGCGCGTGCCGCTGGAACAGCTTGATGCCCAGCCGCTCCTCGAGCGCGTCGACATGCCGGATCACAGTCGCATGATGCACTCCCAACCGCTCCGCCGCACCGCTCACCGTGCCCGCGCGCGCCACGTGGTAGGCGGTCCTGATCTCGTCCCAGTTCTGCATTGCCTGCCTCCGGCTTCTGTGCGCCACCTCACATATCCTGTTTATTTTTGGATCTGTTGTGGATTTTTGCAAGCGCTATCTATCCTGCATATTGAGCTTAGAAAGGCCGTTCCAATGTCCATCCTCATCGTTACTTCCTCCGCCAGTCCAGCCGCCTCCACGTCGACCCAACTGGCGCGTGACACTGCCGCCAAACTGGGCGGCGAGATCACCCACCGTGACACCACCACCGGCATCCCGCACATCGACAGCACATGGACCGGCGCAAATTTCACCCCCGCGGATGAGCGGAGCGCCGCACAGAAAGACACGCTGGCCCTTTCGGACGAACTGATCTCCGAAGTGCAGGCCGCGGATACGCTGATCATTGCCGCGCCCATGTACAACTTCTCCGTCCCATCGACCCTGCGCGCCTGGATCGACCACATCTGCCGCGCGGGCATCACCTTTCAATACTCCGAGACCGGCCCCAAGGGCCTTTTGAGCGGCAAACGCGCGATCATCGTCGTCACCACCGGCGGCACCCCGGCACAGAGCGAGGTCGACTACGTCACCCCGTACCTGCGTCAGGTGCTCGGATTCATAGGGATCACCGACATCGAGGTCATCGCCGCCGACAAGCTGATGGCCGATCAGGACGCCGCCGTCGCCCAGGCGCGCGGCGCGATCGACGCGCTGGCCGCTTGACAAGAGGGCGCCGTCTGGCCTAAACGGCGCCCAACCCCCGGAAGCCAAGCCTTCCGGTCCTGACCTGCTCAGGATCGACCCCCGTCAGCGTTTTACGCCCACGGGGGCAAAACCATTTGCCCCGTCCTGATGATGGACTTGGGCAAAAGCCATTTCGCCCGCGTCTTGTCACGGATGCGGGCAAACACGATCTCCCCGGCCCGCCGGGGATTTGTGCAATTCACGCGGCGTGCCTACATTGGTCCCAACCGCAACCGACCGAGAGGGGCTTTGCCCATGTTTGAAAACCTCAGCGAGCGTCTGTCCGGTGTCTTCGACCGCCTGACCAAACAGGGCGCACTCTCCGAAGAAGACGTCAAGACAGCCCTGCGCGAAGTGCGCGTGGCCCTGCTGGAGGCGGATGTCTCCCTGCCGGTGGCCCGCGATTTCGTCAACGCCGTGCAGGCAAAGGCGACAGGCCAGGCCGTCACCAAATCCATCACACCGGGTCAGCAGGTCGTCAAGATCGTGCACGATGCGCTGATCGACGTGCTTAAGGGCGAAGGAGAGCCGGGCGCGCTCAAGATCGACAACGCGCCCGCCCCGATTCTCATGGTGGGCCTTCAGGGCTCCGGCAAGACCACGACCACCGCCAAGCTCGCCAAACGCCTCAAGGAGCGTGACGGCAAGCGCGTGCTGATGGCCTCGCTCGACGTGAACCGCCCCGCGGCGATGGAACAGCTTGCCATCCTCGGCCAGCAGATCGGCGTCGACACCCTGCCCATCGTCAAGGGCGAAAGCCCGGTCCAGATCGCCAAGCGCACCAAGACCCAGGCAGGCCTGGGCGGCTATGACGTCTACATGCTCGACACTGCCGGACGCCTCAGCATCGACG
The DNA here is from genome assembly GCA_963703195.1 of uncultured Alphaproteobacteria bacterium. GTDB lineage: Bacteria > Pseudomonadota > Alphaproteobacteria > Rhodobacterales > Rhodobacteraceae > Sulfitobacter. Next base: position 3,282,983 of record OY969797.1, on the reverse strand, counting down.
AGGAGCTGATGGCCCAGGTCGAGGCCGTGCGCGACGTCGTCACCCCGCGCGAGACGCTGCTGGTCGTCGATGGCCTCACCGGTCAGGATGCCGTGCAGACGGCGGAGAATTTCAACTCCCGCATCGGCATTTCCGGCGTGGTGCTGACCCGCATGGATGGCGACGGGCGCGGCGGTGCGGCGCTGTCGATGCGCGCGGTGACCGGCAAGCCCATCAAATTCGTGGGCCTGGGCGAGAAGATGGACGCGCTCGAGACGTTCGAGCCCGAGCGCATCGCGGGCCGCATCCTCGGCATGGGCGACATCGTGGCGCTGGTGGAGCGTGCGCAGGAAACCATCGAGGCCGAGCAGGCCGAAAAGATGATGCGCCGCATGGCCAAGGGGATGTTCAACATGAACGACCTCAAAATGCAGCTGGAACAGATGATCAAGATGGGCGGCATGCAGGGCATGATGGGCATGATGCCCGGCATGGGCAAGATGGCCAAACAGGTCGAGGATGCAGGCCTCGACGACAAGATCCTCAAGCAGCAGATCGCCCTCATCAACTCCATGACCAAGAAGGAGCGCGCCAACCCCGCGCTGCTGCAAGCCAGCCGCAAGAAGCGCATCGCCAAGGGCGCCGGCATGGAAGTCTCCGAACTCAACAAGCTGATGAAGATGCAGCGCCAGATGTCGGACGTGATGAAGAAGATGGGCAAGGGCAAGGGCGGCATGATGAAAGCCGCGATGAAGCAGATGATGGGCAAAGGTGGCACGGACCCCGCCGCCATGGCGCAGGGCATGGACCCCAAAGCGCTCGAAGCCGCCGCCCGCCAGATGGGCAACAACAAGATACCGGGTCTGGGCGGTGGCGGCATCACCCTGCCCGCAGGCCTGTCGGGGTTCGGTAAGAAGAAATGAACGTCGCAATCCCCATCTTGGAAACCGAGCGTTTGATTTTGCGTGGCCCGCGCATGGCCGACACCAAATTCTACGTCGCGTTCAAGACGTCAGATCGTTCGCGTTTCACCGACGGGCCGTTGGATGCAGCGACGGCGACAGGTCTGTTTAGCGAAGTCGCAGGTCAATGGATCATACGCGGCTACGGCTTGTTCATGGCGACCACCAAAACCGACCCCGACACCGTGATTGGGGGGTTTGGAGTTTTCCATCCGGCCCATCAGGAAGAGCCTGAATTCGGATGGTCACTTTATGATTCGCAGTACGAGGGGCAGGGCTTTGTCACCGAGGCCATGCGCTGCGTCATTTCATGGGCGTGGGACGTGATGGGTGTCGACACGGCTCAATCACATATGCACGCAGGAAATGATGCCTCAATCGTTGTGGCGCAGCGGCTGGGTGCAACGCCCGACCACGAACAAACAAGAATCGCCAATGCCAAAGGCGGGCAATTCTATGATCCACAAGCGGACCCGGACACGCCCAAGGTCACCATCTGGCGACACCGTAGAGGACCGCTTACATGACCGACGCCACCACCCTCGCCGCCGAGGTCCTCAAGGGGCACCGCGCCTCCATCGACCGTCTCGACGCGATCCTCGTCTATACGCTGGGCGAGCGGTTCAAGCACACTCAGGCCGTGGGGAAACTCAAGGCCGAACACGACCTTCCCCCGTCCGATCCTGCCCGCGAAGCGGCACAGATCGCGCGGCTCGAAGATTTGGCGGAACAGGCTGATCTGGACCCTGAGTTCGCCAAGAAGTTTCTCAACTTCATCATCGCTGAGGTCATTCAGCATCACAAATACCATCAAAAAACCTAACTCAAAACGCACCTTCGGTGCGAAAAAACTAAGGATACCAATACCATGGCTATGAAAATTCGTCTCGCCCGCGGCGGCTCCAAAAAGCGCCCCTACTACCGCATCGTCGCCGCCGACAGCCGCATGCCCCGCGATGGCCGCTACATCGAGAAGCTGGGCACCTATGCGCCGCTTCTGCCGAAAGACAGCGAAGACCGCGTGAAGATGGACATGGAGCGCATCGAGTATTGGCTCGGCCAGGGCGCCCAGCCGACCGAGCGCGTCCAGCGCATGCTCGAAGCCGCAGGCGCACGCCCCAAGACCGAGCGCGCCAACCCCAAGAAAGGCGCCCCCGGCAAGAAAGCCCAGGAGCGCGCGCAGCAGAAATCCGACAAGGCCGCAGCCGCAGCCGAGGCCGCCGCGGCACCTGCCGAGGAAGCCCCCGCAGCGACCGAGGAAGCAGCAGAAGTCCTGAGTGGACTTCCGGCACGGAGGCGTCTTGTGACGCGCTCCGTGCCGGGCTTGCCGACCGCCCGCACCGGCGCCGCGACAGGCGCCGGCCGCACCCATGTCGCAGGCGCCGCGCTGGCCCTGCCACGCGCAACAGCGCAGCCGCCTGACCGGTCGCTTGTCTTTGCCTTGGCAGGCCGTGCGATGTATCCCTGACCCCAGAACCTGAAACCAAAGGCCGGGAGGCGCACGCCGCCGTCCCGCAGATCGAGGACCGCCGATGTTCGGACTGCTGAAATTCCTGACCGCCCTGTCCATCGGTGTGGCGCTGGGCTTCCACCTGAGCGGCATGCTGATGCGCGCCGAATGCAGCGCCGGAGAGGGCGAGTGGACCGGCACGATCTGCGTCGATTCGCAGCTGCTGCAATGAGCGAGAGCCGCATCATCGTCGGCGTGATCTCGGGCGCCTACGGCGTCCATGGCGAATTGCGCATCAAGAGTTTCTGCGCCCGACCCGACGACATCGAACGCTACAGCCCGCTCACCGACGAGGCGGGCACGCGCAGCTTTGCGCTGGCCATCGTGCGCCCGATCAAGGGTGGCTTCTCCGCACGCATCGCCGATGTCGCCACCAAGGAAGAGGCCGACGCCCTGCGCGGCACACAGCTCTTCGCGCGCCGCGAACAGCTGCCCTCCCTGCCCGATGACGAGTATTATTATGCCGATCTGGTCGGGCTCGATGTCTTCGACACCGGCGGCGCGCGCCTCGGTCACGTCAAGACGGTCCAGAACCACGGCGCCGATGATCTGCTGGAAATGCAGCTCACCGGCACGTCGGAAACGGCGCTGCTGCCTTTCACCAAGGCTGCCGTGCCGACGGTGGACCTTGCATCGCGGCGCATCGTGGTCGACCCGCCCGAAGGCATCCTGCCGCAGGCAAAGCCCGACCCGGCCAGCGGCTGAGCATGCGGCGGATCATCCTCCACGCCGGTTTTCACAAGACGGGCACGACCAGCCTGCAACAGACCCTGCGCGCCAACCGCGCCGCCCTGCGCCCCGACATCAGGCTGGTGCTGCGTCCGGGCATGAAAGCCCTGTGCGAGAGCGCCCGCGCCTACAGCCTCAGCCGCGAGGATTACGATCTGGGGCTGGTCAAATTTGAGGCCGCACTCCTGCTTGAAAGCCTGCAGGGTGAGACGGCGCAAACCTTGATCATCACGTCCGAAGATCTCAGCGGGCACATGCCGGGGCGCCACGGGCTGCACGGATACGGCGCCGCGCCGCACCTGATGCGGGCGCTGACGGTCGCCTTCAGGGCGGTGGAGCCTGCGGCACGGATCACCTTGTTCTTCACCACCCGCGCGCCCGTCCCCTGGCTGCGCAGCTGCTATGCCCAGCATGTGCGCGCCGCGCGGATGGTCTGGGACGAGGCGGATTATCTCAAGCGCATGAAATCCTCCGCCGAACTTAACAGGTTCATCGCATCGGTGCGCGACGAGGTGCCGGACCACACGGTCCTCACGGCGGCGCTTGAGGATCATGCCGACCGGCGCCTTGGGCTTGCCGAGGCGCTGCTCGATCATCTGGAGCTTGCGCCTCAGGCGCGCGCCGCGCTGGCGGCCGCCCCCGACCGCAATGCCGCCCTGCCGCGCGCGCTGCTGGCCAACCTGCTGGCGCTCAACCGCTCGGACCTTGACGACCGCGCCCTGCGCAAGGCCAAGATCGCGCTCATGAAGGAGGCCGCCTGATGCCCCGCAAGATCGTTCTGCACGCAGGGTTCCACAAGACCGGCACATCGACCGTGCAGGCCGTGCTGCGCGCCAACCGCAAGGCGCTGATGCCCGCCGTGGCGATCCGGCTGAAGGGCCAGATGGGTGAGCTGATGCATGCCACCCGCGGCTACTCCACCTACGGCACGGCGGATGCGCTCGACAAGGTGCGGGTGCACTTCGACGCCCTGCTGGCGGAGCTTCCGGGCATGCCGCGCCGCACCCTGCTGCTGAGCGCGGAGGAGCTGTCGGGGCCTATGCCGGGGCGCGGGGCGCTCGCCGATTACGCAGCGGCACCCGTGCTCATGTACCTGATGTGGGAGCGTGCGAAGACCGCCTTTCCCAAGACACCGGTGGTCTTCTGCTTCGGCCTGCGCGATCCGGCGGACTGGCTCCGCTCCGCCTGGGCGGAGCATGTGACCTCCTCCGGCATAACGCTCGCGTTCGAGGACTTCGCCGCGCGCTACCCTGCCGCGTCCGATCTGGCGCATGTCATCCAGGAAGTCACCCGCCGCGTGCCCGCCCCGGTGCACAGCATCCACCTCGAGGCGTGCAGGGATCTGCCGCTCGGCCCGGCGGATCCGGTGCTCGACCTGTGCGATCTGCCCGCTGATCTGCGGGCAGGCCTCGCGCCCCAGCCACCGCAGAACGCCCGGCTCGATGAGGCCACCCTCGCCGCCCTGCTGGAGATCAACCGCACGGCCCCCGACACCGCCGCGCGCAACGCCGCCAAAGCCGCCCTGCTGGGCAAAGGACAGACCGCATGAGCACGCAAAACCGCTCGCATGGCAAACAGCGCGTCGTGCCGACGCTCAAACCGCGCGAGCTGATGCAGGATACGCCCGATTACGCCGGTGTCTGGCAGGCCCATGTGATCACCCTCTTTCCGGAGCTTTTCCCCGGCGTGCTCGGCGCCAGCCTGACGGGCCGCGCCCTGAGTGAGGGGCGCTGGCAGCTGCACGCCCATGACCTGCGCGCGCATGGCCTGACCCGGCACCGCAACGTCGATGACACGCCCGCGGGCGGCGGCGCCGGCATGGTGCTGCGCGCGGATGTCGTGGGCCCGGCGATCGAGGCCGTGCAGGCGCGCGCGCACGGACGATGGCCGATCCTCTACATGTCGCCGCGCGGGCGGCGCTTCGATCAGGCGATGGCCCGCGATCTGGCAGGCTGCGCCGGTGTCACCATGCTCTGCGGCCGGTTCGAGGGCGTGGACGAGCGGGTGCTCGAGCATTTCGGCATCACCGAGGTCAGTCTGGGGGATTTCGTGATGACCGGAGGCGAACTCGCGGCGCAGGCGATGATCGACGCGACCGTGCGCCTGCTCCCCGGTGTGCTCGGCAATGCCGAGAGCACCGTGGAGGAGAGCCATACCGCGGGCCTGCTGGAGCATCCGCAATATACCAGGCCCGCCGAATGGATGGGCCGGCCGATCCCGCCGGTTCTGATGTCGGGCAACCACGCAGAGATCGAGAAGTGGCGCCGCGAAATGTCGCGCAAGCTCACCGCCGCGCGCAGGCCCGACCTCTGGGCCAGACACCCCGACAACGACGATGAGTGACTGGGCCGCCCTCGACGCGGAGCTGGCCGCATGGGACGCCGCCGGGATCACCCCGCGCCTGTGGTGGCGTGATGACGATGCGCAGCAGGTGACCCCCGCGCTGGAACGGCTGCTCGCGCTGTCGGAGCAGTTCGCCGTGCCGGTGCACCTCAGCGTGATCCCGCAGGGGCTTGGCAGCGATCTGGCCCCGCGCCTGCGCGACACGGACCACGCGCATGTGCTGCAGCACGGGCTGGCCCATATCAACCACGCACCAAAGGGCCAATCTGCCTCGGAAGTGGGAGAGAGCCGCGATCTGGCGCTGCAACGGGGCGATCTGGCGCACGGGCGCGCGCTGCTGGAGCAAGCGGGCCTGCCGCGCCTGCTGCCCGGCTTCGTGCCGCCATGGAACCGCATCGGCGACGCGACGCGACGCGCGCTGCCGGAATGGGGCTATAGCTTCTTGTCCGCCTACGAGGGGCGCGGCGATGCGGCGCCCGTCGCGGGGCTGACCCATATCGACGCCCATCTCGATCCGATCCGCTGGAAATACGACCGCGTCTTTCGCGGCGAGGACAAGATGCGCGCGATGCTGATCGCCCATCTGCAGGACCGCCGCGCCCGTGCGCCCGCGGGTCCCATCGGCTATGTCACCCATCATCTACAGACCGCGGACGACATCTGGGCTTTCACCGAAGAACTGCTGGCGCGCACCCGCGGGCTTTGGGTCAGCGTGCCGCAGATGCAAAGAGGAGAAGAGCGCAATGCTTGACGTCCGTTTCGCCACGGCACCCGAACGCGCACAGGTCGAGGCGTTCATGCACGCGGCCTTCCCCCGCGCCAAATGGGGGCGCGAGGGCTGGACCCGCCTGCTCGCCAACCGCTGGGGCGGGCCCGAAGGTGAGTATGCAGTGACCGCCTGGAGCGGTGCGCAGCTGGTGGGGGTGATGGGCATGAACGACAGCCTGCGCCACACGCCGCGCGGACCCCGCCGCTACCGCAACCTCACATCGTGGTACGTGCTCAAATCCCACCGCGGCAGGGGCTTGGGCGAACGGCTCATGCACACCGCCATGGCCGACCCCGATGTGACCTCGACCAACCTCACCAGCGCCAGGGCGGCGCTGCCGCTGGTGGACAGGATCGGCTTTAGGGTACTCGACGACACCCGGCTGGTCTGGCGGCAGGGGGGCGGCCCCGCCCTGCCATTCACCCTAAACCCCTTGGGCGAGGCGCAACTGGGCGCTGTGGACGCCGGGGTGCTCCGCGATCACGCGGATCTCAACCTCAAGCCGGTGGCGATCGAGACACCTGACGGCCTGCTCACCCTCGTCCTGTCGGTTAAGCAAAAGGTCGATGAATACGTGACCCATGAGGTCGTCTACCTCGGCCAGCCGGACCTGCTGGTCCGCCACGGGCGCGCGGTCGCCGACACGCTGCTGTCGGCGCAGGGCGCGGTGCTGAGCGTGGACAGCCGCCTCGCACCCGCAGCGCGCGCGCAAGCGGACGCCATCGAACCCATCGACGTGCCGCGCTTCTACAAGGGCACCAGCCTGCGGCCCGCCGAGATCGACCACATGTACTCCGAGATCGTGCTCATGGACATGAAGCTTTACTGACCGCCCGGACCAGCGCGATCAGACGCCGTCGGCCTTGCGCGTCACGCATGCGTGCGCAGATAGGCCGCGATCTGATCCTTCAGGCCCAGACGCTCGAGCCGCATCTTCTTCATGTTGTCATCGCTGGTCGGCTCCACATCGGTTTCGGCGCGGTGAATGGCGCGGTTCAGCCTGTGATAGTCGCTCGACAACTTGGCGAAATGCTGATCCGACTGCTTGAGCGTGGCGATCTGCTCGGCACTCTCCGGAAATTCCTCGTGAAGTTCGTGCGGGGTGTGGGACATAGCGGTCTCCTGAAGGTATGTCTTGCGGTGGCGCGGCTGCAACCGGCACCTGCGTTCTATCTGCGGGGCTTTCGCCTTTCATTGACATGGATCAACCCCGCCGCAGCTTCTTCCCTTGATCAGGCGCCTTATCGGCCCTATACGGCGCAGGTCTGGTGCCTCTGGCGATTCCGGACCCCTGTGCCGTGCGCAGGGACACAAGCAAAGAAGATGCTACCTTTGGCGGGCTGTGCGCAGACCCGGTAGACAGGCCAAAGCTCTGGGATCACATCAAAACTTCGTGGCATACCACGAGCATCATAGGAGCCATCAGATGAACCTGATCGCACAGATCGAGGCGGAACACATCGCCGAGCTTGGCAAGGAGATCCCCGATTTCCGCGCCGGTGATACCATCCGCGTCGGCTTTAAAGTGACCGAAGGCACACGCACCCGTGTGCAGAACTATGAAGGTGTTTGCATCAGCCGCAAGCACGGCGCGGGCATCGCCGGCGCATTCACCGTTCGCAAGATTTCCTTTGGCGAGGGTGTGGAGCGTGTCTTCCCGCTGCACTCCACCAACATCGACAGCATCACCGTGGTCCGCCGTGGCCGCGTGCGCCGCGCCAAGCTCTATTACCTGCGCGCGCGCCGGGGCAAGTCCGCCCGGATCACCGAGAACGCCAACTACAAAGAACTCAAGGGGTAAGTCACATGAAAACCGATACACATCCCGACTACCACACGATCAAGGTCAAGATGACAGACGGCACCATGCTGGAGATGAAATCCACGTGGGGCAAGGAGGGCGACCAGCTCTCGCTCGACATCGACCCCACCGTGCACCCCGCATGGACAGGCGCCTCCGGCCGCCTGATGGACACCGGCGGTCGCGTGTCCAAGTTCAAGAACAAATACGCAGGTCTGGGCTTCTGAGCCATAGCCGCCCGCGGCAAGATCGAAAAGGCGCTCCTCCGGGCGCGCCTTTTTTCGTTCGGCGGCGCGAGGTTGGCCGGTCTGCCGCGGCGCAGGCGGTGCAGGCGTGGCCCGGACGCCCCAATGCCCCGCGATAAAGCGTTCGCCACTTTCCAAAGTGCGCGACCCTACATATAGTGGCGCCTACATGACCCGGCACGAGACCGGGCAGGTCGCAAGGGGGCTTCCAGCATGGCGCATATCATCGTCGTCGGTAACGAAAAGGGCGGCGCGGGGAAATCGACCGTCTCCATGCATGTGGCCACCGCCCTCGCGCGGATGGGCCACAAGGTCAGCGCGCTGGACCTCGATCTGCGCCAACGCACCTTCGGGCGCTACACCGAGAACCGCAAGGCGTTTCTCAAGGAGGCCGGGCTCGACCTGCCGAGCGCGGATTGCCATGATCTGCCCGAAGTGAACGCAAGCGATCTGGGGCCGGGCGAAAACGTCTATGATCACCGCCTTTCCGCCGCCGTGGCCGAGCTTGAGCCCAACAACGACTTCATCCTGATTGATTGCCCCGGCTCGCACACCCGCCTCAGCCAGGTTGCCCACAGCCTCGCCGATACGCTCGTCACGCCGCTCAACGACAGCTTCATCGACTTCGACCTGCTGGCCCATACCGATGCCTCGGGTGACAAGATCACCGGGCCGAGCGTCTACTCCGAGATGGTCTGGAGCGCGCGCCAACTGCGGGCACAGGCAGGGCTGCCGCCCATTGACTGGATCGTGGTGCGCAACCGCATGGGCGCCCAGCGCATGGTCAACAAGGACAAGATGGAGCGCGCGATCCAGAACCTCAGCAAGCGGATCGGCTTTCGCGTCGCACCCGGCTTCAACGAACGGGTGATCTTCCGCGAACTCTTCCCGCGCGGCCTGACGCTGCTCGATCTCAAGGACATCGGCGTCAAACAGCTCAACATCTCCAACATCGCCGCCCGACAGGAATTGCGCGATCTGATCAAGGCGCTCAATCTGCCCGGCGTGGATGCGGACTTCTAGGCCCGGCGCCTGCGCCTGAGCAGCACCACGTCGGGGGAAAAAGCACGCCCGGCACGGCACAGAGCACGCCGCGCGGCGGGCACCCCCAAATTTTTTCACACGCCGCGCCGCGGATTTCGTGAGGCGGGCGCCGCCGCACCCGTCGCCCGCAGGGCGGCATGACTATCCTGATGGCGACGAAAGTTGCCCTCATATGTCGCTCATGGTACAATATTCGCACCTGTTGCGCCTCGCGTTGCCACGCACCGCCGCGCAAAGCCTACGCAACCGTCCAGACCTACGCGCGCGCCTCCGGGCCGCCGGGGTTGACGGACAGGGGATATCCCGTGATCATTCCGCCGGTGCGCGCCACAGCATGCAATGGTGTGCGCAAGGATCCGCAAGGATCTCAAGCAGGAACAACCTGTAGAAACTACGCCCGCGAAACCGGGCGCTTATGTGGCTGCACCCCGACCGGTGCACCGCCGCCTGTACAACAGAGAGGAAGAAAATGACATTCACCACACGCACCGGCAAGCCGCTGCCACAGTCCATCCTGGACCATGCAGAGCTCGCCAAGGCCGACCCGGTAAACCGCCGCGAATTCCTCGCCATGGCCAGCGCCTTTGGCGCCACCACGGCGACCGCCTACGCGATGATCGGGATGCCGGCCCCGGCAAACGCCGCCTCGCACGGCGACAAACAAATGGGCGGCACCGTCCGCATCCAGATGGAAGTCCGCGCCCTCAAGGATCCGCGCACCTACGACTGGAGCCAGATCGCGAACTTCTCGCGCGGCTGGCTGGAATATCTGGCGATCTGGGAGAACGACGGTACCTTCACCCCCGCCCTGCTGGAAAGCTGGGAGATCAACGACGACGCGACCGAATACACGCTCAACGTCCGTCAGGGCGTCAAGTGGAACAACGGCGACGATTTCACCGCCGATGACGTGATCCGCAACATCACCGCATGGTGCGACAAATCCGTCGAAGGCAACTCGATGGCGGGCCGCTTTGCGACCCTGATCGACCCGGAGACGGAAAAGCTGGCCGATGGCGTGCTCGAAGCCATCGACAGCCATACCGTCAAGATGATGCTGCCCGCCCCCGACATCACGCTGATCGCGGGCATGGCGGACTATCCCGCCGCCATCGTGCACAGCTCGTTCAGCGCCGACACGATGCTCGACAATCCCATCGGCACCGGCCCCTACCTGCCGGAATTGCTCGAAGTGGGCGTGAAGGGTGTGCTGGTCAAGAACGAGAACCACACATGGTGGGGCACGGATGTCTATGGCGGTCCCTACATCGACCGGCTGGAATACATCGACTACGGCACGGACCCCTCCGCCTGGATCGCCGCCGCCGAAGCGGAAGAGGTCGACGGGTTCTATTCCATGGAAGGCGAGTTCATCGACATCATGTCGAGCCTCGACGGCTGGGTCGAGCATTCGATCGCGACGGCATCGACCATCGTGATCCGCCCCAACCAGCTTGCCGAAGTGAACGGCATGCGCCCCTACGAGGATGTGCGCGTGCGCCGCGCCCTCGCCATGGCCTGCGACAACTCCGTCCTGCTGGAGCTCGGCTATGCCGGCAAGGGCATCCCGGCGGAGAACCACCACGTGGGCCCGATGCACCCCGAATACGCCGAACTGCCCCCGCGGCAGGCCGATCCGGCAGGCGCGCTGGCGCTGATGCAGGAAGCCGGCATGGCCGATTTCGAGCATGAGCTCTTCTCCATCGACGATGCATGGCGCAAGGATACCACCGACGCGGTGGCGGCCCAGTTGCGCGATGCGGGCATCAACGTGAAGCGGACGATCCTGCCCGGGTCGACCTTCTGGAACGACTGGACGAAGTATTCCTTCTCCTCGACCAACTGGAACCCGCGCCCCCTCGGCGTGCAGATCTGGGCGCTCGCCTACCGCTCCGGCGAAGCGTGGAACGAGTTTGGCTGGGCGAACGAGGAATTCGACGCGCTGCTGACACAGGCCCTCGCGACACCGGATGTTGAAAAGCGCCGCGCGCTGATGGCCGAAGGCGAGAAGCTCATCCAGGACGAAGGTGTGACGATCCAGCCGTACTGGCGCTCGCTCTACAACCACACCAAGGAGGGGCTGACGGGGGCGAACCACCACATCGCTTTCGAGATGCATCCTGCACGGATGGCATGGACCTGAGGCGCCGCACACCGGTATGAAACACGAAAGGGCCGCGCATGTCGCGGCCCTTTTTCATGGCCTGTTACCAAATATGACGACCCGCCCCGCAGCAGGGCGGCAAGCTCAGCCCGCGTCCAGGAACCGTTCTTGCCGGATGATGCCCACCAGCGCGTGGGCGGCATCCTGCGGGCTGTGCCCGGAGGTATCGAAGCTGACCTGCGCCTGCGCATAGAGCGGCGCGCGGGCATCCATGAGCGAACGGATGTGCGCCATTGCCGGCGCCTCATCCGTGATCGGCGCCATCTGCCCCTGTGCACGCACGCGCATCACGTGATCCTGAAGGGAGGCCCGTAGCCAGACCGCATGGAACCGCGACAGCAGGCGCGCAAACGGCGCTTCCTGCTCTACCAGCCCGCCGCTCACCGACAGCACCATCGGCCCCGGTTGCCGGATCACACGCTCCAACGCTTCCGCCTCGAGCCGCCGCATCCCGTCAGCGCCGTAAAGCGACTGGACCTCCGACAGCGGCATGCCCGTCTCCCGCTCGATCAGCGTGCTCAGCTCAACGAACGGCATGCCCAGCGCGTCTCCCACCAGCCTGCCCAGCGTGGTCTTGCCTGCACCGCGCAACCCGATGAGGCAGATCCGCCCGCGCCGCTGCCCCGCCACGCGCTCAGCCTCGAGCAACGCTGCCACCTGCGCCCGCAACGCGTCGGGCGCGCGGTCGAACAGCTCCGCCATGCGCAGCGCCTCCGGCGACACCCGGCGGACCTCCGCATCAGGTAAGGCAGGCGCCGCCACCAGCGCCTCGATCGGCACTTCGAGCGCTTGAGCGACACGCTCGAGCAGGGCGATGGAGATGTTGCCCTCCCCCGCCTCCAGCTGTGCCAGATAGCGCGCGGAGACGCCCGAGAGCTCCGACACGACGCGCCGCGGCAACCCACGCTGCTTGCGCGCGTCGCGGACCCGGTCGGCCAGCCGCTTGATCAGAAGACTACGGGCTTGGCAGGCGGCAGTTTGATTATCAAATTTGCTCATCTGACTAGTATTAAGGCAGTATTGAAAAACACCAACTGTTTTCGCAAGCTTAGGCGGCGATAGAACGACGCGGGCAGCCCCGCATCAGCCGCAGGTGCAGTGAAGCTGAAAAAAGCCGCCACGCCGTCGCCACGCCAAACGCCCGGCCACACGTAGAGATGCGCCAAAGGCACGTCCAGCGGACTGTTTTAAAAGGGGAGTTTTGGTGGCGTTACCTGGATTTGAACCAGGGACCTAACGATTATGAGTCGTTCGCTCTAACCAACTGAGCTATAACGCCGGTGCGCCGTGACCTATGATAGCGGCCACCCTGCGTCAAGGCAGAAAAGACCACTCAGCCGCCCTCAGACCCACTTGGCCAGCGGTGGCAGGCTCATCAGCACCGCATTGGCGTCATGCCCGGTTTCGAGCCCGAATTTCGTGCCGCGGTCATAAACCAGATTGTACTCCGCATAGAGCCCGCGGTGGATGAGCTGCGCGTCCTTGTCGGCCTCGCTCCAGACCTGGCCACGCCGCTTTTCCACCAGCGGCACATAGGCGGGCAGGAAGGCGCGCCCGATGTCCTGCGTCAGGGCGAAATCCGTCTCCCAATCGCCGGTGTTGCGGTCGTCCATGAAGATCCCCCCGACACCGCGGGCGCGGTTGCGGTGCGGGATATAGAAATATTCGTCGGCCCAGGCTTTCAGCTTGGGATAGATCTCGCTGCCGTGCGGGTCGAGGTGCTCCTGCTGGGTGGCATGGAAATGCGCGGTGTCCTCAGCGTATTCGATGCAGGGGTTAAGATCCGAGCCGCCGCCGAACCACCACGCGCCCGGCGTCCAGAACATCCGCGTGTTCATGTGCACCGCCGGTACATGCGGGTTCTGCATATGCGCCACGAGCGAGATGCCGGAGGCCCAGAAGCGCGGATCCTCATCCATACCGGGCACGCCCCGCGCTGCCATCGCCTTTTGCGCGCGCGCGCCCAGCGTCCCGAAAACGGTGGAGATGTTCACGCCGACCTTCTCGAACACGCTGCCCCCCCGCATCACGCTCATCAGCCCGCCGCCTGCGTCCGATCCATCCTCCGAGCTGCGTGTCGTCGCACTCACCTCAAATCGGCCGGGTGCCGCATCGCTCAGCGGGCCCTCGGCGTGGCTGTCCTCAAGTCCCTCGAAAGACGCAACGATATCGTCGCGCAACGTGCGAAACCACGCAGCGGCGCGGTCTTTCTCGGTCTCGAAGGATGCTGTCATGGTCGTGCTTTCTGTCAGGATTTTCCGACAGCTACACCAAAGAATCCGGCCTGTGAACAGGCCAGTTCAATGCGCGGGCGCACTCACCGCATCGAGCAGGGACCGGCCCCCGTCCACCACCATCACCTCGCCCGTCATGAAGCCGGAGCTGTCGGCGGCAAGGAACTGGATCGCCTCTACCAGCTCGCTCGGCGCTGCGATCCGGCCCAGCGGCGTGTGGCTGCGGATGTCGTCGCGCCACTCGCGGTTCTCCGCCACCGACGCCTTGAGAGAGGCGGACATCACCGAGCCGAAGGCGACAGCATTCACGCGGATCCGGTGCGGCGCCAGCGCCAGCGCCAGCGAGCGCGTCATCTGGTCGAGCGCCGCAGAGGCGATGGAATATCCCATCAACTGCGGATGGGTGTGCTGCGCCGCGACAGAGCTCAGATTGATGATCGAGCCGACCTGCCCCTCGGGCTGGTCCTCGCCCTGCTTCATCATCCGCTTGGCAACCTGCTGGGACAGGCGCAGCGCGGTCATCACGTTCTGGTCGAGCAGCGTCTCGACCGTGCTGTCCTCCACGTCGAGCGCTTCGGTCGCCATCACCTGCCGCGAGGCGTTCACCAGAATGTCGATCTGATCGAAAGCGTCGATGGTGGCGGAGACCAGATTGGCGATGGTCAGCCGTTGCCGCAGATCGCCGGCGAAGAAGCGGATATTGCCTTCGTCGCGGGCCTCGCCCAGCTCTTCCTTGAGCCCCTTCTCGTCGATATCGGCGCACATCACGTTGGCGCCCTTGTCGGCAAAGCCGCGCGCGATGGCGAGGCCGATGCCGTTGGCAGCCCCCGTGACGATCGCGGTCTTGCCGGAAATCGAGAATGACATGGCGGGTCCTTTGAACGGGTTATCGGCGCTTGCGCAGGGGGCGTTGCGCATGGAACAGCTTGAACCGCGCATCGCCGCCTATTTCTTCGACCTGAGCAAAACGGGTTTTCAGCTCCGCCTCATACGGCAAATGACGATTCGCCACCATCCATAGATGCCCCTGCGGCGTGAGCACATGCGCGGCGGCGGCGACAAACGCCTGCCCGATCTGCGGCTCGGCGGCGCGGCCCACGTGGAACGGCGGGTTCATCACCACCGTGTCGATCTTATGCGCAGGCGCCCAGTCGGTCGCGTCCGCCCAATGGAACTGCGCCCGCGGGTCGGTCACGTTGCGCCGCGCGCATTCCAGCGCCATATGCCCCGCCTCCACCAGATGCACCGCCTCGACCCCCTCGCGGGTCAGGATATGGGCCGAAAGGTACCCCCAACCGGCCCCGAGATCGCAGACATGCTTGCCCAGCTTGTCCGGCAAGGCCTCCGCCAGCAGCGCCGAGGCGAGATCGACCCCATCCGCCGAGAAGACACCGGGCGCGGTCCAGAAGCCGCCCTCCGTCATCTCCGGTCCGGCCGCCCAATCGGCAAAGCAATCGGCTGCGGGCGCATCGATCCAGAAGAGCTTGCCATGCGCCTTTGTCACCGGCCCGTGCACCGTCACCCGCGCGCGCATCGCCTTGAGGATCCCCTCGATGCCGTCGGTTTTCTGACCGTCGATCACCACGACGCCGTCGCTCAGCGCGCAGGCCTCCGCGATCATCGCCCGCGCTTCGGCCTTGGCGCGCGGCAGACACACCAGCGCGGCAGCATAGCGCCCCTCGCTCACCACGACGGTATGAAACCCACGCTCGCTCCATGCCGCATGGGCGGGGTAATTGTCCTGGATGATCTGCGCGCGGTCCTTTGGCACCCCCTCCAGATCAAGCGCCGGATCAGGTGCGAACACGGCAATGACCCCTTCGGAGGGCCATTCAAGCCCGCCGCCGTCGAGCGCCAGCGGCAGTCTCGAATCAAGCATCGCCTATTCTTCTTTTTCCATGGTGCATTGCAGCGGATGCTGGTGACGGCGCGCGAAATCCATCACCTGCGTCACTTTCGTCTCGGCGATCTCGTGACTGAACACGCCCACCACGGCCAGCCCCTTCTTGTGCACGGTCAGCATGATCTCGAACGCCTGTGCATGATTGAGGCCGAAAAACCGCTCCAGCACATGCACGACAAATTCCATCGGCGTGAAGTCGTCGTTCAGCAGCAGCACCTTATAGAGCGGTGGCCGCTTCGTCTTTGGCTTCACTTTGGTCAGCAGTTCGGTATCGTCGTCGTCCTGCGGGCCTGCCATGGTGATCGGGTCAAGGTGCATTGCTGCTCCTGCGGTGGTTGCATTTGGATCGGGCTGGTGCACCGTCTATATAACGTGATGGCCCCGTTAGAAAAGAGGGCCCGCCCATAAAAGGAGACGCACCGCGACATGGCCCATACGATCACCACGATCGGCTTTGATGCCGACGATACCCTCTGGCACAATGAGCGGTTCTTTTCCCTGACGCAGGCGCATTTCGCGGAGCTGCTGGCCGAGCATACCGACCGCGAAACGCTGATGGCGCGGCTGTTGGTGGCCGAGCGGCGCAACCTGCCGCATTACGGCTTTGGGATCAAAGGCTTCACCCTGTCGATGATCGAGACCGCGATCGAGGTGACGGACGGGCGCGTTCCGGCCTCGGTGATCGGTCAGTTGCTGGATGCGGGGCGCGACATGCTCAGCCACGCGGTGGAGCTTTTGCCCCATGCCGCAGAGACGGTCGAGGTGCTGCGCCAGCGTCACCGGGTCGTTCTGGTGACCAAGGGCGATCTGCTCGATCAGGAGCGCAAGCTGGCGCAATCGGGGCTGCGCGGCCTCTTTCACGGGATCGAGATCGTCTCGGCCAAGACGCCCGAGACCTACGCCCGGATCTTCGCCGATCACGGCACCGGCGCCGATCAGGCGCTGATGGTCGGCAATTCCATGGCCTCGGATGTGGTCCCGATGATCGCGGCGGGCGGCTGGGGCGTCTACGTCCCCCACGCCGAGATCTGGGAGATTGAGCATGCTCCCGCACCGGAGCATGAAAAATACCACGAAATCAATGATCTGGGCGCCCTTCCACGGCTTCTGGACAGGCTCACCGAAGGAGCACACCATGCCGCAGGCTGACCTGAGCTATTCCGCCCATCTCGACATCGACGCCGCCGCCATGCTGGCCCGGATCGAGGAGGTAATCGTCTCCCGTGACGCGGGCGCAGGCGCGTGCAAGGGCCGCGCCCATCCCCTCGTGCAGACCCACCACGATCACGCGCTCTTGCGGGTGCGGATGCTGCGAAAGCCGCACCGCGACGACGCCTTCATGCAGACCCTGCTCACGGCCCTTCAGGATGCGCTGCGCCCGATGATGCCCGGCGCGACCATTCTGGGGGTCGAGATCGGGTTTCTCGAGCCGCATTACGCCTCCACGACGCTTGCCTGACACGCGGTGTGCAAATGGGGCAAACCGCGCCCCAATCCTGCCACATTCCCGCCACAATCGCGGGTCTTGTGGCCGGGGCGATCGCACCCTCTAGATCTGCTCTGCGGCAGCGCAGAATAACTGATGCCGCGCGCTAAATACCGGGTTATCAGATCTAATTTTCCGTGCTACCTTTGTGGTAATAATAAGACGGCCACCCGAAAAATCGGGGGTCAGAGGCAGAGTTAGGCAGGTTATCATGAAGGTTCGGCGCAGGCAGCCGGCCCGTTTGGGGCTATTCATTCTAGCGGCATTTTGGCTATTCGTCCTCGTCCCGATGAGCGCGAAGGCAGCCCCCTATGCAGCTTATGTCATCGACGCGCGCACCGGCGAGGTGCTGCATTCCCGCAACGCCGAGACCCGGCTGCACCCCGCCTCCCTGACCAAGATGATGACGCTCTACATCGCCTTCCAGGCGATCGAGCGGGGCGAGATCACGCTCGATACGCAAGTCACCATCTCCAAGAACGCCGCCGCGGAGCCGCCCAGCAAGCTCGGCCTGCGCTCGGGCCAGAAAATCGCGATGCGCTATCTCATCCGCGCCGCGGCGATCAAATCCGCCAACGACGCCGCCACCGCCATCGGCGAGGCGATCTCCGGCTCGGAGGCCGCCTTTGCCCGCCGCATGAACCGCACCGCCAAGCAGATCGGCATGACCCGCACCACGTTCAAGAACGCCCATGGCCTGACCGAGGCCGGGCACCTCTCCACCGCACAGGACATGACGGTCATGGGGCGCCATCTGCTCTATGACTATCCGCAGTACTACAACCTCTTCTCGCGCATCACCGCCGATGCCGGGGTGACCACGGTCAACCACACCAACCGCCGGTTTCTGGCCGCCTACAAGGGCGCAGACGGGATCAAGACGGGCTATACCCGCGCGGCGGGCTTCAACCTGACCGCCTCGGCGGAGCGCGGCAACGAGCGGATCATCGTGACCGTCTTCGGCGGCAACTCCACCACATCGCGCAACGCCAAGGTGGCGGAACTCATGGATCTCGGCTTCCGCCGCGCCCCGTCGAGCGCGCCACTGCACAAACCCCAGACCCCCGCCTACATCGCCGAAGCAGCACCCGAGGCGCAGACCGTCGCCAGCGCGACCGCGCCCGGTGCGCAGGGCAAGACCATCCGCCTGATCCGCGCCGTCGCGGACAGCAAGCGGCCCGTGCTGCGCCCGGTGAGCAACGCGCCCGTCCTGACGGCGAGCATCGCCGATCCGATCAACGATGCCATCACCGACGTGCTCAGCGCCGCCATCAACGATGCCGTAGCCGAGGCCGTCTCCGCGCCGCAGGCCGCCCCTGCGCAGACGGTACCGGACGACATCGTGCTGGCTGCCGTCGCGCAATCCTCGTCGGTGCTCGACGCCCTCACACAGACCGCGCTGCGCCCGGCGCAAAGGCCCAAGGGCCTCGTCGTCATCGGCGCGCAGCCCAAGGCCAACAGGGCACCCGCCCCGCAGGAAGTCGTCACCCGCGTCTCCACCTCGGGCGGGCGGCAATGGGGCGTGAACGTGGGCCGCTTCGGCAGCCGCCACGCCGCCGAGAAGGTATTGCTCAAGACGGCACTGGCAGAGATGGCCACGCTCGACGGCTCCCTGCGCAAGGTCGTCCAGAAACCGCAGGGCTTTGACGCCAACTTCCTCGGCATGACGCGCGAGACCGCCGATCTGGCCTGCCAGCGGCTCAAGGCGCGCAACGTCACCTGCTTCATGATCGGGCCCGGCTAAGCGATACCGCGTTCGCGCCGTAACCATGCGACAAAAGCCTTGAGCGGCGCACGCAGCACGCCGGGGCGCGTGACGATGTGATATCCCGTCTCCGCAACCTCCTCCTCATGTAGAATGCACAGACGGCCCGCGGCGATGTCACGCTCGACAAAGCGGCGGGGCACCACGGTGACGCCCTGCCCGTCCCGCGCGCCATCCAGCAGCAGGTTCCCCGGCACCTGCAATGTGCTGCCGCGCCGCGTCTCACCCATCATGCGGTATCGCCAGCGGCTCGCCTCGGACATCCCGAATTCCTCGATCCACGGCAGATCAGCGAGCGCGCGCGTGTCGCCCGGCGCGATCCCCTTGACCAGCGACGGCGCACCGACGACGACCATCGCACTGGTCCACAACAGATCGCACTCGACCCCCGGCCACCCGCCTGCGCCATAGCGGATCGCCATGTCGATGCCGTCCGGGGTCAATGTCACCAGCTCCGGCGTCGGGTCGATCATCAGGTCGATCTCGGGATGCGACGCGCGGAACCGGGGCAGTCGCGGCATCAGCCAGGACGCCGCGAAATTCGGGGTCACGGAGATATGCAGCGGCCGCGTCTCCTGCGCGGCCGTGACCTGCGCCACACCCTCGCCGATCAGCGCAAAGCCGCCCCGCAGGCTCTGCGCCAGCGCGCCACCCGCCTCCGTCAGCCGCAACCCGCGGCCCGACCGGTCAAGCAGGGCCACGTCCAGATGGCTCTCCAGCGTGCGCAACTGCTGGCTGATGGCCGCGTGCGACACGCCCAAGGCGTCACCCGCGGCGGTGACACTCCCCGTCTCCGCAAAGGCCGCAAAGGCCCGCAGCGCCGACAAAGGGGGCAGGCTCCGCCACTCCATCTGTTACCTCAGCTTACATATCGAAACGAAGCATGACTCGCATCAATCGCTGCATTGGTCAAGAATAAGGGCACATCACAGGAGACGGACCATGATCAACATCTATGCACAAAGCTTCATGCACGCCACCCGCACGGGCCAGATCCGCGTTCAGGATGTGCCTCCCGTGCCCGAGCACAAGCGCCACCGCTGGTTCACGCGGCGCAAGACACGCTGCATCACCCCTTCGGATCTGTAAGCTGCCCTGTTGCAGGTCGCGTCAGTGCGTGGCCTGCAACAGCGTGCGGGTGTAGTCCGTCTGAGGGTTATCGTAGAGCGCGTCGACATCGCCGTATTCCACCACATCGCCGCGCTTCATCACCATCACGCGGTGCGACATCGCGCGGATCACCCGCAGGTCATGGCTGATGAAGAGATAGGCCAGCCCGTATTTCACCTGCAGCGCGCGCAGCAGATCCACGATCTGGACCTGCACCGTCATGTCGAGCGCGCTCGTCGGTTCATCGAGCACCAGCAGACGCGGGCGCAGCACCATGGCGCGCGCGATCGCGATGCGCTGCCGCTGCCCGCCGGAGAATTCATGCGGATAGCGGTCCATCGTCGCCGGATCGAGCCCTACCTCCACCATCACGTCATGCACCAGTTCGCGCTTGTCGCGCGCCGGGTCCACGTTGTGGATGGTCAGCCCCTCCGCGATGATCTGCATGCAGGTCATGCGCGGGGACAGGCTGCCAAAAGGGTCCTGAAACACGATCTGCATGTCCTTGCGCAACCGCCGCAGCTCGCGCGTGGACCATTTGCGGATGTCCTCGCCCATGAAGGTGACCCCGCCCTCCGACGCGATGAGCCGCATGATCGCCAGCGCCAGCGTGGTCTTGCCCGACCCGCTCTCGCCCACGATGCCGATGGTCTCCCCCGCGCGCACCGACAGCGAGGCATCGTTGACGGCCTTCACATGGCCCACGGTCCGGCGCAGCAGGCCGCGCTGAATCGGAAACCAGATCTTTAGGTTGTCCGTCTGCACGACCACTTCCGCATCGGGCGCCACCGGCGCGGGGCGCCCTTTCGGCTCCGCCCCCAGCAGCTTTTTGGTATAGGGATGCTGCGGCGCGTCGAAGATCTCGCGCGTCGGCCCCTGCTCCACGATCTCGCCGCGCTGCATGACGCAGACACGGTCCGCGATGCGCCGCACCACCCCGAGGTCGTGGGTGATGAACAACAGCCCCATCCCCTCGCTGTCCTTGAGGTCCTTCAGCAGATCGAGGATCTGCGCCTGGATCGTCACGTCGAGTGCCGTCGTCGGCTCGTCCGCGATCAGCACGTCGGGCTTGTTGGCAAGCGCCATCGCAATCATCACGCGCTGCCGCTGCCCCCCCGACAGCTGGTGCGGATAGCTGCCCAGACGGCTCTCGGCATCGTTGATGCCCACCTTCTCCAGCAGCTCCAGGATCCGGGCCTTCAGCGCGTCGCCCGACAGCCCCTGATGCAGCGCAAGCGATTCCGCCAGCTGCTTGTCGATGGTGTGCAGCGGGTTGAGCGATGTCATCGGCTCCTGGAAGATGAAGCTGATGTCGTTGCCGCGCACCTTGCGCAACAGCGCGTCGTTGGCGCCGATCATCTGCTGCCCGTCATAGGTGACGGACCCTTCCACATGCGCGGTATCCCCCAGCAGCGAAACCGTGCTGAGCGCCGAGACGGACTTGCCCGAGCCGCTCTCACCCACCAGCGCGACGGTCTCGCCGCGCTCCAGATGAAAGGAGATGCCGCGCACCGCGGGCACCAGCTCTCCGTCCTGCCGGAAGGAAACATGCAGGTCCTTAACGTCCAGAAGATGCGACATCAGGTAAAGGTCTTTCTGGGATCGAACGCATCGCGGATCCCCTCGAAGATGAACACCAGCAGCGACAGCATGATCGCGAAGGTGAAGAAGGCGGTGAATGCCAGCCAGGGCGCCTGCAGGTTCTGCTTGGCCTGCAACGTAAGCTCGCCCAGCGACGGCGCCGAGGACGGCAGCCCGAACCCGAGGAAGTCGAGCACCGCCAGCGAGGAGATCGTGCCCGTGATCAGGAAGGGCAGCATGGTGAGCGTGGCGACCATCGCGTTGGGCAGCATGTGGCGGAACATGATCGTCGTGTTGCCCACGCCCAGCGCCCGCGCGGCGCGCACATACTCCAGATTGCGCGCGCGCAGGAATTCCGCGCGCACCACCCCCACGAGCGCGGTCCAGCTGAACAGCACCAGCAGGAACACCAGCAGCCAGAAACTTCGCCCCAATATCGCGAACATGATGATGATCACATAGAGCGAGGGGGTGGAGGTCCAGATCTCGATGATGCGCTGGAAGATCAGATCGAGCCAGCCGCCGAAGAACCCCTGCACCGCGCCCGCCGCGATGCCGATGATCGTGCTGAGGCCAGTCACCACCAGCGTGAACACGATGCTCAGCCGGAAGCCGTGAATGACGCGCGCGAGCACGTCGCGCTTGGTCCCGTCCGTGCCCAGCAGGTTCTCGCCGTTGGGCGGCAGCGGGGCCGCACCGGGGCGGTCCACGGCGGTGTCATAGCTGTAGGGGATCGGCGGCCAGATCGCCCAGCCTTCCTCGAACCCTTCGGTGCTGGTGTCGAAACGCCCCGCCTCGATGTCCTCCACGATCCCTTCGGGATCGTCGAAACATTCCTCCAGCCCGCCGCTCGCGATCAGGCAGATCACCTCCGGATCGCGGTAGGCGGCCTCGGTCTGGAAATCACCGCCGAACTGCGTCTCCGGGTAGAAGTTGAAGATCGGCATGTACATCTCGCCGCGGTAGTTCACGAGGATCGGCTTGTCGTTGGCCAGAAACTCCGCAAACAGCGACAGCGTGAACACCACCAGAAAGATCCACAGCGACCAGTAAGCGCGCCTGTTGCGCGTGAAATTGCGCCACCGGCGCTGGTTGAGCGGCGACAGCGCCATGCGCCGCGGGCGCGCGGTCACCGGCGCCGGGGCCTCGACCGCGGGGGAGGGATTAAGCTCGTGCATCAGCCTTCCCTCTTCTCGAAATCGATGCGCGGATCGACAAGCACGTACATCAGGTCGGAAATGATCCCGACGATGAGGCCGATGAGCCCGAAGATGAACAGCGTCCCGAACACGATCGGATAATCCCGCGCCACCGCCGCCTCGAACCCGAGCCGCCCCAGACCGTCGAGCGAGAAGATCGTCTCGATGATCAGCGAGGAGCCGAAGAAGACCCCGATGAACACCGCCGGAAAGCCCGCGATCACGATCAGCATGGCATTGCGAAAGACGTGACCATAAAGCACGCGGCGCTCGCTCAGACCCTTGGCGCGGGCCGTCATCACGTAATGCTTCTTGATCTCGTCGAGAAAGCTGTTCTTGGTCAACAGGGTCAGCGTCGCGAAGGCCGAGATGGTCGAGGCGAGCACCGGCAGCGTGATGTGCCAGAAGTAATCCTTCACCTTTCCCCAGGCGCTCAGCTCATCGAAATTGTCCGACGTGAGGCCGCGCAGCGGGAAGAGCTCGTAGCAGGTCGGATTGAACCGCGCGCCGTTCTCCCAGACATCGGCGAGCCCCGGAATGCGAAAGCAGTTGGCGGGCACGAAAAGCACCAGCAGCAGGATCGCGAACAGGAACCCCGGGATCGCATAGGCCGCGATGATCGCGCCGGAGGTCCATGTGTCGAACCGCGTGCCGTCATGCACCGCCTTGCGGATGCCCAGCGGGATCGAGATGAGATAGGCGATGAGCGTGGACCACAGCCCCAGTGTGATCGACACGGGCAGCTTTTCCTTGATCAGCTCGATCACCGAGATGGAGCGGAAGTAGCTGTCCCCGAAATCGAACATCAGGTAATTGCCCATCATCCGGAAGAACCGCTCGACGGGCGGCTTGTCGAAGCCGAACTCGCGCTCCAGTTCCGCGATGAATTCCGGCGGCAGACCGCGCGCGCCCACGTAATTCTCCGAGCCGCCCAGATCCACCGTCTCCGAATCCGTGCCCGATCCGGCGAAACCGCCGAACACGTCGCCGCCCCCCTGGATGCGCGCAATCGCCTGTTCCACGGGGCCGCCCGGCACGAATTGCACCAGCGCGAAATTGACCAGCATGATCCCGAAGAGTGTCACCGGGATCAGCAGGAGACGTCGGAGAATATAGGCGCCCATCGTCTACCTCAGCGCGCCGGCCGCGCGCAGTCTTTCCGCTTTCTCCGCATCAAACCACCAGAAATCGAGGTAGCCCAGCGCATAGGGGGGCTGCTCTTCGGGATGGCCGTACTGGTCGTAATAGGCGGTCCAGAAGACATCGTTGTACCACGCCGGGATCATGATGAACTCATGGCGCAGCGCACGGTCGAGCGCCATCAGCGCCGCCTCTTCCTCCTCGCGGGTTTCCGCCTGCAGCGAGGCTTCGATGATCGCATCGACCATCGGGCTCGCCAGCCCCGCCGGGTTGAAGAGCGAGAAGCTCGCCGCCTCAGAGCCGTAGCGCTGTGCAAGGCCCGTGCCCGTGCCGAGGAAGGCCGCGTATTGGTCGTAGACCATATCATAGTCGCGATCCCGCTCGCGCGAGGTGTACTGCGACGCGTCCACCTTCTCCAGCACCGCCTCGATGCCGAAGGCCTCCAGATTGGACATGAAATTCTCCACCACTGCCGCCAGCGTTGCGGACCCCGAGGAGTTGAGCAGGAAGGTCAGACGCAACGGCGCGCCGTCCGCGTTACGCCGCTTGCCGTCATCGCCCACGGGCCAGCCCGCCTCATCCAGCAGCCGCGCCGCGCTGCGCGCATTGCGCCGGTCCAGCAGCCGCTCCGCGCCGGAGGTATGCGGCACCCGCGCCTCCTCGGCCAGCATCTGCGGCGGGATCACATCGCCGAGGCTCTGCAGAAACGCGAGCTCCGCGCCCTCCGGAACTCCCATCGCCATCAGCGGCGTATCCTGGGTGAAGGACGCGCGCTGCTTGAACAGGCCGTATTGCAGCGATTCGTTGGTCCACTCGAAATTGAACGCCAGCGCCACGGCCTCGCGCACGCGCTTGTCCTGCAGCACCTCGCGGCCGAGGTTGAACACGATGCCCGTGGGCGTGGGCGGCGACCCGTCGGGGATCTCCTCCTTGACCACGTAACCGTCCTGCACCTTGGGGAAGTCGTAGGCGGTTGCCCACTGGCGCGAGTTGCCCTCGTTGCGGAAGGTGTATTCGCCCGACTTGAACGCCTCGAAGGCGGAATTCTCGTCGCCGAAATACTCCACCCGGATGCGGTCGAAGTTGTTGCGGCCCACGTTGAACGGCAGGTCCCTGCCCCAGTAGTCGGGGTTGCGCTTGTAGACGATGCGCCGGTTCACGTCGACGTCCTCGACCATGTAGGCGCCCGAGCCGGGAGAGATCTCGAGCCGGCTCTCATCGAGCCGCGCGCCGGTCTCCTCGTACCACTTCTTGGACCATGCGGGGACGAAGCCCACCTGCTCGATCATCGAACGGCGCGACAGGCCCTCGGTAAAGTAGAACTTGATCCGGTGATCGTCGAGCACTTCGACCTTGGGGATCCGCTTGCGCACCGCTTCGGCATAGGATTGCAGGCCCTGATCGAGCAGCAGGTTATGCGAAAAGGCGATGTCATGCGCCGTCACGGGATCCCCGTTGGAGAAGCGCGCCTCGGGCCGCATGTTGAAGATCACCCAGTCGCGGCTCTCGGGGTACTCGAGGCTCTCGCACAGCAGGCAGTAGTATTCCGCATAGACATCCGCAGGCGCGCTCTCGCCGCCCACACCCTCGCCCAGAAGGCTCTCGTACATGATCGTGGAGAGCGCGCCGCCGCGACCCTTGCGCGAATAGGGGTTCATCGAATCGAACGTGCCGAGGGTGGAGATGGAGATCTCGCCGCCCTTGGGCGCGTCGGGGTTCACATAGTCGAAATGCGCGAAATCCGCCGGATAGCTCAGATCGCCGTAGAAGGAATATCCGTGGCTCTTGATCATCACCTCTTCCGCATCCGCCTGCCCGCTGCCGATCAGGGTGAGGGCACAGACCGCCACGGCGGCACAGAAGCGCGAAACAGGTGCGCGGCGGGGGGAAACGGGGGCGTGAG
The DNA here is from genome assembly GCA_963703195.1 of uncultured Alphaproteobacteria bacterium. Taxonomy (GTDB): domain Bacteria; phylum Pseudomonadota; class Alphaproteobacteria; order Rhodobacterales; family Rhodobacteraceae; genus Sulfitobacter. Next base: position 3,257,116 of record OY969797.1, on the reverse strand, counting down.
GCATCATGGGCAAGCTCCATCTTACGCGAAAACAGGCAGTCACTCTGGTGATGTAGGCTAAAGGCCGCGGGCACCAAGATACAAGTTGCAAGTCTGTGATCTGGCGCGATTTACGCGATAAAACGCAAAAGACCGCCCCCTTGGGGCGGCCCGTGCTTGCACCGCGGCGCACCGTGGCCTGATCAGTTGTCGAGGCTGTCGAGATAGGCGATGACCGCCGCCCGCTCCGCCGGGTCACCCAGACCTGCAAAACCCATCGTGGTGCCGGGCGCCCATGTGCTGGGCTTCTCGAGGAAGGCATTGAGGTTCTCGGGGGTCCAGACGTCCGCCGCCGCTTCCAGCGCGCCCGAATACTCGAAACCCTCCGCCGCATCGATGTTGCGGCCCACGACGCCGTGCAGGTAGGGACCGGTGGCATTCGCGCCGGGCTCGACCTTGTGGCAGGCGGAGCATTTGCGGAACACCCGCTCGCCATCGTCGACGGAGGCGACGGCCAGCAGCTCCTCGAAAGGCACCTCTGGCTCCGGCTCGGCTTCTTCCACGCCCTCGACCGCGATCACATAGGACGGCTCGCCGTGCAGGGAGGCGCGGTACAGTTCTTCACTGCCCCATTTGCCCAGCAACAGCACCAGCCAGGCGCCAAGCACACCGGCGGCAACTTTCGTAAGGGTCATTGTATTCATGGATCAGTCCATCGCTTTGAAAAGTTCACGGGTTCCTCGGGGTATCTATTGCTTTCCCTGCCCGCAGGCAAGGTGTAGTTACCGCGACCAAACGACCATCTGCGGATGTTTACCCAAAGGAGCGGCGGCATGACCTCCGAGCAGCCACAGCGCATCGCCTTTCAGGGCGCCCTCGGTGCCTACAGCCACGAGGCCTGCCTGCAGGCCCGCCCCGACGGGATCCCCGTGCCCTGCACCACATTCGAAGGGGTCCTGCGCGCCGTTCGCGAGGGGCGTGCGGATCTCGCGATGTTGCCGGTGGAGAACACCACCTACGGCCGCGTGGCGGACATCCACCGCCTCCTCCCCGAGAGCGGCATGCACATCATCGAAGAAGCCTTCGTGCGCGTGCGCATCGCGCTGATGGCGCGGCCCGGCGTCACGCTGGAGCAGATCAAGCATGTCCGCGCGCATCTGGTCCTGCTGCCGCAGGCGCGCAGTTTCCTGGAGGCCCGCGGCATCACCTGCGAGCCTGCCGCCGACAGCGCGGGTGCCGCGGAGGAGCTGGCCGCGGGCGGGCCCGCGCATGAGGGCGTGCTCGCCTCCGCCGTCGCGGCACGGATCCACGGGCTCGACGTGCTCGCGGACGGGATCGAGGATCTCGACCACAACACCACCCGCTTCCTGCTGATGGCCCCCGACATCGACCTGAGACACCGCGACGCGCATATGATGACGACCTTCGTCTTCGAGGTGCGCAACATTCCCGCGGCCCTCTACAAGGCGATGGGCGGCTTTGCCACCAACGGCGTCAACATGACCAAGCTCGAGAGCTACATGGTCGGCGGCTCCTTCACCGCGACCCAGTTCTATGCCGATATCGAGGGCCACCCCGAGGATCCCCCGGTGCGCCGCGCGCTGGAGGAGCTGGAGTATTTCACCAATATGCTCGATATCCTCGGTGTCTACCCCGCCCACCCCGGCCGCTGGGAGATCGAGACCTAGGCGCGGCCCGGATTGTACCTGTTTTCCATCGACTTCGCGAATTCCGCGATGCGCAGCTTGTACTTCTTGGTCAGCGATGACTTCGCGAGCTTCAGCGATTGCACCAGCAGGCGCGCCGAGAGGTTGAGCGGCTTGATATCAACCGCCACCAGGATCCGCGTGCGGCTCTTCGAGAGGGCCACGAGGTCGATCGTCATCTCCGACAGCAGGCCCTGCGACCTGCATTCGAATAGCATCTGGTTCGGCCTGTCGAAAGTGACCATCTCGACCTCGACCTGACGCCGCTTGCCGCGCAGGTTAAAGGCCGCGCGCCAGGTCATCCCGACGGCAAGCTCGGTGCGTGCATCGACCCGCTGCACCTCCGCGCCGCGGCGCATGGCGGCCCGCTCGAACGTCTCGAAATCGCTCATCATGTCGAAGACCGCGTCGATCGGTGCTTCGACATCCTCTTTCGCTGAGAATTTCATGACTGCTTCCTTGAAATGGGGTCTTGTCGCCTTGGTCGGCACTGTAGGCGCCGTCCCGCACGGGTCAACCGCCCGCGCGCAGATTCCCGGCGTAATCACGGGCACAGGTGTCGCACCTGCCTGCACAACCCTCAGTCGAGCGCGTCGCGCAGCCAGCGGTCGATGAGGAAATGCGCGATGGCGCCCTTGCGCGCGGGCATGATCTCGGGGTGGGTGCCCTGGGAGACCTCCATCATCTCCTCGCGGCTGACCCAGCGGGCATCCTCGATCTCGACGGGGTCGATGGTGATCTCGCGGCTCGTGGCGCGGCCCCAGCATCCGAACATCAGCGAGGCGGGAAAGGGCCAGGGCTGGCTCGCGAGGTAGCCGACCTCGCCCACCCGCACGCCCGCCTCCTCGAAGACCTCGCGCCGCACGGCGGCCTCCAGCGTCTCGCCCGGCTCCACGAACCCCGCCAGCAGGGAATACATGCCGTTCGGCCAGCCGGGCGAGCGGCCCACCAGCACCGCGTTGCCATGGGTGATCAGCATGATGACCACCGGATCGGTGCGCGGGAAATGCGAGGCACCGCAGGCGCCGCATCTGCGCTGCCAGCCGCCCTGCGACATCTGCGTGGGCGCGCCGCATTTGGCACAGAAGCCGTGGATGCGGTGCCAGTCGAACACCGCCTTGCCGGTCGCCGCCAGTTCCGCATCGCGCGCGCTGAGCCAGGTCATCACGCGGCGCAGCTCCACGAAGGCCATCCAGTCGGGCAGCGCCGGATGCCGCTGCTCGCTGGGGTCGAGGAACCCGCCGAGCGTGCTCTCATCCAGATCGCGCGGCGTCCAGCCCGACAGATCCACCGCGAACACCGGCGCACCGTCCTCGCGGCCCAGCAGGATCGGCGGTTGCGCCGCGCCGCGCAGCGCCAGGTGGTCCATCCCCAACCGGATGAGCCCGCTCGGCCGCTCGGGCGAGATCAGCGGCTTGCCGCGCCAGAAAACCACCGCACGGGCACCGGGATCCGCGGCCGCCGCGGCCAGCACCGCCGCGTCGCCGCGCAGCTCCCCCGCACGGTCGAGGCCGGAGCCGCCAAAAGTCACATGTTCCGCGTTTCGCATCCTGTCTTCCTTATTGTCCGACCGTTCTTATGCGGCCCTAAGTGCCGGTGCAATAAGACGCGGGCAAACACCCGATTGCGATTTACCCTCGCAACCACCGGTGGTAAATTTCGACCATGAATGCACCAACGGCCCCGTCTTCCCCCCAAAACGCAGCACGTGTCGCGCGCCTCAGGATATTGGCGACGACCGATTTGCACGGCCATCTTTTGCCCTATGACTATATCAAGGATCGCCCGACACAAGAAAGCGGCCTGGCGGGTATTTCCAGCCTGATCAAGGATGCGCGCGCGCAGGCCGAGGCGGAGGGCACGCCGGTGCTGCTTTTCGACAATGGCGACACGTTTCAGGGCACGCCGCTGGCGGATTTCCTCGCGGCGGGGGAGGTGGGGCCGGAGCATGCCATCGTCGCCTGCCTCAACCATCTGCGCTACGATGCGCTGGGTCTGGGCAACCATGATCTCGACTATGGGCTACCCTATCTCAAGGCGGTGGCGCGCGCGCTCGACATGCCGCTCGTCAACTCCAACCTGCGCAACGTCGATCTGGCGCCGCTTCAGGCCTGTGCGGTGATCACCGTGCCGCTGGGCGATGCGGCGCCCGCCCCGCTGCGGGTCGGGGTCCTTTCCGTGCTGCCCGAGCAGAGTGCGGCATGGCACAGCCATCATCTGGGCGCCCAGACCAGCCTCGCCGCCCCCGACGCCCTGCTGGCGGTGGCGGTGCAGGATCTGCGCGCCAAGGGTGCGGATCTGGTGGTGGTGCTAGGGCATATGGGCGTGGGGCAGGCCGATCACGCGGTCCGCGACATGCGCGCCGCGCATGCGCTGGTGCAGGGCGGGCAGATCGATGCGCTGCTGCTCGGCCATACCCATCGCCGCCTGCCCTCCTCCGACTATGCCGGGCGCAAGGGCGTGAACAGCGCGGCCAGCACCATCGGCGGTGTGCCCGCGCTGATGGCCGGGCATGCAGGCTCCGATCTGGGTGTGATGGATCTCGAGCTCGCGCATGAGGCGGGGTCCGGCTGGCGCATCACGGGGCACGCCTGCGCGCTGCGGCCGAACGGACGGCAGGTGCCCGCCGATCCCGCGATCGAGGCGCTGGCCGCCCCCGTCCACCGGCAGGTCGTCGCGAAACTTGCCCGCCCGGTGGCCCGCGCAAGGCGCGTCCTGCACAGCTATTTCTCGCTGGTGAGCCCCGCGACCACGCAGGCCCTGACCGCGCGCGCGCAGCATGCGCTGATCCGCGATGCGCTGGCGGGCACACCGCATGCGCGGCTGCCGCTGCTGTCGGCGGCGGCGGCCCTCGGGGCGGGGGGGCGTGATGGGCCCAAGAACTACACCCATGTGCCCTCTGGCCCGCTGCTCCAGCGTCACATCGCGGGGCTCGTGCCTTTCGCCAATCAGGCGGTCGGCATCCGCGTCACGGGCGCCGATCTGCGCCGCTGGCTGGAGCATGCGGCATTGCTGTTCCGCACCCAGAGCCGCGACACGCCCGCGCAGATGCTGATCAACACGGATGTGCCTGCGTTCCAGTTCGATACGGTCTTCGGGCTGAACTATGACATCGACCCTTCGGCCCCGCCGTTTACGCGGATCACCGAGCTGCGCCATGCCGGTGCGCCGGTGGCGGAGGAGGATACCTTCATCCTCGCCACCAACCAGTTCCGCGCAGCGGGGGGCGGGGGATACCCGCAGACCGCGACGGAGAATATCGTCGCCTGGGGCAGCAAACCGCTCGACGCGGCGATGATCGACTGCCTCAACAGCGACGTCACCTGCCTCTGGGACGAGCTGCCCGCGTGGCGCTTTCGCGCGGACGGGGCGATCGACACGCATATCCTGACCCATCCCGACGCGCTCGACTGTCTCGACGATATCGCGCATCTGCAGCCGCGGCTTGCGGGCGGCACGCCCGAAGGCTTCATCAAGCTCGCGATCACGCTCTAGTCTCGCAGCGCGGTCTTGCGGCGCGCGGCGTGATTGCCTATATCACGTCTTGAGAGGTTGGTGCGGGCAGGCGCCTCGCCAACCTGGTCAGGTCCGGAAGGAAGCAGCCACAACGAGTCCCGCTTGGGTCGTTATCAATCTCTCACCCCCCCATATACCCCGAGGCCGAGCCGGAACGGTTTCCCACGACGCTGGGCGCCTCCCGAGGCACTTCGCCCCAACCGTTCGGCAAGGCTCGGTGCGCCCGCGCCGCTGCCGCCATGGTTACCCATGGGTAACTTAACAACTTGTTAAATATAGATAATTATTCGTTAAGCCCTAGAGGCGCTCCGCCGCGAAGGTGTCGCAGTCGGCCACCGCGCCGCTGTCATACCCGCGCGCGAACCAGCCTGCGCGCTGCTCCGAGGTGCCGTGGGTGAAGGTATGCGGCTGGGGCACCCGGCCCGCACGCTCCTGCAGGTAGTCATCGCCGATCCTGCGCGCCGCGTTGAGCGCCTCTTGCAGATCGCCCCGCTCCATCAGGCCCTGTACGTTGCGCGCCCAGATCCCCGACAGGCAATCGGCCATCAGCTCCAGCCGCACCGTCAGGGCGTTCGCCTCCACCCGGCTCGCGCGCTGACGCGCGGTGTTGACCTGTTGCAAAATCCCCAGTTCGTTCTGCACGTGATGGGCGACCTCATGGGCGATCACATAGGCGGCGGCGAAATCGCCGCCCGCCCCCATCTGGCGGTCGAGCGCGGTAAAGAACTGCGTGTCGAGGTAGGCCTTGCTGTCCGCCGGGCAGTAGAACGGCCCCGTCGCACCGCTGGCGCCGCCGCATGGGCTCTGCGTTACGCCGCTGAAGATCACCAGCTGCGGGGGCACGTAGTCGCGGCCCAGCTGCTCGCGGAACACGTCCGTCCAGACCTGCTCGGTGGTGGTGAGCACCTGCGCGCTGAACTGGGTGGCGGGGTCGTCCGCCGGTGCGGCGCGGCTCGTTTCCTGCTGCACGCTGCCGCCCTGCAGCAGCGGCGAGACGTCGATGCCGGTGAAATAGCCGATCGCGAGCACGGCCAGCACGCCGATGATGCCGATGCCACCCTTGGCGCCGGCGCTGCGCCTGCCACCGCCGCGCAGCTCCACGTTCTTGCTCCGCCTGATCCCCCTGAGCCGCATGGCGCATCCTTTCCCGTTGACCGTTCCCGACAGGGTAACACCGAACCGCGCCTGCGGTTCAATCAATTGCGCGACGCGCCCGCGCGCCGTTGCCCCCGCCTCCGCCAGCGCCTACCCTGTGCGCACATTCCGAATCCGATCCCGTGGAGCCCCATGTCAGACGCCACCGCCTACCGCGTTCTCGCCCGCAAGTACCGCCCCGAGACCTTTGCCGACCTTGTCGGGCAGGAGGCGATGGTGCGCACGCTCAGAAACGCGTTTGAGGCGGACAGGATCGCGCAGGCCTTCATCATGACGGGGATCCGGGGCACCGGCAAGACGACCACCGCGCGGATCATCGCCAAGGGGATGAACTGCATCGGGCCCGACGGCACCGGGCGCCCGACGACGGAGCCCTGCGGGCAGTGCGAGCATTGCACGGCGATCATGGAGGGCCGCCACGTCGATGTGATGGAGATGGACGCCGCCTCCAACACCGGGGTCGCGAACATCCGCGAGATCATCGATTCGGTGCATTACCGCGCCGCCTCCGCGCGCTACAAGGTCTATATCATCGACGAGGTGCACATGCTCTCGACAGGGGCGTTCAACGCGCTGCTGAAGACGCTCGAAGAGCCGCCGGAGCATGTGAAATTCATCTTCGCCACCACGGAGATCCGCAAGGTGCCAGTGACGGTCCTGTCGCGGTGCCAGCGGTTCGACCTGCGCCGGATCGAGCCGGAGGTGATGATCGCGCTGCTGCGCAGGATCGCGGCGGCCGAGGGCGCGCAGATCGCGGATGACGCGCTGGCGCTGATCACCCGCGCCGCCGAAGGTTCCGCGCGCGATGCGACCTCGCTGCTGGATCAGGCCATCAGCCACGGCGCGGGCGAGACGACGGCCCTGCAGGTGCGCGCGATGCTGGGGCTGGCGGACCGTGCCCGTGTGCTCGACCTGCTGGAAATGATCCTGCGCGGCGACGCGGCGGGCGCACTGACGGAGATCGGCGCGCAATATGCCGAAGGCGCGGACCCCATGGCCGTGCTGCGCGATCTGGCCGAGATCACCCATTGGATCAGCGTGGTCAAGATCACGCCGGACGCGGCGGAGGATCCCACCATTTCGCCCGAGGAACGCGACCGGGGCCGCGCCATGGCGGGCGCGCTGCCGATCCGGGTGCTGACGCGCCTGTGGCAGATGCTGCTCAAGGCGCTGGAGGAAGTGGCGAGCGCGCCCAATGCGATGATGGCCGCCGAGATGGCGATCATCCGGCTCACCCATGTGGCCGATCTGCCCACGCCGGAGGAGTTGGTGCGCACCCTGCAGAACACGCCCGCCCCGGCGGCCCCGGCGCCGCAGCGTGGCGGTGGTGGCAGCGACGGCGCGAGCAGTGGCGCGCAGGCGGTGCAGCAGGCGAGCACGCGCAGGGCCGCGAGCCCCACCGCGGCGGGCCAGACCACCGCACTCGCCCGCGATCCGGACGCGGCGCTGGCCCATTACCCGACGTTCGAGCATGTGCTCGAGCTCATCCGCCACAACCGCGACGTCAAGCTGCTGGTCGAGGTCGAGACATCGCTGCAGCTGGCCGCCTATCAGCCCGGTCGCATCGAGTTCTGCCCCACCGACGCGGCGCCCCGCGATCTGGCGCAGCGCCTGGGCGCCAAGCTGCAGCTGTGGACCGGCAACCGCTGGGCGGTGAGCGTGGTCAACACGGGCGGTGCGCCTACAATCGCCGCCCTGCGCGACGCAAAGGACGACGCCCTGCGCGCGGATGCGCAGGCCCATCCGCTGATGCAGGCCGTACTGGCGCAGTTCCCGCAGGCCCGGATCACCGCGATCCGCACCCCGCAGGACATTGCGGACGCCGCCGTGAGCGAAGCGCTGCCGGAGGTCGAGGACGAATGGGACCCCTTCGAGGACAGCTGAGGCGCGCCCTTGTCGGCACGGATGCAAAGCAACATATAGAAGACAGCGAAAAACAGGAGAACAGCATGTTCAAAGGACTTGGCGGGCTCGGCGATATGGCCGGGATGATGAAGAAGGCCCAGGAAATGCAGGGCAAGATGGCCGAGATGCAGGAAGAGATGCACAACATCATGGTGCAGGGCGAATCCGGTGCGGGCCTGGTGAAGGCCACCTGCAGCGCCAAGGGCGAGCTCAAGAGCCTCGATATCGACCCCTCGATCTTCAACGGCGATGACAAGGAAGTCGTCGAGGACCTGATCCTCGCCGCGATCAAGGACGCGCAGGGCAAGGCCTCTGATCGCGCGCAGGAAGAGATGGCAAAACTGACCGAAGGCATGGGCCTGCCCGCGGGCATGAAGCTGCCGTTCTGAGCGCCGCTTCGCAGGACCGGCGGCAGCGGCAGGCCGGGCGCGTGACGGCGACGCGCGCTCCCGCCGCTTCGCACAGGAGCGCATCCGTTTGAGTAGCACCCGCGACATCGACGCCCTGATCGAGCTGATGGCAAAGCTGCCGGGGCTCGGGCCTCGCTCCGCGCGGCGCGCGGTGCTGCATCTGATCCGCAAGCGTGCGCTGCTGCTCGGGCCGCTGGCAGATACGATGCAGACGGTCGCGGCGACGGCGCGGGAGTGTCTCAACTGCGGCAACGTGGGCACCGCGGACACCTGCGATATCTGCGCCAGCGAGAAACGCGCCAACGGCGAGCTCTGCGTGGTGGAGGATGTGGCGGATCTGTGGGCGATGGAACGGTCGGGCGTGTTCAAGGGCCGCTATCACGTGCTCGGCGGCACGCTCTCGGCGCTCGATGCCGTCGGCCCGCAGGAGTTGCGGATCCCGCGCCTCATCGACCGGATCAGCACCGAGGACATCAGCGAAGTGATCCTCGCGCTCAACGCGACCATCGACGGGCAGACGACGGCCCATTACATCGCCGACCAGCTGGAAAACCGCGTCACGATCACCTCGCTTGCCCAAGGCGTGCCGATCGGCGGCGAGCTCGATTACCTCGATGACGGGACGATCACGGCGGCGATGCGCGCACGCAAGCGGATCTGACCCCGTAAAGCCCCAAGCGCAGGCCCGCCCGCTACCGGACGGGCCTGCGCCGCGGTCTTACTTCTTGTCGTCGGCCTCATCGTCGTCGCCGTCGTCCTCGGGGAGGTTGAAGAAGCTCTCCGCATCCGCGAAATCGCTGTCTTTCTTGTCGTCCTCCTCCGCGTCGTCCTCATCGGACTTGCCCGAGAGCGTGAACGTCTCCAGCCCTTCGATGGCCGTGGGGATCTTCGGCTCGGTGTCCATGCCGAGGCTCTGCTCGGTGCTCACCAGCTTGCGGCGCTCGTCATCGCTCATCACGCCGCCTTCGGCCGCCTTCTTGGCCGCCGCCTTCTGCACCATGGCATCGAGCTCGGACTGCTTGCACAGGCCCAGCGCCACCGGGTCGATCGGCTGGATGTTGGAGATGTTCCAATGGGTCCGCTCCCGGATTGCCTGGATGGTGGGCTTGGTGGTGCCCACCAGCTTGCTCACCTGCGCGTCCGTCAGCTCCGGATGGAACTTCACCAGCCACAGGATCGAGGCGGGCCGGTCCTGCCGCTTGGAGAGCGGGGTGTAGCGCGGGCCGCGGCGCTTTTCCTCGCCCTGTGCTGCGGCGTTGAACTTGAGCGTGAGCTTGTGCATCGGATCGGCCTGGGCGCGGTCGATCTCTTCCTGCGTCAGCTGGTTGTTGGCGATGGGGTCGAACCCCTTGACGCCCGCCGCCACATCGCCATCGGCGATGCCCTGAATTTCCAGCTCGTGCATGCCCACGAAATCGGCGATCTGCTTGAACCCGATTGTCGTGTTGTCCACCAGCCAGACGGCGGTGGCTCTTGCCATGATCGGTTTACCCATGTGTCTCTCCTTTGAACGCACCTTCCCCGTCGCCTGAACTAGGCTGTCCCGGAGACCGGAACCGTTTCCAATTTGGGGGAACTTATGGCCTATATAGACAAGGACCACCCATAAGGAAAGACCCCAGATGCGCCTGATTGCCCTCGCCCTGATCGCGTCGCTTGCAGGCCTTGGTGCGCGCGCCGAGGAGGCGCGCGCGGGCGCCTTCGACTATTACGTGATGGCGCTGAGCTGGTCTGCGAACTGGTGCGCGCTCGAAGGGGACGCGCGCGGGTCGCCGCAATGCAGCGCGGAGGAGGATCACGGCTGGATCCTGCACGGGCTCTGGCCGCAGTTTCACCGCGGCTACCCCTCCTACTGCCAGACCGCCAGACGCGCGCCCAGCCGCGGCATGACCGGCGACATGGTCGATATCATGGGCACCGGCGGGCTCGCCTGGCACCAGTGGAACAAGCATGGCACCTGCACGGGGCTGGACGCGCCCGATTACTACGCGCTGTCGCGCCGCGCCTATGCGAGCATCACGCGGCCTGCGATCTTTCGCCAGTTGACCCGCCCCGTGCGCCTGCCCGCCGCCGTGGTCGAGGAGGCATTCCTGAAAGAGAACCCCAGCCTCGGCGCGGATATGATCACGATTACCTGCCGCGAAGGCTACATCCAGGAAGCGCGGATCTGCCTGTCGCGCGACCTGACGCCCGTGCCCTGCGGCCGCGACGTGATCCGCGATTGCACGCTGCAGGACGCTGTTTTTACACCGATGCGCTAGGGGCTGGGGAAGGCCTGCGGCTGTTCTTTGCAGAAAGGGGTGCTGTGTGGAGAGCAGAGATGTTTGGCAGCGTGGTGAGAGGCTGTCGGCTTTCGGGGGGAGGTGCGGGGGGGTGGGAAGATGAATGTCGGCTGTGCGGGACAAAGCTGCGGTTGGCGCAGTTCATGTCAATGACCGCTGCCGCCTGGAAGCGGCCACACTCCACGTAACTTAATTAGGAACTAGCTTCCGAGATCGCCTTTGTCGGCTTCCACTTCTTCCAGAGCAGAAAAGTCCATTTCATGAGTAAATTCTACGATGTTTGCGGCCATGGAAATGAATGACGCAAATATGATTAAGATACACGTAGCGTAGACAACCCATCCGACCACATCATCAGATAAACCTGTATGTGCAATAAATATAATACTAGCGATTGCGAGCAGCCACAAAGTCAGCAAAATCGCGGATAGGGATCCAACTAATACGCCATAAAATATCCGTCCAGGCGCTGAGATTCTAAACCCTGGTTTCCGTCCGTTAACCGGGGCAGCTTGACAGTACTTCACGACCAACCACGTCGGAGTATTAGCAGCGGCAAATAGATCGGGATCAAGTTTGTTCTTTGCCAGTACGTCACTTGCTACAGCGGAAATCACTGCGTTGTACAATTGTATTGAGAGAAAAGAGTAGGTTACCATTAAGACACTGAAAGCTGCCGCAATCAGGCAAAGCTCTAAAAATGCAGGTACATCTGCTATTGATGCTCCTGTTCCGGGGATTTGGATGTTCCCGCCATTCCAAGCCATAAAAGCTAGGAACAGAGTAACCGTAAGCGAGCTAATGATTTTGTTTTGCTGAGCTTCGAGTTTCTCTCTTTGGTTCACCAATCCTTCGAAGACGTTTTGATTTAATTCTTTTAGACCAAGCCGTTTTTGCCGCCGAAGTTCATCAGCGGTAAACTTGCTTGCACGAACGTAGAGGTTTTGCTTTAGAGTGTCGCGTTCTGTCATGTCACCAAATCAATTTAGAAGCGCTATTGCTCTCATGTAAGGACACGCTGTGCAAGCAAAGCTGACATAAGCCAAATTCCGCAAACCACGCTTTATCCTAGGTGAAGCTGCCGTTCGTCCTCAGCGCAGCATCCTTCACAACGGGCTCGAAGCAGTCATTGCGCTCCAAGCTCACTGCAGTTTCTCACGTGCAGCATTTCCTGCTCAGGACAGGCCCTCCCCCGCTTCTACCCTTTGCCCTAGACCCACATCCCCTACCCCGCCCCGCGCGCAGGCGGTGTGGTGGCGGGCGCGCTCAGCCGCCCACCTTCAGCACGATCTTGCCGATGTGCTGGCTCGCTTCCATGTGCGCGTGCGCGCCTGCCGCGTCCTCGAAGGGGTATTCACTGTCCATCACCGGGGCCACGCGGCCTGCGTCGAGCAGCGGCCAGACCGCCTCGCGCAGTTCCGTGGCGATGCGCGCCTTGGCGAGATCGGATTGCGGGCGCAGGGTGCTGCCCGTCATCGTCAGCCGCTTCGTCATGAGCGGCGCGAAGTTCACCTCCGCCTTGGGACCGCCGCAGAAAGGCGATCTGCACCAGGCGCCCCTCGAGATCCAGCGCGTCGATGTTGCGTGCGATATAGGCACCGCCCACCATGTCGAGGATCACGTCCGCGCCGCCCTCTTCCTTCATTACCGCCACGAAGTCCTCCTCGCGGTAGTTGATCGCCCGTTCGGCGCCGAGTTTGACGCAGGCCGCGCATTTGTCGGCGTTGCCCGCGGTCACGAAGACGCGCGCGCCGAAGGCCTGGGCAAGCTGGATCGCCGTCGTGCCGATGCCGGAGGAGCCGCCGTGGATCAAGAACCGCTCCCCCGCCTTGAGCCCGCCGCGCATGAACACGTTGGACCAGACGGTAAAGAACGTCTCGGGCAGGCAGGCCGCTTCCTTCATCCCCATGCCCCTGGGCACGGGCAGGCAATGCGCCGCGGGGGTCGCCACATATTCCGCATAGCCGCCGCCGGGCAGCAGCGCGCAGACCCGGTCGCCCAGCGCGATGCCGGAGACGCCAGCACCGATCGCCACAACCTCGCCCGAGGCCTCGAGACCGGGCAGATCGGAGGCCGTGGGCGGCGGCGCGTAGGCGCCCGCGCGCTGCAACGCGTCGGGGCGGTTCACGCCCGCCCATGCGACCTTGATCACCACCTGCCCCGCGCCGGGCTCCGGCACCTGGCGCTGCGTGAGTTGCAGCACCTCCGGCCCGCCGGGTTTCGTGATCTCCACCGCGCGCATCATCTCCGCCATCGCTCGCTCCTTCAAAGCTTGTCCTTGCCGCACCATAGGCAGGCCGCTGGCGGAGGTCACCCCCATATGGCCAGCGCCGCGCGGCTTTGCTAAGGCTGGGCGACGCCCGCCCGACAGGAACGCCCCGCCGATGCCGCAACCCCGATTTCACTGGCATGACCGCGCCCGCATCTTTGCGGGCGCGCATCCGCTCGCGCAAGCCCCTGCGACCGACCCGGTTGCGGCCCGGCTGCACAGCCTGCAACGGACTTTGGGCCGCGCACCGTTTTGCATCGGCGACGGTCCGGGGCCGGACTTGCGCAGCCTGCGCCCCGGCCAGTTCGCCACGCTCACCGGCGGCACCTCCGGGGCGCCCAAGGTGATCGTGCGCAGCGAAGCCTCCTGGATCGCGAGCTTTGAGTGCAACGCGGCGGCGTTCGGCTACGGCCCGGCGGATGGCATCGCCGTTCTCGGCGCGCTCACGCATTCGCTCGCGCTCTACGGGCTGCTGGAGGCGGTGCATCTGGGGCTGGCGGCGCATGTGCTGCACGGGTTGAGCCCCGCGGCACAGGCCCGCGCGATGCACACGGCGCGGTGCACGGTGCTCTATGCGACGCCGACGCAGCTGCGCCTGCTGCCTGCGGGCACGACGCTGCCGCATCTGCGCCTGATCCTGTGCGGCGGCGGCGCGCTGGCGCTGGCCACGCGCGCGCATGTCGCGGCCCTGTGCCCCCATGCCACGCTGCATGTCTTCTACGGCGCGGCGGAGACGAGCTTCGTGACGCTGGGCTGCGGCGCGACGCCCGAAGGGTCGGTCGGGCGCGCCTACGGGGGTGTGGAAATCGACGTGCGCAACCCGGATGCGGGCGGCACCGGAGAGATCTGGGTGCGCAGCCCCTATCTCTTTGAGCGCTACCTCGGCGGCGGCAGCTCGCACACCCGCCGCGCGGAGGGCTGGCTCACCGTGGGGGAGCGGGGGCATCTGGACGCGCAGGGGTATCTGCATCTGCGCGGGCGCGCGGGGCGGATCGTCACCATCGCGGACCAGACCGTCTATCCGGACGCGATCGAGGCACATCTCGCCACCCTGCCCGGCATGCGCGACTGCGCGGTGCTCGCGCAGCGCGACGCCTTGCGCGGGCACCGGCTCGTCGCGGTGCTGGAGGGGGCGGAGGACCCCGCGCTTGCCGCGCGGCTGCGCGCCCATTGCACGGCCTCGGGGCTGATCGCCCCGCGCCACGTGCACTTCCTCGATCCCTTCCCGCGCCTGCCGTCGGGCAAGCCCGATCTGAAGCGCATCGCGGCGCTGACCGGGTGCGAGGCATGAGTGTGCAGATCGTCGCCGCCTGCCGTTCCGCGGTGGTGCCGCGCGGCGGTGCCTTCGCGGCGCTGTCGCTGGCGGAGTTGGGCGCGCCGGTGCTGCTGGGCGCGCTGGCGCGGGCGGGCATCGCGCCCGCGCAGGTGGATGAGGTGATCGTGTCCAACGCGCTGGGCGGCGGCGGCAATCCCGCGCGGCTTCTGGCGCTCGCCGCCAGGGTGCCGGAGCATGTCGCGGGCCTCAGCATCGACCGGCAATGCGCGGGCGGGCTCGACGCGCTGCTGCTGGCGCGCGCATTGATCGAGAGCGGTGCGGCGCAGATCGTCGTTGCCGGCGGGGTGGAGAGCTATTCCCGCAGGCCCCAACGCTTGCGGACGTTTGCGGACGGGCGGGCGCCCGAGCCCTATGACCAGCCGCCCTTCACGCCGTGGCCCGCGCGGGATCCGGGGATGGCGGAGGCGGCGGACGCGCTGGCCCGCGCGCAACACATCCCGCGCGCGGCGCAGGATGCCTGGGCCATCCGCAGCCATGCAAATGCGCGCGCTGCACGCCCCGCGGAGGGAGAGATCGTCGCCATCGCGGGCCAGCATACGCGATCCCTTCGCCCGGCGCCTGACCCCGGCGCTCTGCGGCCGTGCGCGGCAGATCACTGGCAGCATCACCGCCGCCAACATGGCCGTCGCCGCGGATGCCGCGGCGTTTTGCGTGCTCGTCTCGACCGAGGTCGCGGCACGGCTGGGCGCGGAGGGCATCACCCTGCTGGGCGGCGCGACCCGCGGCAGCACGCCGGAGATGCCCGGGACCGCACCGCTAGGCGCCATCGAGGCAGCGCTGCACCAGACCGGCCTGCGGGGGACGGACATGGACCATGTGGAGGTGATGGAAGCCTTTGCCGTGCAGGCCATCGCCTGCGTGCAGGGGGCAGGGTTCGACCCCGCGCGCGTCAATGCGGGCGGCGGTGCGCTGGCGCGCGGCCATCCCATCGGCGCCTCGGGCACCATCAACGCGGTGCGGCTGTGGCACAGCCTGCGCGGCGCGGGCGGGGGCAAGGGGCTTGCCACCATCGCGGCGGCGGGCGGGATCGCGAGCGCCGTGATCCTAGCCGCGTGACGTCACCGCATGGGGCCGCGCGCGGTAGAGCGCGGCGGTGATCATCGCCGCCAGCACGGCCTTGATCGCATCGCCGGGCAGAAACGCCGTCACCAGCAGCGCGGCCTCCCCCCAACTGCGGCCCAGCACCAGCGACAGACCCGTGATCCCGAAGGCATAGAGGACCACGACGCCACCCAGCACAGCGGCAAGGCCCGCCGCCCAGAGCACACCGAGCCCGCCGCTCCGCTCCATGACCAGACCCGTGACGAAGGCGGCGACGGGAAAGCCGATCAGGAACCCCGCCGTGGGCGCGGTGAAAAGGCCGAGCCCGCCGCGCCCGCCTGCCAGCAGCGGCAGGCCGACGGCCACCAGCCCGACGAACAGCAGCGCCGCAAGGCCGCCGCGCCGCGCGCCCAGTACCGTGCCGCAGAGCATGACGCCAAGGCTCTGCGCCGTGATCGGCACGCCGAAGGCGAGCGTGAGTTGCGGGATGAGCCCCAGCGCCGCGATCAGCGCGGCGAAGAGGGCGATCTGTGCGACCGAGCGTTCCTGTGTCATTGTCGTTCATTCCTTCCAAATCCGCCGCGCGCGCGCAGCGCCTCGGCCACGTGATCGGCATCGTCCAGCGCCAGCACCATGAGCGGCACCACCACGCGCCAGCCCGCCCGGCGCCGGGCCCGCGCGCGCCAAGCCAGCGCCAGCGCGCTGCCCTTCTGCGCCAGAACCGGGGTAAAGCGGATGACCATCGCCGCTGCAAGTTCAATCGCACGCAAGCGGCGTCCGTCGCCCAAGACAGGGCGCAGCAGGCGGCGCAGCGCATCCGTCATCTCCTGCAGCGGGGTCGTGATGGTCACCAGATTGGCCAGCGCCACCGCACTCAGCATGCGCAGCGCGATCACGGCGCCTTCGCGCGGCGCGCCGGTCGCGAGGTGCCATGCGCCCACCAGCACCACGAATGGCCACAGCGGCCAGAGCCGCCGCAGCCCATGGCGCCAGAACACGCGGCCCGGCAGGATGTAGAGGAAGGCGACGGCAACCGCCGCCGCGAGCTGCGCCTGCCATTGCGGGAGCGCGAAGAGCACGGCCGTCACGAGGCACAGGCCCAGCAGCTTGGTCCCGGCGGGCCAGCCGTGCGCGCGGGTTCTAACCGGCGAGGTCAGTGAGATCATCGCGCGCCCCCCGTTCCTGCATCGCCTGTCCGTAGGCGGCGGCGACCCGCTGAGCGGGGCCCTGCATCTGCACCGCGCCCGCTTCGAGCCAGAGGGCGTGATCGTAGCCTGCGACCATCGCCGGATCATGGGTGATGTGGACGAGGACCGCCTCCGCCCCCGCCAGCACCCGCGTCAGATGCATCGCGGTCGGAATGTCGAGCGCGGCGAAAGGCTCATCGAGCACGATCACCCGCGGCGCCATCGCGAGGATCGCCATCAGGCACACGAGTTGCCGCTGGCCCTGCGACAGGCGGTGGATCGCGGCCTCCTGCCAGCTGCTTTTGCCGAACCGTGCGAGGGTGGCGGCGACACGCTGCGCCACCTGCGCCTTGTCCAATCCCATCTGTCGCAGGCCGAAGCCGAGCTCCTCCGCGACGGTGGGAAAGATGATCTGGTGGTCAGGGTTCTGAAAGAGGATGCCGACGGCGCCGAGTGCGGCGCGCCGGTCGCGCGCGACATCGACACCGGCGATGCGCACCCGTCCCGCATCGGGCGGCTGCAGCCCCGCCATCACCCGCGCCAGCGTGGATCTTGCCGGAGCCGTTGCGCCCCAGCACCGCCACGCGCCGCGCATCGCTGCGCAGGCTCAAGCCGCGCAGCAGATCGCGCCCGTCGATCCGCAGATCGACAGCGTCGAGATCGAGGAGTGTCGCAGGCTGTGCGATGTCGCGTCCTTTCGCAGCTGCACGTTGCGCCGCGGCTTACCAGTGTCGTCGCGGCACGAAAAGCGGCAAACTTGCCCAGCACGGGGTGCAGCCTATCTCCACGCACATGATCCTGCTGTCCCATGCCGGGAATGTCCTGATCCTGATTGCGGTCTGCACCGCACTCTGGCGCGATGCGCCGGGGATCGCGGACGCCTTCGGCCCTGACACCGTGGCGCGGCGCATCCTCGCCTGTGTCTACCTCGCGATACTGCTGGCGAGCCTCTATGCGCTGATCCGGGCCGGGCTGGGGGCGCCACAGGTGGCGCTGAGCGTCGGATTGGTGCTGTTCCCGCTCCAGATCGTCTACAAGCTCGCGACGGCTGTCGCGGTCGGGCTCGACAATCCGGTGGTCCTCACCAACCTCGCCGTCGTCGCGCTCCACTGTGTCACGCTTGCGACGCTGGCGCTGCGCGCCTAGGGGCGCGTCCAGCGGCCGGGCAGCCCCGTGCGCGGCAGGCGCTGGGGCGCCTTGATGTGGCTCAGCAGCCAGTTGGGGCCCGCCATCACGCGGCTGAGCACTGGGTTGGCGTTGACCTGCGCCTTGAGCTTTTCGATCTGCATCACGTTTTCGATCCGCCGGTCGAGGAAGGCCCAAGTCGCTGTGTGCCCCTCGCTGCTGTCGCCGAGCCAGTAGAGCACGGTCGCGGAATAGACCCCGCTCAGCGTCGCGCGTTTGGTATACCAGTTCACGTCGTCTGAGGTATCGCCCAGCGCGGTCCAGATCGCATCCGCGGTGCCCCAGATCAGCTTTGGCGCCATCCGCCGCATACATCGGCAGCGCGAAGAGCGTCGTGCCGCGGCGCACCAGTTCCTTATCCTCGACGACTTCGAGCCGGAAGCGCACGGCGGCGGCGACCTTTTCGCTGTACTTCATCTGACCCATGTCCGCCTCGCGCAGCCGCGCCAGCATCAGCGCGTCGCCGCGGGCATGATAGTGCAGCGCCAGGTCCACCGCGCCGCGCGGACAAATGCTGTGCGCGACGGTCTCATTCACGCCCGAATCGGCCACCGCCGCGTCGAAGGTCGTCTGCGACCAGCCGTCGAAGGGCACATGCATCAGGGCGGCGTCCAGCAGCCGGTCCTTGGGCGTCACGGCTTTGGCTGCGGTGTTTTCGGCATCGGTCATGGAAACTCTCCTGTCAGGGCAAGGCGCTGGACAACATAGCACAGGTTTGCTATACGGCCACTTCCTGCAAATCCTTGCAACTTCAAACTAGAAAGGTGGTGAAAACCACATGCAGGTTAGTGTTCGCGATAACAACGTCGATCAAGCGCTGCGCGCCCTGAAGAAGAAACTTCAGCGCGAGGGGGTGTTTCGTGAAATGAAGCTCAAGCAGCATTTCGAGAAACCGTCCGAGAAGAAAGCACGCGAGAAAGCCGAAGCGATCCGCCGCTCCAGGAAACTGGCGCGCAAGAAGCTTCAGCGCGAAGGGATGATGTAAGTCACCCCCACCGCTTTTGCGAAGAGATAGTTTACCCTGCGGCCTCCCGGTCGCGGGGTTTTTTCATGCCCGCAGGATCCTCTCTGCTCACACCGGCAGCGCCGTCGTCTTGCACACGGTGCGGAGCGCGAAGCTCGATTGCATCCCCTGCACGCCCGGCAGACGTGCGAGGTACTGCCGGTGGATGCGCGCGAAATCCTCCGTATCCTCGGCCACGACCTTGAGCAGGTAATCCGCCGCGCCCGCCATCAGGTGGCATTCCAGCACATCCGGGATCCGCGCGCACGCCGCGTCTCGAATGCCTCGAGCAGCTCATCGGCCTGACCCGACAGGGTGATCTCCACGAAGACCGTCGTCGGCACGCCCAGCTTGCGCGCATCCAGCAGCGCCACGTAATCGCGGATGTAGCCTTCGGCTTCCAGCCGCTGCACGCGGCGGTGACAGGCGGAGGGCGACAGGTTCACCTGCTCGGAAAGCTCCGCGTTGGACATCCGGCCCTGCTTTTGCAGTGCGGCGAGCAGCTTTCGGTCGATGCTGTCGAGCATATGCGCGATACCTTTGCGTGTCTAAGTGATTTGACGCTATGTTATTCGCGCGATGCCCCCATTGGCGAGCCATAATCGCCGCCTTTTGCGCGCACACGGGCGTAAACGTGGGACAATCAATGCGAGGAGGACGGACCCCATGAAAATCGGCTGCCCGAAAGAGATCAAACCACAGGAATTCCGCGTCGGCATGACCCCCAACGCCGCGATGGAGGCCGTGGCCCATGGCCACAGCGTGCTCATCGAGACCGGCGCCGGTGTCGGTGCGGGCTTTGAGGATGCCGCCTATGTCGGCGGCGGGCGCCACGATCATCGACACCGCGCAGGAGATCTTCGCCACCGCCGACATGATCGTGAAGGTCAAGGAGCCGCAGGCGGTCGAGCGCAAGATGCTGCGCGAGGGTCAGGTGCTCTTTACCTATCTGCACCTCGCGCCGGACCCGGAGCAGACGAAGGATCTGATCGCCTCGGGGGCGACCTGCATCGCCTATGAGACGGTGACGGACCGCAACGGCGGCCTGCCCCTGCTGGCGCCGATGTCCGAGGTCGCGGGCAAGCTCGCCCCGCAGGTCGGCGCATGGACCCTGCAAAAGGCCAACGGCGGGCGCGGCGTGCTGATGGGCGGCGTCCCCGGTGTCGGCCCGGCCCGCGTCGTCGTCATCGGCGGCGGTGTCGTGGGCACCCATGCGGCCCGCGTCGCGGCCGGCATGGGCGCGGATGTGACCGTGCTCGACCGGTCGCTGCCGCGCCTGCGCTATCTCGACGATGTCGTTCGGCGGCACCTTCAAGACCTGCTTCGCCTCCGCGGGCAACACGATCGAGCTCGCCCGCGAGGCCGACATGATCATCGGTGCCGTGCTGATCCCCGGTGCCGCGGCGCCCCAAGCTGATCAGCCGCGCGCAGCTCTCCGAGCTCAAGCCCGGTGCGGCGCTGGTGGACGTGGCCATCGACCAGGGCGGCTGTTTCGAGACCTCCAGGGCGACCACCCATCAGGATCCGATCTACGAGGTCGACGGGATCATGCACTACTGCGTGGCCAACATGCCCGGTGCCGTCGCGCGCACCTCGACCATCGCGCTGGGCAACGCGACGATGCCCTTCATGATCGCGCTGGCCGACAAGGGCTGGCGGCAGGCCTGCGCGGAGGACGAGCATCTGCTGGCGGGCCTGAACGTGCACGCCGGACAAGCTGACCTACTACGCGGTCGGCAAGGCGCTCGGGCATCGACGTGATCTCGCCCGCGCTGGCGCTCAAGGCGTAGAGGGGAAAGGCCCGCCCGGTGCGGCGGGCCTTTCCCTTCGGATCGCTCAGCGGCCGTTTCTGCGAGCTGGTCGCGGATCTCGAGCAGAACGTCGAGCTCGCTCGGCCCGGTCTCGACCTCGGGCGCCACGTCGTCGGGCTTCTCGGCGGCGGCTTTCACGCGGTTCACCATCTTGACCAGCATGAAGACGACGAAGGCGATGATCAGGAAGTTGATGCACTGCCATGACGAAACGCGCCGATAGGCAAAGACCGCGGCCCCGGCTTCGCGTGGCGGCGTCGAGGAGGCGTAGTCGTTGTCCGGATCGCCGATCGAGCACGTAGAACCAGCCGGTGAAATCGACCCCGCCCATGAAGAGCGCCGATGACCGGATTGATCAGATCACCGACCAGCGATGTGACGATCGCCGTGAATGCCGCGCCGATGATGATGCCCACGGCCATGTCCATGACATTGCCCTTGGCGATGAAATCCTTGAATTCGTTTATCATTCCCTGTTCCCTCTGTTGTGGTGGCGGCCGCGGGTAACCCACCCCTTGCACCGATGCACATCTGCTAGCACATCGCCGCACGCCAATCAGTCTGTTTTTAGGGGGAAAGATCCCTAGGTTAAGACCATCCACAGAAGGAGACAAACATGGCCGATCTATCCAGCATTTCCCGTCACCCGGAAATGGCCCGCCGCACAATCCCGACATCCTGCAGCTCTATTCCTTCCCGACACCCAATGGTGTGAAGGTCTCCATCGCGCTGGAGGAGCTTGACCTGCCGTACGAGGCGCATACCGTGACCCTGTCGGATGCGGACGTGAAGAGCCCGGCGTTCCTGTCGCTCAACCCCAACGGCAAGATCCCCGCCATCATCGACCCCGATGGCCCGGACGGCACGCCCCTGACCCTGTTCGAGAGCGGCGCGATCCTGCGCTACCTCGCGGAGAAGACCGGCAAGCTGACCGGAGAGAGCGAGAGCGACAAGGCGCATGCGACCCAGTGGCTGATGTTCCAGATGGGCGGGCTCGGCCCGATGTTGGGGCAGGTGGGCTTCTTTACCAAATTCGCAGGCTCGGAGTGGGAGGACAAGCGCCCGCAGCAGCGCTACGTCGACGAGGGCAAGCGTCTGCTCGGCGTGCTCGACAAGGCGCTGGACGGCAAGGAGTGGATCATCGGCGCGCATTACACCATCGCCGACATCGCCATCGCGCCCTGGCTGCGCGCGCTCGATTTCTACGGTGTGAAGGAGCGGCTGGAACTGGGAGGGCCACGAGAATCTTGTGGCCTACCTCGCCCGCTTCGAGGAGCGGCCCGCGGTGCAGAAGGGTCTCACCATTCCGGCGCGCGATTGATCCCGTTGGCCGGGAGGGGTCTGCCCCCTCCCGGCTCTCGGGCTCAGGGCAGCTTTGCGGTCAGTACGTAGCGCAGGATATCCACCACCTGATGCGGTTCCGATGCGACGGCAAGGGCCGCGGCATCCACTTCTTTCAGCGCATGGGCATGATCCGGCCCGTGCAGGATGATCAGCGACTTGCCCAGCGCCGCGGCATAGCCCGCATCGAAGGCCGCGTTCCACTGCTTGTACTGATCGCCGAAGCGCACCACGACGACATCGGCATCTGCAATCCCCTTGCGGGTGCGGATGGCGTTGAGCTGCGCGCCCTTGCGGTCGTGCCAGACCTTGTCCTCCTCCGCCCCGAGGATCGCCACGCCGCAATCATCGCTCGCCGCATGGTCGGTCACCGGACCCGAGAAGGTCACATCGAGGCCCTGCGCCCCGGTGGTGATCTGTTCGCGCCAATCGGTGTGGATTTCGCCCGACAAATACACTTTCAGCATCTCAAATCTCCTCAGGCGTCCGTGTTACCGGACGGTTTCATTTCCCATGCGCTGCACTGCATCCCGTACCCTTGATGCGCACGGCAGGCCGGGTTCATCCGCGCAGGACGCCGCCCGTCGCCTTGGCCACCGTGGCCACGACCTTGGCGCCCACGGCTTCGATGTCCTTGTCCTTGAGCGTCTGCTCGCGCGGTTGCAGCCGCACCGTGAGGCCGAGGGATTTCTTGCCCGCGCCGAGGCTGCCGCCGATGAACTCATCGAACACGCGCACTTCCTCGATCAGCGCCTTGTCCGCGCCCATCGCGGCATTCACGAGCGTCGAGCGCCTCGACATCGGCATCGACGACGAAGGCGAAGTCACGCTCCACCGCCTGCAGGTCGCTGACCTTGAGCGCGGGGCGCGTGGCGCCGGACTTGCGCGGCATCGGCACTTCGGCAGGCCACAGGGTCAAGGCCATCGCGGGCCCCTTCACATCCATCGCCGCGAGCACGCGCGGGTGTATCTCGCCGTAGATGCCCAGCACCTTCTTTGGACCGAGGCAGATCATGCCGTGACGCCCCGGATGCCACCAGCCTTCCGCGCCGCGCAGGATCTGCACCTTGGCGGGCGCGCCCATCGCGGCGAGGATCGCCTCCGCATCCGCCTTGACGTCGAACACATCCACATCGCGCGCCGCTGCGCGCACGTCGCGCGGCCCGGTGCGGCCCACCAGCAAGGCCGGTAACCTGCAACTGCTGCTCGCCCGGCTCCCCGCCGTGAAAGACCGGGCCGACCTCGAAGAGCGCCACATCGGCTAGCCCGCGCGCCTGATTGCGCGCCGCGGCCTGCAGCAGGCCCGGCAACAGCGCGGGGCGCATATGGCTCATGTCGCTGCTGATCGGGTTTTCCAGCCGGGTCTCATCGGTGCCACCGCCGAACAGCGCCGCAGAGGGCTGGTCGATGAAGCTGTAGGTCACGCATTCGTGGTAGCCCAGCGCCGCCGCCGTGCGCCGCGCGGCCACCTCGCGCCGCTGCATGGGCGACATCACCGGGCGCGGCACGCCGGGCGTGAGGCGCGGCAGGGGACGCCCTTCGAGCTTGGTGAGCGATGCAATGCGCGCGACTTCCTCGACCAGATCGGCCTCGCCCTGCACATCGGGGCGCCAGCTTGGCACATGGGCCATATCGCCCTCGAGGCGGAAACCGAGCGCGGTCAGCGTGCGGCGCTGCTCGGCCTCGGGGATCTCCATGCCGACGAGCGAGATCACGCGCTTGGCGTTCAGGCGGTAGGCGCGGGAGGTATCGGGCACCTGCCCCGCCACGACGAGCTCGGAGGCTTCGCCGCCCGCGTGATCCATGATCATCCGTGTCGCATGCTCGATCCCCATAAGGCGTCCACTCAGGGTCGATCCCGCGTTCGAAGCGGTAGCGTGCATCCGAGTTGATCTTGAGCGCGCGGCCCGTGTAGGCGGTGCGCACCGGATCGAAATAGGCCGCTTCGACGAAGACGTTGACCGTCTGCTCCGTCACGCCGGAGGGCAGACCGCCCATCACGCCGCCGATGCTCTCCACCCCGTTCGCGTCCGAAATCAGCGTCATGCCTTCGGTGAAGGTGTACTGCTTGTCGTCCAGCCCCATCAGCGTCTCGCCGCCCCGCGCGCGGTGGACGCGCAGGGCATTGCCCGCGATCTTGTCCGCGTCGAAGACATGCAGCGGCCGGTTCCGGTCGAAGGTGAAGAAGTTGGTGACATCCACCAGAAAGCTGATCGGCCGCAGGCCGATGGCGCGCAGACGGTCCTGCAACCACTTGGGGCTGGGGCCGTTTGTGACGCCGCGGATGACGCGCCCGAAGAAGACGGGGCATTGCGCGAGCGTATCCGCGTCGATGCTCACGCTTACCGGGCAGGGGAAGGTGCCCGCGACCGCATCCACGTCGCGCGGCTTGAGCTTGCCCAGACCCCGTGCCGCCAGATCGCGCGCGATGCCGCGCACACCCAGCGCGTCGGGGCGGTTGGGCGTGATCGCGATCTCGATCACCGGATCGACCTTGGCCGGATCATTCTCGGCCAGCCAGTCGACAAAGCTGTCGCCGACATTGCCCGAGGGCAGCTCGATAATGCCGTCATGCTCCTCGCTGACAGCTCCAGCTCCCGCTCGGAGGCCATCATGCCGAAACTCTCGATCCCGCGGATCTTGCCCACGCCGATGGTGGTGTCGATGCCGGGGACGTAAACGCCCGGCTTGGCGATCACGACGGTGATCCCCGCCCGCGCATTGGGCGCGCCGCAGATGATCTGTTGTAGTCCCTCGTCGGTTTCCACCTGACAGACGCGCAGACGGTCCGCATCGGGATGCTTCTCGGCGGATTTGACGTAGCCGAGGGTGAAGTCCCGCAGCTTGGCGCCCCGGTCCTCAACGCCTTCGACTTCGAGGCCGAGATCGGTCAGGGCGTAGGTGATCTCATCGACCGAAGCCGTGGTGTCGAGGTGCTCGCGGAGCCAGGAGAGGGTGAATTTCATTTTATTTGATCCTCGTTCTTGGCAGCTATCGCCGTCATCAGTTTGGCCATTTCAGGAAGCAAGTTCACATCGCTTTTTGACAATACCTTGCCTCGATATTCCTGACGTTCTCCACCCCAATCAAAATATACACCTGTATTTTGATTGGTTAATGCGGCTATATGTTCGCCTGTTAACTCAACTTCAAATTGACCCAGCTTCTCAGCGGCAGAACTGCCAACAATTCGCGCTAAAACTTCAATTTTTAGTGGCCCTTCCTTAAACGGAAAAACACTGTCGTCAGACGCCAAAAGAAAGTGATGTTCAGTACCAACCCCATCGGGCGTCACTACCAATCCAAACGCTCTACTTAACTTACTATGCGAACCTGTTACCCAAACGGGGAAGGAGTGACTTGTTTCGCCACTTTTGACCCTAACAAACATTGTTTCAATTATTCGAGGATTCCGCGCAGTAGCCCAGAGGACAAAGTGCAGCTTTAGCTTTGTCGGGCCCGAAAAATCAGCCCCATCACCACCCAAAAAAATCTGAGTTGGTTGCGACATTCTGATATTGCCTCTTCGCACGACTGTAATCCAAAAAGTCATGATGGATAAAGCTAGAGCAGCAATAGAAACCAAAACAGGAAGCTTCTCCAAACTCACCTGCTCAACCCACCATGCAAATTCGGCTGATCCAAGCTCGCAAACCCATAGTGCCGCAGCCAGCGCAGGTCTGAATCAAAGAACGCGCGCAGATCCGGGATCCCGTATTTCAGCATCGCGATCCGGTCGATGCCCATGCCGAAGGCGAAGCCCTGATAGACTTCCGGGTCGATGCCGCCTGCGGCCAGCACCTTGGGGTGGACCATGCCGGAGCCGAGGACTTCCATCCAGCCGTCGCCCTCGCCGATGCGCAGCTGGCCGTCGACCCATGAGCATTGGATGTCCACCTCGGCGCTCGGTTCGGTGAAGGGGAAGTGCGACGCGCGGAAGCGGGTCTTGATGCCGTCGACCTCGAAGAACGCGGCGAAGAATTCCTCCAGCGTCCATTTGAGGTTCGCCATGGAGATATCGCGGTCGATCGCCAGCCCTTCGACCTGATGGAACATCGGCGTGTGGGTCTGGTCGTAGTCGGCACGGTAGACGCCGCCGGGGCAGATGATGCGCAGCGGCGCGCCTTCCTTCTCCATCGTGCGGATCTGCACGGGGGAGGTATGGGTGCGCAGCACGTGCGGCGGGCGGTTGTCGCCTTCCGCGCGCGCCATGTAGAACGTGTCCATCTCGGCGCGCGCGGGGTGATGGCCGGGGATGTTGAGCGCGTCGAAATTGTACCAATCGGTGTCGATGCGCGGCCCTTCGGCGACGGAGAACCCCATCTCGGCGAAGATCGCGGTCAGCTCTTCGGTGACCTGACTGACCGGGTGAATGGTCCCCATGGGGCGCACGCGGGAGGGCAGCGTCACGTCGAGCCATTCATCGCGCAGCCGCGCGTCGAGCGCCGCATCGCCAAGGGCGGCCTTCTTGGCGCCGAGTGCCGCGTTGATCTCATCCTTAAGGGCGTTGAGCGCGGGGCCTGCGACCTGCCGCTCCTCGGCGCTCATCTTGCCCAGTTCGCGCATCTTGAGCGCCACTTCGCCCTTCTTGCCCACCGCGGCTAGCCGGATGTCCTCCAGTACTGCCTCGTCGGCGGCATCCGCAATCTGGCGGAGGTATTTCTGCTTGAGATCATCCATGTCACACAGGTCCTTGAGAAGTTGCAAACCTGCTAGCAGAACCGCGCGCGAACGCAACCCGTTCGGGCCCGGCTGCCGGTGCGGCGAGACGCGCCGCGGCGCGCGGATGACACGAAAACTCCGGCTATTCCGCATCGGCGCTGGACAAGATCGGCCCCGCGCCCCTAGCCTCGGGGAAAAGGAGTGCGGCCCATGACAATCACCGGCAGATGCTATTGCGGCGAGATCACCTATGGCACCGACAGCGCGCCGGTCTGGCAGGCGCAGTGCCATTGCCGGGAATGCCAGTATATCTCGGGCGGAGGGCCTGGTCTGCCCCCATCGAGTGGTCCAGTATAAATGTTAGTGCATGGTCGGCCTTTGGTCTATCGGGACGATGCTTTCGGGCGCTGGTGGACGGTATCCGAGAGCGCTGTGCGGTCGGATGGTGTTGTAGTGACGACGCCATCTCTCGATCAGGATCTGGGCCTCGCGCAGCGAGTAGAAGAGCTCACCGTTCAGCAGCTCGTCCCGAAAGCGGGCGTTGAAGCTCTCGCAATAGCCGTTTTCCCATGGTGAACCAGGCGCAATGAAGGCCGTCTTGGCGCCCACCGCGCCGATCCATGCCCGCACCTTCTTGGCGATAAATTCGGCGCCATTGTCGGACCTTATGTATTCCGGCGGGCCGCGCATGATGAACGAGTCGGTCAGGGCATCGACCACGTTGACGGAATTGAGCTTGCGTTTGACACGTATCACCAGAGCCTCCTTCGTGAACTCGTCAATGATGTTGAGCGTGCGGAAGATCCGCCCGTCGTGGGTGCGGTCCTGGACGAAGTCATAGGACCAGACGTGATTGGGCCGCTCCGGCCGAAGCCGGACACACGACCCGTCGTTCAGCCAGAGTTGACCCTTCTTGGGTTGCTTTTGTGGGACTTTCAGCCCTTCACGCCGCCAGATCCGTTCGACGCGCTTATGGTTCACATGCCAGCCGCTGTTGTTCAGCATCCCGGTGATCATGCGGTATCCATAACGCCCGAACTCTCGTGTCAGCTCAATGATGTCCTCGGTCAGCCGTTCTTCGTCCGGCAGACCGCAGGGCACCTTGCGCTGCGTCGAGCGATGCTGCCCGAGAGTGCGGCAGGCCCGGCGCTCCGATACGCTGAGGGTTTGCCGCACATGATCGATACATCGACGACGGCGGGAAGGGCTTAGAAGTTTCCCCGTGCGGCCTCGGTCAGGATCATCTTATCCAGCGTCAGATCTGAAACCGCACGCCTCAGCCGGGCATTCTCGGTCTCCAGCTCCTTGAGCCGTTTGAGCTGATCCCGGTTCATGCCGCCATACTGCTTGCGCCATCGGTAATAGGTCTGCTGGGTCACGCCGATCTGGCGCACCGCCTCTGCGATCCCCATGCCTTGTCCTTGCAGCACTTCAACCTGCCGAAGCTTCAGCACCACGTCTTCGGGTTTGTCTCGCTTTCCAGCCATCTCTGATCCTCCTGAAACGGGATAATACTATCCCAGTTGGTGGACCACTTCAGTGGGGGCACTCCAGGCCCAACTACTTCATGATGATCCCGGAGGAGGGGTTCAGCTATACTGCGGGCACGCCGCGCCAGTTCACCCGCAGCGATCTGGAGAGCCCGCGCACCCGTGGTTTCTGTGGCACCTGCGGCACCCATCTGCTGACGCGCCTGCCGGGCCGTCCGCTGCTGGTGCTCAAGGTCGGCACGCTCGACGATCCTGGCGTCTACACCGGGCCGCAGATCGCGATTTTCACCTGCGACAAGCAGCCGTTTCATGTGATCGCGGATGGCCTGCCCACGGCGGACAAGCTGCCCCCGCGCAGCTGAGCCCGGCATGCGAAAAAGCCGCCCCCGAGGGAGCGGCTTTGACGAATTCATGTCTGTGGGTCGGTGGCGCCTCAGGCTGCCAGCTGCGCCTGTGCTGCCTTGACGATCGCGGCGAATGCCTCGGGTTCGTTCACGGCCAGATCGGCGAGAACCTTGCGGTCCACTTCGATCCCCGCGAGGTTCAGACCGTTGATGAAGCGCGAATATGTCAGCGCCTCGTCATGCATGCGCACGGCGGCGTTGATCCGCTGGATCCACAGCGCGCGGAAGTTCCGCTTGCGCACCTTGCGGTCGCGGGTTGCATACTGGTTGGCCTTGTCGACCGCCTGACGCGCGACCTTGAAGGTATTCTTGCGACGGCCGTAATAGCCTTTGGCTGCCTTGACGACCTTGCGGTGACGGGCGTGGGTGACTGTACCACCTTTTGTACGGGACATATCGGCTCTCCTTAACGGTCGTAGGGCATGAAGCCCTTGATGATCTTGGCATCGGGCGCAGACAGGGCCTGTGTGCCGCGTGCGTTGCGGATGAACTTGTTGCTCCGCTTGATCATGCCGTGTTGTTTGCCGGCCTGAGCTCCGATGACCTTGCCGGTCGCCGAAACCTTGAAGCGCTTCTTGGCGCTCGACTTCGTCTTCATCTTGGGCATTTTCGTCTCCTGTAGTCTACGATTTAAGCGCGACTCGGCATGCCACTTGTGGCCGGCCGCGCAGGAATGAAAGCTGCCTATAGGATGCGGCAGAGCTTAACGCAAGGGTGGATTGCGGCCCCTCAGGGCATATAGCGGGCGAACACGCTGACGAAGACGTCCGGCAGTTGCTGAAACTCATAGCCGCCCGGCTTGCCCATGACCGCGAACACGATGAGCCCGCCCGCGATCAGGATCGTGATGGCGGAGGCCCGCGGCGCGCGCCTGTCCGCGACCGCCGAGAGGATCGAGGGCACCGACAATGCGGCGAAGATGATCCCCACCACCAACGCTAGATCCGTGTCCATATCAGGCCTTTCAAGTCGTGTTCCGTGGCCAGATTACTCCGGATCCGAAGCGAAAATCAAACGCTCATCGCAAGGCGCCACGCGCAGGATGTTTGTGCTGCCCGGCACGTTGAAGGGCACGCCCGCAGTCACCACGACGAAATCCTTCTCGGTGGCGAAGCCTTCTTCGCGCGCGGCGCGCGTCGCACTCACCACCGCCTTCTTGAAGCGGTCGAGCGGGCCGGTCATCACGCAGTTGCAGCCCCAGCTGAGGGTCAGGCGCCGCGCCGTCCGCTTGAGCGGGGTCAGG
Source organism: uncultured Alphaproteobacteria bacterium (assembly GCA_963703195.1). Lineage (GTDB taxonomy): Bacteria > Pseudomonadota > Alphaproteobacteria > Rhodobacterales > Rhodobacteraceae > Sulfitobacter. The sequence goes on along the minus strand of OY969797.1, from coordinate 3,227,191 downwards.
GCGATGATCGGCACGCGCGGACGCTCCCGCGCGATCAGCAGCGCGGTGGTGCCCGATTGAGTGAAGCAGCATATCGCCTTGATGTCGGTGGTTTCCGCCACTTCGCGCGCGGCCGAGACGACCGCATCGGCGATGCCCGACCGCGCGGCGGTGCGGCTGGCCTCGATGATCTGGGTAAAGGTCGGATCACGCTCCACCTCGCGGGCGACGTCGTCCATCGTGCGCACGGCCTCCACCGGGAAGCTGCCGGCCGCGGATTCCGCCGAGAGCATCACCGCATCCGCGCCCTCGTAGATCGCCGTTGCCACGTCGGAGACTTCGGCGCGGGTGGGCATCGGGCTCTCGATCATGCTTTCGAGCATTTGGGTCGCCACGATCACCGGTTTGCCCACCGCGCGGCATCTGCGCACCAGCCGCTTCTGGATCGGCGGCACCGCCGCCACCGGCAACTCCACCCCCAGATCGCCGCGCGCGACCATGATCCCGTCACTGACCGCGAGGATGTCGTCGAAACGCGTCACGGCGGTGGGCTTTTCGATCTTGGAGAGGATCGCGGCGCGCCCGTTGGCAAGCCCGCGCGCCTCTGCCACATCCTCGGGCCGCTGCACGAAGCTGAGCGCGAGCCAGTCGACGCCAAGGCCGCAGACGAATTCCAGATCCGCGCGGTCCTTCTCGCTCAGCGCGGCGAGCGGGAGCTCCACGTCGGGCACGTTCACGCCCTTGCGGTTGGAGATGATGCCCCCCGCCACGACCTCGCAATCGGCGAAATCGGGCCCGCAGGCACGCACCTTCAGCCGGATCTTGCCATCGTTGACCAGCAGGCTCGCGCCCTCCTCGAGCGCTGCGAAGATCTCTGGATGGGGCAGGCAGACGCGACTCGAATCCCCCTCCGCCGGGTCGAGGTCGAGCCGGAAGGCGGCGCCGACCATCAGCTCCTCGCTATCGCCGCGAGAATACGCCGACGCGCAGCTTGGGCCCCTGCAGATCCGCGAGGATCCCGATGGTGGAGCCGGTCTTCTCCTCCACGGCGCGGATCATGGCGTGTTTGGCGCGGATTTCCTCGTGGCTGCCGTGGCTCATGTTGAGGCGGAAGACATCCGCGCCCGCCGCGTGCAGCTTGCCGATCATTTCCTCGGTATCGGATGCAGGGCCAAGCGTTGCCACGATCTTCACATTGCGTTGCCGTTTCATGGCCTGTCCCTTCGCTGCACCGGAGAGCGCAGATGCGGCACCGGCGTCCAGATGTATCCCCTACAGCCTTATCCCCTGCCCGGCCCCGTTTGAACCCGAAAACAGTTTCAATTCCGTGACATTCGCGCGAGAGCCCTTAACTTGGGGCGTATCAGACACAGCACCGCCAGGAGCCTGCCCATGACCGAACACACCCAACAAGAGATCGAGCTTCAGGCCGCCGCCTTCCGCCGCCTGCAAAAGCACCTGATGGAGGACCGCACGGACGTCCAGAACATCGACATGATGAACCTCACCGGGTTTTGCCGCAACTGCCTGTCGCGCTGGTATCAGGAGGCCGCGGCCGAGCGCGGCATCGAGATCGGCAAGATGGAGGCGCGCGAGCTATTCTACGGCATGACCATGGAGGAGTGGAAAGCCAAATATCAGACCGACGCCAACGATGCCCAGCAGGAGGCCTTCACAACCGCCTTTGAGCAGAATGTGGGCAAGGAGCGCGGCTAATTGCGGCAAGAAGCGACGGTGTGGCGCGACAATGCCGGGGTGGATGGCGGCATCGTTTCCATCTGGCGCCGGCTTTCGGATTGTATTTGACCGGCTACACCAAAGGTTTACCACGTTTGAGGAGTCCCAACTTCCAACCCAGTGATTCCATCCATGATCAGCCTTCTCGCCCTCCCCGTCCTGTTCGGCGTCCTTCTGGCTTTCGATGTCTTCGGAAATGATGATGACGACGACGGTGAAGAAATGGTGGTCCCCGAACCGCAGATCGTCAGCGATGGATTCATCGGCACCGATGCCGCAGAGCTGCTTGCGCTCGATGAAGACGGCGGCTTCGTCAACGGCGCTGGCGGCGCGGATTCCATCACCGGGTCCGATCTGAACGATGGCATCGTCGGCGGCGCGGGCAACGATGTGATCTTCGCGCGCGGCGGCGACGATGTCGTGTCGGGCGACGCCGGGGACGACCGTGTGTTCCTCGGCGCTGGCGAGGACGACTACACCCCCGACGACACCTCCGAGAACCAGCTGGGCGACGATTTCGTGCGCGGCGGCGACGACAGCGATTTCATTGTGGACCTGCGCGGCTCCAACCAGCTCTTCGGCGATCTGGGCCGCGATGTGCTGGTGTCCTTCGACGGGCTGAGCGAGTCTGGCACCTATGTGCTGCCCGAGGAGCTCGGCACGACCGACACGCTCTCGGGTGGGTTCGGGCAGGATGTGCTGGCCGGTGACGATGGCGATGTGATGACGGGCGGCGCGGGCGGCGACCTTTTTGCCGTGATCGACGACGAGGATCCCGACATGCCCGAGGACCGCGCGGGCGAGGATCTGCGCCCCGTGCGGATCACCGATTTCAATACCGCCGAGGATTCGCTCTTTGTGCTCAACATCAACGGCGCACAGCCGACCGATGTGACGCTGACCTTCGATCCGGTCGCGGGCGGCGTGCGCGCCAGCTACGAGGGGCGCGAGGTCGCCTTTCTCGAAGGGCTGACGGCTGCGGACCTTGGCGACATAGACGTGACCGTCTCGACGCTGAGTGGTCTCGATGATGCGATCAACACCGGCAGTGCTGCGGTCTGATCACCGGATGGATGAACATGCATGCCCTGCGCATCATGCGCGGGGCGCGCAGGGGTGCCTGCAAGATAGGGAGCCATCGCACCGCCGACCTGCAATACCTTGGCTTGATGTCAAATTCTGACCTTCCCGCCCCCTCACTTCCGACACGAAGTGCCGCCGATTAACACCTTATCAACCATGAATAAGGTGCCATCATGCTGTCAGTCTTTTTTATCACCCTGGTCCTCGGGCTCGGCCTGTCCATGGGCATGGGGGAAACCGACGAGAGTGCGGAAGACGAGATGATCGCAGACGGCGACGGCGATACCGCACAGGCCGAAAACGACAGGCCCGATGCAACGCTGTCGGGGGACGAAAACGCCAACCTGCTCGAAAGCGGGAACAGCGCAGATGTCATCGACGCCGGGAGCGGTGATGACACGGTGATCGGCGGCGCGGGAGACGATCTGGTTTTCCTCGGCGATGGCGATGACGAGGTCGACACGCGCTTCGGCTCGATGGATGACGCGGGCGACGATACGATTTTTGGCGGACGCGGCGACGACTTCATCACCGACGTGACCGGCAGCAACGCGCTCTACGGCGATGCGGGCAATGACACGCTCTATTCCGTGGACGGCTTCGATCTGCAGGAAGGCAGCGGCACCGTGGCGGAGCGCGGCACCGCAGACCTGATCGACGGCGGGGACGGCAATGACCAACTGCTGGGCGACGGCGATGACACGCTGACCGGAGGGGCGGGCAGTGACATCTTCCTGATCGAGGAAACCCCCCAGATCGACGGCGAAACAGCGGTGATCACCGATTTCAACGTGGAGGAGGACGTCTTCGCCGTGCTGAACCTCGATGCGGACGAGCCGATCCTCGACGTCACGTTCCGCGCGAATGCGGACGATACGGCGGTGTTCGCCTATGTCCGCGGACAGCCCGTCGCCCTGCTCGAAGGTCTGGGCGCGAGCGACATCCCCAACATCGAAACCGCGCTCACGAGCTGATCACACGGCGACCTTGCGCATCTCGTCGAGGTAGATCTCGCGCAGGCGCGATGCGACCGGGCCCGGCATGCCCTCGCCCAGGGCCACGCCGTCGATCTCCACCACCGGCATCACGAATGCGCTCGCGGATGTGGTGAACGCCTCGTCTGCGGCCTTCGCCTCCTCGATGGTGAAGCTGCGCTCCTCCACCTCCATCTGCGCCTCGCGCGCAAGGCGCAGGACGGCGGCCCGCGTGATCCCGTGCAGGATCTCGTGGCCCAGATGCCGGGTGATGATCTTGTTGCCCTTCACGATATAGGCGTTGTTGGAGGTGCCTTCGGTCACGAAGCCGTCCTCGATCATCCAGGCATCGTCGCAGCCCGCCTTCTTGGCCATCATCTTGCCCATGGACGGATAGAGCAGCTGCACCGTCTTGATGTCGCGTCGGCCCCAACGGATGTCCTCGATGCTGATCACCTTCGCACCGCGCCTGGCCGCCGGGCTGTCCGCCAGCCCGGGCTTGTTCTGGGTGAACAGCACCACGGTGGGTTCGGTCGTCTCGGGGTCGGGGAAGGCGAAATCGCGATCCCCGTCAGAGCCGCGCGTGATCTGGAGATAGATCGAGCCCCTCCTCGATCCCGTTGGCGCGCACCAGTTCGCGGTGCACCTCCAGCAGGTCCTCCTTGGAGATCGGGTTGCGCATGTCCAGCTCCGAGCAGCGAGCGCGCCAGACGCACCGCATGCCCCTCGAAATCGATCAGCTTGCCATCCAGCACGGAGGTCACCTCGTAGACCCCGTCCGCCATCAGAAAGCCGCGATCAAAGATCGATACCGTGGCTTCATTCTCGGGCAGGTACTCCCCGTTCACATAAACTGTCCGCATCACCATCATCCCCAAAGCGCGCGCGCGGGCGGGTGCACCCCGGCGCTGTCAAATGTCAAAGCTGCCTCACGGTCTTCGGCCAACAGCAGCGGCCCGTCAAGATCGACGATCGCCGCACCTTGCGCCACCAGCACCGCGGGCGCCATGGCGAGCGAGGAGCCGACCATGCAGCCCACCATCACGTCATAGCCCTGCGCCCGGGCCGCATCGCGCAGCGCCAGCGCCTCGGTCAGGCCGCCGGTCTTGTCGAGCTTGATGTTGACCACGTCGTATTTGCCCTTCAGCCCGGCCAGGCTCGCGCGGTCATGGCAGCTCTCGTCCGCGCAGACGGGCACCGGCCGCTCCATCCCCAGACAGCGCATCATCCTCGCCCGCAGGCAAGGGCTGTTCCACCAACGCCACGCCGAGCCGCACCAGATGCGGTGCGAGATCCGCATAGACCTGCGCCGACCAGCCCTCGTTGGCATCCACGATGATCGTGCTCTCGGGCGCGCCCGCGCGCACCGCCTCGAGCCGCGGCATGTCGTCGGGCGTGCCGAGCTTGATCTTCAGCAGCGGCCGGTGCGCATGTACCGCCGCCTGCGCACGCATCTTCTCCGGCGTGTCGAGCGACAGCGTATAGGCGGTGATCTCCGGAAGCGGCGGCGCCAGCCCCGCAAGCGCCCATGCGGCCTTGCCGCTGCTCTTGGCCTCCAGATCCCACAGCGCGCAGTCCACCGCATTGCGCGCAGCCCCGGCGGGCAGCAGATCGTAGAGGCCCGCGCGCGTGAGCGGACCCGACAGCCCCTCGATCTGCGCCGTCACGCTATCCAGCGTTTCGCCATAGCGCGCGTAGGGCACGCATTCGCCCATGCCCACGGCACCGCCATCGCTGATCCGCACGGTCAGCACCTGCGCCTCCGTCCGCGACCCGCGCGAGATGGTGAACACCTGCGCGAGCCGGAAAACATCCCTGGTCAATTCTATCTGCATACTGGCCTCCCTGAACCGGGCACTGTTCCCGGCTTCTTTTCCTCGCCCTCAGACTGCATCCCGGAGCCTCCCCGGACGCGGGGGGATCATATCGCTTCGAGGGCCTCGGCCAGCCGCTCGGCGCCGAAACGGAACGGATCCACCGTGGGCAGCCTCATCTCCGCCTCGACCTGCGCGAGATAGGCCAGCGCCGCCGCCTCGTCCATGTGCTGCGTATTGATCGCCACGCCCACGACCTGACAGGCGGGATTGCCGACCCGCGCCAGCGTATGCGCCACATCGCGGATATCGTCCATGTCGGGCACCTTGTAGTCGGGCAGGCCGCGCATGTGTTCGCGCGTCGGCTCGTGACAGATGATCAGCGCGTCCGGCTGGCCACCATGCACCAGCGCCAGCGTCACGCCGGAATAGCTGATGTGAAAGAGGCTGCCCTGCCCCTCGATCACATCCCAATGATCGGGATCGTTGTCGGGCGTCAGACATTCGATGGAGCCGGCCATGAAGTCGGCCACCACCGCATCGAGCGGCACGCCCTCGCCGGTGATCAGGATGCCCGTCTGGCCGGTGGCGCGGAATGTGCTCTTCATGCCGCGCGCCTGCATCGCCTTGTCGAGCGACAGGGCCGTGTACATCTTGCCGACCGAGCAATCCGTCCCGACCGCCAGCACCCGCTTGCCGGTCCGCTTCACGCCGTTGGCGATGGGATATTCCACCGACGGAATGCGCACGTCATGCAGGGTGCGCCCGTGCTTTTGCGCCACGGCGACCAGATCCTCCTCGTCGCCCAGCAGGTTGTGCAGCCCCGACGCGAGGTCATAGCCCATCTCGAGCGCCTCGATCAGCACTTCCTTCCAGGCCTTCGAGATCATCCCGCCGCGGTTCGCGACACCGATCACCAGCGTCTTGGCCCCGGCCTCCAGCCCCTCGGCCAGTGTCATGTCCGCGAGCCCCACGTCTGTCTTGCAGGTCGGCATGCGGTACTGGCCCAGCGCATTTTCGGGGCGCCAGTCACGGATGCCTTGCGCGACCTTCGCGGCCAGCTTGTCCGGCGCATCGCCGAGAAAGAGCAAATAGGGTGTCTGGATCATGGTCCGAATCTCCGCAGGTGACAGCTTTCGCTCAGTTTGACGCAGAAGCCGTGCAATTCAATTGCATAAGCGGCGTCACACCGCGGCAGGCGGCAAGATCCTCCCGCATCAAGAACCTGGCGCGCATTATTCTTGCGCACGGCATTCTTGCGCACGACGTGACGATTGCTGCACCTGCAAAATTACCCTTGCAGCAGTTTGCGCAGTTTTATACCCCCTGAGTGGAACAAAAAGACAGTTTATGTCGCAAAGGATCAATCCGATGAGCTTCCGCCTCCAGCCCACGCCCCCTGCCCGTCCCAACCGCTGCCAGCTCTTCGGCCCCGGCTCCAACACCAAGCTCTTCGCCAAGATGGCGGCCTCCGCCGCGGATGTGATCAACCTCGACCTCGAGGACAGCGTCGCACCCTCGGACAAGGACAGCGCCCGCGCCAATGTCATCGAAGCCATCAACACGGTCGATTGGGGCAACAAGACCCTTTCGGTGCGCATCAACAGCCTCGATACGCCGTATTGGTACCGCGACGTGGTCGACCTGCTGGAGCAGGCGTCAGAGCGGCTCGATATGATCATGATCCCCAAGGTGGGCTGCGCGGCGGACGTCTATGCCGTCGATGCGCTGGTGACGGCGGTGGAGCGCGCCAAGGGCCGGACCAAACGCATCGCGCTGGAGGTCATCATCGAGAGCGCCGCGGGCATCGCGCATGTCGAGGAGATCGCCGCGGCCTCCCCCCGGCTCGAGGCGATGAGCCTCGGTGCGGCGGATTTCGCCGCCTCGATGGGCATGCAGACCACCGGCATCGGCGGCACGCAGGAGAACTACTACATGCTGCACGAGGGCGCGAAATACTGGTCCGATCCCTGGCACTGGGCGCAGACGGCCATCGTCGCTGCCTGCCGCACGCATGGCATCCTGCCCGTCGACGGACCGTTTGGCGATTTCTCCGACGACGAGGGCTGCCGCGCGCAGGCGCGCCGCTCCGCCACGCTGGGCATGGTCGGCAAATGGGCGATCCACCCCAAGCAGATCGCGATCAGCAACGAGGTCTTCACCCCCTCCGAGGAGGCGGTCGCCGAGGCGCGCGAAATCCTCGCGGCGATGGAGGAGGCCAAGGCCAAGGGCGAAGGTGCCACCGTCTACAAGGGTCGGCTCGTCGACATCGCCTCCATCAAGCAGGCCGAAGTGATCGTGCGCCAATCCGAGATGATCGCGGGCTAGGCGACGCTACGGGGCGGGCCGCACGCGCCGTCTAGTCCGCCCCATAGACCGGCGGCGGCGCGTCGAACGCGCTGCCGTGCGAAATGTCGATCCCGGCGGCATAGAGTGCGACGCCCAGAACCGCCCCGAGCACGCCGATCAGGACGTAATTTTGCAATGCCATTTCGAAACAACTTCCCCACCACAGTCTTGCGGCATACTTGAGGCCCGCCGCGGCGCGGCGCAAGGCAGGCGCCGAAAACAGACTGTTTCGCGCAATCGCCGCAGATCAGGCCCGCTCATCCTTGGGTGAGCCCATCACCACATAGGATGTGATCGAGGCGACTTGGGGCAGTGCGCCCAGATGATCGGTGTGAAAGCGCTTGTAGCTCGGCAGGTCGGCGCATTCGACGCGCAGCAGATACTCGATCGTGCCGGTGATGTTGTGGCACTCGCGCACCTCCGGCGCCCGCGCGATCGCCCGCTCGAAGGCTTCCTGCGAGACCTTGGAGTGATTGCTGAGCCCGACCCCGATATAGGCGACAAATCCGTTGCCCATCGCCGCACGGTCCAGCACCGCGCGGTACCCCTTGATCACCCCGCGGCGCTCCAGCTCCTGCACCCGCCGCAGACAGGCGGAGGGGGAGAGGCCCACGCGCTCGGCCAGTTCCAGATTGCTGATCCGCCCGTCGCGCGTGAGCTCGCGCAATATCTGCTCAGATTTCTTGTCCAGCTCGATCATTTGTTGTGCAAACTCCGGAATCCTGCCTGACTTTGCAATTTCATGCTGCGGTTTTCAATGGATTGTTGCGCCATGACCTTTGAAACACTCCTCGCCCTGTGCGTCTTCGCCTTCGTGAGCTCCGCGACGCCGGGGCCCAACAACCTGATGCTGATGGCGTCGGGCGCCAATTTCGGCTTCTGGCGCAGCATCCCGCACATGCTGGGCATCTCGATCGGCTTCATGGTGATGCTGTTCGCGGTGGGCGCGGGGCTGGTGCAGATCTTCGACCGCTTCCCGGTGATCTACGATGTGCTGAAGGTAGTGAGCGTCCTCTACATGCTCTGGCTCGCGTGGAAGATCGCCCATGCCGCGCCCGTGACCCGCAACGCGCAGGCGGGCCACCCGATGACGTTCCTGCAGGCGGCGGCCTTTCAGTGGGTCAACCCCAAGGCATGGGCGATGGCGCTGACCGCCATCACGGTCTACGTGGGCGATGCCGCGCTGGTCTGGCTGGCGCTTGCCGCGTTCATCTTCGCGGTGGTCAACCTGCCGTCCGTCTCGCTCTGGACCCTCGCGGGCCAGCAGCTTCAGCGGATCCTCACCAACCCTGCCCGCCTGCGCGCCTACAACTGGAGCATGGCGGGCCTTCTGATCGCCTCGCTCTATCCCGTGCTGGGCCTCTGAGCGGCGTTGCAACCCGCCCCATTCGCCGCCATATATGGCGCAACCCGAATGCGGAGCACGTCATGACCCAGTACATGGATTTCGAAAAAGCCCTCGCGGAGATTGAGGGAAAGGCGGAGGAGTTGCGCGCGATGGCGCGGCGCGATCCGAAGACCGACGTGACGGAAGAGGCCAAGGCGCTCGACCTCAAGGCCGCCAAGATGCTCGACGATCTCTACCGCAACCTGACGCCCTGGCGCAAATGCCAGGTGGCGCGGCACCCCGAACGGCCCCATTGCAAGGACTACATCGACGCCCTGTTCACCGAGTACACGCCGCTCGCCGGGGATCGCAACTTTGCCGACGATCATGCCGTGATGGGCGGGCTCGCGCGCTTCAACGACAAGCCGGTGATGGTGATTGGTCATGAAAAGGGCAACGACACCAAATCGCGGATCGAGCGGAACTTCGGCATGGCCCGCCCCGAGGGCTACCGCAAGGCCGTGCGCCTGATGGAGATGGCGGATCGTTTCGGCCTGCCGGTGATCACGCTGGTGGATACGCCGGGCGCCTATCCGGGCAAGGGCGCCGAGGAGCGCGGCCAGTCCGAAGCGATCGCCCGCGCCACCCAGAAGTGCCTCGAAATCGGCGTGCCGCTGGTGAGCGTGATCATCGGCGAAGGCGGATCAGGCGGTGCGGTGGCCTTCGCGACCGCCAACCGCGTGGCCATGCTCGAACACTCCGTCTACTCCGTGATCAGCCCCGAAGGGTGCGCGTCGATCCTGTGGAAGGACGCAGAGAAGATGCGCGAGGCTGCCGAGGCGCTGCGCCTGACCGCGCAGGATCTCAAACATCTCGGCGTCAATGACCGCATCATCCCCGAGCCCAAGGGCGGCGCGCACCGCGATCCGCAAAAGGCCATCGCCGCCGTGGAGCTCGCCATCGCCGAGATGCTCAGATCGCTGGAGGGCAAGGGACGCAAGGCGCTGATCAAGGACCGCCGCGATAAATACCTCGACATGGGCGACCGGGGGCTCGCCGCCTGAGCTGGCTCTTGCCCCGCGACGAGGGCCTGCCAGGTTCGCCCGGCATCATGGCGCGGCCGACCGATCTGCAACGCAACCTTGGGGCGGAACAGGGTGCGGGCGCGCCGCGCACAACGCCCGCGTCATTTTTCTTTGCACTTGGACTGCATCGCGTCCGCCCCATCGGCGCCTGCGGCGGCCTGTGCCCGCAGCTCAGCCCGCCAGCATCCTCAGTCCCTGCGTCACGTCGGACCGTACCGCCAGCCGCAGACCCGGCTCGTCGCCCGCGCGCAGCGCGGCGATGATCAGCCTGTGGAACTGCGGCGGATCGGTCCGGCGCAAGCGGCCATAGAGCGCGCGCATCGTCGGCCCCATCTGCAGCCATACCGTCTCCGCCATCGCCAGCATCGCGGGCGCTTGGGCGCGCAGATAGAGGGTGCGGTGAAACTCCAGGTTGGTGCGGATGTAGCTCACCGCATCGCGGTGCGCGACCGCCTCGCCGACCTTGGCATTGATGTTCTGCAACCGCTCGATGAGCGCCAGATGCGCGCGAGGCAGCGCCCGGCTTGCCAGTTCCACCTCGATCAGCGCGCGCAGCGCCGCCAGCTCCTCGATCCGCTCGTTGCTCAGCAGCGGCGTCGCAATCCGCCCGGAATTGGACATGCTGAGCGCCCCCTCCGCCGCCAGCCTGCGCACGGCCTCCCGCACGGGCGTCATGGAGACCCCGTACTCCGCGCCGATCCCGCGCAGGGTGAGCGCATGTCCGGGCGGCAGATCCCCGTGCATGATGCGCGAGCGCAGGTGCCGGTAGACGCGGTCATGCGCCAGCGGGGCGGGGTCGACGGGGCGGGCTGTCAGGGTCATACGCATTTGTGATCACATCCGGCGCGATCGTCAAGCCGCACCTGCGTTCAGAACCTGTAGCGGTGCAGCGTGCTGCCATTGCTGCGCAGCCATCCGCGCGGGCCCGCGTAATCGCCGTAGATCCGCGTGACCTCCGCCCAGAAGGCGGGCGAATGGTTCATCTGCGCCAGATGCGCCACCTCATGGGCGGCGACATAGTCGAGCACCTCCGGCGGTGCCATCACGAGACGCCATGAATACATCAGCCCGCCATCAGACGTGCACGACCCCCAGCGCGAACGGGTGTCGCGCAGGCTCAGCCGCGTGTAGCCGCGCCCGAGCCGCGCGGCATAATCATCACTGGCCCCAGCGAGGCGGTCCCGCGCGATCTCCTTGAGATGCGCCAGCAGCCGCTTGCCCGCCCGCTCCGCAGGACCGGGCACGAAGATCCCCTCCGGCGTGATCTCGACCCGCCGGCCGGTGCCGCCCTGCACCCGGTAGAACCTGCCGCCGAGCGGCAGCTCGCTGCCGATGCCGACGCTCACGTCGGTGCCGCGCGCCTCCAGATGCTTGCGAATCCAGCCTTCCTTGCTGCGCGCGAAATCCAGCGCCTCCCGCTCCGCGAGGCGCCGCGGCAGCGTCAGCGTCACCCGCCCGTCAAGCTGGCTGATGCGCAGCGAGATCCGCCGCGCCTGCGCCGAACGCCGCAGTGTCAGGGGGATGGGCGGATCGCCGGGCAGGTGCGGATCGGACATGCGGTGCTCATCACGGGAGAGGAAAGGGCTTTGGGCTGGACAGCATCCGTAGCATATGGCAATCCCCCGGAATCATCTAGACACAAGACCAAGCCACAAAGGGGAAATCCATGCCCAACGAAGAATGGGGAACCAAGCGCCTGTGCCCCACCACGGGCAAGCGTTTCTATGACCTGAACAAGAACCCCATCATCAGCCCCTACACGGGCGAGGTGGTGGAAGTCGACCAGTCCAAATCCCGCATGATCGCCGCCGACGCAGAAGATGCGGCGACCGCCAAGGCGAAGGCGAGCGAAGTGAAGGATGAGGACGATCTGGTAGATGACGATGACGTCGATGTCGATCTCGACGACGATCTGCTGGATGATGACGAGGACGACGACGATACCGTCCCGCTCGACGAGATCGCGGACGTCGCATCGGACAACGAGGACCTCTGAAACCCGGCGGCCGGGGCACGCGTTTTTCGCTTGATCCCGCCGCCTGTTGTCCATAGTACACAGCCCAGCAGACCTTCGGGTCGGCACCTCAGGGCCCTCTAGGGGGTCACCTTACCACGCTTGCGTGATTTGGGGCATTAGCTCAGCTGGGAGAGCGCCTGCATGGCATGCAGGAGGTCAGCGGTTCGATCCCGCTATGCTCCACCAAGCGCTCTTTCAATGCGAGAGCGCGTCGTCCGGGCGGTAAACCTGTGCAACGGATCTCCTAAAGCCTCACACGACGAAATCAGTACTGCCTTGGCGTAGGCCTTTGGGGTAAGTGCGGCTTGTGAGATGCCGCAGTGAGCTTGGAGCGCAATGACTGCTTTCAGCCCGCACTTTCCGTTCGTGAACCTCTCAGCATCCTTCGCGAAAGGCGGTAAGCGGTCTTTTCGAAGTCGGATGCGATGAGCGCCATAAATTGGCGAGAGAAGGCTTCAAGCAAGGGCGCGAATCTGATCCGCGCCCTTCACCAATTCCTCGGTGCGCTCAATAGCGAGGTCTGCTGCAAACGCCCGCATCATCGCAGAATACACCGGCAAGCCCGCCTATGATGGCACCACGGTCGCCGTTTCCTTTGACGGCCTTAGCCGCGCCATATCCAAGAGCGGCCCCGACCAAGCCGCGCTCCATATCACTGTCGATTGCTGCACCCGGGGCGCAGGCCGAAATCAGGGCGGTTGCTGCGATGAGCGGATAGATGAATTTCATGGTAGTCTCCTGAGGAGCCAACTGTGCGTTAGCGGGATTGCGAGTAGCCGGGGATCGAGAGGAATCGCGTTCCGCAGCCACCACCGATCTACGTGCTCTTACATCACAGCCGTGATGTTATCTGATCACCAACAGGCTTCTTTAGGGTGCTATCGGATAACAACGCTTCCCTATCGCTCGCTTTGTAAGTGCCATTGGTCGATGTTGAGCGGTTCCAGCAGTGTCCTTAATGGAAAAACTGGAGCTTTACTGTCTTCGGTCCCGGAGATGCACCGATTCTGGCTCCGTCTCCCAGCCAGTTTGTGCTTGCTTTGGATGTCGCGTCGTGGCTGCGAGCGGTCATTCTTTATGGTGAATCGGAGGGCGGCTTTGCCCCGCCCAACCGACAGTCATTGCAACCAGCCCCTGATTATCCCTCCGGTAGCCGACTGCCTGGCAGCTTGCTGTCCTGAACTGCTCTGGGTTCCGCACTGCATCCTTTGCCGCAATCGGCTGGTCGCAGGGCGCCCGTCTTCACCCCTCGATCAGGATCGCGCGGAAATCATTGACGTTCGTACCGGTGGGCCCCGTCACGAAGAGGCTGCCTGCGGCCTCGAACGCGCCCCATGCATCGTCGCGCCGCAGCGCATCCGCCGGATCCACACCCGCGGCGCGCATTGCCTGTGCCGTGGCACCATCGGCGAAGGCGCCGGCATTGTCCTGCGACCCGTCGATGCCATCGGTATCCGCGGCCAGCGCCGTGATCCCCGCGACCCCGTCGATGGCCTGGGCAAAGCCCAGCAGGAACGCCGTGTTGCGCCCGCCGCGCCCGTCGTCGTGGCGCAGTGTCACGGTCGTCTCGCCCCCCGACAGCAGCACCAGCGGCGGTGCGAAGGGGCGGCCCTGTGCCACCACCTCGCGCGCGATCGCGGCGTGCATCTGGCCGATCGCCGCGGCCTCCCCCTCGATCGCATCCGACAGGATCACCGCGGGCACGCCGAGGCTGCGCGCCTTTTGCGCCGCCGCCTCCAGCGACAGGCGCGCGGAGGCGATCACCCGCACGTCATTGCGCGCGAACACCGGATCATCCGGCGCGCGGCGCGTCGATCATCTGCGCCGGTATGTGCGGCGGCAGTATGATCCCGCGCGCCGCGATCATCGCGCGGGCATCCGCAAGTGTGATGCGGTCGGGCACCGTGGGGCCCGACGCCACCTGCGCCGGATCATCGCCCGGCACATCCGAGACGATCAGGCTCACCACGCGCGCCGGATGTGCCGCCGCCGCCAGCCGCCCGCCCTTGATCCCGCTGGCATGCTTGCGGATCGCGTTCATCACGCCGATGGGCGCGCCGCAAGCCAGCAGCGCCGCGTTGAGCGCGCGCTCATCCTCCAGCGTGAGCCCCGCGGGCGGGCAGGGCAGCAGCGCCGAGCCGCCGCCGCAGATCAGCGCCACCACCAGATCGTCAGGGCCCAGCCCCGCCACCGCGTCAAAGAGCGCCGCCGTCGCCGCCATCCCCGCCGCGTCCGGCACCGGATGCGCCGCCTCCATCACGCGGATCACGCGCGTGGGGCAGCCATAGCCGTAGCGCGTGACCACCACACCCTCCACCGGGCCCGGCCACAGATCCTCGAACGCGGCGGCGAGTTGGGCTGCACCCTTGCCCGCGCCCACGACCACGGTGCGGCCCTTTGGCATCTGCGGCAGATGCGGGGCGAGGGCCGTGCGCGCGTCAGCGGCGGTAACGGCCGCATCGAACAGCGCCGTCAGAAACGCCTGCTTGCCCGGGTCGATCACGCCCCGAACTGCGCGCGCAGCGCCGCCTTCTGGACCTTGCCCATCGCATTGCGCGGCAGCGCGTCGACCACACGGTAATCGCGCGGCTGCTTGAACCGCGCGAGCGATCCGCCCACGGCATCCTTGAGTGCGTCGAGGTCGATCTGCGCGCCGGACCGCGGCACCAGCACCGCCAGCGGCACCTCGCCCAGATCGCCGTGCGGGACGCCGATCACAGCGCTTTCCAGCACGCCGTCCTGGGCATCGAGCAGCAGCTCCAGCTCCTTGGGGTAGATGTTGTAGCCGCCCGAGATGATCAGGTCCTTGGACCGACCAACGATGGTCACGTAACCCTCCGGGTCCTGCACGCCCAGATCGCCGGTGATGAACCAGCCGTCGGGCCGCAGCTCCGCTTCGGTCTTTTCGGGCATGTTCCAATAGCCCAGAAAGACGTTCGGCCCGCGCACCTCGACCACGCCGGTCTCACCGCGCGGCAGCTCGACACCATCGGCATCCGCGATCCGCAGCTCCACATCCGGCAGGGGCAGGCCCACGGTGCCCGCGCGCCGCGCGCCCTCGTAGGGGTTGGAGGTGTTCATGTTCGTCTCCGTCATCCCGTAACGCTCGAGGATCCGGTGGCCCGTGCGCGCCTCGAACGCGAGGTGGGTCTCTGCCAGCAGCGGCGCGGAGCCGGAGATGAAGAGCCGCATGCCCGCCGCGAGGTCGCGGTCGAACCGCGCGTCCTCCAGCAGGCGGGTGTAGAAGGTGGGCACGCCCATCATCGTGGTGGCGCGCGGCATCCATTCGATGAGCGCGTCGATGTCGAGCCTGGGCAGGAACACCATCGCGCCCCCCGCCACCAGCATCACGTTGGTCGCTACGAAGAGCCCGTGGGTGTGGAACACCGGCAGCGCATGCAGCAGCACATCATCGGCCGTGAATGCCCAAAGGCCCGCCAGCGTCAGCGCGTTGCTTACCAGGTTGCGGTGGCTCAGCATCGCGCCCTTGGAGCGGCCGGTCGTGCCCGAGGTATAGAGGATCGCCGCCAGGTCCTCCGCGTGCCGCTCGACCGTCTCGTAGCTGTCGGGCTGGTCGTCCGCGCGGTCGCTGAGGGAGCCGCCGCGCGCGTCGAGCGTGGCGAATGCCGCACCCGCCGCCTGCGCCACCGGGTGCAGTTCCGCCTCCCGCTCAGGGTCCCCCACCAGCAGCGCCGCCTTGCTGTCGTCCACGAAATAGCCGAGCTCCGCCGCGGTATAGGCCGTGTTGAGCGGCAGGAAGATCGCCCCCATCTGGGCACAAGCCGCATAGAGCGCCAACACATCGGGGCATTTTTCGACCTGTACGGCGACACGGTCGCCCGCGTGCACATCCAGCGCGCGCATCGCATGGGCGAATTGCGCAGCGCGGCGCAGGAACATCGCATGGGTCAGGGTGGTGCCATCCGGCAGGTACAGAAAAGGCGTGTCCTTGCCCGCGTGGGGCGCGAACAGCGTGTCATAGACTGGGTTGTTCATTGAAAGGCCTTCTATCGTGATGCGTCACCATAGCGCAGCAGATCTTCAGTGAAAATCACGAGATTTCGGAATGACGCGCACATCGCGCGGATGCTTGCGCCCCCCGCCCACATGGCTCGGCAGCGGATGGGTGGGGTGGTCGCCGCGCACGGTCGTCGCGGGCACGCGTTCATCCGACAGCGCGTCGAGCCTGGCCGTGCGGTCCTCCAGCCGGTCCGCGACCACATGGATCACGCGCCCGTCCGTCTGCACGCGGCCATGCACCACCAGCAGCCGCGCCGTCATGATCAGCGCGCGGTAGTGCTCGAAGAGCTTGGGCCAGATCACGAGGTTCGCGACCCCGTCCTCATCCTCCAGCGTGATGAAGCACACGCCCTTGGCGCTGCCGGGCTTTTGCCGCACCAGCACCAGCCCGGCGAGGCTGACGCGCTGCCCGTGGGCCATGTGGATGAGGTCATGCGTGCATGCATACTTCTGCTTGCGCAGCGAGGCGCGGAAAAAGCACATCGGATGCGCCTTGAGGCTCAGACGCAGCGTCTGGTAATCGGCCACGACATGTTCGGCCTGCGCCATCGCGGGCAGCACCACCGCAGGCTCCGCCCCCTCGGCTGCCGCCTCCGCATGCTCAAAGAGCGCGAGGCTCGGCGCATCGCGCAGCCCCTGCGCCTGCCAAAGTGCCGGCCGCCGGTCGATGCCGCAGGAGCGGAACGCATCCGCCGCCGCCAGCTTGCCCACGATCCCCCGGTCGAGCCGTGCGCGCGTCTTGAGGTCACCCACATCGGCGAACGGCGCGTCGCGCGCGGCCATGATCCGCAGGCCCGCGTCCTGCCGCATCCCGTCCACCTGCCGCAGCCCCAGCCGCAGGGCGAAACCCTCCGCGCAAGGCTCAAGCGTGCAGTCCCAATCGGAATAATTCACATCCACCGCGCGCACCTCCACCCCATGCTCGCGCGCGTCGCGCACGATCTGGGCAGGCGCATAGAACCCCATCGGCTGGGAATTGAGCAGCGCGCAGGCGAAGGCGGCGGGGTAGTGGCATTTCATCCACGAGGACACATAGACGAGCTTGGCGAAACTCGCCGCATGGCTCTCGGGAAAGCCATACTCCCCGAAGCCCTTGATCTGGTTGAAGCACCGCTGCGCGAACTCCTCGTCATAGCCGCGCTCGGTCATCCGGCCCACCATCTTCTGCTGCAACAGCTCGATGGTCCCGCGCGAGCGGAACGTGGCCATCGCCTTGCGCAGCTCGTTGGCCTCCTTCGGCGAGAACCGCGCCGCGTCGATGGCGATCTTCATCGCCTGCTCCTGGAAGATCGGCACGCCGAGCGTGCGGCCCAGGATCCGCAACAGCTCGTCCTGCGGATGCTCGGGGCCCGGCGCAGGGTAGCTCACCCCCTCCAGCCCCTGACGGCGGCGCAGATAGGGATGCACCATATCGCCCTGAATGGGGCCGGGCCGCACGATGGCGACCTCGATCACCAGATCGTAGAACTTGCGCGGGCGCAGCTTGGGCAGCATCGCCATCTGCGCGCGGCTCTCCACCTGAAAGACGCCCAGACTGTCCCCCGCGCAGAGCATGTCATAGGTATCTGCATCATCGGACGGCACGCTCGCCAGATCATGCTGTACCCCGTAATGCGCCCCCATCAGATCGAAAACCTTGGCGATGCAGGTCAGCATCCCCAGCGCGAGGATATCCACCTTGAAGATGCCCAGCGCGTCGATGTCGTCCTTGTCCCACTCGATGAAGCTGCGCTCCGGCATGGCGCCATTGCCGATGGGCACGATCTCCGTCAGGGGCCGCTCGGTCAGGATGAAGCCGCCGACGTGCTGGCTCAGATGCCGCGGCATCCCCGTCATCTGCCGCGCGATGGCGATCACGCGGCGCAGGTAGGGATCGCTCAGGTCCATGCCTGCGTCCTTGACGCGTTCATCCCCCATCTGTCCCTCGAAACTGCCCCAGACGGTGCTGGCCAGTTTGCTGGTTACATCCTCGCTGAGGCCCATCGCCTTGCCGACCTCGCGGATGGCGCTGCGCGGGCGGTAGTGGATCACCGTGGCACAGAGCCCCGCACGCGCGCGCCCGTATTTGGCGTACATGTACTGGATCACCTCCTCGCGCCGCTCATGCTCGAAATCCACGTCGATGTCGGGCGGCTCGTCGCGTTCCTCGCTCAGGAACCGCTCGAAGAGCACATCATGCTCCTCCGGGTCCACCGCCGTGATCCCCAGGCAAAAGCACACCACCGAATTGGCCGCCGACCCGCGCCCCTGGCACAGGATCGGCGGGCTGGCCTCCTGCCGCGCGAACCGCACGATGTCGTTGATGGTTAGGAAATACCGCGCGATCTTCTTGGAGCGGATGAGGTCGAACTCCTTTTCGATGATCGCGCGCACCCTGTCCGTCACCCCGCCGGGATAGCGCCATGCGGCACCTTCCCAGGTCAGCCGCTCCAGCTCCTCCATCGCGGTGCGCCCCTGCGGCACGATCTCATGCGGGTACTCGTATTTCAGATCATCGAGCGTGAACGTGATGGCATCCGCCACCTCGCGCGTCGCGGCGATCGCATGGGGCCAGGGCGCGAACAGGCGGCACATCTCGGCGGGCGGCTTCAGATACCGCTCCGCGTTCGCCTCCAGCGCAAAGCCCGCCGTGTCGATGGTCTTGCCCTGCCGGATGCAGGTCATCACATCCTGCAAGGGGCGCCGCGCGGGACTGTGATAGAGCACGTCATTGCTCGCCAGGATCCCCAGGCCATGCCTGCGCGCGATCCGGTCCAGCCGGTTGATCCGCGCCACATCGTCGCCGCGGTAGAGATACACCGCCCCCACATGGCGCAGCGTGGGCAAGGCGTTGCACAGCCGCCCCAGCCCGGCCTCGAACACGTCGAGCTTGCCCTGTGGCATCACGATCAACTGCACGCCCTTGCTGTGCGCCGCCACCATCTCCAGTGTCAGATGCGTCTCGCCCTTGGCCTGCCAGCCGCCGTCCACATCCGCCATCTTGCCCCGCGAGAGCAGCGTGCTCAGCCGTGCGTAGGCGTCGCGGTCCGTCGGATAGGCCAGCAGTTCGGTCCCGCACAACAGCACCAGCCGCGCCCCGATGAGCGGGCGCACCTTTGCCGTGCGCGCCTCCACGTGCAGCCGCACCACCCCCGCGAGCGTGTTGTGATCGGCCACGCCGATGGCGTGATAGCCCAGCATATTCGCCGTCACCGCCAGATCGACGGCATCCGAAGCGGCGCGCAGAAACGAAAAACACGTCGACAGGCCCAGCTCCACGTAGGGGCCGGGGGCGTTCCAGTGAAACGGGTCGGCCTCGTCGATCGACCGGCGCTTATGTCCTTCCTGTTCTGGCATCAGGTGGCAGCCTCATCCCTCAACAAAAGCCTCTAGTTCCTCATCTGCCCGTCACCCGAACACCCCCTGCACGAACCAGCGCGGATCACCGCCGCGTGCATCCCCCACGATGCCCTCGCGGTAGAGCCACAGCCGCCGCCCGTCCGTGACCTCGACCTTGTAATAATCCCGCAGCCGAGTGCCCTTGCGGTCGCGCCACCATTCGGGCGCGATCCGCTCTGGCCCCTCGAAGCGCACCATCAGAAACGTGACGCGCCGCCAGGAGAACCGCGCAGGCGGCCCCTCCGGCACGGCGTAGAGCACCGCCACCTCCTCCGCCGGATCGAAGAGCCGCAGGGGCCGCTCCCGCGCGACCTCCACTTCGGTCTCGACCGATCCCGACAGCACCTGATCCACAAGCACCGGCACGCGGCGCTCCACCCGCTCGGGCTTGTGGCTCTGTACCCAGGCGTCCCAGGTCACCTTTTGCGGCCCCAGCTTGGCGGTCAGCCGGTCCAGCAGCGCCGCCACATCCGCGCCGGCCTCGCGCGCGCCGTCGAGCCTGCTCTGGTGCAGCACCAGGGGCTCGACGCGCAACGCCTCCAGCGTCATCAGATCGAAGCCGAAGCCCGGATCGATCCCGTCGAGCTTGCCCGCCACCAGGCGCACGAAATGGCCCGCATCCCGGCTCGCGCTGGCCGTGGCCACATCGCGGGAGCGCCACTCTCCGTCCACGCGGTAGATCGTCACCCGCAACCGCCGCGCGCCCTGCTCAGCCTTGGCCAGTTGTGCGGCCAGATCCTCCGCCAGCTTCTCCAGCCAGGGCAGCGGGTCCACCACCGGCTCCGCCATGCGCACCCGCGCGAGCCAGCGCGCACCCTCCGCAGGGGCATCGAGCGGATCGGCGCTGCGCCCCAGCGCCCGATCGAGCAGGATCAGCGGATTGACCGCCTCCGCCACCCCTGCGAACCGCCGCATCAGCCCCACGCGCGGCACCGCCGCCAGCGCGCCGACGGTGCGCAGGCCCAGCCGGTCCAACAGGCGCACCGTGTCATGCGGCAGGCGCAATGCGGCCACCGGCAGCGGTGCAAGCACCTCCGCCACGTCCTCTTGCCCGCAGATGACCCCCTGCGCGCCGAACCGCGCCAGCATCTGCGCCGCACCGCGCGTGGGCCCCAGTGCCAGCCGCGCCGAGAGGCCCTGCATCGCGAACCGCGTGTGCATGTCGCGCAGCATCCGCGCCTCACCGCCGAAGAGATGCGCCGCGCCGCGCACATCCATCACGATCCCGCCGCCTTCCGCCCCATATCCGTCTACAACCGTCCAGGGACACCACCGCCGCGCCCAGAGTGCGACACGCCCCAACAACGCGGCATCTCCCTCGATGTCCGCCTGCTCCACATGCAGATCGGGATGGATCGCCTGCACGTCCACCACCCGTGCGCCCACAGCGATCCCCCGCGCAGCGCCCGCCGCGTTTACCGCATGCACCACCGGCCCATGCGTGCCCTGGGTGGCCAGCACCACCGGCACCGCCTCATCCGGCAGCGTGCGCTGCTGTGCCGTGATCCTCCGCCAGCGGTCCATCGCCAGATCGGGAAAGAAAGCGGAGACGATTCTCGCCTGGCTCATGGCGCACCGCCCATGTCCCCGGCGCGCGCCCGCGTGCCCGGAACAGCTCCGCCTCCCACAGGGGCGCACCGGGGGCCGCCGCGTTGTGGGGATGCAACTGCGAGGGCAACGAGCCCACACGCCAACGCTCGCGCGCCGCCGACAGCCCCTCGACCGTGCCCGAGCGGATCAGCCAGACCGGCACGCCGGAGGTCTCCGCCCGCAGCGCCAGACGCTTGGTCGCGGTGAAATCCAGCACCGGCGGCGCGCCATGCACCTCGCCCACCACCGCCGCGAGGCCCGCACAGGCGGCCCCCTCCTCCATCGCCCAGAGCACGTCGCGCGCGTGGCTGACCTCGACCCGCAACAGCTTCACCCCCTTGAGCGCGGGCCCGTAGACCCGCCCGTTCTCCAGCCGCGAGGCACGGTCCTGCACCCAGAGCACCGGCGCCTTGCTGCGCGGCAGGCACGCCAGCACGAAGGCCGTCACCGCCGCATCGAAGGGCCGCGCCGACAGCGCGTCCTTGAGCACCGCCTGGGAGATATCGGGCGCAGGCGCATCCTGCGCTCCGGCACCGCGCGCATCCTGCGCTCCAGTACCGCGCGCATCCTGCGCTCCAGTACCACGCGCATCCTGCGCGACGCCACGTTTCTCGCCCAGCCTCACCAGCTGACCATAAGAAGAATCGCTCATCATACATCCCTCCAGTTTGTTCTTCTTTTGTTCTACATGGAAGCCGCCATTTTCACACCCCCAATTTGCGCCGATGCACCGCACGCCCTGCGCCGTGCGCAACCCTGCCGCTCCCAAACGCCCCATGTACAAACGCCCTCCGACCCATTAGGGGCAGGCAAACCCATTCTTCATCCGCTCAGGAACACCCCTTGATTCAAACGATCTCAGACGCACTGGCCGCCCAAGGCTACGACACGATGACACCCGTACAGGACGCCGTCATCGCCCCCGAACTCGACGGTGCGGACCTTCTGGTCTCCGCCCAGACCGGTTCGGGCAAGACGGTGGCCTTCGGCATGGCCATCGCCCCCACATTGCTGGGCGACGAGACGCATTTCGGCCGTGCGGGCGCGCCGCTGGCCCTCGTTATCGCCCCCACGCGCGAACTCGCCATGCAGGTAAGTCGTGAGCTGACATGGCTTTACGGCAAGGCGGGCGCCATCGTCACGACCTGCGTCGGCGGCATGGACACCCGCACGGAGCGGCGCGCGCTCGACCGCGGTGCGCATGTCGTCGTGGCCACGCCGGGGCGCCTGTGCGATCACATCAAGCGCAACAACATCGACCTCACCGACATCCGCGCCGTGGTGCTCGACGAGGCCGACGAGATGCTCGATCTGGGCTTTCGCGAGGATCTGGAGTTCATCCTGAGCGAATCCCCCGCCACGCGCCGCACGCTGATGTTCTCGGCCACCGTGCCTGCCGCCATCGCCAAGCTCGCCAAAAGCTACCAGCGCGATGCGCAGCGCGTCTCGGTCGTCTCTGACGGAAAGCAACATGCGGACATCGAATACCGCGCGCTGACCGTGAACCCGCGCGACACCGAAAACGCGATCCTCAACATCCTGCGCTTCTACGAGGCCAAGAACGCGATCGTCTTCTGCAACACCCGCGCCGCCGTCGCGCGCCTGACCACGCGGCTGACGAACCGGAACTTCTCCGTGGTGGCGCTGTCGGGTGAGCTGACGCAATCAGAGCGCACGAACGCCCTGCAATCGCTGCGCGATGGCCGTGCGCGCGTCTGCGTCGCCACCGATGTGGCCGCGCGCGGCATCGACCTGCCCAATCTCGAGCTGGTGATCCACGCCGATCTGCCGACCAACGCCGACACGCTGCTGCACCGCTCGGGCCGGACGGGGCGTGCCGGGCGCAAGGGCGTCTCCGCGCTGATCGTGCCGCCCAAGATGCGCTCCAAGGCGACGCGCCTGATGGGCTGGGCCAAGCTCGATGCGGAATGGGCGCTGCCGCCCTCCGCCGCCGAAGTGAACGCCGCCGATCAGGAGCGGCTGCTGAACGATCCCGCATGGACCACGCCAGCGCCGGAAGATGCAGTGGACTTCGTGGCCGAGTTGGTCGAGCGTTATAGCCCCGAGCAACTGGCCACCGCTTTCGTGAACCTGCACCGCTCCCGCGGCTCCGCACCCGAAGAGCTGTCCAATCCCGGCGACGGCAAGGAAAACGCGCCCCGCATGGAATTCGGCAAATCGGTCTGGTTCACCGTCTCGACGGGCCGCAACGACGGCGCAGAGCCGCGCACCATCCTGCCGATGCTGTGCCGCGTGGGCGACATGACCCGCGATGACATCGGCGCGATCCGGGTGCAGCCGCGCCATTCCTACGTCGAAGTGGCCGAAGGCGCCGTGCCCAAGCTGGTGAGCGCCCTTGGCCCCGACATGAAGGCCGAGGACGGCGTGACCCTGACCCGCCTTGACGGCGTGCCGGATTTCGGTCCCCGCACCGGGCGCCCCGAGAACAAGGGCAGCGGCAAACCGGCCTTCGACAGAGGGCCCAAGCCCGCACCGCGTGACAAACCCGCCTATGACCCCGACGCGCCCAAGCCCGCGCGCAAACCGCGCCCGCCGCGCGACGATGCCCCGGCGGCGACCGAGGCACCGCGCGCCGCGGCCAAGCCCAAACCCGCGGGAAGAGCTGCGCCGAAGCCGGGTGCCAAGCCCAAGCGCGACGCCGCGCGGCCGCCCAAATCCCACAAGACCGAGCGGACACCGATGAAGGCAGGCGCCACGCCCAAGGCGAAAGCGGTCTGGAAAGACAAGCCAGCGGTGGACTCTGGCGACAGGCCTGCGGCGAAATCGGGCGCGAAAGCCGTCTGGAAGAAACCCGCCAAGGAGGGCGATGCGAAGCCCGCGGGCGGTTACAACCGCGCGGCGGATGCCTCCAAACGCTTCGTCCCGCCGGGCAAGGCCAAGAGGCCCGGCAAGACGGAGAAGAAATAGCGGGCGGGAGCGCGGGTTTCTCGCGCATCCCGATCCTGTTTTTCCGAAAGATCTGAGACTGACGCGAAAGGCCGGAGCATATGCTCCGGCCTTTTTCGTCGTTTAGCCTAGGGGCGTCTCGCGGAACACCAGCTCAGCGGCTCCGCCTGCAAAGGCTGGAAAAGGTCCCCCGGAACAGCGCTATCAGGCAACTCCCGGGGCTCCGCCCGCAAAGGCTGGAAAAGGTCCCCCGGACCTTTTCTTGTTCAGCCTTTGCCCTTCCACGGCACCATGATCCGCTCGGCGCCGCGCATCAGCATGTCGATGCCGAAGCCGATCACGCCGATCAGGATGATGCCCAGGATCACGATATCGGTGTTCTGGAACTTGGACGCGACCATGATCATCATGCCCGCCCCCTTCTCCGCCGCGACCAGCTCGGCGGCCACGACCGTGCCCCAGCACACGCCCATCGCAACCCGCGCGCCGGTGAAGATCTCCGGCAGGCTGTTGGGGATGATCACGTAGCGCATGATCTGCCACTTGCTGGCCCCCAGGCTGTAGGCGGCGTGCACTTTCGAGATGCTCACCCCCGACACGCCCGAGCGCGCGGCAATCGCCATGATCCAGAGGGCGGCGAGGAACAACAGGATGATCTTGCCCGTCTCACCGATGCCCGCCCAGATGATCACCAGCGGGATGAGCGCCAAGGGAGGCACCGGGCGCATAAACTCCACGATCGGGTCGAACCAGCCGCGGAACCAGTTGCTCAGCCCCATGGCATAGCCAAGCGGGATGCCGACGATCGCGCCGCAGACAAAACCCGCGATTACCCGAAACAGCGACCAGCCCAGATGCCCGAGCAGCGATGTACCGCGGAAACCTTCTTCCAGCACCTTGGCCGTCCGCTCTACAACGGCCTCGGGCGACGGCAGGTAGAGCGGCTCCATCTGCAGACCGTTATCAGGCTCGAAATTGGGTGTGCCCTTGTCGGACAGGGTCACCGTCCCGCCTTCGATTGCCACCGTGTCGCCGGGGCGCACGCGCTGGCCGTTGATGGCGACGATCTCGGCCCCGTCGGCGCGCTTCACCTCGTCGTTGTGGTCAAAGCTCACCAGTTGGCTGCGGTATTGCGCCACGGTGATGGCGTCATTCCGTGCGATCCCCTCGCCCGGATCCACTTGGGGCGTTGCGGGCGTCTCCTCGCGGGTGTGGACCAGCACGGTCACCGTCGCCGTATCGCTCTGGCCGTTCGCCTCTAGCGTGTAGTCGAAACTCGTGGTTCCCGCGAAGGGCGCTGGCGCATGGAGGAAGCCTGGGATCAGCGACGATCCCGTGAACATCCCCCAGAGCAGGAACAGCGTCAGAAGCGAGATCACCCCCGCCGCGCGATTGGGCCGCACTGCACTCTCATCGCCGAAGGTCACCGTCTTGAGCGAGGTGTAATCCCTGATCCCCGCGCCGATGCGCGTGAAGATCACCATCGAGGCCACGAAGATGCCGACGTAGACGGCCAGAATGATGAAGCCGGTCATGCGCTCGCCTCCGAAAAACCCTTCATGCGCTCGCCTCCGAAAAACCCTTCATGCGCTCGCCTCCGAGCCCATGATCTCTTCTTCCATATCCCAGATCATGCCCAGGATCTCCTCGCGCTTGACCGCGAAATCAGGGTGCTTCTTGACCTCGCGCAGGTCCGCGGCCACGCCCATTTCCGCGAAGGGCAGCCGGTATTCCTTGTGGATCCGCCCCGGCCGCGGCGCCATCACGATCAGGCGCTCGCCCAGCAGCAGGGCCTCTTCGACCGAATGGGTGATCAGGATGATCGTCTTGCCGGTCTCTTTCCACAGCTTGAGCACGAGGCTCTGCATCTTCTCGCGGGTGAGCGCGTCGAGCGCGCCAAGCGGTTCGTCCATCAGGATCACGTCGGGATCATTGGCAAGGCAACGGGCCAGCGCCACACGCTGCTGCATCCCGCCCGAGAGCTCATAGACCGCCTTTTCCTTGAAGTCCTGCAGTCCGACCACATCGAGCAGATGGTCAACGGTCTCTTTCTTGTCGTTGCGCGGCATCCCCTTCATGGAGGGGCCGAAGCCCACATTCTCGCGCACGCTCATCCACTCGAAAAGCGCGCCCTGCTGGAACACCATCCCGCGCTCGGCATCGGGGCCTTTGATCTCATGGCCGTTCAGGGTCATCTTTCCCTCGGTCGGGGCCAGGAACCCCGCCACGATGTTCAGCAGCGTGGTCTTGCCGCAGCCCGAGGGCCCCAGCACGCTCAGCAATTCGCCCTCCCTGAGCTCGAGCGAGACATCCTTGAGGGCCTGCACCGATCCGCCGCCGGGCAGGTCGAACCGCATCGAGAGTTTGTCTATGGAAAGTCCGGACATGTCCCTGCTTTCTGGCCTTGGCTTCGGCCCGTTCGGGCCGGGTGGACCCGGCCTCGTTGCGCAAATTCTTAACTTGTAAAAGGGGCCCGGCGCACGGGTGTGCGCCGGGCCCGATAGATCCGGTTACCGGATTACATGCCGTTTGCAGCCTCCAGCGGGCCTGTGTTCACGGTGCCCGCGTAATCATCGAGCGCCGCGTCGATGGAACCGCTTTCCACGAAGACCTGCGCCACACCGCCCATGAAGGTCTGGCTGCCGCCACCGAACCACTTGGCGCCCAGCTGCTCTTCGATGGAGGGGAAGGTGAACCCGGCCAGCGTCTCGGCCGTGGCCTGCTCGTCCATGCCCGCATCGGCCGCGATCACCGGCAGCATTTCCGCCGCCTTGTCGCCGCCGGCATTCCACATGGCGTTGGCATCCGCTGTCACCTTGAGGAACTTCGCCAGCTCATCGCCGTTTTCCGCGATGTAGGAGGCAGGCGCGGAGGTCACGTCGAACACCAGGATGCCCAGTTCTTCCTTCTCCGCACCGGTCAGCAGGACGTTGCCGGATTCCTTCATCCGGCGCAGCGCACCGCCCCAGCCGCAGGCCATGTCGACCGCGCCCTGGCTCAGCGCCGCGGCACCTTCCGCCGGTGCCATGTCAACGACGGACATGCTGGCGACGTCGACACCGAAGTGGTCCATCTGGCGCAGGAAGCCGTAGTGCGCCGCAGTGCCGAGCGGTACGGCCACCTTCTTGCCCGCAAGCTCGGACGCGCTTTCCTTGTCGATCTCGAGACCGGAGGCCACGACGCAGTTGTCATTCTCGGAATAGGAGACGGCCACATCGACGATCTGGATGTCCTGACCGCCCGATGTCGCCACCACGAAGGGCGGCACACCCTGGCTCACGGAGATCTGCACGTCGCCCGATGCCATCGCGGCGGACATCGCCACGCCGCTGTCGAAGCTGACCCAGTTGACGGTCTTGCCCAGCGCCTCGTCATAGGTGCCCATTTCCTTGGCGTATTGGAACGGCATCGGCCACTCGAGGAAGTAGCCGACTGTGAGCTCGTCGCTTTGCGCAAAGGCGGCGCCTGCGGTGATCGACATCACCGCACTGGCGACGAACGCGCTTACTGTTTTCTTCATCATGGTTCATTTCTCCCAGTTTTCGGTTCTTGTCCGGCTGCGGTTTCACAGCGCGGGATTTTTGGTTGCAGGCCCCGCTGCAGACGCAGGCATCCTGTGCGATGACCGCCTCACTTGCAACACTGTTAACTTGGATATCGAGATGTGAGGACTCAATTCCGCGCCTCCTTGTTTCGCAGGATGCACCGCCGCGCAAAGAGCGGGCGTCGCCCCGGTGCACCTTTTCCTCCCTTTCGGCGCCAGTGCCCAAATGCTGGGCAGTGCGGCACGCGTTACCGCGAACCGACATCACTCTGGGCGCTGTACCCCGAAAACAAAGGACCAGTTGCCCGCTCGCCATGAGTCCAGTCTGCGCAGGTGCTGCGCAGGGCGCGCCACGATCCGCAGGTGATTCCGGGCCCGGCGCATCTGGCGCTATTCATCTGCCGGCTCTGGCCCTATTTTTCATCGCCCAAACCCTGTCTGTTATGGTATCTTATTCCAACAACTCCCGCCAATTCCCGGGGTCCCGCAGTCTCGAAAGGTCGCCACCATGGACGGTACTTTTAACGAAAATGACATCTCACGCATCGTGGAGGCCGATCGCGCCCATCTGTGGCACCACCTGAGCCAGCACAAACAGTATGAAACAAACGATCCGCGCATCATCGTGGAGGGACGCGGCCTGCGCGTCTGGGACCAGCACGGCAAGGAGCACATCGACGCCGTGTCCGGGGGGGTCTGGACCGTCAACGTAGGCTACGGGCGCGAATCGATTGCCAACGCCGTGCGCGACCAGCTGGTGAAGCTGAATTTCTTCGCGGGCTCCGCAGGCTCGATCCCGGGCTCCATCTTCTCCGAGATGCTGATCGACAAGATGCCCGGCATGAGCCGCGTCTATTTCGCCTCCTCGGGCTCGGAAGCCAACGAAAAGGGCTTCAAGATGGTCCGCCAGATCGCCGCGCGGCACTACGGCGGCAAAAAGCACAAGATCCTCTACCGCGAGCGCGATTACCACGGCGGCACCATCGGCACGATGGCCGCGGGCGGACAGGACGAGCGCAACGCGCAATACGGCCCCTTCCCCGATGGGTTCATCCGCGTGCCCCACTGTCTTGAGTACCGCAAGCATGAGCAGGAGGGCGCCCCCGACGAGAACTACGGCGTCTGGGCCGCCAACCAGATCGAGCAAGTCATCCTGCGCGAAGGCCCCGACACCATCGGCGCGCTTTGCCTAGAGCCCGTGACCGCGGGCGGTGGCGTGATCACACCCCCTGACGGCTATTGGGAGCGGGTGCGCGAGATCTGCGACCAGTATGAAATCCTGCTGCACATCGACGAGGTCGTCTGCGGCCTGGGTCGCACCGGCGCGTGGTTCGGCTACCAGCAATACGGCATCAAGCCCGATATCGTGACGATGGCCAAGGGTGTCGCATCCGGTTACGCCGCCATCTCCTGCTGCGTGACCACCGAGGCGGTGTTCGACAAGTTCAAGGACGACCCCTCCGACCACCTGAGCTATTTCCGCGACATCTCCACCTTCGGCGGCTGCACGGCGGGTCCGGCGGCGGCGATCGAGAACATGCGCATCATCGAACGCGAGGACCTGCTCGGCAATACCAACGCCATGGGCGCCTACATGCTCGACCAGCTTGCCGCGTTGCAGGACAGACATGCCGCCATCGGGCAGGTGCGCGGCAAGGGCCTGTTCCTCGGCGCGGAGTTGGTGACGGACCGGGGCACCAAGGAGCCGCTGCCCGAGAAGCTGGTGGGCGCCATCGTCGCCGACTGCATGAGCCAGGGCGTGATCATCGGCGCCACCAACCGCTCTCTGCCGGGCAAGAACAACACGCTGTGCTTCTCGCCCGCGCTGATCTGTACCCGCGACGACATCGACCAGATCATCGCAGCCGTCGACGGTGCATTGGGCCGCGTTCTGGCCTGAGCCATACATCGTTTTA
Source organism: uncultured Alphaproteobacteria bacterium (assembly GCA_963703195.1). Classification (GTDB taxonomy): domain Bacteria; phylum Pseudomonadota; class Alphaproteobacteria; order Rhodobacterales; family Rhodobacteraceae; genus Sulfitobacter. The sequence continues at coordinate 3,197,471 of OY969797.1, read as the reverse complement.
TCTCGAAGGCCCCGCATCATCGCGGGGCCTTTTTCAGTCCAAGTGAAGCCATCCGGCGAGAGGCGCGTGCCTGTGGTGCCGCGATTGCCGCCACAACACGCCCTGCGCACAGGCTCTCACATCCGTGCGAGCGGGATTGCACAAGGCGGGCGCAATCCTAAGTTTTAAGCAGTGACCCATTATTCAACTGATTTCGTTTAACACGCACGAAGGATTACGACATGAAACGCACGCTCCTCTCCGCATCGCTGATCCTGACCGCGCTCGGATCCACCGCCGCCGCACAAAGCAATGGCACGGTGCGCGTCGCACCGGGCCAATTCTGCGCCCTCAATAAATGCGTGCGCTTTTCTCAGGATCTGCAGACGGTTCAGATCCAGGCGCGCCAGCCCGTTTCGGTCGCGGCTCTCGATCTGGACAGCGATCCGGTGATCACCACCGAGCAGTTTCGCCAGATCTTCAACCTCGCCCTGAGCCAGCGCGGTGTCAACGGCAGCCGCTGACGCACCCGACACGCTGCCGCCTGCGTTTCCCCCCACGCAGGTGGCGCGTCTGACCAGCGCCGGGGAACCCTGTCCGAGAACCGCCTCAGGCGGTTCGAAGGATCGGCGGTGACCCGGCGCTGGCACTGACGCAAGCCTCCCCGTCCTCTCACAGCCATCCCCCCAAGACAGCGATCTACCGACCCGCCCTGATTGCGGGACACGGCATGTGTCGTTGCAGGAAACTGGACTGACGCATCCGCTTACGCGATAGAAACTTGTGACAAGACCCGCCGCCTGCTACGCTCGGGAAAGGATCCGAGATCCAATTCAGTATGGGCTAAGTCCAGATATCTCTCCGATTAGGTCCAGGATAAGAAAGCTTCATGGCCCTCCCCGTCGAGACGTTCTTTCTGCAACATGGTGCCCAGGGCACGCTGCAATCGCAGATCCAGCAGATGATTGCCCAAGGCATCCTGTCGGGTCGGTTCCAGCGCGGCGAAAAGCTTCCCTCGACCCGCAGACTGGCCGCGCATCTGGGCGTCAGCCGGATCACCGTCACCATCGCCTACACCGAGCTTCTGGCCAATGACTACCTCAGCTCGCGTGGCCGCTCTGGCTATTTCGTGTCGGAGAATGCGCCGACGCCCCCTCCTTCACGCCCAGCCCCGACACGCTCGATGCAGTCGACTGGACCCGCGCCATCGGGCAGCGCTTCAGCGGCGGCGTGACACCGTCCAAGCCGCAGGACTGGTCGCACTATCGCTATCCCTTCGTCTACGGTCAGGCGGACCAGACGCTGTTTGATCATGCCAACTGGCGCCTCTGCGCGCTGCAGGCCCTGGGGCAGCGGGACTTCTACTCGCATGACCTCCGATTACTACGATCAGGACGACCCGCAACTGATCGAGTTCATCGCGCGCCACACCCTGCCCCGGCGCGGCATCACCGCGGCCGCCCGAACAGATCCTGATCACGCTGGGTGCGCAGAACGCGCTGTGGCTGACCGCGCAGGTGCTGCTGACCCAGCGCCGCGCGCGCCGTGCTGGAAGACCCCTGCTACCACGCGCTGCGCGATATCCTGATCCAGTCGCGCTGTCACGTGACCCCCGTGCGCGTGGACCATGACGGCCTGCCGCCCGGATGCAATCCCGCCCGACACCGACGTCATATTCACCACGCCCAGCCACCAATGCCCGACCAATGCCACCATGCCCATGGCGCGCCGCCGCGCCCTGCTGGCCCGCGCGCGCGAGATCGACGCGCTGATCGTCGAGGACGACTACGAGTTCGAGATGTCCTTCCTGCGCGCGCCCTCGCCTGCGCTCAAATCGCTCGATACGCGACGGGCGCGTGATCTATGTCGGCAGCTTTTCCAAGTCGCTGTTTCCCGGTCTGCGGCTTGGCTATCTGGTGGGGTCCGAGCCGTTCATCCGCGAGGCCCGCGCCCTGCGCGCCAGCGTGCTGCGCCATCCGCCCGGCCAGATCCAGCGCACCGCCGCCTACTTCCTGTCGCTTGGTCACTACGACGCGCTTGTCCGGCGCATGGGCCACGCCCTGCACGAGCGGCGCACGGCGATGGAGGACGCGCTCGCCGCCAACGGGTCTGCACGATCGCAGGTCGGGCGCGCATGGCGGCTCGTCGTTCTGGATGCGCGCGCCCGAGGGGATCTGACACCAAGATCCTCGCCGACCGCCTGCGCAGCCCACGGCGTGCTGATCGAACCCGGCCATTCGTTCTTTCGGCGCTGCGGACCAGCCGCGCAATTTCTACCGGCTGGCCTATTCCTCGATCCCCGTCGGGCGCATCGCCGCCGGGCTCGCAGCTGCTCGCCGCCGAGATTGGCGCGATGCGGCACGCTGGCCATATTCCGGCCTGACAACTGGCCCTAACTGCGGGCGCCCGACGACCGTAGGCTGCGCAGCAACCGGATTCGCATTCCCCAACACCGAAGGATCACCGCCATGAAGATGACCACCGAAGAAGCCTTCGTCAAAACGCTGCAGATGCCACGGCATCGAGCATGCGTTCGGGATCATCGGGTCGGCCATGATGCCGATTTCGGACATCTTCCCCAAGGCGGGGATCACGTTCTGGGACTGCGCGCATGAGGGCAGCGCCGGCATGATGTCCGACGGCTACACCCGTGCCACCGGCAAGATGTCGATGATGATCGCGCAGAACGGCCCCGGCATCACCAACTTCGTCACCGCCGTAAAAACCGCCTACTGGAACCACACGCCGCTTGCTGCTGGTGACCCCGCAGGCCGCCAACAAGACCATCGGTCAGGGCGGGTTTCAGGAGATGGAGCAGATGAACCTCTTTGCCGATTGCGTCGCCTATCAGGAGGAGGTCCGCGACCCCGCGCGCATCGCCGAGACGCTGAACCGCGTGATCATGCAGGCCAAGCGTGCCTCCGCGCCCCGCCCAGATCAACATGCCGCGTGATTTCTGGACGCAGGTGATCGACATCGAACTGCCCGAAGATGGTCGAGTTCGAACTGCCCGCAGGGCGGCGAGAACGCGGTCGCGAGCGCAGCGGCAGACTGCTGTCGGAGGCCAAGTTCCCCGTGATCCTGAACGGTGCGGGCGTGGTGCTGGCCAAGGGCGGCATCGAGGCGTCGCCGCGTGCTGGCAGAGCGGCTCGATGCGCCCGTCTGCGTTGGCTATCAGCACAATGACGCCTTTCCCGGCAACCATCCGCTGTTTGCAGGGCCGCTGGGCTACAACGGGTCCAAGGCGGGCGATGGAGCTGATCGCGAAGGCCGATGTGGTGCTGTGCCTCGGCACGCGGCTCAACCCCTTCTCGACCCTGCCGGGCTACGGCATCGACTATTGGCCCAAGGATGCCAAGATCATTCAGGTCGACATCAACCCCGACCGCATCGGCCTGACCAAGAAGGTGACCGTGGGCATCGTCGGCGACGCCGCAAAGGTCGCGGCCTCCATCACTGGCGAAGCTGGCGGACACCGCCGGCGACGAGGGCCGCGAGGACGCGCAAGGCGCTGATCGCCCAGACCAAATCCGCCTGGGCGCAGGAGCTCACCTCGATGACCGAGGAGCAGGACGATCCCGGCACCGACTGGAACGAGCGCGCCCGCGCGGACAAGCCGGACTGGATGAGCCCCCGCATGGCATGGCGCGCGATCCAGGCGGCGCTGCCGCAGGAGGCGATCATCAGCTCGGACATCGGCAACAACTGCGCCATCGGCAACGCCTATCCGTCGTTCGACGAAGGGCGCAAATATCTCGCCCCCGGCCTCTTCGGCCCCTGCGGCTACGGCCTGCCCGCCATCGTGGGCGCCAAGATCGGCCGCCGCGACGTGCCGGTCGTGGGCTTTGCCGGTGACGGCGCCTTCGGCATCGCGGTCAACGAGCTGACGGCGATCGGCCGCGGCGACTGGCCGCCGGTCACGCAGATCGTCTTCCGCAACTACCAGTGGGGCGCGGAAAAGCGCAACTCGACGCTGTGGTTCGACGATAACTTCGTCGGCACCGAGCTGGACGAGCAGGTGTCCTACGCCGGGCATCGCACAGGCCTGCGGGCTGCAAGGCGTCGTGGCGCGCACGCAGGAGGAGCTGACCGCCGCGCTCGCCAAGGCCATCGACGACCAGATGAACCACGGCAAGACCACCCTGATCGAGGCGATGATCAACCAGGAGCTGGGCGATCCCTTCCGCCGCGACGCGATGAAGAAACCCGTGTGCTGTCGCGGGCATCGACGCTGCGGACATGCGCGAGCAGGTGGTCTGAGCCTTTGGCCGCAGCCCCCATTCTGGTGATGAACGCCGGATCGTCGTCGATCAAGACAGCGCTGTTCGACGGGGCGCTCAGCGAGACCCTGAGGATCGAAGCGACGGGGATCGGCGGTGCGGGGCAGTTGCGCATCGGTTCTGAGCGTCAGGAGCACGCCCTGCCCGACAACACTGCCGCGCTCGATGCGATTTTCGGGGTGCTGTCGCAGCGCGGTATCGCGCTGCGCGATCTGCACTGCGTGGCGCACCGCGTCGTGCATGGCGGCACCGATCTGACCGCCGCGCGACGGATCACGCCCGCCGTGCGCGCGGCCATCGCAGACTGCATCCCGCTCGCGCCGCTGCACAATCCACACCATCTGGCGGCGATCGACGCGGTGGCAGCCCGCGCGCCGGAGCTGCCGCAATGCGCCAGCTTTGACACGGCGTTTCACGCGACCATGCCCGAGGTCGCGCGCCGCTATGCGCTGCCGATCTGCCCGATCTGCCGGGGCCTGCGGCGCTACGGCTTTCACGGCACCAGCTACGCCGCGCTGGTCCGCGCGCTGCCGGAGCAGAGCGGCACGCTCCCGCGCCGCCTGCTGGCGTTGCATCTGGGCAACGGTGCGTCGCTCTGCGCCATCCTGGACGGGCAGATCCTGTCGCCACGACGATGGGCTATTCGCCGCTGACGCGGCCTGACCATGGGCACCCGCGCCGGCGAGATCGACGCAGGCGCCGTGCTGCGGCTCGTCGCGGCGCGCGGCTCGGAGGCGGCGGACCATCTGCTGCACCATCAGCTCGGGCCTGCTGGGTCTCTCGGGGCTACAGCGGTGACATGCGCGCGCTGAAGCGAGCGACACGGCCGAGGCGCGGTTCGCCATTCGAGCACTTCTGCTACTGGATCGCGCGGCAGGCAGGCTCGATGATCGCGGCGATGGGCGGGCTGGACGCCGTTGCCTTTACCGGCGGGATCGGCGAAAACTGCTGTCATGATATCCGGAAAGTATTCTCTGAGCAGCTGCGCTGGTTGGGAGATTTTCCCACCTACATCGTGCCCGCCCGGAGGAAGCTTCACATCGCCCGCGAGGCGCAAGACCTGCTAGAGACCCGATAGGCAAGGCCACCCGAGAGGATCACGATGACCCATAAACAACCGGCATCTGGACCTGAGCCCCAGGTCTCGGACGAGATCCGCAAGACGACCTGCTACATGTGCGCCTGCCGCTGCGGGATCAACGTGCACATGAAGAAGGACCCCCTGGGCGATCTCAAGGTCGCCTATATCGAGGGCAACCGCGACCACCCGGTGAACAAGGGCGTGCTCTGCGCCAAGGGCTCAGCGCGGGCATCATGCAGCACAACGCGCCCTGCGCGCCTGCGTGCGCCGCTGAAACGCGTCGGCCCGCGCGGCTCGGGCGAGTTCGAGGAGATCAGCTGGGAAGAGGCCTATGCCATCGCGACAGACTGGCTGCGCCCGATCCGCGAGAGCAACCCCGAAAAGCTGGCGTTCTTCACCGGCCGCGACCAGTCGCAAAGCTTCACCTCGCTCTTGGGCGCAGTCCTTTGGCACGCCGAACTACGCAGCGCATGGCGGGTTTTGTTCGGTCAACATGGCGGCGGCGGGCATCTACACCATGGGCGGCGCGTTCTGGGAGTTTGGCCAGCCCGACTGGGACCACACCAAGCTGTTCATGCTCTTCGGCGTGGCCGAGGACCACGACAGCAACCCGATCAAGATGGGCATCGGCAAGATCAAGGCGCGCGGCGCGCGGGTGATCGGCGTCAACCCGATCCGCACCGGCTACAACGCCGTGGCCGATGACTGGGTCGGCATCACGCCGGGCACCGACGGTCTGTTCATCCTGTCGATGATCCATTGCCTGATGAAGGCGGGCAAGATCGACCTGCGACTATCTTGCGCAATACACCGATGCGCCGGTGCTGGTGAACGGCGATGAGAAATCGCCCGAATTCGGCCTGATACTGCGCGACGAGGACGGCAAGCGAACTGGTGATCGACCGCACCACGGGCAAGCTCGCGCCTTTCGATCACAAGGGCGTCAGCCCGGATCTGGCCGCCACCCACCGCGCGCAAGGGCGTCACGCACCGCCCGGTCTTTCACCAGATGGCCGAGATGTACCTCGACCCGCAATACGCCCCCGAGGCGGTGGCCGAGCGCTGCGGCATCTCCGCGCCGCGCATCCGCGCCTCGCGGCCGAACTTGCCCGCGTCGCCTTCGACGAGGCGTTCGAGCTCGACCATGCGTGGACCGATTTCCGCGGCGAGCACCACGCAGACGATGACGGGCCGCCCCGTCTCCTTTCACGCGATGCGCGGGATTTCGGCCCATGCCAACGGGTTCCAGACCTGCCGCGCGCTGCACGTGCTGCAGATCATCCTGGGCACCGTCGAGGTGCCGGGCGGTTTTCGCTTCAAGCCGCCCTATCCCAAACCTGCCACCGCGCACCCCAAGCCGCACTGCAAGCGTCACGCCGGGCGCGCCGCTCGACGGCCCGCATCTGGGCTTTGTGCACGGCCCCGATGATCTGCGCCCTCAAGGCGGACGGCAGCCCCGCGCGCATCGACAAGGCGTTCACCTGGGAGAACCCGATGTCCGCCCATGGCCTGATGCATATGGTGATCTCGAACGCCCATGCGGGCGATCCCTACAAGATCGACACGCTGTTCATGTACATGGCCAACATGTCGTGGAACTCGTCGATGAACACCACCGGCGTGCATGCAGATGCTGACCGACACGCGACGAGAACGGCGAATACGTCATCCCGCACATCATCTATTCCGACGCCTACAGCTCCGAAATGGTGGCCTATGCCGATCTGATCCTGCCCGACACCACCTATCTTGAGCGCCACGACTGCATCTCCCTGCTCGACCGCCCGATCTGCGAGGCGGACGCCGCCGCCGACGCGATCCGCTGGCCCGTGGTGGAGCCCGACCGCAACGTGCAAGGGCTTCCAGTCCGCCCTGTGCGATCTGGGCGCGCGGCTCGGCCTGCCGGGCTTTCACCAACGAGGACGGCGGCCAGAAATACGCCGATTACGCCGACTACATCGTCAACCACGAACGCCGCCCCGGCATCGGCCCGCTGGCGGGCTGGCGCACCGGCGCGAATGGCCTGCAAGGCGGGCGCGGCGACGCGAACGAGGCCCAGCTCGACAACTACATCGAGAACGGCGGCTTTTTCGTCGCAGCACATCCCCGACGGGGCGCAACTACTACAAACCGTGGAACACCGCCTATCAGGACTGGGCGGTCGAAGATCGGCCTCTTCGACACGCCCGCAGCCCTACCTCTTCACACTCTACGCCGAGCCGATGCGCCGCTTTCAGCTGGCCGCCGAAGGGCACGGCGACCGCCAGCCGCCCGACCACCTGCGCGAGCGCATCAAGCGACACGATGTCCCCGCTGCCGATCTGGTACGAGACCGACCAGCAGGGCAACGAGGGCTTCACCATCACCGCCCTCACCCAGCGCCCGATGGCGATGTATCACAGCTGGGGCAGCCAGAACGCGTGGCTGCGCCAGCTGCATGGCCACAACCCGATGTACCTGCCGACCAAGCTGATGCGCGCAGCACGGGCTGCAGGATGGCGACTGGGCCGAGATCACCTCGCCCCATGGCGAGCATCACCGTGCCGGTGATGGAAATGGCCGCGCTGAACGAGAATACGATCTGGACGTGGAACGCCATCGGCAAGCGCAAGGGCGCCTGGGCGCTGGACGAGGACGCGCCGGAGGCGACCAAGGGCTTCCTGCTCAACCACCTGATCCACGAACTGCTGCCGCCCAAGGGTGACGGGCTGCGCTGGGCCAACTCCGACCCGATCACCGGACAGGCCGCATGGTTCGACCTCAAGGTCGCCATCGAGGAAGGTCGACGCCCCCGCGGACGCCCAAGCCCGCCCCGCGATGCCGCCGCTGAAATCCCCCGTCGCCAAGGGCCCGGCAGAACTCGCATGGAAGGTAGGCCCCATGATCGCCTATCTTTCTTGGCCCTAAACACTCCGGGGGAATTGTTTGCCACCGGCACAAAGGGGGCTGGCCCCCACGGCACCAGCCAGCCGAGGAGCAGACCGCATGACCGACCCTGCCCGCCACCACCACACGAAAACTCGGCCTCGTCATCGACCTGGACACCTGCGTCGGTTGCCATGCCTGCGTGATCTCCTGCAAGGGCTGGAACACCGAGAACTACGGCGCGCCGCTGTCGGATCAGGACCCCTACGGCGCCGACCCCTCCGGCACCTTCCTCAACCGCGTCCACAGCTACGAGGTGCAGCCCGAGCCGACGGGCGCACGCGCAGCTGATCCACTTCCCCAAATCCTGCCTGCATTGCGAGGACGCGCCCTGCGTCACCGTCTGCCCCACCGGGGCCAGCTACAAGCGCGTCGAGGACGGCATCGTGCTGGTGAACGAGAGCGACTGCATCGGCTGCGGGCTCTGCGCCTGGGCCTGCCCCTACGGCGCGCGCGAGATGGACGCGGCCGAGGGCGTGATGAAGAAATGCACCCTCTGCGTCGACCGCATCTACAACGAAAACCTGCCCGAGATGGACCGCGAGCCCGCCTGCGTGCGCACCTGCCCCTCGGGCGCGCGCCATTTCGGCGATCTGGGCGATCCTGACATCGGCGTCAGCCAGCTCGTGGCCGAGCGGGGCGGGATCGACCTGATGCCGGAGCAGGGCACCAAACCCGTGAACAAATACCTGCCCCCCGCGCCCCAAGGACCGGCTCGCCCGGAGCGACGAGCAGATCGACGTGCTCGCCCCCTTCCTCGCCCCCGTGGCGACCGAGCCGAAAGGCTTTCTCGCCTGGCTCGACAAGACGCTGGAAAAACTCTGATGCATCCCGCTCCGTCCGTCATCTTCTTCTCCACCTTCTCCGGCCTGGGCTTTGGCCTGCTGGTGTTTCTGGGGCTCGGCATGCCCGCCACGCACGGGCTTCAACGCCTTCGTCGTTCTTCGCCATCGCCTATGTGCTGGCGGTGGGCGGGCTCATCTCCTCCACCTTCCACCTCGGCCACCCCGAACGCGCGCTCAAGGCGTTCACGCAGTGGCGCACCAGCTGGCTGTCGCGCGAGGCATGGTGCGCCGTGGCCGCACTGGTGCTGATGGCGCTCTACGGCGCGGGGCTGGTGTTCTTCGATCAGCGCTGGACAGCTGCTGGGCCTGTTGGGCGCGCTGCGCTCGCTCGGCACCGTGTTCACCACCTCGATGATCTACGCCCAGCTCAAGACGGTACCGCGCTGGAACACGCCCGCTGACCCCCGCCAACTTCCTGTCGCTCTGCCTTGCGGGCGGCGCGCTGCTGGCGGGGCAGGTCACCTGGGCGGTGGTCCTGCTCGCCGCTCGCGGGCGGCATCCAGATCGCCACATGGGCTGCGCGGCGATGGCGCGCTTTGCCGCATCCGGCACCGACGATGGCCACAGCCACCGGCCTCGGCGCCATCGGCGCCGTGCGCGCGTTCGAGCCGCCCCATACCGGCACCAACTACCTGCTGCGCGAATTTGTCCACGTGGTCGGGCCGCAAGCACGCCCACAAGCTGCGGATCATCGCCATCGTGCTGATGACCGTGCTGCCGATCGTGCTCTTGCTGCTGCCGTTCAACCACTGGCTGGCGCTCTCGCGGTGCTGGCCCATGTCGCCGGGCGTGCTCACCGCGCGCTGGCTCTTCTTTGCGCAGGCCGAACATGTCGTCGGCCTCTACTACGGGAAACGGTGAGTGGCGGCGACATCCTCATCCGGCTGCCTCGGCGGCAGATACAGCCGCTATGTCCGACCTCGCCTACCGCTCCAAGCAATCGAACGGCTATGACGCGAGCGTCATGGCGCTTTTTGCGGATGCATTGCGCATCACGCCGGACCGCCTGACCAAGCTGCGCTTCTGGGTGGCGGAGGAGGACGGCCGCATCGTCGGCTGCATCGCGTTGGAGCATCTGGGCGGCACCACCGGCGAAGTCCGCAGCTTTTTCACCGATCCCGAACACAAGGGGCGCGGCATCGGCAGGCGGCTGTGGTACGAGCTGCGCACCATCGCGCAGACCCAAGGCATCACCTACCTGCTCGCGCGTGCCGATCCCGCCTCGGTCCTCTTCTATGAGAGCCTCGGGTTCGAGACCAAGGGCGAGGTGCCGTCGCGCGCCTACCCGTCCCAGCTGCGTCCCTACATGATCCGCCAAATCTAGAGCGGCAGCCGTTTCTCCACCATCCGCGCCATCACCGACGCGCCGATGGGCAGGATGGCGGGGTCGAGCATGAAGGACGGATTGTGCAGGGCACAGTGCCGCGCATGGCCCACCACGCAATAGGCCCCCGGCACCAGCTTGAGCATGTCGGCAGAAATCCTCCGACCCGGTCGCGGGCGTGTCCTTGTTGAAGGTATTCTCCACCCCCACGATATCCGCCGCCGCGTCCAGATAGGCATCCGACAGTTCCTCGTCGTTGATCAGCACGTCGAACACATTGCGCAGATCCAGCGTGATCTGCACCCCGTGTGCCAGCGCGAACCCATCGCAAATCGCCTGCATCCGCCCCGCCGCCAGTCGCAAGGATGTCGTCCTTGAAATAGCGGATCGTGCCGGCGAGCGTCGCGATCTCCGGCACCACGTTATAGGCCGCACCCGCGTGCAACTGCGTCACCGACAGCACGCAGGTATCCAGCGGCGGCACGTTGCGGCTCAGGATCGTCTGGAACTCGGTCGCGAGGCTCGCCGCGATGATCAGCGCGTCGCGCCCGTCGTTGGGCCGCGCGGCATGGCTGCCCTTGCCCGTCACCGTGATGTCGAAGAACGCGGCCCCTGCCATCGCGACCCCCTTGCAGATGCCGACCTTGCCGTGCTGCCCGTTGGGCATGTTGTGCATGCCCGTAGATCTCGTCGCAGGGGAACTGCTCGAACAGCCCGTCCGCGATCATCTGGCGCGCCCCGCCGAGACCTTCCTCGGCGGGTTGGAACACAAGCACCGCAGTCCCGTCGAAATCGCGCGTCCCCGCCAGATGCTTCGCCGCGCCCAGCAGCATCGTGGTATGCCCGTCATGGCCGCAGGCATGCATCACGCCATCGTTGCGCGACGCATAGTCGAGCCCGGTAATCTCATGGATCGGCAGCGCGTCCATATCCGCGCGCAGCCCGACGCGCCGGTTGCCTTGCCGCTTGCCGTGGATCAGCCCGACGACGCCGGTCTTGCCCAGCCCGGTATGGACCTCGTCCACCCCGTAGTCGCGCAGCTTGTCGGCGACGATGGCGCTGGTGCGCTCTTCGGTGAAGCCGATTTCAGGGTGCGCGTGCAGGTCACGGAAGATCGCGGTGAGCTCGTCCGTACTCTGGGATATGAGGGGGAGGATGTTCATGGCGCAAGCTCCGGCTGTGGGGTCGCCCACACCCTACACGCGCGCCCCGCGATGAAAAGCCTAGTTCGTCAGCCCCGCATGGCGCAATCCGGCATCGACCAGTCCGCGCGTCTCATCGCTCAAGCCGGTCAGCGGCAGGCGCACCTCCTCCGAGCACAGATCGAGCCGCGACATGGCGTATTTCACGCCGACCAGCCCCGGCTCGGTGAAGATGGCCTTGTGCAGCGGCATCAGCTTGTCCTGAATCTCCAGCGCGGTCGCGTAATCGCCCGCCTTGCACGGCCGCCTGCAACTGCGCACAGAGCTTTGGCGCGACGTTCGCGGTGACGGAGATGCAGCCGACGCCGCCCTGCGCGTTGAACCCGTGCGCGGTGCCGTCCTCGCCCGACAGCTGGATGAAATCGGGCCCGCAGGTGATCCGCTGCGCGCTGACCCGCGCCAGATCGCCGGTCGCGTCCTTCACGCCCACGATCCGCGGCAGTTTCGCCAGCTGGCCCATCGTGTCGGGCGTCATGTCCACGACCGAGCGCGGCGGGATGTTGTAGATGATGATCGGCAGGTCGCAGCAATCGTGCACGGCGGTGAAATGCGCGATCAGCCCGCGCTGCGTCGGCTTGTTGTAATAGGGCGTCACCACCAGCATCCCGTCCGCGCCCACCTTTTCGCGCATGCTGGGCGAGGCGGATGCTCTCGAGCGTGTTGTTGCTGCCTGCGCCCGCGATCACCGGGATGCGGCCCGCGGCGGCCTTCACCACCTCTTCGACGACCGTCTCATGCTCGCGGTGCGTCAGTGTCGGCGATTCGCCCGTGGTGCCCACCGGGACCAGCCCGTTCGAGCCTTCGCCGACATGCCATTCCACGAGTTTCTTGAGCGTTTCGATATCCAGCTCGCCGCCGCGAAACGGCGTGACGAGGGCAGGCATAGAACCTGAAAACATGTGCACGCTCCCTTATTGTGCTGGAGACCGCAACGGTCTGCCGTGGATGACACCGCCAGCGGCGGAATGCGGGGCCGTCGCGCGAACACGTGAATTGAACCCGCGCGCGGATAGGCTATGCTCATTAGGCTCTACTGTGAGCGGGATAGGAATTGCAAGCCATGAGACGCCATCTGACGGCCCTGGTGGTCCTGTGTGCCATGGCCCTGCCTGCCGCCGCCGAACGCCCGCGCCCGCTGGGCTGGGCGCTGGATGCGATGCGCGGCGGCGATTTCGCGGCAGCCGAGCGGATCGCGGTGCGCGACGGTCTGGCGGCGCAGGATGTGATCCTGTGGCACCGCCTGCGCGCCGCCCAGGGCAGCTACGCGCAGATCACAGATTTCATCGCCCGCAGGCCCGACTGGCCCGGCATGGATTACCTGCGCCGCCAATCGGAGCCGAAGGTGATCAAGCAGGGCGACGCCGCCGTCCTCGCCTTTTTCGAGGAGGCGCCTGCGCAGACGCCGCGAGGGCGTTCTGGCCCACGCCGCGCGCGCTGACGGCACAGGACAGCAGCGGCGCGGCGCAGGCCAATGTCGTGCTCGCGTGGCGCACCATGCCGATGGATGCGCAATCAGCAGGCGCTGTTTCTGGCCGAGCATGCAGGCCCTGCTCGCACCGCACCACGATGCCCGGCTCGATGCGATGATCTGGCAGCGTGAATATCACCGAAGCACGGCCAGATGTACGACCTCGCCAGCGCCGCCGCCGTGCAGGCCGCGCGATCCCGCATCGCCTTCTACCAGCGCGGCGATGACGCCGTGGCCCTCTACGAGGCGCTGCCCGACGCGCTAAAATCCCGGGCGGCGTCAACCACGCCCGGTTCGAATGGCGCGCACGCGGGGGCCGGGAGCAGGATGCCAAGGACCTGATGCTCGAGGCGTCGCTGAGCGTCGAAAGCCTCGGCAATCCCGCGGCCTGGGGCAACCGCCGCCGGGCGCCTGGCACGCGACGAGATGCGCAGCGGCGATCCCGCGCGCGCCTATGCCATGGCCTCGCGGCACGTCCTCACCGAAGGGTCGGATTTCGCCGATCTGGAATGGCTGTCGGGCTACATCGCCCTGCGCTTCCTCAAGGATCCCGCGCTGGCGCTGCGCCATTTCAGGGCCCATGACAGTGCCGTGGAATCCCCCATCAGCCAGGGCCGCGCGGGCTACTGGCAGGGCCGCGCGCTCGAAGCGGCGGGCGATGCCGACGGGCGCCGCCGCCGCCTACGCCATGGGCGCGAATTTCCAGACGTCCTTCTACGGCCTGCTCGCCGCCGAGCGGGCGGGCATCCCCTTCCCCGAGAAGCTGCGCGGCGCGCCGCCCGCGCAGGACTGGCGCACCAGCCCGCTGGCCCGCGCGCCCCTGTTCGAGGCGGGCATGCTGCTGCAAGCCTCAGGCGAGATGAGCCCTGGCCGAGCGGTTCTGGACCCATCTGGCAGAGCAGCTGCTGGAGCCTGATCTGGAACTGCTGGGACAGGCCGCCATCGACATGGAGCCAGCCCCATCTGGCGGTGATGATCGGCAAGCGCGCCGCGCAGCGCGGGCTCGAGATCGCCAGCGCCCTACTACGCCCTGCACCCCGCAGGCGAGGCGGACCTGCCGATGGCGCCCGAGATGACCCTGGCCATCGCGCGGCGCGAGAGCGAGTTCGACCCCGTCGTGCAATCACAGGTCGGCGCGCGCGGGCTGATGCAGCTGATGCCCGCCACCGCGCAGGAAGTCGCGCAAGGCCTGGGCCTGTCGGCGCTGCACACCACCGACCGGCTCACCGCCGATCCGGTCTACAACGCGCGCCTCGGCGCGCAGTATCTGTCGGAGCTGGCGGGCCGTTTCGACGGCAACGTGGTGATGATGTCCGCCGCCTATAACGCGGGGCCCAGCCGCCCGATCCGCTGGATGGAGGACTACGGCGATCCGCGCGACGGCGACATCTACATCGTGGACTGGATCGAGATGGTGCCGTTCCGCGAAACGCAGAACTACATCATGCGCGTGACCGAAAGCCTGCCGATCTACCGCGCGCGTCTGGGCCACGACCCGCTGCCGATGCCCGTTCTACGAAGAGCTCATCGGCTCAACGCTGCTGGCGTTCGCGCCAGAAGGTGAATAGCCCCGCCGCCACGATGATCGCGCAGCCGATGGCGACATTGGTGCTCACCGTCTCGCCGAAGAGCGTGATGCCGATGATGGCGGCGAACACCAGCTGCAGATAGGCAAAAGGCTGCACCGCACTCGCCTCCGCCACCTCGTAGCAGCGGATCAGCAGCCAGTGCCCCGTCACGCCGGTCAGGCACAGGCACCCCATCCAGATCCAGTCGCGCGCGACTCATCGGCTCCCAGAACCACGCGCCCAGGCGCGGTCATCGCCACGGCACCCACCGTGCCGGTCCAGAAAAAGCTGGTTGCCGTGCTGTCGCGCCGCCCGGCATAGCGCGTCAGCAACCCGTAGACCGCGAACATCGCCGCCGCCAGCAGCGGGATCGAGCGCGCGCACGTCGAAGACCTCGCGCCCCGGCTGCAGGATGATGATCACGCCCGACGAACCCCACGCCGATCGCGGCCCAGCGCCGCCAGCCGACATGCTCGCCCAGTACCGGGCCCGACAGCGCCGCGACCAGCAGCGGATAGCAGGTGAAGACCGCATGGCTCTCCACCAGTCCCAGAATGGTGAAGGCCGCGACCATCACGCAGATCTCGAGGCTCAGCAGCAGGCCGCGCGTGATCTGGACGAACGGCTGGTCGGTCCTTGCCGCCGCCCGGATGCCGCCCGCCCGCCGCTTGGCGATGGCGATGACGAAGGCCGCGAAGAACCAGTAGCGGATCATCACGATCATCAGCACGTTGTATTCGCCCGCCAGATGCCGCGACAGCCCGTCCTGCACCGCGAACACGAAGGTCGTGGCGATCATCAGCACGATGCCCAGCGGGATGTTATTGCTTTGCGTCATACGCAGTACCGCGCGCGTCATGTGCCGCTTGCGCCCGTAGCCCGGCACGCGCGTCACGTCGAAACCCGCCTCCGCCAGCCCGCGGCGCACGAACCCCGCCGCGGTATAGGTCGCCGCCGTGCCGCCCGGCAGCGTATGGGCGGCGACCTGCGTCATCAGCTCCGGCGACCACAGCTCCGGGTTCTTGGCGGGCGAAAAGCCGTCGAGAAACCACGCATCCGCGCGCCCCTCCCACACGGGCAACGTTTCGCGTGCATCGCCCACGATCACCCGCAAGTCGAAATCGGGTCCATCCAGCACGCTCCGGAAACGCATCCAGCGCCGCCAGATCGTCCGGCAGCCCGTCAAAGGCACGCAGCGCGCGCGTGCAGATCGCCGATCGCCATCGGAAAGGCCTCGAAACTGGTGAACCGCAGCATGCCCGCCGCAGCCAAGGTTGCGAAACGCCTGCCAGCGCGACGAGGAAGTTCAGCCCCGTGCCGAAGCCAAGTTCCGCCACGTGAAATCCGTCCCGGAACCGTGCGGGCAGGTCGTTGCCGCCCAGAAACACATGCCGCGTTTCCGCCATCCCGTCCTCGAGGCTGAAATAGGGATCATCAAAGCGGGTCGAGACCGGGACACGCCCGTCCCGCCATTCGATCTGTGCTGTCTGGTCCTGCACGCGCATGCCCTGTATCGGTCACTTGCGGCGCAAGTTGCGCGCAAAGCGAGGCCAGGAGCAATGACCGATATCACCATTCGCGGCGCAGGCATCTTTGGCCTTTCGATTGCCTGGGCCTGCGTGCAGCGCGGCGCGCGGGTGCAGATCATCGACCCGCACGGCGCCGGCGCGGGCAGCAGCGGCGGCATCGTCGGCGCGCTTGCCCCGCATGTGCCGGAAAACTGGAACCCCAAGAAGGCGTTTCAGCTAGAGAGCCTGCTGATGGCGGAGGCGTTCTGGCGCGAGGTGGCCGCCGCCGGGGGCAAGGATCCGGGCTATGCGCGCACGGGGCGCCTGCAACCCATCGCGGATGCCAAGCGCCCGCGCACTGGCCGCAGCAGCGCGCAGACACGGCACGCGATCTGTGGCAGGACAACGCCACATGGGAGGTGATCCCGGCGCCGCAGCGACGACTGGCAACCGCATCAGCCCCGAAGGCCATCTGATCCACGACACGCTGAGCGCGCATCTGCATCCGCGGCAGGCCTGCGATGCGCTTGTCGCCGCGCTCGGCGCGCTGGGGTGTCGCGGTCATCGGAGCGGCCCCGGACCAGCGGTGCTGTCCTCTGGGCCACCGGCGTCGCGGGGCTCGAGGCGCTGGGCGACGGGCACCACCGCAGCGTGGGCAGCGGCGTCAAGGGTCAGGCGGCACTGCTGCGGCTATCGACGCCGCGGCGCGCCCGCAGCTTTTCGCCGGCGGCGTGCACATCATCCCGCATCTCGACGGCACCGTCGCCATCGGCTCGACGTCCGAGAACAGCTACGATCGATGCCACCGCGCACCGACGCGCAACTCGACGATGTGATCGCCGCCGCCCGCGCCGCTGTGCCCGCCCTGCGCGACGCGCCGGTGATCGCGCGGTGGGCCGGGGTGCGCCCGCGCGCCGCAGCCGCGCGCCGATGCTGGGCCCCTGGCCGGGCCGCGCGGTCACTACATCGCCAACGGCGGCTTCAAGATCGGCTTCGGCATGGCGCCCAAGGTGGCGCAGGTCATGGCCGATCTGATGCTGGAGGGGTCGGACAGGATCCCGCAGGGCTTTCGCGTCGAGGACAACCTCTGATCCCGCCCGCTAGATCCGTGCGCGCAGGGCTTCCATCAGCTGCGTCAGCTCCTTGATGTACATCTCGCCCTTGAGCCGCCCGTCAGCGTCGAACGCGTCGCGAGCTGCCTGCCAGAT
The DNA here is from genome assembly GCA_963703195.1 of uncultured Alphaproteobacteria bacterium. GTDB lineage: Bacteria > Pseudomonadota > Alphaproteobacteria > Rhodobacterales > Rhodobacteraceae > Sulfitobacter. Next base: position 3,180,083 of record OY969797.1, on the reverse strand, counting down.
GGATCTCCGGGCCTTGCAGGATCTGCGGCCGGAACGGCACCATGAAACCGCGCAGCACCATCTGCGCCCGCTCGCCGCCCGCACGCCCCGCCGCGGCGGACATCACCGCCACGGGCTTGTCCCCCCAGGGCTTGACCTGCGCCCGGCTGATCCAATCGAGCGCGTTCTTGAGCGCGCCGACGGGCCCTTGTTGTACTCAGGTGTCGAGATCAGTACCGCATCCGCATCCGCGATCTGCTGCGCCAGCGTCTGCACCGCGTCGGGCACGCCGTTGGCCTTCTCGTCGTCCTCGTCATAAAGCGGCAGACGGATATCGGCGAGCGTGTAATCCGCATCGCCGAACAGCCGCGCGGCCTCCGCCAGCAGCAGGGTGTTGTGGCTGTCCTTGCGCAGGGAGCCTGAAATGCCGAAGAGTTTGGGGGTTGCCATGGGGGAGTGTCCTTACTGAAATCTGCGTTGCCCCTAATGTGAGGCAACGCACCGCGATCTCAAGTGCGGCCCGCACACAGCGGATGTGCGGCCATGGGCAGATGCAAAAAAGCCCGGCGCAACACTGCACCGGGGCTTTCATGACTGGTCGTTACGTATCAGGCGCGTTGGGCAGGATCACAATCTCGACGCGGCGGTTCTGCGCCTTGCCGCGCGGGTCGAGGTTGCTCGCCACCGGCTGGCTCTCGCCACGACCCTCGGCGCGGATGCGCGACGCGGATACACCGTTGTTGATCAGCACCGAAGCCACCGCATTCGCGCGGCTCTTCGGACAGCTGCTGGTTGAAGCTCGCCTCGCCGTCGCTGTCGGTATGGCCGATCACCTGGATGGTCGAATTGGGGTAGGCCTGCAGGTTGCCCGCAACCGCGCCCAAGTCACGCTGCAGGTCCGGACGCACGGCGGTGGATCCTGTCGCGAACAGGATATCCTGCGGCAGCGTCACGATCAGACGGTCGCCGGTGTTGTTGATCTGTCACGTTGTTGTTGCCGAGGCTTGCACGCAGGTCGCGCTCCTGCCGGTCAAGCAAGCGCACCGCCGCCCGCGCCCAGTGCCGCACCGATGAGCGCGCCGCGCACGGCACCCTGATCGCGGTTGCCGTCACCCTTGGAAAGTGCGCCGATCACCGCACCGGCGCCCGCACCGATGAGCGCGCCGTTCTTGGTGCGCTGGTTCGGATCGCCCGGCTGCGCGAGGATCGTGCCGTTGGGATTGGTACATGCGCCCAAAGCGATCACGGCCACCATACTGGCAACCATGGGGAATTTCATAACTGTCATTGTCTTACTGCCTTACTGTTTGCGGCTCCGTTCGGGCGAAGCATCTTAATGGTGAACGCAATATAAACCGCTTTGGTTCGCGACAAAATGCCGGATTGCGGGGAATAAGCGGCAACCCGCGCACCTGTGCGCTCAGGCGTCGTGCATTGCGGCTTCCCGCGCATCGAGCCGCGCGGCCTCATAGCCCAGCATCGCGCGCTTGACGGGCAGGCCCCAGTGGTAGCCGCCCAACTCCCCCGATTTGCGCAGCACCCGGTGGCATGGAATGAGGTAGCCGATGGGATTGCGCCCCACCGCCGTGCCGACCGCGCGCGACGCCTTCGGCGCGCCGATGTGCTCCGCGATGGCGCCATAGGTCGTCACCTGACCTTCGGGCACCTGCAGCAGCGCCTCCCAGACCTTGATCTGAAACGGTGCACCAATCAGGCTAGAGCGGCGCGGGACCCGCGCTGCGGTCCATGCCGAAGGCGGCCTGCACCCAGGGACGCAAGCGCATCGGGATCTTCGGTGAACGTCGCGGCGGGCCAGCGGCCCCGCAGATCGGCCATCGCCGCGGCCTCGCCCATCTCGCCAGCCAGCGACAGGCCGCAGATCCCCTTGTCCGTACCCATCACCAGCGCGGGCCCGAACGGGCTCTCGAACCAGCCCCAGAAGATCTCGAGCCCGTCACCGCCACTGGCGAAGTCGCCCGGGCTCATCGCCTCCCAGCGCACGAAAAGATCGTGCAACCGCCCCGTGCCCGACAGGCCCGCGCCCATGCGCCGTCTCCAGCGTCGTGAACCGCGCGCGCAGCAGCGCCTTGGCATGGCCCAGCGTCAGATACTGCTGATAGCGTTTGGGCGAGACGCCCGCCCAGGCGGAGAACACACGCTGGAAATGCGCCGCACTCATCCCCACCTCGCCCGCCAGCATATCGAGGCTGAGCGGCCCATCCGCCGCGTCGATCGCCGCGATCGCGCGTGCGATCACACCGTAGTGATAGGCGCCCTGCGCCGCATCCGTTGGTTGCATCATCTGTGTCATGCGACCACATTATGCGCGCCCGCGCTTGCACGCGACCCGAAACCTGCGCATACCCTTTGCGCATGAGCAAACCGTCCAAGCAACTCGATTACCACACCATTCGCGCCATCATGGAGCGTTTTCACGCGACCGAGCCGGAGCCCAAGGGCGAGCTCGAGCATGTTAACGTCTACACGCTGCTGGTGGCCGTGGCGCTCTCCGCGCAGGCGACGGATGCGGGCGTGAACAAGGCCACCCGCGCGCTTTTCCAGATCGCGGACACGCCGCAGAAGATGCTCGATCTGGGCCTCGACGGGTTGACCGCGCATATCAAGACCATCGGCCTCTTCCGCCAGAAGGCCAAGAACGTCATGAAGCTCAGCCAGATCCTGGTGGATGACTACGCAGGCGTGGTCCCCAACTCCCGCGCGGCGCTGCAATCGCTGCCCGGCGTGGGCCGCAAGACGGCCAATGTCGTGCTCAACATGTGGTGGCACCAGCCCGCGCAAGCGGTCGATACGCATATCTTCCGCGTCGGTAACCGCACCGGCATCGCCCCCGGCAAGACCGTGGAGGCCGTGGAGCGCGCGATCGAGGACAATATTCCCGCGGATTACCAGCTGCACGCACATCATTGGCTCATCCTGCACGGGCGCTACCATTGCAAGGCGCGCAAGCCGCTTTGCCGCACCTGCCTCATCAAAGATCTCTGCGCATACAAGGACAAGACGGAATGAAGACTTACGACCTCGTCGGCATCGGCAACGCGGTGGTGGATGTGATCAGCCACGCGCCGGACGCATTCCTCGCCGATATGGGCATCGAGAAGGGCATCATGCAGCTCGTCCCGCAGGACCGCGCAGAGCAGCTCTACGGCGCGATGAACGACCGCCTGCAGACGCCGGGCGGCGCCGTGGCCAACACCGTCGCGGGTGTCGGCGCGCTGGGGCTGCAGACCGCTTTCATCGGGCGCGTGCGCGACGACGGGCTCGGGCGCTTTTATGCGGATGAGATGACGGGCAACGGCATCGATTTCGTCAACCCGCCCGTTGCGGACGGGGACCGGCCCACCTCACGCAGCATGATCTTCGTCACCCCGGACGGGGAGCGGTCGATGAACACCTACCTGGGCATCTCAACCGGTCTGTCGTCGGCGGATGTGCCATCCGACGTGGCCGGGAACGCCAAGCTCATGTTCCTCGAAGGCTACCTCTTCGACGAGGACGCCGGAAAGACCGCCTTCCGCGAAGCTGCGCGCGCCGCCAAGGCGGGCGGCGGCATGGCGGGCATCACCATCTCGGACCCCTTCTGCGTCGAGCGGCACCGCGCCGACTTCCTGCAGATGATCGAGCATGAGCTCGACTTCGTCATCGGCAACGAGGCGGAGATCAAATCGCTGTTTGAGACGCAGGATCTGGAGGAGGCCATGACACGCACCTCCGACATCTGCCCGCTCATGGTCTGTACCCGCAGCGGCGACGGCGTCACGCTCATCCGCGGGTTCGAGCGTGTGGACCTGCCCGCACCGGCCCGCATCAGCCCCGTCGATGCCACAGGCGCGGGCGACCAGTTCGCCGCGGGCTTTCTCTATGGCCTCGCCACCGGCCGCGACCTTGAGACCTGCGGGCGGATGGGCAACTATTGCGGCGCGGAGGTCATCTCCCACATCGGCCCCCGCCCCCAGGCGGACATGCGCGAGGTGTTCCGCCGCGAGGGCCTTCTATGAGCCTTCCGGACGGTCAATACGAGATTCCCAAGGGCAAACTCGCGATCATCACGACCTATCTCGAGATGCGTGAACAGATGCCGACGAAGGGCGTGCCCCTGCCCGAGGGCGTCAGCTTTCGCCGGGTGGTGCCGGACCTTGCATGGTACCGCGATATCTTCTCGCGCGTGGGCTCCGAGGAATGGCTGTGGTACGAACGGATGAAATTCTCCGACAGCGCGCTCGAGGCGGTTCTGGGCGACCGCGCGGTGCAGTTCTACACGCTGACGCAGGGCGACAGGGACGAGGCGCTGCTGGAGCTCGATTTCAGACAGCAGGGCGAATGCGAGCTTGCCTATTTCGGCCTGACACCCGCCCTGATCGGCACCGGCGCCGGGCGCTACCTGATGGACCGCGCGATCACGCTGGCATGGGAGGGCGACATCACCCGCTTTCACGTGCATACCTGCACGCTGGACAGCCCGCAGGCGCTTGATTTTTACGTGCGCTCCGGCTTCACCGCCTACAGGCGCGAAGTGGACGTCGACGAAGATCCGCGGGTCACCGGCGTGCTGCCGATGACCGCGGGGCCGAGGATACCGATCATCTAGGTCTCCGCCCGGCGCCTCACAGATGGCCCTCGAACTCCTCCAGCACACGGGCGTAGACCGCGCGCTTGAACGGCACGATCCCCGCCAGCATCGCCTCCGGCGCGATCCAGCGCCACGCCGTGAACTCCGGATCCGCCGTGGCGATGTTGACCTGATCGTCGGTGCCGGTGAACCGCAGCAGGAACCACTTCTGCTGCTGCCCGCGAAACCGACCCTTCCAGAGTTTCGGCACCAGATCATGGGGCAGCTCATAGGGTAGCCAGCCTTGCGTCTGCGCCACCACCTCCACGAGATCGCGGGTGATCCCCGTCTCCTCCTCCAACTCACGCAGCGCCGCATCGCGCGGATCCTCGCCCGGATCCACCCCGCCCTGCGGCATCTGCCAGGCGTCATAGTCCCGGTCGCGCCGCTGCCCGACGAAGACCTCGCCGCCCGCGTTCATCAGCATCACCCCGACGCAGGGGCGATAGGGCAGCTTTTCGATTTCTTCCGGTCTCATGCATTCCGCCTTTGATCGTGTCGCCGCTCACCCTAGCTTACCCTTGAGCGCGGTGAAACTCCTGACGCCGCGTTTCGGATGACAAGCCGCCGCACCGCCGCCATGCTCTGCGGCAACGCCATATCCCGGAAGGTTCGCCCCCATGTCCAGCTATCCCCACATGCTCGCCCCCCTCGATCTCGGCTTCACCACGCTGAAGAACCGCGTGCTCATGGGGTCCATGCACACCGGGCTCGAGGAGACGAAGGACTGGAACCGCGTTGCGGAATTCTACGCCGCCCGTGCGCGGGGTGGTGTGGGCCTGATGGTGACCGGTGGCATCGGCCCCAACATGGAAGGCTCCGTGCTGCCCGGCGCGGCGATGATGGTCAGCGATGAGGACGTGGCCAACCACAAGGTCGTCACCGACCGCGTGCATGAGGCGGATGGCAAGATCGCCATGCAGATCCTGCATGCAGGCCGCTATGCCTACGGCCCCAAATGCGTGGCGCCTTCGGCGATCAAATCCCCGATCTCGCCTTTCCCGCCGACCGAGCTTGACGAGGAAGGCATCGAGAAGCAGATCGCCGACATCGCGCGCTGTGCCGGGCTCGCCCAGCAGGCGGGCTATGACGGCGTCGAGGTCATGGGCTCGGAGGGATATTTCCTCAACCAGTTCCTCGTCACGCATACCAACAAGCGGACGGACAGATGGGGTGGCTCCTATGAGAACCGGATGCGCCTGCCGATCGAGGTCGTCAGACGCGTCCGCGAAACCGTCGGCCCCGATTTCATCGTGATCTACCGCCTCTCGATGATCGACCTTGTGCCCAACGGCTCCACCTACGAGGAAGTGGCCCAGCTTGCCCAGGAAATCGAGAAGGCAGGCGCCACCATCATCAATACCGGGATCGGCTGGCACGAGGCGCGCATTCCCACCATCGCCACCTCCGTGCCGCGCGCCGCCTTCGCATGGGTCACCAAGAAGCTGATGGGCAAGGTCGGCATCCCGCTCATCACCTCCAACCGCATCAACACCCCCGAGGTGGCCGAGGAAGTCCTCTCCACCGGATGTGCGGACATGGTGTCCATGGCGCGCCCGATGCTTGCCGACGCGGAGTTCGTCAACAAGGCGGCGGCAGGCAAATCCGCCCAGATCGCCCCCTGCATCGCCTGCAACCAGGCCTGCCTCGATCACACCTTCGGCGGCAAGATTTCGTCCTGCCTCGTCAATCCGCGCGCCTGCTACGAGACGGAGCTGGTGCTGGAGCCTACGGACAAGCCCAAGAGCATCGCCATCGTCGGTGCGGGCCCCGCGGGCCTGTCGACAGCGCTCGCCAGCGCCGAGCGTGGCCATAAGGTGACCGTCTTCGACCGCGCCTCCGAGATCGGCGGCCAGCTCAACCTCGCCAAGCAGGTCGCGGGCAAGGAAGAGTTCTGGGGCTTCGTGGACTGGTACCGCACAATGGTCGCCCATTACGGCATCACCGTGCATCTGAACACCGAAGTCTCCGCCGAGGATCTGGGTGGCTTTGACGAGGTGATCATCGCCACCGGCGTCATGCCCCGCGATCCGCAGATCGAAGGCCAGAACCGCGACAACGTCTATTCCTACATCGAGGTGCTGAACGGCACGGCCAAGGTCGGCGACCATGTCGCGGTAATCGGGGCGGGCGGCATCGGCTTCGACGTGTCCGAGCATCTCGTGCACGACGGCGACAGCACCACGCTCGATCTGCCGGAATGGATGCGCGAATGGGGTGTCGCCGACACTGCAGAGCACCGCGCGGGCCTCGCCCCCGAAGGACCGCAGCCGCACAAGCCCGCGCGCCAGGTCACCATGATGCAACGCAAACCCTCCAAACCCGGCAAGGGCCTCGGCAAGACGACGGGCTGGATCCACCGCGCATCCTTGACCATGAAGGACGTGCAGATGATCGCGGGCGTCAATTACGAGCGGATCGACGATGAGGGCGTGCACATCACCTTCGGCGAGGCGCGCGAGAACCCGCAAGTCATTCCCGCCGATACCGTGGTCCTCTGCGCGGGCCAGCTTTCGGACCGCTCGCTCGCCGATGCGCTGGAGGCGAAGGGCATCACCTGCCACGTCATCGGCGGCGCCGACGTCGCAGCCGAACTCGACGCGAAACGCGCCATCGACCAGGGCACGCGCCTCGCCGCCACACTCTGAGGCGCGCCGCTCAGGGCCGCGGCGAAAGGCCGCCCGCCCAGTCCGATTCCGCGGCGAAACAAACCGTTCGCGCGTTTCCCGACACGCAACGGTTGAGCAATTACCTTGCTACTGTCCCACCCACGCCCCGATTGCGCCCCATTCCCCGATCATAGCTGTTCTTCGAAATAAGAATGGAAAGGGACGGCAAATGGACCGCCTGACAGAAATGGAAGCCTTCGCCACCGTGGTCGATCAAGGCGGCTTCACTGACGCGGCGAAGAAGATGGGGATTTCCAAATCCGCCGTCTCCAAGCACGTCTCTTCGCTGGAGGCTCGGCTGGGTGCGCGTCTGCTCAATCGGACCACCCGCCGCGTCTCGCCCACGGAAATCGGCCTGGCCTATTACGACCGGGCCCGCCGCGTGCTCAACGATGCGGGCGAAGCCGACGCGCTGGTCACCTCGATGCAATCAGCGCCTTCCGGTCTGCTGCGGATTTCGGTCGCCACGGATTTCGGCGTCAATCACCTGTCCCCCGTCCTCTCCGAGTTCCTGGGCGACTTCCCCGACATCACCGTGAACATGGTGCTCAACAACCGCTACGTGGAGCTGATTTCCGAAGGCTTCGACATGGCAGTGCGCATCGGCGAGCTGGAAGACAGCACCCTGCGCGCCCGCAAGCTGACCGAGACGACCAAGCGCATGATCGCCTCACCGGCCTATTTCGAAAAATACGGCCGCCCCGAGAAGATCGACGACCTGAACGACCATAAGCTGCTGCATTACTCCAACCAGTCGAGCGGCAACGTGTGGAAACTGACCGCCCCCTCGGGTGAGAAACGTCAGGTCCGCACGGCGGGCTGGCTCTCCGTCAATGACGGGCAGTCGCTTCTCAATGCGGCCGTCTCGGGCCTGGGCATCGCGTATCTGCCCAGCTTCCTCTACTCGGATGCGATGGAGAAGGGCCTGATCGAGGATGCAATCCCCGATCTGCCGCTTGAGACGCAAGGCATCTACGCCGTCTACCCGCCCGGCCGCTTCACACAGCCCAAGGTCCGCGCCTTCATCGACTTCCTGGTCCACGCCTTTGCCGAAAAAGGGCCCAGCGACTGGTAAGCCCGCCACCGCACACCATCTCCCCTCGGTGAACTCCGCCCCGGTTTCGTACGTACGGAACCGGGGGCTATTTTTGGGGCCGCGACGAGCGTTTTGTGGTCTTTCCACCGCCCTCAACCACAAAGGATCTTAGATCGATGGGCGAGATATGCAGCTGATACATACAGGTTGCAGCGAAGGGCGGCTCTGAGCCCAGAGTGACGGATGAGCCGGCGCGTACCGATGTCTGCTTTCAAATACCCATTGGCACGCCGCCTGCGACCGGAAGGTTGATTCCGGTTACATAGCGGCCCGCCGGTCCAGCCAGATACGCAACGGCATCAGCGACGTCTTCTGGAAGACCAGCGGATCGAAGTGCGACGTTCGCATAACGGCGTTTTCGTGTAGCTTCGAGGCTTTCGCCCGCCGCCGCTGCAAGCCGCGCATTTGCGGCTTCGTGCATGTCGGTGGCGATGTAGCCCGGACAGACCGTATTGCAGAGAATGCCGTCGGGTCCAAACTCGGCGGCGAGTGTTTTGGTAAGACCAACAAGCGCGTGCTTCATGGCAGTGTAAGCGCCAAACCCGGGTTCCGCGCCAAGACTTCCTGTTGATCCGATATTGATAATCCGTCCGCCACCGCGCGTCTGCATTTGTGGAATGACGGCCTGCGCCAAAATCATCGGTCCCTGCACGTTTACGCGATAGCTCATTTCCCAGTCAGCTTGCGTCGTCGTCAGGAAGTCGGCCGATCCCGCGAGAGACCCCGCGTTGTTCACCAGAATGTCAACGCTGCCAAAATCGGCCAGACACCGATTAACGACTGACGTGACTTGATCGGTGTTGGTAACGTCCAAGGGCAGAGCGCGCGCTTTCGCAGAAGTGCCGCTAAGCTTTTGGGCGAGCTCATCGAGAAGCTCCGTGGTTGATCTACTTGACCCATTAATGGCGATTTCACCCGGACGGTCAGTTACAACGACGTTCGCCCCGTCAGCAGCTAACCTGCGCGAGATAGCGCGGCCAATCCCGTTCGGGGCGGACGCACCCGTAATCAACGCAGTTTTTCCAGATAAAGGTTTCATGGACGCATGAAGGGGCCGAAAACCCGTGCGTGTCAAACAGTTGTGTGTGCCATAGAAGAGGTTTTACAATACGTTTCCTGGCGCCGGACTCCCCGCAAGCGGTCATTGGCGCTACCGCAGCGAAATCACACTTCGTCCCGCATAGCGGTCATCGGTCCGACATGCAGCGGAGGTCCGCAAGGAGCCCGACCCAGTCATTGTGGTTTTGGGTAGCGAGTGCACGCAGCGCGGAAAATGTGGCATAAGCGAAAAACTCAACGCCGCGACACAGCGTCAGACACGTCCATTCGTGCGCGTTGCAGCATGGTTCACGCGTCGAATTTGCAGGACGCGGAGAGAAGCGGACTCGTACAGGCGCAGATGTCGCTCCCCCAGCGTTCCTTGGCAACCCTTGTTTACCGCTCTCGCTCTCGAACGAGGTCAGCTCGTCAAGTAAAGCACTGGACTCCTACGCGGCCTGGACCCATTCGTAGCGTCTGTTCCGCAATACAGCCTCATTTGGCGCGTTCAGAACTGCGTCGGCAGCGGGTTTTTAAGTGTCACAGGTCCAACTCCAAAAGAGCTCGGCGCATGACATATGGGTCGGCATCGATGCCGGTCCAGTACTTCAGCCCGTTTTCGCCCTGACCGACCAGCATGCCGAGCCCTTCAACCTTGGTGCAGCCGCGGGCCCGAGCGGCTTTGAGAGGCCGGGTCAGCGGCGGATTGTGGATGCCGTCGGCGACGACAATTTGGCTTGCCAATGTGTCGTGGTCAATGTCGGGCGTGGCATCAACATCCGGGTAGAGCCCGATCGACGTGGCGTTTACGACGAAATCGATGTCTCTCGGGATGGCGAAGGTGCCGGACCACCCGTAGTATTCGGCGTGGGCGGGAATCTTGTTCTTGATCAGCGTGGTCAGGGCCTCTCCCCGCTCGCGACTGCGGTTGACCACGGTGATCCGGGTAGCCCCTGCAAGCGTCAGTTCGACTGCAACCGCCCGCGCCGCGCCGCCCGCTCCGAAGAAAACAGCACGCTTTCTGTCCGGTTCGATGACCTCGCACAGGGCGCGCACGAACCCCTTGCCATCTGTATTCTCGCCGATCAGACGGCCATCCGCATGGCGGACGATGGTGTTGACCGCGCCGATGATTTCGGCGGACTGACCAAAGACATCGAGATGCTTGATCACCGCCACCTTGTGCGGAATGGAGGAGTTGAACCCGCGCCAGCCCATCGCCCGCAGGCCGCGGACCGCATCGCTCAGGTCCTCCGGCGCGACCGCGCAGTTGATGTATCGCCAGTCCAGGCCGTGATGGCGAAAGGCCGCCTCGATCATCGCAACGGTGGGGTTTTCTTCGGCGGGCATTGCAAACGAGCCGGTCAGTGGCTGCAGGAAGTTGCGGGGCATTGTGTGATGTCTCCGAAACAGGCCGACCCGCCGCCGAAACAGTTTCGGCGGCGCGTCATTTCCGTTCTGCGCCTCAGGCGGCGTCCTTCTCGGGCGGCTGCTTTGCGCCGGTCATGAAGGCCACCGCGTCGGACATGGTATAGTCCTTGGGGTCAATGGTGCAGAGGCGCTTGCCAAGCCGGTGAATGTGGATCCGGTCGGCCACCTCGAAGACATGCGGCATGTTGTGGCTGATCAGGATGATCGGGATGCCGCGCGCCCGCACGTCCTGGATCAGCTCCAACACCTTGCGGCTTTCCTTGACGCCCAGTGCCGCCGTCGGTTCATCCATGATGATGAACTTGGTAGCGAAGGCGGCGGCCCGGGCCACCGCGACGCCCTGGCGCTGACCGCCCGAAAGCGTCTCGACCGGCTGCTTGATCGACTGCACCGTCATCAGGCCCAGTTCTGTCAGCTTGTCGCGCGCGAACTTCTCCATCGCCGCAGTGTCGAGCATGCGCAAGTATTTGCCCTGCCAGCCTTCCTTGCGAATCTCGCGGCCAGTAAACATGTTGTCGGCAATCGACAGGGCCGGTGACAGGGCGAGGTTCTGATAGACGATCTCGATCCCCATATCACGCGCCTGGATGGGCGATGTGAAGCGTACCGGCTTGCCCTCGATCAGTATCTCGCCTTCGTCGGGGATGGTGGCGCCGCAGATCGCCTTGACGATCGAGGATTTGCCAGCGCCGTTGTCACCGATGACGGCCAGAACCTCGCCGGGGCGCAGTTCGAAATCGGAATGGTCGATCGCGGTGACGTGGCCATAGCGCTTCACGATGCCGCGGGCTTGAACAACTGGTTGTACCATTATGCCGAAACCCTTCTGATCCATTGGTCGATTGCGACCGCGATGATGATGAGCCAGCCGATGGCAAAGACCTGCCACAGCACATCGACGCCCGACAGGCGCAGGCCGGAGCGAAAGACACCCACGATCAGCGCCCCGAAGAGAGCACCTAGGATAGAACCCCGCCCGCCGAAGAGCGATATACCTCCGATGACCACAGCGGTAATCGAGTCGAGGTTGCCCTCGTAAAACGACTGCGGCGATATCGAGCCGACCCGGCCGATCGAGGCCCAGCCCGCCAGCGCGCAGACGAACCCGGCGAGCCCGTAGACCGATAGCAGCGTACGGTCGGTACGGATACCCGAAAGATCGGCGGCTTCCTTGTCGTCGCCGATGGCATAGACATGCCGACCCCAGGCGGTCTTGTTCAGCATATACCATAGCACAATAAAAACGACGATCATCAGCACCGAACTGAGCGTGATCCGGGCGCCCGCGATGTCGAAGGAGGCACCGAAGAACTTCAGGAATGGCGCATTTGCGTCGATGTCCTGGCCACGGATGGACTGCGCACCGGAAAGCCAGAGCAGCAACGCATAGAAGATCGACCATGTGCCCAACGTGGTAATGAAGGGCGGCAACTTGATCTTGGTTATGAACCAGCCGTTCATCAGGCCCGCACCGAACCCGCCCGCGAGCCCGATCAGGATGGAAACTCCCGTAGGTACACCTGCAAAGACCGCCAGATTGCCCATGATGACCGACATCAGGACCATGATCGCGGCAACGGAAAGGTCGATGCCCGCCGTCAGGATGATCAGCGACTGCGCCGCGGCGAGGATGCCGATGATCGACACCTGTTGAAGGATAAGGCTGAGGTTGAACGCGGAAAAGAACCGCCCGCCCGCAATCAGTCCAAAGACGATCAGGCTGATGACCAGCACGATCACCGGGACAAGTGTGGGATTGTTGTGAAGCACGTGCTGAACGCGTTTCAGCACCGTGTGACTGTGGGCTTCGAAGGCTGCAACCTCGTTGGCGCTGCCATCCAGGACATGTTCGTAGTCCTGGCCCGTCTTGGAGGGTGTGGTTGGTTCAGACATGAGGCTCTCCCTTGCCGCAGAGCATAGCTGCGGCGTGAGGTTCAGTCAAAATGGGGCGAAGGACACAAGGCGGGCAGGACACCGAAGTGCCCTACCCGACAGGTCAGACCAGGGTCAGCCCCAGCACTTTTCCAGAGCTTCCGCAGAAGAGATCGAAGGAATACCATCAACCGGTTCGTCGGTGACAAGCTCAACGCCGGTGTTGGTGAACTCCAGCCCTTCGCTGTTCTGCGGTTTTTCACCGGTTTCGGCGTATGTCGCGATCGCTTCGATGCCCTGGGAGGCCATCAGAAGCGGGAACTGCATCGAGGTCGCACCGATCACGCCGTCAGCCACGTCCCGTACGCCGGGGCAGCCACCGTCAACGGAAACGATGATGACACCCTCTTCCTTGCCGAAGGACTTCAGCGCCTCATAGGCACCGGCCGCAGCCGGCTCGTTAATGGTATAGACGAGGTTGATGTCCTGATCGACCTGTAGCAGGTTCTCCATCGCGGTGCGGCCGCCATCCGAAGAGCCGTCGGTTACGTCGTTGCCGACGATGCGCTGATCGTCCTCGTCACCGATGTCGGTCGGATCCTTGATGTCTATGCCGAAGCCCTGAAGGAACCCGTTGTTGCGCTGGTAGTCGACGGAAATTTCCGAAGCGTTCAGGTCAAGCAGGGCGATCTTGGCATTCGCGGCGTCGTCACCCATCTTTGCCTTTGCCCATTCGCCGATAAGCACGCCGGCCTTGAAGTTGTCCGTCGCGAATGTCGCGTCCGCTGCATCTGCCGGCTCGAACTGGGTGTCGAGCGCGATGACAACTGCGCCGTTTTCGCGCGCCTGCGTGATTGCCGGCACCAGCGCGCGGCTGTCGGTCGGCGTGATCAGAATGCCCTTGGCACCCGAAGCGATGCAGGTCTCGATTGCGGCGACCTGAGTTTCGACGTCACCGTCATATTTGCCCGCGAAGGTCGACAGATTGATGCCTCTTTCCTCTGCCGCGGCGGTGGCGCCTTCCTTCATCTTCACGAAGAAGGGGTTGGTGTCGGTCTTGGTGATCAGGCAGGCGTTGGCCTGGGCGACTGCAGCCCCCGCCATCACGGTCAGCGCCAAGGTCGAGGTGGTCAAAAGCGTTTTCATGGTGTCCTCCCAAGGATTTCAAGTTCAGGACAAGGCTCCTCCCCTGTCCAAGCCCGCAAAAGTGCAATTCTGCAGGTCTAACAGTAAAAAAACCGATTCCGATGCTCCTGTCAATTAGTTTGTTAACTTTACTTACTAAGTATTGAGAGCTATCTTATGATCGCAAGGGGAGATAATTATGGTCCTCGCCATGGACGGACACAGCATCATCGAAAAAAGCGCTGGCATAAACCAGAGCGGCATACGCGATCACAATGAGCGACTGATCCTGTCTATCCTGCAGTTTCATCAGGCCGTTCCCGCGGCCGAGCTTGCGCGGCGCACGGGATTGTCCAAACCGACCAGTCTCAACCATCCTGAGAAACCTGGAAACCGAGGGCCTGGTTAAGCGCGGCAACCCCGTGCGCGGAAAGATCGGCAAGCCGTCCATACCGATCGAGCTGGACCCCGACGGGGTTCTGTCCTTCGGCCTGAAGATCGGCCGCCGAAGCGCAGACCTGCTTCTGCTCGATCTGTCCGGCAAGGTACGCGGGCAGCTCCACACCGCTTATGAATACGCGATGCCGGATGCTGTCTTCGGGTTCCTGAAAGAAGGCCTCGATACGCTCCTTGCCCAAATTCCGGAAAGATTGGTGTCTCGCATCTGCGGCATCGGGATCGGTACGCCGTTCGAGCTTTGGAAGTGGCACGACCTGACCGGTATCGCTGCCGAGAGTTTCCGGTCATGGAAAGACATCAATTTTGAAGCGGAAGTCGCGGCGTTCAGTGATCTGCCTGTTTCGGTCATCAACGATGCGACGGCGGCCTGCCGTGCCGAGCGCCTGTATGGCAGAGGGAACACGTACCGCGACTATGCCTATTTCTTCATCGGCTCATTCGTCGGCGGCGGGGTTGTTCTGAACGGAACGGTTTTCGAAGGCAATCAAGGTAACGCGGGTGCCCTGGGCTCGATGCGCAGCACCGGCCCGCTCGGCGAGGCGCAGCAGCTGATCGACGTCGCCTCCCTTCATTTGCTGGAATCGCGCGTGATCGAGGCCGGATTGGACCCGGCGGTCATCTGGCGGCAGCCGCAGGACTGGAGCAGCCTCGCCCGCCATGTGGAGCCGTGGATCGGCCAGACCGCGCAGGAACTGGCCAAGGCGTCGTTATCGATATGTTCGGTGATAGACTTTGAGGCCGTCCTGATCGACGGTGCATTCCCGCCCGAAGTGCGCGACCAACTGGTCGAAAGAACCCGGCGCTATCTGGCCAACCAGGATAAGCGCGGCTTGATCGAACCCAGGATCGAAGCCGGAAGCATCGGCCACAACGCGCGTGCCGTCGGTGCCGCCAGCAGCCCCATTTTTTCACAGTTTTTGCTGAACACGAACGCAGGTCTATCTGCGATCTGATGTGTGAATTACCGCTTCGTCGTCTTGGTTGCACGATGTGAGAAAGCCTCGTGTACTGGGCTATTAATGCTTGCAATCGAAAGGACACCCGTCCTCGAGTTAGCCGAGTGAATTCCTGCGACACCACAAAGCGTGGCAACCGGGCATTGGATGAGAGGTGAGAAAAGGCTTTTTATCCACGTCCCGATCGTTTCAGTTCTAGGAGGCGAAGCAGCTCTCCAGGTTCGGTGTCTATCGACTGAGCTAGACTTCCGGTTTGATGAAAGGGCCGAACTGATGCGACAAGCGCGCCGCCGCTGCGTAGGAATGCTGCCTTAGCAGTAGCCGCACCTGCACAAGTCCGGTTTGTCCCGCATAGCGGTCATCGGTCCGACGTGCAGCGGAGGTCCGCAAGGAGCCCAGAGCGGACACTGGGACTGTTTGCGGCGAACAGCAGGTTTGAGCCCAGAGTGTCAGATGCTGCATTTACCACGAGTGACTGCTTCGACGCTCCGGGTGCAATTCGCTGTAAGGACAGACATCATCTTCGAACGGCACATGCCGGCGGCGAAAGCTTGTAGTCGGCACCGCTTCCGGGTTGCTGATCCTGTCCATGCGGAAATGGCGGAAGTCGACGCGTACAGGGTCCCAGCCGACGAGATACCATAGGGGTGGCAGGATCAGCATGGCTTGCGGTTCCACCTGCCGCGCGGTCTTGCGCCCTTTTGCATCGCTATAGTCGAACCGGATGAAGTGCCGGCCCAGAAACGCCGTCTCGAAGGCCCCAAGCAGGTCGGGGTCCATTTTCCCCATGTCCGACAAATCCTGCAAAGGGGACAGCTGACCGATGTGCAGGCACTCCAGAAACGCGCGCAGGTCTTTCACCTTGTCCGACGGCAAGGCCTTTTCGATCTTGGCCAACCCCGCGTCGGCAAGTTCCGAGAAGGGTAAATTCCCGGCGGCTCGCATTGCCGCGACGCTGATCAGCAGCGCGAACACTTCGGGCACGGACAACTTGGCTCGGGTCTGCATCGATTGTGGGTCAAGCTGGAGGCCACCGCCGCGGCCGACGTCGGAATGGATCACATAGCCTTCGTCGCGCAGTGCGCCGATATCGCGCAACACGGTCCGGCGGGAGGCACCAACCTCTTCCGCCAGTGCATCAACAGTGGATGTGCCGTTGCGGCGAAGGCAGCGCACGATGGCGTCATGTCTGAGTCTCACGTTCATATCTCGACCCTATCACAAATAGTGACAATATTTGGCACTATTTCGTCCTACACCGATTCCAGCAACTGAAAACAAGGAGATTGCGACATGGAACGGACGGCAGTGAACCCCTGGGACTGGTCGATCAAGCTGGGCTACAATCAGGCCGAGGTGATCGAAGGTGCGACGCAGCAGGTGATTTGCGCGGGGCAGACCGCAGTGGACGAAAACGGCGCCCCCCAGCATCCAGGCGATATGCGCGCACAGATCAATCTGGCCTTGGACAACCTTGAAGCCGTTCTCAAAGGGGCGGGCATGAACTCTTGGCAATGTCGTCAAGCTCGGTGTCTATGCAACTGATGTCGACGAGGCGCTGAAGAACTTTGACCTGATGGGCATGCGGTTCGGATCCCATGGGGTCGCACCGCCGATGACCCTTCTGGGCGTTACCCGCCTCGCGATCCCCGGCTTGCTGTTGGAAATTGAAGCAACGGCAATGGCGTAAAGCCGGTCAAAGCGGCCATTTGATTTCAAAGCCCAAATGGCCGCTTTGTCCCGCATTGCAGACCCCGCAATAGCTCCCATCCAAACCGGGCTCATGCTTAGACCGGACGCGCCCTCAGACAGCCAACCTGCCACCTCTACTCCGCGAGCAGCACCGCCTCAACCCGCCGGTTCGCCTCGCGTCCGGCTTCCGTCAGATTGCTGGCCAGCGGCGCAAGATATCCGATCCCTTCCACCTCCAGCCGATCCTCCGCCACGCCGTATTCCGACACCAGCCGCGCGCGGACCGCTTCCGCACGGCTGCGCGCGAGCGCGATGTTGGCCTCGCGGCTGCCGGTATTGTCAGAATGCCCCACGAGAACGAGCCGCATGTCCGGCGCATCCTCCAGCGCCTGCGCCAGCGCCTCCAGCACCGCAAATGGTCCCGCGCCCAGTGTCGATGTCCCGCTTTCGAATTCCAGCGCCGCCAGCGCGACATGACCCTCCGCGCGCAGGCGCTCCGCTACATCCACGCCTTGTGGCTGCGCGGCTGGCGGCACGGGCGCCACCGCAGCGACCGCCGCCTCTGCCGTCCCGGCCTGGATGATCTGCACGAAGGCCGCACCACTTGACGCGCTCGCCAGCACGCTCACGGCTTCCGTCTCGTCGCGCAGGCCCGTCACCACGTGGTAGTTGCGGATGTTGACGTACATGTTCGGCGCCGGCAGCACCTCGGTGGCAAAGCGGAAATCATAGCCGCCGCAGGCCGACGCCGCGCAATCGAGCACGATCTCGTAGCCCGCGGCCTCAAGCTGGTCGCGCAACGGCGTGATCAGCTGCAGCGGTGTGATCCCCGCCACGTCGATGCGCCAGGCGCTGCGCGCGACCGTCCCGTCGATCTGCCGGGTCGGCAGTGCCCCGCTCCCGAACGGCGCGATGGGCGCGAAGTATCGGTCCTGCGCTGTGTCACGCGTCACGACCAGCCGTGCGGTGGCGGGCAGCTCAAGCTCGACCGCGCGCGCAGCACCCGCCGCACAGATCAGCAATGCGCCGAGCCATCGCCACATCACCGCGATTGCGCGTGATAGCCCGCGTTGGGCCGCATGTCCGACGCACTCGCCACACGGTTGGTCATGTTGAAAAACCCCGTCACGCTCGCGATGTCCCAGATGTCGCGGTCCGAGAACCCCGCCTCGCGCAGCGCCGCGCGGTCCTCCTCCTCGATGATCTCCGGCGCCTCGGTCAGCTTGACCGCGAAATCGAGCATCATGCGCTGCTTGGGGTCCAGATCGGCGACGCGGTAGTTCATCACCAACATCTCGCCCAGAACCGGATCGCCAGACAGCTCACGCACCGCCGCGCCATGCGCCGTCAGGCAATAGAAGCAACGGTTCACCGCCGAGACGACCACCGCGATCATCTCGCGCTCCAGCTTGCTGAGCGTGCTGTCCCCCAACATCAGGTCATTGTACATCGCCGTGAAGGTGTTGAGCTTGTCGATATCGAAGGCATAGGCCTGCAGCACATTCGGGATCATCCCGAGCTTATCGGTGCAGATGTCGAAGTATTTCTGCGTGGCGGGCGGCAGGGGATCGACCATCGGCAGGTCAAGGGCGGTGGGCGCATCGTCGTTCATCTCGGGGGTTCCTTCATTCGGGGGATTGGCGGTAATGATAAGTGCCCACGCGGCGTAAAGCCCAGCTTGGTATAGAGCGCGTTGGCGGGTTTGTTCTCTGTCACGCACAGGACCGCGATATGACCCGCCCCCTGCCCCGCGCCCCAGATTGCCGCCGCGCGCATCATCCATTCGGCCACGCCCTGCTTGCGCTGGGTCGGCAGCACCTCGACCGCATGGACCATCGCCACATCGTCATGGACGCCCGCAAAGGCCACGCCCGCGGGCTTCTCGTTCCAACGCGCCAGTATGCCGGTCTTGACCGCCGCGCGCGCCATCACCTCGAGCCGCGTTGGCCCGACGCCGCCCTGCGCCCAGATTTCCGCCATGATCGCCAGCGGCTCCCAGACGGCGAAACAGGTGACCGGCGGCATCGGCAGGTTGGTCAGCAGGTCGATGGGCGCCGCGTAGATAACCACCTCGTCGATCGCCGCGTATCCGCGCGCCGCCAGCGCCGCGTCGAGCGCTCCGTCCCCCTCCCGGATCATGAAGAGGGGCCGCTGCCCGATGGCGCGCATCGCCGCCTCCGCCACGGCAATATCACCCGATCCCGTCGCGGCGGACACGCGCTTGCCGCCGCCGCCACCGTCTCGAAGGGTCCAGCCCCCCTCCTGCCAGCGCCGCGCAGGCGGCCATGTTCCCTCGCAGACGTCGATGAGCCGTGCCGCGTCAGGCGATCATGCAAAGGCCGCCGCGAGCTTCTCCATCGCCTCGTCGAGCAGCCCCGCATCCTGACCGCGCACCACGAGGTTGGCACCGTATCTGCCGTCCTGCTGGAACGGATAGCTGCCCATGGAGAGATCCGGATAGGCCTTTGCCAGCACGCCGAAGGGCCCGGCGATGTCCCCCTCGCCGCGGTAGACGGTCAAGGTCCGGCTGATCAGCGGCGCGCCCCCGGTCAGCGTCGGCAGGACACTCGCCACCATCGCCTTGAACACGCTCGGCACGCCGGCCATCACGTGCACGTTCTCGATGGTGAACCCCGGCGCCGCCGATACCGGATTGTCGATCAGCGTGGCGCCTGCCGGGATCCGCGCCATCCGCAACCGCGCAGCGTTCAGGTCGGTGCCAGCCTTGTCGTAATGCGCCTGCAGGATCGCCCGCGCATCGTCGCGCACGTCAATGCTCTGCCCGAAGGCCGCGCGCCATGCAATCCGCGGTGATGTCGTCATGCGTGGGGCCGATCCCGCCGGAGGTGAACACCGTATCATAGCCCGCCGCCAGCGCCTGCACCGCCGCGACGATCGCATCAGCGTCATCCGCCACGATCCGCACCTCGGCCAGCGTGATGCCCGCCTCGGTCAGCGCGCCTGCCAGATGGTGCATGTTCGCATCGCGCGTGCGCCCCGAGAGGATCTCGTCCCCGATCACCAGCATCGCCGCCGTTGGGTTCGTCATCGCGCCACTCCTTGAGCCTGTCGCGCCAACCGTATAGCCAGTCTTCATGCGCTTTCAAACCGATCTTGTCCCCGCCCGCCTGATCCTGCGCCACAAACGCTTCCTCGCGGAATGCAGGCTCGAGGACGGGCGCGAGGTCACGGCCCATTGCGCCAACCCCGGTTCGATGATGGGGCTGGCCGTCCCCGGCACCAGGATCTGGCTCGAGCCGCAACGATGATCCGCGCAAGAAGCTCAAATTCGGCTGGCGGCTGGTGGAACATGAAAACGGCGCATTTCACCGGCGTCGACACCTCCCTGCCCAACCGCGTGGTGCGAGCGGCACTCGAGGCGCGCGATGTACGACCGCTCGCCGCCTACACCGAGGTTCGGCCGGAGGTGAAATACGGCGAGAAATCCCGCGTGGATTTCCTGTTGCGCGGGGAGGGCCTGCCCGATGCCTACGTCGAGGTGAAATCCGTCACCCTGTGCCGCACGCAGGGACTGGCCGAATTTCCCGACAGCGTCACCGCGCGCGGCGCCAGGCACATGAACGATCTGGCGGCAGATGGCGCGCGCAGGCCACCGCGCCGTCCTGCTCTACCTGGTGCAGCGCACCGATTGCACCCATGTGGACATCGCCGCCGACATCGACCCGGCCTATGCGGCCGCCCATGCGCAGGCCACGCGGCAGGCGTTGAAACCCTTTGCCTCGGCACCCGCATCTCGCCGCAGGGAATCACCCTTGCGGCGCCTCTGGTCCTTGCCGCTCTGCCGCGCTAAGTAAGCGCAAAACGAACGATGGAGAGACCTGTGCACAGACATCCACAGTGGTCGCACAACCAAGGATGGCATCCGCATCCACGAGGCCGCCGATTTTGCAGGCATGCACGCCGCAGGCCGCCTCGCGGCGACAATCCTCGACGAGATCGCGGAGCATGTGACCGTGGGCCAGACCACCGCAGAGCTCGACCGGATTGATCGAAGAGAAGGTGAAGGCCGCCGGTGCGACCTCCGCCACCATCGGATACAAGGGCTACCAGCACGCCAGCTGCATCTCGATCAACCATGTGGTCTGCCACGGCATCCCGGGCGACAAGAAGCTCAAGGACGGCGACATCCTCAACATCGACGTGACCGTGATCGTCGATGGCTGGTTCGGCGATACCTCCCGGATGTATGTCGCGGGCAAGCTCGCCGCGCAAGGCGGAGCGGCTGATCGACATCACCCACGAGGCGCTGATGGAGCGGCATCGACGTCGTCAAACCCGGCAATACCTTCGGCGACATCGGCCACGCCATCCAGAGCTTTGTCGAAGGGCATCGCATGTCCGTCGTGACCGATTTCTGCGGTCACGGGCTTGGGCCGCGTCTTCCACGCCCCGCCGAATGTGCTGCATTACGGCAAGCCGGGCACGAAAGCCGGTGCTGGAACCCGGGCATGTTCTTTACCATCGAGCCGATGGTCAATCTGGGCCGCGCGGAGACAAAGACGCTCGCCGATGACTGGACCGCCGTGACCCGCGACAAATCGCTGTCGGCGCAGTTCGAGCATTCCATCGGCGTGACCGAAGACGGGGTGCGAGATCTTCACGCTCTCGCCCGCGGGCAAATTCCACCCGACACGAGACTTGAGCGGTCACCCCCGCCGTCGCGCATCATCCGCTTCATCAACAGCGACAATACCGTCTCGCCCACAGCGGCGTCGTGCAGTCGCTGATCAGCACCGGCGCGCCGAATGGCACGGGCTTTGGCAGCGGCACGGAAGCGGCCTGCGGGCGGGCGCGTGGCATGTTGTCTGACGTTGCATCGGTCATGCGTGAAGGTTTAGCGCATTTTGCGCCAATCGCCAATTGCCGCGCGCCTGGAGCGCGAGCGCAAACCCTGCACCACGGCCTAGCCGTGCCGCAGCAGCGTCACATGGGTATCGCCGAACTTGCGCTTGTCGGTGCGTGTGAACCCTTCGGGCGCGTTCATCGGTGCACTCTCTTCCCAGATGATCGTCGCTCCGGGGCGAGCCACCCGCCCGCCTCGCGCCGCCGCCAATGCCTTTTGCCCCAATGCCTTTGCCATAGGGTGGATCGAGAAACACCAGATCGAAGGGCGCCGCGATCCAGGCGCCCAGAGCGGTGGCGTCGCTGCGCAGGATGCTCGCGGTATCCTTCACGCCGAGACGTTCAATGTTCTCAGCGATGAGCTTTTGCCCCGCGCGCCCGTTCTCCACGAACAATGCCATGGCCGCCCCGCGCGACAGCGCCTCGAGCCCGAGCGCGCCGGTGCCGGCAAAGAGGTCGAGCACGCGCGCGCTGCGGATCACATCGAGATGGGTCAGCATGGAAAACAAGCTCTCGCGCACGCGGTCCGAGGTCGGGCGCAGATGCGCCGCAGCATCGCCTGCGCCCACCTCCGCCAGCTTGGTCGCACGGTGCGTGCCCGCGATGATCCTCATGCCCGCAGCAGGGCCTTGAGGTCCGTCGCGGCATCCGCGACCACCTCCGGCGCGGGCGATCTTCCAGCCTCGATCAGACGCTTGCCCGACCATGTAGCCGCGCGGGTCATTGGCCGCATCCACGGCCAGCAGCGTCCCGCCGCCATAGTACCAGAAGGACACCGGCCCCGGCGCGGCACCCCGCGTCACCACGCGGTCATAGCCGGTGTTCAGCCCCGCGATCTGCAGTTTGACATCGTATTGATCGGACCAGAACCACGGCTTCGCCTCGTATTCCCTGCCTGCCCCCATGAGGTTCTCAGCCACCAGTTCCGCCTGATCGATGGCGTTTGGCACGCTTTCCAGCCGGATCCGCGCGCCGCGATAGGGAAAGGAGGCGCAATCGCCCGCCGCCCAGACATGCGGCGCGCTCGTGCGGCCCTGTGCGTCCACCGCGATCCCGTTGTCGATCACGATGCCCGCCGCCTGCGCCAATGCCGTGGCAGGTGCCACGCCCACGCCGACGATCACGAAATCCACGTTGAGCGCGGTGCCGTCGGTGAGCTCAGCACCGCTCACCGCGCCTTCCCCCGTCAGCCGCTCCAGCCCCACACCCTCGCGCAGGTCGACGCCATGGCTCACATGCAGGTCGCGGAAGAAGTCGGAGGTTTCGGGCGCTGCCACCCGCTGCAGGATCCGCGGCGCCATCTCGACCAGGGTCACGTGCAGGCCCAGCTTGGCCGCGACGGAGGCCGCCTCCAGCCCGATGTAGCCGCCGCCCACGATCAGCACCCGCGCCCCCGCGACAAAGCGGTGCGCCATCGCGTCCACATCCGCCAGCGCGCGCACCACATGCACACCGTCCAGCGCACCGCCGATGGCCGCGGGCAGGCGGTGCGGCACCGAACCCGTGGTCAGCACCAGATCGTCGTAGGCCATCGCCGCGCCCTCGATCGTCAGGTGGCGCGCGGCGGTGTCGATCGCCTCCACCTGCACGCCCAGCCGCAGCTCGATCCCCTGCTCGGCGTAAAAGCTGTGCGGTCGCAGATAGAGCCGCTCCAGCGCCATGTCGCCCATCAGATAGGCCTTGGAAAGCGGCGGGCGCTGGTAGGGTGGCTGTGTCTCGGCGCCGATCAGGGTGATCTTGCCGTCAAAGCCGTCGTTGCGCAGCTTGACCACGCAGGACGACCCCGCCTGCCCCGCTCCGACCACCACGATATGACGCATGGTATTTCTCCCTTATCCGCACTGGCCCCGTCGCTGCGTGGAGCCTATAACCAAGCCAAGGCGAAACACAATCACATGAAAGGTGCACCCGATGCCGATATCCCAAGGCGATACCCTGCCCGATGCCACACTGGTCCAGATGGGCGATGAAGGCCCCGCGGCGGTCAAGATGAGCGACAAGACCAAGGGCCGCAAGGTCGTGATCTTTGCCGTGCCGGGCGCGTTCACGCCGACCTGCCACTCCGCCCATGTTCCGAGCTTCGTGCGCACCAAGGACCAGTTCGACGCCAAGGGCGTGGATGAAGTGATCTGCATCTCCTGCAACGACCCCTTCGTGATGCAGGCCTGGGGCGAGGCGACCGGCGCCACCGCTGCGGGCATCACGATGCTGGGCGACGCATCATCCGAGTTCACCAAGGCCATCGGCATGGACTTCGACGCCCCGCCCGCCGGGCTTGTCGCGCGCTCCAAGCGCTATGCGATGCTGGTCGAGGACGGCAAGGTGACGCTGTTCCAGCCCGAGGAAAACTCCGGCGTCTGCGAGGTATCGGGCGGCGAGAACCTGCTCGACAACATGTAGACCCAAGGCACGGGGCCGCTGCGCAGGCGGCCCCGGTTTGGCGCGGACGTCATTCCGACCGTGTCTGGATCATCGTGCGCGTCGGGAACGGGATGTCGATCCCGCCCGCGTCCAGCGCTTCCTTCACCCGGCGGGTCATGTCCGCCCGGTAGCCAAAATAGACCGACGCATCGCACCACACCCGCACCAGAAAATCGACGGAGCTGTCGCCGAGATTGTTGACCTGCACGAACGGCTCGGGCTCCGCATGGGAGCGCGCGTCGGCCATGATGGTGTTGCGGATGATCTCCTCGGCGTCCTTGAGGTTGGCCCCATAGCCGACCCCGAAGGTCCATTCCGCGCGGCGGGTGCTGTTGGTGGAATAGTTCGTGATGATGTTCCCCCAGACTTCCGAATTGGGCACGATCACCTGCGCGTTGCTCAGGTCCGCCAATTCGGTAAAGTTGAGGCTGATCTGCTTTACCGTGCCCATCTTGTCCGCCACTTCGACGAAATCGCCGGTCCTGATGGGCCGGAACAGGATCAGCATCACCCCCGCCGCCACATTCGAGAGCGTCCCCTGCAGCGCCAGACCGATCGCCAGACCCGCCGCACCGATGACCGCCACCACAGACGTGGTCTGAACGCCGAAGGTGTTGAGCACGAAGAGGACCGTGAAGCCCATGATCACGTAGCGCGCGATGGAGGCCAGAAACTCGAACAGCATGTCGTCGAGATGGCGGTTGCGCTGGCTCAGCCTCACGATCCGCCGCTGGACCCAAGCCGAGAGCGTCCAGCCGATGAACAGGATCAGCACCGCGCCCAAGACGGACCCGGCCGCCGATGCGAGGAATTCGAGGGTCAACAGATCGGCGAGCGTCTTGCCCTGCCAGATCTGCGTATTCATCAAGTCATTCAACGTCTCCATCAGATCAAAGGCCGTCCATTTTCCGCGCCAGCTTGGCGTCCAGCGTGCTCAGCCCATCGACGTCATGCGTCGTCAGCGTCACCGTCACCTTGTTGTAGACATTGCTCCACTCGGGATGGTGGTTCCATTTCTCCGCCCAGATCGCGGCGCTGGTCATCCAGCCGAAAGCATCGGCGAAATCGTCGAACTTGAAGGTCTTGACGATGGCATCGCGCCCTTCGACCATTTCCCATCCGTTGGCCAGAAGCGGGTTCAGCAGCGGCCCGCGCGTCTCCGCACTCAGTTTCTCGGTCATTCCTGTTCCTCCATTTGTATCTTCTTGAAAGGGCCGTAGTCGGTCAGCACCTCGATCTCTTCTTCCACCGCCGCGCGCTCCGCGTCCAGATAGTCGCCCACGGCGCGGGCGAAACCGGGGTCGCGCATCCAGTGCAGCGACCATGTCGGCGTCGGCAGGTAGCCCCGCGCGAGCTTGTGTTCGCCCTGCGCGCCCGCCTCGACCGTGCCTAGTCCCATTGCGATGGCGATGTCGATGGCCTGATAATAGCACAGCTCGAAATGCAAGCAGGAGTGATGCTCGATGCACCCCCAGTAACGGCCATAGAGCGCGTCCGCACCGATGAAATTGAGCGCGCCCGCGATCCAGCGCCCGTCCCGCTCCGCCAGCACGAGCGCCATGTCGTCGCGCAGCACATCCTGCGCGATGTCGAAAAACCGCCGGGTGAGATAGGGTGTGCCCCATTTGCGCGCGCCGGTGTCCTGATAAAAGACCCAGAACGCATCCCAATGCTCAGGGCGCAGGTCATCGCCGGCGAAGGTCTGGATGCTGCCCCCGAAGCTCTGCGCTGTCGCGCGCTCCTTGCGCAGGGTCTTGCGCTTGCGCGAGCTGAGCTGCGCTAGGAAATCGTCATAGCTGCCATAGCCCGCGTTGCGCCAGTGAAACTGCTGGCTCTTGCGCAGCATCATGCCCAGCCTCTCGGCCCGCTCCGCCTCCTCGCCGGTGCAAAAGGTCACGTGCAGCGAGCTGAGGTTGTTGTTCTGGGTCAGCTGGACCGCGCCCTGCACCAGCGCGTCGAAGCCCACCTGCTCGAACCCCGGACGGGTCAGGAACCGCCGCCCCGTCGCGGGCGTATGCGGCACCGCGATCTGCAGCTTGGGGTAATAGCGTCCGCCCGCCCGCTCATAGGCATGCGCCCAGGAGTGGTCAAAGATATACTCCCCCTGGCTGTGTGATTTGGCATAGAGGGGGGCCACGCCGATGATCTGCCCTTCGGCGCGCGCGGTCAGGTATTGCGGCTGCCAGCCGGTGCCGGGGCCGATGCTGCCGCTGTCCTCCAGCGCCTTGAGGAAGCGGTGGGTCGTGAAGGGATCGTTGGGCCGCGCGCCATCCACAGCTTCGGGACAGGCGCAGGCATTCCAATCCACGGCGTCGATCTCCGACAGGGAGGGAACGATGCTGATCTCGATCTCTTGCGCGCTCATGCCGGTGTCCCTATCGCAAACCACGCCGCTATAGGTGGCGCGGCGGGTATGATGTTCAACCCTGTGCGGCGGGCAGGTAACCCTCGAAGGTGATGTTGTCCGCGACTGCGCGCGCCTGCGCCTCCTGCGCGGCACTGCGCACCGTCCAGCAGCAGATCACGGCGCCCGCCCGCTTCAGCGCGCCCACGCGCGAACGGTCGAGATCATTGACCTCATGACTGATGAAGCTGGCGCCGACACGGTCGTAATCGCGGATCTCGCGCAATATATCGCAGGTCGCCTGCGGCAGGGGCCAATCCGCGGCATTGTAGGACGATGTGGTGATCCCGCGCGGCACATCCGGGGCAAGCCGCGCCATCGCCGCGACGGAATGGGGGTTGAACGACATCACCGCCAGATCGCCGTCATAGCCGCGCAGCGCCTGTGCCACCGCCTGCTCCAGCGGGCCCACATCGGCACCCATGGCGCCGTCCTGATCCTTGATCTCGATGAGCAGCGGCACCCGGCCCGCGACCAGCGCCAGCACTTCGCGCAGATCCGGTATCCCTTCTTCCCCGCCGCGCAGCGGGGTCCGGCGCAGGGTCTGCGCGTCGTGCAGGCGCACGGCCCCCTGCCCGGACGTCAGACGCTCCAGCGCATAGTCGTGGAACACCATCGCCGCACCATCGGCGCTCAGCTGCACGTCGATCTCGATGCCGTAGCCTGCGGCGATGGCCGCCGCGACCGCCGCGCGGGAGTTCTCCGGGCGCCCCGCGCCCAGATCATGCAGGGCGCGGTGCGCCAGCGGCACCCGCGCAAAGCTCGGCGGCAGCACCGGCACTGTCATGAGATCTCGAAGATGCCTTCGATCTCGACCGCGACACCGAGTGGCAGAGCACCGGCGGACACCGCCGAGCGGGCGTGCCGCCCTGCATCGCCCAAAAGCTCCACCAGGAAATCGGAACACCCGTTGATCACCTTGGGCTGATCGGTGAAATCCTTTGTCGAGTTTACGAAGCCCGTGAGCTTGACCACCCGGATGAGCCGGTCGAGATCGCCGCCACAGGCCGCCTTGACCTGTGCCAGCAGCTGCAGCGCACAGGTCTTGGCGGCGGCGGCCCCTTCCTCGATGCTCAGGCTGTCGCCCACCACCCCGAGGATCAGCCCCGCATCATCGCGCGAGATCTGGCCCGAGACGTAGAGCGTGCTGCCCACCTGCACGAAAGGCACGTAGTTAGCCGCAGGAGCGGAGGCATCGGGCAGGGTGATGCCCAGTTCGCGCAGACGTTTTTCATGGCTCATGGTCGGTATCCTTTGATGAAACTGTCGCGCCGACGCTAGCGTGCCGACGGGCCCAGTGAAAGGGCCCGTTCAAGCTTTTGCGCAGTGGCTGGCGGATGCAGATGAGCCTTTGGCGGCACGGC
This sequence comes from uncultured Alphaproteobacteria bacterium, assembly GCA_963703195.1. Taxonomy (GTDB): domain Bacteria; phylum Pseudomonadota; class Alphaproteobacteria; order Rhodobacterales; family Rhodobacteraceae; genus Sulfitobacter. The sequence continues at coordinate 3,152,087 of OY969797.1, read as the reverse complement.
TAGCGGTTTCCGCCATCCGGGTTCGGTGTGCTGCTGCTGCTCACGCTGCCGCCAAAGATGCCCCGCAACACCTGATCGACGATGTTGGCCGGGCGCGACGGCGTCGTACCTTGCCGCTGGCCCCCAGAGGGGTCGTAGGGCGCAACCTCGTTCAGCTCGCCCGTGAACACCGACTGCGCGGGCACCGGCGCGGTCATGGGCAGGGGCCGCTCCGGGACACCTTCGTGCACGCGGCTCATCACCTCGCGCCAGATTTCCGCAGGCAGGCCGCCGCCCGTCACCCCCTTGAGCGGTGTATTGTCGTCATACCCCATCCAGACGCCCGCCACGTAATCGGCGGAAAAGCCGATGAACCAGGCATCCTTGGCCGCTGACGTCGTGCCGGTCTTGCCGGCCAGCTGGCGCCCGCCGAACTGCGCGCGCGTGCCGGTCCCTTCCGAGACGACCTTCTCCATCATATAGATGAGCTGGCCCGCGGCGGCCTCCTGTATGACCCGCTCGCCGATGCCGCCACCGGTGCCCATCAACGGCTCCGTATCGCCGCGCAGGCGCAGGTCGATGAGCCCGTAGGGCATGACCGACGAGCCGCCGTTGAGGATACCCGCGAAGGCACCCGTCATCTCGATCAGCGTGCTCTCGGACGCGCCAAGCGCCAGCGCGGGACCGGCGGCCAGATCGTTCTTGATCCCGAACTGCGAGGCGACCGTGCTGACCGTCTCGCGCCCCACGGCCTCCGAGATCTTCACCGCCGGAATGTTGAGCGATTGCGCCAGCGCATTGGTCATGCTGGTCTGCCCGATGAAGCGGTTGGTGTAGTTTCGCGGGCACCATTCGCCCGATCCGGGCGTCGTGATGCAATAGGGGCTGTCATCAACGAGGTCGTTGGGCGAATAGCCCAGATCGAGTGCGGCGGCATAGACGAAGGGCTTGAACGCCGATCCGGTCTGGCGCAGGGCCTGCGTCGCGCGGTTGAACGCGCCCGACACCTTGGTCTTGCGCCCGCCGACCATCGCGCGCACAGCACCATCCGCACTCATCACGACGATGGCCGCCTGCGCTTGCGACCCTTCGCGCACCTTGTTCTCGAAGATCCAGTTCAGCCCCTCAACCGCGGCGCGCTGCATCCGTTGGTCCATCGTGGTCCGGATGATCACATCCTCGGTGGTGTTGCGGGTAAAGAACTCCGGCCCGGTGGACATCACCCAGTCGGCGAAATAGCCGCCCGCCCGCGCCTCCGCCGCCTCCGACAGCGTCGCCGGGGATGCCTCGGCCAGCGCGCGCTCCGCGTCCGTGAGGTATCCCTGCTCGTTCATCAGGCGCAGCACCGTAGCCGCCCGGTTGCGCGAACGCTCCAGGTTGGAGGTGGGCGAGAGCGTGCTGGGCGCGGTCAGCAGACCGGCGAGCATCGCCGCTTCCGGCGGGTTCACCACCGCCGCCGACTTGCCGAAGAACCGCTGTGCCGCCGCCTCCGCCCCGTAAGCGCCGCCACCCATATAGGCGCGGTTGAGATAGATCGAGAGGATCTCGTCCTTGGTGTATTTGGCCTCCATCGCCATCGCATAGACAGCTTCCTTGGCCTTGCGCCGGATCGAGCCGCGACGGCACTCCGCCTCGTATTGCGCTTCGGTCTGGCCCGTCGTCGGATCAAAGGGCTCGCCCAAACACAACAGCTTGGCCGTCTGCTGGGTGATGGTGGAGCCGCCATGGCCCGACAGCGGGCCGCGCCCCTCGCTGAGGTTGATGCGCACCGCCGAGGCGATGCCGCGCGGGCTCAGCCCGAAGTGCTGGTAGAACCGTTTGTCCTCGGTCGCGATCACCGCGTTCTTGAGGTGCGGCGAGACCGCGCCCACGGTCACCGCGCCGCCGAATTGATCGCCGCGCCAGGCAAAAACCTCACCCTGATTGTCGAGCATCGTCACCGACCCGCGCGCGCGTCCGTCCAGCAATGCCTCCACCGGCGGCAGCGTGGTGTAGAAATAGCCCACGATCAGCGCCAGCACCGCAATGCTCACCAATGCCACGCGCGAGAAGATCACCCAGACCAGCCGCAGGGTCCAGCGCACCAGCGCGCTCAACAGCCCGAGCACACCGCCGCGCCGCCTGGCCGCCGGTTTGCGCGCAGCGCGCGACCGCCTGCCCGCCTTGGTGGCGGGTTTTCCGGCGCGTTTGGACGCCGCAGTCTTTGGCTTGGCTTTGCCGCGATAGCGGTTATCGGCCACCAGGGAACGGGGGCGTTTGGGTGAATCACTCATTAATTTTGGCCTGCTCGGCTATTTGTTTTGGCGATACTACTCCGCAATCCGGGGATTGTTTAGCGGTTGATCTCGCTTCGCATCTCCAAATATCGCACAATTTTTAGCCATATTTTTTCATCTGCACAAAATAGGGGCAATTTTGCCTGTCAATCACTCCCCTGAGGCCGTGATCAGCTTCCCTTTGCGGCGCGATATCCGGTTTTCTGCAGCGGTAATTGCAGGAATGCCTGCGACGTAAGAGGGGACAATCAGGTGAAACTCATCATTGCCACGATCAAGCCATTCAAACTCGAGGAAGTCCGCGAAGCGCTGACCGAAGCGGGTGTGCGCGGTTTGATGGTTACTGAAATCAAGGGGTTCGGCGCGCAGTCGGGCCATACCGAAATCTACCGCGGCGCCGAATATGTCGTGAATTTCGTACCGAAGGTGAAGCTCGAACTCGTCGTGTCTGACGGCGTGGCGGACCAGATGGTCGAAGTCATCTCGAAGACCGCCCAGACCGGCAAAATCGGCGACGGCAAGATCTTCGTGCTCGATGTCGAGCAGGCGGTGCGCGTGCGTACCGGTGAAACCGGCGATGACGCTCTTTAACCTGAGGAAGAAATGATGACAAACTTCAAGATACTCGTCACTGCAGCGATGCTTTGCGTATTGCCTTCGCTGGCGTTTGCGCAGGATGCGGCGCCCAGCTTCGATGAAATCGGCCCCTACATCATGACAACCCTGCTGTTCTGTATGGCCGGCTTCCTAGTGTTCTTCATGGCCGCCGGTTTTGCGATGCTTGAGGGCGGTCTGGTGCGCTCCAAAAACGTCACGATGCAGATGACCAAGAACATCGCGCTCTACTCATTCGCTGCAATCATGTACTGGCTCGTAGGCTTTAACCTGATGTATCCGGGAGATTTCAACGGCTATGTCGGAGGATTTTTCAATGTGACCGTGCTCGACCCGGTGGGTGTCGCGGCTGCGGACGCGGCACTCGACTATGCTTCGATCGGTTCGGACTTCTTCTTCCAGCTCGTGTTCGTGGCAGCGACCGCATCCATCGTGTCCGGCGCGCTGGCGGAGCGAATCAAGCTGTGGCCGTTTCTCTTCTTTGTCATCGTCCTGACCGGCTTCATGTACCCGATCTCGGGCTCGTGGAAGTGGGGCGGCGGCTGGCTCGATGCGGCTGGGTTCCAGGATTTCGCGGGCTCCACCGTCGTGCACTCCGTAGGTGGATGGGCTGCTCTGGCTGGTGCAATCGTCCTGGGACCGCGTCTGGGTAAATATGCCAAGGACGGTCGCGTGACGCCAATGCCGGGCTCCAATCTTGCTCTGGCGACTCTCGGCACGTTCATCCTGTGGCTCGGTTGGTTCGGCTTCAACGGCGGCTCGCAGCTGGCGATGGGCACAGTGGGTGATGTCTCCGACGTGAGCCGCATCTTTGCGAATACCAACATGGCAGCTGCCGCGGGGGCCGTAACAGCGCTGATCCTGACGCAAATCCTCTACAAGAAGCCCGACCTCACGATGATCCTGAACGGCGCCCTTGCCGGTCTGGTCTCCATCACGGCCGAACCTCTGGCGCCTTCGCTCTTCGGCGCACTCTGGATCGGTGCGGTTGGTGGTGCGATTGTGGTCTTCGCAGTGCCGTTCCTCGACAAGCTCAAGATCGACGATGTGGTCGGTGCCATCCCCGTACACCTCTTCGCGGGTATCTGGGGCACGATTGCGGTTGTCTTCTACAATGGCGACGCGAATCTGGTGACGCAGCTTATCGGCATCGTTGCTTACGGTGTGTTCACCTTCGTCGCATCGCTGATCGTCTGGTTCATCCTCAAGGCGACCTTGGGCATCCGCGTCAGCGAAGAAGCCGAGATCGCAGGTCTCGACACCTCCGAGCTTGGCATGGAAGCCTATCCCGACTTCACCCGCAGCTAACCGCAGCGCAGCTCCTCCGCAACGGGGGGCTGCGTCTGAGTTCAAAAAGGAAAAGCCCCGCATCCGGTGATGACGCATTCCGTGCGGTGGGAGGTTGGAGGATCGTTCCCCACAGTCCTATGTGGTAACAAAGCTGGCTACGGAATTGAGTTCGTAGCCATTTTTTCTCTCTACCTCAATGGAGTAGCCTAACTCGACTACAATGGAGCCATTGCATCGAGCCACAGATCTTTTGATAACCACCTGATCCCAAATAGTCCATCAAACGGAATTGGTCGTCTATAGACCAACGTTACGCTTGATAAGTCTCTACCGCCGTCAAGAAGTCTGAGAGGTCAGTCAGTCTGTGCTCCCAAAAGATTGCGAGTCCAGAATTTTGAGCAGCAAGGACGTTGTCCGGATTAAACACGCCCCGAAGCACAGCTGCGGGAACCGCCCTACTGGAACCAAGCTCCTTTAGCCAAGTTGTCGCCTTGTTGACTGCTTCGTGGTTCAATCTCTTGTAGGAGTTAACCGCGCTATTCGAGACCTTGCATTCGACAAGAAGAAGATCTTTCGTTTTCAGTCGCGCAATGACGTCTGCCTTGGTTCCGCTCACCTTACGCTCACCAGAATACTGACCGACCGCAGGTCCCTCATCAATGCCATCAAACTTTGACGTCGAAGGATCGAGCTCATATTGGGCGGCAGATAAAATAGCCCTTACCGCCGACTCCTGCTGAGATTTCGCATCGTTGCGACGCAAGGTTTGAACCCTCTGAGTTACCAGGACGGACAGGGTCGCCAAAACAGCACAATCGATCTCGTCTTTGGAGGCCTCGCGATTCTCGGATATCCATGGAAACCGATATGCATCATGCGTTGCTTCAAGTATCGATCTGACAGACCTGAGTTCATCTTCACTCCTGTAAAGCCTTGTTCGAGCGAGGGTCGATCCGGAAAGTGTCTTTAGGTCGTCGGTGCTAATGGGTGGCGCAGCGGTGTATCGCAGCACTGATATCCCATCATCAGTTCCTACTACTTTTTGAAGATCTTCATCAGAAAGCGAGCCATCCAGAAATTTATGAAACTGAGATACGGTCAGTGCAACCTGATCCTGCCAGTTTGTCATCTCCGCTTCATAAAGGGAGCGGGGCTCTCCAACCCGATCTTTCCGAAATTCTTCAATCGCGACTGCACAGTCGTCGATTATTTCAGCCGGTGTCCATATCTTTGGCCTTGGGCGTATTTCATTTGCCACCGCATCAAATCCTTCAGTAGAGCCTTATCTCTAAAGAAGGTGTGATCAAGAGTGAACTGGCAGAAACTATTTTTCCCCAAAAATCACCTTAGGAACTTGAATTCTTTCAACTTCTTTGGGTTCAAACTTTGTTAGTCCACCAGCGTAGGTCCTTCCCTGTCCGATAGTGACATTCTCTCGAAGCCAGATACAAACTCGTTCGAGTGTATCTGAAGTCATCGCTTTACGCGGCCACAGACCATGAACGACATTTAGAGTTGGCGCGCCTTTTGGGTTTAGAACGAAAACTGGCGGGCGTCGCCCCATATACGTGCAAAGGATGGGGGCCGGTACTTGCAGCCCAACCCGCCACCATGGCGTTCTATGTTTTGCGATGTAGCTGGTGTGAGCACCACGAGCACATGCCCACTCAAGGAAAGCATCAACTTTTTGCCTGTCCTTTGCAGGAAGGCAATCGAGGTCATGTGGAAGCTCCACAACATCTTTGAGGTGATCAATACACTCCAGAATATGACCGGTTTCCGTAATCTGCTTTGCTTTAGTGACGGTTTTAACCAAACAGGATTCGGGTAGCTCCGGAGTATCGGCACCAACCACAAATGCTTTGTTGCAACCAGTAACTTGCCCTCGGCTCACCCGAAAGAAATCACCCAAGGAAACCAGATCTTCTCCTGACTCCAAAGTGGAATCCCCATTCAAGCGTGGGGTCCATGATCGAGATGCGTCAAGGTCAGACGTCTCGATGGCCGAACCTTCGATAAACTGCCAGTCAGCAGTTGGGCGAGCAAAATTGATGGTCCTCTGTTTTGTGCGCGGGCGACATGCAGTGATCGCCGCAGTGGTCATCGCGTCCTCAAACACTACAGTTTCAGGGGGTGCGACATGAACAGAGACGCCTCCAAGCGGACCCGCAAGGCAAGATCTCAAGAATGAACCATAGTTCGTATCCATCCACTCCGCCGCTGTTACGAACAGACAAACGTCACCCGCAGATGACAGGCGAAGCGTTTGAAGAAAGAAATGGACATGTAAGCCTGAGAGCTGGCTGGCTTTAAGGCCAAACTTTTCAGCCTCGACTTGAAGCCAAGCTTTCCAGCTATCTGATATGTCATGATGTCTGATGTAAGGAGGATTTCCGATGAAAAGGGTCGGACCGTCAATCAATGGCAATTCCAGAGTTCGATAGTCGGTGACTTCGACTTTCACCCGATTTTGCAAACCTGCCAATTTAAGGTTCTTACAAAGAACTTCAGCGGCCTCCGGGTCATATTCAACAGCGATAACTTCAGCATCCGGAAATACTTCTGCTACCGACATGGTAAACCTGCCAGAGCCCGCGCCGGCATCAATTATTCTTTTGGGATTCGGGCAAAGCGACTTTGCATACGAGACAATGCCCTCTACCAGATCCTGAGGTGTATAGGTTGCACCATGCAATCGGCGCTCTCTCTGAGAGCGGCTGCGGGAGAACTCTGTGCCGAGTAGATCGTTGCGACGGTCGAATGCCATAGAGCCTGGGTAAGCCTGTGATAGATCGAGGACCTCACTCTCTACCGCCTCTGTCCTGATATTCATTGTGTGATCCTCTCGGTCGGTGTGCTTCTATGAGCATATTGGCTCTTTCTTCAAAGTGCGAAGGGTTATTGATCAATAACCTTGTGATCCGACTTCAAGGAGCTTGTTGTAGCGCTTTAAAGCGAGACCGCTCGAACCGTGCCCCAAGCTTCGTCCCCATGTAAAGCCATGGCCGATACAGCATCCGATAAATATCTGGCGGATCTATCGACCCGTCCTTCCGCTTGGTAAAGGCATCCATGCCATGTCGCATGGCTGGGGTGCTGCGCGCGGGCGTACGACGCGCCCTGGGTGGCAGATCGACGAACTCGTCGGTCCCGGGTATCCGCAATGCGCGTGCCGACAGCTTTGGCGGATTGATCGCATTGTCAACCTCTTCGTATGGGCAAGTATAGGGGCGTAGCTCAAAGAAGTTGTAGTGGACTCGGAAAATGTTCAGGAGCGAGATCAGCGTCCTCGGGTTGAAGATCGCACCTTGGATGTAGGACCCTCCGACGCGCGCGCCGCCGCCACCGACTCGGCTGGCGGCGCTCAATCGTTCACGAAGGGAGTTCATGAACGTGCTGACTGGCTGCATGGTCGCCTTGTAGACCCAAGGTGCCAGCTCCTCGCGCAGACCTTGGCTCAGATCTTCTTGGTCGAACGGCACCTCCTTGAGTGGTCTGCGCAGATGGCGTGGCAAGATCGGAAAGCCGACGACCTTGTCGATTTCTCCACTGGCTTGGGTCCCGGATTTGACCCAAAGCGAGGGGAAGCTCACGGTTTTATAGTTCGAGATCTGAAACGGGGCTCCTGAGTCCCGTATCGCATTTTCCATTTTGGCGGCAATGAATGCTTCAGTCACCGTCCGGGCATCCGTTTCGGGATCAAATCGCTGATCGAACATGGCTTCGTTGCGGAAGAGCCGCCGCGCTTTCTGGTATTCCTTCATCTTCCGGAGAATTTCGGGCTTTATTGCCCTCTTGTTGAAAGACAATGTTAGCCAGGCAAAGCGATCCTCCCGGATCTCCTCGTCGAAGATATGAGGGATCAGAGGGGGCAAGGTTGCCTCCTGTTCGGTTGTCAGCACGATGGAGCCGCGTGGCAGCATTTCCTTCAGCAGAACGAAGTGGGCCCCTTTAGTGTAGATATCGCGTGTCGTCATACCTTTGAAGGAGCCACGCTCTTCGGATGTGTCGATCGGGAAGCCAAACCAGCCTTCGGCAATCATGCGGATATTAGAGATCATCGCGTCTGTCCGTTCGATCACATCCGACCGCGCAGTCTTCTGGTTAGTGGTCTTCTTTGGCATGCGGCGCTTGGCACGGCTCTGAAATGCCTTGATCTCATTGACACAGGCGGCGAAAAACTGGCGTTCGTGATATCGGCCTGTCGGACGCTGCCATGAAAACTTGGGCGCGGCCTTCACCGCGCCGCCCGGGTAGTCGTGCGTCAGGTTCTGCGGCATTCCCATTTCGTCGAGATAGGTGGCATTGAAGGTGTCCAGCGGCGTCGCCCGAGGATCGAAATCGACATCAAGCCGATAAACGTATCCGCTTCGTGCATCTGCGGTGACGGCACAGTTCAGTTGCGTGTTCCGTCGGTCGATTGATGTCTCCCAGTTTACCGTTAGCACCATATCATCATGACTCAGAAGATGTTCGACAGGCTCGCCGCTCCGTTCGACCTTGTCCTTCCAACGGCGCAACATCTCGCGCTCGTAAGCGAGGAAAACCTCTTCGAGCCAGGCGATCCGGTCGTAGATCCGCGACATGCCGATTTTCTTACCCGTCGCGGCCGTCCCTATCATTCGCTGAATATCGACGATGCCCGCGCTGTTCAGGATTGCTCCCAGGATACGCAGATTGTCTGCCGTGGATTTCTGGCCTGCGTGCGGCAGCGATACAGAGAACCGAGCGCCCTTCTTGCCCCGGCAAGGCTTGTGCAACACGCGAAGGGATGTCGGTGTCTTCTTCTTCCGAATTGCCTTTCCATCGTGATCCTTGGGTCGCTCATGGACCCCATCCAGAGCGAACTGATCAGGATCATCAAGGAATCGGACACCACAGGCGCCACAGGCAGGTCCGTCCAGAACGCCATTGGCGTTCCGGAGTCTTTCGACTTCTTCAATCAGATGAACAGGCGAAAGAATAGAGAACGCTGAACCGCATTCATTACGCTGATCGGACCAGGTGTGCGGTTCGCTCTCATATTCGAAAACACGCGAAACCCGACGATGCTTCTCTTTCGCGCCCGAGAGTTTATAGGCTCCGGACCCATGCATCTCGAACATCTTGAGTTGTTCAGGCGTGAGATCAGGGCACTTCTCTTCCCAGTGAGCTTTGCGGCTGGCGCGTGCCGTCAGCGGCTGCCCAAAGTTCGAGCAGTCCGGATTTGCGCACGTGTTGAGATGATGCTCGCCTGTGCCCGGATAGAACTGCGAGAGCTTGAAGTTGAATGTAGCCAAGTCTGCCATCAGAACCTCGAATTTCCGCGGTTCTTCCTTGAGTCGTTTTGCGACCAGAAAGCAGAAAAACCGCATAGGTTGAAGTCGGCGCGACAAAGAAAACCGCGAACTCCGCCATCGTGCGGACGTCAAGCTTGTGGTCTAATAATATTGGCTGTATCCTTCAGGCACGAAGAAAAATCTCAGCAAATTTGGATTTTTTCGCGAGCGCAGACGAAGTTTGTCATTCCGAGAAAATAGTCTCGGATTTCCTGCGCTTTTTTCTGTTTCATACTATGCAACTATCCAAGCGAAATCAAAGACCTGCCGCGAGCAACGCGACAGGTCCAGTTCTTCAAGCCTCCCACCACGCGGAATGCGTCAATCCGGTGATGCGGGGCTTTTTGCGTTTGTAGGCGGGGTGTCCGGGTTGCGAGGGCAGCCAAAGCCCCAGCCTTCACGAAAGGCCCCCCGAAGAGCCTATGCGGGAGTAAGATGGAGATCTGATCGCCGCTAACGGCTCAGCGCCGGACCCGAGCCGTCCTGCGTCACTCCATCGAGGCGCTCAGATGCCTGCGTCGATGATCGCCTTCGCGAGGATCGGCACGGTCTTGGTGTTGAGCCCCGCGATGTTCATCCGGCTGTCGCTCACCATGTAGATGCCGTGCTCGGCGCGCAGCGTCTCGACCATCTGCGGGCTCGTGCCCAGCCGTGAGAACATGCCGCGGTGCTGCGCAAGAAAGCCGAACCTGTCGGAGCCGGAGAGCCGCTGCAGCTCGGTCGCGAGCTGGCTGCGCAGCGACAGCATCGACAGGCGCACCTCCTCGAGTTCCGCCTTCCAATCCGCGCGCAGGGCGTCATCGGTGAGGATCATCGTCACCAACCGCGCGCCATGGTCGGGCGGAAAGCTGAAATTCTGTCGGTTGAGATAGGCCAGCGTGCCCTGATTAAGCGCCTGCGCGCCCGCATCCGCGCTCACCACCATCAGCAATCCGGTCCGCTCGCGGTAGATGCCGAAGTTCTTGGAACAGCTTGCCGCGATGATGCACTCCGGGACGGCGGCGACCAGCTTGCGCGTGGCGGCGGCGTCTTCCTCCAGACCGTCGCCGAAGCCCTGATAGGCGATGTCGATCATCGGCGTCGCACCCGTCTGCAGCAGCAGCGCGATCACCGCGTCCCATTCCGCACTGTTGAGGTTCGCGCCCGTGGGGTTGTGGCAGCAGCCATGCAACAGCACCACATCACCCTTTTTCGCCTCTTTGAGATCCGCCATCAGACCGTCGAAATCAACACCGCGCGTCTCCTCGTCGAAATAGCGGTAGGGCACCATCTCCATCCCGAGATAGGCCAGCATCGAGAGGTGGTTTGGCCAAGTCGGATTGGAGACAAAGACACGCGCCTCCGGGCGCGCCATGCGAATGAGCTCGAACGCCTGACGGCATGCGCCGGTACCGCCGGGGGTGGCGGCAGACGCAACACTGCCGCGCGGCACCGCACCGCCCAGCACCAGCGCGATCATCGCATCGCTGAACGCGGGATCGCCCGTCATCGCCGTATAGACCTTGCTATCCTGCGTCTCCCAAAGCTGATGCTCTGCGGCCTTGACCGCACGCATCACCGGCGTGAGGCCGCTCGCATCCTTGTAGACCCCCACGCCGAGGTCGATCTTGGTCTCGCGCGGGTCCTCGCGGTAGGCCTGGACCAGCCCCAGAATGCCATCGGCGGGTTGTTTCTTGAGAGTTTCGAACATCATGCGTCTCCGGTCGCGACAGGGACGGTGGGGAACATGCCCCATTCCGCCCAGGATCCATCATAAAGGGCCCAGTCGTTGTGGCCCAGTCTCTCCAGCGCGAGCGCAAGCACCGCCGCCGTAATCCCCGATCCGCAGGAGGTCACGATGGGCTGTCCCAGATCCACGCCCGCCGCCTCGAAGACACCGCGCGTCTCGTCGGGGGTCTTCATCGTCTGGTCGGGATTGAGCAGCGTCGTGTAGGGCACATTGCGCGCGCCCGGAATATGGCCCGCGCGCAGCCCCTCGCGCGGCTCCGGCGCCTCCCCGCGGAACCGCGCAGCGGCGCGCGCGTCCACGATCTGCGGGCTGCCGAGCTTGGAGGCATGTGCCACCTGCGTCACGTCGCGCACCAGATGGTTCTGAAACCGCACGGTCATGTGCCGGTTGCGCGCGATCGGCGGCATGTCTGCCACCTCGCGCCCGTCGGCCAGCCATTTGGGCAGGCCCCCGTCGAGCACCGCGACGTTCTCCTGTCCCATCAGCTTGAAGAGCCACCACACACGCGGCGCCGACAGCATGCCAGCCCCGTCATACACCACAACCTGATGGCCGTCCCCCACACCCAGCGCCCGCATCCGCGACATGAACTTCTCGATGGGCGGCGCCATATGCGGCAATTGCGAACGCGCATCGGAAATATCGTCGATGTCGAAGAACCGCGCGCCCGGAATGTGCTGCGCATCATATTCCGCTTTGGGGTCGCGCCCTTCGGTGGGCAGATACCATGAGGCGTCCAGAACCCGCAGATCGGGATCCTTGAGATGCCGCGCCAGCCAATCGGTGGACACAAGTGTTCTGGGATCGTCGGTCATGGCAGCTCTCTCCGTGGTCTCACTCCTGCCTACTCGCCCAGAGAATGCGAGACAAGCCAAAGTCAGGGCGCGACCACGCGCGCATCTATCTTTCTTGGCCAAAAACACTCCGGGGGAATTGGCCCAACGGGCCAAGGGGGCAGCGCCCCTCCTACCCGTGATCCTTGAGCAGGCGGGACTTCTGACGCGACCAATCGCGCTTGGCGGCGTCCTCGCGCTTGTCGTGCAGCTTCTTGCCCTTGGCGATGCCGATCTTGATCTTGGCCATGCCGCGATGGTTGAAATACATCACCAACGGGACCAGTGTCATACCCTTGCGCTGGGTCGCGTTCCACATCTCGGCCAGTTGCTTGCGGCTCACCAGCAACTTGCGCGCGCCGACGCTCCTCATGGCCAAAGGTCTTGGCCTGCTTGTAGGGCGCGATGTAGCTGTTCACGAGCCACAGCTCGCCGTCCTCCACCGCCGCATAGCTTTCCGCGATGTTGGAGCCGCCCATGCGCAGGGATTTCACTTCCGATCCCTCGAGCATGATCCCGCACTCCACGTCATCTTCGATGGCGTAGTCGAAACGCGCACGGCGGTTCTCTGCGATGACCTTGTAGTTCGGGTCGGATTTGGTGGAAGATTTTACCTGGGCCATGACAAGCGATGTAAGCCGCGCGGCATTGCTGTGCAAGAGAGGGCGTCAGCGCAGCCCTTCGGACGCCACGAATTTCGCGAGATCCAGAATGAGCCGCCCGCGCGCCTGTGCGATGGCCGCAGCACCCCCGTCAGGGTCATAGGCCACGGCAAGATCGAAGATCCCGGACCGCTCACGCCCCTGGAAGACGCCGACGAAGTATTGCCCCGTCGCGCGGTAAATCCCGTCCGTGCCCGCGATCAGGTCGGTAAAGCGCACATCGAGCTCCGCCGCCGCGGCCTCCTCGAAGGGCCAGGGCTCGGAGGCGATCCGGCGCCCTGTCAGCTGCGCCAGGTGGCGGCTCAGCTCCAACCCAACGGCCCGCTCGGGCGCATCGGCCCAGAGCACGCCCGAGGTGATCAGCGTGCCATCGGGCAGTTGCTGGGCGATCTCATCGGCGGAGGCATAGACCGGCAGCGACACATCCCTGACCTCGACCGAGGCAAAGCCGATCCGCACCGTCTCCGTCACTGCGGGCGGGCGCACCGCGATGCTTTGGGGTGTGCCGCAGGCGGCGAGCAGGGCCAGTCCGGCAGCGGCGGCGGTCAGTCTCATCATGGTCATGTCATCTTCCCAGCAGCAGAGAATTGGGGTTGCGTTCGATCGTGCGCGCCAGCTTCTCCAGCGCGCCCGCAGCCTCTTGAATATCACGCAAGGCCGCCTGCGCCGAACGGCTCAGCTCATCACCCTGGTTGTAGCCTTCGATGGTCTGGCCCGCCTGCACGAAGAGCGCGTTGAGCCGGTCGATAATCCGCGGCAGGTCGCGCGCGGAGACGGCGATGCTGTCGGCGGCGGTGCGCGCGGATGCCAGCGTCTCGTTCACGTTCTGAACCGCGCCACCTTCGCGCAGCTCGCGCAGGGTCGCGTTGAGCTGGTCGAGCGCACCGGCAAGCGCCGCGGGCAGCTGCGCCGTGTCGGGGCTGCTCACCAGCGCCTCTGCCGAGGTGGTGAGCGCCGTCAGCTCCTCGATCAGCGTATCGAATTCGAGCGACGCGGCACGCTCCGCCACGGTCTGGATCTCGGCCACCAGCTCCGGCACCCCCTCGACGGAGGAGGTCACCGCATCCGCTGCCTCGGACGCCGAAGCGAGCGCGCGGCCCAGCGTCTCGGCGATGCGCTGCTGTTCGAGCTCGGTCACGAGCGCCTCGACCCGGGTCAGCGTCGCGTTCAGGGTCACGGGGATGTTCCTGACGTCATCCGACGTCACCAGCCCCGATAGATCGCCGAGCAGCGTGCGCACATCGCCCGGTGTCTCCTGCAGATCGCTGTTGGAAATCAGCGCATCGGCGGAGTTCATCACGTTGATCGCGCTGTTGAGGAGTTCCTCGATGGGCAGGTTGTTGATGCGGGTGAAGACCCCCTCGACCGTGGCGGCCGCATCGGAGGTCTCGCTCTGCGTCGTGGGCATGACGGGCAGGTCGAGCCCGATTGACGTCAGGCGCGCGGGCGGGGCGTCTTCCACCTCCACCATCTCGACCTTCAGACCGCCGGTCAGCAGGCTCGCCGAGGCGAGACGCGCGCGCAGCCCGTTGGACACGCGGTCCTGCAACAACGCCAGCGCCGCCTCCGCCGATGCTTCACCGGGCAGGCCCAGGCGCGCGGGCTGGATCGACAGGATCACGTTGAGCCGGACGCGGCTGTCGCCGAACTGGTTGAAATCGACGATGCCCGACAGGCTCGTGACGGAGCCGATGCGCAGCCCGCTCAGCTCCACCGGCGCACCCACGGCGAGACCGGAGACGTTCTCTTCGAAGATCACGCTGATCTGCAGCGGATCGACCTCGGACACGGTGAAAAGGCTATTGCGCGCGGTTTCGCGGTCGGGAAAGACATCAAAGACCTCCCCGTCGCGCGCGGGCTCGCCGCCGGAGACGAAGGTATCGAAGGTGATGCCGCCGCCGACCAGAGTGGCGATCGAGGAGAAGTCAAGCTCCGCCCCCGTCGGGCCCACGGAGAAGCTGAAGCCCGAGGTGTCCCAGAACCGCGTGGAGGAGTTGATCAGATTGCGGTGCTCCTCATAGATCAACGCCTCGACGATGGCGAAGGCACCGCTGCGCGCGATCTGGGCGCGGCCAACCTTGCCCACTTCGATTCCGCGGAAGAGGATCGGCGCGTTGTCGGTCAGCGTGCCGTTGGTCGTGGTGCGGAACGCGATCTGCAGCCCGCCCTCGCCCGGCCGGATCAGCGGCGGCACGTCGGAGCCGCGGAAGCGCTCCGCGAAATCGCCGATGGTATCGTCCCAGGTGCCCTCGATGTAGACACCGCTCAGAACCGTGCTCAGCCCGCTGATGCCCTGTGCCGTGACCTCAGGCTGCACGATCCAAAAGACGGAGCCCGCATCGACGTAGGGCGCGATCTCCTTGGTGAGGCGGATATGCGCCTGCACTTCCCCCAGATCGCCGCTGAAGCCGACCTCCTCCACCGCGCCCACCTCGATGTCGCGGTACTTGAGCTTGGTCTCGCCTGCGGTGATGCCCGCGCCGTCCTGAAAGCCCACGATGATCACCGGACCGCGCTCGGTGTAGGACTGCCACGCCACGGCAAAGGCCACGGCCAGCGCCAGAAGCGGTATGATCCAGATGAAGGAGACGGCCGAGAAGCCCGGCTTGGTCGCAGCCTTGATCTCGACAGGCGGAGGTGTATCAGTCATGCGCTTGCGCCTTCTCGTCCTTTGCCTGCGCATCCCAGATCATGCGCGGATCAAAGGCCTGTGCGGACAGCATCGTGAAAATCACGGAAAGGGCGAAAAAGAACGCGGCAGGCCCGGGCGTGATGCTCACAAGCCCTTGGAGTTGCACCAATGCGGACAGAATGGCAACCACAAAGATATCGATCATCGACCAGCGCCCGATGTATTCGACGATCTCGTACATCAGCAGACGGCGCCCCGAGGCAAAACCGCCGCCCCGCACGCTGACCGCAAGAAAGGCGATCGCCCAGAACTTGCCGAGCGGGATCACCACCGAGGCGAAGAGGATGATGGCCGCAATCCCGTAAGAGCCGTAATGCGCGAGATCCACCGCCCCACCGATGATCGTGCTCTCATCGACCGCGAAGAGTTGTTGCGTGCGCAGCATCGGGTAGGTGTTGGCCGGTATGTAGCACATCAGCCCCACGATCCACAGCGCCCAGACCCGCTGGAGGCTGTGCGCATCGCGCGACACGAGCCGCGCGCCACAGCGCCCGCACCTCGGGGTGCCCAGCGGCCAGGCGCGGGTACAGCGCGTGCAGGCCACGAGCCCGGCCTCGCGGGCCGTTACAGTTTTTTGGGATGTTCGAGTGAGTTCCATACCGACCATTTACACATAAATCCGTCCTGCGCGATCACGAGCAGCACCAGAACCCCGAACATCCAGAATGCAGGCCCGAAGTCTACCGTGGCCAGATCCGCGACCTTCACCAGCGCCACCGCACAGCCGAGCGCGAAGATCTCCGCCATCGACCACGGGCGCAGCGCCTCCGACAACCGAAATGCAGGGACCGCATACCGCGCGGCGGGGCGGTCCAGCACCACCGGGATCAGCACATAGAGCGTGAGCAGCATCCGCAGCAGCGGCACGAAGATGATGAACCCCGCCGTCAGCAGTGCCAGCGCCAGCAGCGGCCCGTCCGTGAACGACAGCGCCGCATCGAGGATCGAGACCGCATTGCTGCGCCCGGCCGCCGAGATCCTGAGAAAGGGAAAAACGCTCGCCGCGATGATCAGCACCACGACGGCCACGGATACCGCGATGATCTGTGCCCCCGCCTTGCGGCGCGGCGAGATGAGCACCTTGTGGCAACGCACGCAGACCGCCTTTTCGCCGTTGCGGGGGCGCTGCAGCTGATAGGTTGCATCGCACACAGGGCATACGATGAGCCCTTCGAGCGGACCACGGGAGATGTCGGCGTCTGTCATAGGGAAGATATAGCGTTGCCGCCGGGGGAGTACACCGCAAACTGCACGGCTGCAGCGCTAGCGCCTCTGATGCGGGGGCTGACCGGGCGCCATTCCCAGCTCCTCCAGCACCGCTTGGGTGTCCGCGCCTATGGCGCCGGGGGCGCGCGGCCCGTCACTGCGGCTTCTGCTGAAGCGCGGGGCGGGGGCAGCCTGCGTCACGCCGTCAACCTCGAACAGCGTGTCGCGTGCGGCCATATGCGGATGAAACCGTGCCTCGGAGAGCCGCAGGACCGGCGCCACGCAGGCATCCGTCCCGGCGAATATCTCCGCCCAGTCGTCGCGGCTCTTCTGCGCGAAAGCCTCCGCATAGAGCGTGCGCCGTGCAGGCCACTGCGCCACGTCGTTCTGGCTCGTCTGATGCGCCTGCGGCAGCCCCGCCTTCTCCAGCAGCAGCGCGTGGAACTGCGGCTCCAGCGCGCCGACGGAGATATAACCGCCGCAAGCGCAGCTATAGCAGCGGTAGAAGGGCGCCCCGCCATCGAGCCAGTTGGTGCCGCGCGCCTCATCCCATGTGCCGCGCGCCAGCATCGCGTGAATGAGCCCCATCATCGCGGGCACGCCGTCCACCATGGCGGCATCCACGACCTGTCCTTTGCCGGACACGCCACGCTCGATCACCGCGCTGAGAATGCCGACCAGCAGGAACATCGTCCCACCCCCGTAATCCGCCACGAGGTTGAGCGGGGGAACCGGCGCGCGGTCCGCATCGCCCATCGCATGCAGCGCGCCCGTGAGCGCGAGGTAGTTGATGTCATGGCCTGCGGTCTGGGCCAGCGGCCCATCCTGCCCCCAGCCGGTCATCCGCGCATAGATCAGCCGCTCAGGGCAAACGTCGGGTCCCAGCCCCAAACGCTCCATCACGCCGGGGCGGAAGCCTTCGATGAGCACGTCGCTCGCGTCGATCAGACGCCGGGCAGCTGTCAGCCCCTCAGGGCTTTTCAGATCAAAGACGACGGAGCGTTTGCCGCGCCGGTTGATGTCCGTGGGGTCCGCGGGCGCCGCCGCGCGGTCCACCGTGATCACATCCGCCCCCAGATCGGCGAGCAGTTGCCCCGCCAGCGGCGCGGGCCCCAGCCCGGAGAACTCCACCACCCTCAGCGATGCGAGCGGCCCCGCCATCAGGCCACGCCCGGCAGTCTGACGTCCCGCGCGCCTTCCTCGAAATTCTTGAGCGACAGCGGCCAGACCACCCCGGGCCAGCGCAGCTCCATCTCCATCTTACGCGGGCGGTAGACGGCAGTATAGAGCGTGCCGAACCCATGCGCAAAGGCGGTGGAGTAGAGCGGCGGGCGCAGGAAAGCGTTGATGAACTTGTCCTCCGGATCATTGTGCAGGCGCATTCGCTGCAACAAGAAGCGTTCGCGCTCCACCGTGGCGGTAAACCGCGCGTGGCTGATCCACTCGACATTCTCCTGATGGTTCGTGGCGACGGCCGCGTTGGTCACGATCGCGGGCCGGTCGGGCGCCATCATCACCGTGAGGTAGCGGCGCTTGGCGTCGAGCACGGTCACGTTGTAGCTCATGTGCGTGGGCACACGGGCCAGCACCTCGCCCGCCTCCTCCGCCGTCGCGCAGACCTGAAGGACGTAGCGCAGGATCAGCGGCACGCCGAAACCGTCGCCCACCACGCGCCGCCCCCCGAAAGTGAGCGATATCGACAGGCCCTTGTCGTTGACCCCGTCCACCAGCCCCCACAGCCCGTCGGAGGTGCCCATGACGCTGCGCCCCATCCAGCGCGTGCGCAGAACGAGGCTGTCGAACGCCTTGGGGTTGTAGTCGTAATTTCGCACCATGACCGGCTGCTTGCCCGCCCAGATCGCCTGGCTACAGCTCGCGAGGTATGGTGGCGGCTGGTAGAAGCTGAGAAAGCGCGCGGCATGATCGCCGCCCCCCGCCATCTCGCAGAGATCCTCGTAGAGCGGGACCATCTCCGGCATGTGTTCACGCAGCGCGCGCAGGCCCATGGCATAGGTCGGGCGGGCGGTCTCCCCCTCCTTGAGCCACCATGCCCGGTAATCGGGCCAGTATTCGCGGAAAAGCCCGGCCCACTTGGGGCCGGGCAAATCCTCGGAGATCGCACGCCAGTACATCGCCGGCCTTTCCTGGATTGTCCGCTAGAGGATCTTGAACGCCGGATCCGACAGCATCGGATCGGCGGAGGCGGCGGGCAAGGGCGCGCCCTCGACCTGGCTCTTGATCCCGTGGATCCACTTCTTGGCCCTCTCGTTGAGCTGGAAGCTCTTGGTCATCGAGCGCCCGCGCGTCACGAGGATGCCGATGTCGGCGCCCTCGTAGCGGTAGTCGCCCGGCCCCATGATCCGCAGGAAGAACGCCTCGTTCTCGCTCTCCACCGCGCGGCGGTGATAATCGAAGCGGTCCCAAACCACCGAGCCGTCTTCACGCATCTTGTAGATGCCCGTCTCGGGGCTGGTGGTGCACAGATCAACGCTGTCCTTGGTGTGCTTGATCACCATCTGGCTCCAGCTGTCGATGTTGTCGGGCTCGGCCCAGCGGTTGTTGAGCTCGTCCACATCCAGATTGAACTTCTTGCGGCTGAATTCCAGCAGGTGGAACAGGAACAAAGGCGCGTCCGCATGGGCGAAGGCCGCGTGGTTGGTCATGGACGACGCACCCGTGATACGCGGGTTCAACTCGCCCAGCCACAGATCGCCGGTCTTCTTGTCGATGAGGAAGTCGAGCTCGAAATAGCCGCGATAGCCTTCCTTGCGCAGCTGTTCACCGAATTTGAACGTCAGATCGCGCGCCTGCTGGCGCACCTTGGGCGGGAACGCGGTCGAGAGGATTTCGTTGCCGCACCAGCCGCCGCGATAAGGCGTCAGCTCCTTGAAGCCGACAAGCTCCGTCATCAGCGGCCCGACGATGGTGCCCTGCTTGGTCGCGCATGCCTCGATCGCGGCACCGCGGCAGTTGATCCGCTTCATGATCTTGATCTCGCCCTCGCCGATGATCTCGGACTGATGGCGCCGGAAATCGGCCTCGTTCTTGATGAAGAACGTGGTGTGACCGCTGTCACCGAACGCGGATTGCAGCACCAGATCATGCCCGATGCCCGCCTTCTCGCAGGTCTCGCGCAGGTTCTCGTAGCTCGTGACCTCCGCCAGCGTGTTGGGCACCGATGGCACGCCCGCCTTGTTGCCGATGCGCACGGTCTCGATCTTGTTGTCCATCGACGTCCGCAGCTTGGCCTTGGGGAACCACACATCCGCGCCAAGCTCCTTGCTCAGCCGCTCGGTCTCCTCGTCGAACATCAGGAACACGAACTTGGGCTTGCCGCCGCGCTTCTTGATGAAGTCGATGACTTCCTTGTGCTGCAGCAGGTAGTTGTTGATGTCCTCGATGGACTGGAACTCCGCATGCGGCTGCTCGGAGGGGCAGAACACGTTCGGGTGCTTGCCGCCGTAGCAGTCGATGTAGCAGATGTACTTGAAGTTCTTCACCCATTCATCGAGGCCCAACAGGTTGAAGTTGGTCGCGGAGATGAAATAGATCGGATCTTCGTTGCGGTGGAAAAACCGGCGGATTTCGGAGATATTCTTGAGAACGGTGGCCATGGTGGTGCTCCTTTAATTACTTAACTTGGTCGCGGATCAGGCGGATCTCTTTTTCTTGGCGATGCGCACAGGCGCAGGTATGGCACTGGCCCCTTCGAGCGCTTCCTGCGTGAACACCCGAAGCCCCAGATCCGGCCGGTAGCCGTGGATCTCACTCACGTCGAGCGCGCGCATGAAGCTCAGGATCTCCTGGCTGATCACCTGCCCCGGCACAAGGATCGGGAAGCCTGGCGGATAGGGAATGATGAAGCTCGCCGACACCAGCGTCTCACCCCGCGACATCGCCTCCTTGAGCGAACCGTCAAGCTCCAGATAGTGGCAATTGATCTCGTCATAGGCGAGGAAGAACGCCTTGCGGATATCGCCCTCGCTGCTGTTGCCGCTCTCCAGGAATGCCGCGTGGAAGCGGCTGAAATCCGGCAGCGGCGGGTAATGCTCAAGCAGATTCTTCACGCGCCGGTCAAAGCCCAGCTTTTCCATCCCCGATGCATCGTCGATCAACTCGTCGAGCGATTTGGCAATCTCAACCAGCACCTCGATCAGATAGGCGACGGAGGAGCGCGTGGTGCCGATGTTGGTCATGAAGAGAACCGTGTTGCGGGAGGTCTTGTTGATCTGGATGCCGTATTTGTCCATCAGGATCTTGTTCTTGAACGTATCCCCGTCCCAACCCGTGCCGCCCACGAGCAGCGTCACACGGCTCGCATCGAGCACGAAATCATCGCGCTCCCAGCAGTCCCACAGGTCCGTCCAGCCCTGTTCGGCATCGTAATAGCTGGTCACGCCGCTCTCGCGGTATTCCTCGGGGATCATGTCGCCGGCGGTGAGCACCTTGAAATACTTGCGCAGCAACGGGTGATCGCTGATCGCGCGGCGCATCGACATCGCCGCCTCGATCTGGCGCTGCACGAACTCGAATCCCTCCAGCTCCACCTGACGGCGCCCCACGTCGAGCGAGGCGATGATCTGGTAGTTGGGCGAGGTCGAGGTATGCGTCATATAGGCCTCGTGGAAGCTTTGCTCCACCTCACCCTTGAAGTCCTGATCGTTGACATGGATCATCGAGCCCTGCCGCAGCGAGGTCAGCGTCTTGTGCGTCGATTGCGTGGAATAGACCCGCACCCGCGCGCTCGGCGGCGGGATCAGCCGGGTCTTGAGCAGCGTCTCGTGATCGGCGTCCTTCAACTGCTCCTGCTGCGCCTCGTAGGCCTCGCGGTGCGCGGCGGTCTTGAACTTCTCGCGCAGCACGTTGGCCGCGTTCATGCCCGTGCGCTGGCGGTAGGTCGGGTTGAAGCGGGCAAAGGCGAACCATGCTTCGTCCCAGAGGAAAATCAGGTCCGGCTTGATCGCCAGACATTCCTGCATCACCCGCTCGACATTGTAGACGAGCCCGTCGAAGGTGCAGTTCGTCAGCAGCAGCATGCGCACGCGGTCGAGCTTGCCCTGCGCCTTCAGCTCCAGCAGCCGCTCCTTGATCTCGCGCAGCGGCACGGCGCCATACATCGAGTATTTGTTGAGCGGATAGCTGTCGAGGTAGCTCACCTGTGCGCCCGAAAGCACCATGCCGTAGTGGTGCGATTTGTGGCAGTCGCGGTCCACCAGCACGATATCGCCGGGCTTGAGCAGGGCCTGCACCACGATCTTGTTGCAGGTCGAGGTGCCGTTGGTCGCAAAGAACGTCTGTTTGGAGCCGAACGCGCGGCTCGCCAGTTCCTGCGCCTCCTTGATGGGGCCGTGTGGTTCCAGCAAGCTGTCGAGCCCGCCCGAGGTCGCCGAAGTTTCCGCCAGAAAGATATTGGGGCCGTAGAAGGCGCCCATATCCTGGATCCAGTGCGAGCGCGTGATGGATTTGCCGCGGCTGATCGGCATCGCATGGAAGACACCCGTCGGCTGTTTGGAATATTCCACCAGCGCCGTGAAGAACGGCGATTTGTTGCGCGCCTGCACGCCGCGCAGGATGTTGAGGTGCAGCTCCATGAAATCTTCGGAGTTGTAGAACACCCGCCGACAGATCCCCAGATCCAGACCCGCGATATCCTCCACCGACCGCTCGGTCACGAGATAGGCGTCAAGCTCGGGGCGGACCCGCGCGATCATGCGGCACAGCTCGGGGCCGTAGTTCTCCGGCAGGATCGCGTCGATCTCGCTGCTGCCGCCCGCCCGCGCGAGGTAGCGCGTCAGGATCTCCTCGGCCTGCCCGGAATGCAGCACAAGGCCGGGGCGCACCACGATGGCCTGAATGTTGTGGTTGAAGAGCACCGCGATCAGCGCATCCTCGATCGAGGGCACGACGACCGCCTCATAGATGAACTGGTCCTCAGGGCGGCGCATGCCCGTCACATTGGCCTTGAGCCAGCGCTCCTGATGCTCGTTCACGCTGTCCACGATCAGCACTTCGAAATAGGGCTTGGAGAGCGCGCGCATCTCCGGGCTGTGGTGCGCGTCGTCGTCCTGTTCGTCCTGATCCACGCTGTCACGCTCCAGCGGGATGGAGCGGCGGCGGTAGGCGCCGGTCGTCAGCGCACGGGTGATCCGGTTCACGGCAAAGCTCACATCGTCGAGCTTGCCCTGCTCGAAATGCCGCCGGATCTGGTTATACGCGTGCTTGCCCGGAAAGGCCCAGTAGACCTCCATGATGCCGAGCGAGTCGAAAAGTGCCGTCACGGTGGCGCGCAATTGCGTCGCCTCGCCCGCGCTGGGGTTTCGGGTCAAGGCGCTGGTGGCTTCGCGCAGCGCGCTCCACCGGTCAGATCGCAATTGTATTGCAGAAGAATAATCACTCATCGCATGCATCGCTCGGGTCTCCGCGTAGGGTTACGCGGCAAGGCAAATGCGATGAAGGACGGGCGGGGCTTGTTGCCCGCCCGCCCGCCAGCGCGGCCTAGCCGCTGGATGTCTCGTGGTCCGTGGTCCCGGTCAGAACACCGGGCTTCACGGGGGGATTGGGGATCGCGGCGGCGGGCGCCGCGGCGGGTTCGGGTTCTTCCGCGGGCACGGCTGTACCGGCGGTCGCATTCGGCATTGGCTCTTCGGGAAACTCGCGGCGGCACCTTGTAGGCAAAGCCCGGCAGGCTGTCCTCGCCCGAGGCGTCGGGCGCGTAGGGCACGCGCATCGCCGGCGCCATCATGTCGAGCCCGGCCTTGGTCCCCTTGTGCGGGATCGCAAGCGGCCCGAGCGTCTGGAGATAGCTGTCGGTGCCGCTCGCCCGGTCATAGACCGAGAAATCCGTGGAGCGGTCGCGGAAGGACTTGAGCACCTGGCCCAGCCCCTTCATGCCCGTCTCGCGCTGGCGGCGCACCATGTCGAGGTCGATCTCGATGGGGAACATGTCCTCCTGGCCCGCCGACTGGTGCAGCACCTGAGAGGTCGGATCCACGACGCAGGATTTGCCCACGCCGCCGGCGCCGAGGCCGTTCACGTCGATCACGTAGCACTGGAACTGCACCGCCGTCGCCCGCGCAATGGCAAGCTCGGCATCGCGGTCCGTGGTGCCGGTCAGCACCGGATGCAACAGCACCTCCACGCCCTGCGACGTGAGTTGGCGCGTGGTCTCGGGGAACCACATGTCATAGCAGATCGACAGGCCGAAGCGGCCCACGTCGGGCACATCGAAGACACAGAAATCCGTGCCTGCCGCGATCCCGCTCTCATAGGGGCGGAAAGGGAACATCTTGGAATAGCGGCGGATGATCTCACCCTGCGGGTTGATCACCACGGCGGTGTTGTAGATCCGCCCGTCATCGGGGTCGGTGATGAACATCGAACCGGGGATGAGCCAGACACCATGTTTGAGCGCCGCGGCCTGGAACTTCTCCAGCGCCTCGTTCTCCGGCGGCAGGGCGTATTGGTCGAGCGGGCCGTAAGCGGCCAGTTCGGAGAACAGCACCATCTGCGTCCAGGGGAAGCGCGCCATCAGGATATCGAGCCGCTGGATCATGCCATCGACGTTGGGGTGTAGGGCGTTGACGTACATCTGTACGCCCGCAATTGCGAAAGGGGTCATATCTGCTCACTCTGGGAACCACGGCTCGTGCCGTTTGGCTCCCTACTTACGCCCTTTGACGAGGGAGGGAAACCGCCCAAGGGAAACTGTGCCGTAACGGCGCTGAATCGCAGATATGTGGCCATAACGCAGGAAATCTTATGCAGCCGCCGCTTTTCGCGGACCGCGCGCGTTGCGGCCCCGTTGCAGCATCACCACCGCCGCCAGCAGCAGCAGCGCCGGAATGAACATCAGGTACTTGCTCGGCTGCGGCACGGGCTTGAGCACGCGCAGCACCTCCTGATCCCAGTCCAGCCCGGCATTGGCCGCAGGCGAATTGAACGCGACATCGTCGATCAGCATCGTCCCGCCCTCCTCGCGGAAGGCAAGCCCGGCGGCTTCCAGCCGTTCCGCGCCCGTGCCATCGGTCGTGATGGGCAGCAAAGCGACGAACTCGATCGGATCGCCGAAGCTGTCGAGCCCCGCCACGCGCAGCCGCAGCGAATCCCCCAGCGGCGTAAGTTCTGCCGCTTCGGAAATCTCGACGGGATCACGCTCCAGATAGGGCGGTGAGATCATGTCCATCCAGTATCCGGGCCGGAACAGCGTGAACGCGATCAGCAGCAGCGCTGCCGTCTCGTAGAAGCGGTTCTTGGCCAGGAACCAACCCTGCGTCGCCGCCGCAAACAGGAGCATCGCCACCGTGGCGATCAAAAAGACGAATATCCCCTGTGCCCAGTTCACGTCGATCAGCAAAAGCTCCGTGTTGTAGAGAAAGAGAAACGGCAGCGCCGCCGTGCGCAGCGAGTAGAAGAACGCGATCGCACCCGTCTTGATCGGATCACCACCCGAGACCGCAGCCGCCGCGAAGGAGGCAAGCCCGACCGGCGGCGTCACATCCGCCATGATCCCGAAGTAGAAGACGAAGAGGTGCACGGCGATCAGCGGCACGATCAACCCGTTCTGCTGACCCAGCGTGACGATCACGGGCGCCAGCAACGCCGACACCACGATGTAGTTCGCCGTCGTCGGCAGGCCCATCCCGAGGATCAGCGACAGCACCGCCGTCAGTCCGAGGATCGCGAGCATGTTGCCACCCGAGAGCACCTCGACCACATCGGCCAGCGCCGCGCCGACGCCAGTCTGGCTGACCACGCCCACGATGATGCCCGCCGTCGCGGTCGCGATACCGATGCCGATCATGTTGCGTGCGCCCGTCACCAGCCCGTCGATCAGATCGAAGAAACCTTCCTTGACGTCATTGGCGAACTGGCTCTCGCCCCGGAACATCGCCATCAACGGCCGCTGCGTCAGCAGGATGAAGATCATGTAGCAGGTCGCCCAGAAGGCCGAGAGGCCGGGGCTGAGGCGATCCACCATCAATGCCCAGACCAGCACCACGATCGGCAGGATGAAGTGCAGGCCCGAGCGCACGGTCGGCCCCGGCAGGGGCAGGCGCGTCACGGGGGCATCGGGATCATCGAGCTTCAGCGGCGCCTCGCGGGAGGCGACGTAGAGCAGGCCTACGTAGACTGCCGTGAGGAACGCGAAGATGATATAGCCCGCCGTCTCCGGGAAAGCCGGACGGATCCAGCCCATGCCGAAATAGACCGCATAGCTCAGCGCGCAGATCACCGCCACGGTGAAGGCGATGCTCATCAGCCAGGCGACCCAAGGCTTGGGGGCCACGGGGCGCGGCAGGCCTTCCATCCCGGCCTTTAACGCCTCGAGGTGCACGATATAGACCAACGCGATATAGGAGATCGTCGCGGGCAGCAGCGCGTGCTTGACGACTTCCGGATAGGGAATGCCCACGTATTCCACCATGAGGAAGGCCGCGGCGCCCATCACCGGCGGCATGATCTGCCCGTTGACGGAAGACGCCACTTCGACGGCGCCCGCTTTCTCGGAGGAGAAGCCCACCTTCTTCATCAGCGGAATCGTGAACGTGCCCGTAGTGACCACGTTGGCGATGGAGGAGCCGGAGATCAGACCCGTCATGGCAGAGGAGACCACGGCTGCCTTGGCCGGTCCGCCCTTCATGTGGCCCATGAGGCTGAATGCGACCTGAATGAAGTAGTTGCCCGCCCCCGCACGGTCCAGCAGCGAGCCGAAGAGCACGAAGAGGAACACGAAGGAGGTCGAGACACCCAGGGCGATGCCGAATACACCCTCGGTCGTGATCCACTGGTGGTTGACGATCTCGGAGAGGCTGTTGCCCTTGTGCGCGATGATGCTGGGCATCTGCGGCCCGAGCACCGTGTAGATCAGGAACACCGACGCCACGATCATCAGCGCGGGGCCCAACGCGCGGCGCGTCGCCTCCAGCAGGATCGTGATCCCGATCACCGCGACAACGAAGTCCTGCGTGATCGGCGCACCGACGCGGTCCGCAATGTCGCGGTAGAAGAAAAAGAGATAGAGCGCCGCGAGGGCGCCTGCGATGGCCAACGCCCATTCCCAGACCGGAATCCGTTCCTTGGGTGAGCCAAGGATCACTGTCGCCGCGACGAAGATCGCAGGCAGCGGGATCCACCACAGGGCCACGCTGTCCTTGGCCGCCACCATGAAGAGAGCCGCCAGCGCCAGCGGCACCACGATGCCCAGGATCATCTGGAACCTCGTGCGCGCCGCGGGGAAGGCCATGATGCCGAGGAACACCGCAAAGCCGAGGTGGATCGAGCGCGCGAGCGTGTCGTTGAACAGACCGAAGGGCGAGGCGATATAGAGCTGGAAGAGCGACCACGCCAGCGCCGTCAGCATCAGCAGCAACCCGACCGGCCCCTGAACGGAGCGCCCGCCCGTATCGGAGGAGGCGACGAGCTCGTCGAGCTCCCTCTGGTCGAGCCCACCGCGCCCGGCGGCTTCGGCTTCCACTGCTGCAGCTTGCTGTTGATCTGTCATGGTCGTGTCCCTTGTTCAGGCCGCACCTGTGCCGGTGCGTGCAGGTCTTTGCGCCATGGCACAAAGCCGTCGGGGCGGCGGCAGACTATGCCGCCGCCCCGGATGTCACGACAGTCGAGACTTACTCGATCCAGCCACGCTCCCGGTAGTACTTCGCGGCACCGTCATGCAGCGGCGCGGAGAGACCGGCAGAAATCATGTCTTCCTCGGTCAGGTTCTCGAAGGCCGGGTGCAGACGCTTGAACCGGTCGAAGTTGTCGAACACGGCCTTCACCGTCTGGTAGATCGTGTCTTCGTCCACATCCGCGGAGGTCACGAACGTCGCCTTCACGCCGAAGGTGTTCACGTCCATGTCCGTGCCCTTGTACATGCCGCCCGGCACCGTGGCCGCCGCATAGAAGGGATTGTTGTCGATCAGACCCTGAATTTCAGGCCCGGTGACCGAGATCAACTCCGCGTCGATGGTCGAGACCGCTTCCTGGATGGAGCCGTTGGGGTGGCCGACGGTGTAGATGATCGCATCCACCTTGTTGTCGCCCAGCGCAGCGGCCTGCTCGGCGGGCTTCAGCTCGGAGGCGAGTGCGAAGTCGTCCAATGTCCAGCCCTTGGCTTCCATCACGACTTCCATCGTCGCCCGCTGGCCGGAACCGGGGTTGCCGATGTTGACGCGCTTGCCCTTGAGATCGTCAAACGTCTTGATCCCGCTGTCCTTGCGCGCGATCACGTTGAACGGCTCGCCATGGACGGAGAAGACCGCCCGCAGTTTCTCGAACTTGTCGCCCTCGAATGTCGAGGTGCCGTTGTAGGCGTGGTACTGCCAGTCGGACTGGGCCACGCCCATGTCCATGTCACCCGCCTTGATCGCGTTGATATTGGCGATCGAACCACCGGTCGAAGGCGCGGTGCACTTCAGCCCATGCTCGGCCGAGCCGCGGTTCACCAGACGGCAGATCGACTGGCCGACGACGAAGTAAACGCCCGTCTGGCCGCCCGTGCCGATGGTGATGAACTTCTCTTGCGCGAAGGACGCGCTGCCCGCCAGCATGGCCCCCGCAAAGGCCCCCGCGACGGTCATTGTCTTGAATATCTTCATGGCGAATCTCCCATTATTGTCGCGCGCCGCATCTGCCGCGCGTCGCTTTTTGACTGGAAGGTACATTCGGGGAAATGACCGCGCAAAGCTGCGATCACCCCTTGGCTTCCTGACCTCCCGTTCCGGTGACGGAGCCGCAACATCTGCGCCTCTTCCGAAATCTGAATAAAGCGTAGGCAGCTTTTGTGTGATGAGCAAGCACTCTGTCCCATTAAGTTGCATTATCGGCCAAGATAATGATTTATATCGCTAAAATCTGTAGAATTATCCAGCGCAGGCGCCCTTCGAACTTGAGCGAAACTCGCGGAACAAACGCTTTACCCGCCTTGCCACTGCCCGGTCTTAATCGGCTTTACACCTTTGCACGCTAGCCAGCTGTCAAGCACCCCGGAGCAGAACAATGACCGATCTGCACAAACTCGCGCGCTTCAGCACCTTCGCCGGGGTCGTGATCCTATCGCTGCTGTGCCTGCTGGGCGTCTTCATCTGGTCGGCCTGGTACCTCATGCCCTTCGCGGTCTTCGCGGCTCTGTCGCTGCTCGGATTGCGCGATGTGCGCCAGAACGCGCATTCGGTGCTGCGCAATTATCCGGTGCTGGGCCACGTGCGTTTCCTGCTCGAAAGCATCCGCCCCGAGATCCGCCAATACCTGCTCGAGGATGATCACGACGAGGAGCCGTTCAGCCGTGACGCAGCGCTCGCTGGTCTACCAGCGCGCCAAGGGTCAGGAGGACGCGCGCCCCTTCGGCACCAAGAAGCGGGTCTATGAAGCCGGCTACAGCTGGGTCACCCATTCGGTTCGAGCCCAAGCATATCGAAGACACCGATTTTCGCATCACCATCGGCGGCAAGGCCTGCGGAAAACCCTACAGCGCCTCGATCTACAACATCTCCGCGATGAGCTTCGGATCGCTTTCGGGCAACGCCATATCGGCGCTCAACAAGGGGGCGGCACTGGGCGGCTTTGCCCATGATACCGGCGAAGGCGGCATCAGCCGCTACCACCGCGAGGGCGGCGGCGACCTGATATACGAGATCGGCTCGGGATACTTCGGTTGCCGCGCCGACGACGGCGGCTTCAGCCCCGAAAAATTCGCCGAACAGGCCGCCCGCGATCAGATCAAGATGATCGAGCTGAAGCTGTCCCAGGGGGCCAAGCCCGGCCATGGCGGCATGCTGCCCGCAGCCAAGATCACGCGCGAGATTTCCGATGCGCGCGGCGTGCCGATGGGACAGGATTGCGTCTCCCCGGCCTCCCACTCCGCCTTCTCCACACCGATCGAGATGATGCAGTTCCTCGGACGCCTGAGGGAATTGTCGGGCGGCAAGCCCGTCGGTTTCAAGCTGTGCATCGGGCACCAGCGGGAATTCATGTGCATGGTCAAGGCGATGCTGGAGACCGGCATCATCCCCGACTTCATCGTCGTCGACGGCACCGAGGGCGGCACCGGCGCCGCCCCGCTGGAGTTTGCCAATCACGTCGGCATGCCGATGGTCGGAGGGATTGAGCTTCGTGCACAACACCCTGCGCGGTGCGGGCATCCGCGATCAGGTCCGGATCGGTGCGGCGGGCAAGATCGTCTCCGCGTTCGACATCGCCCGCGCGCTGGCGCTGGGTGCGGATTGGTGCAACTCCGCACGCGGCTTCATGTTCTCCATCGGCTGCATCCAGGCCCAGGCCTGCCATACCAACCATTGCCCGGTCGGCGTCGCCACGCAGGATCCGCTGCGCGCCCGCGCCCTCGACCCGGTGCATAAATCCGAACGTGTCGCACGCTTCCATCGCCAATACGCTCAAGGCACTTGGGCGAAATGACCGGGGCGGCGGGCCTGTCCCATCCGGGCGACTTCCTGCCCCACCACCTGATGCAGCGGCAATCGGACCGCTCCATGGTGCAGGGCAACCGCGCCTTTCCCTATCTGCCGCTGGGGTTTCTGGTGGACGAGCAGGCAGCCGATCACATGGGCTACAAGGAGCGCTGGTCGCGCGCCTCCGCTGACAGCTTCACACCGCCGGAGATGTACTGAGAAATTGCCTCCACCGTTGCGTCACCTGAAGAGAGCGCCGCATCACGGCTCTGCCGGAGCGTCCTCGCAGCCGAGCGCGGCAAACGCGTCCTCCAACCCTGTCGGCGGCACCGCGATCACCCGCCCCTGCCGCGCGCAACGGGTAATGAGCGCGCCCGCCGCGGGCATCTGCGCATCGCGCGCCGTGCCGATGATGCCACTGCCGTAGATCTCATAGGTCTGAGAGGCGATGGGCGGGGAGGCATATCCCTGCCAAAGCACCAGATCCACCGGGCCGCCGAACACCCCCCGCGACATCAGATCGACGCGCAGCCCCGACACCTCGGGCGCGCCGCCGAAGATCCATGGACCACTGCCGAAGCCGCCTTGCGGCGGCACAGCGTCCAGCAGCGCCGTGCCACCCACTGCCCCCTCCTCCACCACGCCTGTCAGCTGCGCGAAGCCGCTCGGCTCCACCACCCGCAGGCCGGACGTGATCAGGCTCTGCCCGCTCCACAACCCGCTCACCGCGACCCAGTCTCCCTGCGCCACGTCCCTGCCTGGCGGGCGGTGCACATCCGTCCGCATGACGCTGATCCGCTCCACCATCACATCGCCGACCGGGCCGATCACGCCGAAAACCTGCAGCATCCGCTCCGCGATCAACTCCCCGCCCTGCGCGCGTACGACCAGCGCGAGGGTGTCGCCCTCCGCCACATCGCCGCCCGCGCCAAGCACATTCAGGAGCGGCACGGCAGCGGGCCAGTTCACCGCGCGCCCGGCAACCACAAGCGGCGCCACCTGGCTGACGGTGCCGAATATCCCGATGCGCGGGGCATCCTGCGCCTGCACTGCGCCAGACGCCATGGCCCAGATCAGGATCACCAGACGCATCATGAATCCCGCCCGCAGGCGGACACCGTCGCGGCGCATGGCCTCGGGAAAACGCAAAAGCGCGCGGAAGCTCCCCTCCGCGCGCTCTGTCCCGTCATGGGATATGGCTCAGCCCTGCTCTGCAATCGCCGCCGAGAGGGACGCCTCGAAGATCGCCAGACCTTCGTCCACGATCTCCTCGGACGCCGTCAGCGGGACCATGACACGGATCGCATTGCCGTGCATGCCGCAGCTCAGCAGCAGCAGACCACGCTCCAGCGCGTGTGCGATGACCCGCTTGGTCAGCGCGGCGTCAGCGGCGGCGCTCTCGAAATCGGTCACGAATTCCACCGCGACCATCGCGCCCAGCCCGCGGATGTCCCACATCCGGTAGGGCGCCGCGCGCGCGCCGATCTCGGCAAAGCGCGCCTTGAGCTTGTCGCCCATCGCGATGGATTTCGCGAGCAGACCCTCGTCCTCGATCGCCGTGATCGCCGCCAGCGCCGCGGCGCAGGCGACAGGGTTACCGCCATATGTCCCGCCGAGGCCGCCCGGATCCATCGCGTCCATCACGTCTGCGCGCCCGATCACACCGGCCAGCGGATAGCCACCGGCCATGGACTTCGCCACGGTGATCAAGTCCGGCACGACGCCGCTGTGCTCGATGGCGAACCATTTGCCGGTCCGGCCAAAACCCGCCTGCACCTCATCCGCGATCAGCAGGATGCCATGCGTGTCGCAGATCTCGCGCAGGGCGGTCAGCATCTCGAACGGCACGGGGGTGTAGCCGCCTTCGCCCAGCACCGGCTCGATGATCATGCAAGCCACGCGGCTCGGCTCGGCATCGGTCAGGAACAGGTTCTTGAGACCGGTGATCGCATCCGCCACCGTGATCCCGTCCCGCACGTTCGGGAAAGGCGCGCGGAACACATCCGCCGGGAACGGGCCCACGCCCTTCTTGTAGGGGCTGACCTTGCCGGTCATGCCCAGCGTCAGAAGGGTACGGCCGTGATAGCCGCCGGTGAAGGCGATCACACCGGGGCGCCCGGTGGCGGCACGCGCGATCTTGACCGCGTTCTCCACCGCTTCGGCGCCCGTGGTCACCAGCAGGGTCTTCTTGGGCGCATCGCCGGGGGCCAGCGCGTTCAGCTTCTCGGCAAGCTCGACATAGGGCGCATAGGGCACGACCTGGAACGAGGTATGGGTATAGAGGTCTTCCTGCGCCTTGGCCGCGGCGACCACGCCGGGGTGTCGGTGGCCTGTGTTGAGCACGCCGATGCCGCCCACGAAATCGATATAGCGCTTGCCATCCACATCCCACAGCTCTGCATTCTCCGCATAGGCGGCATAGACCGGCGCAGCGGAGGCCACACCGCGCGGCACTGCCGCCTCACGGCGCGCGACCAGCTCGGCATTCGTGTAGGTCACCGGCTTCGGCCGGCTCCACAATGGAGATCTGCGGCTTTTTCTTCGAGGCTTTGTGCGGTGAACGCTTTGCTGTGCTGGCCATGATATTATCCTGAACAAGAGAAACCAGACGCGGACAAACCCGCGTTTAAAATAGGTGTCTGCCTGTTTAATTTAATTGTCAATTCTGATAACTCCGCCACTTGTAGTTTTGTGTGCACAGTGCTCAGGTCGGCGGGACACCGCCAATCGGCGCGGCGCCACTTCACGCCGGACACAGACAGGACCGCATCGGTGAACATCGGCCAGAGGCTCAAACAGATCAGGACGGAACGCGGCCTGTCCCAGCGTGAACTGGCCACCCGTGCGGGGCTGACCAACGGCACGATCTCCTTGATCGAGACAGATAAAACGTCGCCCTCCGTCGCCTCACTCAAGAGCCTTCTGGACGCGATTCGAAGTATCCATGGCGGAATTCTTCGGCGCGCTTGAGGAGCGCGACAGCGCCAAGATCTTCTACCGTGCGCATGAGTTCACCCAAGTCGCCCCTGAAGGCCCGGGACAAGTCTCGCTGCGACAATTGGGCAACGCCCGTGATCATATGCTTCAGGTCCTGCATGAGACCTACCCGCCGGGCGCGGATACCGGCCCCGAATTTCTGTCCCACGAGGGCGAGGAGGCGGGAATCGTCACCCTCGGCGAGATCGAGCTAACGGTGGGCGAGGCCACGGCGATTCTGCATTGTGGCGATGGCTATCTCTTTGACAGTCGCCTGCCACACCGATTTCGGAACCTCTCAAGCACTCCTTGCGAGATTGTCAGCGCACTGACACCGCCCGTTTTTTGAACTCGCCAGAACACTGATCCAAAAAGAAAAAGCCCGCTCTAGACGAGCAGGCTTTTCCGCTTTTTCAAGGCCTCGTGTCCGATGTGATCTAGCGTTTTTGCCGGTGCTGCCTGTCGCGGGAGGTGTCCCGGCGCATGCTTTGCGAGGTCGATCTGTCTTCCTCGATACCGCGTCGCCCCGTCATCACCGCGATGATAACGGCGACCATCATCAAAATCATGAGGCCGCCGATGAACATGTCGTTCGTCATATCAGCCTCCTTCGCTTGCAGGCTAAACAAGGCGACGGCGCATATGGTTCCAGCCGCGCGAAAGAATTCAGTAGTCGTAGACTTCCTTGCCCGACAGCGGCACGGGAAACGCGAGTTCGAGGATGTACTCGCCATCGGTCTCGCTGATCTCCAGCGTCCCGCTCAACTGACGTGCAAAGGCGTCGATGAGCTTGGAACCGAGGCCAGTGCCGCCATCCGGCGGCTCGCCGCCGGTTGTGTTGACCACCCGCAGCAGGGCGCGTTCAGGGTCGATGAGTTTCAGGCTGACGCGGATCTGGGCGTTCGAGGTTCGATTTTGCGGCACGTATTTCAGCGCATTGGTCACCGCCTCCGAGACCAGCAGAGACAGGGCCGGAGCGTCATCAGGGCCAAGGTAGATCTCGTCATAATCCTCGATCACCTCGACCCCGGCATGCGGGGCCATGCCCACCGCGATACTGCGCGAGACGATTTCGCGCAGCAGTACCTCGCCGTTGGCGCGCGTCATCTCATTGTCCTGATAGAGGCTCTTGTGCACCGTCGCGAGGCTCAGGATACGGTCCTGCAAGCGCTGCAGCACGCGCCTGTTCGCCTCGGTCGGGGCTTGGCGGATCTGCATGTTCATGATTGAGGAGATCAACTGAAGGTTGTTCTTCACCCTGTGGTGCACTTCTTTAAGGAGAATATTCTTCTCCCGAAGGCTGTCCTCCAGCCGGGCCTCGTCGTGCAGGATCGAATTCGCCATGACCAGAAAAGACTGCTCCATCGCCACGATCTCATGCGGCACCCGTTCCCCCAGAGGCAGGCGCGGAAGGGTCCGGTTGAGCGCGAAATGCCGCATTTGGCGGCCAAGCTTGCGGATATGGGTGATTGCGAGACGGTTGAGCGCCCAGAACGCCACGATCAGGCTCGCCAACCACATCGCAATCGGCAACAGCGACGACGCGCGGCCGGAAAAATCCGTGACCAGCAGCGGCGTATCCACCGGCCAGACGCCCAATGCGGTCACGATGCCCGGCACCATCGGATTGACCGTATAGACCCGCTCGATCCCTTGCGCGTTTTCGCTGCGAAAGACCTGCCGCCCGCCATCCGTCAACACGCGCAGTGCGACACCTGCGGGCAGTTCCGCTGCCGTCACGGCCGCATCACGCTCGGAGGTGATGATCTGGCCGGTATCGCTGAAGGTCACCAGCGACAGGGGCGTCAGAGCTCCGTCCGGTGGCTCGTTCTCCTCAAGCGCCTCGCGCTCGATGGAGACGAACACAAAGCCGCTGGCCCTGCCGTCGATGATCACTGGCACCGTCACGACCGTAACACGGGCGTTCGAGACCGCGCCGCGTTCCACCGTCCGGACGGTCCGCACGCCGCGCTCGATCGCGTCGACATAGGTCGCGGAGGAGCTCAGATCATACCGCTCGCTCGTGGAGGAACACTCCATGATGCCATCTGGACGGACATAGCCCACGAGCCGGTAGCTGCTGCTTTCCTCCTTGTAGGCCTTCAGGAAGTCCGAGCAGCGCGCCGGATCATCCATTGAGAGGCGCACCACCGACCCGAGCGCGCGGCCCGCGCCCAAGGCTTCCTGCAGCGTCGTGCGCTTGTTCACGACCGCCTCCTCCGTCATCGTGATCAGCGACAGCTCCGCATTGCGCTCACTCTGATCGGCGATCTGCAATGTCTGGCTGACCGCGATCAGCCCGATCGGCAGCATCGCGAGCGACAAGAAAAGTAGCATCCGGAAGGCTAGGCCACCGAAGAAACTATTGCTCAGAAAGCCTAAGGTCATTTTCTAAAAGCTTGCCACCTTGGAGGCCGATAGGA
This sequence comes from uncultured Alphaproteobacteria bacterium, assembly GCA_963703195.1. Lineage (GTDB taxonomy): Bacteria > Pseudomonadota > Alphaproteobacteria > Rhodobacterales > Rhodobacteraceae > Sulfitobacter. Next base: position 3,116,685 of record OY969797.1, on the reverse strand, counting down.
CCGACATCGTGGCATCGTCGGTCATCTCCATCGCCTCGTCGTCTCGCAACCCCATCAACTCGGCCATCTGTGCGCGTGCACGGTTGGTCCGGCTCTTCATGGTGCCGATGGCGACCCCGCACATCTGCGCGGCCTCCTCGTAGGAGAAGCCGGAGGCACCGATCAGCAGCAGCGCCTCGCGTTGCTCATCCTTGAGCTTGGCCAGAGCAACCCGGAAATCCTGCATCTGGAGATGGCCATCATGGGCAGGCTTCTCGGCAAGGCTCTCGGTGAAAACGCCGTCCGCATCGGACACTTCGCGCTTGGCCTTGCGCCGAGACGAATAATAGGTGTTGCGCAAAATCGTGAACAACCACGCGCGCATGTTCGTGCCGGGCTCGAATTTTTCGATGTTTGTCCAAGCTTTCACCAGTGTGTCCTGCACCATGTCGTCGGCCACAGATCCGTTCCGCGTCAGCGAAATTGCAAACGCCCTCATTGCCGGCAGGTGCTCCACCAGCTCATCCCTGGGATCTGTACCACTCATTTTGAGGAGCCTTTTTCCTGATCTTGCTGCTTGAGCTCTGCAAGCAAGTTCATGAAGCGATCGGGTATACCTTCCTCGATCGCTTCGCTGTATACACGGCGCAGGTTCTCGTCGATCACACGCTCGCTTTGTTTGCTATTGGTTTGTCCCGACATTCGACCTCTGTTAAATAACTGCTAATTCTTCATACTGGTTGTGGAACCTAACTCGGTCTAGCGGGGTTCAGTTCCCGAAAAGATAATAAAAAGGACATTCTTGCATGAGTGATGCACAAACAAGTCACGGTGTCGGCGATCAGATCGGTCAACAGATCCCCTACCTGCGCCGATATGCCCGCGCGCTGACCGGGAGCCAGACCAGTGGCGATACCTTCGCCGCCGCAGCGCTCGAGACGATTCTGGCGGATCGTTCGGTGCTGGATGGCACGGACGTCAAGACCGGGTTGTTCCGTGTACTCTATGGCATCTGGGCCAGCGCCGGCGCGCCCGTCGAGGAAGGCGAGGCAGGCCCGCGTGCAAAAGCGCAGCGCCATCTTGCCAAGCTCACCAACAACAGCCGCGAAGCACTCCTGCTGCATACCATCGAAGGGTTCAGCTACAGCGACGTGGGCACGATCATCGGCGTGGATGCCGCCGAGGCAGAGGAGCTTGTCTCCATCGCCCGCCGTGAGATGGCCGATGCCGTCACCGGATCCGTGATGATCATCGAGGATGAGGCGATCATCGCCATGGACATCGAGAACATCGTGGCGGACATGGGCCACCGCGTCACCGGCGTCGCCCGCACGCGCGACGAGGCTGTGAAGCTCGGCCGTGCCGATGTGCCAGATCTCATCCTCGCGGACATCCAGCTTGCCGATAATTCCTCCGGCATCGACGCGGTCAACGATCTGCTGGCAGAGCTTGGCCAGCGTCCTGTGATCTTCATCACCGCCTTCCCCGAGCGTCTGCTGACCGGCGACAAGCCGGAGCCTGCCTTCCTGATCTCCAAGCCCTACACCGAGGATCAGGTAATCTCCGCCGTGAGCCAGGCGATGTTCTTCTCCTCCACGGAGACGCTGCACGCCTGATCGCGAGATACGGCTGATTTGACAGAGAACCGGCGCGCGCCTCATGGCCTGCGCCGGTTTGCGTTACGGCAGCGGGTTCGCCGGGGTCTCATCCACGATCTCTTCGGCCGGCACATCGGACAGGTCTTCGAAGGGAGACGTGCTCTCGGGCGGCATCTGGCCGTAGGCATGACGCTCCACCTGCGCATTCACGACCGCCCCCAAAAGGATCAGGAAGCTGCTCAGCCACAGCCAGACCATCATCGCGATCACCGCCCCGATCGAGCCGTAGACCTGATTGTAATTGCCGAAATTCGCCACGTAGTAGGAAAACGAGATCGACAGCAGCGCCCAGCTCGTGACGGCGACAACAGCGCCGGGCCGGATGGAGCGTCTGTCAGGTTTGCGGTTGGGACCGTAGCGGTAGAGCACGCCCACCCCTGCGAGCAGCACCCCCACCGCAATCGCCCATCTCAGCCCCTCCACCAGATACCCGGCCACACCAAACAGCGGAAAGAACGCCATCACCACAGGCATCACCACGAGCATGACGAGCGCGACCACACCCACACCGATCAGCGCAAGCGTGAGCAGAAAGGCGCGGATGTAATGCGAGGCGGTTGTGCGGTTGCGCTCCCCGTGAACGGCGTTGAGGCCGGTCATCATCGCGGCGACCCCTGCCCGCGCAGACCACAGCGCCACCGCGATGGAGATTGCACTTGCCCAGCCCAGGGTGTCGGGCCGCGCCTCCACCAGTCTCACGATCTGCACGTAGAAGATGTCGTAGACATCGGGCGGCAGCAGTCCACGCATCCTTTCGAGCTGCGATCTGACCACATCGGGGTCGGAGACAAGGCTCAGCACCGCGATCAGCGCCGCCAGCGCCGGAAAGAGCGAGAGCATCCCGAAGAACCCCACACCGGCGGACACCAGCACCAGGTTCGTCTCGCCGATCTGCACGAACCCGTCGCGCAGCGCGGCCCAGCAGGTCCAGAGCGGCCCCTTGCGGTCCGTCCCGGCCTCTGATCGATCCATCGCAACCCCCTTCGCGGCACATCAAGCGCCTGCAGATCACCACTTTAGCGCCCTCACACCGCGGGACAAGCAGGCAGGCAGCATTCAGGCCTTGCACTGCCTGAAACGGGCGCAATGATGTGAAGGACCCGGAACAGGCGAAAGGACCGCATATGACCACGCCCCTCTCACAGGCCATCGCCGCCAAACGCGACGAGCTGATCGCCCTGACGCAGGATCTCATCCGCATCCCCACGCTCAACCCGCCCGGCAACGATTACCGCGCCATCTGCGAATATCTCGACCGCAGGCTGACCGCCCATGGCTTCGAGACGCAGCTGATCCGCGCCCATGGCACCCCCGGCGACAGCACGAAATACCCCCGCTGGAATATCATCGCCCGCAGGAGCGGGGCCCATCCCGGCGACTGCGTGCATTTCAACAGCCATACGGACGTGGTGGAAGCAGGCCATGGCTGGACCTTCGACCCCTTCGGCGCCGAGCTCAAGGACGGCAGGATCTATGGCCGCGGCGCCTGCGACATGAAGGGCGGGCTCGCCGCCTCCATCATCGCAGCCGAGAGCTTCATCGAATTGCATCCGGATTTCGCGGGCGCCATCGAGATCTCCGGCACCGCGGACGAGGAGTCGGGCGGCTACGGCGGCGTGGCCTATCTGGCCGAGCAGGGCTATTTCAACCCCGAGCGCGTTCAGCACGTCATCATCCCCGAACCCTTGAACAAGGACCGCATCTGCCTTGGCCATCGCGGCGGCTGGTGGGCGCAGATCGAGACCAAGGGCGAGATCGCGCATGGCTCCATGCCTTTCCTGGGCGATTGCGCCGTGCGCCACATGGGCGCGGTGCTGAACGAGTTCGAGAACAAGCTCTTCCCGGCCATGGCCCTGCGCACCACCGACATGCCCGTCGTGCCCGAAGGCGCGCGCAGCTCCACCATGAACATCAACTCGATCCACGGCGGGGCGAAGGAGCAGGATGCCGACTTCGACGGGCTGCCCTCCCACTGTGTCCCCGACAGCTGCCGCATCACCATCGACCGCCGCTTTCTCGCGGAAGAACCGCTCGAGGATGTGCGCGCCGAAGTGACCGCATTGCTCGAGGGCCTGCGCGCGACCCGCGCCGATTTCGACTATGAGCTGACGGAGATCAACACCGTCCTGCCCTCGATGACGGACCGTGAGGCGCCCGTGGTCCGCACGGTCGCAAAAGCCATCCAGGATGTCATGGGCCGCGCGCCTCAATACGTCGCCTCCCCCGGCACCTATGACCAGAAACACATCGACCGCATCGGCAAGCTGAAGAACTGCATCGCCTACGGGCCGGGCGTGCTGGAACTCGCGCATAAGCCCGATGAATGGATCGGCGTGGATGACATGATCGACAGCGCCTGCGTGATCGGCGCAGCACTCGAAACCCTGCTGCTGCCGCCCCCCGACTAGCGCCTCGCCTTTCCTCCTGGCTATCTTTCTTGGCCTTAAACACTCCGGGGGGTCTTTGCCTTGGCAAAGATGGGGGCTGGCCCCCTCCCGTCCGCTCAGCCGAATGCACTCTCGGCAGCAAGGCTCAAACCGTCCACGATTGCCGTCAGCGCGGCGCCGTGATGCCCCTGCGCCTGCGGGAATTCAGCCGCCAGCACGGTGCGGGTCACCCGCATCAGGCTCGACCCGCCCACAAAAATCAGATGCGTCACGGCCTCGGGTGCGACGCCCGCTGTCGCAACCGTTTCCTGCGCCGCCTGCGCCATCTGTGCCACCATCGGCGCCAGCAGCGCATCGAGCTTGTCCCCCGAAAGCGACGCCTGCAACGCGCGCTCGATCACGCGCAGATCAATCTCGCCCGAGGACGTCTCATTGGCCGTAATTTTGCCCGCCTCGACCGCAAAAGCCACATCATGGCCGAGCTCCTCCTCGAGCACCCTGAGCAGCCGTTCCATCTTGTCCGGCTCCACCGCGTGCTGGGCCAGATCCCGCGCCAGCCGTCTGCTGTCGGGCGCATAGAGGAACTGGATCTTTTGCCAAGTCGCCAGATCGTTGTAGATCGTGGCGGGCGCGGTATGTGTCTCACCGCCGAACGCATGCCGGATCTCGCAACCGCGCCCCAGCAGCGGCATCACCGTCTCGAGGCTCACCAAACGGTCGAAATCCGTCCCGCCCAACCGCACACCATGGCTCGCGAGGATGCGGATCCCTGCCGCCGCGTTCCGGAATAGGGTGAAGTCGGACGTACCGCCGCCGATGTCCACGACCAGCCCCAGATCGCCCTGCGCGAGCACGGCCCGGTTCGACAGCGCCGCCGCCTCCGGCTCGTACATGAACGCCACGGCCTCGAACCCCGCGCGCAGATAGGCATCGCGCAGATCCACCTCCGCCTGCGCGTTGCGGCGGTCATCGGCGTGAAACCGCACCGGCCGCCCCGACAACACCCGCGCGTAGGTCTCGCCCGTTTGCGCCTGCGCCGCCGCTCTGATCCGCGCAAGGAACCGCGCGACCACATCTATGAAATCCAGCCGCTCGCCCAGCAGCATCCGGCGCTCGCGCATCAGGGGCGTGCCCAGCAGGCTTTTGAGCGCACGCATGTAGCGTCCCTCGTGACCCGCCAGCAGGGCCCGGCCCGCCGCGGTACCGATCAGCATCTGCCGCGCCTCGAAGTCGAAGAACACCGCCGTGGGCAGCGTGCTCTCTCCCGCATCAAAGGTGATGAGGTGCGCCGCCCCGTCGCGCGCAACGCCGGCCGCCGAATTCGACGTGCCGAAATCCACCCCCAGAACCGCCATGATCACCCCCGCCGCGTCAAAGACCACGGGCCTACTCCGGCCCCGCCGCAGCCGCAAGGTTTCTCCTAGCCAAGTGCCACGGCCTCGCCTAACCTTTCGGCACAACAGACGCGAAACAAACCCCAGGGAGTCTCTCATGTTCCATCTTCGCCCCCTTCTGCTGGGTGTCAGCGCCGCCGCCCTGCTGGCCGGTGCCGCCAGCGCCAAGGACACCATTACGGTCGGTCTCCAGCTGGAACCGCCGCATCTGGACCCCACGAGCGCCGCCGCGGGGGCCATTGATTCCGTGCTCTATTCAAACGTGTTCGAAGGGCTCACGCGGTTTGACAGCACCGGCGCAGTGATCCCGGGCCTCGCCAAAAGCTGGGAGATCTCGGAGGACGGGCTCACCTACACGTTTGAGCTGCACGAGGGCGTCACCTTCCACGACGGCACCACGATGGACGCCGAGGATGTGAAATTCTCCCTCGACCGGATCGGCGCGGAGGACAGCGCCAATGCGCAAAAGGCGCTCTATGCCGCGATTTCGGAGGTCAATGTGATCGACCCCGCCACGGTCGAGATCAAGCTGAGCGAGCCCAACGGCATGATGCTCTTCAACCTCGCATGGGGCGACGCGGTGATCGTCGCACCCGAGAGCATCGAGAACATCAAGGCCCAGCCCATCGGCACGGGCGCCTTCAAGTTCGATGAATGGACGCAGGGCGACAAGATCGAGCTGAGCCGCAACGAGAATTACTGGGGCACGCCCGCCATCCTCTCCAGCGCGACGTTCAAGTTCATCTCCGATCCCACAGCCGCACTCGGCGCCATGATGGCCGAGGACATCGACGTCTTCTCCGGCTTCCCCGCACCCGAGAACCTGCCGCAGTTCGAGGCGGATCCGCGCTTTCAGGTGCTCGTAGGCTCCACCGAGGGGGAGACGATCCTGTCCACCAACAACAAGCAGCCGCCATTCGACAACATGAAGGTGCGCGAGGCGCTGGCCCATGCCATCGACCGGCAGGCCATCATCGACGGCGCGATGTTCGGCTACGGCACGCTCATCGGCACCCATTTCGCGCCGCACAATCCGGCCTACGTCGATCTGACCGGCATGAGCGAATACGACCCCGAGAAGGCCCGCGCCCTGCTCGCCGAGGCGGGCTTCGCGGATGGCTTCGAGACGACGCTCTTCCTGCCGCCCCCCTCCTACGCGCGGCGCGGCGGTGAGATCATCGCCTCGCAACTCGCCGAAGTCGGCATCAAGGCGGAGATTACCAATGTCGAATGGGCGCAATGGCTGGAATCGGTGTTCAACGGCAAGAACTTCGGTCTCACCATCGTGAGCCATACCGAACCGATGGACATCGGGATCTACGCCAACCCAGACTACTACTTCCAATACGACAATCCCGCGTTCCAGGAGCTGATGACCAAACTCAACAGCACCACGGATCCCGACATGCGCACCCAGATGCTGGGCGAGGCGCAGCGGATGATCGCGCAGGATTACGTGAACGGCTACCTGTTCCAGCTTGCCGCGCTCTCGGTGGCGAAGGCGGGCGTGCAGGGCCTCTGGGCCAATGCGCCGACACAGGCGACGGATCTCACGGCGGTCAGCTGGGCCGACTGACCCGCCTGCAATGCCTTGAAATGACCCTGCAAAGGCCCCGTTAGCGGGGCCTTTGTGCGTCAGGGTGATCCGGAGACGCCTGCCACCGCCGGACCAGACCCCATGATCTTCCTTGCCGCATTCCTTGCCTATCTGTTCTGGATTAACCTGATCACCTACCGCGCCTTTGCCGCGGACAAGCAGGCCGCCATCGACAAGGCGTCGCGCACGCCAGAGGCACAGCTGCTGTCCTATGCCCGCAAAGGCGGCTGGATCGGCGCAAAGATCGCGCAGCGGCGGCTGAGGCACAAAAGCCATAAACAGCCCTTCGGCAGCAAACTCAACATCATCGGCATGGTGCATGCGATGTCCATTGTGACCGTCGCGCTGGTGCCGAGTTTTCTCGCGCTTGCGCCAACAGATGCGCCGCTTATGCCCCCGCACCAGACGGCAGCGGCCGCCGTTTCAGACACCTCAACACGCTGGCGCAGCTGCGGCGATATCACTGCGCCCTCCCGCGGGGCGTCCTGCAACGTTTTGAACCAATGCTCGGGCGGGTTACGCCCGCGGCTGTTGCCGATGAACGTGAGCGCGCGCAGCAGATCCTCCGCCTCCGCGGGCAGCTCGCCCGCCGGATCATGGCGGTTCAGGATCCCCCAGATGCCGGTCCACAACCGCCCGACCGTCCACGGGTTATAGCCACCCCCACCCAGGACCAGCAGGCGCGGCATATCCAGCGCCATCAGCCCGCGCAGCACATCCCAATGGGCATTGTTGCTCAGTCCGAGATGCGCGAGCGGATCGTCCTCGACCCCATCCGCCCCGCACAGAAAGACGATGGCATCGGGCGCGAAGGCTGCGACCGCAGGCAGGATCAACTCATCGCGCACATAGGCCATTGCGCTGTCGTCGAACCCGCGCGGCACCGGCAGGTTCAGCGCATTGCCGCCCGCGTCATCCTCCAGCAGCCCCGTGCGGGGCCACAGCCCCTCCTCATGCACGGATATCATCAGGCAATCCGGGATCCCCGGCGAACCCGGCGGCGACCCCGTCGCAATGATGCGCGTCGATGTCCACATAGGCGATGCGGCGGACACCATGATGGCGCAGCGACAGCATCGCCAGAACCGGGTCGTTGAGATAGCAAAACCCGTTCGCCCGACCCGGCAGGCCGTGATGGGTGCCGCCCGCGGGGTTGTAGATCATGCCGCCCCCGGCCAGCAGCTCACCCGCGAGGATTGACCCACCCGCCGCCGTGGCCGGACGGCGAAAGATTTCGGGGAATACGGGATTGGTCACCGACCCGATGCCGAAGCGCTGCAGATCTCCGGGCTCGACCGCCTGCGCCGCCTCGACCCGCTGAAGCGCTGCGATGTAGTCGGGCTCGTGCCATACCTCCAGCGCCTTGGGCTTGGCGCGGGGAGACGTGACGAATTGCGCGCGCGGCAACCAGCCCAGCGCGCGCGCCAGATCCATCACCGTCGAGACGCGCGGCACGCGCAGCGGATGCCCCTCCCCGTAGCTCGATCCGCGAAAGATCTCATGTCCTATGAAGAGCGGGTGCTGCACGCGCAGAGGGTAATGCCGAATGCGCAAAAGAAAAGGGCTGCGTTCCCGCAGCCCTTCGCCTCAGTTCCTCACAAAAGCTGTGAGAAAAGTCGTTACCTGGTGCCTGAACCGCCAGCAGCAGCTTCCGTCACCATCGTGTCGATGTTACGGGCGCAGTTGCGCTTCAGCACGTCGATCTCTTCGCTGAAACGGGTCATGTGGTCACCGGCGGGCACAGTTGTCGTGGCTGTTGCCGTGCCATCTGAATGGGCGATGGTCGCTGCGGTACCCGTTGGGCTTTCCTCTTGGGTTGTCCCTTCGGTGGCGTCGGTCGCAGTCGCTGTGCCGTTGTTGTCGGCGATTGTCGCGTCGCTGTCGTTGTTCATGTCAGCGACGACAGCCACCGCGATGGCGTCCTGCTCGGCCATTTCCAGACCGTTGAACTCACCACAAGTCATGGTGGACGGGTCAAGATGGGCTGCGGCGAATGCGGGAGCGGCAGTTGTCATTGCAAAGACTGCAAGAGCGGATGCTTTGAAAATACGGGTCATGTGTTCTTCCTTTCGTTAACGGCGCCGCGATGGCGCCACTTTCCTTGCCAATACAATCCATAAACCCCGGCTAGGTTCCGCTTTTGATGCATAAAATGTTATTGGAACCAATCCGCAGCCGCGTGCGTTATGTGGTCCGCTGTGCGGCATCAAATCCCGCTGGACCAGCGGCGGGCAAGGGCCTACGCTCAGGCGCAATGTTGCGCTACACGCTCAAACGCCTGCTTTCCCTCATCCTCAGCCTTGCAGTCGCATCGCTGGTCATATTTACCGTGATCGAGGTCGCGCCGGGCGATCCTGCCTCCTTCATGCTGGGCATGAACGCGCAACCCGATACGCTGGCGGCCCTGCGCGCGGAGCTGGGGCTCGATGCCTCAAAGGTGACGCGTTATTTTATCTGGGTGGGCGGCATGCTGACCGGGGATTTCGGCACCTCCTACACCTACCGCACGCCGGTGGCGGAGATGGTGGCACAGCGCCTCTGGGTCTCCCTGCCGCTGGCGCTCTATGCGCTGACGCTTTCCACGCTGATCGCGTTCCCCGCGGGGATCTATGCCGCCGCGCGGCGCGGACGGGCGGGCGACATCGGCGTGATGGGGGCCACCCAACTGGGCGTCGCGGTGCCCAACTTCTGGTTCGCGATGATGCTGGTGCTGGTCTTTGCGATCAATCTGCGCTGGTTCTCGGCGGGCGGCTTTGTCGGTTGGGATGCGGGGCTGCTGGCCGGTCTGCACGCGCTGACCCTTCCCGCCATCGCGCTGGCCCTGCCGCAGGCCGCGATCCTCGCGCGCGTCATGCGCTCCTCGCTGCTGGATGTGCTCGGCGAGGATTTCATGCGCACCGCACGGGCCAAGGGGCTGACCGCGCGCCAGACGCTCTGGCGGCACGGGCTGCGCAACGCGATGATCCCGGTGCTCACCATCATCGGGCTGCAATTCTCCTTCCTGCTCGCGGGCGGGATCATCATCGAACAGGTGTTCTACCTTCCCGGTCTGGGCCGCCTCATCTTCCAGTCGATCTCGGCGCGCGATCTCATCGTGGTGGAGAGCGTGACGATGCTGCTCGTGTTCGCCGTGATCTTCGTGAACTTCTGCGTCGATCTTGCCTATGCAGCCGTCGATCCCCGCTTGCGGGGGCGCGCATGAAATGCCTCGATCCGCGGCGAAGGTCGCGCACATGAAGCGCAACATGATCCTCGGCGCGCTGCTCACGGCGGTCTTCGTTTTCGCGGCACTGCTGTCGTTCATCTGGACACCCTATGGGTACGAAGCGCTCAACATCCCCGCGCGCCTGCAGACGCCCAACATGACGCATCTGCTGGGCACCGATCATTTCGGGCGCGACATCCTGAGCCTGATCATGGTGGGCGCGCGCACCTCCATCGCGGTGGCGCTGGTGGCGGTGGGTATCGGCATGGGGCTGGGCATCCCGCTGGGCCTCTGGGCCGCCGCGCGGCGCGGCAGCCTGCTCGATGAGGTGATCATGCGCGGCAACGATCTGGTGTTCGCCTTCCCGAGCCTGGTGATCGCGATCCTGATCACGGCCGTTTTCGGCGCCGGCGCCATCAATGCCATCATCGCCATCGGCATCTTCAACATCCCCGTCTTCGCGCGCATCACCCGCGGTGCCGCACTCAGCCTGTGGGAGCGGGAATTCATCCTCGCCGCGCGCGTGGCGGGCAAATCCTCCCTGCGCATCTCGGTCGAGCATATCCTGCCCAATGTCACCAACCTGCTGATCGTTCAGGGCACGATCCAGTTCAGCCTCGGCATCCTCGCGGAAGCGGCTCTCAGCTATGTGGGCCTTGGGGCGCAGCCGCCGACGCCGTCCTGGGGCCGCATGCTCGCCGATGCGCAGACCATGGTGAGCATCGCACCGCATATGGCGCTGATGCCGGGTTTCGCGATCATCCTCACCGTGCTTGGCCTGAACCTGATGGGCGACGGGCTGCGCGACCTTCTCGATCCGCGCCTGCGGAGGCAGCGGGTATGACACTGCTGCGCGTCCGCGATCTGCATCTGGCGATCCACAGCTACGAGATCCTGCACGGCGTCAGTTTCGACGTGGCCGAGGGCGAGATCGTGGCCATCACCGGCGAGAGCGGGTCGGGCAAATCCATGACCGCGCTTGCCGCGATGCAACTGCTGCCGCTGGGCGCGCAGACCTCCGGGCAGATCATGCTGGGGGAGCAGGACATCACGCAACTGGGCGAGCCCGCGCTCTGCGCGATGCGCGGCAACGACATCGGCATGGTGTTCCAGGAGCCGATGACCGCCCTCAACCCCGTCAAGACCATCGGCGCGCAGGTCGCCGAGACGATCCTCATCCATGAGCGGTGCGCCCGTGCCCAGGCGATGGAGCGCGCGGCACAGACGCTCGCGCGCGTGGGCCTGCCGCAGGACCGCTTCCCGCTCTCGCGCTTTCCGCATGAGCTGTCGGGCGGGCAGCGCCAGCGCGTCGTGATCGCCATGGCCATTGCCCTGCGTCCCCGCCTGCTGATCGCGGATGAGCCGACGACCGCGCTCGACGTGACCACGCAGGCGCAGATCCTGACCCTGCTGGCGCGGCTTGCGCGCGAGGACGGAATGGGGATGCTGATGATCACCCACGACCTGGCCGTGGTGGCGGATATGGCCGACCGGATCATCGTCATGCGCCACGGCAGGATCGTCGAGCAGGGAGAGACCAAAGCCCTGCTGCGCGGGATGCAGCACCCCTATACCAAGATGCTCTTCGCCGCCTCCGCGCATCGGGTGACCCTGCCCCCGGTTGCCGCGACGACACCGCTCCTGGAGGTCCGGGGCGTCAGCCGCGACTACCGCACGCCGCGCAAGACATTGCTGGGCAAGCCCGGCGTATTCCGCGCCGTAAATGACGTGAGCTTCACGCTCGGGCAGGGTGAGCGGCTCGGCCTCGTGGGCGAGAGCGGCTGCGGGAAGTCCACGCTCACCCGCGCCATCCTGGGGCTGGAGCCGGTGGCGGAAGGCACCATCACCCTGCGCGGCGCGCCTGTATTCACCGGCAACCGTCCCAACCTCGCCGTGCGCCGCCATATGCAGGTGGTGTTCCAGGACCCCTTCGGCAGCTTCAACCCGCGCCACCGCGTCGCGCGCCAGATCACCGAGCCGTTCCACCTGCTCGACGACGCGCCTACCGGCGCCGCCCGTCAACGCGCCATCGACGAGGCCCTGACCGCCGTCGGCCTCACCCCTGCGGATGCGGACAAATACATCCACGAATTCTCGGGCGGACAGCGCCAGCGCATCGCCATCGCCCGCGCGCTCATCATCCGTCCCGATCTCATCATTTTCGACGAGGCGGTCAGCGCGCTCGACGTCTCGGTGCGCGCGCAGATCCTCGATCTGCTGGCGGAGCTGTGCGAGAGCCACCGCCTGAGCTATCTGTTCATCTCCCACGACCTGCATGTGGTGCGGACCATCACCGACCGCGTGCTGGTGATGAAATCAGGCGAGATCGTGGAGCAGGGCGCGACCGAAGCCGTCTTCTCGAATCCGCAACATGCCTATACCAAATCCCTCATCGCAGCTGCACCCATGCTGCCGGACCTGAAAGGCCTCTCCGCATGAAACCCGTGAACCTCATCGACAAGCTCAACCAGTTCTCCAGCCACTGGGACCCGCATGTGGTCGCCGACTACAACGACAACGACGTCATGGTCGTCAAGTTTTCGGGGGAGTTTCCGTATCACCTGCATGAAGACACGGATGACTTCTTCTTCGTGCTGCAAGGGGAATTCACGATGGATGTCGAGACCGACAGCCACACCGTGAAGGAAGGCGAATTGTTCATCGTGCCCCGCGGCGTCAAGCATCGCCCCCGCGCCGTCGAGGAATGCCACGTCCTGCTGATCGAGCCCAAGGGCACCCCCAACACCGGCGACGAAGAGACCGCCGCCCCCAAGCCGCGTATCTGATCGGCATGACCCCCGGCCCCACCAACAGCCTGAGCGATATCGGCGGCCTGCGCGTCGGCAACGCGCAGGACGACACGCTCAAGTCCGGCGTCACTGTGGTGCTGGGGGCTGCGCCCTTCGTCGCGTCCGTCGCGGTGATGGGGGGCGCGCCCGGCACGCGGGAGACGGATCTGCTGGCGCCCGACAAATCCGTGGCGGCGGTCGATGCGCTGGTGCTCGCGGGCGGCTCTGCTTTCGGGCTCGATGCCTGCTCGGGCGTGGTGGACGGGCTGCGCGGCGACGGGCGCGGGTTTCGCGTAGGCTCCGCGCAGATCCCGCTGGTGCCCGGCGCGATCCTCTTCGATCTGTTGAACGGCGGCGCGAAGGACTGGGAGGAAAACCCCTACCGCGCGCTGGGTCTTGCTGCCTACCGCGCAGCTGCGCCGCAGTTCGAGATCGGGAGCACGGGTGCCGGAACCGGCGCGCTGACGGCAATGCTCAAGGGCGGGCTCGGCACCGCCTCATTGGTTCTGCCCGACGGCAGCACGGTCGCGGCGCTCGTTGCGGCCAACCCGGTGGGCGCGGTGACGACGCCCGGTGACCGGCATTTCTACGCCGCCCCCTTCGAGATCGCGGATGAGTTCGGCGGCCTTGGGCCGGACCCAGCGAGTGGTCTGGGCCGCACGCTGGAAAGCCGCAAGATGAGCGCCATGGCCGCGCGGGCCAATACCACCATCGCCATCGTCGCGACCGACGCGACCCTGACCAAGGCGGAATGCCACCGCGTGGCGACCGCCGCCCATGACGGCATCGCGCGCGCCTGCGTACCGGCACACACGCCCAACGACGGCGATCTGGTCTTTGCGCTGAGCACCGGCGCGCGACCTGCGGCGGATGTGCTGCTGACCGGCCACGCCGCGGCACTCTGCCTGAGCCGCGCCATTGCGCGCGCGGTCTTTGCCGCCACCCCCGCGCCCGGTGATCTGCTGCCCTGCTGGAGGACCGCCAATGCCGACGCTTGATCGCGGGGAGGTCGCGCTGCACTACGAGCTGTCGGGCGATGGCCCGCCGCTGCTGATGATCGCGGGGATGATGAGCGACAGTGCCAGCTGGGCGCCGCTGGTGCCGCTGCTGGAGCCGCACTATACCCTGATCCGCCCAGACAACCGCACCACTGGGCGCACGGCGCCCTGGAACGCGCCTGCCTCCGTAGATCACTTTGCTGCCGATTGCGCGGCCCTGCTGGCGCATCTTGGGACCGGACCCGCGCATGTGCTGGGCCATTCGCTGGGCGGGATGATCGGGCTGCGGCTCGCCTGCGGGCACCGGGGCGCTGTGCGCAGCCTGACGCTCGCCGCCGCCGCCCCCCTGCGGCTGGAGCGCAACGTGGCACTCTTCAAGGCACTGCTCGCCATCCGGCAGAGCGATGCCGCCCCCGACGTCTGGCTTCACGCGCTCTTTCCGTGGCTCTTCGCGCCCGCGCTCTATGAGATGCCCGGCGCGGTGGCGCAGGCGGCAATCGCATCGCTCGCCTATCCGCATGCCCAGAGCACGGCGGCAATGGGTCACCAGATCGCAGCGCTCGATGGGTATGCGCCCGAGGAGATCACCGGCCTGCCGTGCCCCGCCCAGGCGCTGCTGGGCGAGGGCGATCTGCTGCTGCCCGCTGCCGTGGCGCGCCCGACACTGGGCGATCTGCCCGTCCATATGATCGAAGGGGCGGGCCATTCGGTGCATTGGGATGCACCGGGCGCCGTGGCGCGGCATCTGCGCCGCTTTACCGACCGGATCGAGGAGACTTCACAATGATGCAAGACCTCTATGGCCTGCCCGTGAGCAGCGACGCGCCTGCGACGCTGCAGGGGATCGACGATTTCATCCACGGCTTCCTGAGCTATCAGCCCAAGGCGACCCATATCCTCGCCACTGCGGATGCGGACCCCGGATGCGCGCTGGCCAACGCCTACGCCGCGCTGTTGTGGATGTTTCTGGAGGCACCCGTGGCCCCGCAAAAGGCGGCGCCCTATCTCGCCCGCGCACAGGCGGCGCGCGACCGGATCACCCCGCGCGAGGGGCTGGTGATCGACGCCGCCGCCGCGTGGACGCAGGCAGATGTGCCGGAGGTGATCGCGATCTGCGAACGGATCCTGGCCGATCATCCGCGCGACATGGCGGTGCTGAAACTGGCGCAATACCACCTCTTCAACCTCGGCGATGCGGCGGGGATGCTGCGCGTGGCGCTGGCTGTGCTGCCCGCGGCGCAGGACATTCCCTATGCCCATGGCATGATCGCCTTCGGCTATGAGCAATGCCACCTGCTGGACCGTGCCGAGGAAGCCGCGCGCGACGCCATGCGCCTGGCGCGTGACGAGGCATGGGCACATCACGCCATCGCCCATGTGATGCTGACCCAGGGCCGCGTGGCCGAGGGCGCGGCCTTCATGGAGAGCGTGGCGGAGACCTGGGCCGGTCTCAACAGCTTCATGCACAGCCATAACTGGTGGCATCTGGCGCTCTTTTATCTCAGTCTGGGGCGTCATGACGATGTGCGGCGTGTCTATGACACCCACGTCTGGGGGCTTGCCAAGGATTACAGCCAGGATCAGGTCGGGGCTGCGTCCCTGCTGGCGCGCATGGAGTTTGCGGGCGTTCAGGTGGGCGACCGCTGGGCCGATGTGGCCGAGCATGTGGCGCGACGCGGGGCGGATACGGTCAACCCGTTCCTGACGCTGCAATACCTCTATGCGCTGGCGCGGACCGGCAGGCCGGAGGCGGAACAGCTGATGACGGCCATCGCCGCGCGCGCAGGCGACAGGAGCCAGCACGATCATATCGCCTGGGCCGATGTGGCGCTGCCCGCGGCGCAGGCGATCATGGCGCACGCCAGCGGCGACTGGGCCCGCGCGATCCGGCTGATGGCGGTTGCGCTGCCGCGGATGTCGGAATGCGGCGGCAGCCATGCGCAGCGCGACCTTTTCGAGCAGATCCACCTCGATGCGCTGGTGAAGGACGGCCGCGCCTCCGCCGCACAGCAGGTGCTGGAAATGCGCCGGACCTACGATCCGGACGGTGTGCCGCTCAACCTGCTGCTGGGTGACGTCTATGACAAATCAGGCCTGCCGCAGCTTGCACAGGAGGCGCGCGCCCGTGCGGCCCGGACGCTCGGCACGGGCCAGCCTTGAGACCGTTGCAGCACCGCAGCCCGCGCGCTAGGCTCGCACAAGACGCAAGCAGGGAGCCCGCGCAATGAGCACAGAGTGGTATTACGCGGTCGATGGCACGTCCGTCGGACCCGTCAGCGAGGCGAACTTCGCGGAGTTGGTGCGCAACGGGACCATCCGCAGCGAAACGCTGGTCTGGCAGCAGGGGATGGAAGACTGGATCCCCTTCGGCAGCGCCGAGGAGATCATGGACGGCCCGCCGATGCCGCCACAGTCGGCGGGTGCCACCACTTACGACGCCGCAGATTTCGAGAGCGCGCGGGAGGACCCGGCGCGGGCGGATGCCAATACGTTTGTCGGCGCCCTCAAGGACGGTTTCACGCGCTACGTCGATTTCGGGACACGTTCGACCCGTCCGCAATTCTGGTGGTGGGCGCTGTGGAGCGTCATCTTCAGCCTCGGAGCCGCGATCGTGGATACGGGTTTGGGCGCGGGGGAGAACGGGCCGGTCGGCCTGCTGGTATCGCTGGTGACCTTCCTGCCCTCCATCGCGGTCGCGGTGCGGCGCCTGCATGACATCGGACGGACGGGCTGGTGGTTCCTGCTGGTCTTCGTGCCGGTCATCGGCTGGATCGTGTTGATCGTGTTCTACTGCATGGCCACGCAGAACGCCGCGAACCAATGGGGCGTGCCACCGCGGCGGTAGCGCTTTGGTCGGGCCGCGTCAGGGGCTTTGCCCCCTTGGTGCTGCGCACCAATTCCCCCAGAGTGTTTACGGCCAAGAAAGATAGAGGGAGGAAGCGCTGGCATGGCGCTTCATATGTTTGGGCCTCCTCGCTGGATCTCAGGCGCGGGGGGCGATGGTGACTTCGAGCTCCGCGATGCCTTCGACGCCGCCGGTGATCACGTCGCCCGGGACCACCGCGGCCACCCCCGCGGGCGTCCCCGTCATCACCAGATCGCCGGGCGCGAGGGTCATGCTCTGGCTCAGGGTGGCGATGTGATCGTTCACCGACCAGATCAGATCCGCGATATCGGCGTCCTGGCGGATCTCGCCGTTGACAGCGAGCCAGATCCGCCCTGCCGTGAGGCTCGGCACCTCGCTCAGCGGTTTGATGGGCGCTATGGGCGCGGAGAGGTCGAAAGCCTTGGCCCAGTCCCACGGGCGCCGACCTTGCTTGGCCTCCGCCTGCAGGTCGCGGCGGGTGAGGTCAATGCCGACGGAGGCGCCCCAGATATGGGAGGGCACGTCGGCGGGTGCGATGTTCGCCCCGCCCTTGCCGATGGCGATCACAAGCTCGATCTCGTGGTGCAGATCCTCCGTCTGCGGCGGATAGGGGATCGTGCAGGGCGTATCGCAGGCCGCATCCGCAGGTTTGGTAAAGAAGAATGGCGGTTCCCGGTCGGGATCATTGCCCATCTCGCGGGCATGCGCCTCGTAGTTGCGGCCCACGCAGAAGATGCGGCGGACGGGGAAGCGCATGTCGAACCCCTGAACGGCGAGGCTGGCCTGTGGCGGGGCGGGGATGACGTAAGCCATGCGGGATCCTTTGCTGGGCTGGCTGTTTCGCGCGCGAAACACCACGTTGATTTTTAGTTATAAAATTAACTCTTCAGTAACTTCTCAATCGCCGAGCTTTGCATGGACCTCATCGAGGTCGATCTCGCCGGTGGGCATCTTGTTGCCGGGGTTCTCGAAGTCATACTTGAAGAGTTGGAAATCGCGTTTGTAGATCTCGTAGACCAGATGCATCGACAGGTCGTCGAAATAATCCTCCACCGGGTGGGCGCGCTTGGGGCCGTGGCCCTCGCTCTCGTTGAAGCGGGGGATCGCGGTGAGGTCGATGGCATGCGGTGTCTCCACCGCATCGAGCACGTCGCGCATGCCCTCGTTGAACGCTTCCGTCCAGACGATCTTGTCGTAGGTGCCGCCGTTTACGATGAAGGTGCTGACATGGCCCGCCATCGCGGACCAGTGGATATCGGGGTCCATCGGGCGGCGCCAGCGGATGGTGTCGCGCGCGAACAGCAAGAAGCGGCGGAAGCTCGCGATCTGGTCGAACTCCTGCTTGCCATCGTCGCCGCCGACCTCGATCCCGTATTTCTGGATCAGCAAGGGCACCAGATTGCCGCGATAGCGCTTGCCGTTGCGCTGGATGCCGCAGATCTTGTCGAAAAACGAGCTCAGGATACGGGTGTAGGGATTGCGCACGCAGGTAAAGGCATAGGAGCTGTGGTTCAGGACGTTGCGGGCGATGGATTGCTGGCTCTCGTCGAGCGCCCATTTGTGCAGACCGCCCTTTGCATCGTGAATGTCACCGTCGAAAAACGTCCCGTGATCAGAGTAATACATGATCTGGCCGATGGTCGAGCAGGCGCATTTGGGCACCACGCGGTAGACCACACTTTCGCTCTCGGTCATCCAAGTTCCGGGAAAACCCATGCCGCGCCACTCCTGCTCACGCTCTCGGTGCTGCCTCTCGGGACAGCTTTTGACCTACAAAAGCAAATAATTGCTGTTTATTCAATCAGTGTTCACCAGTATCTAGGTAAACAATCGAGTGTATTTGAGGTGAATGGTTCCTGGATGGCAAAAATTGCCTACATACTTCTGTGTCACAAAGACCCGGACGCCATCATCAAGCAGGCGGACCGGCTGACGGCGGTAGGCGATTACATGTCGATCCATTTCGACGCCCGCGCGAATGCGGCGCATTATGCCGCGATCCGCAAGGCGCTCGACAACAATCCCAACGTCACCTTCGCCAAGAAGCGCATCAAATGCGGTTGGGGGGAATGGTCGCTGGTGCAGGCCACGCTGCACGCGGTGGAGGCGGCGGTCGATGCCTTTCCGCGGGCCACGCATTTCTACATGCTGTCGGGCGATTGCATGGCGATCAAATCGGCTGAATACACCCACCGCTTCCTCGACAACAACGACGCGGATTTCATCGAGAGCTTTGACTATTTCGAAAGCGACTGGATCAAGACCGGCTGGACCGAGGAGCGGCTGATCTACCGCCACTGGTTCAATGAGCGCACGCGGAAGAAGCTTTTCTACGGCATGTTTGACCTGCAAAAGCGGCTGGGCCTGACGCGGCAGATCCCCGCTGACATCCAGGTCCAGATCGGCAGCCAGTGGTGGTGCCTGCGGCGCCAGACCGTCGAATGGGTGCTCGATTTCACCAAAAAGCGGCGCGATGTGGTGCGCTTTTTCCGCACGACATGGATCCCGGACGAGACGTTCTTTCAGACGCTGGTGCGCCATCTGGTGCCCGAGCAGGAGATCCGCTCGCGCACGCTGACCTTCCTGATGTTCACCGACTACGGGATGCCTGTCACCTTCTACAACGATCACTACGATCTGCTGCTGGGCCAGGATTACCTCTTTGCCCGCAAGATCAGCGCCGATGCGGCGGACCTCAAGCGGCGGCTCGGCCTTCTTTATGCCGCGCAGGGAGTGCGGTTCCAGATCAGCAACGAGGGGCGGAGCCTGTTCAACTTCCTCACCGGGCGCGGGCGGATCGGGCGGCGTTTTTCCACCCGGTTCTGGGAGACCGAAAGCACGCTGGGGCGCGAGCGCGAGCTGCTGATCGTGGTGTGCAAGAAATGGCATGTGGCCAAGCGGGTGCTGGAGCGGATCCGGCAGACTACGAACGTGCCCGCCATCGAGTATGTCTTCAACGAGGAGGACACGCCGCTGCCCGCCCTCGGCGGGATCGAAAAGACACTGGGCAAACGCACACGCCACCGCCGCGCGCTGATGCGGATGCTGTTCGACTATTTCGAGACGGACCGTCTGATCGTCTGCATGGATCCGAGCAACCTCGATCTGCTGGAGGATTTCGCCTCCGACCGCTCGGTCACGCGGATCCTCGAGATCGAGTGCAGCTTCTCCGAGGACTACCTCATCGGGCATGCGATGCGCGTGGGGCTCGCGGGTGAGCAGACCAGCCAGGAAACGCTCGACCGGCTGCTGCCGACCATCCGCAACGACATGGTGTTCGAGAGCGATGCGATCCGCGATGCGCAGTTCGAAAACCATTGCCGCATCCGCGAGATCGCCTCACCGGAGGAGAATGCGGAGGAATTGTCGAAGTTCCTCGGCGTGGGGCGCGACAAGGCGCAAGAGATCGCCAGCACCGACTATCTATTCGCCGACTGATTTTGCCCACCAAGGAGCGCACCTGTGGCCTACGCCTATGACGACCAAAACATCTTTGCCAAGATCCTGCGGGGGGAGATCCCGAACACCACCGTGTTGGAGACCGCTCACACGCTCGCATTCCGTGATCTCTATCCGCAGGCGCCGACCCATGTGCTGGTGATCCCCAAGGGCGCCTATGTGAGCTACGATCATTTCGCGGCGGAGGCGTCGGAGGTGGAGATCGTGGACTACACCCGCGCCATTGCGCAGGTCTGCCGGATGGAAGGTGTCTCGCTCGACGCCGGGCAAGGCTTTCGGATGATCAGCAACGCGGGCGGGCATGGCGTTCAGGAGGTGCCGCATCTGCATGTGCACATCCTGGGCGGGCGCCCGATGGGGCGCATGTTGCAGCCCGCGGGGTGATGTCGGGCAACGACACCGGACCGGGGCGCGGCCTCTCTCAAGAAAGCCGCGCCTTCACGCAATTATCGCGCCGCTCAGGGCTTCCTGCGCCATGAGCCGAACCAGCCCGTGACGGCACCGGTCGCATCGCTCAGGTCATCCTCGATCGCCTCCAGCCGGGGGTCGATCCGCGCGCGGCGGAAGCGGCGCCAGCGCACCCAGATGCCATAGGTCACCGCAGCAAAGAGCGTGAGGATGATGATGTTGAGCCACGGAATGCCCTTCGGGGCATCGGGGCCATCGACCGGGCGCACCGACACCGCGTTGGGGAAGATCGACGCGAACTCGTTGCGCCAGCCGTAATGCTTGAGCGCCACGAAGCGCGGCGCCGCTGCGGTGGAGCGCAGGTCGGTGGCTTCTGCCTGCAGGTTCGAGCTGTCGAATTTGAAGTAGGGCGGCCATCCCCACCCGGTATCCTCGTTGCGGTAGACCATCACATCGCCGGAGGCGAGCCGCGTCTGGATAAAGAAGACATCCCGCGCAAGCTCCGTGCCGTCGGCGGTGACATCCGCGGGGCCCCAGAACAGCGTGAAGTTCGTCGGGTTCTCGCGGCTCTCGTAGGTGTCGGTGACCCGGACGATATCCGTCTGCGGCAGGGTGTAGTGAAAGAACGCGGCCAAGATCACCAAGAAGGTGATCCCCAGAACCCGGCGCAAGATACGGAACATGTGCAAACCCTCTCAGGCGAAATTCGTCAGATAGATCACCACTGACACAAGGATCACAGGAATGACATAGACCGAAAGGATCAATTTGCGGCGCAGGGACTTGTCATATTCGGCCAGCCCCTCCTCGAGAAAGGCATCGAGCGGCTTGTCCTGTGGACCTTCGTTCCATTCTTCGCGCAGCTTGCCCTTGCGCACGGCGCGCGAATAGAGCGACAGGCAGACATAGATCACCGTCAGCACGATAAATCCGACGATCATCAGGCGGGCGAGTGCGGCCATCGGTCGTTTCCTTCTTGCAGCGCCCCGGCAACCCGCAGCGCATGCAGAGCCCGGCAGGAGGGGCGGTTTCGTGGCGTTCCAGCGCGGCGACGGCGGCCCGCAGCAGCCCCCATCTGGCCAAAATGTGCAACGCGCGCAGTCGGCTTGTCCGGAACCTAGCTGCGCGCGCCGCCCTGTGCAACATAGGCCCGCCCCAGCGCCGGCCCAGCCGCGCGGTCGCGTCCTATTTGAGGCCCAGCAGCGCCTTGACCATCGGGCTGTCAGGATCCTCGAGCGCGTCGATCACGTCGAAATGATGCTTGCCTTCCTCGACGACCCGCCGCGCGCCCCAGGCGCGGGCCAGCTGCTCTGCCTGCTCCAGAAAGGCGGGCCGCTCCTGCGCGCCGACCCAGACGGTAACATCGAGCCCGTGCGGCGGCTGCATGTTCACCGGGCTTTCGGCCTGCGGCCTCCGCGGCATCGAGCCCCAGCACCTCGTTCATCTTGTCTCCAGCAACGGTGCCAGATCGGCAACCGGCGAGATCGGCACAATCTGCTGGATCCGCGTCGCGGATGTCGGACGGCAGGATCAGCGGATCCGTCATGCGGCAGACCAGATGCCCGCCCGCCGAATGCCCCGCCAGCGCGATGGGTCCGAATGTCCGCTCCGCGATGCGGGTCACGGCGGCGGCGATCTGGCGCGTGATCTGGGAGATCCGCACATCGGGGCACAGATCATAGCCCGGCATCGCCACGGCCCAGCCGCGCGACAGCGCACCGGCCGCCAGATGCGACCAGACGGATTGATCAAACGCCTTCCAGTAACCGCCGTGCACGAAGATCACTGTGCCCCGCGCGACACGCCTTCGGGCTGAAAGAAATCAAAGACCTGCCGCGCACCGCGGCCCGTAGGACACACCCAGCTGCGCCCGTGCGCCCAGGCGCGCGCGGAATTCCGCGGCCCGCGCCTGCCAGCGGGACGGATAGGCGTCTGCCCCCTCGATATGGGCAGCATTTGCATAGGCATCATCGAGCTTCATCGCGCACGTCCTTCCAAAGGTAACTGGACAATCATATCCAGATGTTGCTTTGGGTTCCCAGACGAATTCAAGGAGACCAGACATGACCGCTTCCGATACAGACCTCAAATCCATGCTCAATGACCCCAGCCTTCTGGAAACCCGCGCCTATATCGGCGGCAAATGGGTCGACGGGCGACGACGGCACCTTTGACGTGACCAACCCCGCGCGCGGCGACGTGGTGGCCCAGGTGGCCAACCTGAGCCGCGCGCAGATCGCCGGCGCCATCGCGCAGGCCGAGGCCGCGCAAAAGGAATGGGCCAAATGGACCGGCAAGGAGCGCGCGGGCGTGATGCGCAAGTGGTTCGACCTGATGATGGAAAACCAGGACGATCTGGGCACGATCCTGACCGCCGAACAGGGCAAGCCGCTCGCCGAAGCCAAGGGCGAGATCGCCTATGGCGCGTCCTTCATCGAGTTCTTCGGCGAAGAGGCCAAGCGCGTCTACGGCGAGACCATTCCCGGCCACCAGCGCGACAAGCGCATCACCGTGATCAAGCAGCCCATCGGCGTCGCGGCGTCCATCACGCCGTGGAACTTTCCCAACGCGATGATCACGCGCAAGGCGGCACCGGCACTGGCCGCCGGCTGTGCCTTTGTCGCGCGTCCGGCCACCGAGACGCCGCTGAGCGCCATCGTCATGGGTGTGCTGGCCGAGCGCGCGGGCATCCCCGCAGGGCGTCTTCAACGTGGTGCCCACGAAATCTTCCTCCGAAGCGGGCAAGGAGTTCTGCGAGAACCCCGCCGTGCGCAAACTGACCTTCACCGGCTCGACCGAAGTGGGGCGCATCCTGATGAAGCAGGCGGCCGATCAGGTGATGAAATGCTCGATGGAGCTGGGCGGCAACGCGCCGTTCATCGTGTTCGACGACGCCGATCTGGATGCCGCCGTCGAGGGCGCGATCCTGTGCAAGTTCCGCAACAACGGTCAGACCTGCGTCTGCGCCAACCGGATCTACGTGCAGGCGGGTGTCTATGACGCCTTCGCCGCAGAAGCTGAAGTCGCGGCGGTCAAGAAGCTCAAGGTCGGTGACGGCTTCGAGGACGGCGTGACCCTCGGGCCGCTGATCAACCCCGACGCCGGCGAGAAGGTCAAGGAGCACATCGACGACGCGAAGACCAAGGGGGCCACGGTCGTTCTCGGCGAAAGCGGCGAGATGGAGGGCAATTTCCTCGCCCCCACGATCGTCACCGGTGTGACGCAGGACATGAAGGTCGCGCAGGAGGAAACCTTCGGCCCGCTGGCACCGCTCTTCAAGTTCGACACCGTGGATGACGTGATCGCCATGGCCAATGACACGATCTTCGGTCTGGCGAGCTACTTCTACGCCAAGGATCTGAGCCGCGTCTACAAGGTGGCCGAGGCGCTGGAGTACGGCATCGTCGGCGTGAACACCGGCCTCATCTCGACCGAGGTCGCCCCCTTTGGCGGCGTCAAGCAATCGGGCCTGGGCCGCGAGGGCAGCCACCACGGCATCGAGGACTACCTGGAGATGAAATACATCTGCATGTCCGTCTGACAGGGCGCATCACCGCGCATCTCACCGGGGCCGGCGCATCATGCCGGCCCCGAATTCACTGTGCGAATACCTGCGCCATCTGGGCGTCGAACTGCGCCCATGACATGCTTGCCTTGTTCCCGGCATAGCCGTGGTAGTGGGAACGGCCCGTGTCATTGGGCAACCCCGCCCAGATTTTCGCCAGGTTGTTCATGAAGGCGCGCCGCGTCAGCCGCCCCGCCTGGATGTCGTGATATCCCGCATCGGCCAGCAGGACGTCCGCGAGCCTGTCCTGCAAGGCGGGCGAGAAACGCTCATCCGGCGATGCGCCTGATTGCTGCATCACCCGGCGCAGGGTCTGCGGGATGAACTGATAGCGTCCGATGGCGTGGGGCTGTCCCGGCGTCGCATCGATCCAGTCATAAATCTCGGCCACGGTCATCTGCGTGGGCAGGCGCGGCGGCTTGATCCGCGCGCCGTATTGCACCGCGTCGTATCCTGCACTGCGCGATTCCGCCTGTTCGATGATATCGCGGATCACGGTGACGGCACGCCCGGCAATCGGTCCCTGGCCATTGCCGGTATGGCGGCCCGGTGCAGCGCTGCGCGGAGCGGGGGCGGCAAAGAGGCTGCGACCCTCACGCCCGATAAACAGGCTCGACGGCTCGTAGGAGGCAAGCTGCACCGCAGCCGTTGGCGGTGGCAGCAGGGCCGCAGGCGCGGACTGCGATGGCGCGATCAGCGCGGCGCGCTCGGGCCTCGTGCCCGTCTCGAGCAGGGAAATCGCCCCCGCATAGAGACCTGTCGCCGCGAATAGACCGCAGACTGCGCCGCCTGCCCATGACCATATGCTCATCACGCTCTCCTCAATCGTCTCGATCGGGGGGACCATCGCAGCCACTGGTTTATATTTGATGAGCCGCGGGCAGGAATGCGGGCAAGAAAAAAGGCCCGGCGGGATCAACCGCCGAGCCTGCGTCTGCTTCTGGGGTCAGGGTCAGTTGACGGCTTGCGCGTCCACCACATCCTTGGAAATCGCGGGCGTCTGGGACGCGATCTGGATCTGGCGGGGCTTGAGTGCATCGGGGACCTGCCGCTCCATGTCGATGTGCAGCATGCCATCGGCGTGGGTGGCCCCGGTCACGACCACATGGTCGGCCAGATGGAAGCGGCGCTCAAACGCGCGGGTGGCGATCCCGCGGTGCAGGTAGGTCCGCTCCTTGTCCTCATCCGCCTTGCGGGCGGAGACGATCAGCGCCTTCTCGCGCACTTCGACGTTCAGATCCGCCTCACCGAAGCCTGCCACCGCGATGGACACGCGGTAGGCGTCATCGTCGAGCTTTTCGATGTTGTAGGGCGGATAGCTCGGTGTGCTGGCCTCCGTGGTCAGGACGCGGTCCATCAGGTTCGCGATCTGGTCGAAGCCAACGGTGGAGCGGTAAAGCGGTGCAAAATCATAACTACGCATAGGTTCATCCTCATCTTTGAGCGATTATGTGACGGGCCTTCCACCATCGGACAGGCCCGCGCGGTTCACTGCGAGAACCCTTGAGCGGCATTCTCACGAGGTTAATCTGGGGATGATTTTCGGGGATTCAAGACCCGCCCGGACGGATGAACTTGGCCCCGCCGGTGGTGCGCGTGCCCGCGCCGATCCGGTTGAGCCGCGGGGGCGGTGGCGCACCTTCCGCGATCAACTGCGCGCGCAGGTCACGCACCAGGTCTGGCAGCGCCATGCCGGTCGTGCGGCGGACCCCCTCAATGCTGACGGAGCCGGACACGATCGACGCGATCCGGATGCGCGTGCCGTCCCGGCGGAACACCGGTGCGCCGGAGGAGCCGAAGGTCGTGTTACAGTCCATGACCATCACGCCGCGGTATCGGTCGAGCACTGAACAGGTATTCTGGAGCGATGGCAGGCTGTCGCGCCCGCGCCCGTAGGACACGACACTTACCTCTCCCTGATCGAGGGGCCGAGGTTCCACCACGAAGGGGGAAATCACATGGGTCGCGATGGGGGTGTGCAGGCGCAGGAGCACGGCATCATTTGCGATACGGGTGATCGCATCGCCGCCGTTATAGTCATAGGCGTCGGGGCGGGCGATCTGCACCACCTTGCGCTCCGCCTCCACCCGGCCCTCGCGGAAGCCCGCGCGAAACACCAGATCCTGCGGCGCGAGGCGCGTGCCATCGGTGTCATAGGTGCAATGGGCCGCGGACAGCACCAGATCCGGCGCGATCAGCGTCGCGGTGCAATAGCCACCGCCGCGCATGTCGAGCCTCCCGACGGCTTTCCACGGGGAGGCCTGCTCAATGCGCGTGAGCCCGACGAGCGCGCTGTCCGCCTGCACGGCTGCAGGCGCTGCCCAAAGCAGGGCGAGAACATGCGCGCTACGGAGTGACAAATTTCGCCCCCCCGCCCGATGTGTCGCCCACGCCGATGCGCCGTTGGCCGGGCTTGGCGCCCAGATAGACGGCACGGCCCGCGACCAGCTCCGCCTGCAGTTCCGCCAGCGGTTGGCCCAGCGCAGTCCCGAGCGAGACCTGTCGGCCCTCCACCTCGGCCTTCGCGGAGACCACCGACACGATCTGGGCCTCGCCGTCTTGAAACACGAAGATCGGTGCACCGCTGGACCCGAAATCGACGGAGCAGGAGGTGATCAGCACGCCGTCCTGACGAGCCAGCACGGCGCAGACCTCCTGAAGCGAGGGCGCCTCCGCCCGGTCGAGCGCATAGCTCACCACGCCGACGTTGTCGCCGGTGCGGGGCCGCGCGGCGGTCTTGAACGGCACGATGGAGGAATTGCGGATCGGCTGTTCGAGCTCCAGCAGCGCAAGATCGTTGCGCACCCGCTCGGAGGAAAGCTTCTCGGCGTAGACATAGTCGGGATGTACGACCACGCGGGCCACATCGCGGTAGGCGCCCGCGCGCCCGTTGCGCCAGCCTGCGAGGAACTCGATATGCCCTTCGGCAATGCGCGCGCCAGTCTCCGCATCAAAAAGGCAATGCGCCGCCGTCAGCACCAGCTTGGGCGCGATCAGCGCCCCAGTGCAAAAGCCCTTGCCGTTGATGTCGAGCCGCCCGACCGCTTCCCAGGCCTTCGCGTCATCTCCGTTGTCGAGCCGTTTGAGGCCTGCGTCCTGCGCCATGACGCCGGACGTGAGAAACAGGCCGATCACGAACAAGGCAAAAAGACGCTGCACCATAGACCCCCCGGTTAACTCACGCGTCTCGTGTGTCTAGTGCCGGTATAAGGCAAAATTAGGGCAAATGCTCAGCGCAAGCGCGGGATCGGCGACACTTCCGCAGCGTCAGCCTCCAGCGCGGGGGGTTTCGGTCCGCCCCACGCCCAATCCAGAAGCTCGACCGAATGAACGACCGGCACCGCCGTGGCGGAGCCGATCTGCATCATGCAGCCAATGTTACCTGCGGCGATGATGTCGGGCTTGCGCGCCTCTAGCGTGCGGACCTTGCGGTCCTTGAGCTGCTTGGAAATCTCGGGCTGCATGAGGTTATAGGTTCCCGCCGAGCCACAGCACAGATGCGCGTCCGCAGGCTCCACAACGCTGAACCCCGCCTTCTTGAGAAGGGTCTTGGGATGCGTCTTGATCTGCTGGCCGTGTTGCAGCGAGCAGGCCGCGTGATAGGCCACGATCATCCCCTCCTGCGGGCGGTCGCGCAGGGGCCGCGCGTCTGTTCCCGCGATCCAGTCGCGCGCGGGCTGCCATGCGGTGCCGTCGGCATCGGTGCCGGTCAGTTCCATCAACACTTCGGAGACGTCGCGCGCGATACCCGCCACCCGTGCCGCATCCGCCGCGAGCGGTTCATTGCGGAACATATGCCCGTAGTCCTTGACCGTGGTGCCGCAGCCCGAAGTATTGATCACGATCGCATCGAGACCTTCGCCGTCCATCTCCCGCGCCCAGGCACGGATGTTCTTGGCGGCGGTGGCATGGCTCTCTGTCGTCTTGCCCATGTGGTGGGTGAGCGCGCCGCAGCATCCCGCCCCTTCGGCCACGACCACCTCCGCTCCCAGCCGCGTGAGCAGGCGAATGGTCGCGTCGTTGATATCGGTATTGAGCGCCTTTTGCGCGCATCCGGTCATCAGCGCCACGCGCATCCGTCTGGGCCCGGCGGCGGCAAACGTCTGCGGATCATCATTGCGGCTCACTGGCGGGATCACCTTGGGCGCCATTTCCAGCATCGCGCGCAGGCGTGCATCCGGCATCAGCCGGGCGAACGGCCGCCCCAGCTTGGCCCCCAGAAGGGCCACGCGAAAGCGCATCGGATAGGGCAGGATCCGCGCCAGCACCCAGCGCAGCGCACGGTCGCTGAAGGGGCGCTTGTATTTCTGCTCGATATAGTCGCGCGCGTGATCCACCAGATGCATGTAATGCACGCCGGAGGGGCAGGTCGTCATGCAGGCGAGGCAACTGCAGGCAGCGGTCGATGTGCTTGACCGTCTTGGCGTCGGGCACGCGCTCGTTTTCGAGCATGTCCTTGATCAGGTAGATCCGCCCGCGCGGGCTGTCGAGCTCATCGCCGAGCACCTGATAGGTCGGACAGGTCGCGGTGCAAAAGCCGCAATGGACGCAGGCGCGCAGGATTTCATTGGCCCGCGCGGTGCCGGGATCCTTGAGCTGGCTCTCGGTAAATGTGGTTTGCATATCGCTCCCTCAGGTGGTCAGCAGGTCGGCACGGGTCGGCCCGGACCAAGGTGATTGCGCGCCATCACGGCACCCCGGAGGGAGCCAACGCCGTGGTCCAGCGGACCGCCCGGAGCGGCGTCTGCGAACAAGGCCGCATGGCTCATTCCATGAGCCCCGCGTTAAGAAGGCCGCGCGGATCGAAACGCGCCCGCAGGCCCGCCGAGATGCGTTTGACGCCCGGCGCCTCCGGCTCGAACCGCGGCTGGCCGCTGCCGCGGACCAGCGTGGCGTGGCCATCATAGGACCCCAAAGCGGCGCGCAGGTCATGGCTCACGTCCGTGCGCAGCCATATCAGCCCGCCCGCCCAGTCATAGAGCGCGGCAAGCGCACCTGATTTCTCGACCAGTCCGGGCCCCTCCGAGGGTTTGCAGGAGACGCGCCAGACGTCGCCCTCCATGTCGGCAAAGGAGGTCACACCGCACCACGCCGACCAGCGCTGCGCGCTCTCGTCGCCGTTCTCGACCGTGATCTCGCCGCCGAGCAGCGCCTTGAGCTCTTGCACACGGTAGCCGACGGAGGCCTCGAACCCCTCCAGCCGCAACAACGTCTCGCCGTTTTGCGGATCATGGGCGGCGGCGGACACTTCGAAGGGGCTGCCCAGCGCGCGCGCGAGCTTGCCCACGGCGGTCACATCGTCGAGCCCGTGCAGCACCAGCGTCGCCTCCGTCTCGGGACGCGGCAGCACTTTGAAGGAAACCTCGCTCAGCACGCCGAGCGTGCCGTGCGCGCCGGCCATCAGCTTGACCAGATCATAGCCCGTGACGTTCTTCATGACACGGCCGCCGTTCTTGACCACCTGCCCGGTCCCGTCGACATAGCGCACGCCGAGCAGGAAATCCCGCGCGGCGCCGACGCTGATGCGGCGCGGTCCGCTGACGTTGGCGGCCATCACGCCGCCGATGGTCGGTGTCCCGCCGGTGCCCATGAGGGCGCGGTAATCCACCGGCTCGAAGGCGAGGCGCTGATTCTCGGCGGCCAGAGCCTCCTCGATCTGCGCCACGGGCGTGCCCGCCGCCGCGACGACCGTCATGGCGCCCGGCTCGTAGAGGGTGATGCCGCTGAGCGCCGAAGTGCTGAGGGCCACGCCCTGCCCGGTGATGCCGTGGGTGCCGCCGCCGCTGATCCACAGCGGCGCCGTGGCCTGCGCGATCACCTCGGAGAGCTCGGCTTCGCTGGCGGGCATGTGTTTGTCTGTCTCGGCCATAATTCCTCTGGGGGGTCTTGGGGCGTCACCGCCGTGCGGCAGGCGCTACTCGGCGGCCAGCGCCAGTTGTCTGCGCGCGTTCGACGCATCCAGCGGAAAGACCTTGGCGGGGTTGAGCAGCCATTGCGGATCAAACACATCCTTCACGGCCATCTGCGCCTCCAGATCGGCGGGGGCGTATTGCACGTGCATCAGGTCCCGCTTTTCGATGCCCACGCCATGCTCGCCCGTCAGGCAGCCGCCAACCTCGACGCAGAGCTTCAGGATATCGGCACCCATCGCTTCGCACAGCTCCAGATCGCCGGGCTTGTTGGCGTCGAAGAGGATGAGCGGATGCATGTTGCCGTCGCCCGCGTGGAAGACGTTGCCGACCTTCAGCCCGTATTCCTTCGACATCTCGCCGATCCGTTGCAGAACATGCGGCAGGGACGACACCGGGATCGTGCCGTCGAGGCACATGTAATCGTTGATCTGCCCCATCGCGCCGAAAGCACTCTTGCGGCCGAGCCAGATCGCGGCGCTCTCCTCGGCGGAGCGGCTCTCGCGCAGCTCCACGGGGTTGTGACGGCGCGCGATCTCCATGATGAGGCTCAACTGATGGTCGATTTCCGGCGTCCGAGCCCTCGACCTCCACGATCAGCAGTGCCTCGCACATCGGGTAGCCCGCGTGGGCAAAGGCTTCGGTCGCCTCGATGCAGGGGCGGTCCATGAATTCGATGGCGACCGGCAGCACGCCTGCCTTGATGATATCCGAAACACAGGCGCCCGCGACGACCGGATCGTCGAAGCCCATCAGCACGGGCCGCGCGCCTTCGGGCTTGTGCAGGATGCGCAAGGTGGCCTCCGTCACGACGCCGAGCTGCCCTTCGGAACCGCAGATCAGCCCCAGCAGATCGAGCCCGCCTGCATCGAGATGCGCGCCGCCGATCTCGACCACCTCGCCGTCCATCATCACCATCGTGACGCCCATCAGGTTGTTGGTGGTCACGCCGTATTTCAGGCAATGCGCGCCGCCGGAATTCATCGCGATGTTGCCAGCGATGGCGCAGGCGAGCTGGCTCGACGGATCAGGCGCGTAGAAGAAACCATCCGCCTCCACGGCGCCGGTCACGCTGAGGTTGGTGCGGCCCGTCTGCACCCGGATGAAGCGGTTGTCGTAATCCGTCTCGATCACATCGTTCATCCGCGCCACGCCGAGGATCACGCAATCCGCCGTCGGCAATGCGCCCCCCGCGAGCGAGGTGCCGGAGCCGCGCGGCACGACGGGCACCCCTTCCTCATGGCAGATCCGCAGCACTGCCGCGACCTGCTCTGTGCTTGAGGGCAGCACGGCGACCATCGGCGCGCAGCGGTAGGCCGTCAGCGCGTCGCATTCGTAGACCCGCGTTTCGCTGGGATCATGGATCACCGCATCCGCGGGCAGCACCGCGCTCAGCCGTTCCACCACGCGGGACTTGCGCGCGAGGATGGCGGGATTGGGGGCGGGCATTTCCATGATCAATTCTCCTTGTCGCCGGCGCGGAAACCGTTCTGTGCTTTGGTAAGTTAATATTACCAATTTCAGCCAAACACAATGTGCACGCCGTCACGCGCGCCGGTATCCGGTTGCATCGCATCATCTTCGCACAGGATCGCGCGATTTCAAAAGATCTTCGCCGCGACAGATTGCAACGCGAGGCGCGCGGGAAATTCGCCGCCCTTTCCCAACCGGTCTATTGGAAGCGGTTCAGGGACGCCTTATATTGCGGACATCGCATTGGATATGGATCATGACACAGACAACCCGATTGATTGCAGCGTTTGTCGGCCTGACCGCTTTCGGCGGTACGCTTGCAGGTGCGGACCCAGCCACCGTGCAGCGGGTCCTGGTGGCCAAGGACGGTAACAGCTACAGCTTCGAGGTGACCATCAGGCACACCGATACCGGCTGGGAGGACTATGCCGATCTGTGGCGGATCAAGGATGAGAACGGCACCGTCTTCGGCGAGCGCAATCTGGCGCATCCGCATGTCGATGAGCAGCCGTTCACCCGCTCGCTCTCCGGCGTGAGGATCCCCGAAGGCGTCGATACCGTCATAATCGAGGCGCATGACACCGTCACCGGATGGTCGGCCGCCAGCAAGACCGTCAAGCTGCCCTGACGCTCAGACCCTGTGGTAGGGACCGCCCGCCAGAATCGAGGCGGCGCGGTAAAGCTGCTCGGCCAGCATGACGCGCACCATCATATGCGGCCAGACCATGGCCCCGAACGACAAGAGATGATCTGCCTGCGCGCGGAACGCAGGGTCGATCCCGTCCGCGCCGCCGATCACGAATGTCAGATCCGAGGCGCCCGCATCCCGCCAGCCTGCGATGCGGGCGGCGAATCTGGGTGATGTCTCGACGATGCCACGCTCATCCAGCGCGCAGACCACCGCGCCCTGAGGCACGCCGCGGGCGAGCAGCGAAGCCTCCCCCGCCATGCCGCCGCCCTTGCGCTCATCGACCTCAATGACGGAAACCGGCCCGAGGGAAAGGCCCCGGCCGGTTCTATCGAATCGGTTGAGATAATCGTCGATCAGCTGTTTCTCTGGCCCGGCGCGAAGCCGACCCACGGCACAGATCTGGACCTTCATGCCCGCTCAGCTCAGGAGGCGGCTTCGGCCTGCGGCATCCACATCTTTTCGAGCTGGTAGAACTCGCGCACTTCGGGCCGGAAGACATGAACGATCACGTCGCCCGTGTCGATCAGCACCCAATCGCCCGAATCCTTGCCCTCGGTGCGGACGGAATGGCCGAATTCATCCTTGATCCGCTGTGCCAGCTTCTCTGAGATCGCTGTAACCTGACGGGTGGAGCGACCGGAGCAGATGACCATGTGATCGCCGATCTCGGTCTTGCCGCGCAGATCGATCTGCACGACATTCTCGGCCTTGTCTTCATTGAGCGAGGAGAGAACGGTTTCCAGCAACAGGTCGCTGGTGGCTTGCTTTTGCCCGGCCATCACGACCGCGCCATGGTGTGCAGGCGAACCTGCGTGAAGATTTTCTGACAGGACATTGTCCTCCTTTTATCGCGCCGCCAGTCCCCCGGCGCTGGGGATACACCCAAATTAGCAACGCAAGGGTAACAATTCAATGACGGCCGAGAACTTGGCAATTACCAGCCGTCTTCTGTGATGATTTTATCCGCTTCCGCCCCGAGTTCTTTCAGCGCCGCGCGAATGTCATCCACGAAACCGCCCGGCCCGCAGATGTAGAAGGTACCGCCGAACTGCCCGATGTGCTTTTGCAGGAATGCCTTGTCGACCTTGGCATGCTCTGCCCCCTCGCCGGGTTCGTCCGTGACGCTGAAGATTGTTTTAAGCCCTTTCATCGCCTCCCACTTCTCGCGCAGGATGATGTCCTTGGGCGTCTTGTTGGTGAAGATGAGCGTGCAATCCATGTGACCTTCGGCCTCATGCTTTTCGAGAATCGGGATGAACGGCGTGATGCCGGCACCTGCCGCGATGAACGTGCCCGGCCCGTGGTCGGTGATCGCACCCACGGGGGCGTCGATGCTGACCTTGTCGCCCGGCTCCATCTTGGCCATCTGTTCGGTCACGCCGTCATGCTCGGGATAGCTCTTGATCACGAATTCGAGCGCGTCCTCGTCCGGCAGCGAGGTGAAGGTGAATTTGCGCCCCTCGTCGCGCCAGCCGTCCTTCATCAGGGCAAGCTCGGTCGCCTGTCCGGGCTTGAAGTCGAGCTGCGCGGGCTTGTCGAAGACATAGCGGTACGTGTCGGGCGTCAGTTGCTCTTTGCTTCTCAGCGTCAGTTCATGGGTCATGGTTGATCTCCTTTGGGAAGACAACACCGCAGGAGGCGTGGCGTTCCGTCAGGACGTGTCCAGCAGCTTCACCTCGCGCTGCGGGAATGGAATCGAGATCTCGTTCGCCTTGAAGCTGTCCCAGAGGGCCAGATAGACGTTGCCGCGGATGTTGGTGAGCCCGCCCGTCGGGTCCCTGATCCAGAACCGCAGGATGTAATCGACGGAGCTGTCGCCGAAGCCCACGATGTGACAGACCGGCGCGCGGTCCTTCAGCACACGCGGCACGGATGCCGCCGCCTCGATCGCGAGTTTGCGCACCACGTGCGGATCGTCGCTGTAGGCGGTGCCGAAGTAGATATCGAGGCGCACGAAATCGTTGGAATGGGACCAGTTGACCACCTGACCGGTGATCAGATCCTCATTCGGAATGAGGTATTCCTTGCCGTCGCGGGTGACGACGGAAGCATAGCGCGCGCCCAGCGTCTGGATCCAGCCGAAGGTCTCGCCGAGACTGATCACATCCCCCGGCTTGATGGATTTGTCGAGCAGGATGATCACCCCCGAGACGAGGTTCGAGACGACCTTCTGGAGGCCGAAACCGAGACCCACGCCGATGGCACCCGACAGCACCGCAAGACCGGTGAGGTCGATGCCCACGGCATTCACGCCGATGTAGAAGGCAAAGCCGTACATCGCCAGCTGCACGCCCTTCACGGCCAGCACCTGCATGGACGGGCTGATATCGTCGTTGCGGCGGATCGTGCTCGCCGTTGCCTGGCTCGCGACGCGCGCCAGCGTGACCAGCAGGCCTATCACCACCACGGCCGTGATCAGCGTGAGCACCGACAGACGGAAATCCCCCAACTCCAGCGCGAGATTGTCGAGAAACGCCGCCGCCGCGTCTGACACGCCGAGCAGGAACAACGTGGCGTAGATCCACAGCCCCCAGGCCACGATGCGCCGCACCGGGCGGTTGCGCACCAGCCGCGTGGCGAATGCAATACAGATCCACGCGAACACGAGCTCCGCCGCCAAGCCGATCAGGTAGGAGCGCGAAGGCCATGTGACGCTCTGCATCACGAAATAGGTGATCCCCAGCATCAGCAGCAGCCACATCAGCCCCAGACGGCGGCGAATCTGCACCACCGCGCGCAGTTGCCACTTCTCCCACCCGCCGCGCGCGCGCACCCATTGCTCCAGCTTGTTGCCGCTGAAACGGTGCAGAACCCACGCGATCGCCACGAACACGAGGATGATCACGACCTGGTTGCGCCGCCATCCCGGCTGGATCACGCCGGAGAGAAACCCCATCAGGTTGAACCAGAGCCCCTGCAGCGACAGGAGGAATTCTGCAAAGGGGTCAACGGGATCTTGCATGGGCACTCCTTGATTGCTGGAAAGTCGCACGACACATCGGTCGCCGCAAGCCTTGCAGCGTATGACAATGCGCTGTATTCCGGGCCCATGAGACATGTGTTCAACAAGACGGACCGCGCCCGCCTGCGCGAGCGGTTTTTCGGCGCCACGCATTCAGCGCTCGCGCGACTATAAGGTCGCGGCGCCGCCCCGGCGGCGATGGCCCGGCATTGGCGCCCGGCACCGATCCAGCAACGAAATTCATCCAAGGGAGAGGACCAAATGTCCCCCAAAACGCTCTACGACAAGATCTGGGATGCCCATGTGGCTCATGAGGCCGAGGACGGCACATGCCTTTTGTACATCGACCGGCATCTGGTGCACGAGGTCACGTCGCCGCAGGCCTTCGAAGGGCTGCGCATGACGAACCGCACCGTGCGCGCGCCCGACAAGACGATCGCCGTGCCAGACCACAACGTGCCCACGACGCTGGACCGCGCCAATGCCGCCACCATGACGGAGGACAGCCGCATCCAGGTCGAAGCCCTCGACAAGAACGCCAAGGACTTCGGCATCCATTATTACCCGGTTTCCGACGTCCGTCAGGGCATCGTGCATATCGTGGGGCCGGAGCAGGGTTGGACCCTGCCCGGCATGACCGTTGTCTGCGGCGACAGCCACACGGCGACCCACGGCGCGTTCGGCGCGCTGGCGCATGGCATCGGCACCTCGGAGGTGGAGCATGTGCTGGCCACGCAGACGCTGATCCAGCGCAAGGGCAAGAACATGAAGGTCGAGATCACCGGCAAGCTGCGCCCCGGCGTGACGG
This sequence comes from uncultured Alphaproteobacteria bacterium, assembly GCA_963703195.1. GTDB lineage: Bacteria > Pseudomonadota > Alphaproteobacteria > Rhodobacterales > Rhodobacteraceae > Sulfitobacter. The sequence continues at coordinate 3,080,537 of OY969797.1, read as the reverse complement.
CCAAGGACATCACCCTGAGCGTGATCGGCGAGACGGGCACGGCGGGCGGCACCGGCTACGTGATCGAGTATTGCGGCGAAGCGATCCGCGATCTGAGCATGGAAGGCCGCATGACCGTGTGCAACATGGCGATCGAGGGCGGCGCGCGCGCAGGCCTCATCGCCCCCGACGAAAAGACGTTTGAATACTGCAAGGGCCGACCCCACGCCCCCAAAGGCGCCCAGTGGGAAGCGGCGATGGCCTGGTGGAAGACACTCTACTCGGATGACGATGCGCATTGGGACAAGGTCGTGACGCTCAAGGGCGAAGATATCGCGCCCGTGGTCACATGGGGCACCTCGCCCGAGGATGTCCTGCCGATCACCGCAAAAGTGCCCGCAGCCTCCGATTTCACCGGTGGCAAGGTGGGCGCGGCGCAGCGCTCGCTCGACTACATGGGGCTGACGGCGGGTACGCCGCTGACGGATGTGCAGATCGACACCGTCTTCATCGGTTCGTGCACCAACGGCCGCATCGAGGATCTGCGCGCCGCGGCGGCGATCCTCAAGGGCAAGAAGATCAAGGAGGGCATGCGCGCCATGGTCGTGCCCGGCTCCGGTCTCGTGCGCGCGCAGGCGGAGGAGGAGGGGCTTGCCGATATCTTCAAGGAAGCCGGTTTCGAGTGGCGCCTCGCGGGCTGTTCGATGTGTCTGGCGATGAACCCCGACCAGCTCAAACCCGGCGAGCGCTGTGCGGCCACCTCCAACCGCAACTTCGAGGGCCGTCAGGGCCGCGGCGGGCGCACCCATCTGATGAGCCCTGCGATGGCGGCGGCGGCGGCGGTGACCGGCAAGCTGACGGATGTGCGGGAGATGATGTAGGGCAGTGTCGCGGCGCAAGAGATACGGGAACTCCGGCAGGGGGACACAGGTTGACCCGGTGAAACGCGCTTCACCGGAGAACCATCATGTCATCTCGTATCTTTTTCATCCTGTCGGGGATCGTCCTGCTGTTGGGCGGCATCGGCGCACTTTTCATGCCGCTCGCTGCATCCCTCGCGGCGACGTTCTATGTCGGCGTCGCCTTTGTGGTCGCGGGTGTACTGCACATAATCGAGGGCGTCCGCTCGGACGAGGACCGCTGGTGGAACATCACCTTCGGCGCGGTGGGCATCCTTCTGGGCGTGTCCTTCTTCGTCAACCCGTTTGGCGGAATGCTGTCGTTGACGATCGTGCTCGGCGCCCTGTTCATGGGTTCGGGGATCATGCAACTCTATCTCGCGTGGAAACGCCGCAGCCGCGACCGGGTGCTGTTCCTCGCGCTGTCAGGTGTCGTTTCGGTGGCGCTGGCGCTGATGATCGCGTTCAATCTCTTCACCGCGACGGTCACCTTGCCCGGCATCGTTCTGGGGGTCGAGCTGATTTCGACCGGCGTTGCCCTGCTTACGCTGCGCGGGCGGGCGCCGGAAGCCATGCCACGCGAACGAACGGATCCGGACGAGGCGTCAAACACCGCCTGATCCGATCCGATAAACCCCAAAATGTCGCACCGGCAACCCTTCATGGGTCTGCCGGTGCTTTTGTGTGTGCCACGACAGTGCTGCCGCATCGCGTAGGCCTGTCTTTTCAAGGGAGGGTGTAGAGTGATACCGAAATTCGGCCCCGAGACCGGTCTGCTGCTGATCGACGTCCAGAAAGGCGTGAACGTCTTCGAGCATTGGGGCGGCGGCGCGACCGGCAGGCGCAACAACCCGCAGGCTGAAGAGCGCATGCAAGAGCTGCTCGGTGCCTGGCGCGATGCCGGTCTTCCGGTGTTCTGGACGCGCCATGACAGCCGCGAGGCCGCCTCGCCGCTCAAGTTCGACCTGCCCACCGGCGACCAGATCGACGGCTTCGATCCTGCGCCGGAGGATGTGGTGATCGAAAAGGACGTCAATTCCGCCTTCGTCGGGACCGATATGGAACTGCGCATGCGCCAGCGCGGCGTGCACCGTCTGGTCGTGGCGGGGTTCTTCACCAACTTCTGTGTGGAGACGTCAGTGCGGATGTCGGGCAACATGGGCTATGACACCTACCTTGTGCCCGATGCCTGCGCGACCTGCAACCGGATCGGGCCGGACGGCACCGACCACGACCCCCAGACACTTCATGACATCAGCGTCGCGAACCTGCACGGGGAGTTCTGCACCGCGCTGGCCCCCGAACAGGTTCTGGGCCTGATCCACGCCGATGCCCCCGATCTGAAGCGGGTTCAGGGCAATGAGTGATCACCGCCCCACCCGCACAACCACCCACAACACGCAGACAGCTGCCATCGCCCCCATGGAGGTTCATACATGAACAAGTTCACCACATTGAGCGGCATCGCCGCGCCCATGCCCCTGATCAACATCGACACGGACATGATCATCCCCAAGCAGTTCCTAAAGACGATCAAACGCTCCGGCCTCGGCGTGAACCTCTTCGACGAGATGCGCTATGACGACGACCGCAATGAGATCCCCGGTTTCGTGCTCAACAAGCCGCAATACCGCGACGCGCAGATCCTCGTCGCGGGCGACAACTTCGGCTGCGGCTCCTCGCGCGAGCATGCGCCATGGGCCATCGCGGATTTCGGCATCACCTGCGTCATCGCGCCGAGTTTTGCCGACATCTTCTACAACAACTGCTTCAAGAACGGCATCCTGCCCATCGTGCTGCCGCAGGAGCAGGTGGACGTGTTGATGAAGGACGCGGAGAAGGGCGCCAATGCCCGCATCGAGGTGGATCTGGAAAATCAGTCGATCACCTCCTCGGACGGCGAGGTTTTCACCTTCGAGGTCGATGCGTTCAAAAAGCACTGCCTGATGAATGGCTTGGACGACATCGGGCTGACAATGGAAAAGGCGGCAGCCATCGACAGCTTTGAGGCCTCCGCAGCACAAAGCCGTCCATGGGTTTAACTTTAAATTAGTCTTTGTTCAAAATTTAGATACCAATCTTGTGGGCGCACCGCGCGCGCCCACAAGATATTGCGGTCGCCTCATTTTCGCCGCTGAAATGATGCAAGAACGCACCACCCCCTCCCTCAAATCGCCCCAACCCTCGGGTCATCTGACGCAATAGTCTTGAGAACTAAGGCGAAAGAAGGCACGATTGTGACAACAATGAGGCAGGCCTTCTCGACCCGAAGGCATCAAGTTGGGCCAAGCACGCGGCAAACGCGGCTGACCAGTTTGAAGGGGTGAAACGTTGATAGTACGGATGACCAGCGCTGTGGCGCGTGGACTGCTTGTCGCAATCCTGATCATGACCCCGGCGCTGCTGCTGCCGGGTCTTGGGGATGATTCGACGCAGGTCGTTATTTTGGTGGCGCTGCTTGCAGGTGTCCTCACCTTCGTCGAATACAATTCCGTTTTTCCGAGTATTGTGGAATTCCGCGATGCGGCGCCCTTCAACCGGCTGCGCTTTGCCACGCTTTTCGCGACCGTCTTCATGCTGAGCGCGATCCTGAAGGGCATGAACGACCCCACGCTCTTTACAGCCGCGCTCACATCCGTGGGGACCATCGTGGGCAATGCGATCGACTTTCCCTATTCACCCGTCCGCCTGGTAGTGCTGATGCTGCCTGCGGATGCATCCTATGAGACGGTGAGTTTCGTGCGCACGGCGGCAGGGCTGGCCTATCTGGTGTCTCTCATCGCGATGACGGTGTTTCTGGTGCTCGTGCGCCTGTTGAACTGGCCCGCCCGTTCCGGCGCCTTCAACGTCTGGGTGAACCTGCCGCTCTTTGACCCCACCGCGGGGGGCGATGTGCTCGAGCGGTTGCAGCGTGATGCCCGCATCAACATCGCGCTTGGTTTCCTGCTGCCTTTCATGGTTCCGGCAGTGGTCAAGCTGGGGGCGGATCTGATAGACCCGATCACACTGCAGAACCCGCAAACCCTCATCTGGACTATTTCGGCATGGGCCTTCCTTCCGGCAAGCATCATCATGCGCGGCATCGCCATGGGCAAGATCGCCGACATGATCGAGGAGAAGCGCAAGCGCGCCTACGCAGACGCGGAAGCGCAGGACGGGCTGCAAGCCGCCTGATCGCGCTACTTGTTATCGTGCTGTTCGGCGTCGCGGCGCAGGCGGAGACGCTGCGCATCGCCACCTTTAACGCGGAATTGACGCGCAAGGGGCCGGGGTTGCTGCTGCGCGATATCCTCAAGGGCGAAGACCCGCAGATCGCGGCGTTCACGGCGCTCCTGCTGGAGGTGCGGCCGGATGTGATCGCCCTGCAGGGCATCGACCATGATCTGCGCGCGGCGGCGCTCGACGCACTCGCGGATGCCCTCGCGGCACAAGGGCTGAGCTATCCGCATCGCTTCACCGCAACCCCCAACGCGGGGCAGGCCAGCGGTCTCGATCTCAACGGCAACGGGACGCTGGGAGATGCCGACGATGCCCATGGCTACGGCAGGTTTAACGGCATGGGGGGCATGGCCGTGCTGTCGCGGCTGGAGGTGCTGCGCGACGACGTGGAGGATTACACCCCGCTGCTCTGGCGCGACCTGCCCGGCCACATCTACCCGGTGGACGCAGATGGCACCCCCTTCGGCGGGGCGGCGGTCTTTGACGTGCACCGCCTGTCCTCGCGCGGGCACTGGGTCGTGCCGCTGCGCACGGCGGAGGATGACATCCTGCGCCTGATGACCTTCTCGGCGACCCCACCGCTCTATGACGGCGAGGAGGACCGCAACGGTCGGCGCAATCACGACGAGACGGCATTCTGGCTCGACTATCTGGCGCGGGACGCCAGTGCGCAGCCTTTCGTGATCGCAGGGACCGTAAACACGGACCCCGCGCGCGGCGTCGGCAGACGGGAGGCGGTCAATGCCCTGCTCGCCCATCCGCGTTTGCAAAACCCGTTCGGCGCCACGCCCACGGCCGTCTTCTCCGAAGAAATGCCCGAGGGGCTTCAGGTCGATTACCTCCTCCCCTCCTCCGACTGGAAAGTGATCGCGAAAGGCATCGAGACGCGGCGTGAGGCAAGCCGTCACAGCCTGCTGTGGATGGACATCGCGCGCAGCGATCCTTGACGCTACGTTCCGCGCGCGCTAGGCCACCTGCAATCAATTTCAGGAGCATCCCCGCATGGCAAACCCCACCCTCTTGATCCTTCCCGGCGATGGGATCGGCCCCGAAGTCATGGGTCAGGTGACCCGCATCATCGACTGGTTCGGGGCCAAGCGCGATCTGGCCTTTGACGTGGAGCATGATCTGGTGGGCGGCGCGGCCTATGACAAGCACGGCACACCGCTGCACGACGACACGATGGCGCGCGCCATGGAAGTGGATGCCGTCCTGCTCGGTGCCGTTGGCGGCCCGAAATACGACAATCTCGATTTCAGCGTGAAGCCTGAGCGCGGGCTGCTGCGCCTGCGCAAGGAGATGGACCTCTTCTCCAACCTGCGCCCGGCGCAATGCTTCGACGCGCTGGCTGATTTCTCCTCGCTCAAGCGCGATGTGGTCGCGGGCCTCGACATCATGATCGTGCGGGAGCTCACCTCCGGCGTCTACTTCGGGGAGCCGCGCGGCATCTTCGAGGAAGGCAACGAACGCGTGGGCATCAACACGCAGCGCTACACCGAGAGCGAAATCGCCCGCGTCGCCCGCTCCGCGTTCGAGCTCGCACGCAAGCGCGGCAACAAGGTCTGCTCGATGGAGAAGGCCAACGTGATGGAGAGCGGCATCCTGTGGCGCACCGTGGTGCAGGAAATCCACGATGCGGAGTACCCGGATGTCGAGCTGAGCCATATGTACGCCGACGCGGGCGCGATGCAGCTCACGCGCTGGCCCAAGCAGTTCGACGTGATCGTGACCGACAACCTCTTTGGCGACCTGCTGTCCGATCTGGCCGCGATGCTGACCGGCAGCCTCGGGATGCTGCCTTCCGCCTCGCTGGGATTGCCAAATGCCGAAGGGCGCCCCAAGGCGCTCTATGAGCCCGTCCATGGCTCCGCGCCCGACATCGCCGGCCAGGGAAAAGCGAACCCCATTGCCTGCATCCTCAGCTTCGCCATGGCGCTGCGCTACTCTTTCGACGAGGGCGAGGAGGCGACACGGCTGGAAAAAGCGGTGGAGACCGTGCTCGCCGGTGGCGCACGCACCGCCGATCTGATGGGTGAGGAAGGCGGCACGCCGATCTCGACCAGCGAAATGGGCGACGCGATCCTCGAAGCGCTCGACGCGAGCCTGTAGGCCGCACCCCCGAACCTGATCAATGCCCGCATCTGCACCAGATGCGGGCATTATTTGAGCGCTTTGCGCACGAGGAAATTCCCGCAAGCCCTTCACCCGCACCCTGATCCGCATTACGTCAACCACATGAGCATCGCAGATCCGACTTCACCTACCCGCTCCACCACTGTCAGCGGCATCGCCATGGGGCTGCTCTCCTTCGCGCTCTATGCCTCCCATGACGCCGCGATCAAGACGCTGGGCGGGTTCTACTCCCCGTTTCAGGTGATCTTCTTCGTCGTCCTGCTGAGCTTTCCGGTGGTGACGGTGATGCTGTTGCGCGACGATACCGAAGCGAACCTGCGCCCGAAGGAGCCGTTCTGGACAACCGTGCGCACTTTCACCGTGGTCATCGGCGGCTTTTGCGCCTTCTACGCGTTCTCGGTGCTGCCGCTGGCGCAGACCTATGCGATTCTCTTTGCCACGCCCCTGATCATCACCGTTCTGTCGGTGCCGATGCTGGGCGAAGTCGTGCGCCGCCACCGCTGGTTCGCGGTGGTTCTGGGCCTGATCGGTGTTCTGGTCGTCTTGCGGCCCGGCTCAGCCGAGATCGGGCTGGGCCACGCGGCCGCGCTGGTCGCGGCCTTCTGCGGTGCGCTGGCCGGGGTAATCATGCGCAAGACGGGCGGGGTGGAGCGGCGCGTGGTCCTGCTCCTCTATCCGCTGCTTGCCAATTTCGGCGTGATGCTCTGTATCCTGCCCTTCGTCTACAGGCCTATGCCGATCGAGCATCTGGGGCTGGTCCTGCTGGTTGCGGTGCTGGCGGTGATCGCGATGTCGCTGATGATCCGCGCCTATACACTTGCCGATGCCGCCATCGTCGCCCCCATGCAGTACAGCCAGATCATCTGGGCGACGCTCTTCGGCTGGCTCTTCTTCGATGAGACCTCCGACATGCTGACATTCGTCGGCGCCGGGATCATCATCGCCAGCGGTGTCTATATCGTGATCCGCGAATCCGGCGTCAAACCTTCCGCAAACCAGCCCGTTCTCAAGACCCTGTCGCGGCGGCCCGAAATGGGCGGACTGCCCAGCCTGAGCGCGCTGAGCGCACGCGACCAACGCAGCGTTGAGCCCCTGCGCGAATGATGTCATTGTGCCCGAAAGACACCTAGAGGCCCCGCAGATGACATCCCCGATACTTGCCGAATTCCTCCTCCCCACACGGGAGTTGCGGGATGACCTGCCGTTCTTCACCATGACGCTCGGTATGCGGCTCGAGAATATTTTTCCCGCCGATGACCCGTCCGTGGCGAGTTTCTCGGGCCATGGTATCCGCCTTAGGATCGAAAAGGGCGCCGAGGTGCCGCCCGGCCATCTGCGCATCCTGACAGACGATCCGGACGGCTTTGCCGAAGGCGCGCGGGAGCTTACCGCGCCCAATGGCACGCGCATCTCCATCGTACCGCTGACCCCGCAGGTCGCTCACCCCGTCACACAGCATGAATTCGCCGTGCGCCGCCTGCGCGATGAGGCACCTTGGGTCATCGGACGCGCGGGCATGCACTACCGCGATCTCATCCCATCGCGCCTCGGCGGGTCGATCATCGCCAGCCACATCCGCATCCCCGACGGCGGGCCGGTGCCCGATATGGTGCATTACCACACGGTCGGGTTTCAGCTCATCTTCTGCTATCGCGGCTGGGTCGACGTTCTCTATGAGGATCAGGGCGATGTGATCCGCCTGCACGCGGGCGATTGTGTGACCCAGCCCCCCGGTATCCGTCACCGCGTGGTCGAGGCATCGCCCAACATCGAGGTGATCGAGATCGGGGTGCCGGCCGAGCATGTGACAACCATCGACCATGAATTCACCCTGCCCAACGGGGCGGGCGATCCGCGACGCGAATGGGACGGGCAGACTTTCGTGCACCACATCAAGGACGAGGCCACATGGACTCCCTTCCGCATCCCCGGCCTCATTGCGCGCGATACCGGCATCACCGCCGGGACCAAGGGGGTCGCGGGCATACAGGTTGTGCGCCGCGACAAGGGTGAGATCCCCGCCTTTTCCCATGATGCGGAGGTCTATTTCACCTTCGTCATGGAGGGCACGATGACCCTCACCGCCCAAGGGCAGCCTGACCGGGCGCTGGAAGCGGGCGACGGTTTCGTCATCCCGCCCGGCTTGGTGGTGCAATACCGCGATTCCTCCGAGGATCTTGAACTGCTGGAGGTAGCGCTCCGCGGTGATTTCGGCATCACGCTGCTCTAGGATCGTTTGACGCGGGATGGAGTGCGGCGCAGCGGGCATACGCCGCGTGCACTCGCGCCTCATCCCGGCAATCCCTCAGAGATCGAGAAACACCGTCTCCCCTGCACCCTGAAGCTGGATGTCGAAGCGGTAGGCGCCCTCAGCGGTGCGCCGCGCCAGCAGCGTTTCGACACGCGGGCGCTGCTCGATTCGCGCCAGCAACGGATCGGCGCTGTTGTCCTCATCTTCGAAGTAGATGCGCGTGTGTAAACCGATGTTGATGCCCCGCGCCACAATCCACAGGCTGATGTGCGGCGCCATGACCGCGCCGCTGCGGTCGCGCACGGTACCCGGCTTGATGGTCCGCAGGGTGAATTCCCCGCTTTGCGCATCCGCGGCGAACCGGCAGAACCCGCTCACTTTCGGATCGGCACCGGGGTCCCCCGGATAGAGCCCCGCCGCATCCGCCTGCCAGCTTTCCATCATCGCGTCGCGCAAGGTCCAGCCGGTCCCGTCGCGCACGGCGCCGGTAATGGTGATCGGCGTCCCCTTCGCGCCAGGTGCGACGGGGCTGAGCCCCAGATCCTGCGGATAGACCCCCTGCACGCCTGCGAAGCTGGGTATGCAGCCGATGTGCACGTAGGGTCCAGCCGTCTGGCTGGGCGTTTCGGTCAATGAATGAAGGTCCTGCGTCATGGCTACATCCCCTCCGGCTTGTTCTCGAACATGCTCTGCCGCCGCCCGCGCAACACGATGTCGAAGCGGTAGGCGAGGTAGTCCATTCCACGCGACTGCTGCAGGTCCAGCGGCGCGACGAGCCGGTCAAGCTGGCTGCGGTCCCGCACGGTGGCTGCGATCGGGCAATGCTCGATCAGCGGATCGCCCTCGAAGTACATCTGGGTGATCAGCCGCTGGCCAAACGCATGCCCGAAAACCGAGAAGTGGATGTGCATCGGGCGCCAGTCATTGGCGCGGTTGGGCCAGGGGTAGGCGCCGGGACGGACCGTCATGAATTCATAGCCGCCCTGCGCATCGGTGAGCGTGCGCCCGCAACCGCCGAAACCGGGATCCAGCGGCGCAAAATACGCATCTTTCACATCGCGGTAGCGCCCGCCCGCATTGGCCTGCCAGATCTCCACCAGCGTGTCCGGCACCGGGCGCCCCGTCTCGTCGAGCACGCGGCCATGCACGCGAATCCGCTCTCCGATGGCCTGCGCCGCGCCTTGGGTGAAATTGCTGATGAGGTTGTTGTCGAGCGGGCCGATGAGGCCGTGACCGAAGCGCGGACCCGTCTCCTCGCTCGTGGTGGATTCCATCGACAACAGCGGCAACGACGGCGCGCGCGTCACGGAGGTCTTGTAGTCCGCGGACAGGGGCACCGGGTGTATCTCCCGGCGCCGCGGCATCAGCGCGCCGTGATCCTCTCTCAAGGGGTCTCCTCCATCTCTGCATAGGTCTGTTTGGCGAGCTTGATCGCGTGGTTCGCGCGCGGCACGCCCGCGTAGATCGCGACATGCTGAAACGCCTCCATCACGTCCGTTTTGCTTGCGCCGGTGCGCGCCGTGGCCCGGATGTGCATCGGGATCTCCTCGAAATTACCGGTTGCGGCGAGCAGTGCAAGGGTCAGCATCGACCGCTCCCGCCTGCTGATCGCATCGGAGCTCCAGACCGTGCCCCACGCGCCTTCGGTGATCAACGTCTGGAACGGCGCATCGAGCTCGGTCATCGCCGCCTGCGCGCGGTCCACATGGGCATCGCCCAGAACTTCGCGGCGGGTGCGCGTCCCTGCGGTGTGGCGGTCGGTCATGGGCATGATCCTCTCTTCGGGTGGCATCATCCTGCGTCAGCGCTTTCAGAACGGCAAGCCGATGTAATTCTCTGCCAGATCGCGCCGCGCGGTTTCGGACTGCGCAAGATGAGCGAGCGTCGCTTTGCGCATCTGCGCGGCGAAGCTGTCCTCCCCGTCAAAGCGGTGCAGCATCGTCGTCATCTGCCAGCTGAAGCGCATCGCCTTCCAGATCCGCGCCAGCGCACGCCCGGAATAGGCGTCGATCCCGGCCTCATCGCCCCGCGTGATCGCATCGATCAGGGCCTGATGGAGGTAATGGACGTCTGACACGGCAAGGTTGAGGCCCTTGGCACCCGTCGGTGGCACGATATGCGCCGCATCCCCGACAAGGAACAGACGTCCCCAGCGCAGCGGTTCACTCACGAAGGAGCGCAGCGGGGCGATCGACTTCTCGATCGACGGGCCGGTGACCAGCGATGCGGCCACCTCCGATGGCAGGCAAGATTTCAGCCGCTCCCAAAAGCGTCCATCGCTCCAGTCTTCTACGCGGTCGCTGAGCGGCACCTGTACGTAATAGCGGCTGAGCGTGTCGCTGCGCATGGAGCACAGCGCGAAGCCATTGGCGGAATTGGCATAGATCAGCTCATGGTGCGCAGGCGGCGTGCGCGACAACACCCCGAGCCAGCCGAACGGATAGACCCGCTCGAACGCCCGGCGCTTTTTCTCCGGGATGGCCCTGCGGCTGACGCCATGGAACCCGTCGCATCCCGCGATATAGGCGCAGTCTATCCGGTGTCGCGTGCCCTGCCGTCTGTACTCCACGAAAGGCGCGGTGCTGTCCGCATCATGGATCGCAACCTCGCTGACCTCATGCAGGATCTGCGTGCCCATGGCATCCTGCGCGGCATAGAGATCGGCGGTCACTTCGGTCTGGCCGTAGACCATGACCGCGCTGCCGGTCAGCTCCTCGAAATTGATGCGCACCATCAGATCGTCATCGGTGAGCACGCAGCCGCCATGGGGCTTGCCCTCCCGCTGCATCCGCGCGCCCGCACCCGCCTCCTCCAGCATCCGGACGGTGCCCGCCTCGAGCACGCCGGCCCGGATCCGCGCCAGCACATGCGCGCGGCTCGCACGCTCCAGGATCACGGTGGCCACACCGGCACGGTTGAGCAATTGCGACAGCAGCAGGCCGGACGGCCCGCCGCCGATAATCACCACCTGAGTTTTCATGGCTGTCTCCCCCTCCGTCCAGTCCTTGACCCTACACCGGGCATGGCCCCCATGCGAATGGACCGCGCGCGCGGCGGCTGGTAGGATACGTGCATGAACACCCGCGCCGATATCCCGACATTCACCCTCTTCGGGGAAACCGCACAGTTTCCCGACATCCTGCACATCGAGCGTATCTCGGAGCGCGCACCGGCACATGGATGGCACATCTCGGCACACCGTCATGCCCATATGGCGCAGCTCTTCGTGCTGGAACGGGGGCATCTGCTGGGTCAGGTGGACGCGCGGCAGATAGAGCTCGAAGGCGGCGCGTTCCTCTTCGTGCCCGCACAGATCGTGCATGAATTCACCTTCGAGTCCGGAAGCGAGGGACTGGTGATTTCCATGCCTCTGGCCGTGCCGGGACAGGAGGGGCCACTCGCCGCTGATCTTGCCCGCGCGCTAGCGCGCCCCGTCAGCGGAGAGGTGACGCAGGCCACCTCACAACTGGCACAGATGCTGACAGAGGCCCGCACGGGCGATGGCCGCTTCCGCGCCCAGCAAATACTCGGACTGGTACAGGCCCTGCTCGCTGAAGTGGCGCAACAGGGCGCGCGCCAAGGCGCCGACACGCGAGATGCAAGGCTGTCGCACCTCGACCGGCTGGTGCGCCTGCACCTCGCGGAGGGGTGGCGCGTGGCCGACTATGCCGCCGCACTGGGCATCAGCACCGGCCACCTGAGCCGCCTCAGCCGCGCCGCGAGCGGGCTCGGCGCCGCCGCCTACATCGAGCATGCCGTGATGCAGGAAGCCTGCCGCCTGCTGGCTTTCACGCAACTGCCCGTAAGTGCGGTCGGCTACCGCCTCGGCTTCGATGACCCGTCCTATTTCTCCAAACGCTTCCGGACCCTGCGCGGGCAGGCACCGTCAAGCTACCGTGCACAGTTCAACGGGTAGCGGGAGGGTGGAGCGCAGCTGGCTTGGCGCCACAGGCTAGACGATATGCGCGTCAGCCTTGCTCGGCGTAGGTTCGCCCGATCGTCGCCGCTGCCGATTGAAGCCGCAGCAAATGCTCTGCGGCGACCGTTTCAACGCGATGATCGCTGGCGTTCCAGACCAGATTGACGGCGCCGACAGGCTCAGTGCCCGCAAGAATGGGAACGGAGATGGCCGCGGGAAGTGCGCCGTAATCCACCGCCCGCCCCCAGTGACCGGGGGACCGGACGGCATAGCCCCGCGCGACGATGTCACTCAGAATAGCCGCCAGTCGGGGCAGCGCCTTGACTTCCTCGCGGGCCAACCCTCTGGCCAGATCACGCAGTGCTTTGGCTCTCTCCTCCCCTGTCAGCGTGGAAAGATAGGCAGCGCCCAAAGCCGACAGGATCGGCGAGGGTCTGAACCCCACGGCGTGCGGATAAATCGCGTGCAGCGGGAAGGCGCGTGTCGAGTCCACGATCTCGACCCGCCCGCCGCCGATACCGGCGGCCAGATCGCAAGCGAGACCGGTTTCCTCGCTCAGCCGCAGGATTTCCTGCTTGCCCACGGCGACAAGACGGTCAGCGCGGTTCGGCATGCCATCGGAGCGCAGGATGGCGGAGCCAAGTTGGTAGTTGCCGTCGCTCAACCGCCGAAACAGCCAGCGTCGCGCTTCGAGCGTCTTGCAAATGCGCAACACGGTCGGTTTCGGCAAACCCGTGCGCGCGGCGAGAACGGCAAGTGAAACGGTGCCGACACTATGGACAGCCTCGAGGACGGTCAGTCCGCGGTCAATTGATCGGTTCAGCTTTGTCATAGGCGCGTTTCACTTGGTAAAACAGCTATTCGACAAACAGGCCGTTGTCCAATAGCAATGTCGCATGCGTTCCGCGCCTTGCCGGGAGATCGAGGCGGATGACAGACGGGGCGCGCATGGGAGGAAGCCGTGACAAACCCGAACCGGTCAGCGATCGCGGACTATGCCGTCTTGTTGCTGTCGCTGATCGTGATCGGCGTCGTGTTCTACGTCTCGCTCTTTGGCGTATTCTCCGATTCGTACCTGCGGGTCGGCATGCTGCTGGTCGGTGGTCTGCTCGTGATCCTGACCGGGTTCGGCCAGTCCGGAACAGGCCAGAGCGGGCGCATCTGGGACCGTGCGTTGCTGGCGCTGACCGCGGTGGCGCTGATCCTGAGCGTCTATCAGTATTTTCGCGCTGCGGAGGAAATCGAAACCGGTCTCTATTTCCTGACCTCGACTGACAATTGGATGGGCCTTCTGGGGCTGATCGCCGTCATCGAACTCACCCGCAGATCGGTCGGGCTGGTCATGGCGCTGGTCGCGGGCACCGTGCTCGCTTACGGGGTCTTCGGGCACCTTGCGCCGGGCTTCCTGCGGCATGCCGGCATATCGACCGAAGAGCTGATGACCGTCTTGTGGTTTTCCTTTGACGGTGTGTTTGGCCGCCCGATGGCGACCGTGGTGTCGACGATCCTGATCTTCATCCTTTTCGGCGCGCTGCTGGAGCTTCTTGCGATCGACCTCGTTCTGGTGCGCCTCGCGTTGGCGGCCACGGGGCGCCTGCGGTCCGGCCCGGCGGCCGCCGCGACAGTGGCGAGCGGGCTTTTCGGGACGATATCGGGATCTGCGGTCGCGAATGTGGTCGGGACCGGGGTCATTACCATCCCGCTCATCAAGAAACGCGGGTTCTCGCCCCGCTTCGCCGCAGCGGTTGAATCCGCGGCATCGAGCGGTGGCCAGATCACGCCGCCGATCATGGGCGCCGTGGCCTTCATCATGGCGGACGTGACCAACGTGCCGTATCTGACCATTTGTGCCGCGGCCGCCGTGCCCGCGCTCCTTTACTACGGCGGGCTGTTCGTGGCGATTTCGAGTGCGGCGCGAAACATGGATCTGGACATGGAAGTGCGCCCGAAGGTCAGGTTCGACTGGCGTGAACTCGTCCAGATGGCAATCTTCGTGATTTCCCTCGGGGGGATCGTCGTCACGATGGTGGGCGGCGCATCACCTGCCTATGCGGGGTTCGTCGGCTTCGCGCTGGCTACCGTGATGGGCTTTGCGATCCGGCCGGATTTGCTTTTCGACCGTCCGGCTTGGCTCAAGTTCATCCGCTCCGCCGGATTGATCTCGGCGCAGCTGGTGGTGATCGTGGGCGCGGTTGGAATCGTGATCGGCATATTGAACATGACCGGCGTCGGTTTGCGCTTTGCCTCGCTTCTGTCCAGCCTTGCCGAAGACCAGTTGATCCTGTCGCTGATCCTGATGGCCGTGGCGTGCCTGCTGCTGGGCATGGGAATGCCGACGGTTCCGGCCTATCTGATCATCGTGCTGGTCATGGGCCCGTCCCTGCAGAAGCTTGGCGTGCCCATCGTTCACACGCATATGTTCGTGCTCTATTTCGGCGTCCTATCGGCGATTACGCCGCCTGTGGCGCTGGCTGCCTTTGCCGCTGCCCCGATTGCGGGATCGTCCCCGATGGCCACCGCGCTCGAGGCCTCCCGCCTTGCGCTGCCGGGCTTCGTGATCCCGTTCGCCTTCATCTACAAACCGGCGCTACTGCTCGGCACCGGGTATCCGATCGCTGCAATCGGTGCAGGCGATCCTGTTCGTCCTGCTGGCCACCATCTTGATCTCGCGCGCCTGCTATCCGCGCCGGGGCAAGGCCTACATGGTGCCGGTCGGGCTGGGCCTGGCTGCAGCACTCATCTTCTTCGGAACGGTCGTTTCGTGGATCGCGGCGGTTGCCGCTATCGGCCTGATGGCAATCGACCGGCTGGAATTGAAAACCAAGAACCAAGTTTCACCATGAAAAGGAGGACCGAACCATGAAGACCACCACCCTAAATCGCCGCACATTGCTGGCCAGCGGCGCCGCTGCGACGGCTGTCGCCATGCTCCCCCAGACCGCGATGGCCAAGGAGCTCTTGCGGATGTCGACTCTGGGCCCCGGCACCAGCCCGAACCTCGTGATGACGACCTTCGCCAACATCGTAAACCGCGAGCTGGCGGACTACGAAATCCAGGTCAACGCGACGGGCGCCGCCACGCGTCACGTGCTGGACGTGGCACAGGGCAAGACCGCGTTCTGCATGTCCTCGCCTTCCGTGAACGCGCTGATGGCCAACCAGCGCGCGATGTACGAAAAGATGGATCAGGCGCCCGAGCTGGCAAAGAAGTTGCGCGCGGTGCTGAACTTCCCGATGGGCGTCTATCATATCGCCGTCTACGAATCCTCGGGCATGACATCACTGGACGACGTACGCGGCAAGCGGGTCTTCCTCGGCCCTCCGGGCGGTGCCGCCTATTCCACGATGGAGCAGTTGTTCAAGGGTGTAACCGGCCTCGAGGCGGGGACGGATTACGAGGCCGTGAAACTGGGCTGGGACGCGGCAGCGGCATCCTTCCAGGATGGCAATCTGGACGTCTACTGCAACCCGACGAATGCACCCAGCCCCGTGCTGACGCAAATCGCCGTCACCAATGCGGTACGCTTCCTCGGCATTCCGGAGGACAAGCTCGACGCCGAAGGCGTTCAAACGCTGGTCAAACGTCCGGGTTTCGGTCTGGGCACGCTCCCCGCCGGGACCTACGGCGAGAACCAGAAGAACGAAAGCGACACGACAACGCTGCGCGTCACCGTCGGCATCGTCACCAACGATACCGCCGACGAGGAGATGATCTATCAGATGACCAAGGTCTTCTTCGAAGGTGTCGCCGAGATGAGCGACAGCGCGCCATGGCTCAAGGCGGTCAACCCGGAGGGCGCCGTGGCCGACCTCAACATTCCGCTGCATCCCGGTGCGCTGCGTGCGCTTGAGGAAATGGGCGTCACGATACCCGATATCGGGCGCAGCTGAACGCAACTGTCCGGGGTGCACGCACTCCGGACACCACCAGAGGTGATGCCGCCAAATGTCCAAGAACGTTCTTTTCATCATGTGTGACCAGCTGCGCTGGGACTACCTGTCGTGCACCGGGCACCCGCATCTGCATACGCCGCACATCGATGCGCTGGCCGCGCGCGGCGTCCTGTTCGACCGCGCCTATGTGCAATCGCCGATCTGCGGCCCCTCGCGGATGTCGTTCTACACCGGCCGCTATGTCGGCTCGCACGGCTCGACCTGGAACAATATCCCGCTGAAGGTCGGGGAGATGACGCTGGGCGATCACCTGCGTCCACTCGGCGTGCGCACGGCACTGTGCGGCAAGACGCATATGACGGCGGATCTCGAGGGCATGCGCCGCCTGGGCCTGTCGCCGGACAGTGAGATCGGCGCGCTGGTGTCGGAATGCGGCTTTGAGCCCTATGAGCGCGATGACGGCCTGCACCCCGACGGCCCACGCTACGCGCGCAACAAGGCCTATGACGCGCACATGAAGGCGCGCGGCTGGACCGATGAAAACCCGTGGCAAAGCGTTGCAAACAGCGCAGAGGACGCGGACGGCAACATCCTCAGCGGCTGGTTCCTCGATCACGCGGACAAGCCCGCGCGCGCCGCCGACGCGGAAAGCGAGACGCCCTACATCACCGGCCGTGCGATGGATTTCATCCGTGAGGCGGGCGATACGCCGTGGTGCCTGCATCTGAGCTATATCAAGCCGCACTGGCCCTATATCGTCTCGCCGCCCTACCATGACATGTATGGCCCGCAAACGCATCTTGGCCCGGTGCGAAATGCAGCCGAGAAAACCGATCCGCATCCTGTCTACGCCGCCTTCATGGAAGAACGCGTCTCGCGCGCCTTCAGTGACGATACCGCACGAACCCGCGTACTGACCGCCTACATGGGCCTGATCAAACAGCTCGACGACCAGATCGGGCGGCTCATGGACTTCGTCGCGGAGCAGGGTATTGCAGACGACACGATGATCATTTTCACCTCCGATCACGGCGACTATCTGGGGGATCACTGGATGGGCGAGAAGGAGCTGTTCCATGACGCCTCGGCCCGCATTCCCCTGATCGTCGTCGACCCCCGCCCGAAGGCCGACGCGACACGCGGGCAGACCTCTTCGACGCTTGTCGAGGCAATCGACGTGGTTCCGACAATCCTCGACTACTTCGACGGTGCCCAGGTCCCCCATATCATCGAAGGCAGGTCGCTAGAGCCAATCCTCCATGGCGAGACGAGCAAGGTCAGGGACTTTGCGGTGTCCGAATACGACTATTCGATGCGCGACGTGCGCAAGCGTCTCGGGGTCGAGGTCAAGGATGCCAAGCTGACGATGCTGTTTGACGGGCGGTGGAAATACATCTTCGCAGAAGGTTTCCGGCCCATGCTCTTCGATCTGGCGGATGATCCGGACGAGTTGGTGGACCTCGGCGCGGACCCGGCCCAAAGCGGGCAAGTGGCACGGCTCGAGCGCCTGTTCTTCGACTGGGCGCGGCGAACGTCACAGCGCACAACCATCTCGGACGCCCAGATCGCCTCGCGCGATGCTACTATGGGCGAAGCGAAGGCCGGCATCCTGATCGGATACCGCAACGAGGACGAACTGCGCGAGGTTCTGGACCAAGCCGTCGACAGCGCCGCCCCGCTGCGCAAGACGCGCTGATCTGCCGGAGACGGCGGATGTGATGCAGTTGACCTGTTCATCTGAAAAGCCCTCTGTTTGAGCGTGGCTTGATTCAAACCCGAACAGCGCCAGCTCATAAACGCGGAGACACATAGAGCAGGTCATGATCACCCCGCGCCCTATTCGCGCGGGTTCTGCACCGCCGGAAAGTGCAAGCGCGCTTTCCGGCAGGCCTGCGTCAGGCGGCTGCGCTGCGTCTGAGCGCGTATTCCGCGCTGATCATATCCGCTGCCTTTTCGCCGATCATAATCGAGGCGGCGTTTGTATTGCCGCTGACGATATCGGGCATCACGCTTGCGTCCGCGACCCGCAGGTTCCCGATGCCCATCACGCGCAGATCGGGTGTCACCACATCCCCGATCCGGCAGGTTGAGCATAGATGGTACACCGTCACGGAGTAGTGAAGCGCCATGTTTTCCAAGAGCGCGTCGCTGGGTCGCTCGCCTTCAGTATACCCGTGCTTTTTGGCCAGGGCGCGCGGGATGTTCACCGGCCCCGGTTTGACATCACCGGGCCATTCTGCCGCGATATCAAGCGCGCGGCGCATCACGGCGACCATGACCTTGAGGTCATGCGGGTCGGTGAAGTAGTTCATGCGGATCGCCGGTGCAACCATGGGGTCCGAACTCTCCAACACGATCTCACCGGTGCTGTGGGGCAGCACGGGATTGGCAAGCAGGATCATGTTCTCCTGATCGGCGGCAAGTGTCTTGTCCGGATCGTCAAAGAAGGCGTCCAGATCAATGCGCAGACGGTCGCCCAACAGCCCCGCATCATAGCCGCAAGGGACATAGCCAATTTGTGCGTCATGGCTGTGTGCGTCGCCCAAACCCGTCGAAAAGAAGGCCACGGCATCATAGAGCGAGGAGGACACGAGGCTCTCGCCTGTCTCCATCCATTGCGTGACGCGCCGCTCGGCTTCGGCTTTGAGACCGGCAAGTTCGGGCGGCAGGGACGCGTCATCCGCCGGATCGGCAGGCAGGGGACCTGCGGGCGCGCGCAGGGCGTCGGGACCCGCGGACACACCCACTTCGGCCACCGGAACGCCGATGCCTGCGGCAGGAAAGAAGAGCGGGCAGTGCAGGTGGTCCTTGAGGTGCTTGCCCACACCGGGCAGCTCATGCAGACATTCAAGATCGACCGCTTCGATCTCGCGGCGCGGCCCGATGCCTGACAGCATGAGGATCTGCGGCGAGCCGACGGCCCCGGCGCTCAGGACCACTTCGCGCGATGCAGTGATGGTGTGCAGCGTGCCTTCCGCGTCGCGGTATTCGATGCCGGTGGCGGTGCGGTCACCTGCGTCACCCGACAGGATGACCCGTGTCACATGGGCGTGCGGAATGATGCTCAGATTGTCCCGCGCTTCCGTCTCGCCCTGCAAAAAAGCGCGGTAGGTGCTGGAGCGCATGCCATTGCGCGTCGTCGTCTGGAACAGGGACGCCACACCTTCGGGCCCGCCGCGATTGCGCCCGTTGTAATCGCCTTGCGGTATGCCTGCCGATGCCGCTGCGGTGACGAAATCGCGCGCCGCAGGGATCACGGGCGAGCGGACAGACACGCCCAGCGGGCCGCCCGTGCCATGCGCCTCGCTGTCGATCGAAATCTCATTGCTCGGTGTCAGGTCCTCGCTCTTGATGAAGTAAGGAAGGACATCGGAGTAGCTCCAGCCTGTTGCACCCTGCTCCGCCCAATGGTCGAAATCGCCGGGATGTCCGCGCACATATGCCATGTAGTTGAGACCTGACGAGCCGCCCAGCATCTTGCCGCGGGGGACTGGCATCAGATTGTCGCGCAGCCCCAGACCGGCGTTGCCCGGATGGGCTGTGTACATCCAGTCGACTTGCGGATCGAGCTGTAGCCCGGCGACGGCGGCCGGCATCATCTCGTGATCCGGCGGCGGTCCTCCCGCCTCAACCAGCGCCACGCGGCATGATGCATCCTCGCTCAGCCGCGTGGCGATTACCGCGCCTGCCGAGCCACCGCCGACGACTATGAAATCAAATACTTCCGACATGTTTTCTACCCTCCCAAGGTGAACCCGCACACCATCCCTGCGCGGGCTCGAAATCCGTATCTCACATTTGAAATACGCAGAGGCTCATGGTGCGACGGTTCGGAAACTTTCACAACCTAAGAGTATTGAAGAGGTGCACGCCAAAGCGGCTTCATGCTGCCGCAAAAATGGCCAGATATTTCATGGCCAACGGCAGGTTTGTTTGTGCAGCGACCATCCGGATGAAGCGCCGCGAATGGCCGCTCCCCTCCCGCACCCAATCGCCCCGCGTCGGACAGCGATCAAGATATACCTATTTCACAACATTCAGGCGGTTTTGGCGACCCCGGCAGGATTCGAACCTGCAACCTGCCCCTTAGGAGGGAACCGTTCATAGCGTTATTCCTTCTTTGATTTTTGTTGTTTGGGTGATTGTACAGGCTCTTCCTGTACATGGTTTGTACGAAAACGGGCTCTAACGTCGGCCTCATCCGTCTCCGCATGGGCATAAATACGCATGGGTAAATTCGGGTCTGACCAGCGGCCAGCCTTGGCCGCAGTGACTGGATCCACGCCCTGCCTGACCACCAATTCAGTGAAGAAGCCGTGTCGCCCTGCAGGATGTGCAGATATGTACGGGATGCCTGCCCGTTTGCAGATGGTCTTCCATCGCGTGTTATAGCCTGTCGAGCTGCCATAGCCGAACACGCGCGGTTTCATGAGCCTGCCGGTCTTGCGGTTCTTGGGTCGCTTAGCTGGCAAGACCAGCAACTCGTCCATCATCTGTGGGGAAACAGTGATCCAACTTTCAGGATGACCTTTCTGTGCCTTCACCCTGACCTTGTTTTCGGCGGGCCGCAGATCGTCTGGTTCAATCGAAATAGCCTGATCGATCCGCGCCGCCGTCTCAAACATGAAGCGCACCAATGCAGCATTGTATGGATCAGCAGCCTTGCAAAACGCATCGATCCACTCCTTGTCCGATGGTTTTCGCTCCACACGACTCGGTTTATTACGTCGCTTGTCTTGAGCGATCCGCTCAAAGTTGTCGTATGCCTTTACGCGGATCATTGGCGTGTTCTTCAAATCATGGGCATTGTTGATCACTGCACAGGCGGGAGTGACAATTTCCCGCCACCATGTGTCTGTGCAAGCATCTGGCTTTAACTTTGGCCCCAGCTCCTTAAGCATCCTGCCCGAGATCGCGGACAGAGGCAGATCGCCAATCTCTTCGACGATTGGCATGAGCTGTTTTGCCGCTTTCGGGGATGCTTTGTAGATCAAGATCGCGTCAGAGAAGGTCATACGCGGTTCATCCCCGAAAACGTATCGGTGAATCTGCGCCTCTGTTTCGCGGGCTACCCAGTCCCGTGCGCCTGCTTCTGTAGATGCCTTAGTGCTTCGCCGGTATGGGCCTGCGATGCGCCTGCCGTTGTACTCGACCCAACCTTTCGCCCAGTAAACCCGGCCCCTCTTGTAGATTTCGAGCGGCATGACTGACCTCCTTCAAAAATCGTATCAATCTGCGCTGGCGTAATCAGCATGGTCCGCCCAAGCCGATAGAACGCGCCCGTCTCATTTGCCCGCTCTCGCAATGTGCGCTCAGAAATCTCAATCTCTCTCTCGGCCATGATCTCAACCCATTGAGCTGGCGTCTTGCCTAGCCCCAGGATTTGCGAGCTATCGGTTTTGTCGATTTCTGCCATTTCAGTCATCCTTGTCCGTTTTGGTTGAACTTTCTGTACGCATGGAATCGCTTGTTCTGCACCTTCTGACGTGGTCAGATGGATTGAAACGTAAATGTACGTCATTTTGTGCTATTTTTATACAAAAGTGCGCAATGGTCAATTAGGAAACTTGCATGCCGCGAGAAGATGCTGATTTGTTTGCTGAGATAGGCGCACGCCTAGCGATCTGCCGCAGTGAAATAGGCGTTTCTCAGGCCGCGATGGCCGAAGCCGTTGGCGTCTCGCATAGGGCTTACCACAGCTACGAAAAAGGAAAGCGCGGCGTCCCTGTCGAAGCCCTAATCAAGATGCAGGACAAGTACGAGGTTGACGTCGCTTGGTTGCTGCTTGGCACGGAATCCATCCGCGCAGGTCACGATTTCGATGCGCTGAAACGAATTGAGACGTCTCTCGATCAGTACCTGGAAAGCGCCAACATCAAGATCAAAAGTGAGAAGCGCGGGGCAATCGTCGCGCGTTGGT
This sequence comes from uncultured Alphaproteobacteria bacterium, assembly GCA_963703195.1. GTDB lineage: Bacteria > Pseudomonadota > Alphaproteobacteria > Rhodobacterales > Rhodobacteraceae > Sulfitobacter. The sequence continues at coordinate 3,058,323 of OY969797.1, read as the reverse complement.
ATGAATCACACGTCAAGGGTCGGGAAATATCAAATGATGAAGTCCACACCTGGATTGAATTCGCAAGGGAGTAACCAAATGCAACCACCAAGCGATAACTGGAAGCGTATCCGCCGGGCGGCTTTGGAACGGGCGCAACGAACCGCTATCGAACCTTTGACGCCACTCTATGACTTATACTTGGGCGTCTGTGCCGTGTATCTCGCGGGGTTTCTTTATTTCAACTTCTTCGAACGCGGCACCGATTTCAGTTGGTTCACAGCATGCATAGTCATCGGTGTGGCTGTGGCAGGCGCTCTAGTTCCCGTGCTGACAGGCTCAATTCTGACCTTGCATCTTGCGAGCAAGAAAATGGAGCGTCTGATTGCTGAGTAATCTACATGCGACCCTAGTCTTTGGCGAAATTGGCGTTTCCGCCAAAAGCCGCTTGCGGCAATTACAACTATTGATAGAATTTCGCCTAAGTGGTCGCGTAAATTTACGCAACGATTTCAAGACCGAATTAACAAATTTGAGGCACGCACGCTGATGCTCCTACTCCATCTCTCTGACATTCACTTTCGGGCTTTGGAATTTGGAAATGCCCAAGACCCATATTTCGCCATTCGCGAAAATCTAGTTCAAGAGTTGCTGGCTGCCGGCGTCACTGACATGCGACGCGGTTTCAACACGCTGGCGGCACAGGCCGAACAGGTTCTGTCCGAGAACCCATACTCCGGGCACATGTTTGTGTTCCGGGGTCGTCGGGGCGATCTTTTGAAGATCATCTGGTGGGACAGCCAGGGGGCCTGTCTGTTCACCAAGCGGCTGGAACGAGGCCGGTTTGTCTGGCCTGCGGCCAAGGAAGGCAAGATCAGCTTGAGCCCGTCGCAATTGTCGATGCTGCTCGAAGGGATCGACTGGCGGACCCCACAAAAGACCTGGCGACCGCTGGTCGCGGGATAGGGATAAATCCCAACAAAACATGGGTTCTGACGCTGTTTTACGTTCCCTGCCATGGGGCAATCTGGTATAGGTTGTCCTATGCTGGAGGCCCTCAAATCCCTGCCTGAAGACCCTGACGAGTTGCGCTCTGTCAGCGCGCAAATGCTCCAGCATATCCAGTCTCAGGCCTACCAGATCGAGAAGCTTAAGGCTGAACTTCATGGTCACCGCAAGGCGCGCTTCGGTTCGAAGTCAGAGGGCATGGATCAATTGGCGCTCGACCTGCCGGAAGATGAAGAGATCGCGCAGGCTGCCAAGGATCAACTCACCAAGCAATCGCCCAGCGATGAAGAGGCCCCACCCAACAAGCGCCAGCACAGCCGCAAGCCGCTGCCAGACCACCTTGATCGGGAAGATGAGGTCCTGTCTCCCGGTGAGGCATGCACGGGATGTGGCGGCACACTGCGCCAGGTGGGCGAGGACGTGACCGAAGAACTGGATTACATCCCCGGTCACTTCGTGGTGCGCCGCTTCATCCGCCCCCGCATGGCCTGCACCTGCTGTGAAGCCTTCGCCCAGGCCCCGCTGCCGTCCCGCCTGATCGAACGAGGCCGGCCCGGTCCCGGCCTCGTGGCCCACATGCTGGTCGGCAAATATTGCGATCACTTGCCGCTTGAGCGGCAGTCCAAGATCTACGCACGTGAAGGGGTTGATTTGCACCGCTCCACGCTCAGCGACTGGGTCGGGCGCACAACGGCTCTTCTGGAGCCTCTGGCCGAATACATCGGCAAACTAGTCCGGGCGGGGCCCGCCCTGTTTGCAGACGATACCCCTGTAAAGCTGCAGGTGCGCGCCAACACAACAAAGACCAAAACGGCCCGGCTCTGGAGTTATGTCCGGGACGAACGCCCGTGGTGCGGGGCAGCACCACCCTGCGCCTGGTATCAGTTCAGTGTCGATCGGAAGGGCGAACACCCCGTAAATCATCTTGCAGGCTATACTGGCACCGTGCATGCGGACGGCTATGCTGGGTTCAACGGCCTCTTCGGCGAGGGCAAGGCTGACGAACAGGCCTGCATGGTTCACGTGCGCCGGAAGTTCGTCGACGAGGTCGAGCGCACCGGCTCTCCAATTGCCCAACAGGCGATCAAACAGATTGCGCAGCTTTTATTGTGGCGCAGTTCGAAAAGCTCGGTGGAAAGCCTGCAAACATCCTGATTTCTGGGGATATCGCCTATGCTGGCGCACCAGAAGAATATCAGTTCGCTGCCGACTGGCTCGATCAGCTTTGTGATCGCCTCAAAATACCACATGAGGCCGTCTTCGTCATTCCGGGCAACCACGATGTTGACCAACGGATATCTGAAACAATTGCAGTTCAGTCACTACGCAAGTCCGTGCGAGATGGCGCGGCTGGCGGTCAGGCTAAGACAATGCAAAAGGCGCTAAGCGAAGAGACCTCTCGACAAACCCTTTACAGCCCTATTGCATCTTACAATGACTTTGCCGCTCGTTATTCATGTCGGCTGACGCCACCCGACGAAACGATTGCGAAGGAATATCTCGAACTTGGAGACGGGTGGAGCCTTCGGATCATTGGACTAAATTCGGCTCTTCTATCTGGTCGAGGGGACAAGAGGAACGACCTATTAGTTGACAACGCAAGCCATCAGATAACTGTTGAGGCGGGTTCCGTGACGTTGATGATGTGCCATCACCCTTTCGAATGGCTGCGCGATGGGAATGACCTGAGGGTCGAGATGAACAGTGTCGCCCAGTTGCAGCTTTTCGGCCATGAGCATACTGTCGAGCCAGAATTGGCGGATTCATATATTCGCCTGCGTTCTGCGGCAATTAACCCTGATGTTGCGGAAGCAGAGTGGGAACCAGGTTACAATATTATCGATCTCAATGTCGAAGAAGCCGGTGAGAAATGGCAATTGGCGATCAAGGCTTATGCTCGCGTCTGGCAGAGGTCTCCGCGAAGATTTCGCCATATCATGTCAGCGGACGACGAACCATTCTTCGAGCGGGCTATCCCGTTAAAAAATCCGCCGACGGTTGACATGCAAAGGGTTGCCGAGGAGCAGTATTTGGCTGGGGTCGATCCAACCGCTGCTACAACATTGGAGGAGGTCGCTGAAATGGAACAGCAACCAAAAGTCTCCCTACCGAACATGCGAGCACTTACCTTGCGGTTCTTCGATTTGACTTACTCGCAGCAAGCGGCTGTCGTAGCGCAGCTGGGCTTGAATGAAGAAAGCGATGCAAATTTGACCGCTTCAGTTCGATTCAGCAACGCCTTACGCCGTGCTAAAGAACGCGGGATGCAGGCTGCTCTGGCGAAAGCGATTTTTGAACAGGAAAAGGAATAAAAATGAGCCCGATTGACCAGATTGATTTAGCGGACATCTACGCAAATGCCGGACTGACTGTTGATCCAGATCGTTTTGCAGGCCGCCAATCGGTGGTCACATCCCTTACCAAGAACCCTAAAATCGAGAGCATTATTGGTCTGGCGGCGCTCGCATATGGCCTCCCCGCGACAGCGTTAGCGGATCGTATCGTTTCAATTGTAAGAGAAACCGATCCGTCATTCGCAGCGAAGTCCAACGCAAGGGAGATCCAAATTCTGGCCGTTGGTGCCTTAGAGGTGCTTACGGGTGATAGTCTGGAATGGACTGAGGGTATGCATGCAGTCTTGGCATTGTCTGCCTGTAGCCAGCGCGTTTGTGAAGTCGATGGCGAACTTGCAGCTCGAATGGAGGGGCGACGGCTCGAAGTTGCAGTTTCAGAGTCCGACAGCATGCCATCGACGGTGGTTCCCGCTACCAATTTTAATCTCAATGGGTTGGAAGACAAACTGGCGGAACTTTCGCCGCTTATGTCACAGGCGAGCGAAGCAACGCTTACTTCTTTGAAAGCAGTTTTTAAGGGTCTTGGCGACTTAATCAATGCAAACAATGCGGCATTTTCTAAGAAGATCCAAACGCAGCTTTCAGCTATTGGCGAAAAACTTCAGCAACAACAGAGTGAGATCGAACTGCTCTGGTGGCTATTTGGTGGTTGGTCCGATGCCTTAGAGGCACCGTTTGAGACTTTCGAACCTGAGACACGCGCACTTCTCGTGGGAATAGACTTAGGTCGCCTTTCCAACCTCAGAGCAGGTCCCGCAGCGGTATCAACATTCGCGGAGCGCGCCGTCGGAAGCTTCGCAAAAACCAAAAGAACAGCTTCGTTGAAACAGATTGTCGGCACACTCGAGCCCGTGCAACTTGAAAAGCTCGGACTTTCGGATTTTGATCTATCTAACTTAACGATCTTTCCCGTTCTCGGAGCACTTAAACTTCGTCAGGATCGGGGCGTTTCTGCCGATGAGGCTTCGCTGTACAAGGACATAGTGCATCTTGATATCGACAAGAAGAAGCCAATCCTCGAGTGGTCGAAGCATATATACCATGAGATGATCATCGCTCGTTGTTTGCTGGATGAAGTCTAGAGCCGTGGCTGATCCAAATGAAAAACCCGTTGAAAGGGAAGATCTGGAGATCACCCCGGAAACCTTGGAAGACGATGAATCGCCACCGGAGGCGATACAGGATGAGGGGATCCAGCTACCGTTTGGAGGAGACCTAAGCCAAAGGCAGCTCCGCGAACTGCAACTTGCACGGCCAGTGAAAACTATCGCGCTATTTGGTGAGTATAGAAGTGGCAAGACGACTTTGGTAAGCGAAATATACCATGCGTTCTGTGGGGGCCCCTTCGCTGAACATATTTTTGCTGAAAGCAGAACGATTGCTGGATTTGAGAGGCGTTTGCACCCATCACGTTTGGCTTCTGGACGTTCGACTGAAGATATGGGGCGGACTAGTTCCAATAAGGATTTGACCTATCTTCACCTTCGTTTACTCGTAGGAGGAACTCGTGCGGTTGACCTTGCTTGGGCAGACCGCGCTGGAGAAGATTTCCGAGCTTTGGCAGGCGCAACAGAAGCTTCCGATATCCCGTATGAGCTCGGAGCAAGCCGCCACCTCGCGTTCTTGATCGATGGTGCGAAATTGGCGGAAGCAGGTGAGCGGGCCAATGCGATTCAACGCGCACGCCAGTCTCTACAGAAGCTGATCGACTTAGGCGTGGTTGGGAAAAGTCACGACATTTGCTTTGTAACTACAAAGGTAGATCGCATTCAGTCACCGGAGGTAAAGAATTGAGCGGATGCTGCACTCGGCCAGCTTCAAGAGAGTTGCAAAAAATACAGGTGTGAGGTTGCGTCAATTTCATTTTTTGAGACATCTGTACGCAAGGAAGCAGGATCGGAAATTCAGCTTTCAATTCCTCATGGTTTAGATTCGCTTCTGAAGCACTGGACCGCGGAAACGAAAGTTTCCGAAGCACAAGTTTTCCAGCCTAAACTAAGGCGGCAGATGGATCAGTTATTGCATAGAGTATCTAACGGTGGGCCCATTCATGACTAATGAGCTACGACATGAGGTGATTGGCCTACCGAAATCTGGAAAAACCACTTTTCTTGCTGCTCTTTGGCATCTCGTAACAGCTGAAGAAGTCGATACGGGGCTTGTCTGCCGGTCAATGAAGGGTGACATGGCCTATTTGACGGAAATCGCAGAACGCTGGCGTCGATGCCTTCCCACGGAACGAACAAGATCACTAACATCGGCGTATGTAGAACTTGCCTTGACCGATAACACCACGGAGTTCGATTTATACTTTCCGGACGTTGCCGGTGAAAGCTTCCACGACCAGCTTACGACGCGCGTGCTGGATCCCGAACATGCGACTTGGCTCCAGCATCGAGGAGGGACGCTTCTCTTTTTGAGCGCAGAGGCTGGTCCGGATGGTCAACGCCTTTCAGATCTTGACGGACTGCTTGGCGATGATACGGAGACCGAAGAATCGGTAGACGGACAGGAAGCGTCAGAAAAGGTTGCTCAAATCTCCGCGACAGACGCCGAGGCGCAGTGGACGCCAAAGATGATGACTGAGCAATCTAAGTTGGTGGAGCTCCTGCAAATAGCATTGCATCTTGATGAGCTGGCACTTCGGCGTCGATTAGCCATCATTATTTCGGCTTGGGACACAGTGGAGGGTGAGGACCTTTCCCCGAATGACTGGCTGAAGCGAGAGCGCCCTCTATTGTGGCAGTTCATCCAAGCAAATAATGACAGCTTACAAACGCAGGTTTTCGGAGTGTCAGCTCAGGGCGGTCGAGTTGAGATTGACGCGAAACGTGATGAGCTGCTCGACCTCACGGCTCCCAGCGAACGAATTTCGTGCTTCGATGGCGAATTGAAAGATCATGACCTAACCCGCCCAATTCGTTGGCTAAATCAACCATTGTCGGGCTAGGGCATTGGCACAACATCTCTTCCCACAGTTTCTTTTTGGATATGACCAGGGCCATTCTCTCATAGCAGGGTCGGATCAACTGTCCGCTCGGACGGAAGCACTACTGTCTCGCTATAGTGATGCCGTTCCTGGGATCGATTTTGAAACAATGGAACAGTATTGGACTGGTCTACCAATCAATGCGAATGAGTATGCTCTAATTTCGACTTGGCCTGCACCGGAGATGCCTCGTCCTGGGTGTGTCTGGTCCCACGTTGTGTTACTAGACCTCCAGGCGATAGAGAGCATGACCGACTTCAACTCGCTCCGACCGATTTTTCGCCAACCAACCAAGTCAAAAAATTATGATCACTATCGGGTGCCTGCATCAATAGAAGCCCGCCACGAACAAATTCGAGACCATCAGGTGTCTCGTGAAGCACTGATCCAGGGGCTGCGTGCAGTATATGACCCAGAGGCCGATGGGTTTGCAGATTTCCTCCAAATCGATCATGACAATGTAGCTTTCAAAATTTGGTCACAGCAATGGCCCGCCCTTCGACATGCCTTCAGATTCAACACGGCCCAACAGAATTGGCATGTTTCTGGTGCATCCTCCGAATACTGGCTTCAGTTCAAGAGCTCACATCGTTCGCGATCCTTAAGCGCTTCCATTCCAAGTTGGATTGCAGAACTTTATGACGCCTTTGAAACTGAACATCCGCTTCGAGAACTCCTGCGGAATGCGGGACCGGAACTGCCACCTGTACAGTCTTCAGTAAGGTTGCTAGCGCGATTATTCGCCTTCACAAAAGGAGCAGACTTAGATCGTGACCTAAGGGCCATTAAGTTTGCTGCCCGTGAACTTCCTTCACCTAGCGAGGCGCAACATCTGAAAGAATGGCTCGTCAAAGAAACACTTCGGTTGCGCGATACCGAACAGGTTTTAAGCCTCATCAATTTCTTGATCACTGATAGCAAGGCTGACGCATTTCCTAATTTGGAGAATCCTCTCCAAAGCAAGCTTGGCGATGTTTGGCGAAGCGATGCAGCTAAACTATTCAATTTAATGGAGTTAACGCAAGGAACACAGAGCAAGCGCCTTCAGGCTATAGCTCAGCTTTTGGCAGTGGAGGCTCCTCATGATGTGCTTGCAAACGGCAGCGATGATGGATCATCGAACGGTAAGGTCGTTCTCGCTAGATTGAGACCAGAGCTTCTGCTTGAGGCTGACCTCCTATCGATGTCGACCGATTTGATTCTTAAATTTCTTGAAATTTCGCTCAATCAAAACGAGCGCGTTACAGAGTACTTGCTCGCGGAGTTACTTCGAAGGCCGCCCACAGCAGAATGCTATTCGCTCTTTGAAGAAGCCAAAGAAGAATTCGTTCGAGTGCTGCTAACTTTGATGCCCACTCTTACGGCAGAAAAAACCGTCCATGCAGATTGGAAGAAGGGGTTCTACGCGTTAGCAATGGAGATCATAGCTAGGGCATTGAGCACCTACAGAACTACAACACCCGTTTGCAACGTGTTAGAGTTTCTGAGTTGGCCGCAAGACCCGGAAACAGTCGGGGATGCGGAAGTCTGGAAGCAGTTTCTTAGTAAGGCTAAAGAAGATGCTCCGTTGAAGCTTCAACAACACCTTTACGCCACGATACTCAATATAGCCTTCGCCGATGAAAAAAGTGCGTCAATTGATTTGTTCGAACAGGTGGCTCCCTCTATCTATGAGTGGCTGAGGGCAAGCGCACTCGATGATGTAGTACGCTATCTCGTCCTAAAAAATGTTGGGCACTATTTCTTGGTATCGTTTTGGGACTACTGCTTGAGGTTCAAGCGAAGCCTACAACATGCCTATGAGACCCGCGGATCTCAGCAACTGTATTGGTCAAAACTTGAACCGAAGCTGGAATAATACGTGTGGTGGGACCATCACAACAGAGCGCTCGCTGCGGTCGGATTGGTTCTTTGGGTACATAGAGGGTGCAGTTAACCGGAAGTCGGTATCACACCTTGACACATGTATCTCCTGCTGATACACGTCTAGCATGATCCAAAGCACCAAAGGAAAACTTGCTGCCAGTGCCTTGAAAGGCAAGTATGGCAAAGGCTTTCCCGGTGACTTGGTGAAGCGCACGCGGGCGATGCTTACGGCGCTGGATGCCGCGGTTGTTGTGGAGGATTTACGCTTTCCGCCCGGCAACCACTTAGAAGAACTGAAAGGTGATCGTGCTGGGCAACATTCCGTGCGGATCAACGGGCAATGGCGCATCTGCTTTGTCTGGACGCCGAACGGCCCTGCCGATGTCGAGATTGTCGATTACCATTGAGAGGATACGCTGATGAGTCTGCTTGAAGAACCAATGCACCCCGGTGAAGTCCTAAAAGAGCTTTACCTTGATCCCCTGGACATGGGGGCAATCGCGTTTGCGCGGCGTCTGGATGTGCCTCGGACGCGGATCGAACGGTTGATCAAGGGCACGACCGGAATTACGCCTGACACGGCGCTACGCTTGGCCCGTGTGTTCAATACGACCCCGGCCTACTGGGTGAACTTGCAGACGAATTACGACATGGCTCTGGCAGCGAAGGAAATTGACGTATCTGACATTGAACCGCTCATTGCCGCCTAGTGGGTGTCAGTAGCGTATCGTAATGAAATCTTGCGCTTACGTCGCAGGGGTTCATGCGGCGTTGGAAATGCCAACTTGAGCATGGAGTGGCGGTTGCTGCAAAGTTCGCAAATGGCAGCAAAGCGCAGAAAAACCGTTGAACGGCTCGCTCTTGCACCTCTGATGCAGAACTTCGCCGCCCAAACAGCTAAAGGCAGCATGGGAAATGTCCTGTCGATTAAAGGATGCCCTAATGCTAGACATAGCACAGTTTTTTTAACCAAGTTTGTCCGCCTTATGCATATTCTTGCCGATTATCCGCCTCCACGATCTTGGGAACAGTTCGAAGAACTGTGTGCCGATGTTTTCCAGTCGTCTTGGCAGGACCCGGCAATGGTCAGACACGGCCGTGCTGGCCAACGGCAGCATGGCGTAGACATCGTAGGTTGACATGGCGCGATTTATCCCATTGGCTTACAATGCAAAAGGCGGTCAAGGTGGCCAGTTTCTCGGCTCACTACCAAGCAAATCGATAACGAGGTGCTGGCGGCTCAGAAATTCCATCCCAAGCTTAAGAAATTCTATATCCTCACCACCGCTCCGGACGACACCGCACTTATAGCGCATGTGCGAAGCGTTAATGAGAAGCAGAAAAAGAACAAGTCCTTCGAAGTTGTCCTCCTTGGCTGGGGCGAAATTTTGCGGCGAGCCTTGAAAGACCTCCAAGTTGCAGAAAAGCACTTTGGACCGAAGGGAAGCGCGTCCCGATCCCCATTGTTAGGCACTTGGTACACTACCCACGGTCGGCTCGAAAAAACTAAAACAGAGCTTTCTCTGGATTTCCAAGAGCTGTGGGAAGATTTTCAGGATTGGCCCAACGGACACATCGTCATCCGTGATCGCGAGACCGATAGCCTTAATCTGAAGATTGCCGCTTTCAGTGAGAACCCACAGTCCGCGACCCAGCGTGAGCAACGCCTCGCACTCCGCCAGCAACTTCGTGGCTTGAAGCGGCGCGAAGATGCCGCGCAAGAGGGGGTCGCTCGCATGTGTACGATGACAGAGCTGAGCACTTACCTTTACCGAGTAAAGGAGCCAAAGCTAGCTGCCGACTGTATCGCGGGCTTCGTCAACGAGGTGATGACTGCGCCAGGATCAAGGCCGAGCACAAGCGGTCTATTTCTTCGAATGCACCCACCTGACAACGTGCGCGACGAGCGTCTTTCAGCATACCTTAACGATCTGGCACTGAAATCCATTGAGGACATAAAGGCCAAGCGTGTTAAGATGTACAACAAGCCGCTGACCACGACAGTAGACGAACTTCCTGATGACGTTTTTACGCAGATAGCATTCCCCCGAATAATGCGAGGTATCTTGGAGGCACTGGGCGACGAACAACGCGTGCCCGTAACCACGCTCACGGCCGAGGGGTGGTTCAATATTGGGCAATGGGAGCTAGACATCGCCTGAAAGCAGGTCGCCACTGGCCCATTGGCATACTTGACTATTAAAGATGCGAGCTCGTTGGGCTGTGAATATTCCTGTTTCAGCACTCAGAGCAGTTGTGGGACGGGAGCGATCTTTGGTGCTGACAGATCGGACGGCAGCAAGGTCGGCGACTCCCGACCGTAGCTGCCCCCTAATGCGTCATCCCCCGGTCCATCTCCACCTCCCGCTCCTCTAGTTCCGTTTCAACCTCTCTTCGGCGGCCTTCACTAATTTCAAGCTGGTCTCGAGTTGCGTGGTAAGCCTCCGGGGGCGGCCGTCTGATCACAGGATCGATCCGGTGGTAAGTCCGACCTTATGTCCGACTTTGTCACCCGCCCTCAAATCGAAGTTCTGTCTGCTGCTGATGGTGAACGCCGTCGGTCTTGGTCGGATGATGACAAACTGCGCATTGTGGAGGAGAGCTTTATCGGCCACCGTCAAGCTGCAGCCACCGCACGGCGGCATGGCATTTGTCGGTCGCTGCTGACCACGTGGCGGCGACAGTATCGCGACGGTGAGCTTGGGGCTTCTCGCGCGGTATCGTTCGCCCCGGTGACCGTGACGAAAGCGCCGACGCAGCAGACTAATTCAGTTGATCCCTGTCCGCCTACGGATTGTCAGGTTGAAATAGTCCTGCCGAATGGGCGCCGGATCATCGTGCCGGTGGGCGTGGAGCTCGAAGCGCTTGCTCGGATCTTGTCAGTGGTGGACGGGTAATGATCGCGTTTCCGGCTGGCGTGAAAGTTTGGATTGCGGGCGGCGTCACCGACATGAGGCGGGGCATGAACACGCTGGCGCTACAAGTGCAGGAAGGGCTCGGCCGCGATCCCCATGCGGGCGAGATCTTCTGCTTCCGAGGCCGCAAGGGCGATCTGGTGAAAATTCTTTGGCATGATGGCGTCGGCATGTCACTCTATCTGAAGCGCCTGGAGGCAGGCAAGTTCATCTGGCCGGTGAGCCGGTCGGGCGACGCGGTGCAGATCTCGGCGGCGCAGTTGGGCTATCTTCTGGAGGGCATTGACTGGCGCAACCCGCGCTGGACGCAACGCCCTGCAAAGGCTGGATAAATCGCACTGAAAGGCCTCTTTTTATTGGTTCTTCATGAGCGTGAGTGATAGACATCCGCCATGTCTGACGCCGCCTCCGAACTCGCCAAATTACGCGCTGCCCTGGCCGCCGCAGAGGCCCGTGCAGATGTTGCGGAAAGCGAGCTGGCACAGACCCGCGCAGTTGTCTCCTGCTCTGAGGCGATGATTCAGGAGCTCAAGCTCGAGATCGCCAAACTGCGCCGTGACAAATACGGTATCTCGTCAGAACGGCGCGCGCGGTTGATCGATCAGCTGGAATTGCAGCTTGAAGAGCTGGAAGCGGCGGCAACCGAGGATGCACTGGCCGCAGAACAAGCGACCGAGAAAGCCAGCACGGTGTGCGCCTTCACGCGCCGCCATCCGGTGCGCAAGCCGTTCCCCGACCACCTGCCGCGCGAGCGGGTTGTCGTCGAAGCACCGGCCGCCTGTACCTGCTGTGGCTCCGACCGGATCGTGAAGATGGGCGAGGACATCACCGAGACTCTGGAGGTGATCCCCCGTCAGTGGAAGGTGATCCAGACTGTGCGCGAGAAGTTCACCTGCCGGAACTGCGAGAAGATCAGCCAGCCGCCGGCCCCGTTCCATGCGATCCCGCGTGGTTGGGTCGGGCCCAGCTTGATCGCCATGCTTATCTTCGAGAAATACGGGCAGCACCAGCCGCTGAACCGGCAGGCCGAACGCTTCGCCCGTGAAGGTGTAGAACTGAGCTTGTCAACCCTGGCTGACCTGGTCGGGCACGCGACTGTTGCGTTGCAGCCGATCCATGCCCTGATCGAGAACCACGTACGCGCCGCTCATCGCCTGCACGGCGACGACACGACAGTGCCGCTTCTGGCGCGGGGCGGTGCGAAGAAGGCTCGGCTTTGGACTTATGTCCGTGATGACCAGCCCTGGAATGGTGGCGCGCCACCGGCCGCGTTCTTCCGCTTCTCTCGCGACCGTTCGGCAACCAATCCCAATCATCACCTGGCCGGGTGGCAAGGCGTGCTGCAAGCGGACGCATATGGCGGATACAACGATCTTTACCGCGCTGACCGTGACGCAGGGCCAGTGACCAGTGCGCTATGCTGGGCACATGCGCGCCGGAAGTTCTTCGAACTGGCCGACATCGCGGGCAACGTGCGCAAGGGCAAGCCCGCCCATCAGATCTCGCCGGTTGCCCTAGAAGCGGTGAAACGGATCGACGCCATCTTCGACATCGAGCGCAAAATCAATGGGCTGGATGCCGATGCCCGGCTTGCCGCCCGTCAGGAACTCGCCCGTCCCTTGGTAGATAATCTCCATGATTGGCTGCAGGAAGAGCGCGCAAAACTGTCCAGGCACAACAAAGTGGCCAAGGCGATCAACTACATGTTCGAAAAAGACGGCCGTTCGCCGGCCTTCACGGCATTCCTCGATGACGGCCGCATCTGCCTGACGAATAATGCGGCCGAACGCGCTCTGCGTGGCGTGGCTATGGGCCGAAAGTCATGGCTTTTTGTTGGCTCCGAGCGCGGCGGGCACCGTGCCGCCGCCATGTATACCCTCATCGTCACCGCTAAAATGAACGACATCGACCCGCAGGCCTGGCTGGCCGATGTCCTCACCCGGCTGCCCGACATGCCCGTCTCGCGCGTGCCAGAACTTCTGCCATGGAATTGGAAAGTCCGGCCCCTCGCCGAGGCGGCATGATCATGCAGCTCAACAAAGTGAATTCCGTCAAGACTATCGACCGCGTTGCAGACGAACTGGGCGAAACCGTCGATCGGATCTTCGATCTCGCCATCGATATGGAAACCGAAGATGGCGTGATCTGGGTCTACGGCCCCGGCGACAACAGTGTCATTGCCTTCACTCCGTTCGGGATCGAAAATCTGCAAGAGCTTATCGAGATGGACCGTGACCCCGCGCGTTAACCTCGCTGTGGCCTACGCCGGATGCTTACGTTGCGTGCGCAGCTTCCCGTAGTTCGAGCCCTCGCTCAACAAGCCGTGCAACGCAGCCACGGACGCCGTTTGCGATTGAATGAGCACCGACACGCAGGCGGCCAATCCATCCATCTGGCTCTGCATCCTGTTCGTCGAGCGTTCCTCTAACCCGCTCAATTCCTTTGCTGAGACCTCGCAGGCCGTCACCAACCGCTCGACGCAGGCGAGCAAGTCGCGTTCCAAGGCTGTCAGGGGTGTCGTCATCTAATCCTCCTCGATCTTGATGCAGGTCACTGATCTGCCGCCCAGCGTGCAGGTCCTCAGGCGCGTCTTGGTCGGGTCCAGCACCAGCCAGGTCCCGTCCTCCCTGTCGATCCGCGTCAGGCCCAAGTCCGTCATCTCCGAGCTGGCCAGCATCAGCGTCCAGAGCAAGCTCGCGGCCATCATCGAGACGATCCCCACCAAGAACGTCCCCGTGATCAGCCAGGGCGAGATCGTCAGCCAGCTCTTGTTCTGTCGCAGAAAGGTGCGGGTATCGGTCTCGATTGTACGCTGCGCGTTGGTCGCAATGCTGTTCAAATCGGTCCTGAAGCTCTCCAGCTGGGATGCCATCGAGGCGGCGTAGTCCTGCCGGATCGTGTCCAGTTCCGCGTTCAGCTTCTCGCTCAGCCGGGTCGGCTTGCCAGTCTTCATGGAAAATCTCTCCTTTCAAACGCCAGCGCTCGCCGGTGTCGGGGTCTTGGGCGGTCAGGTAGGCTTTGCCGCGCGGGGCAGGTCGAAGCCTGCGTCGGCAAGGGCGTCGAGCATGCTGGCGCGGTCGGTGATCAGGCCGACGCTGATCTGGTCCTGCAGCCACGCATGCAGCTCGTCACGGCCTTGAGCGCGGGTTGGGGTCTCGATGGTGTCGCGGACCTCTTGGGTGCGCTCCAACTCCATCGGATCGGCCCAGCCGTGGCGCTGGTTCATCACGTCGCGCAGGCTATCGAAGGCTTTCTCATAGCCGGGCGGCGCGATGTTCAGGCTTCTCCCCGAGGTCAGCTCCAAGCGCGGTGTGCAGAAGTGAAGCTCGACCCGGTCTTCGTGGGTATGTCGGACCCAGAGCACCTCATATTGCTCGGGTCCAGCCCCGCGAAGGCCAGACGCTCGAACCCGTCCATGACCTCGGCCTGCTGCTCCTCGGTCGGGGCGTCGGTGGCGGCAAAGCTGATCACGCCTGCGCGATAGGTCCACTGGTGGCGGCTGGCGTCGATCAGGGCTTCGGTGCGGTCGGGATTGCCGCGCAGGACCTCGGGCAATGGGTCGCGGGTGACGGTCATCGGCTGGCCGTCCGCATCGCGGATCAGGTCGCGGTTGTCGTCGTAGGCCAGCACCTTGTCCGCGACGAGGTAGCCGACCGGACCAGCGCCCGCGCCTTTGCCGTTGCGGAAGAACTTGATCAGCATCGGCGCGCGGCCTCGACGATCTGGGCAAGCTGGCGTTCGATGGTCAGCAGGCGGCGGGCAACGGTGAGCGCGTCGAGGTCAACGCGACCCGCCAGCATCGCGCGGTTCAGCCAGCGGGCGATCTGGTTGAGGTTGCCGCCGATGCGCCCGACGGCCAGCACCAGCGCCGGATCAACGCGGGGGATGGGCTTGCGACGGCGGGCCTCGGTGAGGCCCAATGCCTCGCGCAGCAGGGTCGCAGCGGGCAAGCCAGCGGCCTCGGCCTTGGCGCGCAACTGGGCCTTCTCTGTCGCTGTGCACCGGAAGACGAAGGTCTCGGTCAGCGGCTCTTTGGTGCGGGCTTTGCCCGCGCCGGTGGGGTTCGAAGGGGAGGCTTGCCGCCCCTCGCAAGGTCCCGTGTCAGCAGCGCCAGCGTATGACATGGGTCGCCTTGCTGTTTGCTCTTCGGTGGGATCGGTCGCGGTCATGATCTGAGGCCTGCGGCTTGAATTTGGGCCTGCGTCACCAGCTTTGAGGCAAGCAATGCCGTCACTTGCGGTGGCCGTGATGTGTTTGCACATCGGGCTGCGATCACTGATCCAGCAGGCCAGCCGCGCATGGTGATCAGCCTGCAGCGTCGCTGTCTTTTCTCGGTCTTCCGCTTGCTTCTCGACATAGGCCTGCCAGCGCCGCGACTGAAACCAGTTGTCGGAAAAGCAGACCTTGGAGCGGGTGAAACCTGCGCTGTCGGTGGCGTAGGCTTGGACGGCCTGCCGCAAGTCCTCCGGCACAATCCCTTCCTTCATGGCCTCTTCGATCTGGGCAAGACAGGCCGCTTTGCCGCGAAGTCGGTCGGGCGGATAGGCTGCCAAAATCTTCTCAGCTTCTTCATCCTCCGCCGCCTCGCGCTTGCGCGTAGGTGGTTTATGGATGGTTTTAGGATGGTTTGGGGGCCGTGGTGGCCCCGGTACCCCGGCCACAGTGGCCCCCGTACCGGGGCCAGACTGGACGGGGGCCACTGTGGACCCCGTCTCAATCTCGGGCTCTGCGGTGGGTTCCAGCGCCTCAACCTTGGCCAGATCGATCCGGTAAACGACGGTGAAACCGTTCTTGCAGGTCCGTGCGCCGGTCTCGACCAGAATGCCTTCCTTCAGGAACTCGCGCACGGTTCGCTTGACGGTGGTCTCTCCCAGCTCGGTGTGCCGCTGGATCGTACCCTTGGAACACCAGATGCCTGAGCCGTCATCGCTCGCCTTGTCAGCCAGAAACATGATGATCTGCTTGCGCGTTGCGCTGCCGAACTTCCGTTCCGCGCATGTGTTCGCCACTCGCCAGCTCATTGGAAGGCCCCCAAAAGCGCAAGGACGTGCGAATTTTGTACAGGTTTTGTACGAGATTTCCGCCGTTTCAGCAGAATTCGGCCCGAAAGCTCGCGGGACTTTCTGCAAGCTCCTGCACAAAGCCCTGTAAATAAGTCATATTTTATAGGTGTTTGTGGCGACCCCGGCAGGATTCGAACCTGCAACCTGCCCCTTAGGAGGGGGCTGCTCTATCCAGTTGAGCCACGGGGCCTTTCCCTTACGGCACTTCGGCAAATGCCTCAATTGCCCTTCTCGGACTGTCCACGGATCGCGTCAGCCCGTCTGGGCAGTAACACCGTGTAGCGCCGCGTGACTGATAGCTTGCTTGCGCCGCCCGTGCAAGAAAGGCGGTAGAGCATCCCCGCCATGCTGATACAGAAAACTTCTCACTTTCCTGCAATTGGTCTGCTGCACAAGCCGAAGGGGTGGCGAGATGCACCTTCGCCACCCCCCCGAGAACCGGCGGGCGTCTGACAGCGCCGCAAGTGCGCTTCCCCCAACCGCAAGCGGTACAACCGATTTTCCGTGTTTCCCTTGCGAAAAGGCAGCTCAAAGTATTAAGAAAGTGTTAACAACAGCGAGCGGAACGCATCCTTTATGGCAGATGGCCACGAACAGAATATGGCACCACCATCGGATGACTTCGCAGACCGCTTGGCACAGGCACATCTATTGGCGGAAGCCGGGGATTTCCGTTCGGCGCAAGCGCTGAGCGTCGAACTGAACAAGGCAGCGCCCGACCGAGCCGAGCCGATCCTGTTGTTGGCGCGGATCCTTCAATCCCGCGAAGGTCCGGCGCAAAAGGCGGATTTCCTCGCCGATTGCCTGGCCCGCGGAAAAGACGACGTCCGCATCAAGCGTGAACTGGGTCAAGCCCTTCTATTGCTGGGCGAATTTATGCGGGCGCGTGCGCTGGCGGAGGAGGCGATCTCCGGCGGAAGCAGCGATGCCACGGATTACATGATCCTCGCACGCAGCCATTTTCAGGAAAACAATCTTCAAAGCGCCTTGGAATACGGCAAGGAAGCTCGACGGCTCGCACCAGGGCGCGCGGAACCTGCTCTGTTTCTGGCGCGGGTTTTGCACTTCCTTGACGGTGCAGCGCAGAAAGCTGCGTTCCTCGCCGAATGCATTGCCGAGGGGCTGGAGGATATGCAGCTCAAGCGCGAACTGGCGCACGGGCTTCTAGCTTCGGGCGATTGCGCGCGGGCGCGAACAGTGGCGCGGCAGATGATCTCCACCGCAAACGCCAACTTCACCGACCACATGATTGTCGCGTGGAGCTTTGCGCAGGAAAATGAGCTGCAACAGGCGATGGAGGCCGCCGAAATGGCCCGGCAGCTTGCACCCAACAGTCCCGTGCCGATAAATTTCATGGCGCAGATCGTGCAACTGCGCGATGGTCCGGTAGATAAGGTTGCCTTTCTTTCGGAGTGCGTCTCGCGGGGCATGGACCACTTCGAGGTGCGGCGCGAACTCTTCAGCTCGCTGAGCAGCATCGGTGATCTTGAGAGCGCAACGGAGGTGGCGAAGTCGATTGATCCGGAAAAATGCGACAGCACGCAGCTCTTCCTGCTCTCCGGTGTCCTCGAGATGTGCGATTGCGCGGAACTGGCCGAAACCTGTCTGCAGGAACTGGATCCGCGCTGCGCGGTGGGAAATGCCGCGCTTCTGTCGGACTTCCTGCGAGGCAAGCTCGGTGCCGAAACCATGCAGAAGCTCAAAGCCATTCGAAACCCTCCCGGTGATAGGTTTGGCAAAGCCATCGACTCCCTTGCCCAAGCAGCGATCAACGGCGACCCGGTCGTCGACGAAGTTGCCCTTCAGACCCGTCTGGACAAGCTCATTGCTGATTGCCATGGCGCCGCATCCTATTTTGCGACCCCGGATCCTGAAGAAATGACGCAGGTGCCGCTCGTGAGCATCGTCGCTCCGATCCACCGCGCAGATGATCAGGACAACCTCCTGGCGCAGCTCTTGCGACAGGATTACCCGAAATTGGAGGCTGTGATCGTCATCAACGGTCCCAGTATCGACGCAGCCGCTTTCGCAGATCAACTAAGCCAGCATGAGAACTTCAAACGGGTAGAAATACTGACCCTGCCGGAGGCGACGTCCCTGCCGCGCATTCTCAATACCGGCTTCGCGGCCACTACAGGTGACTTTATCGCACGGTTCGATGCCGATGATCTCTATCTTGACCGCTACATTTCCCGAATGATCCACTTCATGCAGAGCATGTCCGCCGACATCTGCGGCAAGAAACAGCTGTTCATCTTCCTCGAAGCGCTGACAGCCATTTGCATGCACGGCAACCGCTATGAGCCAATCGCCCATTTCGATAACATGGGCTGGGGCGGCTCATCCCTGATAATGTCGCGCGCGGTTATGCGGAAAGTCCAGTTCGTCGAAACCCTTGCCAGGGGAGAGGATAGGGATTTCTTTCTGCGCAGCTGGGCTCAGGGATTTCGCATCGCACTTGCACCGCCCTTTGATCATCTCGTCGTTCGCAGAGCAGACAAGCTGGAGCACACCTGGAAGCTGGGCGATCTGCGCTTCCTTCAGGGTACGGCGGTTGGCGGATTTCTTGCCTGTTGTCCCAAGGACGAATTCGAGCGCCTGCTTATGGCTTCAGTGAGAACTAGCCGGGCTGAGCTCTCTTATCAGCTTGAACGGCCAGGCTTCGCAGTACGTTAATTCTGAAGTTGCTCGCACGGATCACCGCGCGTTCGACGCGGCAACACGCCCGCCGAACTGCCCGGCCGATCGCTGCGACCACCGGTTGGCGCGCGACGATTCGGATACCAAATGCGCATCAATCGGCTAACCAATGCGCATTTGTTTCCAGTCCTCGCGCGCTCATTAAGCTTCTGCAAAGATTCGCCTCCCCGAGGAAACGGCATAGCGTGCTGATTTATTTGGACTAATTTTGGAGCTGATATTTGGTTGCTCTCAAATTTCAATTATTAACAAATGGTTAATGCGCTATAGTCGTCGAAAGAACTGACTGCCAGGTAACCACGATGTCCCTTATCAATGCCGCTGCCGCTACGATGTCGTTCGTCGCGCACATCGACGACGACTTTCTGTTCCAGAATCCGGACATACAGGACAGCATCGATGCGGGTGGTGGGCATACGACCGTTTATTTGACCGCGGGCGATGCGGGCTTGGGCCCGGATCACTGGCAGGCGCGTGAAGCAGGCGCCAAATCCGCCTACTCGGAGATGACGGGCCAGACCGATTGGGTGGATTCGGTCGCGACATTCGGCACCGCTGAGAACACCTTTGACGTGCACACCTCTTATCTCGCAAGCCAACCGGACATACGCCTCTATTTCCTCCGGTTGCCTGACGGCTCCCCGAATGGCACGGGCTATGACGTCACCGGTCAGGAAAGCCTCGAGCGGCTGTGGAATTTCGAAATCGAAAATGTCGCAAGCGTGGATGGCGAGAACAATCTCTCCGCGGATGATCTTTCCGGTCTCCTGCTTGGCATCATGAACTTTCACCAGCCCGATGAGATCCTCATTCAGGATCAAATGTCCGATTTCGCAGATAGAAACCATTCAGATCACGTAAACGGCGCGGAATTTGTGATGGAGGCGCGCCAGTATTACACCAACGATCATGAAGTGCATTCCTACCTCGAATACTCCACCCGCAATCTCGATACAAATCTGGCACCTGAAATTCAGCAGCAAAACCTTGATACGTACCACGCTTACCTGCGGGGATATCTCGGTGAGGATGATCCGGACGTGATCCCGCCGCATGCAAGCACCTATCTGAACTGGTCGTTGCGGCAATATCAAAACGAGGATTTTCAAGCCCCCGATGTGAGCCCTTCCGAGTTACAGGATTTTCCCACCTACGACTTCCTGTCAGAGACGAATGATCCCGATCTCGTCCTCATCGCGGGACCCGGCGGCGGCCCGGTCGTTCCCTGCTTCACCCCCGGCACGATGATCGCCACCGCCAAAGGCGAGCGCAGGGTCGAGGATCTCGCGGTCGGGGACCGTGTCATCACGCGGGATAACGGCATGCAGGTCATCCGCTGGATCGGTCGTTGCGCGTTGCCCGGCGCGGAACTTGCTGCCAAGCACCATCTGCGTCCGGTCCTCATCCGGCAGGGTGCGCTCGGCAATGGTCTGCCGGAACGCGACATGATGGTATCGCCGCAGCACCGCGTGCTCATCGCCAACCACAAGACCAGCGTCTATTTCGACGCGCATGAGGTCCTCGTCGCGGCGAAGCATCTGACGGATATGGACGGGATCGACATCGTGGAAGTCTCCCAGACAACCTATATCCACGTCATGTTCGACCGACACGAGATGATCCTTTCGGACGGCATCTGGACAGAGAGCTTCCAGCCCGGCGACTTGTCCCTTGCCGGGATCGGTGACGCGTCGCGCAGGGAGATCGCAGAGCTCTTTCCGGAGCTCAGCATTGAAGGCCTCGTCGCGGCCTATGTCGCGTCCCGCCGCTCCCTGAAGGGGTACGAAGCGCGCACGATCCTCGACTAGATCCGGGCCAACGGCGATTGCCGGATGTGCCGATGGCGCCGCGACAAGACACATCGCTGATTGCCTGTAACGGGATCAGCCGATACGTTGCCGCCAGACCCGTTGACCCACAGGATGCATGCCTTGTCCCAGCCTTCCAAACGCCCCCTCACCCTTCGCGATGTGTCGGAGGCCAGCGGTGTCTCGGAAATGACGGTGAGCCGGGTCTTGCGCAAGAAGGGGGACGTCTCTGCCGCCACGCGGGAGCGGGTTCTGACGGCAGCCAAGGAGCTTGGCTACGTGCCCAACCAGATCGCGGGATCGCTCGCGTCGCAGCGGGTCAACCTGGTCGCGGTGATCATCCCGTCGCTGAGCAACATGGTCTTTCCCGAAGTCCTCGCCGGGATCAATTCGGTCTTCGACGACACCCCGCTGCAACCGGTCGTCGGCGTCACGGACTACCGCCCCGAGAAGGAGGAGCAGGTCCTCTACGAGATGCTGTCATGGCGGCCCTCCGGCGTGATCATCGCGGGGCTGGAGCATTCGGAGGCGAGCCGCGCGATGCTGATGAATGCCGGCATCCCCGTGGTCGAGATCATGGATACGGACGGCAACCCGGTCGATGCGATGGTGGGCATCTCGCACCGGCAGGCGGGGCGTGACATGGCGCGCGCGATCCTGCGCGAAGGCTATGAGCGGATCGGCTTCATCGGCACCAAGATGCCGCTCGACCACCGCGCGCGCAAACGCTTCGAGGGCTTCACCGAAGCGCTGGCCAAGGAAGGCATCGAGATAGAGGACCGCGCCTTCTATTCCGGCGGCTCGGCGCTTCTCAAGGGGCGCGAGATGACGCAGGAAATGCTGGCGCGGTCGCCGGATCTCGATTTCATCTACTATTCCAACGATATGATCGGTGCGGGCGGATTGCTGCACCTGCTGGATGCGGGCATCGATGTGCCGGGCCAGATCGGGCTGGCGGGGTTCAACGGGATCGAACTGCTGGCGGGGTTGCCGCGCCAGCTGGCCACCACGGATGCCTGCCGCCACGAAATCGGCGTGGCCGCGGCGCGGATCATCCTGGACGCGTCCGGCCACACGCCCGACCCCGAACAGCCCAAGACGTTCACGATGAAGCCGACGCTCTCGCTCGGGGATACACTGCGCCGCCGCCGTCGCGGATGAGCCTCGCGCGGCTCGATAACACCGCTGCGCGGCGCATCTTCCTAGACCGTCATGCCCTGCTGGAACGCACCGCAGGGGCCCGCCCGCGGCAAGGACCTGCTGGCGCTGATCGAGCGGTTGGGCTTTGTCCAGCTCGACAGCATCAACACGGTCGCGCGGGCGCATGACCTCATCCTCTTTGCCCGCAGGCCCCGCTACCGCCCGGAGGACCTGACCCGGCTCTACACCCGCGACAATGCGCTTTTCGAGCATTGGACCCATGATGCCGCCGTGATCCCGCTCGGCTTCTACCGACAATGGGAGATGCGGCGCAGGCGCGATACGCAAATGCTGCGCGCGCGCTGGCGCAACGGCCGGCGCGACGGGTTCGAGGCGCAGATCGACGACGTGCTCTACCACATCCGCGATCATGGCAGCGCGGGATCCTCCGATGTGGGCAAGCAGGAGGCGCGCGGCTCGGGCGGCTGGTGGGATTGGCATCCCTCCAAGACCGCCCTCGAGTATCTGTGGCGCAGCGGCGCGCTGCATGTGGTCGGGCGCGAAAGCTTTCGCAAACGCTATGACCTGACGGAGCGGGCGCTGGATCCACAGGTCTGGGCCGCCAATGCCATGCCGACGGAGGTCGAGACCATCGACTGGTGTTGCAACGGCGCGCTCGACCGTCTCGGCTTTGCCACCTCGGGCGAAATCGCGGCCTTCTGGGCGCATGTGACTGCGGCGGAGGCGAAGGCATGGTGCACGCAGGCCCTGGCAGAAGGACGGATCGAGCAGATCGAAGTCGAGGGCGCGCGCGGAGAGACCCGCACCGCCTTTGCGCACCCTGACCTGCACGCCGATCCGGCACCGCAGCAGGCCGCCCCACCGCGCCTGCGCGTGCTCAGCCCGTTCGATCCGGCCCTGCGCGACCGCAAGCGCGCGCAATTCCTCTTCGGCTTCGACTACCGCATCGAGGTTTTCGTGCCGGAGGCCCAACGCGTCTTCGGCTACTATGTCTTCCCGCTTCTGCAGGGAGAGCGGTTGGTGGGCCGCATCGACATGAAGGCGTTTCGCGGCGAGGACGTGCTGCGCGTCCGCGCGCTCTGGCCGGAGGCGGGGGTGGCTTGGGGCAAGGGGCGCATGGCGGCGCTGGAGGCGGAGCTGGAACGGGTGAAGCTGTTGGCGGGCGTGAGCAGGGTCAGCTTCGAGAACGATTGGCTCAGACCCCCAAGACAGCGGCGGTCCGGCTAGCATCCGCGAAGTACCCTTGAGCCCCGGCAGATGCGCCACGTTGCGCATGGGCCAGTCCGGATCCACGGTGGTGTCAGGTGTCCGGGCCCCGACGCTCCCTGAGGGGATACGGCATTGCCTTCGGAGCGATGATCTGGTCTGTCCCATAGGCAGGAGACTGACATGACCCGATCCGAGATGCGCCCCGATGTGTGATGCTCCCCATCCTATTTGTCCGACTGCGGCACGCGCTGCGCTGGCCGCGGCCACCCGGACCAATGGCGGCGCACAATGACCGACTTTCCGCGCATCCGCCTCGTCGGTCTGTCGGGCCTGTTGGTGCAGTTCGGCGCGGGGATGAGCGAGCCTGCCAACCGCGCCGCGCTCGCCTTCCGCGCGGCGGTGGAGGAACAGGAATGGGACGGCGTGCGCGAGACCTCGACATCGCTCGTCTCGACCTTCGTCAGTGCCGATCTCGTCGGCCATCGCGCCGGAAAAGCTGACCGAGAGCCTCGAGGAGCTTCTAGCCAGCCGTGACTGGTACGACGCGCCGCTGCCCGCCGGGCGCACGCTGTGGGAGATCCCGACCCTTTATGGCACCGACCGCGCGCCGCAACTGGAAGAGGCGGCAGAGGCTGCGGGTGTCTCGCCCGAGCGGGCGATTGAGGAGCTTTCCGCGGCGCGGGTGCGCGTGCTCACCATCGGCTTCGCGCCCGGTCAGCCCTACACCGGACAGCTGCCACCGCATTGGGACATCCCGCGCCAGCAGGCGCTGAGCAAGTCGGTGCCCGCAGGCGCGTTGGTCGTTGCGATCCGGCAACTGATCGTCTTCACCAACGATACACCCACCGGTTGGCGCCATGTCGGTCAGACCGCCTTTCGCACCTTTCGCCCCGGCAGCGAGACACCGATCGTGCTCTCGCCCGGCGATGAGATGTGCTTTCCCTCCGTCACGGCAGATGAATACGCCCGCATCGAGGCGCAGGACACCTCGGGCGAGGGCGGCGCGCAGCGGCAGGTGCTGGCATGAGTGCAACGCTCGAAATCCTGTCCTGCGGGCCGTCGGTCACGGTTCAGGACCTTGGGCGTCCCGGTTATCTGGCGCAGGGGCTGACCCGCGGCGGGGCCGCGGATGTGACCGCACTGCACGAGGGGGCGGCACTGCTGGGCCAACCGCCGTCGCTGGCGGCACTGGAGATGGTCGGCATGGGCGGCAGCTTTCGCGCCGACGCAGACCTGCGCATCGCGTTGACCGGCGCGCCGATGACCGCCACCGCCGGTGACGCGCCGCTCGCCTGGAACGCGAGCCACAGGTTACCCATGGGTACCATTCTGAAGATCGGCGGCGCGAAACGCGGCAACTACGGCTACCTCCATGTCGGGGGCGGCATCGACGCGCCGGTGATGATGGGCGCGCGCGGCGCGCATCTGAGCGCCGGGCTCGGCCGTGCGATTGCCGCCGGGGACACGCTGCCGATCGGCCGCGATAAGGGCAGCACCACGGGGATGACCCTGCCCGTCGCGGACCGCTTCGAGGGTGGGCGCATCCGCATCATCGCGTCCATGCAGACCAGCCAGTTCGATCCGGAAACCCTCGCCCGTTTCGGTGAGACGACCTTTCGCCGGGATCCGCGCGGCAACCGGATGGGCGTGCGGATGGAACATGACAGCGCCCCGTTCACCGCCGCGGACCAGCTCACGATCCTATCCGATGTGATCGTGCCCGGCGACATCCAGATAGCGGGCGACGGCGCGCCCTTTGTGCTGATGTGCGAATGCCAGACCACGGGCGGCTACCCGCGCATCGGCACCGTGCTGCCCTGTGATCTGGCGCGCGTGGCGCAGGCCGCGCCCGGCACCGCGCTGCACTTCGAGATGATCGAACTGGAGGAGGCGCGGAGCCTCCAGCTGCGCGCCGATGCGGCCCTGGCGGGCCTCGCGCGCGATGTGACCCCGCTGGTACGCGATCCGCACGACATCCGCGACCTGCTGTCCTACCAGTTGGTGAGCGGTGCTGTCAGCGCGCGGGAAAACCCATTTGATGACAAGGAGACATAGAGATGCAGGTGGATCTGAACGCCGATATGGGCGAAAGCTTCGGCCCGTGGAAGATGGGCGACGACAACGCGTTGCTGGGCATCGTCACCTCCGCCAACATCGCGTGCGGCGGGCATGCCGGTGATGCGGATGTGATGGCGGCGACGATGGCGCGCGCGCATGAGAACGGCGTCGGCATCGGCGCGCATCCGGGCTTCATGGATCTGGCGGGTTTCGGGCGCAACCGGATGTCGGTGCCGCGCGCGACCCTGCAGAACCAGATCCGCTATCAGGTCGCCGCCAGCGTCGGCATGGCCCGCAGCATGGGGGCGCAGGTGCGCCATCTCAAGCTGCATGGTGCCGTGGCCAACATGGCCTCCGAAGATCCGATGCTTGCGCGCGACCTCTATGAGGCGGCGCTGTCGGTCGCGCCCGATCTGGTGGTCATGGTGCTCTCCGCGACGGCGCAGCAGCAGGCCGCCGAAGAGCTCGGCTGTGCCTGGGCGGGCGAGATCTTTGCCGACCGGGCCTATAACGACGACGCGACCCTCGTGGACCGGAGCATTAAGGGTGCGGTCATCCACAACCCCGAGGTGGCAGGCGCGCGCATGGTCGATATGGTCAAAGCGGGCGCCATCATCACCGACAGCGGCAAGCACATACCCGCGGCCATCGACACGATCTGCCTGCACGGCGACACGCCGACCGCCGTCCAGATCGCCGGCGCCGTACGGCGCGCGCTGGAGGGCGCGGGCGTGACCTTGCAGCAATTCGACGGTCACCGCTGACCCTTCGGGCGCGCCGGATATCCGGTTGACGCCTTACCGCATATTACTTAAGATGTTAAGCAATCTGCGGTGGAGGACCCGGCATGAGCGTGCTTGATCAACATATCGAACGGTTGGATGGCCTGCTCGCGCGCTTCAAGAGCGGTGGGCTGATGAACCGGATCGCGGGCGAGGATGCGGCGGGGAGTGCGGGGGTTTTCCAGTCCATTTCCCCCGTCGATAAATCGGTCATTTGCGATGTCGCGCGGTCGGATGCCACCGATGTGGACCGCGCGGCAGAAGCGGCGGCGGCGGCCTTTCCGGACTGGCGCGACATGCCCGCGCTCGAGCGCAGAAAGATCCTCATCAACGTGGCCGAGGCGATCGAGGCGCGCGCCGAGCAGATCGCGCTGTGCGAATGTTGGGACACTGGGCAAACCTGGCGCTTCATGTCCAAGGCGGCGCTGCGCGGGGCGGAAAACTTCCGCTACTTCGCGGATCAGGTCGCCTCCGCCCGCGATGGGCAGCACCTCAGATCGGCCACGCTGATGAATGTGACGACCCGCAGCCCGATCGGGCCTGTCGGGGTGATCACACCCTGGAATACGCCCTTCATGCTGTCAACATGGAAGATTGCGCCAGCGCTCGCGGCGGGCTGCACCGTGGTCCATAAACCGGCGGAGGACAGCCCCCTTACCGCGCGCCTGCTGGTGGAGATCGCCGAAGGCGCGGGCCTGCCGCCGGGTGTGCTCAACACCGTGAACGGCTACGGGCATGACGCGGGTAAGCGGCTGACCGAACACCCACTGATCAAGGCCATCGCCTTTGTCGGGGAGAGCCGGACCGGCAGCATGATCATCAAACAGGGCGCCGACACGCTCAAACGCGTGCACCTCGAGCTCGGCGGCAAGAACCCGGTGATCGTGTTCGACGACTGCGACATCGAGCGGGCGCTGGATGCGGTGATTTTCATGATCTATTCGATCAACGGGGAACGCTGCACGTCCTCGTCGCGGCTGCTCATCCAGGAGAGCATACGCGAGGTGTTCGAGGCACGGCTGATCGAGCGGGTGAACAACATCAAGGTGGGCCACCCCCTCGACCCCGAGACGGAGATCGGGCCGCTGGTCAGCCAAGAGCATTTCGACAAGGTCACCTCCTACTTCGACATCGCGCGCGCGGAGGGAGCGACCATTGCCGCCGGCGGCGTGACGGTGGGCGAGGAAGGGTTCTTCGTCCGGCCCACGCTTTTCACCGGTGCCACCAACAAGATGCGCATCGCGCGCGAAGAGATCTTCGGCCCCGTTCTCACCTCCATCGCGTTCAGCACCGAGGAGCAGGCGCTGGAGATGGCGAATGACACCGACTACGGGCTGACGGGCTATCTGTGGACGAACGACCTCACACGGGCCTTGCGGTTTTCCGACCGGCTGGAGGCGGGGATGATCTGGGTGAATGCGGAGAACGTGCGCCACCTGCCCACGCCCTTCGGCGGCATGAAGTCGAGCGGGATCGGGCGCGATGGCGGCGATTGGAGTTTTGAGTTCTACATGGAGCAGAAGAACATCGCATTCGCCACCGGCGCGCATAAGATCACGCGCCTGGGCGCCTGAAACCACATACGCAGGCGTAGGGTTTTGCTGAATTGGGAGCGCGGAAAGCGATGATGGGATTTGCCACGGTGACCGCGGGTGCGGAACAACTCTATGGCGCGGTGGTCGAGGGCGGGTTCATCGCCCTGAGCTCTGAATTCCCGCAGTGGCCCACGCTGCTAGAGGTGGTGCGGGGTGGCGGGCTCGCAGCGCTCGCGCAGGCGGCAGCGGGTCGGCAGGTCAGGCACACCGAGTTCACCTACGAGATGGTGCTGCCGGATGCACCCCGCATCCTGTGCGTCGGCGTCAATTTCCCCGACCGCAACGCGGAGTATAAGGACGGCAGCGACGCGCCCAAATACATGTCGCTCTTTCCCCGCTTTGCCAGCGGGTTTACCGGCCATGACCGGCCGCTGATCCGCCCGCCCGAAAACCACACGCTGGACTACGAGGGCGAGGTTGCGATCGTGATCGGCAAGCCGGGGCGCCGCATCGCGCAGGCGGATGCATATGACCACATCGCCGCGCTGACGCTGTGCAACGAAGGCACGATCCGCGATTGGGTGCGGCATGCGAAATTCAACGTGACCCAGGGCAAGAATTGGGACAAGTCCGGCGCCATGGGCCCGTGGCTCGTGCCGTTCACCGATCCTGCACAACTCGATGAGGCGCGCATCGTCACCCGCGTGAACGGCGAGGTGCGGCAAGACGACGTGCTGAGCCGGATGATGCATCCCATCAGGCGCGAGATCGAATACATCTCGACTTTCATGACGCTGCAGCCGGGCGATATCATCGTCACGGGCACGCCCACGGGCTCCGGTGCGCGACTCGATCCGCCGCAATACCTCGCGCCCGGCGATGTGGTCGAGATCGAGGTGGAGGGCATCGGGACGCTGCGTAACACCGTGGAGGATGAGACGCCATGACGCCCGAAGATCACGCAACCGCCGCCGCCGACCTGCTGGAAGCCGAAGCCAGCGGCAGGCAGATCGGCCTGCTGTCCCTGCGCCATCCGGACATGGACATGGATGATGCCTACGCGATCCAGACCGCGATCCTGCGGGCCAAGCTGGCGGCGGGGCAGCGCGTGATCGGCTGGAAGATCGGGCTGACCTCCAAGGCGATGCAATACGCGCTTGGCATCGACATCCCCGACAGCGGGATCCTGTTCGACGACATGGCCTTCGAACACGGCGCCACCGTGCCCGCGGGCCGCTTCATCCAGCCGCGCATCGAGGCGGAAATCGCCTTCGTGATGAAATCCGCGCTTGGCGGTGAGGATGTGACCCGTGACGATGTGATTGCCGCGACTGATTTCGTCGCACCCGCGCTGGAAATCCTCGACACGAGAATCACGCGCGTGGATCAGGCCAGCGGGAGGGCGCGCAGCGTGCTCGACACGATCAGCGACAATGCCGCCAACGCGGGCGTCGTGCTAGGCACCGCGCGGCATGCGCCGGGGGGCGTCGATCTGCGATGGACCGGGGCCATCGTGCGCCGCAACGGCGAGGTTCAGGAGACGGGCCTCGGGGCCGGAGTGCTGGATGATCCGGCGCAGAGCGTCGCCTGGCTCGCGCGCCGCATGGCGCAGTATGGCCAGCAGATCGAGGCGGGGCATGTGATTCTGTCAGGCTCGTTCATCCGGCCGGTGGAATGCCCGCCCGGCACGCAGATCACTGCAGACTTCGGCCCGTTCGGGGACGTGCGTATCGCCTTCGACTGATGTCGCCCGCGCCTAGCGCCCGTTGTGCGGATCAAAGAGCGCCAGCAGATCGATGAGCTGCTGGTAGCGTTCCTCACCGACCTTATGCCTGAACTCCGCCGCGATCCGCTGCGCCTGTGGCATGTTGTCGTCGATGATCTTCTGACCGGCCGGGGCGAGGGCCACAACCTGCCTGCGGCGGTCCGTCTCGCTGCGCGTCTGTGTCACGAGCCCCTTCTCCGTCATGGCGGACACCATGCGTGTAAGGCTCGGGTGCAGGATGCTCGCGCGTTCGGCGAGGGTCGAGCTGTCGAGCGGGCCTTGCTCTGACAGCACGCGCAGCACGCGCCACTGCTGTTCGGTGATGCCGGTGTCCGAGAGCATCTCACGGATCGGCCCCATCACCCCCTCGCGCGCGCGGATGAGCGCGAACGGCAAGGACCGGGAGGTAGGGGGAAGGCCTTCGTTCATGTCACTACTCTTCGCAGGCAACCATATGTGCATCGCCGCCTCCCTTAAGCCGGGCGGGCCGTGGATGCCAGCAGTATACACGCCCGCCGGGCGCTGCGCAGGCCAAAACACCCCCGGCGCGTCAGGGCGCGATGATCGGGCTCGCGGCGATTTGCGAGGCATGCACGTCGACATCCACGAAGCGCGATCCGTTCTCGAACCAGCTCTTGGGCGCGGGCGCCCCCCATAGGGTCTGGCGCTGAGGATCCTGCAGATCCCATTTGATCGGCTCCAGATCGGGATCGACGGTCTGGTAGTCAGAGCAATAGATCTCGACGCGGTGGCCGTCGGGATCGAGGACATAGAGGAAGAAGGCATTGGAAATGCCGTGCCGCCCCGGTCCGCGTTCGATGTTGCCCACGTAGCCGGTCGTTGCCATCAGATCCAGCAGGTCGATGATGTTGAGCGGTGTCGGCACCCAGAACGCCACATGATGCAGGCGCGGCCCGGTGCCGTTGGTGAAGGCCATGTCATGCACGCCGCCCTTGCGGTGCATCCACGCCGCCCAGAGCTTCTTGCTCTCCTCGTCCTCTGTGTATTCGGTCACCCGGAAACCGAAATCGCTATAGAAGGCGACGGAGGCATCCACGTCATGCGAGAAGCAGTTGAAGTGGTCGATGCGCAGCGGTTTGACCCCGCGGTAGAGCGCGTAGTGCTGGTGGATGGGCGGCAGCCGGTCCATCTTGTGATAGAATTCAAGCGGGATGCCCATGTTGTCGGAGGTGAGCAGGGTGCGGCCCTGAAAGGGGCGCTTTACCCATTGCACGGGCCGTCCCCTGGCCTCGAAATAGCGTGCCGCGCGGTCGAGATCTTCCTCGTCGAATGTCTTGAAACCCATGACTTCGACGGTGCCGGGCTGATCCGATTTCTGCAGGATGAGGCAGTGGTGCCCGCGCTCTTCCATCGCGCGCAGGTAGATGTGGCTGTCGCTCTCATCGGTGATCTGCTGGCCGAGGATCTCCGAGTAGAACCTGCGCGAGGCCGCCAGGTCGGACACGTTGAGGCAGATGTGGCTGAGCCGGATCACGTTGAAATCGGGGTAGAGGTTGGGGGCCGGGATGGGCATGGGTCTGTGTCCTTTTGTCTGTATGTCCGGGCGGCTCAGCCTGCGACGATGCCTGCGACACGCCAGCGATCAAAGATCTCCAGCGCCTTGTCGGCAAAGGCCGCATCGTTGATATGTGCGTCCAGCAGATGCGTCTCGACGTTCGGCGGCACACCAGCCTTCATCTCTTCGAGGAACCTCTCCAGCCCCGCCTTGTCGTGCAGGTCCGCGCCCTCCCGGTCCCACTCACCGAAACCATGTTGCGGCAGCAGGAGCGCCACCGGCCCCGATGCCGTCGCCAGCTGTTCGCAATGCCGCCGCGCCACCGCCGCGCGCTCCTCCTGATCAAGCACGATGCAGGTCAACAGCCGATTGTGGGCGTGGCGCACGTGGTCGCGCCATTTCTCGGGCAGCGGCTGCCAGCCTACGATATCGACGAGATCGTAGCAGCCGGGTGCGACCAGCTGCGGGGTGCCGTGCAGCCCGGCATTGGTGAGCCTGTCCGGCCCGGCGGAGATGCTGGAGCCATGAAGATCATTGCCGAGCTCCTGCGTGCAGAAATCGAAGACGCAGGCGAACGCGCCCTGCCCTGCCAGATCCTCGAACGCGCGGCCCCCCATGCCGGTGGCGTGGAACACCGCCACCTCGTAGCCGCGCGCCTCCAGCGCGGGCTTGAGGGCGACCATGTACTTGAGGGCGGACTTACCCAGCGAGGTCATCCCGATGAGCGGCCTCCCGGCGTCGGGCCGCTGCGCCGCACGGGCGGCCCCCAGAACCGCCCCCGCCGCTTGGGCGAGCGAGGCCTTGCACACG
The DNA here is from genome assembly GCA_963703195.1 of uncultured Alphaproteobacteria bacterium. Classification (GTDB taxonomy): domain Bacteria; phylum Pseudomonadota; class Alphaproteobacteria; order Rhodobacterales; family Rhodobacteraceae; genus Sulfitobacter. Next base: position 3,026,805 of record OY969797.1, on the reverse strand, counting down.
GAATTGAGGCCATAGAGCCCGCCGGCCCATAGGATCATCTGGGTATCCGCCGCCATCCGGGAGGCCGGGATGAGCGGCGAGAAAGCCACCGTCGAGACGATGTATTTCGGCACGCCCAGTGGCAGCGCCGCGCAGACGTCGAGCGCCAGATCCGTGCCCATCGTGCCGCCCAGCACGATCACGCCGTCGAACGCGCCTTGCCCGTGCAGCCAGGCGGTCAATGCCGCTGCCCCGCTTGCCATGATCTGCATCGCCTGGTTTTCGTCACCGCTGGCGATGGCCGCGGCGATGCTGCTGCCGCCTGCCTCTGCCACTTCATGCTTGGAATGATCGGTGGGTGCGGACGGGTCACCCAGCACCGACACGTCCATGGTGACGACGTCGCCGCCCTGTGCCCGGATCACCTCCGCCAGAAAGCCAAGCTCGGCCTCTTTGGTGTCATAGGTTCCGATGACCAGAATTGTCGTGCCCATGCCTCTCCTCCCCTGCCGTCCTAGAGCTTGATCCATGCCGTCTTGAGATTGATGTATTTCTCGATGGCATGCAGCGATTTGTCGTGGCCATTGCCCGATTGCCGCACACCGCCCAGCGGCACCGTAGCATCCGCGCCGCCGTAGGTATTGACGTGCATCACGCCCGTGCGCACCGCCCGCACCATCCGGTGGGCGCGCCCCAGGTTCGAGGTCCAGACCGCCCCGGCCAGCCCGTAGTCGCTGGCATTGGCGATCCGCACCGCCTCTGCCTCATCGGCGAAGGGGGTGACGGCGAGCACGGGGCCGAAGACCTCCCGCTGCGCCAGTGTCGCATCTGGTGTGACCCCCGTCACGATCGTCGGAGCCATAAAATAGCCGCCGGTGTCCTGCAGCACCTGAGTGCCGCCGGTGACCACCGTGCCGCCTTCGGCCTGCGCGGTACGCACGCATTCGAGGTTCTGCGCCAGCTGCGCGGCCGAGTTGATCGCACCGATCTGGGTCTTGAGGTCGAGCGGGTCGCCCACGGTCATCGCCTCGGCGGCACGGGTCACGGCGGCGGTGAATTCATCATGGATCGCTGCCTCCACCAGCAGGCGCGACCCCGCGACACAGACCTGACCGGCATTGCGGAAGATGCCCATCGCCGCGACCTTCGCCGCCTCGTCGAGATCTGGGGCATCCGCGAAGACGATGTTGGGCGACTTGCCCCCCAGCTCCAGAAAGACGTGCTTGAGGTTGGAGCGGGCGGCGTATTCGAGCAGGCGACGGCCGGTGCCGCCCGACCCGGTGAAGACCAGCACGTCGACCTCCATCGAGAGGCCGAGCGCTTTGCCCACCACGGCCCCCTCGCCGGTGACGGCGTTCAGGACACCGGGCGGCAGGCCCGCCTCCAGCGCCAGCTCCGCCATGCGCATCAGCGACAGCGATGCCGTCTCCGCCGGTTTGAGCACCACGGAATTGCCCATCGCAAGCGCCGGCCCAGCTTCCACGCGCCGATCATCAGCGGGAAGTTCCAGGGAACGATGGCGCCCACGACGCCCACCGGCTCCCTGTGGACAAGCCCCAGCACATCGCCCGGCGTGGGCGCGATTTCGCCATAGATTTTGTCGAGCGCCTCCGCGTAGTAGCGGATGGTCGCGGCGGCGGAGCCGGGCTCGGCCTTGAACGCCATGCTGATCTCGGTGCCGTTGTCGCGCACGCCCAGCACGGCAAGCTCCAGCGCATGCGCCTCGATGAGCTCAGCCCAGCGCAACAGGACCTTTTTGCGCGCAGCGGGCGGTTGGCGTGACCAGCGCCCGTCCTCGAACGCCGCGCGGGCGGAGGCGATGGCGCCATTCATATCGTCAGCCGTCCCGCTGGCCACATGGGTCAGCACACGGCCATCAAGCGGCGATATCACCTCCATCCGCACCCCGTCGGACGCGGGCGTCTCGACGCCGTCGATCAGATGGCCGCGAAAAGGGACGGGGCGCGCGCGCAAGGCGTCGATCTTGCTCTGGTCCATTTGCTCTACCTCATCTGGCTGTCGTGGAGATCGTGGTCTTCTTCGGGCTGGCGCGCGCGATGCTCTTTGAGGAGCGCGCGGATGTGCAGCGCGATCACCATCAGGATCATCACGAAGAGGATGAAGGCGATGGGCCTGTCAATCATGTCCAGCGGCGTCTTGAGGCGCGGCAGCGAGGAGCGCAGCTTGACCTCCATGATCCCGCCCAGCACCATGCCGAGGATGATCGGGACGATAGGCAAGTTCAGCCGTTTGAGAACCAGCCCCAGCACCCCGAAGGCCGCCGCCATCATGCAATCGCTGATCGAATTGCGCAGTGAGTAGACACCGACGAACGACAAGATCAGGATCATCACCCCCAAAAACCGCGTCGGTATCCGGATGATCCGTGTGAGCAGGTTGGTGGAGAACAGCAGAAACACCATTACGATCACGTTGAGCACGATCAGCGACAGGTAGAGCCCGTAGACCAGATCGAGGTTGTTCTGGAAGAGTTGGGGGCCGGGAATGACGTTGTGCACGTAGAACACCGAGAGCATCATCGCTGTCAGCGCCTCGCCGGGAATGCCCAGCGCCAGCAGCGGGATCATCGCCGCGGCGGGCACCGCGTTGTTGGCAGCCTCCGACGCGATGAGCCCTTCGGGGCTGCCCTTGCCAAAGAGCTCGGGCGTCGTGGAGGTCTTTTGCGCGTAGGTGTAGCTCATGAATTGCGCGGTGAACTCTCCCGTGCCGGGGATCATGCCGAGGATCACGCCGAAGCCCGACGCAACAGTGGCCACGCGCTTGTGCTTCAAAAGCTCGCGGAAGCCTGCGGACATGTTGCCGGTGACGGGCTTGGCGTCCGGGCTGTCGTCTGGGGCGGTCAGCAGGTAGAACGCCTGGCTCAGCGCAAAGAGGCCGAGGACGACCACGATGAGGTTGATGCCTGAGACCAGGAATGAAAAGCCGAAGGCGTAGCGCTGGGTATAGGTCACGGGATCGAGCCCGATGGTCTGCAAGAAGATGCCGAACATTGCCAGCATGCCCGCTGCAAAGATCTGGCCGCGGTGGGCGAGGACCACGAGGATGATGCCCAGCAAGGCCGCAAGGAAGATCTCCCGGCTGCCGAACATCGGCGCGATCAGCGCCAGCACCGGCGACAGCAGAATGAGGCACAGGATGCCGAAGATACCACCCCAGAACGACGCGCTATAGGCCAGCGAGACGGCGCGGTGCGCCTCCCCCGCCTGCGTCATCGGAAAGCCGTCATAGGAGGTGAGCGCGTTGACCGCCGTGCCGGGCGTGTTGATCAGCACCGCCGGGATCGCCCCGCCGTACATCGACGAGCCGTAGATCCCCAACAGCATCGTGAGCCCCACGATCGGGTCGAGCGAGAAGGTCGCGGGCAGCAGGATCGCGATGGCCACTGCGGGCCCGACGCCGGGGATCGCCCCGATGATCACCCCGCCGATGGAGCCAACGAGCAGCGCCACGATCACGTCCCAGCGCGTTAGCATCATGGCACCGGCCAGCAGGTCTTCCATGGGCGCGTCCGATCAGAAATAGGTGAGCATGATCTGGCGCAGCCCGTCGGGCAGCGCCTCGTAGAGTTGGCCGGAGGGCAGCTTCACCTGCAGCAGCGTCTTGAACAGCAGTACGATGATGACCGCACTCAGCACCGCACTGATCAGCGCAGCCGCGCTGCGGTATCCCGCCCGCAGCACCAGCAGCAATGCGAACAGGACCGTCGAGGGCAGATAGCCGAGATAGGGCACCAGCAAGGCGTAGAGTATGAACCAGCCCGCGTATTCCAGCGAACGCGCCCAAAGCATCACCTCCTCCCAGCGTCCCTCGATCCGCTCCGACAGCGCGGAGCCCAGCAAGTGGAATGCCGCAAACAGGCTCATGCCGATGAGGGAGACCGCGGGCCAGAACCGCGGCTGCGTCACGGGATTGGCGCCCGCGCGGTAGGCCGTCTGGTCAAGGATCTGGGACAACAGGAACAGGGAGACGGCCAGCGCCACCACTGCAAAGACGATGTCACCCGGACGGCGATAGCGCTTGAACAGGGATTTCATCGTCTTTGCGCGCGCCATTCTCGTCCCCTTGGATGTTGCGGAGGTGCGGGGCGGGCTGACGTGCTGCCCGCCCCGCCGGTCAGCGGATCACTGCGAGAGCAGCGTCTCGATCTCGGCCAGCGTCTCGATATCAGTCGCAATCTGGGCGGCGACCTCATCGGCAGGCTGCCAGTAGACGAGCGCGCCGGTGTCCTTGGCCAACTGCTGTGCACGCTCGGACATCACGGTCTTTTCCGCCACGGCGATGATCTTGTCGCGCACGTCCTGCGGCGTGTCCTTGTGCACGAAGAGACCGTTCCACAGCGCCACGTCGAGGTTGGGCGCGAGTTCTGCAACCGTGGGGGTGTCCGGCATCAGCGCGATCCGCTCCGACCCGATGGAGGCGAGCACCTTCACGCTGTCGAGGCACGGCAGGATAAGCTGCAGCGTCGTGTTGATCACGTCGACATCGCCGGAAGCCAGCGTGTTGCAATCGAGCGCATCAAAGGCCGCATCGGCGGAGAAGGCGAAGCCCAATTCCTTGGCGAGCCCGAAAGTCACCTGCGTCGGAACCAGCGGCGCACCGAAGTGACCGAGCACCACGTCATTTTCCTGCGCATATGCGGCGAGGCCCGCCATGTCGTCATAGGGCGCATCCGCACCCGCCGCGATCACGAAGGGATAGGTCAGGAAGTTGCCGAGCGGCACGAACGGATCCGGATTGAGCTCCGGAATGCCGATCTGCGGGCCGACGACAGGCACGGCGATGATGAAGGAGCCGATGGTGTAGCCATCCGCAGGCGCGTTCGCGACTTCGATGGCACCGGGGAACGGGCCACCGCCGCCGCCGGGCTTGTTCACGACAGCCGCGGGCACGCCATATTCGGTCTGAAAATCCTCCGCGATCATCCGCGTCAGCACGTCCTCCAGATCGCCCGGAGGCCACGGCACGATGAACTCAACCGGTTTCTCCGGATACTCTGCCTGCGCACCGGTGGCGAAGGCAGCCAACCCCAGCGTAGCCGCGGTCAGTGTCTTGTTGAATCTGTTCATGATCGTCTCCCTGTAGTGGTTCATATTTCGAACCGTCGTTGCACATAAAGGTTGTCTTGTTAAATAACACCTGTCAAATTCTTTTTGAAACACGCCATGGGGAGATCGGATGTCGTCTGCTTCAAAAACACTCGAACTGGTGAGGTATTTCTCTCCGGAGCAGCCGGAGATCGGGCTGTCGCAGATGGCCCGGCTCGCGCGGCGGGACAAGGCGACGACGCACAGGCACCTGCAAGTGCTTGAGGATTTCGGCATGGTCGAACAGAACCCGGTGAGCAAGCAGTACCGCCTCGGCCCTGCAGTGCTGCAGCTGGCGCAGACGCGTGAGGAGACGGTGCCGCGCAAGGCGGCGGTCGAAAGGCCACTGACCCGGCTCGCGGCGACCACCGGCGAGACGGCCCATGTGAGCGTCCTGTCCGGCACCACACTCTATAACCTGTCCGCTTGCGAATCGCGCGAGCATGGGACCCGCGCCATCGTCGATCTGGACCGCTTCCCGCTGCATGCCACGGCCTCCGGTCTGTGCGCGCTGGCCTTTGGTCCGGCGGAGCTTCTCGCGGTCGCCGGGACGCAGATGCGCCGGTTCACCGATGCCACGCTCCGCACACCGGAAGCGCTGGAGGAGGCGGTGGCGCATGTGCGCAGCACCGGCTTCGCGCGCTCGAGCGGCGGGCTCGAGGCGGAGGTCTGCGGCCTGGCCGCGCCGCTCTATGACACGACCGGCACCTTCGCCGGTGCCGTATCGGTCGCCAGTGTCGCCACCCGCTTCACCCCTGCGCTGGAGGCCCTGATCCGCCGACACCTCATTTCCGCCAGCCGCGAGATCACCCGAAACTGGGGCGGCACCGTTCCCGCCGCCGTCGAGGCCCTCTGGGCCGATCCACACCCCCTCTCCCCCGCACTGGAGCCCGCGCCATGAAAGATTCCAACTTCCTCAAAGCCAACAACGCCCGCCACATGTGGCATCCGATGACATCTCCGCAGGACAGCGCCGACATGCCGCCCGCCATCATCTCGGAGGCCAATGGCGTCACCATCACCGACATCGACGGACATACGCTCATCGATGCCGTGGGCGGCATGTGGAACGTCAACCTCGGCTACTCCAGCCAGCCGGTGAAGGACGCCATCGCGGCACAGCTGCAAAAGCTGCCGTACTACTCGACCTTCCGCGGCACCTCCAACGAGCCGCTGATCGAGCTGTCCTACGAGCTCAGCCAGTTCTTCGCGCCCGATGGGCTGAGCCGTGCCTTCTTCACCTCCGGCGGATCAGATTCGGTCGAGACCGCCCTGCGCCTGGCGCGCCAGTATCACAAGTTGCGCGGCGATGCGGGGCGGGTGAAGTTCCTCAGCCTCAAGAAAGGCTATCACGGGACCCATATCGGCGGCGCCAGCGTGAACGGCAACGCCAATTTCCGCAATGCCTACGAGCCGCTGCTGCCGGGGTGCTACCATATCCCCGCGCCCTATACCTACCGCAACCCCTTCAACGAGAGTGACCCCGAGAAGCTGGCGCATCTGTGCATCGCAGCGCTGGAGGACGAGATCGCGTTTCAGGGCCCCAACACCATCGCCGCGATGATCATGGAGCCGATCCTCGGGGCGGGCGGCGTGATCGTGCCGCACAAGTCCTTCGCCCCCGCAGTGCGTGAGATCTGCGACCGCCACGGCATCCTGCTGATCACCGACGAGGTTGTGACCGCCTATGGCCGCATCGGCGCGTGGTCAGGCGCGCGGCTCTGGGGGATCCAGCCCGATATGATGGCGACGGCGAAGGCGATCACCAACGGCTATTTCCCCTTCGGTGCGGTGATGATGGGCGACCGGATGATCGAGGTGTTCGAGGGCAATCCCGCCGCGAGGATCGGCCATGGCTATACCTATTCCGGCCATCCCGTCGGGGCGGCCGCAGCACTTGCCTGCCTCGCGGAGATGCAGCGCCTGAACGTGGTGGAGAACGCGGCTGTCCGCGGCAGACAGCTTCATGACGGCTGCCTCGCGCTGATGGCGAAACATGACATCATCGGCGATGTGCGCGGCGGCGAGGGGCTGATGACCGCCATCGAGATGGTGAGCGACCGGGGCACCAAGGCGCCCATAGACGCGAGCAGCGCGGCACGGGTGCAGCATGCGGCCTACCGCAACGGTGCGATGATCCGCGTCTCAGGGGCGAACATCATTCTTTCGCCACCGCTGATCGTGACCGAAGCCAACGTGACGGACATCCTGCGCGCGCTCGACGCGGGTTTCGCCGCCGCGTGAGCTGGGGCGAAGGGCCCCGGCATGCGGGGCCCCGCGCGCAGCACTGACATGCAATCCTGCGCCGTAGACTGGGGAAGAAATGGTGAGCCCTGTTGGGTTCGAACCAACGACCTACTGATTAAAAGTCAGTTGCTCTACCAACTGAGCTAAGGGCCCACTGTCGCGCTGTTTAGAAACCTGTGCGGGAGGGGTCAACCCCCATAACGCAGATAACCGTTGAAGGCCGCTGGAATAAGATGGGCGCTGCGGCTATATGGCGGGCATGAACACCATCGCCCCGCGCCCATTGCCCTTCATGAAGATGCACGGTCTTGGCAACGACTTTGTCGTGCTGGACGCGCGGAGCCGTGAAATCAAGCTTTCTGATGCACTGGTGCGCGGGATTGCCGACCGCCACAAGGGCATCGGCTTCGACCAGCTCGCCGTGATCGGCGCGGATACCAACGGCGTGTGCCTTACGTTCTACAATGCCGATGGCAGCACCTCGGGCGCCTGTGGCAATGCGACGCGGTGTGTCGCGCGCTACCTGATGGAGACGGAAGGCCACGACAACCTCACGCTCGCGACGGAGCGGGGTATGCTTGCCGCGCATGATGCGGGCGACGGGCGGACAGCGGTGAACATGGGCCAGCCGCAGCTCGACTGGACGGAGATCCCGCTGGCACGCGAGATGGATACACTGAGCCTGCCCATTGACGGCGCCCCGGTGGCCACTGGCATGGGCAATCCGCATTGCACCTTCTTTGTGGAGGATGTGGACGCCGTGGACATCACGGCTTTCGGCGCCGCACATGAGCATCACCCGCTTTTTCCGCAGCGGACCAATGTGCAGATCGCGCAGATCACCGGACCTGACCAGATCCGCATGCGGGTCTGGGAGCGGGGCGTCGGGCTCACGCTGGCCTCCGGTTCCTCCTCCTGCGCGGTGGCAGTGGCCGCGGCGCGGCGCGGGCTCACCGGGCGCGCGGTGCAGATCACCCTCGATGGCGGAACGCTCGAGATTGATTGGCGCGATGACGGCGTCTGGATGACCGGCGCGACCATGCACGTGGCCAGCGGCACGCTGACCCCACAATTTATCGCGAGCTTCTTGTGAACGCGCCCGTCTTCTCCAACCACGGCTGCCGTCTCAACCAATATGAGCTGGAGGCCATGAAGGAGCTCGCGGACTCGGCGGGCCTGCGCGATGCAGTTGTCGTCAACACCTGCGCAGTCACCGCCGAAGCCGTGCGCAAGGCGCGGCAAGACATCCGCAAACTGCGCAAAGCCAACCCCAATGCCCGCCTGATCGTAACCGGCTGCGCCGCGCAGACGGAGCCTCAGACCTTCACCGCGATGCCGGAAGTGGATGCGGTGATCGGCAACACCGAGAAGATGCAGGGCGAGACGTGGCGCGGGCTGGCCGCTGATTTCATCGGTGAGACCGAAGCGCTGCAGGTCGATGACATCCTCTCCGTGACGGAGACGGCAGGCCATCTGATCGACGGCTTCGGCACCCGCAGCCGCGCCTATGTGCAGGTCCAGAACGGCTGCGATCACCGCTGTACGTTTTGCATCATCCCCTACGGCCGCGGCAACTCCCGCTCCGTTCCCGCAGGCGTGGTGGTGGAGCAGATCAAGCGGCTGGTCGACAAGGGTTTCAACGAGGTCGTGCTGACCGGCGTCGATCTCACGTCATGGGGCGCCGACCTGCCCGCCGCGCCGCGCCTGGGCGATCTGGTGATGCGCATCCTGCGGCTGGTGCCGGATCTGCCGCGCCTGCGCATCAGCTCGATCGATTCGATAGAGGTGGACGAGAACCTGATGGCGGCCATCGCGACCGAGCCGCGGTTGATGCCGCATTTGCACCTGTCGCTCCAGCACGGGGATGACATGATCCTGAAGCGGATGAAACGGCGCCACCTGCGCGATGACGCGATCGCCTTTTGCCAGGAGGCGCGGCGCCTGCGGCCTGACATGACCTTCGGCGCCGATATCATCGCAGGCTTCCCGACTGAAACCGATGCGATGTTCGAGAATGCGCTCTCCCTCGTGCGCGAGTGTGACCTGACCTGGCTGCACGTCTTTCCCTATTCCGCGCGCGAAGGCACGCCCGCGGCCCGGATGCCCCCGGTTAACGGCGCCGTGATCAAGGCGCGTGCCGCGAAGTTGCGCAAGGCCGGTGCCGCACAGGTGGCGCGTCATCTGGAAGCACAGGTCGGGCGGACGCACCGGATCCTCATGGAAAACAACCACATGGGGCGCACCGCCCAATTCGCCGAAGTGCATTTTGATGCGCCCAAAGTCGAAGGCACTATTGTAGAGGCGGTGATTCAGGGCCAGACTGAGACAGGGCTGCGCGCCTGATCAGATCACCACGAGAAGTTTCGCTCCCTTGCAACGCCCTCCCCTTGCAGACATCGGCTTTCTCGCGTCTGCGTCTTCGGACCTGCGCGAGATGGTCACCCGGGTCGCCCGGCGCGAGAAGCTCGTCGCGGGCCAGACCCTGTTCGAGCATGGCGATCAGGGCGATGCCCTTTTCGCGATCATCTCGGGCGCGGTCGAAATAAGCGTAATGTCCGTGGCGGGGCAGAAACTCAGCCTCGATATGATGGGGCCCGGTGATCTTTTTGGCGAGATTGCGTTGTTTGCCCCGGGGCCGCGCACGGCCACCGCGCGCGCGGTATCGGCGACCGAAGTCTGGCGGCTCAACAACCCGGATGTGCTCGACGCCCTGCGCGCCAATCCCGAACTCTACATCGACATGATCGAGCTTGCCGGCCGCCGGATGCGCTGGATGTCGGCGCAATACCATGAGCAGGTCTTCATGGATGTGACCACGCGGCTCGCGCGCAAGATCCTGCATCTCTCCGGTCCCAACCTTGCCGAGTTGCAGATGTCGCACGCCGATCTGGCCGCATTTCTTGGTGTCACGCGGGAAACCGTGTCGAAAACCCTCGCCGGATGGAAGCGCGATGGGCTGCTCAAGATGGGGCGCGGCACGCTGCAGGTCCTGGATCCGGATGGTCTGAAAATTATCGCGGAAATCGACGATATTTAGCGGTATGTGATCCACGTCACATACGTGCAGCCCCGCCTGTGGCAAGGTTAAGTCATAGAGACAACGGCGGATCGCAGAGTTACATCCATATTCTTGAGGTGACTGCCCCGCCAGATAGAAAGGCCACAGTCGGACCAGCGGGGCGCGGGGATTTCCTTCGTTAACCGGGACATTGCCCCAGTGCGTGTCTTCCGGCTTTTACTTAAGGCGATTATTGGCACCTGGTCTGCTTGTCTTCCTCGGTCGGTACACGGCTTGCAGCCAGTAAACCCCTCAGCCCTTCGGGTGCTGGGGGGTTTTCTTTTTGCGGGCACCGGGCGCGGGAGGCATCGTCAAACGCCAGCACAAAAAAAGCGCCCGCAGCTGGATGCCACGGGCGCCTTTACCGGGGTATCTGTGGTCTTAGCTCTTCCGCTTGACCGAAGCCCAAAGCCGCTTGTTCGTGAGATAAAGCAGAACAGACAGCAGCGTCAGAAAGATCACGCTGGCAAAACCGGCCTGCTTGCGGGCGCCCATCTTGGGCTCCGCTGTCCACATCAGGAAGGCAGCAACGTCCTCGGACATGGCCTCCAAGCTGTTTGAGGACCCATCCGCATATTCGATCCAACCATCATCAAGTGGCGGACCCATCGCGAGCCAGCCGCCTTCGAAATAGATGTTCTCATAGAGGGTCACGCCGGCCTGGGTTTTCTCCTCACCGGTATAACCGTGCAGGAGTGCGGCGATATATTCCGCACCGCCGAAGCCGTAAAGCAGCTGGTTGATCCCCAATCCGTATGGACCCGAGAATGCCTTGCGCTTTTTCGCCATCAGCGACAAGTCGGGCGCGTTCTCAAGCGACGAACTCGGGGAAGTGATCCACCGGTGTCGCTTCGCGGAAGTCGTCGAGCTCTTCGTCGTAGACTTCCCACTGGCGGGAGTATTCGATGACCTGATCCTCGGGCAGCATCGGGCCACCCTCCTCGCCCAGCGTCCGCAGCGGCACGTACTTCAGACCGTGGCAGGCCGAACAGACCTCTGTATAGACCTGAAGCCCGCGCTGGAGCTGGTTGACGTCATAGCTGCCGAAAGGCCCGTCGAAAGAGAAGTCGACGTTGTCAATCGGCGCCGCCTTGTCACCTGCCGCGAACGCGGCAGGGGCAGTGAACGCGATAAGCGCCGAGAGAAGTGTTGCTTTGATCATGTTCATATCCGGTTTACTCCGCGGGATTCACGATTGTGGTCGTGCCGCCGACTTTCGGCGCGTAATGCGCATTGAAGTCTTCTTCGATGGTATCCGGCGGTGTCAGCGGCTTCTCGATCACGCCAAGCAGCGGCAGGATCACGAGGAAGTAGACAAACCAGTAGGTCGCGGCGATCAGAGCGATGGTGTTGTAGGGCTCTTCCGCCGGCATTGCGCCGACCCACATGAGGACAAAGAAGTCCACCACCAGCAGCGCAAACCACCACTTGAACATCGGCCGATAGCGTCCGGAGCGGACACGCGAGGTGTCGAGCCATGGGGCCGCAGCCATCACCGCGATCGCGGCAAACATCGCAACCACACCGAAGAAGTCGGACTTGATGATGCCGCCGGAGATGAAGTCGGCGAACATGACGATCCAGACGTCAGGCGTGAAGGCCCGCAGGATCGCGTAGAACGGCAGGAAGTACCATTCCGGCACGATGTGCGCAGGTGTCGAGAGCGGGTTCGCTTCGATGTAGTTGTCGGGGTGGCCAAGGTAGTTCGGCATGAAGCCGACGACCGCAAAGAACACCACGAGGATCACGGCCAGCGCGAACAGGTCCTTGATCACGAAGTAGGGCCAGAACGGCAGCGTGTCTTTCTCGGCCTCTTCCTTGGATGTCATGCGTACAGGCACACCCGTCGGGTTGTTGTTACCCGTCGTGTGGAAGGCCCAGATGTGCAAGATCACGAGACCCGCAGTGACGAAGGGCAGCAGATAGTGCAGCGAGAAGAAGCGGTTGAGCGTGGCGTTGTCCACGGCGGGACCGCCGAGCAGCAGCGTCTGCAGCGCATCGCCGATGAAGGGGATCGCACCGAACAGGCCGGTGATCACAGTCGCGCCCCAGAAGGACATCTGACCCCAGGGCAAAACGTAGCCCATGAATGCCGTCGCCATCATCAGCAGGTAGATGATCATCCCGATGATCCACGTGATCTCGCGCGGCGCCTTGTAGGAGCCGTAGTAGAGACCGCGGAAGATGTGCGCATAGACCGCGATGAAGAAGAGCGACGCGCCGTTCATGTGCAGATACCGCAGCATGTAGCCGCCGTTCACGTTGCGCATGATATGTTCGATGGAGGCAAACGCACCGTCAACGCTGGCGTTGTAGTGCATCGCGAGCACGATCCCCGTCACGATCTGGAGTGCCAGACAGAATGTCAGCACGATTCCCCAGATCCACATCCAGTTGAGGTTCTTGGGTGTGGGGATCATCAGTGTGTCGTACATGAGACCGACAATCGGCAGGCGCGAGTGGACCCACTTTTCACCCTTCGACTTCGGCTCGTAATGGTCGTGAGGAATTCCAGACATCAGCTTTTTCCTTTAACCCAGTTTCAATGTTGCTTCATCGAGGAACTCTGCGACCGGGATCAGCAGGTTTCTCGGTGCGGGGCCGCGGCGGATGCGCCCGGCAGTATCGTAGTGTGACCCATGGCAGGGGCAGAACCAGCCGCCGAAATCGCCCGCATCGCCCAGCGGAACACAGCCCAGATGCGTACACACCCCGATCATCACAAGCCATTCACCGGCTTCGTCCAGCGTGCGGTTCTCGTCGATCGCGGAGGCGTCGGCCCCCAGATTGTCATTCTCGGACAGCGGGTCGGGCAGTTCGGAGAGTTCCACCGCGCGGGCGGCCTCGATCTCTTCCTCGGTGCGGCGGCGGATGAACACGGGCTTGCCCAGCCATTTCACCGTCAGCTGCGAACCCGGTTCGATACCGCTCACGTCCACGCGGATGGAGGACAGCGCGCGAACGTCTGCTGAGGGGTTCATCTGGTTTACCAGCGGCCAAACAGCAGCACCAACCGCCACGGCGCCAGCGCCCGCGGTGGCATAATAGAGGAAATCCCTCCGGTTGCCTTCGATATCATCAGCTTGTGACACGTCGGTTTCTCCGTATTTGGGCCGCGAAAGGGCCAAGATGCATGGTGGCACCCTTTTTCAAGGGCATAGTACATTGGACCGTTATCTAGCTTGCACTAGCACAATCGTCCAGATGGTATAGCTGCGCAAACCGTCGCAGTTGCGCGATTAAACACTGGATTTGAAGTACTCAGGCCGGAATCACGCCGCAGGCGGCACGGTGGACTGCATCGACGCGCGCGATTCGAACGTCTTGTACCAGGCCGCCAGCGCATCGTTGCCCTTCCGCCAGCCGCGCGCGTCGTGCCGGAAGTCGACGTAGCCCAGCGCACAGGCGACCGCGATCTGCCCCATGTCGAGCGGCCCGTTCAGATGGCTCATCCAGCGGGAGTTGAGTGCCGCGACACTGCGCGCGATCTTGTCCCACTGGCCGTCCACCCATTCGGGCATCCTTTTCTCCTCGGGGCGCACCCGCGTCTCATAGGTCATCAACAGCGCCGCATCGAGGATCCCGTCCGCCGTAGCCTCCAGCGTCAGCGTGTCCCACCGCCGCGCGCCGGTGGGATAGAGCTTGTCACCCGCCCGCGCATCGAGATAGGCCGTGATCACCCGGCTGTCATAGAGCGTCGGACCATCGGGTCGTTCCAGTGCGGGCACTTTGGCCAGCGGATTCTTGGACAGCAGCGCCGGATCGGCAGCAATCGGTGTCGTCGCCGTGTTGATCAGCTCCACATCGTCAAGCTGCCCCGTCTCCTCCAGCAGAATCATCACTTTTCGCACGTAGGGCGAGGTGGCGGCGTAATAGAGCTTCATGGCGCGGGGTCCTCTCTGGGCTTCGGTCGCCGCCACTCTTTACCTACACGACACCAAAGGCAACGGGTCTCAGCGGTGATCCAGATCGCGCATCATGGCGGCCAGCGCGCCGGTCTCGATGCCGATGCCGCGCGCCTGCATCTGTACCGCAGCACTCTGGCGCACCTCCCCCGGCTTGTTCTGGCCGAGCTTCCATGTCCCGTCCACGCCCGTCACCGCAAAGCGGAACGGCACGATCTGCCGCATCATCCTATCCAGCACCTCCGGCGTCATCTTGCCCGTGGTCCAGGGCGCCTTTGGCAGCAGCTGCGCCTCGTAGGCTGCCGATTGCCGCTCGAGCATCTCGTGCATCTGCTCCTGCGGCAGCCGCTCCAGCGTGCCGGTGAGATGCACGGCGATGTAGTTCCAGGTGGGGACCTGATCCGCCACGCCGTACCAGTCCGGCGAAACATATCTGTCCGGTCCCGATACCGCGATCTTCGCCGGATGCGGCCCCGCCCCCATCCGAGCGATGGGGTTGGAGCGCACCAGATGCAGATCGGCCGTCCCGCCACCCGGATCCAGCAGGAAGGGCACATGGCTCAGGTGCGGCAGACCGTCCTCGACCACCGCCAGCACACCGAAGGCCCGCGCCCGCGCGAAGGCGAGATCGCGGTCGGCAGCAGCATCATGGAAAACCGGATTGGGGTGCATGTCGGCCTCCTGCGCCTGCGACAGGATCAGCTATTGCAGAGAGCAGCCGTGCTTGGCAATCTGGGATCATTCTCAGGGCGGGGTGAAATTCCCCACCGGCGGTATGGAGGGTTCCCTCCGAGCCCGCGAGCGCAACTCGCCCTTCTTGCGAAGGACGGTTGGACAAGCAGATCCGGTGCGATGCCGGAGCCGACGGTCACAGTCCGGATGGAAGAGAATGCAGGGCTTTGGACGCATCATCCGGTGCGGCTGAAGGCTTGTGATCGCCTTGGGTGGACGTGTTTGAACCTAAAGGAGATACCACATGACAGACACCCCCGCCCGCTTCGCCTTCGTCAAGGCACAATGGCACGCCGATATCGTGGACCGCGCGCTGGACGGCTTCTCGGAGCTCGTGCCTGCGGCACAAACCGATGTCTTCGACGTCCCCGGCGCGTTCGAGCTGCCGCTCAGGGCGCAGCAACTCGCCCAGTCAGGGAGATATGATGCGGTGATCTGCGCCGCTTTCGTGGTGGATGGTGGCATCTACCGGCATGACTTCGTAGCGGCCGCCGTGGTTGACGGGCTGATGCGCGCGGGCCTCGCGACCGGTGTGCCGGTCCTGTCCGTCTCGCTCACCCCGCACCACTACCAGGAGACGGCGCATCACAACGCCATCTACCGCGCGCACTTCGTGGAGAAGGGCCGGGAGGCCGCGCACGCCGCGATGGCGGTCACCGCGACCGTGCACAGGGCCGCATAGCACGGCACCGTGCAGACCTCATCCGAGGTAGGCGCGCAATTCCGGCGGCGGATCCTCCAGCAGGGCCGCCGCCGGACGCGGTGCATGGGCACGCCCGCCCTCGACGAAGATCACCTCATCGGCGATGCGCCGCACGTCATCCGGCGCATGGGTCACCATGACCAGCGCGGCACCCGTCTGCGCCACCAGTTCCGCCACCAGATCCAGCATTTCGTTGCGCAGCGCAGGCCCGAGCGCCGCAAACGGCTCATCGAGCAGGACAAGCGGGCGCGCCTGGACCAGCACACGCGCGAGCGCCACGCGGCTCTGCTGCCCGCCCGAGAGCGCGCCGGGCTTTGCCGCGGCATGATCCGCCAGACCGACCTGCGCCAATGCCGCCGCCACCGCCTCCCGGTCCGCCGCATCCATCCGCAGGTCCGCCCGGCGGCCCAGCGCCACATTCTGTGTCACGGTCAGATGCGCAAAGAGGTTGTTGTCCTGAAACAGCATGGTCATGGGCCGCGCGCCGGGTGCCGCAGCGGTGATGTCGCGCCCGTCCCACAGCAGACGGCCCGAGGTCAGCGGCACAAAGCCGCACAGCGCGGCCAGCAGCGTGGATTTTCCGGCACCCGACGGCCCGATCACCGCATACTTGCGCCCCGCTTCGATCGTGAAATCCGCCTGCAGCCGGAACTCCCCGAGCGCGATCAGCGCGTTTTCAAGCTTCAGCACGCCAACGCCCTCCCTTGTCGCAGATCCAGAATACTCCGAGGCTCAGGCCCAGAAGCAACAGCGCCGCACCGGCCGCCGCATCCATCCGGTAGGCGCCCATGAGCCGCGCCATCTGCAGCGGCAGCGTCACCCGGTCCGGATCCGCAAAGAGCGCGATGACCCCCAGATCCCCCATCGAGAGCGCGCCGGTGAGCCCTGCCGCAAACCCGATCTGCGCCCGCAGGCGCGGCAGCAAGAGAACGCGCCACACGCCTGCGCCGTGCACCCCGAGCATGGCACAGAGCCGCCCGTACTGCCGCAGGCTGTCGCGCATCGGCGGCACGAGAATGCGCAGGGCGAACGGCAGCGCCATCATTGCATTGACCAGCACCGTCACCGGCAGCGCGAAATCAAATGGATTCGCATGGGGATTGATCACGATGAACCACCCCGTACCGATCATCAGCGGAGAGGCCGAGAGGCCCAGCAGGCCCACCGCCTCCACCCCGCCATGGCCGCGCCCGGCGATCCAGCCCGCCATCGGCAACGCCAGAACCAACATCACTGCGATGCTCGCCAGTGCCACCCAAATGGACGTGAAAGCCGCTGCATAGACCGCATCCGGCATCTGCGGCAGACCCAGCAGACCACGCCAGACAACCGCCGCGAGGGGCACCAGCAGAAACATCGCACCGAGCCCGATCACCATGGCATCGCCTACGCGCTGCGCACCGCCACGCGCGTCCCAGCGCGGCATCACCCGGTCGAGCCCGCCCGACACGCCGATATCGGGCACGAACCGCAGCGCCATGAGCGCCATGGATCCCGCCAGCACCAGCTGCACCACCGACAGCAGCGCCGCCCGGCCAAGGTCAAAGTCGAAGCGGAATGCCTGATAGATCGCAAGCTCGATGGTGGTTGCGCGTGGCCCGCCGCCCAGCGTCAGCGCCACGGCAAAGCTCGTGAGGCACAGCACGAACACCAGCGCCAGCGCCCCCGGCACCACCTGCAGCAGTATCGGCCATTCCACGGCGCGAAACATCGCGCGCGGCGTCAGGCGCAACTGTGCGGCCACACGAAACCGCTCCGCCGGGATCGTCTGCCAGCCTTGCAGCAGGAGGCGCGTGGCCAGCGGCATGTTGAAAAACACATGCGCCAGCACCACACCTTGAAAGCCGTAGATCGAGACGGTGGGCAGGCCCAGTGCCTCCAGCCCGGCATTGACCCAACCACCGCGCCCAAAGACCGCGAGCAATCCGAGCACCGCGACGATCACCGGAAGGATGAACGGTGCGCCCAGAAGCGTCACCAAAACACCGCGCCCGGCAAAGCGGCGCCTCGCCAGCGCACGCGCGACAGGCACCGCAAGCAAAACGGAGAGCAGCGCCGAGCAGGCGGCTTGCACGACGGTGAAGCGCACCGCCGCCCAGTCCGCCGAGCCGAGACCCGCGCCCGCATCCGCGCGGCTGATCACGGCACCCAGCGCAAGCACGATCAGCGCGACGACCAGCAACGCCGCGCCGATCCCGGACCTTGGACTTACTGTGACAGCGCTTTGAGCCATTCGGCCAGTGCTTCCTCACGGATCGCCGGGACCTCATCCGCCGGTGTCAGGAGCGCCTTCTCGGGCACGGTCAGCGTCTCGAACCCCGCAGGCAGGCCACCCGCCGGGGTGACGGCCGGATACATCCAGTTGGTGGTCGGCAGGATCGTCTGCGCCGCTTCGGACACCATGAAGTTGACGAAAGCCTCCGCCAGTTCCGGCTGGTCCGTCCCGGCGAGGGTACCGACGACCTCGATCTGCATGTAATGGCCTTCGTCGAAGGGCGCCGCCGCCTTGCTGTCATCGGATTCGGCGATCAGGTGATAGGCCGGTGAGGTGGTATAGCTCAGCACCATATCCGCCTCACCCTCCAGAAACAGGCCATATGCCTCCGACCAGCCCTTCGTCACGGTGACCACGTTGTCGGCCAGCGCCTCCCAGATCGCGGGCGCCTCATCGCCGTAAGCGGCCTTGACCCACATCAGCAGGCCGAGCCCCGGCGTGGAGGACCGCGGATCCTGGATGACGATGCTGACATCGCTCTCGACCCAGCGCGCGGAAGTTCGCGGGCGGCGTCAGATCCTTGTCATGTACGAAGGCGAAATAGCCCCAGTCGTAGGCGGCAAAGACCGGATCGGTCCATGCGATAGGCAGGCTGTATTGCGCGGAAACAGGCGTCTCCTTGAAAAGCCCCGTCTCCTTGGCCGCCGCAATGAGCGAGGTATCGAGCCCCAGCACCACATCCGCGTCAGACCGCGCACCCTCCAGCTTGAGCCGTGCCAGCAGCGCAGCACCATCGCCCAGGCCCACAAGGTTCAGGTCGCAGGCGCAGACCTCCTCGAACGCGGCCTCGATCGCGGGGCCGGGCCCCCATTCACTGACGAAACTGTCATAGGTGTAGACGGTAAGTCGGGGCGTCTGTGCCCCCGCCGCGGTCGCGGCAAGTGTGGTCATGGCCGCGGTGGCAGCCAGTGTTGCAGTCGCAATCGTGAGATACTTCATAGCATCCTCCAAGTTGCGGCGTCAGAAAGTGCGGGAGATAACATCCAGACCTTCCCTCCGCCGGTATTAACCGGTTCAGGTTCAACGGGTCAGCTTTCGCAATCTCAGCACTTTCGTGCCCCCCGAGGTATCTTCAGACGTAGGATCCATTTGCCCCCTTGGCAAGGCAAAAACCCTTGAGACGGGGCCACCTGCCCGATATGGCAGGAGCAAAGGAGCACTGCCCATGTCGATCAACAGCTTTGGCCATCTCTTCCGTGTGACCACCTGGGGCGAAAGTCACGGGCCCGCCCTGGGCGCCACCGTCGACGGCTGCCCGCCCGGCGTGCCGATCGCTGAGGCGACGATCCAGCACTGGCTGGACAAGCGCAAACCCGGCCAGAACAAATACACCACGCAGCGGCGTGAAGCAGATGAGGTACGGATCCTGTCGGGCGTTTTCGAAGGCGTCACCACGGGCACGCCCGTGCAGCTGATGATCGAGAACACCGATCAACGCTCCAAGGACTACGGCGACATCAAGGACAAGTTCCGCCCCGGTCACGCGGATATCACCTACTACCAGAAATACGGCGTGCGCGACTACCGCGGCGGCGGACGTTCCTCTGCGCGGGAGACGGCCAGCCGTGTCGCGGCAGGCGGGCTCGCGCGCGAGGCGATCAAGGCGATCGCGCCGGGCATCGAAATCACCGGCTACATGGTGCAGATGGGCCCGCACAAGATCGACCGCAACGCCTTCGACTGGGATCAGATCGACCAGAACCCCTTCTGGGTGCCTGATGCCGAGGCCGCGGAAGAATGGGCCACCTACCTCGACGGATTGCGCAAATCTGGATCGTCCGTCGGCGCGATCATCGAGGTCACGGCACGCGGCGTGCCCGCGGGCATCGGCGCGCCGGTCTACGGCAAGCTCGACACGGATCTCGCCGCCGCAATGATGAGCATCAACGCCGTCAAGGGCGTGGAGATCGGCGAGGGCATGTCGGCGGCGATGCTGACCGGGGAGCTGAACGCCGACGAGATCTTCATGGGGCCGGATGGGCCCACTTACTCCTCGAACCATGCAGGCGGCATCCTCGGCGGGATTAGCACCGGGCAGGACATCGTCGTGCGTTTCGCGGTCAAGCCTACTTCCTCGATCCTCACGACGCGCCGGACCATCACGAAATCCGGCGAGGAGACTGAGATCATCACCAAGGGGCGGCATGATCCCTGTGTCGGTATCCGCGCGGTGCCGGTGGGGGAGGCGATGATGGCTTGTGTGCTGCTCGACCACCTTTTGCTGCACCGCGGTCAGGTCGGCCAGAACCGCGGAACGATCGGGTAGCGCGCGGGAACCTCCCGAACATTCCGACGACCTGAGGCGCCGCTTGATCTTTGCCGTCTGAGGGCGCACATAAAATCATGGCAGCAGACATGACCCAGAACCGGCCCGGCGCGGCTATCGCGCTGCGGCTTTCCTCTATCTTTCTGTTCATGGTGATGGCCGCCCTGATCAAGGCGGCATCAGAAACCGTGCCGCCGCCTCAGGCCGTCTTCTTCCGCTCCGTCTTTGCCTTCCCGATCATCATCGTGTGGCTGTGGCAGCGGCATGAGTTGCGTCACGGCCTGATCCCGCAGAACTTCATGGGCCACGTCTGGCGCGGGGTTTTCGGGACCACGGCCATGGCACTCACCTTCGGCGGGCTGGGCCTATTGCCGTTGCCGGAGGTGACCGCCATCGGCTACGCCACGCCGATGTTCACGGTGATCTTCGCCGCACTCCTGCTGGGCGAAAGGGTCCGCCTGTTTCGCCTCTCCGCAGTCGCTTTGGGGTTGGTCGGCGTGATGATCGTGATGGCACCGCGCCTGTCGCTGGAGACCGATACCGTCACCCGCGCGGCCACCATCGGCGCGCTGATGGTGCTTGGCGCTTCGATCCTGCGCGCGCTCGTGCAGATCCACGTGCGCCGCCTCGTGCAGACCGAACATACGGCGGCCATCGTCTTCTACTTCTCGCTCACCGCCACGGTGCTGTCGCTGTTCACCTATCCTCTGGGGGAATGGACGGGCTGGGCGCCGCTCGACTGGATCACGCCGAGCTGGACCGTCGCAGGGCTGATGATCACGGCAGGGCTCATCGGTGGGGTGGCGCAGATCCTCGTGACGACCTCCCTGCGCTTCGGCCCGGCGTCCATGCTCGCCCCGTTCGACTATTCCTCGATGATCTTCGCCAGCCTCATCGGCTGGGCCATCTTCGGGGAGCTGCCGACCCCCGCCATCCTCGCCGGTGCGGCGCTCGTGATCGCGGGCGGCGTGCTGATCATCTGGCGCGAGCGACAGCTCGGGCTCGACCGAAGCAAGGCGAAAGCGCCGGTGCCGCCGCAAGGCACGCCGGAATAGCCAGGCCACCGGGGTCGGGCGCACCGCCGTGGCCCCCGGGTGGCTGACGCCTCAGGCGCGCACGAGCTTCTCGTAGGCTTCCGCGATATCGCGCGTCAGTGCGCCGACCTCGAAATTGTATTCGCCGATCTGACCCACCGGCGTGACTTCGGCGGCGGTACCGGTGAGCCAGCACTGCTCGAATCCTTCGAGCTCTTCTGGCATGATATGCCGCTCATGTACGGTGATCCCGCGCTCGCGCAGCATGCCGATGACGGTCTGGCGCGTGATGCCGTTGAGAAAGCAGTCGGGGTCAGGTGTGTGGACTTCACCGTTCTTGACGAAGAAGAGGTTGGCCCCCGTCGCCTCGGCCACATAGCCGCGGTGATCGAACATCATCGCGTCCGAGCAGCCCTTGGCCTCCGCCGCGTGCTTAGACATCGTGCAGATCATGTAGAGACCCGCCGCCTTGGCATGGCAGGGGATCGTCTCCGGCGAGGGGCGCTTCCATTTGGAGATGTCGAGCTTGGCGCCCTTCATCTTGGCGTCGCCGTAATAGGCACCCCAGGCCCAGGCGGCGATGGCCATGCGGACCGGGTTGCGCTGGGCTGCGACACCCATGTCATCGCCCGCACCGCGCCAGGCGATAGGGCGCACATAGGCATCCTGCAAGCCCGACGCCTTGAGCACTTCGGCCTTGGCCGCCTCGATCTCGTCGATAGTATAGGGGATCTCGAAGTCGATCATCTCGGCGGAACGCTTGAGCCGTTCGGAGTGCTGGCGGCTCTTGAAGATCTTGCCGTTATAGGCGCGCTCGCCCTCGAAGACGGAGGAGGCATAATGCATGGCATGGGTCAGGATGTGCACATTGGCATCCCGCCAGGGAACCATCTTCCCGTCCATCCAAATATGCCCGTCCCGGTCATCATATCCGCCAGCCATAGTATTCCCCTCTTCGGATCACCGTGATTTTCATTTATTGCGCCATGCCGTCGATGATAGACATATAATTACGCAAAACCTCGCTTTGCCTAGCCTTTCGGGGTTGGAGTGTCAACAACACTGACTTAATATCGGCAGCGAAATACCCCGGGAGACGATCATGGACAGGCGCCCATCCAGCCCCTCGAGCGGCGAGGCCTTGCTGTTTCTGACCGATGAGCAGTTGCGGCAGGGGATCGAGGCGATGTTTTTCGCCTATCGCGGATTCACCGCCGACCCCGACCGCATTCTGGCCGATATGGCCTATGGCCGTGCACATCATCGCGCGATCCACTTCATCGGCCGCTCGCCTGAGACGACGGTCACCAACCTGCTCAACATCCTCGGGGTCACGAAACAGTCGCTGAACCGTGTATTGCGCACGCTCATCGCGGATGGTCTGGTGCAGAGCAAGGTGGGCCGCCAAGATAAACGTGAGCGGCACCTGACCCTGACACAGGCGGGACGGCAATTGGAGCAGACGCTTTCAGACGCGCAACGCACGCGGATGCGCGCCGCCTTTCGCGAGGCGGGACCGGACGCCGTGGCAGGCTTCCGCACCGTGCTGGAGGCGATGATGGACGGTGAAATGCGCGCAAGCTACGCACGGCTGAAGGACATGGCGCCATGACCGCTCCGGATGCACATCTGCTGATCGTCGATGACGACGAGCGCATCCGCACCCTGCTGCAGAAATTCCTCATGCGCAGCGGGTTCCTGGTGACGGCGGCGCGCGACGCAGCGCACGCGCGGCGGATTCTGTCCGGGCTTGAGTTCGACATGATCGTTCTCGACGTGATGATGCCGGGGGAGGATGGGCTGAGCCTCACCCGTGCGCTGCGCGATACGATCAAGACGCCGATCCTGCTGCTGACCGCCAAAGGTGAGACGGACAACCGGATCGAGGGGTTCGAGGCGGGTGCGGACGACTATCTGGCAAAGCCATTCGAGCCCAAGGAGCTGCTGCTGCGGATCAACGCCATCCTGCGGCGCATGCCGGAGGCCGCCCCGCATGAGGCCGCGCCGAAAGTACTCAGCCTCGGGCCGATCCGCTATGACATGGAGCGTGGCGAGATGTGGGAAGGCGAGGAGCTGGTGCGGCTGACGGCCACCGAAATCCAACTGATGAAGATCTTCGCCGCCCGTCCGGGCGAGGCGCTCAGCCGCTCCAAACTGGTCGAAGAGCTGGGCCGCGACCGCGGACAGGCGCAGGAACGCGCGGTGGATGTCCAGATCACCCGCCTGCGCCGCAAGATCGAGGCCGATCCAAAGCAGCCGCGGTATCTGCAGACGGTACGGGGCGCGGGATACATGCTGGCGCCCGAGTAGATCAGGCACCGCGGGTTCGGCCCCTATGGGCCGATGGCTCCGACGGAGGTTTATTGCCAAGAAAGATAGACGAAATCGCTCTGTGCCCTGCTGGTCATGGGACGGCGGGATGAGTATGCTCGGGCTCGACAGTACAGAAGTGAGACCGAGATGACCGATACACCCGTAGACGAGATGAGCTTCGAGGCCGCCATGGCCGAGTTGGAAGCCGTTCTGGGCAAACTCGAGCGCGGCGATGTGGCGCTGGACGAGAGCATCGCGCTTTATGAGCGTGGCGCGCTCCTCAAGGCGCGCTGCGAGGCCAAGCTCAAGGAGGCCGAGGAGAAGGTCGCCGCGATCACCCTGGACGGGGAGGGCAACCCCGCCGGGTTGAAGCCTGTCGAAGGGCTCTAGGCATGGCGGATTTCGAGGGTGCGCTGCGGGATGCAGGTGCGTTGGTCGCACGGCAGATCGAGGCGGCGCTGGCCGGGACCGAAGGACCGGTGCGCGAGGCGATGATCTACGCTACGGCGGGCGGCAAGGGCCTGCGCGCCTTTCTGGTGATCGAAAGCGCACGGCTACATGGCATCACCGCGGCGGACGCGGCCCCCGCGGCGGGTGCTATCGAGGCGCTGCATGCCTATTCGCTGGTGCATGACGATCTGCCCTGCATGGACGACGACGATCTGCGCCGCGGCCGACCCACCGTGCACCGCAAATGGGATGAGGCGACCGCGGTGCTGGCCGGTGATGCGCTGCAGACGCTGGCGTTCGAGCTGGCGAGCCGCGCGGGATGCGCAGATGCGGCGCGGCTCGAGCTAATGCGCAGCCTCGCGCAAGCCGCCGGTGTCCGCGGGATGGTTGGGGGTCAGGCGCTCGACATTGCTGCCGAAACCGCCGATGTGCCGCTGACGCTTGACCAGATCACCGCGCTGCAGGCGGGCAAGACGGGCGCGTTGATCGAATGGTCCGCCATGGCCGGGCCGCGCATGGCGCGGGTGGACACTTCCGCGCTGGGTCAATATGCGCAGGCGCTGGGGCTCGCCTTCCAGATCGCCGATGATATCCTCGACATAGAAGGGGACGCCGTGACCGTGGGCAAGGCTGTCGGCAAGGATGTGGGGGCGGGCAAGGCCACTTTCCTGTCGCTGCTGGGTCTTGATGCCGCCCGTGCGCGCGCCACTTCGCTTGTTGAGGAGGCCTGCGCCCATCTGACGGGATATGGCGCCGAGGCGGAAACCCTCCGCGAGGCCGCGCGTTTCGTGATCACGCGCAAGAGCTAGGAAATGACTATGACCGACAGACCTAAGACCCCCCTTCTCGACCGGATCAAACGTCCGGCGGACATGAAGGGGTTGTCCGACCGCGAATTGACGCAACTGGCAAGCCAGCTGCGCGCCGAGACGGTCTCAGCCGTGTCCGTGACCGGGGGGCATCTGGGTGCGGGTCTGGGCGTGGTCGAACTCACGGTGGCGCTGCACGCGGTCTTTGACACGCCGCGCGACAAGATCGTCTGGGACGTGGGCCACCAATGCTACCCGCACAAGATCCTGACGGAACGGCGCGACCGTATCCGCACCCTGCGCATGAAGGACGGTCTGAGCGGTTTCACCAAACGCAGCGAATCGCCCTATGACCCATTCGGAGCGGCGCATAGCTCCACCTCGATCTCGGCGGCGCTCGGCTTTGCGGTCGCGCGCGATCTGGGCGGCGTCGTGCCGGAGGGGCTGGGCGATGCGATCGCCGTGATCGGCGACGGCTCGATGAGTGCCGGCATGGCCTATGAGGCGATGAACAACGCGGGCCACCTAAAAAAGCGCATGATCGTCATCCTCAACGACAATGAAATGAGCATTGCGCCCCCCGTGGGCGCCATGTCCGCCTACCTCAGCCGTCTCTATGCCGAGGAGCCATTCCAGGAGCTGAAGTCCGCAGCCGAAGGTGCGGTGAGCCTGCTGCCCTACCCTTTCCGCGAGGGGGCCAAACGGGCCAAGGACATGCTCAAGGGTTTGACGTTCGGCGGCACGCTCTTCGAGCAATTGGGGTTCAGCTATCTCGGGCCGATCGACGGTCACGACTTGGATCAGCTGCTCCCCGTGCTGCGGACCGTGAAAGCGCGCGCGACCGGGCCAATCCTGATCCATGTCCTCACCAAGAAGGGCAAGGGATACGGACCCGCCGAGGCCGCACGCGACAAGGGACATGCGACCGCTAAGTTCAACGTGATCACCGGCAAACAGACCAAGGCGGCCAGCAACGCGCCCAGCTACACCAATGTCTTTGCCGAGGCGCTCCTGCAGGAAGCGGCGGAGGATGACAAGATCTGCGCCGTGACCGCCGCGATGCCGGATGGCACCGGGCTCAATACCTTTCTCGCGCGCTACCCCTCGCGCTGTTTCGATGTGGGCATCGCGGAACAGCATGGCGTGACCTTCTCCGCCGCCCTCGCCGCTGGCGGGATGAAGCCGTTCTGCACGATGTATTCCACCTTCCTGCAGCGCGGGTATGACCAAGTGGTGCATGATGTGGCGATCCAGCGGCTGCCCGTGCGGTTCGCCATCGACCGGGCGGGTCTGGTCGGTGCGGACGGGGCCACGCATGCGGGCTCCTTCGATGTGGCCTATCTCGCCAATCTGCCGGGTTTCGTGGTGATGGCCGCCGCCGATGAAGCAGAACTGAAGCATATGGTCGCGACTGCCGTCGCCCATAACGACGGGCCCATCTCGTTCCGCTTTCCGCGCGGCGAGGGGCGCGGCGTCGAGTTGCCGGAGCGCGGCACACCGCTGGAGATTGGCAAGGGTCGCATGATCCGGGAGGGCAGCCGCGTGGCGCTCCTGTCTTTCGGCACGCGGCTGGAGGAAGTGGAAAAGGCCGCAGAGGCGCTGGCGGCGAAAGGGATCAACCCAACCATCGCCGATGCCCGCTTTGCCAAGCCGCTCGACCGCGACATGATCCTTGCACTCGCCCACGACCATGAAGCGCTGATCACCGTCGAGGAAGGTGCCATCGGCGGGTTCGGCAGCCATGTGGCACAACTGCTCGCGGAGGAAGGTGTGTTCGACAGAGGGCTCAAGTACCGCTCGATGGTGCTGCCCGACATCTTCATTGATCAGGCAAACCCGGCAGACATGTACGCGGTGGCCGCCATGAACGCCGAGCATATCGAGGCCAAGGTGCTCCACACCCTCGGCATCGCGCAGATCGGTGTGCAGCGGGCTTAGTCCTTACGCGTATCGATCAGCCGGTCGAGCTTGGCTTCCAGAACCGCGAGCTTCTCGTAGACATCCGCGCGGTAAGCGTCGGTGCTGGCCACCGATTCCTCCTGATGCGCGTCCTGCATGGAGTTCACGATGAGACCGACGAGCAGGTTCACCACCGCGAAAGTGGTAACCATGATGAATGGCACAAAGAACATCCAGGCAAGCGGATAGACCTCCATCACGGGGCGCACGATCCCCATTGACCAACTCTCCAGCGTCATGATCTGGAAGAGCGAGTAGCCGGAGCGGCCCAGCGTGCCGAACCACAGATCGAAATCCACCGCCTGCTCGGGCGTGCACTGCGGGCAGCCCGCGCCGAAAAGCTTCGTGGCCATCACCGCGCCGATGTAGAAGATAAGCGCCATCAGCATGAACACGGACGCCATGCCGGGCAGCGCCGTCACAAAGCCCTCCACCACGCGGCGCAGGTTGGGTGCCACCGAGATCACCCGCAGCACGCGCAGGATCCGCAACGCCCGCAGGGCCGAGAAGCCCTGTGCCGCGGGCACCAGCGAGATGCCGACAATGATGAAGTCGAAAATGTTCCAGCCATCGCGGAAAAAGCGCGCGCGGTAGGCGATGAGCTTCGCCACCAGTTCCGCCACGAAGATCGACAGACAAATCTGGTCCAGCAGCAGGATCAGATCGCCGAACCCCGCCATCACCAGCTTGGACGTCTCGAGCCCGAGGATCACCGCGTTGAACAGGATGACCGCGAGGATCGTGTTGCGCACGCGCGACGATTCCATAAACGTGGCAAGCTTTTGGCTCAGGGTCATGACGGCTCCGGGTTTCGCAGACTAGTGCTATATGGCGTGCAGGCCACTGGGCCACAAGGCACTGTAGATGCAGATTTTCCACGAGCGTCCATGGTCGGCGATTGGCAGCGACAGCTAGTCTTCGCGCTCCTGCGCCAGCATTGCCGCGAAGCCACTTTTGTAGTCAGGATAGGCTGGACGCCAGCCCAGGACCTGCTTGATGTGATCGTTCCGTACGCGCTTGCTCTCGGCGTAGAAACTGCGCGCCATCGCCGTCATGTCAGCCGTCTCGAAGTCCACTGCCGGCGGCATCGGTCGGCCCAGCAGCTCCGCGGCATGGCCGATGACGTCCTGCGGCGGGGCGGGATCGTCATCGCACAGGTTGTAGATGTCACTGGGGCGCGGGCTGCGAAGCGACAGGATCAGCGCCTGTGCGATGTCATTTACATGAATGCGGCTGAAGAGCTGATCGGGCTTGATGATCCGCCGCGCACTGCCGTCCCGCACTTTCTCGAAGGGGCCGCGTCCGGGGCCGTAGATGCCTGCCAACCTGAAGATATGAAGCGGCAGGCCGGGGATGGCCTGCCATGCCGCCTCCGCGGCGACCCGCGCCTGACCCCGCTTTGTACTCGGGGTGAGGGGTGTCTGCTCATCCACCCAGCCGCCCGCATGATCCCCGTAGACACCGGTGGTCGAAAGATAGCCGAGCCAGCGCATCCCGGGCGCCGCACGAAGTATCGCATCGCGCGCCACGGCCAGAACCGGATCGCCCTGCGGACCCGGACCCGCGGAGACGAGGATGTTGGGAAATTCCGCGATGAGCGAGGATATATCACCCCCGGGCCAGAGCATTGGCTCGACACCGGTCGCAGCGATCGCTTCTAGCTTCTCCGCGCTGCGCGTGGTGCCGACGATGTGCCACCCTTCCGGCACAAGTCGCGAAGCAAGCGCGCGGGCACTATAGCCGTGACCAAAGGAGAGCAGACGCTTGTCCATCACCACCATCCGCGTATTGGCGGTGTCAGAACGAAAAACGGCTCCCCCCGAAGGAGAAGCCGCTCAAATTTCCGAAGAACGGAAATACTTAGTCGTCTTCGGTCGTCGTTGTCACGCCGGAGTCATTGTCGTCGGCAACCAGGGCGCCGATTGCGGCTGCTGCTGCAACGCCACCAATGATGACCGGGATACCGATGCCGGAACCGGCAACTGGCACGAACACGCCATCGTCGCTTTCAGCTGGCTGTTCGAACTCGGTGTTGAGCGAGCCCGCGAAGGAAGCGGATGCGAATGTCGCCATGAGTGCGGCGATCGAGAGTGTCTTCAGCATAATGGTCATCCTGTTTTGATCAAATAACTACGGGCTACATCCCGTTTAAAGTGTGAATAGCGGAGATGCGCCACCCACTCAACGCGTTATACCGGCCTCTTACCTAAAAATTGGCGAAGTTTTGCCAAGTGTTGCAACAATGCTTAATTCTTGAGCAGCACAAGCTCGAAGTACCCTGCCTCTTGTCCGGCCCATTGGCGCGACTTCCGCACCAGTCCGGTGCCATTCTCGACCCAGTAGTCATTGCTCACGACCATGCTGCTCGAAGGCCCGCCGACACAGGTTTCGCGCATGTGCGTTGTCCCAAACGTTTGATTTACAATGGCTATTGTTCCGCCGCCGCGATTTTCGATCTCGCAGTTGAACCGATGCAATGTCGTGGTCACGTCGCCATCAGATATCAGATATTCGCGTATGCCGCGGCGGGACTGCCGCGACTGCAGCGCCCCGACGGTGGCTGCGGCGTCGGATGATATTATGTCACCGCCCACGCCACGTGTGCCCACAATGACACCATTTCGCAAAAAGATCTGCGCATTATCGGAGGCTCGCCAGATCTCGACGGTGCCCCGGGCCGAATCGTTTCGGGTCGCGGCACGGCGCAGAAAGTCACTGCCGCCGCGGTCTTCGGGGTTCACCTGCAAGGCGGCAACCGTGGTCTCGGCAAGCATTTGCGGCGTCACCACCACGACCGGTTGCGGTCCGGCGCGCCGCTCCTGCACGACCTGTCTGGCGCTATCGAACACCAACCGCGGAAAGCTCGCTTCGGTGCCCTGCTCGGAGCTGCAGGCGGCAATGCCGAAAATGGCAAGAGCCAGCGCCGCGCAACGTGTCAGACGCATCATCATTCCCAAACCCCTGACCAGTTTCCGACGAGCCGGTTGCGATGCCCCGTCCGCACCTGCTCATAAAGGCGTCCCGGCACGTTCAGGCGCGCGCCGCCGTCGCGCTGGATCGGCCGGATCGTCGCGGAGCGCGTGCGCGTATCGCTGGTGCCCAGCAGCCATTCCACCGGGATCGTGAGCTTGATGCCCTTGTCGAAGGACCCCTCACCGAACTCCTCGGAAGACACATCCGTGAGGGTGAAGAAACCGCCGACCCGCCAGCCATTGGCGAATTCGCGCTCCAGCGTGACGGTGGCGCCCACGTCCCCGGCAAGGTAGCGGCCCACGTCGATCTGACCGAGATAGCCGTTGTCGAACTCGTAATAGGCGGACATGTGGCCGGTCGCGACGTCGTAATCCTGAAAGCCGAGGATGTCGTCGAAGGCGCGTTGCTTCACATAGTTGGCCTCGATGCCCACAGCGAGCCTGCTTGCCGCCGGTTTCCAGAGCATTTCCGCGGATACGCCACCGAACATCCGCTCCAGATAGCCCGCAGAGACGCGCGAATAGACACTCGGGGCTGTCTTCCACTGGCGGCTCACGTAAAGCTCTGGGATGAAGGTGTCGCCGCCGCGCTCATATTCCACTGCGTCGGTCCGGACACGCGGCAGAACGGAATTGTTCTCCCGCGAGCCATCCGACGTGTTGCCGACGAGCCTCTGGCGCAACTGCCCCGCGATCTTCCATCCCGGCGCGGGCGTATAGGATAGCCCGAGCGCCAGCCCGGCATCGAGCCGCACCGGCTCCTCCGGATCGAAATAGCGCCGCGAAACGTAGGGGCCGAGCGACCAGCGGAACGCAGGGTATAGATCCTCGTTGCGTGCACTGCCCGGCAGGTCGGGCGCGGCATCCCCGATACCCGTGACCGCCAGCAGACCGTCGACAGCATCCGGCGCCACCTCCAGCGCCTCCAGATCGGAACGGCGGAAGACGACCGTGGATTGCGCGAGCCCGTTGACCACGGGGACGATGCGAAACGTCTCGACCGAGGCGGGCATCAGACGTGCCAACGCCCGCGCGACGCGCCCCACCGACACCGATGTGGCCAGATAGCGGTTGTTGATATAGCGGATCTCCGTGGTGGAGGCATCAGTGCGCGCCTCGACCAGCGTCAGCCCCTCCGCCTCCAGCAACGTGATCATCGCATCGCGCACTTCGCCGGACGCCACCGACGCCGATGCAGCCCAGGCGCCGTCATAGGCCTCCGGGTCCGCCTGTCGGCTCGGGCGGATGTCATAGGGACGCGGCGCGGGAATGCGCAGCGGCGCGAGGGGGCGCTTGGGGTTGAGCTGTATCTGCAGATTCAGCCCGACTTCTGAACCGTACATGTAATAGCCACCCAGACGCACACCGCTCGCAACCTGGTATTCGGCGCCGAAGTTGAAACGCGACTTGCGCTCGAAAATCCCGCTGCCCGTCTCAAGCGCGTAGGCGTCAGAGCTGTATTCCGCTTTGAGACCCCATTTGTCGTTGACCTGCCATTCAATGCCCGCAAAGGGCGCTGCCTCGCCGCGGAACCACTGGTCTACCGAGAGTTCCCCGCCGGTATCGCCCGACTCGAATGCCGCGCGGTCCTCGCCGAAAGGGGCGCCGATGCCTCCCGAGCTTCCCAACCGTCCCCAGCCGAGACCGACCGAAGCCTTGACGGTGCCGGGGATGCGCCCGCCGGAGAAGTTCTTGGTCGCGACGATATACTCGCTGGCATAGATGCCCGTGCCTGCGAAATCCTGCAGCCCGACAGAGACTGCGGGCAGGTACCGGCTCTCGCGGTTGAGGAGGAACCGAACGTCGAAGCTGCGGTCACGGTAGGTGTCAAAACTACTGAACGTGGCGTCCTTGATACCGGTATAGCGAAAGCTCGCCTGGATGCGCGGGGTCGCCTGGAACGTGAGGGTGGAGCGGGTCGAGCCACCGAAGGTCGACACGCCGATGGCGATTTGCCCGTCCGGCAAGCGCCTCGGCGCTGGGCATGTCGATGACCCCGGCCAGACCGTAGAAATTGAGCGTCGGGCGGTTGGGCAGATCGAAATGCTGTCCCGCTTCCTGCGCTGCAAGCATCAGCGGCGTGCTGAACACCGTCGCTGACAAAACCGCGCGGAGTGTCCCTTTTCTCAAGCGTAGGATCATGTTCTGCTCACCGTCCCGTACGTTCTTTTGCGCGATTAATGCACAGCGCCCTGCGCGATTACAACAGAACCGTCACCCCCGGCGGTGCTTTGAGCGGATCGCGTGACAATTCTGCGCCCGCCTCAGCCCGCGTCAGACGGCATCAGCGCGCGCGGCATTGGGCTTGAAGCCCTCGACCCAGCGCTCCACGACTTCCCGCGCCATCGCCTCGTCACTGGCTACGAAAGCCTCCCGCAGCCGCCGCAGCGCTGCGGCAACCTCGATCTGGGACAACCCCTCCTCACGGGTCATGAAGACCTTGGCGTATTTCGTGCCGAGCAGGTCGCCCGAGAGCGTGAGTTCCTCCGACATCTTCTCGCCCGGGCGCAGTCCGGTGATCTGGATCTCGATATCGCCGTTCGGGATTGTCCGCATCGCGCACTTCGTAGCCGGCGCTCTCGATCACCTGGCGCGCGAGCTGCAGGATCGGCACCGGCTTGCCCATGTCGAGCACGAAGACCTCTTCGCCCTTGCTCATGCTGCACGCCTGCAGCACCAGTTGGACGGCCTCCTGCACGGTCATGAAATAGCGCTCGACCCCCTTATCGGTGACGGTGAGCGGGCCACCCCGGCTCAGCTGGTCCTGAAACAGCGGCACCACGGATCCCGAAGAGCCGAGGACATTGCCGAAGCGCACCATCGAGAAGACCGTGCCGCCGGGCGCGCTGTGGCGTCGGGCCAGATCCTGCACCACCAGCTCCGCCAGCCGCTTGGACGCGCCCATCACGTTGGTCGGTCGTACCGCCTTGTCCGAGGAGATGAGCATGAAACGCTCCACACCCGCCTGCGCCGCCTGTTCGCCCAGCGTCTGTGTGCCAAAGACGTTGTTGACCAGACCTGTCAGCGGGTTCGCCTCCACCAGCGGTACATGCTTGTAGGCCGCGGCATGCAGGATGACCTGAACCTCGTGAACGCCCAGAAGCTTGCGCACCTGCCTGCTGTCGGTCACGGTCCCGAGCACCGGCACCAATGCTCGACATCAAGGTCTTCCTGTTCGATGATGCTGCGCAATTCCAGGTCGATGTTATAGAGGCCGAGCTCGCTCAACTCGAACAGGATCAGCTTGGACGGTCTGCAATCGAGCACCTGGCGGCAAAGCTCCGACCCGATCGAGCCGCCCGCACCAGACACCAGCACGACCTTGCCCGCATAGCATTCGCGCGCACTACCCAGCGGATGCGCGACCTCCACGCGGCCCAGAAAGCTCTTCGCAGAGACCGGGGTGAGCTTGTCCACCAGCGCCTCCTAGCCGATGAGCTGGGAAAAGGAGGGCAGCGTCTGCACCTCCAGTCCCATCTTCTGCAAGCTTGCGCGCGATCTGGGCCTGCTTGGGCTGGCTCAGCGATGGTACGGCAAGCAGCACGCGGTCGATCTGGTTGTCCTTGACCACCTCCGCGATGTTGAGCGGGGAGTAGACCGGCAGCCGCTGCACCGTCATCCCCTGCAGGCCCTTGTTGTCATCCACGAAGGCGACGGGCTGGATCGATCTCATGTCCGCGCAGCGCTGAAACGAGCTGCGATCCCGTGGTCCCCGCGCCATAGATCAGGACGCGGCGTGTGATTTCTGGAGTACCGGTAGATCGCCAGCGCCAATCTGCAGCAGCACCGCGCGCACGCCGACCGCCAGACAGAAGAACACCGCACCGAAGACCACATGCACACCGTTCGGCAAACCGAGCGCCGCGATATCCGACAGCGTTAGTGAGGCCAGCATCAATAGGCCCGCATGCCCCGCGGTAAGTGCCACCGATCCCGCCTCGTAGGACGTGGGCTGAATGTCGCCGATGCCGATCCACATCGACGCGCCGATGGCCACGATCACCAGATAGGGCGTCAGCAGCATGAGGCTGCGGAAGTTGCCCTGCACGCCGCCCGGCAGTTCGAGCACGAAGAACGCGAAGACGAGCGCGAAAACCACCAAAACCCCGTCCAAACCGAGCATGATCAGGCGCTTGTGCCCTTTGCTCAGGGATTTGATGAAGTTCAACATGTTCTACCCTACCGAGTTGACACGGCTGCCCGCGCCTTCCGTGCCCTGAAATATGCGGCCCGGAATTCAACAGGTTCGAAGATATCCCAACGCCGCGCGGTTTTACAGTGAATGATTGTCAGCGGGTGCATTTTCGCAGGCTGATTGTTGCCATGGACTCACTGAGTGCGTCGGCGAAACAGATTGCCGATGGTCTGGAACACCAGATCGAAGTCGTAGCAGGTGTTCTGGTGGCGCTGATAGATCAGATCGAGCCTTGCCTTGCGCGGCACGCAGATGTCGCAATAGACGCGGTCGGTTTCCGCGGCCGTCGTGCAGCGGGACAGCAGCCGGTCCTCGTGTTTGTGAAAGCGGATCGTGGCAAGGCCGGTCACGCCGGGCCGCGATTTCAGCACTTCACCGTAGATGTCGGGAAAGCGCTCCACATATTCGCGCAACGGCGGTCGCGGCCCCACGAAGGAAAGATCGCCTTTGAGTATGTTCCACAGCTGCGGAAACTCGTCCATCCGCTTGGCCCGCAGCCGCGCACCGAGCGGGGTGACACGGGATGCCTTATGCGCGCCCGAAACCCCCTGATCCGCCTCGACCACCGTCATCGTGCGAAACTTGACCAGCCCGAACGACTGGTCCGGCGTCTTCATCCGTTCGGCCACGTAAAAGAGCGGACGCCCCTGCTTGAAATAGATGTAAATCACGAGCGCCAGAATGACGGGACCGAGGATCACCACCAAGAGGCTCGCAAAGAACAGATCGAAGATCCGCTTGCGCAAGGTCATGCCATCACATCCGCGCGCCATTGCGCCACCAGAGCCTCCGGCGTGCTCTCCTGCGGGTCGAACCGGCAGTAACGCTCAAGCATCTCCGTCTCCAGCTCCAGCTCCGCGATCACCTCCGGGCCCGCCTCGCGCGGCGCCCATGCGAGGTCCGCCGCGTCGAGCAGCGCGCCCATCGACACGACGCCCGGCGCGGCGATATTGAGGACCGGCGGCAGATCCGGCGCATCGCAGAGTGTGCACAGAACCCGCGCCAGGGATTGCGGCCCGATGTAGCTGCGCCGCGGCGTGCGCCCGTCCGCCAACCGGTCGAGCGCCATGCCCGGTTGCCAGCCCCCGAGAATGGCATCCGCGCCAGCCACATTGCCGATGCGCAGCACGCAGACACGCGGATCACCGCGGCCCAACACCGCGCGCTCCATCGCGAGCTTGGCCCGCCCGTAGTCGGAGAGAGGCGAAACGGCGGCACTCTCAAACTGTGGCCCAATAGCCGCACCATAGACCGCCGCCGAGGACGCGAGGAAAACCCGCGCGCCGGGCGGCGCCGCATCCACAGCCGCGAGCGCGAGATCGGTGTTGAGCGACATCGCGTCGCCGCTCGCGCGCGCATGCGCAGGGGTCACACCTGCCAAGCAAATCAACGCCTTCACCCCCACCGAGGCCTCGCGCAGCGCGCCCCCATCGGCAAGCGGGTCGAGCCGGATCATGCCGTCGCCCGCCTGACTGCTCACGCCGCGCAACTGCCCTTGGCGGGGCCAATGCCGCCGGATCATCTGCCCCAGACGCCCTCCGGCACCCAGCAAAAGCACGGTGTCGCCTTTCGTAATCACTGTCGAATTGATTGACCTCATAGGGTTATAGAGTATCTTACGCACTCAGGACTTCCAACCGAAACAACCCGGCAAAACGGTATGCATTTCGGCAAACAAAAAACAATAATTCGAGCTTGGGTACTATGGGCAGATTGAGCAAAAACATCGTTTTCGTCGTGATCTGCCTCGCGCTGGGCGCCTGCGCGAACCTGCCGCGGGGCGCGGCACTGCAATCCGAGATCATCAAGGGCGCCGATACGCCCGAGGCCGACTTCGCCGTCTACCCGGTGTCCAAAGCCTTCTTGCCCAGCATCGCGCAATGGCCTGAAACCGGTGAGCGATCCTACGGATGGCTGGCGAGCAGCCATGGCTCGAACGCGCAGGTCATCCGGCCCGGCGATACGCTCAACATCATCATTTGGGACAGCGCGGAGGATTCGCTGCTGCTGAGCCCCGGAGAGCGCAGCGCCGATCTCAGGGCGATGCGCGTCTCTGAGACGGGCTCCATCTTCGTGCCCTATGTCGGCAAGGTGCAGGTCTCGGACCGCACACCGGACAGCGCCCGCCAGCTCTTGCAGCGGCAGATGGAAACGATCCTGCCGGGCGCGCAGGTGCAGCTCACCATGGCCGAAGGCCGCGTGAACTCGGTCGATGTGATCAGCGGCGTGCGCAATCCAGGCAACGTACCGCTGACGGATCAGAACTTCTCCGTCCTCGCCGCACTCTCGGCCGCGGGCGGCGTGTCCGAGCAGTACCTCAATCCACAGGTCAAACTGCTGCGCGGACAGAACACCTACCGCATTTCCGCGTCTAGGTTGTTTGAGGATCCGCGGCTCGACACGCGCCTACAGGGCGGCGACCGCATCATCGTGGAGGACGACAAGCGCTACTTCCTCTCGCTCGGTGCTGCGGGCCGGGAGAGCCAGTTCCCCTTCAACCGCGAGAAGGTTTCCGCACTCGACGCGCTCTCGATCATCGGCGGGATCACGGATGCGCGCGCCAACCCAGAAGGCGTGCTGATCTTGCGGCAATACCCCGCCTCCGCGCTGAGCGCGGGCCAGCGCGGACCGCGCCAGCAGCGCGTCGTCTTCACCATCGACCTCACGACGTCGGACGGTCTCTTTTCGGCGGGGAATTTCTACATCAACTCAGGCGATCTGGTAATGCCGACGGAAAGCCCCATCTCCAGCGTGAACACGGTCTTCACCACCATCGGCTCCGCCTTCGGCATCATCAGGGTCGCGACGAACTGAGCCCGTCAGGGCATCGCGATCTGCTTGTCTTCGGGCAGCAGGGCGTTCATCTCGGCGATATGCTCGGGCAGACATTTGGTCAGGAAATCATACTTCTCGACCACATGACGCCGCGCAGCAGGGCCCAGATGGGCAAATGCATCCGGCTTCTCCAGCACCTCGATCACCTGCCGCGCGAGGGCCTTGTGGTCGTGGAAATCCACCAGCAGGCCGGTCTCGCCATGGGTCATCGCCTCGCGCACGGGCGCCACGTCGGCGGCGACGATGGTGGCCTCCATCGCCATGGATTCGAGCAATGACCACGACAGCACGAAAGGCATCGTGAGATAGATGTGGCAGCGGCTGATCTGGACGATCTTCTGGTAGTCTGATCGTAAGGCACTTGCCCCAGAAAATGCACACGGCTCCAATCGACGTCGCTGGCCCACCTCCGCCTCCATCTCCGCGCGCAGCCCGCCGGGGTTCTTGCTCTTGGCGCCGTAGGAGACCTCATTGCCGCCGATGACCAGCACGCGGGCATTGGGCCGCGCGGCGAGGATGTCCGGCAGGGCGCGCATGAACTTGTGAAAGCCGCGCATCCGCTCGAGGTTGCGCGCCATGTAGGTCAAGACCTCGTCACCCGCGCGGCAGGGGCTCCTCGAGCCGCCCCAGCTTGACCTCCGCCGTCGGGTCGGGCCGCAGCTTGTCCGTCCGGATGCCGTCATGGCAGACATAGATCTTGTCGTGCATCTGCGGCGGAAAGCAGTCGCGCTGCCACTCGGTCGGGCTGAGTCGCGCGGTCCACGGTCATGATGTTGGAATTCGGCACAGCGTTGCGCGCATGCAGCAGAAAGCCGGTATGCTCGTTCACCGGTTCTTCAGGATCGAAGTTCACCGGCCCCCCGAACAGGCGATAGTAATATTCGAAGAAACCGACGATCGGCACATCGGGCCAGACCTGCTTGAAGAACGTAAGCTCCCCCCAGCCGACATGACCCACGATGATATCGGGGGTGAAGCCTTCCTCGCGCTCGAGTTTCTGCGCTGCATTTGCCGCGCCGAAGCCCGCGCCCGTCGCCTCCTCCCAGACCTTGCTCAATCCATAGGCTCGTCTTTTCAGGCATGTGATGCGGCGCATAGATCCGCGCCTCCACCCCCTTGATCCGGGGCGGTTTCTTGCGCTGGGTCAGAAAATAGATCCGGTGCCCGCCCTGCTCGGCCAGCCATTGCACCAGTTCGCGGTACTGACCGGGCATGTTCTGGTGCACAAAAAGGATGTTCATAAGAGTGCGGCGCCTTCGTTCGGAATTGCTGTTGGCCTCACCTAACCCTGTGCGTGCGGATTTTGCAAACCAGCTATTTGCCCTTCCAGACCGGGTCGCGCTTTTCCGCAGAAGGCCCGTGCGCCCTCAAGCTGATCCTCGGACGCATAGAGCGTGTCGACACTGCGCAGCTGCCGCTTGGTGATCCGGTTCATCGCGTCCTGGAACTTCGCGTCTTCCGCGTCGCGCACGATCTCCTTGATCGCGGCATAGACCAGCGGCGGACCGGAGGCGAGCAGCCGCGCGAGCTCCCAGGCGCGGTCGTTCAGATCGGCGGCAGGCACGATCTCGTTGATCAGGCCCCAGCCCTTGCCCTCCTGCGCGTCGAACCAGCGCCCCGTCAGCAGCAGTTCCATCGCGATGTGGTAGGCGATCCGCTTGGGCAGCTTGACGCTTGCCGCATCCGCCACCGTGCCGGAACGGATCTCTGGGCAGTGCAAAGGTCGCGTGATCGGCGGCGAGGATGATATCCGCGCTCAGCGCCAGTTCGAGCCCGCCGCCGCAGCAAATCCCGTTGACTGCCGCGATCACCGGCTTGTTCAGACCCGGCAGCTCCTGCAGGCCACCAAAGCCGCCCACGCCGTAGTTGCCATCTACCGCATCGCCATCAGCGGCGGCCTTGAGATCCCAGCCGGGGCAAAAGAACTTGTCGCCCGCCGCCGGTGATGATCGCCACGCGCAGCTCGGATCGTCGCGAAAGGCGGCAAAAACCTCTCCCATGCGGACGGAGGTGGCCAGGTCGATCGCGTTGGCCTTGGGCCGGTCCAGCGTCACTTCCAGAATGGCACCCTCGCGGCGGGTCTTGATCGGGTCCATGCGTCTGTCCTCCTCAGCTCTCGCGCAGCAGCGCGTCTACCGCCACGGCCCTGTCCGGCGTGCACATCAACGGATTGATCTCTACCTCGCTGATGCGGTCCGCGTTGGCAATCACGTAGTCCTGCACCGCCATGACCGCGTCGAGGATCGCTCCCTCATCCGCCCCCGGCTTGCCACGATAGCCCGCAATAAGCGGCCAGATCCGCAGTCGGCGCAAAGCATCGGCTCACCGCGTCACGCTCCGACGGCACCAGCAGGGATGTCGTATCTTGCCACAATTCGGTCAGCACACCCCCCGCCCCCAGCGTCAGCACGAAGCCATGTGCCGGATCGCGCAGCACCCCGATCAGCAACTCCGCCACCGCGCCCTGCACCATCTCCTCTACGCAGGAAGCTCCCCTGCGGCATTTGCCGCGCGGTCGCCTGCACCTCATCTGCACGGAGGCCAAGCCGGACACCGCCCACTTCGGACTTATGCGCAAGCCCCGTGACCTTCAGCACCAGCGGCCCGTCGAGCGCCGCGACCGCCGCCGCCAACCGTCGGCGTCCTCCGACCTGCGCCCCCTTGGGCACCACGCAGCCCCGCCGCCGCCAGTGCATACTTTCGCGACAGCCTCGGCGACAAGGACGCCGACTCGGTCCGCGCCCGGCAGCAACAGCGGCGGCCGCTTCGGGGCGTCGGGCATTGCGGCAACGGCTGCCGCTGCGATCGCCTCGCGCAGCCCGTTCATCGGCACGACACCGCCCGCCATCAGCACGCTCCGCGACATCCGCAGGCATCAGCTCTGGCAGCGTCGCCACCACCGCGACCGGCCGCCCGCTCTGCGCGCGCACGGCCAGTGCGGCCTGCGTGGCGCAGTCCCAATCGCTGGCATCGGTGTGGGGATAATCAACGATGAACAGCGTCAGGCCGATATGATCGGCGGCCATCGGCAGCCACGCCGCTGTCATCCGCGCCACGTCGCGCCAGACATAGGTGTGGTAATCCAGCGGATTGCTCAGCGCCACCATCGGCCCCAGCGCCTCGCGCACAGCCTGTGCCGCTGGTCCCGCGTCAGCGCCGGAAAGCTCAGCCCGGAACCCTCGGCCGTATCCGCCGCCAGGCTTGCCTCGCCGCCGGAACAGCTGATCGAGGAGAGCATCGGCGATCGCAAGCCGCCCACCATATGCAACAGCTTCAGCGTCTCCAGAAACGTCGGCAGATCCCCGACCCGCCCGATCCCCAGCCGCGCCAGCAGCGCCGCCGCGCCCGCATCACTGCCCGCCAGCGAGGCGGTATGCGACACCGCCGCCGCCTGCGCCTGATCCGAGCGCCCGACCTTGAGCGCGACCAGCGGCACCCCTCGCGCGCGCGCCTTGGTTGCCAGCGCATGCCACATGCCCGCAGATCCCCGAAGCCCTCGATATGCAGGCCGATCGCGGTCACGCGCGGATCGTCCAGCAGCTCCGCCGCAATCTGCGCCTGCGAGGTCTGCGCCATGTTTCCGCAGGCCACAACATAAGCCATCGGCAGGCCACGTCGCTGCATCGACAGATTGATCGCGATGTTGGAGGATTGCGTGAGGATCGCCACACCACGATCCACCGCGACACAGCCGTGCTGGTCCGGCCACAAGAGCGCGCCGTCGAGTGCATTGATGAACCCGTAGCAATTGGGCCCGAGCACCGGCATGTCGCCTGCCGCCGCCACCAGTGCCGCCTGCAAATCCGCGGAACTTCCGTCCTCCCGCGCGGCTTCGGAGAAGCCGGAGGCAAAACACACCGCGCCCCCGGCGCCCATCCGCGCCAGCGTGGCGACGACTTCGACCGTGGCAAACCGGTTCACCCCGATGAATACCGCATCCGGCGGTCCGGCGAGCGCCGCAATCTGTGCGACCGCCTGCACGCCCTCGATGATCGCGCCGCGCGGATGTACAACATCGATGCGCCCCGCAAAGCCCATCCGCCGCGATTGCCGGATGATCTGCGCGCACCACGCGCCGCCCCCGATCACGGCAATCGATCGCGGCCGCAACACGCGCGACAGGTCACGCTTCATAGGAAGGCTTTGTCCAAAAGAGTTTTGTGCCTTCGGCGAGAGGGTTTAAGGCCAAGAAAGATAACCACTTGTTAACCGGAATCGCACGATACAGATGACGCGGTACAGGTCGGAGGGCCGTTGGCCGTGCCAAGTGAGATAGCTTTGCTGTTTTGCGTAGAGGGGTCTGGAAACGGGCCCCTCTATCTTTCTTGGCCATAAATCCTCCGGGGGAATCGACGCGCAGCGGCGATGGGGGCTGGCCCCCTCCCCCCTCGTCGCGCGCGCGATAGATTCCCTCTCATGCGCCCAGCGCCCGCAGCATCTCGCGGCTAATGATATGCCGCTGAATCTCCGATCGTCCCGTCCCAGATCCGCTCCACCCGCGCATCGCGCCAGAACCGCTCCAGCGGGTAGTCGTCCATCAGCCCCATGCCGCCATGGATCTGGATCGCGGCATCCGTCACCCGCGCCAGCATCTCGCTGGCATAGAGCTTTGCGCTCGCGATCTCGCGGTTAGCGGGCAGCCCCTTGTCGAGCCGGTCGGCCGCGGCCAACGTCAGCAGATCCGCCGCATCGATCTCGGTGATCATATCGGCGAGCTGGAACGAGACGCCCTGGAACTTGCCGATCTTCTGGCCGAACTGCTCGCGCTCGGCGGCATAGCCCAGCGCGTAGTCGAAGACCCGGCGCGCGCGTCCCACGCTCATCGTGGCCACCGTGATCCGCGTGGCATAGAGCCAGGTGTTCATCACGTCGAAACCGCTATCGACCTCGCCCAGCACCTGGGTATCGGGCAGGCGGCAGTCGTCGAACTCGAGGATCATGTTCTTGTAGCCACGGTGGCTCACGGATTTGTAGCCGTCGCGGATCGTGAAGCCCGGCGTGCCGCGGTCGACGAGGAATGCGGTGATCCGCTTCTTCGGCCCCTTAGGCGTCTGATCCTCGCCCGTGGCGATGAACACGATGATGAAGTCCGCATGATCGGCGCCGGAGATGAAGTGCTTGGTCCCGTTGACCACCCAATCCCCGCCGTCGCGCACCGCGGCACATTTCATGCCGCGCACGTCCGATCCGGCACCGGGCTCCGTCATGGCGAGCGCGTCCATCCGCTCACCGCGCACCGCGGGCATCAGGTACCGTTCGATCTGCTCTCCTTGGCAGGCCATTAGTATATTTTGCGGGCGTCCAAAGAAGTGGTTGAGCGCCATCGAGCCGCGTCCGAGCTCCCGCTCCACCAGTGCGAATTCGAGATGATTGAGCCCGGCACAGCCGACGCTTTCGGGGAAGTTGCAGGCATAAAACCCCAGATCAATCGTCTTTCGCTTGATCTCCTGCGCGATCTCCGTCGGCACTTCTCCGGTGCGCTCCACCAGTGCCTCATGGGGATAGATCTCCTTCTCGACAAAGCTGCGCACCGTGTCCGCGATCATTCCGTGTTCTTCCGTGAGCCCGTAAATCATGCTCTCTTCCTTGCCTTCAGTCTTACGCGCATCCGCTCCTTGCCCGCATCGGTCCCATCGTGGAACGACCCGAAGAGCTTATCCCATGGGACATCGAGATTGCCGTAATTCACCTCGAAGTACCTGTGGTGCAATTGATGATGGAAATTGCCGAGATGCACGCGCTTTTTATCCGCGATCCGCAGCCCCTCGAACCCGGTGTGCGAGGTGATGGCGAGCAGTGCGTAGAACATCAGGTGAAAGATCACATGGACCGGGCTGGAGGGCACCACGAGGTGGATGGCGACCGTGCCGAAATACATCACATGTTCCACCGGATGCATCGAAAGGCCCGACCATGGCCCCACATCCGTGTTGCGGTGGTGCAGCGCGTGAAAGCGGTAGAGCGCGCCAGTGTGCAGGGCACGGTGGATCCAGTAGAAATAGAAGCTTTCCCAGACGGGGATCAGGAAAAAGAACGCGACGAACCATACCGGCGTGGCCGCGAAAGTAGTCTGCGGGAGCCAGCCGTTCGCCAGACCCCACCATGCCAGCGCCTCCAAAAGGCTCCAGACCGTCACGCCGGAGGCGAGCGTCCAGAACATGTTGTCCTTGAGTTGATCGGAAAACGAAAACATCCGACCTTGCCGCGGAAACGGTCTGGGGTCGTATTTGAGCACGTCACCCTGCATCCGCCGCGCATGGAACCACCAGTGCAGCCCGCCTGCCAGCGCCAGCACGATCGCCGCGTTGCGCAGCCAGATGCCCGCCACCCATGGACCCAGCTGCGCCGCGCCCTCCAACGTCGGGCTGAACGCGGCCCAGCTGAGGAACGCGAGGCCGAGGATGCACAGGTTGAGCGTGAGCGGAAACCACGCACCTGCATACCATGCCAGCACGGCCGCAGGCCGCGGCGGCCACTGCCACAGGGGCGAGACGGCGATGGGCCCTTCGGGGGCATGGTGCCACTCGGACCGGCTCATGCGGCGTAATCCGACCCCTCGGCATCGAGGATGGCCTTCAGCTCATCCAGATGCCGTGCGTCCTGTTCGGGGTACTCCTCGAGCTCCCGCGCGGTCTTCTCCGCGATGTCGTCCGAAATCCGGCGCAGGGGCAGGCCGGTCTGCAAGGCGCGGATATAGGTCTCCGCGGCGCGCTCGAAGTAGTAGAGCCGGTTGAACGTATCGGCGACCGTGTCGCCGATCACCATCACGCCGTGGCTGCCCATCACCATCACCTTCTGCCGCGGATCCGTCAGCAGCTTGGCACAGCGCGCACCCTCATCCTCGAACGCGAGCCCGCCATAATCCTCGTCGATCACCACACGGTTGAAAAAGGTGCAGCAGTTCTGGTCGATGGGTGGCAGGCGGCTGTCCTGCAGGCAGGCCAGAACGGTGGCGAAGATCGAATGCACATGCATGACGCAGCGCGCGTGACCGCAGGCCGCATGCACCCCGCCGTGCAGCCCCCAGGCGGTGGGATCGGGCGCGTTCGGCCCTGCGTAGGTCTCGGGATCGTCGGCATCGATCAGCAGCAGATCAGACGCCTTTATCCGGCTGAAATGTACCTGATTGGGGTTCATCAGGAACTTGCGAGCCGCTGTCGTTCACGGCCAGAGAAAAATGGTTGGCCACCCCTTCGTGCATATTGAGCCGCGCGGTCCAACGGAACGCCGCCGCCAGATCCACACGGCTCTGCCAGTGCTCCATATTCGGTTTCATCTGTGTGACGGC
Source organism: uncultured Alphaproteobacteria bacterium (assembly GCA_963703195.1). Classification (GTDB taxonomy): domain Bacteria; phylum Pseudomonadota; class Alphaproteobacteria; order Rhodobacterales; family Rhodobacteraceae; genus Sulfitobacter. The sequence goes on along the minus strand of OY969797.1, from coordinate 2,982,680 downwards.
CATCGTCATCCCTCCGTTGTCAGTGTCAGCGGACCATCAGGCGTCCGCATAGTCCATTCCGTTTGCGACATCAGGCGCGCGGTCTGCTCGGCACCCAGGCGTATCCGTTCGCGCACAGTATATAAGCCTCGCGCAATCCGTGCGGCTTGTCCGTCGGCCTTTGCAATATCGTGCCGCCGGCTGCTTCGGCGACGGCGCAGGCCGCCTCCGGGTCGCTGTCATAGAGCCGGATCTCGATCCCCGCACCGCGCGGCGGGTTTTCCGGCAGCAGCCCCAGCAGCGGGTTCGCGTGATAGGTCCCGTCGCTGTGGATCTGGAACACCTGCGCCCCGTATAACATGATCGCGAAATCCGCCGTCGGTTGATGTGCCTTCATGCCGAAGACCTGCGTCAGAAAGCTGACCTGCGCACCGACATCGCGGACCAGCAGGTTCAGCCCGAGGCCGCGCAGCCCTGCGCCGAACTCCGCCGCGCCGATCCGATCATAGTCCACCTGCACCACCTCCGCTTGAACCCGCCCCGACCCTGTGCCACCGTGGGATATGACGCAAGCAACTTTCCCCCCCTGGTCCGATGTGGCCGCAGATCTGGTCAATGTCGCCGCGGGACGTGCACCCGCGGACATGATCGTCACCGGCGGCATCTGGGTCAACGTCCACACGCGCGAGGCGCTGCCCGATCACGACATCGCCATCGTGTGCGGGCGCATCGCCTTCGTCGGCCCGGATGCCGGCCATTGCCGCGGCCCCGACACGCAGATCATCGACGCAAAGAACCGCTACATGATCCCCGGCCTCTGCGACGGTCACATGCACATCGAGAGCGGGATGCTCACCCCCGCGGAATTTGCCCGCGCCGTGATCCCCCATGGCACCACGTCGATGTTCACCGATCCGCATGAGATCGCCAATGTGCTGGGCCTCGAGGGTGTGCGCATGATGCATGACGAGGCGCAGATGCAGCCGGTCAACATCTTCACCCAGATGCCCTCCTGCGCGCCATCGGCCCCGGGGATGGAGACGACGGGTTTCGCCATCACCGCCGAGGACGTGGCCGAGGCGATGGCATGGCCCGGCATCATCGGTCTGGGCGAAATGATGAACTTCCCCGGCGTGATCGGCGCCGACCCCCAGATGCTTGCCGAGATTGCCGCAACCCAGAGGGCGGGCAAAACCGTGGGCGGCCACTATGCCTCGCCCGATCTGGGGCCCGCCTTTGCGGCCTATGTCGCGGGTGGTCCCGCGGATGATCATGAGGGCACCTGCGAGGCGGACGCGATTGCGCGGATGCGGCAGGGCATGCGCGCCATGATCCGCCTCGGCTCCGCGTGGTACGACGTGCAGAGCCAGATCACCGCGATCACCGCGCGCGGGCTCGATCCGCGCAACATGATCCTGTGCACAGATGACTGCCACTCCGGCACGCTGGTGAACGATGGCCACATGAACCGCGTGGTGCGCCATGCCATCGACTGCGGCTGTGACCCGCTGGTTGCGCTGCAAATGGCTACGATCAACACCGCCACCCACTTCGGGTTTGAGCGTGAGATAGGCTCGCTCACCCCCGGCAGGCGCGCCGATCTGATCCTGAGCTCCGACCTGAGGACGCTGCCCATCGAAACGGTCATCGCCCGCGGCCGGATCGTCGCGCAGGACGGCGAATGCCTCGTCGAATGCCCGCATTACGATTGGCCCGCTCAGGCGCGCAAGACCGTCAACATGGTACGCGATCTTGACCCGGATGATTTCACGATTGCCGCGCCGGCTGGCGCCAACGCCGTCACCGCGAATGTCATCGGCGTGGTCGAAAACCAGGCCCCCACACGCGCGCTGCAATTTGAGCTGCCGGTGACCGAAGGCCGCGTCACCGCCCGTGGTGATGTGGCCCAGATCGCACTGGTGGAGCGGCACCGCGCCACGGGGGGCGTGGTCAACGCGCTGGTGTCGGGCTTCGGCTATACCGGCAGCATGGCGATGGCCTCCACCGTGGCGCATGACAGCCATCACATGATCGTCGTGGGCACCGACGCCGCGCATATGGCGATGGCAGCCAATCACCTGCGCAGCCTCGGCGGCGGCATCACGATCTTCAAGGACGGCGCCGAGCGCGCCACCATCGACCTGCCCATCGCGGGCCTGATGTCCGACAGCCCGGCAGTCGAGGTGGCGGCCAAGACGGATGCCATGATGCAGGCCATGCGCGACTGTGGCTGCACCCTCAACAACGCCTATATGCAGCATTCGCTGTTGGCTCTTGTGGTGATCCCTGAATTGCGCATTTCTGACCTCGGGCTGGTGGATGTCCGGACCTTTGAATTCGTGGACGTGATCGCAAAATGACCGCCGCCGCGCGCACGTCCGCTCCCGCACTCAGACCGCAAGAAGACACCGCATGAAGCAATATCAGACCCTCACGCCGGACGCCGCCACTGCGCAGTCCTTCACCGATGCCACCGCGGCGGTGGACCAGCTCACCCTGCTTTACGATCAGGCGGTGGGTTTCCTGCGTGTGCAGTTCGCCGAAGCCATGACCGATGCACCGCCCGATACCCGCGTGCGCGCCTTCTACCCGGAGGTACGCTTTACCACCTCATCCTATGCGCAGGTCGACACACGGCTCAGCTTCGGCCATGTCTCCGGCCCCGGCACCTATGCGGCCACGATCACGCGGCCTGATCTGTTCCGCAATTACCTCATCCAGCAGATCGGCCTGCTCATCAAGAACCACAGCCAACCGGTCTATATCGGCCCCTCGGAGACGCCCATTCCACTGCATTTCGCCATGACGCCGGAGGCGGGATTGACCGTGCCGCAGGAGGGTGCCGCGGATTTCACCTTGCGTGACATCTTTGACGTGCCCGACCTCAGCACCACCAACGATGACATCGTCAACGGCACCCATATCGCCGTAGACGGTGTGGCCCCACTCGCTCCCTTCACCGCCCAGCGCGTGGATTACTCCCTCGCGCGGCTCGCGCATTATACCGCGACGGACCCGGATCACTTTCAGTGTCACGTGCTCTTCACCAACTACCAGTTCTATGTGACCGAGTTCGAGGATTATGCCCGGCAGATGCTGCGCGATCCGGCCAGCGGCTATACCTCCTTTGTGTCCACCAACAATCAGGAGATCACGGACCCTGACGCACCGATTGAGGTGGCGGCCAAGATGCCGCAGATGCCGACCTACCATCTCAAGCGCGAGAACGGTGCCGGTATCACGCTGGTGAACATCGGCGTCGGCCCCTCCAACGCCAAGACCGCGACCGACCACATCGCGGTGCTGCGCCCGCATGCCTGGCTGATGGTCGGGCACTGCGCGGGTCTGCGCAACACGCAGGCGCTGGGCGATTTTGTGCTCGCCCATGCCTACCTGCGCGAGGACCACGTGCTCGACGACGATCTGCCCGTCTGGGTGCCGATCCCGGCCCTCGCCGAGATCCAGATCGCGCTCGAGCAGGCGGTGGCGCAGGTGACGCAGCTCGAGGGCTACGAGCTCAAGCGGATCATGCGCACCGGCACGGTGGCCACCATCGACAACCGCAACTGGGAGCTGCGCGACCATTCCGGGCCGGTTCAGCGCCTCAGCCAGTCGCGCGCCATCGCTCTCGACATGGAGAGCGCCACGATCGCCGCCAACGGCTACCGCTTCCGTGTCCCCTACGGCACACTCCTGTGTGTCTCTGACAAGCCCTTGCACGGCGAATTGAAGCTGCCCGGCATGGCCTCGGACTTCTACAAGACGCAGGTTTCGCGCCATTTGATGATCGGCATCCGGGCGATGGAACAACTCCGCGGCATGCCGCTTGAGCGGATTCACAGCCGGAAATTGCGCTCTTTCGAGGAAACCGCCTTCCTCTGAGACCGCAGAATGGCAAAAAATCGCATAAATCGTCAGATATCAGAGGAAACTGCGCCACTATTCGTTGTGTTATTTGTCTAGATACAGTTACATTCCCGCCATGAGGCCCAACATTCGGGCAGCCGAGGAGAATACACATGGCAACGAAACCAATGACGAAGACCCAGCTTGTCGCGGCACTGGCCGAAGAAATGGGCACAGACAAGAAATCCGCAGGTTCGGCACTTGATGCCGTCTGCACACTGATCACCAAGGAAGTGTCCGGCGGCGGCGCCGTCACACTCCCCGGCGTCGGCAAGATCTACTGCCGTGAGCGTCCCGAGCGCATGGTGCGCAACCCGGCCACCGGCGAGCAGTTCAAGAAAGACGCCGACAAGGTCGTCAAGATGACCATCGCCAAAGCGTTGAAAGACAGCGTCAACGGTTGATACGGCGGTTGCCGAAGACCCGTAAGAGGGGTTGCCATCTTGGCAGCCCCTTTTCTTTTGGGCTATGTCATTCAAGGGACGGTCGCTGGCAACCGGCTCCTGACAAAGACCTGGACATACGCGACATGCGGAGAGACGAATGAAAGCTGCCGCCCACCCCGAAAACGCAAAGCGGATCGCCGCCCTGCACAGCTACGAGATCCTCGATACCCCGCGCGAGCAGGACTTCGACGACATCGTGGCACTGGCCTCGCGCATCTGCGAGACTCCCATCTCGGTGGTCAACCTGATCGACGAGCACCGCCAGTGGTTCAAGGCCGAGGTTGGCTTGGGCGCGCGCGAAACACCGCTCGAGACCTCGATCTGTTCGCATGTCATCCTCGAAGAGGATTTCGTCGAGATCTCCGACACGCTCAACGATCCGCGCATGGCCGACAATCCGCTGTGTCTCGAGCGAGCCGGGTCTGCGGTTCTACGCGGGCGCGCGACTGGTGGCGCCGTCCGGCCTCCCGCTCGGCACGCTATGTGTGCTGGGCAACGAGCCGCGCCAACTCAACGATCTTCAACGCCAGACCCTGATCGTCCTGGCGCGTCAGGTCATGCATCAGCTGAACCTGCGGCGCGCCCTGCGCAACGAGCAGACGCTGCGCGCCGAAATGGACCACCGGATCAAGAATTCGCTGCAATCCACCTCGTCGCTGGTCCGGCTCTACTCCCGCGCGATGGAGGACGACTCCGCGCGCGACGCCCTCGAAGCGATCAACAGGCGCATCGACGGCATGTCTGCGCTGCATGAGCAGTTGCAAAAGACGAGCGCGTCAGGCCAGATCGACATGGCGCATTACCTCGACGTGCTGATCGCAAGTCTGCGCGAAACGACGCCCGAGAGGATCGCTCTCGTGCTTCAGGTCGATGACGTGAGCCTTCCCTCGAAGGCCGCAACCGACATCGGCATGATCCTGTCGGAGTTTGTCGCCAATACCATCAAATACGGCTATCCGGACGGGGCTGAGGGCGCTGTGAAGATCTCGCTGATCGCCACGGATGATGACACGCTGACCCTCACCGCCCAAGACAATGGCCAAGGCTCCGCGGCGCCCGCGCCCGAGCCCAGCCGCGTCAGCGGTGTCGGCACCATGATCGTCGCAGCCGCCGCTTCAAATCTCGGCGCCACTCTGACACACGACCTTACAGAAGAGGGCGCGCGCCTGACCATGGTGTTCAAGGCACGCTGAGGGCGGTTGTGATTTGCCCGCTTCTGGCGGATGGTCCCGCTTAGCGGGCAGGTTAAAGGCACACAGGTCATGGACATACGCGCAATCGGCCTGGGCCTCGCGTTTGCGCTCATGTGGTCCTCGGCCTTCACCTCCGCGCGAATCATCGTGGCCGACGCCACGCCGCTTGCCGCGCTATCGGTGCGTTATCTGGTCTCCGGGTTGATCGGCATCGCCATTGCCCGCGCGCTAGGTCAGAACTGGCATCTCACCCGCGCACAGTGGCGCGCGACCGCAGGCTTCGGCATCCTGCAGAACGCGGTGTACCTTGGCCTGTTCTTCGTCGCCATGCAGACGATCGAGGCATCGCTCGCCGCGATCATCGCCTCCACCATGCCGCTGCTGGTCGCCATGGCGGCATGGGCCTTCATGGGTGACCGGCTTGGCCCGCTGGGCATCGCGGGGCTCGTTGCGGGACTTGCCGGTGTGGCCCTGATCATGGGCAGCCGCGTGGGCGACGGGGTGGACCTTACCGGGGTCGCGATCTGCTTCATCGGTGTACTGGCGCTCACCATCGCCACACTCACCGTGCGCGGCGCGTCCTCGGGCGGCAACCTGCTGATGGTGGTGGGGCTGCAGATGCTGGTGGGCTGTGCCGCGCTCACCCTCGCCACGCTCCTCTTCGAGACACCCAGCGTCAGGCCGAGCTGGCCTCTCGCCGCCGCGTTCATCTATACCTGCCTTGTTCCGGGGTTGACGGCCACATGGGTCTGGTTCCTGCTGGTCGGCCGCATCGGCGCCACACGGGCGGCGACGTTCCACTTCCTCAATCCGTTCTTCGGCGTGGCCATTGCTGCCATGCTACTGGGAGAGGCGCTGGGCCCGCGCGACATCACGGGGGTCGCCATCATCGCCGCAGGCATCCTTGCCGTCCAGATCTCGCGCCAGACGAAAGCCTGAAACCGACATCGCAGGGGCCGTCTGTCCCTTCACCCGGACAGCTGGAGCGCTCCTTCGCCAGATACCTGTTGGTCTCGCCCAAGCGGCAGACTGGGCTGGTCTGCCCGCCGCTAAACCTCAGCGCTTGATGAAGACCGCGATCCGGGCCGTATCCTCCGCATGCGCCGCGTCCGCGGCAGGGCCGTAGATCCGCACCTCCCGCAGGCTCAGGTCCGCGATGCGGGGGGCCAATTCGTTGAACTTCGCCTCGAACCCGCGCGCCTTGAAATGCGCGGCGTTGATGGCCAGCACGAAGAGCGCCCCCGGCCGCGCGACGTGCAGCAACCCGTCAATCGCATCCGGCCCCACATGGCCGTGGGTGAACGTACCCGAACTTGCCACGGCGCCGTAGGTATCCCCGGCCAGCATCAGCGGTTTGGTCAGGTCCGCCTCGATCGCGCGGGCATAGAGGCCCTTGCCCATCGCCACCGCCAGCATTTCCGGGGAGATATCGAGCGCGTGCATCTCGAGCGCCGCGCGCAGCGGGAAAGCCTGCGCCAGCAGCCCGGTCCCCGCACCAACGTCCAGTACCGGGCCATCGGGGCCATGCTCAGCCAGCACCATCGCCACCATTTGCGGCAGGCGGTAATCCATCCCAGCCGCGAAATCATCGTCATAGGTCGGCGCCCAATCGGCGTAGAGCGCGCGGCTGTCCTCGGGCGTCTCGAGCCTGTAGGCTTTCTTCAAATCGCTCATCGGCACGTTCCCTTCGGTGCCGATCCTACGCTATTTCAGGATTTTCTCAATTGCCGCGGGGATCGCGCCGCTGTCGGGCCGCACGTTTGCGCCCCATGTCTCGACCACTTCGCCCTGCGCGCCAATCAGCACCTTGTTGAAGTTCCAGCGCGGCACGAACCCCGTCTGCGCCTTCACATCGCGGTAGAAATCATGCGCCTGCGTCCCGCGAACATGGGTCAGGTCCGTCATCGGCAACGACAGATTGAAATTGATCTCGCAGAATTCCTTCACGTCCTGCGCGCTCGCCAGTTCCTGATTGAAGTCGTCGGACGGCACCGCGAGGACCACCAGCCCGCGGTCGCGGTAACGGTCGTAGAGCGCCTGAAGGCCGTCATACTGGTAGGTGAAGCCGCATTGCGACGCCGTGTTGACCACCAGCACAGGCTGGCCCCGGAAATCCGCAAGCGCGATGTCGCCACCGTCGATGGACGGAAAGACCGCATCTCGCGGCGCCGCTGCCGCCGCTCCTGCCCATAGTGCCATGATCAACCCCAGAATTACGCGCATCTCAAATCCTCCTGCATTACATGTACGACGAATCGGGCCAAACGGTTCACAATGAGTTTCAGCGCGCAGCACCCCTTTGATTTTGGCACGATATGCCCCATCTAATAGCTCAACGCACAGCCAAGGAGAGGCCCATGCCAGAGTACACGAAAAACCCCGATGTCATCGCCACCCTCTCGCCGGAGGAGTTCTACGTCACGCAGGAGAGCGGTACGGAACGCCCCGGCACCGGCAAGCTTCTGAACAACAAGGAGCCGGGCATCTACGTCGATATCGTCTCGGGCGAGCCGCTGTTCGCGTCCGCCGACAAATATGAGAGCGGCTGCGGCTGGCCGAGCTTCACCAAACCGATCGAGCCCGCCCATGTTCAGGAACTGCGCGACAGCACGCTCGGCATGGTCCGCACCGAAGTGCGCAGCACCCATGGCGACAGCCACCTCGGCCACGTCTTTCCAGACGGGCCGCGGGACCGGGGCGGCCTGCGCTATTGCATCAATTCGGCGTCGCTGCGGTTTGTCCACCGCGACGACATGGAGGCCGAAGGTTATGGACAGTATCTGGATCAAGTGGAGGACGTAGCATGACCGAACGCGCAGTATTGGCAGGTGGATGTTTCTGGGGGATGCAGGACCTCATCCGCAAACGCAAAGGCGTGATCAGCACACGCGTCGGCTATTCCGGCGGCGACGTGCCCAACGCCACCTACCGCAACCACGGCACCCACGCCGAAGCCATTGAGATCATCTTCGATCCCGATGTGCTCAGCTACCGTGATCTGCTGGAGCTCTTCTTCCAGATCCACGACCCCACCACGCTCAACCGTCAGGGCAACGACCGCGGCATGAGCTACCGCTCTGCGATCTACTACGAGGACGAAGCGCAAAAGGCGGTCGCGCTCGACACCATCGCCGACATCGAGGCGTCCGGCATCTGGCCCGGCAAGGTGGTGACCGAAGTTGAGCCGGTGGGCGATTTCTGGGAGGCCGAGCCTGAGCATCAGGACTACCTCGAGCGGATCCCGAACGGCTACACCTGCCATTTCCCCCGCCCCGATTGGGTCCTGCCCAAACGCGCCGCGGCGGAATAAGCGACAAAGGGCTGTCCTCAGGGGCAGCCCTTTTTCCTGCGGCCCCCATCCTTATGCCCTTTCAACACAGCGTCGAAAGCACTAGGCATGCCTATCCGGGAAATGTCAGGACAGACCATGGCGCTGAAATCCACGATCTACAAAGTCGAACTTTCCGTGTCCGACATGGATCGTCACTATTATGAAACCCACAAGCTGACGGTCGCCAAACACCCCTCCGAGACCGACGAGCGTTTGATGGTCCGTCTTGTCGCCTTCGCCCTGACAGCGCATGAGCAACTGGAACTGACGAAAGGCCTCTCCACCGACGACGAACCCGACATCTGGCAGAAAAGCCTGAGTGGCGAGCTTGATCTATGGGTGGCCCTCGGGCTTCCGGGTGAGAAGGTCGTCCGCCAATCCTGCGGCAAAGCAAAAAGCGTCGTGATCTATTCCTACGGCGGCAGAACGGCCGAGGTCTGGTGGGAGAAAATCAAGAACAGCCTGGCCCGTTTCGATAACCTCCGTGTCGTGAATTTCCCCGAACACGAGACTGCCGATCTGGCGAAACTGGCAAGCCGCTCGATGAAGCTGCAAGCCACCATTCAGGATGGTGAAGTCATGATCAGTGTCGATGACCAGTTGGTCTACGTCACACCTGTCGCGTGGAAGACCTCCGATTCCTTGACCGTTTAGCGCCCTAAACCGCCACGCGCGGACGCCCCGACGCCTCGACCGCCACATCGGCTTCCACGAACACCTCGCGTCCCTCTACCCCGGCGCTGCGCACGTCGCGCGATGCGCTTATCTGGATGTCTACGGCCCCCGCCGCCTCTGCCGCGGCAAGCGCTAGGTTGCGCAGCACGTCCTCGAGCCGTCCGAGCGCCGTCTCTGCGTCGCTGAAATCCTCCGGCCCGCTGGCCAGATGCACGCGGTAGCGCCCCTCGCTGGGCGAGGTCACCGTTCCGGCCTCCCGCATCGTGACGCGCCCCACCACGGCCCCGATGGCGTTGGCCACACCACCGTGCTCCGGCAGGATCATCTCGCACCCGAGTTGCGTGCCGACCGCCGGATAATAGGTCGCAGCCGACGCGCCGAGCCCGATCACCGGCACGGCGAGCCCGGTCTCCAGCCTCACAAGCCCGCGATGCCCGTCAAGACCGCGCTGCATCAGCACATGCCGCGCCAGCACCGCGGGATCCTCACCAAATTCCGTTTCTTCCTCAGCGAAAGCCGCCTCAAGCAACGCGAGGCCTGTCTGATGCTCAAGCTGCGTGATGATGATCCGCGCCATCGCTTCCGGCGCCGGGGCGAGGCGCTCTCCCGCTCCCGTGCGGCGCCGCCCGAACAGCATCAGCGCCTTGCGCGCGGCATCGGCGTCCCACACCTCCGTGAGGCCCAGCACGTGGCTGGCATCGGACGGCGTGACACCGCTCAGCTGCACCAGTCCCCGCTCCACCAACCGCTTGAGCGCACCGCCCTCGACGCGGGAGCGCAACACGTCGCCCAGCGGATGCACCGCCTCGCCGATACGCTCCAGCAGTGCCCGCTCACGCGGGCCGATCCCCTCGATCCGCTGACCCGCCACCGCCCGCACGAAGCGTCCGTCATGCTCTCCGGGCAGGCTGTTGCGCAGCTGTGCGTCGAGCGTGTCATGCACCACGCCCGGCGCATCGACGGCCACAAGCGAGATCGGCAACACCCGCCGCGGCCCAAGCGTCACACCGCCACGCAGACCTTCGGTCAGGAAATGCACCTCGCTGTCACCGCCGAGGCCCGTGGTGCGCATCGCGACCGCCTCCACCATGGTGCGGTATGGGCCGACGCGCGCCCCCGCCGGGTCGATCGCCGGCCGCCCGTCGCGCAGCACGGCGATATCCGTCGTCGTCCCGCCGATATCGCTCACCAGTGCATGATCCGCGCCGGTGAGCCAGCGCGCGCCGACGATGGACGCCGCAGGCCCGCTGAGGATCGTCTCGATGGGCCGCTCGCGCGCCTGCGCTGAGGAAATGAGCGCCCCATCCCCGCGCACCACCATCAGCGGCGCCGACACGCCGATCTCGCGCAGCACATCCTCCGCGCGCCCGATCAGCCGGTCGATCATGCCGATCAGCCGCGCGTTCAGCACCGCCGTCATCGCGCGCTTGGGCCCGTTGAGCTTGGCCGAGAGCTGGTGGGAGGCCGACACTGGGCGGCCCGTCAACTCCGCCACCATCGCCATCGCACGCAACTCATGCGCCGGATTGCGCGTGGCGAATTGCGATGCGACGGCAAAGCCGCCCACGCCCGCGCCATGCGTCATCAAGAACCCGCGCAGCGTCGCCTCGTCCAGCGGCATCGCTTCGCCACCCGCATGATTGTGCCCGCCCGCCAGCACCACATGCGGATCGCCCTTGAGCGCCTCCAGCAGGCCGTGCGTCTCCAGATCCTTCTCCCGGAAACCGATGTAGATGAGTGCGACGCGCCCGCCCTGCCCCTCTACCAGCGCATTGGTCGCAAGCGTCGTGGAGAGCGAAGCAAGCGCGATATCCCCGGCCGCTATTCCCGATTGTGCGAGCACCGCGCGCACTGCCTCGCCGACACCCACCGCCAGATCGTGACGCGTCGTCAGCGCCTTGGCGCTGGCGATGACCTGCGCCTCGTCGCGGATGATCACCGCATCGGTATAGGTCCCGCCCGTATCCACACCCAACAGCAACGCCATGGCATCCTCCTTCGATCTCTGGGAGCTGTCCTAGCCTAAGGGCCGCCGAAGGCCAGCCCCAATCGCGTCAGCCATGCGCCAATCGCGCCACGGCCCAACGGGCGGCATCCGCAACCGCCGCATCGGGATCCTCGCAGAGCCCCTGCGCCGCCCCGCGCAGCGATGCATCGCCCGAATTGCCGATCGCGTAAAGCACGTTGCGCACGAAACGGTCCCGCCCGATCCGCTTGATCGGCGAGCCTGAGAACCGCGCCCGGAAGGCGGCATCGTCGAGCACCACAAGCTCCGCCAGCGTGCCGCCCGCATGCCCGTGATAGCGCAGGTCACTCGCCGCCACCGCGAACTTGTTCCACGGACATACCGCGAGGCAATCGTCACAGCCGTATATCCGGTTGCCCAGCTTGCCGCGCAACGCCTCGTCCACGGGGCCCCTGTGCTCGATCGTGAGGTAGGAGATGCAGCGCCGCGCGTCGAGGCGGTAGGGCGCCGGAAATGCGTCTGTCGGACAGATGTCCTGACAGGCCGTGCAACTGCCGCAATGGTCGACCTCTGCCGCATCGGGCGCGAGGTCCAGCGTGGTGAACACGGAGCCGAGGAACGCCCAGTTGCCCCACTCCCGGCTCAGCACATTGGTATGCTTGCCGATCCATCCCAGCCCTGCCGCCTGCGCCAGCGCCTTCTCCGGCACGGGGGCGGTGTCCACGAAAACCTTTACCTCGCAATCCGCTTGCGCAACCAGCCACCGCGCCAACCGCTTCAGACGCTTCTTGACCACATCGTGATAGTCGCGCCCCTGCGCATAGACGGATATGGCCCCCAGATCGGGCCGCCCCAGAATGCTGAGCGGATCGTGCTCAGGCGCATAGCTTTCCGCGAGCATGATCACCGAGCGCGCCTGCGGCCAGAGAGCTGCCGGATTACCCCGCCAGTGCACACGCTCGGCCATCCAACCCATCTGCCCGTGATATCCCGCCGCGAGATAATCGGCCAGATGCCCGGGGACCTGCGGCACGGCATCGGGCCTGCACACGCGGCACGCCACGAACCCGGCGTCCAACGCTTCGCGTACCATTCGCTGCTTGAGATCCATTTTCTTCTTCGCCCTCAAACCGCATCCCGGACCCTCGACCCGCACAGGGGGCAGCGGATGCAGCGCCTAGAAATCCAGATCGTTGTAATGCCGCGGTGGCGTGAACCCAGGCACCTGATCCGCGAGGATGGACCGGAACGCGGGCCGCGACTTGATCTTCGCGTACCAGTCCTTGACTTCGGGACAGCTGTTCCAGTCCACGTCCGAGATGTAGTCGAGCGAGGACAGATGCGCGGCGGCGGCAAAATCCGCCAGTGTCATCACGTCACCCGCCAGCCAGCGGCGATGGTCAAGCAGCCAGGTCATGTAGCCGAGGTGAAACTTGATCGCCTTCGCTCCCGCCTTCACGTTCTTGCTGTCGGGGTAGCCCGCCTTCATCATCTTTTTGTTTACCCGCTCATAGAGCAGCTTGGACGTCACTTCGTGGTGGAATTTGTCGTCGAACCAGCTCACCAGCCTGCGCACCTCGAGCCGCTGCGCGGGATCGGAGGGCAGCAGCGACGGCTCGGGCCGGGTCTCCTCGATGTATTCGCAGATCGCCGCACTCTCGGCCATCATGATCCCGTCGAGGCGCAGCACAGGCACCTTGCCCGCCGGGTTGCGCCGCAGAAAATCAGGATCCTGCTCCCAATACCGCTCCTCGACCAGATCCACCTCTATCTTCTTTTCCGCAAGGCTCAGCCGGATCTTACGGCAGAAGGGCGACAGAGGGACGTGGAACAGGCGGGCCATGATAAATCCGTAAATTGGGCGTTGGTCCTAAATGCCTTGCGCGAAGGTATTATTCAACTCTCGAAACAATCGCTGCGCCCGTCCGCCTCTATTGTCGCCGCACCCGAGCGGATCTGCGCCGCGCGTTTGCGCAGGAAGGAGGTCGGGCGCGAGGCGCTGCGGGTCTTGGGCGAGGGCAGCACCGCTGCCAGTGCGGATGCCTGCCCAGCGCTCAACGCCTCTGGCCCCACGCCGAAATAGTGCTGTGCCGCAGCCTTGACCCCGAACACGCCTTCGTCGAATTCCGCAACGTTCAGATAGACTTCCAAAATCCGCCGCTTGGGCCAGAGCGCCTCCACCAGCGGGGTGATCCCCGCCTCCAGTGCCTTGCGCAGATAAGTGCGACCATGCCAGAGGTAGACGTTCTTGACCGTCTGCTGGCTCAGCGTGGAGGCGCCGCGGTTCGAGCCTTCGGCAATCGCGAGCTTGATCGCCGCCAGATCGAAGCCCCAGTGCTGGCAGAAGTTCGCGTCCTCCGCCGCGACCACGGCGCGCGCCATCACCGGTGCGATCCCCTCCATCGGCACCCAGTCATGGGTCACACCGCCGAGCCTTCGGGCTTCGCCCAGCATATGGGCGGTCGTCGGCGGGTTGAACACGCGGCCCAGCAGAACCGCGGCCACCACCACCAAGAAAGCGATCGCCACCGCGCGCCAGGCAAACCGCCGCACGCGGCGCAGGAGCGGCACCCGCACCGGTCCGGCCTTTGTCCTGCCCTTAGATTTCGCGGTCCGTTTTGCCATGGCTCAGCTATAGCGCCGGGTGCGCGCCTTGGAAACGATGCTCACACGGAACCGACAGATCCGTGCGCGCCGTGGCCCGAAGGGTACGCCCTCAGTCGAAAGCGGCACAGCTGTTGAGCGAGGCAATCGCAGCGAGTGCGCGGAAAAGGCGGTTGTGAAGGTAGCAAAGGGTCATCCGAATATCCTTAAGCCCGTCAAGAATTCTCAGGCAGCCATGAGGCAGGCCGCCTCCATGCGCCGTGCGACTGTCCGTGCGGCCAGAACGCGGGCAGTCTTATCGGCAAGCTGCGGAAAGAGCGCGAGCAGTTCTGCCTGCTGCTCGCATCCCTGCTGCGCGAGCCCGGTATCAGGCAGGCAGCTCTCTGACGGGCAGCCATTCCCGAAAACGATCTGGTGGCGATCAAACAGCAGGTGGATATATTCCACCACGCCGCCCTCTTCCACGCGCACATCGCGTCCGTTGACCAAATGTTTGGCCGCTACCAATGCCTCGTCACAGCCCATCAACAACTGTGTGCGCCAGTCCCCGACCAGCATCCGATGTTCGGGCGAGACGCGAAAGGCCCGTGCATTCGCGATGCTGCCAGCCTCAAAGAGGATCGGCGCGAAACTTCCGTAGGCCCGGACCGTCTGGCGCAGCACCAGCCGTACCGGCTGCGCACCCTCGTCCATCGTTTCCACGAGATCACCGGCTTTGAGGTCCTCAACCGCTCGGGCGCCGTCAGCCAGACGGATCAGCGTTCCGCGCGTGAAACACGTGGGCCCGAACGTGCCGACCGGCATGTTGGTGCTGTTGGTCACGAAACTCCGGCTGAAATAGGTCCCGTTTTGCAGGACCTGGCCGTCATTGGGCGTGAACACCGGCGCGCCGCTGGCAAGATAGAAGGTCGTGCCGACATAGCGGACAAGCGAGCCGTTCGGCAGCCGGATCGTCAGCGAGTCGTTGCGCCACACGGAGGTGATCGCGATCCCGTTGAACGTATCGGCGGTGTTGGGGTTGATCTGACCATTGTCATTATAATCGACATAGGTTCCGCGCTCGACGGTCAGCGCAGTGCCGAACGGCGGCGGCGCACCGGGATCTACCCTGAAGAACTGGTCCTTGTAAGTGGTTGGCATGAGGCGCACCCTTGGCTGTAACAGGGCCAAGGATGCGCGTTGAATTTGCCGAAAATTTGCTGCTCAATGTTTCCAATGAGGGTCATTTTGTGTCAGCGAAACACACTGTTTCGTCCGCTGACACAATTGCTCTGGACTCTATTCCGCAGGAACCGCCCTTGCCCCAACCTCCAGCGGAACGGGGATCCGGTTAAGCATTTCCTTGGGGCAGATCTGGACGAAATGACCTTTTTCCAGATCCCAGTGCTGCAGGATATCGGCGGCCTTGCGGCTGTCGGTTTCAAGAGCGTGCTGTTCGATCAGGGTCTTGAGCTGCTCCTCCCAGTGATCCTGCGAGACGGGGCAATGCACCAGTGTTTCATGGTTCATCATGTCCACTGCCCGCCCTTCCGGATCATAGAGATACGCCATCCCGCCGGTCATCCCCGCACCGAAGTTGGCACCGATGTCGCCGAGGATCACCGCCACGCCCCCGGTCATATACTCGCAACCGTTAGAGCCACACCCCTCGATCACCACCTGCGCGCCGGAATTGCGCACGGCAAAGCGCTCACCCGCGCGCCCGGCTGCAAAGAGGTAGCCTTTCGTCGCGCCGTACAGAACCGTGTTGCCGATGATTGTGTTCTCTGACGCCACAATCGAGCTGCTCATGTGCGGGCGCACCACGATCGTGCCGCCGGACAATCCCTTGCCGACGTAATCGTTGGCATCCCCCGCCACCACGAGCTTGAGGCCCGGTGCGGCGAAGGCGCCCAGCGACTGACCCGCGGAGCCGGTGAGATTGATCGTCAGATGGTTGGGCTGCAAATCGTTGCGCATCCCGAACCGGCTCACGATATGGCTCGAGGTTCGTGTACCGACGGACCGGTGCGTGTTCTGCACCGCATAGCTCAGCTGCATCTTCTCGCCATCCTCAAGGAAGCGCTTGGCGTCCTCCACGATCTGCGCATCGAGTGTATCGGGCACCGCATTGCGCGGCTTGCCGCGGCTATAGACGGCGTCCATCTCCGCATCCACCGAGATGAGCAGCGGGTTGAGGTCCAGATCATCCAGATGTGCCGAGCCGCGGCTCACCTGCGTCAGCAGATCCGCCCGCCCGATCACCTCATCGAGGCTGCGCGCGCCGATCCCGGCGAGAATTTCACGCACTTCGGTCGCATAGAAGGTGATCAGGTTCACCACCTTGTCTGCGGAGCCCGTGAACTTCGCGCGCAGTTCCTCGTCCTGCGTGCAGACGCCCACGGGGCATGTGTTGGACTGGCACTGCCGCACCATGATGCAACCCATCGCGATCAGCGCCGCGGTGCCGATGCCGTACTCCTCGGCGCCCAGCATCGCCGCGATCACGATGTCGCGCCCAGTCCGCAGACCGCCATCCGTGCGCAGCGTCACGCGCCCGCGCAGGTTGTTCATCGACAGGACCTGATGCGCCTCGGTCAGGCCCATTTCCCACGGCAGCCCCGCATATTTGATCGAGGTCGCAGGCGAGGCCCCCGTGCCGCCGTTGTGGCCCGAGATCAGGATGATGTCCGCCTTCGCCTTGGCCACGCCTGCCGCGATGGTGCCGACACCCGAGCTCGCCACCAGTTTGACCGTCACCTTGCAGCGCGGGTTGATCTGCTTGAGGTCATAGATCAGCTGCGCCAGATCCTCGATCGAATAGATGTCGTGGTGCGGCGGCGGCGAAATGAGCGTGACACCCGGCGTCGAATGACGCAGCCGCGCGATGAGCTCTGTCACCTTCATGCCGGGCAACTGTCCGCCCTCGCCGGGCTTGGCACCCTGGGCGACCTTGATTTCCAGCTCTTCGCACTGGTTCAGATACTCCGCCGTCACGCCGAAGCGTCCCGAGGCCACCTGCTTGATCTTGGCGCTCGGGTTGTCGCCATTCGCCTCCGGATGGAAATGTGCCGGATCCTCGCCACCCTCGCCGCTGTCGCTCTTGGCACCGATCCGGTTCATCGCAACGTTCAGCGTCTTGTGCGCCTCCGGGCTCAGCGCACCAAGGCTCATGCCCGGCGTGACGAAGCGTTTGCGGATCGCGGTGATGCTCTCCACCTCCTCGATCGGCACCGGCGTGCCCATCGGCTTGAGCGTCCAGCAGATCGCGCAGGTGGATGGGCGGATTGCTCTGCATCTTGGCGGAATACTGCTTCCACATCTCATAGGAGGCACGCTGGCAGGCTGTCTGCAGCATGTGCATGGAGGTCGCTTCCCAGGCGTGCGTCTCACCGGATTTGCGCGCCTTGTAGAAGCCGCCGATGGGCATCACCGTCTCCGGCCCGCCCCAGCCCTTGGCATGCACTTCCTCCGCCTTGCGCTGGATGCCGCTGACGCCGATGCCGCTGATGCGGCTGGTCATGCCGGGGAAATACTCCGCGCACATCGCACGGCTCAGGCCCACTGCCTCGAAGTTGAGACCGCCGCGATAGGACGACACCACGGAGATGCCCATCTTCGCCATGATCTTGAGCAGGCCCTGGTCGATCGCCTCGCGGTAGCGCCGGATCGCCTGCGTCAGGTCCACATCCAGCAGGCCGCGCGCGATCCGGTCGGCCAGGCAATCCTCCGCCAGATAGGCGTTCACCACGGTCGCCCCGCAGCCGATCAGCACCGCGAAATAATGCGGATCCACACATTCCGCCGACCGCACGATGAGCGAGCAGAACGTCCGCAGGCCCTTGCGCGTCAGATGGCTGTGCACGGCGGAGGTGGCGAGGATCATCGGCATCGCGACCTTGTCCGCACCGCTCATCTGGTCGGTCAGCACGATATGCCCCGCACCGGAGCGCACCGCATCCTCCGCCTCGGCGCGGATCGCGCCCAGCGCCGCATTCAGGCTGCTGCCCTTGGCGAAGGTACAGTCGATCGTCACAAGGTCCGCGTTGAAATTGCGCATCGACCTCGTCGAACTGCGCGTTGCCCACGAACGGGCTGTCGAGCACGAGGATCTCGGTCTGGCTGCTGTCTTCGTCCAGCACGTTCTTGAGGTTTCCGAACCGCGTCTTGAGGCTCATCACCCGGAATTCGCGCAGGCTGTCGATCGGCGGGTTGGTCACCTGCGAGAAGTTCTGCCGGAAGAAATGGCTCAGCGGCCGGTACTTGGTCGAAAGCACCGCGGAGGGCGTGTCATCGCCCATGCTCGCGATCGTCTCCTTGCCGTCCTCGGCCATCGGCGCGAGGATCTGCTCCAGCTCCTCGATGGTATAGCCCGCCGCGACCTGGCGGCGGCGCAGCTCTGCCCCCTCGAAGAGCGGCTTTTCGGTCACGCCCGCCAGCACGTCGTCGAGCTCGTTGATCTTGCCGACCCATTCGCCGAACGGGCGTGCCGCCGCAAGCTTGTCCTTGATTTCGGTATCGCCGAAGAGCTTGCCCTCGGCCATGTCCACGGCCAGCAACTGACCGGGGCCCAGCGCGCCCTTGCGCACGACCCGCGCCTCGTCCATCGGGACCATGCCCGCTTCCGAGCCCGCGATCAGCATGCCATCGGATGTCACGACGTAGCGCATCGGGCGCAAGCCGTTCCGGTCAAGCCCTGCGCAGACCCAGCGGCCATCGGTCATCGCCAGCGCCGCAGGGCCGTCCCATGGCTCCATCACGGAGTTGCAGTAGGAATACATGTCGCGCCACGCCTGCGGCAGTTCGATCGCCTGCTTGGACCAGCTCTCCGGCACCAGCATCGTCTTGGCCATCGGCGCGGAGCGTCCGGCGCGCACCAGCACCTCGAAGACGGCGTCCAGCGCGGCGCTGTCGCTCGACCCGGCGGCGACGATCGGCTTGATGTCATCCGCCATGTCTCCGAAGGTCGCACTCGCCATGCGGATCTCGTGGCTCTTCATCCAGTTGAGGTTGCCCCTGAGCGTGTTGATCTCACCGTTATGCGCCAGCATGCGGAACGGCTGAGCCAGCCACCACTGCGGGAAAGTGTTGGTGGAGTAACGCTGGTGGTAGATCGCGAAGGCACTCTCGAACCGCTCGTCCATCAGGTCGGGGTAGAACTCCGCCACCTGCTCGGCCAGCATCATGCCCTTGTAGATGATCGACCGACACGACATCGACGCGATGTAGAGCGTCGGCACCTGCGCTGCGATGGCCGCCTTTTCAATCCGGCGCCGGATCACGTAAAGCTCGCGCTCGAAGGTCTCCTCATCCACGCCCTTGGCGTTGGAGATCAGGATCTGCTCGATCTCGGGACGGGTCGCATTGGCCTTCTCGCCCAGGCATTCCACGTTCACGGGCACATGGCGCCAGCCGTAGATGTAGTAGCCCATGCGCAGCACTTCGCTCTCCACGATCGTGCGGCACGTCTCCTGGGCGGCGAAATTCGTGCGCGGCAGAAAGACCTGACCCACGGCAAAAAGCTCGTCCTTGCGCGGCGTATGGCCGGTGCGCCCGATCTGGTCGTAGAAGAAGGGAACGGGCAGCTGCACGTGGATGCCTGCCCCGTCGCCGGTCTTGCCATCGGCATCGACGGCACCGCGGTGCCAGATCGCCTTGAGCGCCTTGATCCCGTTGTCCACCACCGCGCGGCTGCGCGACCCGTCGATGTTCACGACGAGCCCCACACCGCAGGAGGAATGCTCCTCCTCGGGGGAGTAGAGCCCCTTTTCAGCCATGAAGGCGCGCTTGGCTTCTTCGCGGGCAACCCATGCGTCATCATACTTGGTCATTGATCTGTCTCCTCTCGGGGCGCGAACAGCGCGATTGTCTCAGGTGTGGTCAGCTTTCGCTGTGACCCCGCCAATGCGTAGCCCTGTGGGCACGCGTCGGCGTAGAATTCTATGGCGAGCGTGCCGCCGCCCGCGTTGTCGAACAGCCCGGCGGACAGATGCCGCGCACCGTCCGCGACCGTTCCGTACCAGAGCGTCGATCCGCAGGTGCCGCAAAACCCACGCTCCGCCCAATCCGACGATCGGAAGGTCTTGGCCGGGCCGCTGACCTCTACCGACGCCGGGTCGGCGTTGATCGAAAAGAACGGGCCGCTTGTATGCCGGTTGCACATGTCGCAGTGGCATGCCCGCAGCTTTGGCGCCTCGTCGGCGGTCGCGGTGACCTTGACGGCCCCGCACAGGCACTGGCCCTCAAGACGCTGCATCGGCCGTGTCCTTCACAAAGGGGTGGCGGGCCTCATACGCCGCCTTGCTGACCCGTTCCACATCACCCGCAAGGGCGTATCCGTCGGGGTGCCTGTCGGCGTAGACGATGCGCACCAGACGCGCCCCGCCCGCGTTATCAAACAGCCCCGGAGCCAGCTCGAAGTATCCAGCATCTGGTCCCTCGGGGTAGCGAAACCAGATCGCCGAGCCGCAGGTGTCGCACCATGCGCGCTCTCCGATGGGCGAGGACCGATGCGTCTTAACCGGCCCCGCGATCGTGACCCGCTCCTGCGGTACCTCGATCCCCATCTGGACCGATCCGCTCCACCGCGTACACATCTCGCAATGACAGGCAGAGATGTCGCCCAGCGCGCCGGACACCCTGACCGTTACGGAGCCGCAGAGGCAGTGACCATCGAACTGTTCAGACATTCTTTACCTCCCTCGCGATCCGGGTCAGCGGTGCTGACCGATTAACCTGTCGTTGGTTTCCAATCGTATGCACAGTCTGGGCAATGATTGTGTACGATGTGTGACGCCTACTCCGCGGCGATGGCCGAGGTCGCGCCGAAACCCTCAAGGATCGCCTCCGCGCAGTCGCGCCCGTCCCTGATCGCCCAGACGACCAGTGACGCACCGCGCACGATGTCACCCACTGCGTAAACGCCCTCGGCGCCGGTCAGCCCGGTGACGTAATCGGCCTTCACGGTGCCCCAGCGGTTCACCGGCAGCTCGGGACAGTCCCATAGCGTCGGCAGGTCCTCAGCTTCGAAGCCGAGCGCCATGATCACCAGATCGGCCTCCTCGACATAGTCCGCGCCCTCGATCACTTCGGGCGCCTGACGCCCGGTGGCATCGGGCTGGCCCAGCCGCATCTTCTGCACCAGCACGCCCTTGACGGGACCGCTGGCCGCGCCTGCGTCCGTTGCATCCGTGACCCGCAGGTCTGTGACGAATGCCTTCGGTGCGCTCAGCCATTCGAAAACCACGCCCTCTTCCTCGGCATTGGCCACCTCGCGCTGGCTGCCGGGCATGTTGGCGCGGTCGCGGCGATAGAGGCACTTGACCGATTCCGCGCCTTGACGGATCGAAGTCCGCACGCAGTCCATCGCCGTATCACCGCCGCCGATCACGACGACCTTCTTGCCCTTGGCGTTGAGGCTGCCATCCTCGAAGGCGGGCACCGCATCGCCAAAGCTCTTGCGGTTGCTCACAGTGAGGAAATCCAGCGCTGGAACGATCCCGTCCGTCTTGCTGCCGTGCAAGCCCAGCTCGCGTGACTTGTAGACACCTGTCGCGATGATCACCGCGTCATGCGCCGCGCGGATCTGCGCAAAGGTAGATATCGCGCCCGACCTCGCAGTTCAGCCGGAACGTCACGCCACCTTCTTCGAGTTGCGCATTGCGGCGCATGACCACGTCCTTCTCCAGCTTGAAGCCGGGGATGCCGTAAGTCATCAGCCCGCCCGCCCGGTCATAGCGGTCGTAAACCGTAACCTGCACGCCCGCGCGGCGCAGGAAATCCGCCGCTGCCAGCCCGCCGGGCCCCGCGCCGATGATGCCTACACTCTCGCTACGTTCCTGCGCTGCGACGATCGGCTTGACCCACCCTTTCTCCCAGGCGGTGTCGGTAATGTATTTCTCGACCGAACCGATGGTGACGGTGCCATGGCCCGAGGACTCGATCACGCAGTTGCCCTCGCAAAGGCGGTCCTGCGGGCAGATCCGGCCACAGATCTCCGGGAAGGTATTGGTCGCCTGGCTGAGCTCATAGGCCTCCTGCAGCCGCCCCTCGGCAGTCAGGCGCAACCAGTCGGGAATGTTGTTGTGCAGCGGGCAATGCGTCTGGCAATAGGGCACGCCACATTGGCTGCACCGGCTCGACTGTTCGCTGGCCTTCGTGTCCGCGTATTCGGCATAGATCTCGTTGAAATCCTTGCGGCGCAGATCGGGCGGACGCTTCTCCGGCATGTCCCGCTCAACACTGGTGAATTTCAACATAGGTTGCTTGGCCATGTGACAGATCCTCAATTCCCGACAGGCCCCTCGGATAACCGAAGCCTGAAGGGAATAAAAGGCAGCAATACTGACCTATATGTTGATTTTCTGATGCCGCGGCGCGGCAATCGCGCTGTTTGCGATGGAAACTAGATCCGATACGGACCTACAAGATCAGAAGCCACTGACAAGAAACGCTAAAGCCAGCGTACCTACCGCGATCCGCCACCAGCCGAATAGCGCGTAGCCGTGCTTACTCACGTAGCCCAGCACCAATTTGACCACCACCACAGCAGAAATGAAGGCCATTACGAAGCCCACGGCGATCTCGTTCAGGGCCCCGGCGTCCAATACATCGCGATTCTTGTACATGTCATAGGCGAATGCCCCGGCCATCGTGGGCATCGACAAGAAGAATGAAAACTCCGCCGCCGCCCGCTTGCTCGCCCCCAGCATCAGGGCCCCCACGATGGTCGCGCCAGAGCGCGATACCCCCGGCATCATCGCGAGACATTGGATAAAGCCAATTTTGATCGCCATCGGGATCGGCAGCCGCATCGCGTCGTCATGCGTGGGCGTCGGCGCCAGCCGGTCCACGAAAAGCAGCACAATGCCCCCCAGGATCAGCATCACCGCGATCAGCATCGGCGTCTCGAACAGGATCGTCTTGATGAACCCATGCGCCAGCACCCCGATGAATGCAGCAGGCAGAAACGCCAGCAGCACCGACCAGATGAACCGCCGTGCCTGCGGATCGTTGGGCGCCGCTACGAAAACCGCGATCAGCTTGGACGCATAGAGGGTGAGGATCGCCAGTACCGCACCGAGCTGGATCACCACCTCGAAGGTGTTGCCCGCGGAATCGAACCCCAGGAAATGACCCGCAAGCAACAAATGTCCCGTGGAG
Source organism: uncultured Alphaproteobacteria bacterium (assembly GCA_963703195.1). GTDB lineage: Bacteria > Pseudomonadota > Alphaproteobacteria > Rhodobacterales > Rhodobacteraceae > Sulfitobacter. Next base: position 2,959,439 of record OY969797.1, on the reverse strand, counting down.
GAGACCGGGATGAATTCGGTCAAACCCTCGAGCAGCCCCAGAAAGGCTGCGACAATCGTTGTGTTCTCCATCAGTTGGAGCGCAGGTTCTTGGCAGATTCCTTGATCGCGTCATACTGCCCCGACGGCCGGAAGCGCCAAAGGTACTCCGGCAGCACCGAAACCATCGCCACCGGCGATATCCCCAGCGCGTCGAACCCCTGCACCCCTTCGGAGACGACATTGTCGCGGCGCAGGTTCTTGACTTGATCGCGCGTGATCATGCCGTTCTTCACCAGCCCCAGTGTCAGCTTCTCCAGCATGTCGAAGCCAAAGGCCATCAGCCGCGCCGCAAAGAACGGGATGTTCAGGATCAGACGCCGCCGCCGGATCACTTCCAGCATCAGCTGCATCAGTTCGCGGAAATTCATCGTGACCGGCCCGCCAAGCTCATAGATGCCCCGCGCCTTGCCCTCGACACCGAGCACCGCCGCCTGTGCCACATCGTCAACGTAGACCGGCTGAAACCGCGTATCCGCACCCACCACCGGCAGGACCGGGCCCAGCCGGGCCATCGACGCGAAGCGGTTGAAGAATTCATCCTCCGGCCCGAACACGATCGAGGGACGCAGGATCACCGCATCGGGGAGATGCTTGATCACGCCCGCCTCGCCCTCGGCTTTCGTGCGCGCATAGTCGCTGTCGCTCTCCAGATCCGCGCCGATGGCGGAGATATGCAACATCCGCGAAATCCCGGCCTCCTTGGCGAGCCGCGCAATGCGCTCGGGCCCTTCGGCCTGCACCGCGTCAAAGCTGTTCTTGCCCGATTCCGCCAGAACACCCACGCAATTCACGACCGCGTCGGCGCCCTGCATCACCAATGCGACGGAAGCATCGTCGCGGATGTTGCACAGCACCGGCTCCACCTGTCCGACGACACCGTAGGTACGCACGAACATCGCCTCGTTCGGCCGCCGCACAGCCACCCGCACACGCCATCCCGCCTTTGCCATCCGCCGCGCGATGTACCGCCCGACAAACCCTGACCCGCCGTAGATGGTAACCAGCTTAGACATGATGCAGCCTCTCAACGATTGTCCGGCACGGGTGTACCCCTGCGCCGTCCGCCGAACAAGGCGCAAAAACCCCGCAGGCGGCATCGCACGAAAGAACTTCCCCGCACGCCCCGAAATCCAATTGACAGCCCCAGATTAGCACCTTAGATGCAGCCCACACGATACGTGCCCAGGTGGCGGAATGGTAGACGCGCTAGCTTCAGGTGCTAGTACTGGCAACGGTGTGGAGGTTCGAGTCCTCTCCTGGGCACCAAATTATTCCACTAAGTGATTGCTTACGTTGGAATTTTTACGCATCCTCCGAATTAGTCCACCCGTCAATCCCCCCTTACCGACGTGAAGCGGTTGAAGGCTCACGGGGCCAAGTGATTGATCGGAAATCTGATCCTGACCGGATACAACAGCAGCTACAGCCGCTTCGTTTCACAGATCGCGCTCCGAGGGTTCGCCACATGTATCCAGATTGATAGCGGGCATCCATAGCGGTTTACCGAGTGCTCTCTAAGAGAGAAGAGTACGTCACCTACGAAAACAAAAAGTTACACCGCAAGAACGTGCAGACAGCCAGATTGGAGCAAAGAAGGTCAAAATGGGCGCGTTCTAAGAACCTCAGCCAGAAAGTTACGAAAACCGTTATTCCTATGATGATTTTGGGCTTCTTATTCTCATCCTGCTTGGAGCCAAACTTCGCTCAATCTAAAGGACGGCTGTACGGTTCAACTGGCAAGGCAGAAGCGCCTGTGGAGACGCGGGCCTACCCGAGAACGGCTTGGCGGGCTTCATTCGCCCCAGTTATTAATTCGTTCACTTGATTTTGCAGATATCGAAGACTGGTCTGCCCCCATCGAGTGGTCCAGTATAAATGTTAGTGCATGGTCGGCCTTTGGTCTATCGGGACGATGCTTTCGGGCGCTGGTGGACGGTATCCGAGAGCGCTGTGCGGTCGGATGGTGTTGTAGTGACGACGCCATCTCTCGATCAGGATCTGGGCCTCGCGCAGCGAGTAGAAGAGCTCACCGTTCAGCAGCTCGTCCCGAAAGCGGGCGTTGAAGCTCTCGCAATAGCCGTTTTCCCATGGTGAACCAGGCGCAATGAAGGCCGTCTTGGCGCCCACCGCGCCGATCCATGCCCGCACCTTCTTGGCGATAAATTCGGCGCCATTGTCGGACCTTATGTATTCCGGCGGGCCGCGCATGATGAACAAGTCGGTCAGGGCATCGACCACGTTGACGGAATTGAGCTTGCGTTTGACACGTATCACCAGAGCCTCCTTCGTGAACTCGTCAATGATGTTGAGCGTGCGGAAGATCCGCCCGTCGTGGGTGCGGTCCTGGACGAAGTCATAGGACCAGACGTGATTGGGCCGCTCCGGCCGAAGCCGGACACACGACCCGTCGTTCAGCCAGAGTCGACCCTTCTTGGGTTGCTTTTGTGGGACTTTCAGCCCTTCACGCCGCCAGATCCGTTCGACGCGCTTATGGTTCACATGCCAGCCGCTGTTGTTCAGCATCCCGGTGATCATGCGGTATCCATAACGCCCGAACTCTCGTGTCAGCTCAATGATGTCCTCGGTCAGCCGTTCTTCGTCCGGCAGACCGCAGGGCACCTTGCGCTGCGTCGAGCGATGCTGCCCGAGAGTGCGGCAGGCCCGGCGCTCCGATACGCTGAGGGTTTGCCGCACATGATCGATACATCGACGACGGCGGGAAGGGCTTAGAAGTTTCCCCGTGCGGCCTCGGTCAGGATCATCTTGTCCAGCGTCAGATCTGACACGGCGCGCCTCAGCCGGGCATTCTCGGTCTCCAGCTCCTTGAGCCGTTTGAGCTGATCCCGGTTCATGCCGCCATACTGCTTGCGCCATCGGTAATAGGTCTGCTGGGTCACGCCGATCTGGCGCACCGCCTCTGCGATCCCCATGCCTTGTCCTTGCAGCACTTCAACCTGCCGAAGCTTCACCACCACGTCTTCGGGTTTGTCTCTCTTGCCAGCCATCTCTGGTCCTCCTTAAATGGGATCATACTATCCCAGTTGGTGGACCACTTCAGTGGGGGCACTCCAAGACCTTCAAGCAAAGGGGGCTTGGGACGACGCTGGGCTAATCTTAAACGAAGAAGCGAAAGCGCTTGAAAGAGGAGGTGCGGATCTACTGATCCTCGCAACCAATACTATGCATAAGCTTGCTGATGAAATGATGGATGGGGTTTGTATCCCCTCACCATATGGATGGACGGTCAACTTGAGGCAGCCGATTTGACTGTTCGGGCACAAAGCGTGCTGTGCAAAGCGGTTCGGCTTTGTCGGAAGGCGCGGTCTCAGGGGTAGGCTCAAGGGTGGTATCCGGGGCGGGCGGGTCGCCCGGACCCTCATCGTCAGGCGGGGTGGCCTCGGCCTTCGGCTGGAAACTCTTCATCGAGGCCCAGGCCTTGATGAGCGTTCCATCGACAGAGAAGTGCTCGTCCGACAGCAGCGGCGCAACTTCGCGGTGGGCCAGGATCGCCGCCATCACCTTGCGTGACATCTCGGTCGTCAGCAGCCGGTCGCGATTCTTGGTGAAAACGGTCGGAACCCATACAGGATCATCGATGCCCAGCCCAACGAACCAGCGGAACATCAGGTTGTAATCCATCTGCTCCATCAACAGACGTTCGGAGCGGATCGAGAACAGGATTTGTAGAAGGCTCGCCCGGATCAACCGCTCGGGTGGGATCGAAGGCCGCCCGAAGTCAATGTAAAGCGCATCGAATTCGGCATCGAGACTGGCCAGCGCGTCGTTCACCACCTGCCTGATCTTGCGCAGCGGATGTCGCGGCGGGATGCGCTCCTCCAGATCGACATAGCTGAACAGCGACCCGCTCCTCTCGTCCAAACCCCGCATGATCACCCCCGCCATTTCCGTGCCGAGGGTGAATCATGTTCTCAAACCGCTGTCGAGGATGGACTAATTCAGCAGCCTGCTAAGGCATCTCGGGCAGTCGTTCAGCGCTGCTCTGGTGTTAAGCTAACTTTTGCACTCTGCCTTGCCGCCCGCACACCGCGCCCGCCCGCACTATTGCCATACACAGCAGCTCACCCATGTCGTTCTCGGCCATGTGAAAGTGGATGCTCAGGCGAGTGCTTTCGCGGAGGCTCTAAACCTGAGCACGGCACCGTGCCACATTCTTCTGCCGATGGGCGGTTTCAGTCATGAAGATCGCCCCCGGCGAGGCGATTGAGGATGCAAGGCCGCGCGACATTGCAGCCGATATCCTGACCCAGAACGCCCGCGCCTATGTGGTCCGCCGACTCGACACCCACATCATTGCCCCCGGAAAACGCCAGAGCCGCCGTTGCGGCCTTGCGCGACCATCTTTGAAGGACTGCCCCCATGCCTCATGCCGATCTGAATGAAAAAAGGGACGCCCTCATCGCAATCGCACAGCGTTGCTTCACTGGCCGATTGCGGACGAATGCGAGCGGAAACCTGTCTGTGCGCCTCGACGCGCGCGATGCCATCTTACATTGCCACAGCCTCTAAGCCACAGGCTACGCAAGCGCCGGGATCGAGATACCCTGCCTCACCGTTCAGACCATCGAAAAGATTGGCAGGATGCCACTCATTCCGCTGTCTGCAAATGGCGGCCCGCAGACCGAAGTCGAAATAAGTCCTGTCTTTAAGGATATGAGTATCCGGGCGGCGGTCCTTGCCACCCACGGCACGATCGGCGTGGGAAAGACGCTGATGGCGGCTCGGTACCTGGCGGAGATCATCGAGGACTGTCCCCGCAAGGCTTAGAAACCCTGTGGTGTATGAGGTCTCCGAGCGGCTAAGCCTTGCTACCGTCAGCGCCCCTGGTGGCACTTCTGCTTTGCGCAACCGGCGACATTTCTGAATGGTGTTCACATTATTAATTTTCGGACCATGCTTATTTCCCCAATCCAAGCCATCGCTGGCGCGCGATTTGGTCCGCTATCTTCATTGGACTGATAAACCGCTTTCAGCGAAAGGCCACGCATAGTAGTGGCCTCTCGCTTGTGTTCCGCCGTGCTCAAATCCAATAGTATGGCACCGCGTAATGGTCCATCGTGCGCCGCTCCCATGTGCGATCATTGCGCCAGTCGGTCTCGGATCTGGGCGCGCTCTTGAGTTGCTCTTCTGAGATGTCGGTGCGATATCCGTCCAAGCTCTTGTCGTAGGACAGCTTGTCCCACGGAATCGGGTGGGCCTCTTCGCCCAAGCCGAGAAAGCCGCCGAAATGCATCACCGCAAACGTGATCTTTCCGGAGGTCCGGTCGATCATCAGGTGGTCGATCTCGCCGATCTTGTTCCCGTCCGTGCCGAAGACCGACGAGCCATTCACTTCAGTGGAACTTATTGGTGCGCTGTCGCGCGTCTCAGTGCTCTTGCTTTCCATTTTACGCTCCTTCTTTGCGTTATCGGTATGATGGATCAACGAGGGATGTGCAGGGTTTGTTCCTGACTTTCGGGACCGCCGCCGTGTCCGTCTGATCCAGGCGGCTGGCAGGAAGACAGCATACATCTGAACCCATCGGGCTGGCGCCGCGTTTGGCCGCGACAGCCCTGATTGGATGCACCCATGTTCGAGACGATTTCTACGCCTCTCCTGCTGGCCTTTTTGGCAGCAACGGGAGGCATTGTTCTAGTCGTCTCGCTCCGACTGACTTCCCTGGCAGATATGATCGCGGACCGAACGCAATTGGGCGAGGCGCTTGTCGGGGCCACGTTGCTGGGGGCCGCCACGTCGCTATCTGGTCTGGTCGTCAGCTTTACGGCGGCAAGTGCGGGCGATGCGCCGCTTGCCTTTTCCAATTCGGTAGGTGGGATCGCGGCGCAGACGCTGTTCCTCGCGATTGCGGATCTGGTCTACCGCCGCGCCAATCTGGAGCACGCGGCGGCGGATGCCGGCAACCTCTTTCAATGCGCATTGCTGCTCACTTTGCTGTCGTTGCCGCTGGTGGCGCATACGGGGCCGGAGATCACCGTTTTTGGCGTGCATCCCCTCTCCACCATCTTGGTGGTATGCTATGTCTATGGGCTGAAACTCGGTGCGCAGGTACGTGAGACACCGATGTGGCGGGCGGTCGATACCGAAGAGACGCGCACCGACACGCCAGAGGACGATGACGAAAAGCACCGCAGTACGACACGCCCCTTGCTGATCTTCGTGGCGCTGATGGTTGTTCTGGGATGTGCGGGCTGGATCATCGCCACATTGGCGGGGGAGTTGATCACGCGCTTCTCCCTCTCCTCTTCGGCCGTGGGTGCGCTGCTGACGGCCGTTATTACCTCGATGCCTGAGCTGGTCACGACCATTGCGGCCGTGCGCCGCGGGGCGTTGCAGTTGGCCGTGGGCGGGATCATCGGCGGCAATACCTTTGATGTATTGTTTCTGAGTGTCGCCGATGTCGGTTACCGCGAGGGATCGCTTTTCCACGCCATCGGGCCCGGCGACTTGCTGTGGCTCTCCGTCGGTATGGCGATGTCCGGCGTGCTATTGATCGGGCTCATCCTGCGCCAGCGCGAAGGGCCTGTGCGCATCGGATTCGAAAGCGTTACCCTCATCACCCTTTATATTCTGGCGGTCGGGCTGTCGGTTTTGGGTGGCAGAGGTTGAGCCGCCCTGCCCTGCCCGCGCGGCAGGTGGCAGATAGTGGTTGTTCTGTTGTATTGGTGCGACGCGCAGGCCGTTGCCTTGTCAGGATAGTGTCCGCACGACCACATACTGACGCGCACGCACCAACGCGAAATTGTAACGCTGCTCATATTCCATAAATCCGACTGGCGGCAAACCTCGTATAACCTATTGGTGGATATGCTGGTTCCGCACCCAGCTTCATTTGCCCGCGGAACCATCGTGACCGGGGAATGTTTATTGAACGGTGGAACAAGGCCGCAAACAGTCCATAAGAGATCGGTCAAAGGGAATGCGTGATGGTGGACAATACTCCGCTCGGTGGTCATCCGCGTTCCCTCACGGCTATCCTCGACGCGGTCGAGAGTCTGGCCCGGGAAAAAGATTGCATCACGGTTGGCGATATCCTGGAGTCCCTCGGCCGGGCGTCGTCCGCTGCAATGATCTTCATGCCCGCGGTCGTCGCCACGACACCGCTCAGCGGCATACCCGGTCTTTCGGCATTCTGTGGCATGATCATCTTTCTGGTCTCGGCGCAGGCGTTCTACGGTCGCTCGAGCCTCTGGCTTCCGGGCTTTATTCTGCGACGCAATGTCGAAGGCGACAGGCTTTACAACGGTCTGCAGAAGGTGCGCAAACCTCTGGAGTTTCTCGACGACCACACGCACCGTCGGCTGTCGTGGCTGACGACCGGCCCGAGCGCGAGACTGCTTTTCGCGCTGTGCATGCTGGCAGGGATGATGATGCCGTTTTTGGAGTTCATCCCCTTTTCCGCCTCGGCGGTTGCGGCTTGCGTCACCTTGCTGACCATCGCGATACTGACACTTGACGGCGCGCTGGTGATTGCAGCCGCCTGCGTGATCTCCGTTTTCGCCACCACGATCGGCTATATCGTTTGATCCCAGCTGGCATGAGGACTGGAACTGCTTTGACAATTATCAACAGGATATTGAGTAGTCATGGCACGACTGACGCGGAGTGTGGGCGCATCGGTTTCAGCAGGTTTTCCGCGATCATGTCGGGCCTCGCAGAGATCTTTGATCGCCATTCCGAACCCTCTGCCGACGAGGAAGTTCGTCGCAAATGGAACACTCTGCCTGACTGCGCGTTAGTGCTGCGGGATGAATGGAGACGAAATCAATGATGCAAAGACCTTGGAAGCCCGCTCGATGCGCCAAACTCTCCACTCCCAATTGAACCAGGATTCTCACCAGCCAATTTCAAGGGTTTCGCCACTTGTGACGTAAGCCGCTGAACATTGGATGACCCCCCTTCACCAACGACGCATATAATAAACAGGAGACAGATATGCCCGAACATTTCGTAGAAGAACTCGACCAAGGTGTGCGCTCGCAGATGATCGACGTGCTCAATGAAAACCTTGCCAACGTCATCGCCCTCACGCTCGCGGTGAAGCAGGCGCATTGGAACCTCAAGGGGCGCGGCTTCATCGGTGTGCATGAACTGCTCGACGATGTCGCCGACCGCCTGCGCGAAAACGCGGACCTCATGGCGGAGCGCGCCGTGATCTTGGGTGGCTTTGCACGCGGCACGATTGAGGTGGCGGCGGAGAAAGCGGACGTAAAGCCCTACCCGGTCGAGGAGAGCGACATCACCACCCATATCGAAGCGCTCAAGGAACGCTTCATGGCTGTGGGAGGCAAGGTACGCCTGGGCATGAGTGCTGCGGATGAGGCAGGCGACGAAGATACAGCCGATATCCTCACCGAAGTCAGCCGTGCGCTCGACAAGGATGCATGGTTCATCGGCGCCAACGCCTGAACCAAGTACCATCAAGATGACAGCCCCGCAGTTCTGCTGCGGGGCTGTTCCGTTTACGGGAGGCAAAAATATAGTTTGGCTCAGCTTTTTGAATCCAGTCAACGCCCTCGGTCACTTCGCGAACCCGTTCGCAATAGTTGAGAAAAGATTGCTGCCGGTGAAACTTTTACACTGCCGATCAACTTAGCCGTTAGCGGCATAGTCGCTTTCGGCCTTCGTATGTGATTAGCTTCTCATTCATTGCCCTTAAAATCTCAAGCGCGAGCTTTAGCAGCCTGCACGGTCACGGGGACGCGAGCTCTCCGACGAAAAGCAGGCCGCCACGACAGCGCATTCTGCATAAGTGAGCATTCGGTTTCCGAAACGGTCCCGCCACCCGCGATCTCATGGATCACAGCACTGCTCAGGCAAGATGTAAGCATCCGGCGTAGGCCACAGCGAGGTTAACGCGCGGGGTCACGGTCCATCTCGATAAGCTCTTGCAGATTTTCGATCCCGAACGGAGTGAAGGCAATGACACTGTTGTCGCCGGGGCCGTAGACCCAGATCACGCCATCTTCGGTTTCCATATCGATGGCGAGATCGAAGATCCGATCGACGGTTTCGCCCAGTTCGTCTGCAACGCGGTCGATAGTCTTGACGGAATTCACTTTGTTGAGCTGCATGATCATGCCGCCTCGGCGAGGGGCCGGACTTTCCAATTCCATGGCAGAAGTTCTGGCACGCGCGAGACGGGCATGTCGGGCAGCCGGGTGAGGACATCGGCCAGCCAGGCCTGCGGGTCGATGTCGTTCATTTTAGCGGTGACGATGAGGGTATACATGGCGGCGGCACGGTGCCCGCCGCGCTCGGAGCCAACAAAAAGCCATGACTTTCGGCCCATAGCCACGCCACGCAGAGCGCGTTCGGCCGCATTATTCGTCAGGCAGATGCGGCCGTCATCGAGGAATGCCGTGAAGGCCGGCCAACGGCCGTCTTTTTCGAACATGTAGTTGATCGCCTTGGCCACTTTGTTGTGCCTGGACAGTTTTGCGCGCTCTTCCTGCAGCCAATCATGGAGATTATCTACCAAGGGACGGGCGAGTTCCTGACGGGCGGCAAGCCGGGCATCGGCATCCAGCCCATTGATTTTGCGCTCGATGTCGAAGATGGCGTCGATCCGTTTCACCGCTTCTAGGGCAACCGGCGAGATCTGATGGGCGGGCTTGCCCTTGCGCACGTTGCCCGCGATGTCGGCCAGTTCGAAGAACTTCCGGCGCGCATGTGCCCAGCATAGCGCACTGGTCACTGGCCCTGCGTCACGGTCAGCGCGGTAAAGATCGTTGTATCCGCCATATGCGTCCGCTTGCAGCACGCCTTGCCACCCGGCCAGGTGATGATTGGGATTGGTTGCCGAACGGTCGCGAGAGAAGCGGAAGAACGCGGCCGGTGGCGCGCCACCATTCCAGGGCTGGTCATCACGGACATAAGTCCAAAGCCGAGCCTTCTTCGCACCGCCCCGCGCCAGAAGCGGCACTGTCGTGTCGTCGCCGTGCAGGCGATGAGCGGCGCGTACGTGGTTCTCGATCAGGGCATGGATCGGCTGCAACGCAACAGTCGCGTGCCCGACCAGGTCAGCCAGGGTCGACAAGCTCAGTTCTACACCTTCACGGGCGAAGCGTTCGGCCTGCCGGTTCAGCGGCTGGTGCTGCCCGTATTTCTCGAAGATAAGCATGGCGATCAAGCTGGGCCCGACCCAACCACGCGGGATCGCATGGAACGGGGCCGGCGGCTGGCTGATCTTCTCGCAGTTCCGGCAGGTGAACTTCTCGCGCACAGTCTGGATCACCTTCCACTGACGGGGGATCACCTCCAGAGTCTCGGTGATGTCCTCGCCCATCTTCACGATCCGGTCGGAGCCACAGCAGGTACAGGCGGCCGGTGCTTCGACGACAACCCGCTCGCGCGGCAGGTGGTCGGGGAACGGCTTGCGCACCGGATGGCGGCGCGTGAAGGCGCACACCGTGCTGGCTTTCTCGGTCGCTTGTTCTGCGGCCAGTGCATCCTCGGTTGCCGCCGCTTCCAGCTCTTCAAGCTGCAATTCCAGCTGATCGATCAACCGCGCGCGCCGTTCTGACGAGATACCGTATTTGTCACGGCGCAGTTTGGCGATCTCGAGCTTGAGCTCCTGAATCATCGCCTCAGAGCAGGAGACAACTGCGCGGGTCTGTGCCAGCTCGCTTTCCGCAACATCTGCACGGGCCTCTGCGGCGGCCAGGGCAGCGCGTAATTTGGCGAGTTCGGAGGCGGCGTCAGACATGGCGGATGTCTATCACTCACGCTCATGAAGAACCAATAAAAAGAGGCCTTTCAGTGCGATTTATCCAGCCTTTGCAGGGCGTTGCGTCCAGCGCGGGTTGCGCCAGTCAATGCCCTCCAGAAGATAGCCCAACTGCGCCGCCGAGATCTGCACCGCGTCGCCCGACCGGCTCACCGGCCAGATGAACTTGCCTGCCTCCAGGCGCTTCAGATAGAGTGACATGCCGACGCCATCATGCCAAAGAATTTTCACCAGATCGCCCTTGCGGCCTCGGAAGCAGAAGATCTCGCCCGCATGGGGATCGCGGCCGAGCCCTTCCTGCACTTGTAGCGCCAGCGTGTTCATGCCCCGCCTCATGTCGGTGACGCCGCCCGCAATCCAAACTTTCACGCCAGCCGGAAACGCGATCATTACCCGTCCACCACTGACAAGATCCGAGCAAGCGCTTCGAGCTCCACGCCCACCGGCACGATGATCCGGCGCCCATTCGGCAGGACTATTTCAACCTGACAATCCGTAGGCGGACAGGGATCAACTGAATTAGTCTGCTGCGTCGGCGCTTTCGTCACGGTCACCGGGGCGAACGATACCGCGCGAGAAGCCCCAAGCTCACCGTCGCGATACTGTCGCCGCCACGTGGTCAGCAGCGACCGACAAATGCCATGCCGCCGTGCGGTGGCTGCAGCTTGACGGTGGCCGATAAAGCTCTCCTCCACAATGCGCAGTTTGTCATCATCCGACCAAGACCGACGGCGTTCACCATCAGCAGCAGACAGAACTTCGATTTGAGGGCGGGTGACAAAGTCGGACATAAGGTCGGACTTACCACCGGATCGATCCTGTGATCAGACGGCCGCCCCCGGAGGCTTACGGCAAGATGGTGCATCCGCACGAAGCGACACAGCATACGTCGGGTAGCGTCAGTTGCCACTGCGCCATTCCGGCAGTCCTTCGAGCTGCTCTTCGGTCAGCGCGATATAGCCCACGAGAATGCCCGTGCTGGTCTGCAGCAATTCGATCGCTCCCAACTCCATCGCGACGCGCCGCTCGCCCAGGCCCAGAAAGCCGCCCACATCCACGATGACCTTGTCGATCATTCCGCCATCGCCCAGCACCATCGTGCCGATTTCGCCCACGCGCTCATCCCCCGGTCCATAGATCGCGATGCCCTCCAGATCATCAATTGTGCGGTTGTTCAGCGATGCGGGCTGCAGTTCGGTGCGGTCGATGTTCGGCGCGACGATGCTGTCATCTTCGAGCAGCGTGGTGCCACCGCCCATTGTTCCTGTCGCAGCAAAGGCAGAGTTGTATCCATCTCTCGCCATCTCATCCGCGTCGAAATCACCGTCAAGCTCGAGCAACGTCCTGCTCCCGGTATAAACGATGAAGTAGTCGCCGGCCGTATCGGCATCCGCGACGAAGGTGAGGTTGGCGCGGTCGAGCACACGCGGCGCCTGTCCCATACCCAGGAAGCCTCCCGCATCCAGCACCACGGACCCCAGCCTGCCATTTGCATCTACCAAGATATCGGTCACATCCGCGACCGCCTCCCATGAGCTGGGCACATCGGTGAGGTTCAGCAGGTCAATGCCGTCATCGACGCCCAACCGCGGCATGTAGACGGTTTTGCCGCGCAAGCTTTCCGCCGTGATCTCCACGCCGAGCGCGCCGAGGTAGCGACCATGGATGGTCTCGCCGCCCCCGTCTTGGGCATAAGCCGCGATCGGCAGGGCCGTCAGCGCAATCACTGCGCCACGCATCATCAAACGTCTCATCTCAGGTCTCCTCCATGGGTCTTGGGACAAAACACTTGGGTGCGCATTTCGTTCGACTGTCAAATGGATCTAGTGTCGCGGGGACTGGGCACGTCGCATTTACGCGGAATCCCGCGAGCGGAGCATGTGTCCTTTTCCCCTTTGCGAAAAAACGGAGGGTACCTTAATGTCAGCAATCGAAATGCTTTGGCGGATTGCACACGTAGGGCGCTTGGCCGGGAACGGACCGTTTCCCGGTTCGTTCGGTAAAACATGCATCTGATACGAAAACAGGATGCGGAATATCGGCGCCGCGATGTGGAGCATGGTCACGATGTCGCCCCGGTGTTGAAAAGGCTTGCGGTGTCGACACTTGAGGTTCAGGCGTCAGGTTGACGGAACCGCGATCGTCTTACCGACCAAAGCGGATCGAAGGAGAAGTATGTCCGAGACCCCAGTTATGATTGTCGCGATCGGTGCCTCCGCGGGCGGGCTCGAAGCATTGCAAAAACTTGTCTCGGCTATCCCCGCAGGTTCGGGGTTGTGTTATGTCATTGTTCAGCATCTTGCCCCTGACCACCCGTCGATCATGGACCAGCTTCTGGGCGCGCACAGCGCCATTGAGGTGCTCAAGATCGAGGACGGCATGCGGGCGCAGGCCGACACGGTCTTTGTCATTCCGGCCGGTCCGGCGCTGACGATCACGGATGGCGTTTTCAGGCTCCATGATGATCGGAAGGTGAAGGGCGTCCGCACGCCCATTGACCGGTTCTTTGCCTCGGTGGCGGAAGAAGCAGGGCGCAACGCGTTCTGCGTCGTCCTTTCCGGCACCGGCAGTGACGGGACGGCAGGGCTGCGCGCCGTCAAGGCCGCAGGCGGGATCGCAATCGTGCAGGAAAGCGATACGGCGCGCTTCCCTGGCATGCCCGACAGCGCGGTGAGTACGGGTCTGGTCGATTTCGTGCTGCCCGCCGAGCGTATCCCAGACCGCCTGATCGAAATCGCAGACCACCGCGCTCGCCTCGGCGACAGTGGTCTGCAGCAGCGGTTGCATGAAGAACTCAGCGAACGTCTGCCGGAGATCACCGCGCTGCTGAGGGATGTGTCCGGGCAGGATTTCACCACGTACAAACCCGGCACGCTTTTGCGCAGGATCGAGCGACGGATGGTCCTCATGCGCCAGCGGTCGGTTGACGGGCTGATCAGAGAGCTGGCGGATAATGCGGAGGAACGCGACCGGCTGGTGCAGGACTTCCTCATCGGCGTGACCAGGTTTTTCCGCGACACCGAGGCCTTCGAGGTCTTGCGCAAGGAAGCGTTAGAGGAGCTGTTTTCACGCGACCCTGACAAGATCAGGATATGGGTCCCCGGCTGTTCCACCGGTGAGGAGACCTACAGCATCGCCATGATGGTCCTCGACGCCATCGCCGAGAAGGACCTGCGCATTCCGGTGCAGGTTTTCGGCACCGATATCGACGGCGGCGCCTTGCTGCACGCGCGTCAGGGGCTCTATTCTGCCCAGTCTGCCGCCAACATTCCCGAAGATAAGTTGGAGCGGCATTTCGTTGCCGAAAACGGGAGCTTTCGCGCCAGCGGTGAGCTGCGTGAGATCTGCGTCTTTGCCCCGCACAATTTGTTATCCGACCCGCCCTTTTCCCGTCTCGATCTGGTGTCTTGCCGGAATCTGCTGATTTACCTGCAGGCGGAAGGTCAGAACATGATCCTGCCGCGGTTCCACTATGCCCTCAACCAGAAAGCCTATCTCTTTCTCGGCCCGTCCGAGAGCCTCGGCCAGCAGGAGGATCTGTTCGACACGGTGTCCAAGACCCACCGTCTGTTCCGCCGCAACGACACGGCCGAGAATCGCTACACAACCCTGGCCGGTCAGAAAAGCAGACCCAAGCAGCAGGCAACGCGAACACCCTCCGTGAGCAGTTCGCGCGTCAAGAAGCAGGAAACGCCGACACCCTCCATCGACGCGCTGGCGGAGGCGAGGTTTCTCAGCCTCTATGCCGCGCCCTTTGCCGTGATCAACAACAGCAACAGCGTCGTCTACCTATCCGAACAGATGGCGCGATTTGTCAAACCGTCCAAGGGCGCGCCCACGGCGGAGCTCGACTTCTATCTCGCACGCGATTTGCGGGTGCCCGTCCGTGCCGCGATCACCGCTGTCCGTGAAAACGGGGCACCCGCCGAGACGCGCAACGTGGTGTTGGAAGACGGCGGTAAGCAGCGCCTGTTCGACATCATGGCAAGCCCGATGGACGACAGCGGCAATGTGCTGATCGTGCTGGATGAGCCGCGCCAACCCGATACGGAAGTGCTGAAGGCCGCAGCGAAGGGTCAGCAATATCCCGGCCGCGAAACGGTTGAGCACGAGCTTTTCTCGACCCGTCAGCAACTCGAATCGACGCTGAACGAGTATGAGACCTCCAGTCAGGAACTGCGCACCACGAACGAAGAGCTGCTGTCGATGAACGAGGAGTTGCAGAGCACCAACGAGGAGTTGGAAACCTCGCGCGAGGAGCTGCAATCCATTAACGAAGAGCTTGAGACGGTGAACGCGGAGCTCAACGAAAACAACGCGCAATTGCGTCGCGCCAACAGCGACATCAAAAACCTATTCGAGAGCACGGAGGTGGCGACGCTGTTCCTCGACAGCCAGCTTTGCGTGCGCGGCCATACGCCCCGCACGACCGAGCTCTTCGGGATCCGCGAACGGGATACGGGACGCCCGTTTGCAGAACTGTTGCAGCGCTTCGAATTGGACACATTGATGGAGGACATCGAGGAAGTCGGCGAAACCCTCACCATCCTAGAGCGTGAGGTCGCGATCCCGAGGACCAATCAGGCATTCATCCTGCGCGTGCGCCCCTACCGCACCGTCGATAACCGGATCGACGGTTACGTGCTGACCTTCTTTGACATCAGCGAGCGCAAGCAGAACGAGGCAACGCTTGCGAAGAACGCAAGGGAGTTGGAACGGCAGTATAGCGAGCTCGAAACGCTATATGACACGACGCCAGTGGGTCTGGCGCTGGTGGACCGTGAGTATAGGTGGATCCGCATCAATGCCGAACTGGCGCAGATCAACGGCTTCCCGATAGAGGAGCATATCGGCAAACGGCAGGAGGAGCTGATCCCCGACGTGCACGGCCAGACGCGCAAGATACAGGAGCATGTTTTCAAGACCGGCGAGGCGCGGATGGGCATCGAGGTGATCGGTTTCACACCGGGAGACCCGGACACCGAGCGAACGTGGATCGCGGATTACTATCCCGTGAAATCCGGCAACGATGTGTTTGCCGTGGGCGCCTGTGTCCGCGACGTGACCGAGGAACGCAACCTGCGCCGCGAACTTGCGCTCAATCTCGACCGCGTCGCGGAAAGCGAGCAGCGCAAATCGCTCCTGCTGGCTGAGCTTCAGCACAGGGTCAAGAATACCCTCGCCTCCATCGCGGCGATCACCCGGTTCGTTGGCCGCAGTGCGGTGTCGGTGCATGACATGCAGACCAAACTGATAAACCGGCTGGAGGCGATGTCGCGTACGCATGATCTTCTGACGAATGGGGAGTGGTCGGAGTTGTCGATGCGGCAGCTGCTGCGCAGCGAATTCGCCCCGTTCTCCGACACCGCCGACCAGAAGGTTTCGATATCGGGCGGCGATCTGGTGCTCAACCCGGAGGAGGCACTCGCCGTCGGGTTGGCGCTGCATGAGCTGGTGTCGAATTCCGTCAAACACGGTGCACTGGCCAACGACGACGGCGAGGTAAAAATCTTGATCGAGCAGGGAACCAAAACGACGCGTGCAACGTTCAACTGGTTGGAGACCGGCTCATTCAATGGACCGGAAAAGAATGGCAGAACAGGATTTGGGCGTTTCCTACTTGAAACTGCTATCGAAAAACAACTCAATGGCACTACATCGCTCGAAATCGGGGACGGCCGTGTCGAATTCATGTTGTCGTTTCCAGGGGGGACACAATGACGAATCGTGACGGCGCCGATGGCGAACAGACAGCTCGAATCATGATCGTCGAGGACGACGTGCTGATCGCCATGGACCTTGCGATGCAAATTGAGGCGTTGGGCTACGATGTCTGCGGGCCTTTCCATGATGGTACTTCGGCAATGAGTTTCCTCGATGCGCATCTCCCCCACGCGGCCATTCTCGACTTCAACCTCAACCGCACGGAAACCTCGAAACCGATCGCCGAGCGGCTGATCGCCCAGGAGATTCCCGTCACCTTTCTAAGCGGTTATGCGGCCACCGATCTGTTGAAGCAGGCCGGCATGGAAAGCTGTGAAGCACTGTCAAAGCCGGTGACACAGGTTTCGCTGGAAAAGGCGCTGAAGCGGATGATCGCAACCGTCGGCGTCAATTAGAGCCCTGAGAGGCTACATCCACGACCGCCCCTCCGGGGTGCGAAGATGTCATTTGATAATGACTCCTACCTATGATTGTGCATTACTCTAATCGGAATTCGCAAAATTTACCGATTTTGGTTCTGATCCGGGGGCGCATGATGACTGATAAATCAGTTCTGAACTTCTCGCCAACCGTGCAAGCCTTCGCAGGCTGTGCAACCTTTGTCTGGGATAAGGCGGCGGACCGCCTCACGAGCAGCGATACGCTCGCCGGATTGTTGGAAGCATCGACCGCTCCGCGTAACCTGCGTGAGTTCACCGCCTGTTTCGACCCCGACGATCAAGAGGCCATCAAGCTGATGTTGTGCATTGGCGATGGGCGCTGCCATCCGCAGGAGATGGAGTTCGAATTTGCGCGGTCCGGTGATGCCCCCCCGCGTATCCTAAACATCAGAACCCAACCTGCAGGGCATGACGGTAAAATGCTGCACGGTCTCGTTGTGGATGTGACCCGTACCCGCCAGCGCGCCACGGACAGCCGCACGGAGCAGTATGCAACACCAGGCCGGGAGGGCCAGTATCACTACGACATCAGGCAGAAACTCTCAACTTGGTCCGGATCCATGTACCGGCTCTTCGACCTGCCGGCAAAACCTGTCATGAGCCCCAGCAAGGAGGTGTTCACGCACATCCACCCCGATGATCACCATATCCTGCAAGATGCCATTGAGCGGTTTTCAACGACGCTTGGCCCATACGAGGCGTCCTACAGGATCGTGCGGGCGGATGGGTCCATCCGCCACGTCCTCGACCGTGGCGAGACGGAAGGCCCGATAGATCCCAAGACCGGCCTCGCCCGCATGGCGCGCGGTGTGCTGACAGATCTGGGCGAAGCGCCCGAAGGCAAGCGTGCGGACGAATTGGCCACGAGGGCCTTCGATGCGCTGATAGATAGCGCCCGATTCTGCATCTATGTCGTCGATGACGAGATGCGCGTGGCGCATATCAGCGAGGCTGCGCGCCCTGCTTTCGCCAGCATCGACAACATCATCGGCCGAAAGTTCGAGGAGGTCATGCACAGTCTGTGGCCCGATGCCTTCGCAACCGAGGCTACGGAGGCTTTCCGGTATACACTGGCGACGGGCAACCCCTACCGCTCCAAGTCTGCACTGGAAGAGCGGCAGGACATCAGTGCGGTGGAATCCTATGACTGGAACGTCCAGCGGATCACGATGCCCGACGGGCGTTACGGCTGCCTCTGCCACTTCTACGATCTGACCGAGATGGACAGCACCGTCGGCACGCTGCGCGACGACGCCTCCACCTTGCAGATGATCCTCGACAATGCGCTGGCCTTCATCGGCGTGCTCGACCTCACCGGTACCCTGACTCAGGTGAACCGGCCCGCCCTGACGGCCGGCGGCCTGAGCCGCGCGGATGTCATCGGCAAGAAGTTCTGGCAGGCAGCCTGGTGGAGCTACAGCGAGGAGAGCGTCGCGCGGTTGAAAAGGTCCATCGTCCAGGCCCGCAAGGGCAATGTCGTGCGCTATGACACAGAAGTGCTGATGGCTGGGGATACCATGATGACGATTGATTTCATGCTCTCACCCATCCACGACAGCGAGGGTGAAGTCGTCAATATCGTCGCATCGGGTTTCGACATAACCGAGCGCAAGAACTCCGAAGCACGCGTGCGTCTGCTGATGGGGGAGATCAATCACCGCTCCAAAAACGTCCTGACATTGGTGCAGTCCATCGCGCGGCTGACCGGCAGATCAAATCACGACAACTTTCTGCACACCTTCGAGGGCCGCCTTCAGGCGCTCGCGCGGTCCTATGATCTGCTCATGAAGGACGAGGGTCGGGGCGCAAGCCTCGCGGCCTTGGCGCGGGCGCAACTGGCTCATGTGTCCGACCTGACCGACGGGCGCGTGCTGCTCAATGGTCCGGACATAGAGCTCTCCGCCGAAGGTGCCCAGGGGCTGAGCATGGCCTTCCATGAGCTTGCCACGAATGCCGCCAAGCACGGGGCATTGAGCAACGACGACGGCCGTGTCGAGATCATATGGAAACCTCTCGTCGCCTCCGGCAATGGGCCGGCGTCACTGGAGGTGAGCTGGACAGAGCGCGGGGGGCCGCCGGTGTCGGCGCCTGAGAAAAAGGGCTTCGGCTCGACCGTGCTCGGGCCGATGGCCCGGGTTACACTCAACGCGGAGGTAGAGCTACATTATCACCGCAGCGGCTTGATCTGGTTCGCGCGCTGCGGTGAGGGATGTCTGGCGACCTGAGCGCCCGGACATCATGGTTTGTTGCTGGGTTGATCCGGCAATTCATCGCGCACTTGTCCGAACGCCAGCAGCGCGAAGATGAGTGTGCCCCCCAGCACGTTGCCCGCAAGCACGGGCAGGAAGAAGCCGAACATCGCATCGCTCATGGGCAGCATGCCCTGCACCATCAGAAAAGCCATTTCCACCGAGCCCGCAATGATGTGGGTAAAGTCCCCTGCTGCGATCATCCACGTGAACACGAGGATGACGAAAAAGCCGAAACCCTCCGATTCAGGCAACATCCAAACGATGGCCGCAACGAGGATCCCCGCGGGTATCGCCCGCTGAAATGCCTCAAAGGGCGGGAAACCCGTCGCGTGCCGTGACAGCTCCTCTATCGCCGGCAGCAGTTCCGCCGGGATCGCGGAGGTATGGGCAAAGGTGATCGCCGCGGCAAAGGCACCAACCACATTCGCGGCCAGCACGATCACCCACAACGCCCCGACGCGTTGTAACATCGACGGTCGTGGCTCCTGCATCAGCGGTAGCACCGTCGTGATCGTGTTTTCGGTGAACAGCTGCATGCGGCCCAGAATGACCACCAGAAAGCCCAGGCTGTAGCCAAGGTTCTCAACAAGGAAGCGCCAGGGTGCGTCGGGCAGATAGGTCCGAAAGATGGCCTCCCCAAGGACGGACAGCGAGATCATGAGGCCCGCCGCAACGCCCGACCACATGAGCGAGCGGTTGGGGCGTTCCAGCTCTTCAATCCCGTCGCGGCGGATGACCTCGAAAATGAGCTTGGACGTGAGGGGCTCCGCCTTCTCAACGACTTCCGCCTCTCTCTTTTTCTTCTCGGACATGCCCATTCTCTCCTGCGTCGCCTGTTTTATGTCTATCTTGCCGCGCTTGTCTGCACCAGCAGCGTCTCTGCCCCCTCGGGACGCAGGCCTGCTAGGCTTCGCTTGCCGTCTTTCGCAGCTTGCCCCAGTCGGGAAAGCGGAAGACATCGACATGGCGCGAGACGATGACGGCGGCTACTGCGCCCACGATGTTTGCGAACGCGGCTGCAGCGACGATGCCGACATAGCCGAAGACGCCGACCCCTATCCACGCCAGTGGCAGATAGATCAGGAATATCCGCCCAAGGCTCAGCCCCATCGACCAGACCGCCTTGTCGCGCGCATTCATCGCGGCGTTGGCAATGACCAGGATCCCTTCGCCGAACATCGTCAGCCCGACGATGCGCAGGTAGAGAGCGGCATATTCACGGTCCGCCTCGCCCGCCGCAAGCAGCCCCGCGATCTGGGAGGCGAAAAGCAGCAAGACGACCCCGATGCACAGCCCATATGTGCAGCAAAAACCGAACGCCCACTGCGTCGCCGATTGCGCGCGGTCCTGTTTCGACGCACCCCAGTTTTGCCCCACGACCGGACCGATCCCCGATGAAAGCGCCAGCAAGGGCACCAGAAGGATCGACTGCACCCTGCCCGCCGCACCAAAACCCGCCACGGCATCATCGCCCACCGTGGCCACCACGGCAGTCACCAGCGCCATGCCCGCAGGCACGATCGCGTTGGACATCGACGCGGGCGCGCCCACGTTCAAAATCGTTCGACAGTTCGCGACAACGTGGTCGAGGAGGTTTCCGCAAACGCCGAGCAATCCGCGCCGCCACGCGATCCAGAGCGCGATGATCATTGCCACGATGCGCCCCAGCAGCGTGGACAGGGCCGCGCCCGCTGTGCCCATTTCGGGAATTGGCCCCCAGCCAAAGATGAACACCGGATTGAGCAGGATCCCGAAGAGCGCCGCCACCACCATGATGGCGGCGGAGGTGGCACCGTCGCCATGCGCGCGAAAGACCGAATTCGTGATCATCATTGTCACCAGAAACGGAAACGACATCGCCCAGAGCGGCATGTAGGCCCCGATCTCCGTGGCGACGTCCCCCGACGCACCCAGCAGGGAAAAGATCCAAGGGAACGACAGCCAGATGATAAGGCCAGCCACTAGTGACAGGGCAATGCCGAGACCGATACCGTGGAGGCCGAGGCGACGGGTCTCCTCTTCATCCGCGCCTGCGCCGATCCGCTGCGACAGGGCGGCATTCGCGCCTGCGCTGACCCCGATGGAGAGCGAGGTCAGCGCCGTGATCACTGGATAGATAAAGCCGACCGCCGCGAGGGCCGACGCGCTGACCTTCCCGAGGAAATAGGCGTCTGCCAACCCGACTGCGATCACCGAAAAGATACCGATGCTGATGGGCGCCGACATCACGGTAAGCGCTTTCCAGACCGGACCTGTGGTCAGGTCGCGTGTGTTTTCATTGCCCAAATGGATGTCCTTCGATGAAATCTTCTCAGCCTGTCAGCAGGCCAAGTAGCCGTCGCTCGGCGGCGAGCAAGCCCGATTTCTCGACGGGCTTCACTTCTACGGCTGGTTTTCCGGACAAATCAATGACCGCCGGGTGTATGTAGCTGTTCCGCGCGACGGTCGGCGTGTTGTGCAGCCGTTCAGATGCAGCCGTCGCCATGTCCTTGATGCTCGCCATGCCGGCCTGCGCAGTCTCGAACGCCGCGAGGGTCCCGGCCCATGTGCGAAATGTCTTCGCGGTCACCTCGTCGTCGCCCGCAGCTTCCGCCAGATAGCCATTGAGCTGCTGCGAAGACAGGCTTTGCGGCGTGCCGCCTTCGTCGACCCACGACAGCAATGTCGCGCCGGACACATCCTGTATCTTGTGCAATATCTTTTGCAATTTACGGTCGGTGAGCCGCGCTTTCACCTTCTGGCCACCCTTCGCGGTGAAGCGCAACTCAAGCGTGCCGTCGTGCAAGCGCAGGTGCCGACGCTTGAGCGTGAGGGCGCCATAGCTGCCATTCTCGCGTGCATACTCCTGATGTCCGACCCTGAGGGCAGCGCGGTCGATCATCATGACGGCGGCGGCGAGCGCGAATTCCGCATCACCGGGGTCCGCGTTCAGATCTCGGTCCACCTTGCGCCGGATCTTCGGCAGCAGCGCGCCGAACTCTGCAAGTTTCTCGTATTTTGTGCTGGCTTGAGCCGCCGACCATTCAGGATGGTAGCGATATTGTTTGCGCCGCCGCGCGTCACGACCGGTCGCCTGAAGATGCCCCTGCTTGATCGGGCAGATCCACACATCGTCATAGGCGGGCGGCACGGCAAGCGCCTCAATCCGACGCCGCTCCGGGCCGCGCGCGATGGTCGTGCCGTCGGGCGCGATATAGGTGAATCCGCGCCCGCAGCGCCTGCGTGCAATGCCCGGCTCTGCGTCCGAGACATAGACGAGCGCTGAGCTCATGCGTGCTCGACTTCGGATGCAAGCTTGAGCACGGCGTCGCCGTCTTCTTGCTTGATATAGAGGGCGGGATTGTCTTGCGTCCCGTTGCGGGTCACTTCGTTGCCCTTAATCGTCCGGGTCGTCTTCTCTTCGAAAACGGATTGCACCTTGCCGGTGGCCACCCCGTCGCCCCACGACCATTTTACGTTATCGCCTTCCGAAAATTTCGCCATTTTCTGTCTCCTAATCCGCTTGTTCTGGACGGGATTGTCTCAAACTTAAGGTTTGAGCAAATCCCAACCGACGCTGGCTGTTCACCCGACGCTTGGCATCGGACGTGCACCGACGAATTCCCAGGCTTTGTCGCTCTCGTCCGCGGCAAACGCCTTGGCCTGCACCGGAATGACCTTATCCATCAGGTTGATCATCTTGGCTGCCCGCTCCGGCGCACCGACCACAGCATAGCGCTCAACATGGCTGAGCGCGCGGAACCGCGAGGCGATCACATCACCGTCGAGCATGCTATCCCAGTCACTGCCGGTGAAGGCGGTCATATCAAGCAGCATATTCACCTTGTCCGAACGGTCGAACACATCGTTCATGTGCTTTGCCAGCGCTTCGGATGCATCGTCGTCGATATGACCGCTGACGCGGAATGAGTGAACGCTGGGTTTGTCCGTCTCGATCTCGCTGATCGGTCCGTATGAGAAATGTGTCATGCTATATCTCGTTTTTCAGACGATGAACCTGCGAGCTGCCCCATGAGTTCCGGGGTGAAGCTCAGGTATGCTCGGCACGTGTCACTTCACGTCGACCTTGTGATCGCGCAGCTTTTGGAACGACAATTCGTTGCGCTCGACCGTCACACTGCCGTTAAACCCGTCGATATCGGCGTAGGCGCCCGGAAAGGCGATGCATTCAATGCCTGCGGCCTGTGCGGCGCTCAGCGATACCGGTGTATCCTCAATCGCGAGGCAGGTCTCAGGGTCGATACCAAGCGCTTCTTTGGCCACTTCGTAAATGTCCGGCGCAGGCTTGCTGTGCTTGACCATGGTGTCATCCCCGATGAAATCGAAATCCGCGGGCTCGATCTTGCCGTTCAGGGCCGCAAAAACCGCATCCGTGTTCCTGCGGGAGGTGGACGTCACAAAGCCCAGGCGTATCCCTTCGGATTTCGCGGCGCGCACCACCTCCGGCACGCCCGGCCGCGGCTCGAGGGCCTCCTCGCGCATCATCTGGTCGAAAATCTCGGTCTTGCGGGTGTGGAGTGCGGTTGCATCTACTGCCCTGCCCTGCGCGGTCGCGTAGTCTTCGATACGCTGGCGGCCGCCGGATTTTTTGAGCAACTCCTGATAGGTCTCGGTATCCCATTCCCACCCGAGTTCTGCCTCGGCGAATGCCTGATTGAAGGCCCTGCGCTGAAGTTCGGAAGTTTCCACGATCGTGCCGATGGAACCGAACAGGAGTGTCGTCAGCTTGCTCATATCGTCGCCTTTTCTATGAGTGGTCGGGATGTTCTAATGCAAAAGTTTCGCGTAGGCAGTCAGACCGTCCAGAGGTCACGGCAAAAGCATCGCTATTTGCGCGCGACGATATAGACCGCGTGAACCAATCCGGGGATGTAGCCCAAAATCGTCAGCAGGATATTGATCCAGAAGTGTTTTCCGATCCCCACTTGGAGAAATACACCAAGCGGCGGGATGATGACGGAAAGGATGATGCGAATGATGTCCATGGGTATGCCTTTGATGTAGCCGAGCCTTCGTTCGATGGACAACGTCGCGAAGGGCTGCATGGTTGCACCGCAGCGCCATTTTTGCCAAAGCCCGCAGATTGCAGTGGGCGTCTGTGCACAGGATCATACGACCGCAGGAGGAACCCTGTGACACTCACCCGCGTTCGCCTGGAGCGAGCAATAAGAAAGGCAAGCGCATGGATTGGATGGAATTTTTGGAGGTCACCCGAGAGCAGGCCGTTTGGCTCGGGCAGCTTTCATGCGCATTGCTGGCGGGGGCCATCCTCGGGTTGGACAGGGAGGTGCGGCGCCGCCGCGTCGGGGTACGGACCTATATGATGGTCTCCCTCGGAGCCGCGATATTCACGATAGTCTCTGTCGAGATGGCGGAAGACATGGTTGCGGCGGGCCTTTCATCCGATCCGTCGCGGGTCATCCAAGGGCTTATCGGTGGTCTGGGATTTCTGGGGGCCGGGGCAATCATCCAAGGCGACAAGAGCGTCGGCGGGATGGTCACGGCAGCCGGTCTCTGGGTGTCGGGTGCCGTGGGCCTTGCGGCGGGTCTTGGATACTTCTTATTGTCGCTCACCGCCGCCGCCCTTGCGGCGGTTGTGCTCTGGATGAGCCGCTTTCTGGAGCATCGTGGCAGGGCCGACAGGCCCGACCACGATTCAAGCGGCGAAGACTGACAGCCTCAGATTTGATCCTCGCGCAGCGAAAGGAACATCTGCGCCATCACGCAGACATAGATGATCGCGATCACGCCGAGATAGCGCTCATAGACCCCGTCGACTGCTGTTGGCAGTACGAAAAACAAGGGCGCGGAGACGGTCCACAGTCCTGCGATGGCAAAGAAAGCCGGGCGGTATCGTTTGTTGACACGCGAGGCACCATCGGCGGTCAAGAGTGGCAGCGCTGTCATCAGCGCGCCGATGCCGTAAACGAGATAGGAATGGATCACCCAACCCTCATTGTCGGAATCTCCGTATTCATTCCGCGCTCCGACTAGAAAAACGATCAGGCCAAGCAGGGCAAAGCCGATCACGGCGAAATGCCATCCACGACCGCCGAGCGGGACATGCGCCGTCAACAACGCGACCGAGATGAGTGAAGCGGAGAAGGCGTAGAGCCCGATGTCCACGATATATTCATACTCCCCTGCCCCGAGATCGCTGATCGTGTCGGAGATCCAGTCATGGTCTGGCACTACGAAATCCGCGATCAGTACGGACAGGATGAAGAGCGCGCACCCTATCACGGCATACCATCCCAGCAGCCGGACCAGCATCCGGCTTCGTTGAATTTCCCAGCTTTGCATGGTGTGCCCCTTCATGTTTATCCACGTCGGGTCAACGGCGCGCCGCGCGCATGGTTCCGCACCACCCTGGCCGAATGTGAAACGGCCTTGATTTGCCAAGCGGTTGCGGCGTTGCGAGGGGGGCGATCTGGAACCAAAGACGTGTGCGGAAGGTTGGGAAACCGAGCACCTCTGGCCCGCCTAGATGTGCATTCTGCAATTAGGATTACATATTCATGAGCCGTGGCCGCACCGCTGACACCCCCGACGAGCTTCCCGCGAATGGTTGGAAAGACATCGCCTTTCGCGTCAAAGACGAAGTGACGGAGGACCGCATCGGCCTCATTGCGGCGGGCGTCGCGTTTTACGGGTTTCTCGCGCTTTTCCCGGCCATCGCTGCCATCATGGCGATCAGCGGTCTGTTCATCGAGCCGTCACAGGTGACTGCACAGATCGAAAGTCTATCGGCGATCCTGCCGCAGGACGTTATCAGCATCGTAACAACGCAGGCCAGTGCGGTCGCCGGGTCGGACGAGGGCGGGCTTGGGCTGACGGCGCTGCTCGGCCTCGCTGTGGCGCTCTACTCCGCGTCCAAGGGGATGGCGAGCCTAATGGACGGGATCAACGTCGCCTATGACGAGGAGGAGACGCGCGGCTTCATCAGGCTCAAACTGGTGACGCTCGGATTGACGATGTTTCTAGTATTAGGCCTTCTCCTGTCGCTTGGCGCCACCATGGGAATTCCAGCCGCGCTGTCCTTCATCGAATTGGGCGGCATCCTAGAGCCGATCGTGTTGGCGGGCTCTTTCGTGCTCGTAGCGCTCCTGACCATATTCGGGCTTGCCGTACTCTACCGCTATGGCCCGAGCCGTGACGCACCGGAATGGTCCTGGGCCTCTGTCGGGGCTGTCGTCGGATGTGCGCTATGGCTCATCGGCTCGGTGGCATTCGCCTATTATGTGCAGACCTTCGGCTCCTACAACGAAACTTTCGGCTCGCTTGCGGGCGTGGTGATCATGCTCACATGGATGTGGCTGTCGGCCTTTATCATCTTGCTCGGGGCGGAACTCAACGCCGAGATGGAGGCGCAGACGCGCCGTGACACGACGCAAGGCCGCGATCTGCCTATGGGACAGCGTGACGCAGAGAAGGCAGATTCCTTAGGCAAATCAGTGGAATAGAACACTTCGTCACACCCTCTCGGAACTCTTTGGCATCATATCTGTTTTTCCTCCAACAGTAAGGAGATCAGATCAATGACAACTTCAAAAACCACGACAGCACAAAAGAGAGCCGCCAAACCAGCGGCACGCACAGTCACCGACACCGCTCCCAAGCACGTCGGCACCGACACCATCAACGAAAGCCCGGAGAATGCCGCCCAAGCGGCTCTTGGTCGTGTGAAGGAAGCCATCCCATCGCTCGACGATGTGACCAGCGGCATCCGCGAGCGGACCAACGTCGATCTGCCGAACATGGCCGACGATGCGGCGATGTTCGTGCGTCGCAATCCCGCCACCTCTATCGCCGCCGCGGCTGGGATCGGCATTCTCATCGGCATTCTGGCAACCCGGCGCTACTGAAGAGCCCCTTGAAAGGATTTAACCATGTCACAGCATGATGATCTCACAAATGACGTCAAGACAAAGGCGCAAGACCTCGCCACTGATGCGCGCGATGCGGCCTACGCAGAAGCAGATCGCGCCGCATCGAAGTTCACCGACCGCGCGGCAGACAGAGTGACGAACACAGCTAACGCAGCCGATGCCGCCGCAAACGAATTCGCGGACGACAGCCTGCAGTCGCGCGCGGCGCGTCAGATCGCCGATCAGGTCGAAGGTATTGCGCAGCATCTGCGCACCTCGGATCTGGGCAGCATCACGCGCGACGTAAGCACGTTCGCGCGCAACAATCCCGCGCTTTTCATCGGTGGTGCAGCACTGCTGGGTTTTGCCGCGACACGTTTCCTGAAGGCCCGCGATCCGCACCGCATCGACTACGGCAGTGCGGACAGCGATCCATGGCGTGCGCAGGGCGTTCCAAACCCAACATCGCGAGGTTTCGATGTCCCATCCTGATCCAAGAGCGGCACCATCGCTTTTCGTCGACGCGTTCCGAAGCTTTGCCAATCTCATGCAGACGGAGATGCGGCTGGCGAAGGCAGAGGTGGCCAACAACATCTCGCGTGCCGGTACAGGCATCGCACTGATGGCTGTTGCCGCCATTCTCGCGCTCACTGGGCTCAATGTTCTGGCGGGCGCGCTCGTGGCCTATATCGCGGCGGCAGGGCTCTCCGCGGGGCTGGCTGCGCTGCTGGTGGGGTTCGGGACCCTCGCAATTGCGCTCGTCCTTGTGATGGTTGGCAAGTCGCGCCTGACCGCCTCCGCGCTGGAGCCGTCGCACACCCTGAAGAACCTGCAGCGTGACGCCGCCGCAGTGAGAGGAGCGACAAATGTCTGACTACAGTTCACTGGAAAAGGACGCGGCGGGCGAACGTCAGAAGCTCGCCTCGTCGCTCGATGCTCTCTCCAGCGCGATAAGTCCCGAGAACCTGTCGACCCACGCCACCCAGCTTGCCGAGCAATACGGCGGCGACATCGGGCGGCAGGCTTGGGGTGCGGCAAAACAGAACCCCGCCGCCTTCGCACTCGTTGGTGTGGGTATCGGGCTGTTGCTGACGGGCACAGGCTCACGTCCCGAGACCCGGGCGCCCAAACCCACCCTTGTTCCCACCGAAAAGGCCTATGTCGGCTTTGACGCGCGTGTCGCGGCAGCCGACGCAGAACTGAATGAAAAGGAAACCGCAATGATCGATCAAGACACCGCCCCCCGCGCGGCATGGTTGCGCGAAAAACTCCACGATGGGCTCGATGCCCTGCCACAGAGCGCGAAGGACCGCGTGATCGCATCGCGGAAAGCCGCGCTTGACGCACAGGAGAGGGTCGAAGCGCATGCGCGGGCCGTCGCGCAGAAGTCCCAGACCTACATGCATGAGCAACCGCTGGCCGTCGGTGCGATAGCACTTGGTCTCGGCGCACTGATCGGCGCACTGCTCCCCTCGACCCGCCGCGAGGATGAGATGCTCGGCGAGCGCCGCGATGCCATCATGGCCAAGGCGCAATCGACACTGCACGAGGAGCTCAACAAGGCGCATTCCGCCGCGAAGAGCCATCTGAACGCAAGCTCGACAGCGACCGGTTGATCTGTGCGCTAATCACGACTTGAAAAGGCGTGCGCCCGATTTACCGGGCCACGCCTTTTTGCGGTGCGGTGGTATCTTGCAGGTGACGCAGGTAGCAGTCGGTCCACCAGCCGATATCCCGGTCCGTCACGCAGGCCAAAAGCGCGCGATGCCGCTCGATCCGCTGGGCGAGGGGCATGCTTAGAGCCTGCAGAATCGACTGCCCCACTTCGGTCTCGTCATAGGGGTTTACCAGCAGCGCAGCGTGCAACTGCTCACTGGCGCCCGCAAATTTCGACAGGATCAAAACGCCGGGGTCCTCGGGGTTCTGTGCCGCGACATATTCCTTGGCGACGAGGTTCATCCCGTCCGCTAACGGCGTGACCAGCGCGACGGCGGCGCTGCTGTACATCCGCTTGAGTTCGGCCTGGGAGAAGGAGCGGCGCAGATACTTGATCGGCGTCCAGTCGAGCGTCGCATGCGCGCCGTTGATGGAACCCGCAAGCGTGTCGAGCTCGCTGCGGATATCCTGATACGCCGCCACATTTTCGCGGCTGGGTGGCGCGATCTGCACCAGCGTCGGCTGCACCTCGCCGCGCTCAGGCGCGTTTAGGCATGCATCAAATCCCTTGAACCGCTGCGGCAACCCTTTGCTGTAATCAAGCCGGTCTACCCCTATGACAATAGGATGCTGGCTGGAGACCGTGTCCTGCTCCTGCGCCCCGTCATATCGAAACACCTCCGGGTCAATCCCGATCGGAAAGCTAAGTACCGTGACCCAGCGCGTGCCTACCCGCATCTTGCCATCCGGCATCAGACCCGTGTCATCGGCGTACCTGAGGCATTCAAGGCAGGCCGCGACGTCACGCTCCGTCTGTAGACCGCAGAGATCATAGCCCCCCAGCCAGCCAGCCATCAGCTCGCTCTGCGGCAGGGCGGCAAGGTCGGGACGGTTCGGGAAGGGGATGTGCAGGAAAAACCCGATGCGGTTGGTCACGCCCAACTCCCGCAGCAGGGCGGCGAGCGGCAGGAAATGGTAATCGTGCACCCAGATCACATCGCCGCTTTTCAGCTCGCGCGCGATCATCTTCGCGAGCCTGCGGTTTACCGCCATGTACCCCTCGAACGCCGCGGCGTCATATGCCATCAGATCGGAGCGCCAGTGAAACAGCGGCCAAAGGACCGAGTTGGCATATCTGAGGTAGAAGGCGTCATGCTCCTGCGGGGTAACCTGAAAGGTCCATTTCGAATAACCGCGTTGCTTCTTGGTGACGAAGGTCTTGGATATCTTTTCGGACGGGCTTGCCGCACTTCCGATCCAGACGCCGCCTTGGCGGTGCAGCATCGCGTCGAGTGCGAAGACAAGACCACCTGCTGCCGGCCTGTCGCCGGGGACGCGGTGCGATACAACGATCAGGCGGCCCTCGACATCATCCGCCATGGGTCACCCAATCAAAAAGGCGCTGCCGCAACGCGGTCGGCGACGGGTAGCTGAGGGTGATGCCTGCCGGGCTTTCGCCGATGTAGCCTGCGACCCCTCCCTCCCGCTGCACATGACGCAGCGCGGGCAGGTCTGTCTCATCATCGCCGAAAAACAGCGGCGTGGTTCCGTCAAACGGCGGGTTCCGCATCAAGTCCGCCAAGGCGTTCTCCTTGCCGATCCCTTCGGGGCGAATTTCGACCGACATCTTACCGCTGAGCGTGGTGAACCCGTCAAGAGCCGCGCAGAGCTCTTGCGCGAGGATCCGGACATCCCGCTGCAGCGTGGGGTTCGCGCGGTAATGGAGCACCAGCCCCGTCGGTTTGGCCTCCACCAGCATCCCTGCGTCTGCCAAAGCACTTGCGCGCGCGTGCTCCGCCGCGGTGGACAGACGCGCCGCGTCAACCTGGATGATGTCATGGGCACTGCCGTCCCACCGCTCGGCTCCGTGACAGCCCAGGATGTGCCCCTCAAATGACGGCAGAAACCCGAGCACGGCTCTGACATCGCGCCCGGTCAGCAACAGCACACGGTTCCCGGTGGCGCTCATGAGCTTTGACAACAGATCGGGCACCGCATCGGGTATCTCGATGCTGTCCGGCGTCGGCGCGATATCCACCAGTGTTCCGTCGAAATCGAGGAACACGGTCGCGCGGTCCGGGCTGGGCCAGTCAGCCATCGGGCCCCCCTTTCCAGATTGCCGCCGTGCGCGCGGGCATGACCTTGTTCTTGAGCGGGCCTGAGGCGATCAGCGGCTCGGAGGCAGGCATTGCCGCCTCTACCGCATCGGTGAGGCCGAAGTTCGCCACAACGTAGAATGACCCGTAGTGGGTCGTTATGCCAAGCCGCAGCACGTCCACGGCATAACTCTGCTCGATCTCCTCCGCATGAGCCCAGCCGTGATCCTGCCGCAACCCGGTCAGGGTGCGGTAGAAACCCAGCACGCTGTCCTTGCGCTTCTCATGCGCCTCCACCGACTGGCCCTTGCGCCAGCGCATCGGCAACCAAGGCGTCCCCTCCGTGAAACCGAAATTATCCTTGTCTTCCGTCCAAGGCAGGGGCACGCGCCCGCCTTCGCGGCCATCGCCAAGCGGCCAGATCGCCAGATCGAAGGGATCGGTCGTCTCTTCCTTGCTGAGCTGGGGCTGATGCAGCGCCAGTTCCTCCCCCTGATAGATGAGCCAGGGTCCCGGCATGACGCCACAGACCAGTGCCATGAACCGTGCGTCATGGTCGCTCTCATCGCCATGCGCGCTGACATGCCGGGCCTGATCGTGGGAGCTGAGCCAGAAGCCGATGCGCCCCAGATCGGTGATCCGCGACAGCACGTTGTGGTAATTCTCGGCGGTAAACCCCTGCTCGGCAATGTCGATGGTATAGGCCATGTCGAGCCGTCCGGGCCTCGCAAACTCTTCCGCGATCTCGATCGCCCGATTGCCCACATTCATCTCTCCGATGAGATAGACGTCCGGGCCGACCCATTCGCGCAGCAACTCCGCATATTCGGCGCCGTCGCCGGGCAGCATGTCAAACTCATGATCCTGCTTGTTGTAGGGCAGGCACTTCGGCCCTGCCGCGCGGGCAGCGATCTCCGGGCGGGCAGGCGGATTGTCTGCAAAGCTTTCGTCATAGAGGTAGGCGGACACCACATCCATGCGAAACCCGTCGACACCTAGGCCGCGCCAATACCGCATTTGCGCGCGGTGCGCGGCCTGCACGGCCGGATTGCGCATGTTGAGGTTGGGCTGACAGGAGAGAAACTGGTGCCTGTAGTATTGCTCCCGGATATGGTTCCACGACCAAGCCGGGCCGCCGAAGAAGCTCAGCCAGTTGTTCGGCGGGCTGCCATCGGGCTTGGGATCGCACCAGATGTACCAATCATCATAACCGTCTTCGCGCTTCACCGACTTCTCGAACCATTGGTTCTGGTCGCTGGTGTGATTGAGCACCTGATCCAGCATAACGTTAAGGTCGCGGGCATGCGCCTCCTCGATCAGCGATTTCACCGTCTCTTCCGTCCCCATGGCGGGATGCACGCCCGCGTGATCCGCGACGTCATAGCCGCCGTCGACCCAAGGGGAGGGATAGATCGGCGAAAGCCAGACCGCATCAACGTTAAGCGATGCGATGTAGTCGAGCTTGCGCCGGACACCGTCCAAATCACCAACGCCCGTTCCGGTGGTATCCAAGAACGAGCGCGGGTAGATCTGATAGATGATCGGGGAAAGTGGCCAGGTTTTATGCGCCAACGATCATGCCACCGTTTGGATGCAGGGTCTGACCATTGAAATAGCTCCCGTCGCTGGAGGCGAGGAACAGAAAACTCGTCGCCACCTCCCACGGCTGACCAGCACGCCCCATCGGCACCTGAGAGCCGAAGTCCTCGACCATCTCTGCAGGCATCGTGCCGGGGATGAAGGGCGTCCAGATCGGGCCGGGGGCGACGGCGTTTACGTGTATCCCCTTCTCCACCAACTGCTCCGCCATGGAGCGGGTGAAGGCCAGCGAGGCGCCGCGCGTGCTGGAATAAGCCACCAGAGCCGCGTGCCCCGCAAAGGCGTTCACGGAAGTCGTGTTGATGATGCGCGCACCTTCCTTAAGATGCGGCAAAGCGGCCTGAGTGACGAAGAAATAGCTCATGACGTTGCTGTCGAACGTCTTGCGCAGGGTGTCTTCGTCAAGGTCAGTGAGATCTTCATCCAGCCATTGCTGGGCGGCGTTATTGATCACGATATCAAGCGCGCCAAAATGGGCGACTGTCTTGTCGACGACCGAAGTTGCGTGTTTTTTGACGCCCAGATCACCGGAAAGCAGCAAAGCTTCGCTGCCTTCTGTTTCCACCAGTTCCTTGGTTTTCTCGGCGTCCTCGCTCTCTTCCAAATACGCGATAGCCACCTTCGCCCCCTCACGCGCGAACAGCACGGCAATCGCACGGCCGATGCCGCTGTCGCCTCCGGTGATCAGAGCGACCTTATCCTTCAGCTTGCCGACACCGGGATGACGCGGCTCGTAATCCGGTGCCGGATCCATCTTGTACTCATCCGCAGGCATGTCGTCTTGCGACTGGGCAGGAATATCGGGGTGCGTGTTCATTGATTTGCTCCGGTAAGATGGGATCGCAGCCAAATGATCGGCGTCTTGGCTGTATCTGCTTGGGTTTTGCGTCAGGTGGTCAGAAAGGTCATTCTAGCGCGGCGAGAAGTTCCTCGGGAAGCCGTTCGAAATCTTCATGCGTACCGGACCCGATCGTGCAGCTGACACCTTCGGCCTTATGCTCCACCAGTGTCCATGTCCCCTTAAGGCGCGACGTCCACATCACCCGCGTCTCGCCGATATCATATGCGGGCGTCTCTCCGTACCAATCGAAAAGCCCTGCCTCGAGATCGTCGGTCGTCATGCAGACGATCTCCGCCTGCGTCTCCGCCACTACCGGCATTGCGCCCATGCAAATGATACTGATCGTTGCAAAAAGATGTTTCATATCTGCCTCCTGTCCACCCAACTGCGCGAACGCCGTGCAAGTTCCATCACGCGCAGCACTTTTGCATTCCGGGGCCTGCAAACTGGCGCGCTGAAAGGCAAAGCTGCGGAACGATACACTGCCCGCATCGTTCACCCGATAGAAACCCCGGCCCCCGACCACGACCGCACAACTTTGCACCAGCGGCGGGCCTCACTCAGTCACTGAAAATCGGAGAAATACATGGACCTTCAAATCAACGGAAAACGCGCTCTGCTGACGGGCGGCTCGGGCGGTATGGGCATTGAGACCGCGAAAATCCTTAAGGAGGAGGGTGTGGACGTATTTCTCACCGACGTGGACGAAGACGCCTTGGCGAAAGTCAAAGAGGAGCTCGGTGTCGAGGGTGAGGCCGCTGATCTATCCACCCGCGAAGGCGTTGATGCGTTCTTCGCAAAGGTCGGCACCGGGTTCGACATATGGGTGCATGCGGCCGGCGTGACGGGTGCCAAGGGTGATCCTCTGGAGATGACGGAAGAGGCTTGGGATCACGCGCTCAACATCGACTTCATGTCTTCGGTCCGCATGGCGCGGCAACTGGCGCCCGCGATGTACGGCCGCGGCTGGGGTCGTATCGTCTTCGTCACCTCCGAGAACGTGGCACAGCCTTACCCGGACGAGACCGTCTATAACGCCAGCAAATCCGCGCTGCTGAGCTTTGCGAAAAGCATCGCGATGGCGCATTCAGACAAGGGGCTGCTGGTCAACTGCATCGCACCCGCATTCATCGAAACGCCGATGACCGACGGGATGATGGAAAAACGCGCCGAGGAACTTGATTGTTCCTTTGATGAGGCCGTCGAAAGCTTCCTGAAGAAGGAGCGCCCCTATCTGGTGCTCAAACGTCGCGGACAGGTGGAGGAAGTGGCACCGACCATCGCCCTTCTGTGCAGCAACCGCGCAACCTTTACGACCGGGTCCAATTACCGCATCGACGGGGGTGCTGTCGGCTCAATCAACGTATGAGCCGCGCTGAAATCGAAGCGCGGATTGCCGCGCACCCGGTGGAAGGCACGCCTGCGCAGATGCGGGCGGCGTTTGACGCGTTGACCACGGCGGATCAGGTCAGTGGCACGCCCTTCTCCCGCGCGGGCGTCACCGGCCTGCGTTTCGGTTTCGGTCCCGATGCGATCTGGCTGCACGGGGGCGGCTATGTCTTTGGCTCCTCGCGCAGCCATGCACCTTCGGCTGCCTTCCTTGCGGCTGCGGTGGGTTACACGATCTGGGTGCCGGATTACCGACTCGCGCCCGAGGCCCTTTGGCCAGCGCAGCGCGACGATGCACTCGCGCTGGCCTCCAGTTTCGATGCGCCCCTGCCGTTGATCGGCGACAGCGCAGGCGGGCATCTCGCGCTCAACGTAGCCTTGCACACGCCGCAAAGCGTGAGTGCGCTCGTCCTGATCTCGCCCAACACCGACCGCTCCGGCCTAAGCGAGACACGGCAGGTGAACACTCCCCACGATCTGATGAATGCGGATGAGGATGACGCGGCACTTGCGCGGATGGCGATGCCAGATCTGCAGGCTGCGTCGGTCGAGGCGTCTCCGCTGCTGGGTCAACTGGGCGCCCTGCCCCCGGTCTGGATCACCGCCGCCACAAACGAAGTGCTGCTCGACGATACCTTGCTGCTCATCCGTGCATTGGGCCGCGCGGGCGTGCCTGTCAGCGCCGAAATCCGCGCGGGCCTGTTCCATCTCTGGACCCTGTGGCCCGACCACCTCGCAGAGGCCGCCGCGACGTTGCGCAGCGCCGCGCGGTTCCTTGGCGAGCTGCCGCGCTAGCCGATGATGAGACCGAGCACAAACGCTGCTGAGGGCAAGCCAAAGAAGACGATTTTGCGCGCGAGATCCGCATCCATAATGACTGCCTTCTCTTCGGCCCGATCCCCAAAGGACCCTTCGGCCTGCGCGGGATAGTCAACCGGGCTTTCGAGATTGTCAGGGCGGTCGCCTGGCTCTGCGCGGTCCGACTTCTGCTGCTCGCGCCCTGATTTGGCCAATCTGCGGTCGATGAACGCAGGCAGCACCATATCGCCGAAAATCAGCTTGAGCACCAATTGCCCGACAAAGACCTCGCGCTGCTTCTTGTCGATGGCCTGCATCACCGCGTCGGCGCCGACAGTGGGAGAAAATATCGGTGGGGCGGGCTGCGGCTTGCGGCTCAGCCTGTTGCGCGCCCAGTCAAATTGCGGCGTGTTCATCGCGGGCAGCTGCACCAACGACAGGTGCAGCGGTCTGCCCGCCTCCATCACTTCGGAACGTACGGCGCCGACGAAACCGTTGATGGCATGTTTGGCGCCGCAATAGGCCGATTGGAACGGAACCGGCCTGTAGGCCAGACCAGAACCCACGTGCACGATGTGGCCTTCGGTCATATGCCGCAGCGCCAGTCGCGTGCCGTTGACCTGCCCCAGATAGGTCGTGCGCGTGATCTTGTCGAACTCCTCCGCGCTCATCTCCTCAAAGGGGGAGAAGGCGGTCGCCATAGCGCAGTTGACCCAGATCGTCGGGGCACCGCGGGCCTTCACCATCGCGTCGATGGCAGCACCGTACCCTTGAGCGTCTCCCACATCGACCTGCGCCGTGGTTACCGCGTCGAGCTTTTCCAGCTCCGCAAGCCTGTCGGTGCCGCGCGCCAGTACACCGACGTGATAGCCGCGGTTGAGAAGGGCCGACACGATTGCGCGGCCCACACCTGCAGAGCCCCCTGCGACAATGGCGAATTTGGCTTCTTGTGAGGTTTGCATGGCACCGCTCCGTTTATTTGAATGACTGTCGCGGGCCAACCACCCGATTTGGCTGTTGGTTCCGTACAGATCTATGCGGCGCTTGGGCGCGGGGTGGCGCGGCTACGTCCTGCTGCGCCAGTTTCTCCATAGCACATAGCCGGCAAAAGCGACCAACGCAGTTGCCGCCAGATGGCGGGGGCGGATGCCCTCCCCGGTCGAGGTTTCCTCACCGTGAAAATAGCGCGGGTTCATGACGCGCGTGTCTGCCAGAAGATTGCCACGCAAGGTCGATTCCCTGTCTTTCATCTCTCGCAGCCCCCGACCGTCTGGCCCGTTCAACCGCTCGATCGTAGCGATCAACGAGCCTTCCTGCGCCAACACCTCGTCGAACTGATCCGTACTCACACCCAGATGCTCCGACAGCAGGCGCGTGCGGAAGGACGCCACCAGATCATCCTGCGTCTCCACGACCATGTTGCATTCCGTATCGAACCCCATGGATCGGTTGTTCAGGTTTGCCGACCCCACGTGCATCAGGGACGTATCCGCGATGAAGATTTTTGCATGCACATAGATCGGCTGCCCCGCAGTGGTGACGGGAAAATACATGCGAAAGCGGTCTTCATGATCCGCCTCACGCAGCCGGTCGAGCATCCTGTCGCGCTCCTCATGCATCGCATCGTCCTCGAACGCAGAGAGGGCGAATTTCGGATTCAGGACAACGATCTGCGGCCCATCTTCCTCCTGAAGCCGAAGCTCGAGCGCGTCACAGACTGAATCGCAGGCGAAATATTGAGACTCGATATAGATGGCCTCCCGCGCATTCTCGATCTCATGCAGGAGCGATTTCTCGATCTCATTGATCAGTGGATTTCCGTCAAACGGCGGTGCCGTGCGGGCAATGGCGACGTCGATGTCTCTCGCATGCACCTGTAGTTCTTCAGGCCAGATGTCGGTTTTTGTGGGTGACGGAATTGCGGGGGCTTCACCCCTCGCACGCTCCCAACGCATGCGCGCCAGATCGCCCAACGCCACCGCTGCGGGGCCGGAAACGGCCGTCGTCGCATCATGCCAAGGCTCCGCCGGGCTGCCGTCTTTCTTCACGCGGCGCGGGTCGTCGGGCAAATGCTCGGACGTGTCCCAACGATCCTCGGTCATATCGATGCCGCCGCAAAAAGCTAGGCGGTTATCAGCGACCACAATCTTCTGGTGATGACACGCACTGAACGGATGATGACTGTCGAGCGCGAAGTGGATGCGGTCGCTGCCGAATGTGGCAAATACGACGCTCGGTACCATACGTCCCGGTGCGACGAGAACCGAGCCGTTCCATTTCAGCATGTAGATATGGAGGTCGGGGTTGCGCTTGATCACCTCTTCGATGAAGGGGCCCAGCTTGTTGGGCAAGCCGTCCGGAGCACAGCCGTTTTCGTCGCTCGACCCCGGCACCATCTCGATCTCCAGATCGAAATCCCAGCCGATGAGCAAGACCTGCTGTTCGGCTTCCTGCATGACCTTGCGCAGTGTCTCGAAGTAGCCGCAAGCGTCCACGATCAGCGCAAATCTCTCCGCCCGTTCGACACGCCAATATCTGTCGAGCGCTCCGTTGTCTGGCTGATTGTTCATATCACCGCTCGCACATTTTGCTTCCTAAAGTCACCGGGCGCATCTCTGGTCGAAATGAGAGCTATGCCGCCCAACCTACAAGCCGCAGACTTGGTTCCCGCCGCGCAGCCTGCCCGTCACTCGCCTGCGCCCGCGCCTTCCCCTCGCCGTTCCCGCGTATAGAGGTGTTTCACTGCAGCGCTTTCGGCATCGAACTGCGGAGCGACGGCAGTGAAAACTCCCCCGGCTTCCAGCTCGCGGACTGCTTCGATCTCGCGTTTGTCGCGCCGCGCCTCGCGCAGCAGGACCGCCCGCACCCGGCCCGGATGCCGCTGCACCGCATCGCGGTAGATCTCGGCGTCATGCTGGCCAGTGTCCCCCATCAACACCACGGGCAGATCGGGATTGGCGGCCATCAGCAGGTCGATGTTTCTGCCTTTGTGGCTGCCATGGCCCGAGGTGATGAATTGGGTCTCGTTCAACCCCAGATCACGCAGGAACATCGGCCCGCGCGGCAAGCCCGCAGGCCAGAGGACATCCTCCAAAAAGCGGTGCAGGTTCCAAGGGGAGGAGCTGACATAATAGACAGGGTTGCGCCCTTGTGCGGAGAGCTTCTTGAGGAGCGCGACGGCATCCGGGAAGATATGGCGCGTCGCCGCACTCCCGGTAAAGGTCGTCCACAGATTGCGCAGCAGGGAATAGGCGCCGGTCTGCATCACCGTATCGTCGATATCGGAGATCACCATGAAATCGGCAGTGCGCGCGGGGACAAGTGCCGTGCATGTGAATGTGCCCCCACCGTCTGAAATCTCGACGTCGAAGTCCTGCCATCCCGAGCTGCCGCCGTGGGCCACAAGCAGTTGGAAATACCCCTCCTCATCGCTGCGCGCGTGGGCCAAGCCATGAGACACGTCGACCTCTGCCAGTTCATCCGTCATGAACAGCGCTGCCATGTTGCGCAGATTGGCCAGACGCCGCTTTCCCGGCGATCTGGATTTCGACAGCGTCGCGAGGATCCGGCCCCGCAGGATCACGTGATCGGGCGTGGCATAACCGATATAGGGCTCCAGCACGCGCTGGGACGCCCGCCTGCGCTTGCGGCCGGTCAAAGGCTGCAAGAGACGTTCAAGCAAAAGCGCCGCTCGGTGGAGAAGACGGATCATCTATTGGCCGCGAACCGAATACAGCTATTCGGGGCACTCATATGAGGCTCAACAGGATTACTTCGAGCCGAGACAGCATCTTGGCCTGAGCCTCCGGATAATCAATCGTCGCCTGAACGGCTGTTTGCAGCTCTGCCTTCTGGCCCGCTGTCAGCCGCGGGGCTGCCTGTATCAGCGCCACGGCGCGCTCGGCATTGAAACTTTCGGGCCGAAGTGCGTCTGAGATGAACGCGGGATCTGTCGCTTCGCGCGCTCCGATCGCGTCGGCGCCGGGCGAAGCCTCATTGTTTGTTGTTTGTGCTTCGGGCTCAACTGCGTCATTCAGAACATACTCCTCCAAGATCTCCCGCACATCGGCGAGCGCGGCCAATGTCTCCGGAGGCAGGTCAGGTTCCTCCGCTACCGGCCCGGCGGTGCTTGCCGCATCATCGTCGGTCATTCCACCCGATGTTTCGACTGGTTGCGGGTTGGGCGCGTTTGACGTCAGGAACCATGTGGTCAAGGCGACGAGGATTACCCCGGCGATGGCAAGGGAGATGAAGCGGGACATCGTAAACCTTCCGTTTTTCAGTCCAGTTCAGGTGCCGTTGAGGATGGTTTTCAGGACTAATGTATTCAAGCTAACGCCAGTCTTGCCGTGAAGTTCCCCACTGCCAATCGGAACCACGGCGGATTGGCAGTGTTTGCTTATGATACCGTATCAAACGCATTCGAGTATCCATTGATCTCAATCGGCCAAGGAGAAGTGCAATGAAACGGACCACCGTACACGCATCCGACGAGGACCGAGACGACCGCAGATCAAGGTCCGATGCGGACGAAGCCGTCTACGCCGTGGACAGCAGCGGGGAGGTGCGCGCGGGTCCGGGCGACGCAGGTGCCACGAGAAAGGCCAAGAAACCCCGTGGCGGGCGCAAGCTATTCATCGCGCTGCTCATTGCCGGACCTCTCGCGATGCTCCTCTTCTGGCTTCTATTCGGCTGATCCATCCTGATCCAAGGCGTCGTCCAGATCCGCTGGCCTGCGCTGATCGCTCATGATCAGGGCGATGGGCTTCAACTGAGGCACGGTGTTGAACGCCACCAACAAGCTCAACATGATCGGTGTCGCGAGAAAGGCACCTGCAGCACCCCATAGCCAGCCCCAGAACAATAGGCTGACCAGGATGACGAACGGCGAGAGCGCGATCTGGCGGCCCAGAAGGCGTGGATCGAGATAGTTGCCGACGACTTGTTCAATCACGAGCAGACCGGTGGCCACACCCAGCGCAGTGCCCCAGTCCTTCGTGATGAGCACGTAGAAAACGGGCAGCGTGCCTGCGATGATCGAACCGAGATTGGGAATATAGGTCAGCACGAAAGTCAGCACCGCCCAGACGACAAGCAGATCTACGTCGAAGAACCAAAGCCATCCGACGTAAAGCGCCGCCTGCAGCAGGCCGACGCCGGTTCGAACCACGAGAAACCGGCGCAGCCGCGCGGCGACCGTGTCCATCGCCTTTGCCCAGCCCTCCGCCCCCTCCCCCGTGGAGAGCGATTGCAACTTGCCCCGCCAGACCGATCGCTCGCTCATGGCCAGCAGCACCAGAAAGAGGACAACGACCAAGGTGGTCACGAGGGCACCCGTCATACCCGCAACCGCCTGCGCGAGCCCGGTGATCCGATCCAACAGTCGACCGCCCAGGTTGGAGCCTAGTGTGCTCCACAGATCCTGCAGACGCCCCCCGAACAGCGTTGACGCCTCCTGCTCGGTGGGGAGCAGTGCCTGGAAACCACCCGACACGTCCGGTATCTTCTCCAGCACCCGCTCTGCGGCGAATACGAGTGCTCCCACGAAAGCCGCGACGATGCCCAGAAGCAGCACCATGACGGTCAGATGCGCGACCCACCGCAGCGGCCGCGGCAGCATGTCCTCGACCCGCGCATGGATGGGCGCCATGACCAGGATGATCAATATCGCGAACACGACGGGGATCGCGACCGGCGCCATGACGCTCAGGGCCGCGCCAAGAGCGATGAGGAACAGGCCCGCAAAAACCCAGAGGCTCGGGCTCATCTGGCCCGGTGGCGGCGCGGTGCCGCGCCCCGATGCATCTCTTCGATCGGCGGGATGGATTCTAGTCATTTCAACATGCTTTCTGCCCAATCCAGCGCGGGCGACGCCGTCCCACCAACTGCAAAGAACCGCATCTGATTTCTTGATGGCTTATCATTGGCGGCTGCGGCTTTCCGACGTTGGATTTCAGGGCCAAACTCCGCTTGGGCCACGTCAGTTCCTTTCGACACAAGATCTCGATATGCCGATTGACGCCCGTCCCCTGCAACCAATGGCGCTGAAGGCGCGTTAGCAATCCAATGCTACTCTTGAAAGGATACGGATATGTCCTCCTCGAAATCTCGCGACCAGATCTGGGACGAATGGCGCGATCTCGTCAACATGAGTCCGAAAGAGATTGAAGACTGGCTGCAGACCGACGACAGCAAGTCGGTAGGCGATACGGGCGATGCATCCTCCACAGGCCGCCAATCCGGCAAGCGGATCGTCGAGATCAAGCGCACCAACAAGGACGATCTGAGCGATGATCAATGGGATCACATGGCTGAAGTTGTAGGCTACATCAAACGCCATTGCAGTCAGGGCGGCCCCGATAGCGATGTGGAGAACAGCGATTGGCGCTATTCCCTGATGAACTGGGGACATGATCCCATAAAGCCCGATGGCTGCGCCTAGGAGGGTCGCAGTTGCCGCATTGCAAAGCCCTAGTTGCAAATCGCTCCTGTTGGCGGGCGTGTCAGGGTCTGATATTGGTGAAATCGCGCGGGTCGCCGCATAGCGAAACCTCTTGGTTGCCGATGGATTGGCGAGGTTTCACGCTGCGGTTGCCTTCCAATTCAATCATCTCGAAAAGGAGAGCTCTGATGGTGGAAGTCTACGGTATCGGTGGTTTCATCCTGCTGGTTCTGAACATATGGGCCTTTGTCAGGATCATCGGCTCGACCGCATCGACTGGAGCGAAGGTCGTGTGGATTCTGGTAATCCTGTTGATGCCCTTCATCGGCTTCATCGTTTGGCTCATCTTTGGCCCGAAAAAATAGGGCCGGACAACTTGGGCTGACATGAATTGATCGCCTCTCTATTGCCCGCCTGCTCACATTCGCAGCGGGGCGGTTTTCCCAACAGATTGTCATTGGAACAGATGTGCCGTGAGATGGTCTCTTTAGTGCCTAACCAACAGAAAAGGGGGCCAGATGGCCCCCTCTTCAATCATTTCAATTCACTGAACAATTAGTCCCAGAAACCTTCGTCAACGCCGTTCATCGCTTCGAGCTGTTCCTCGTTGTAGCGGGTCACATACGCGTAAGTCTGATCATCGACGGCCACGAGGCTGAGATCTTGCACCGAGATCACGACGTGCTTGTCGCCGATATCAAGGAAGCCGCCAACCTCTGCGACGATACCTGTGATCTTACCATCGCTGGTCAGCACCAGATCCTCGATTTCGCCGATCTGGTTCCAGTCACCGCCGACCGCGTCATACGTTGTGTCGGCATTCCAGCCTTCATCGTTGGCGGCATTCATGGTATAGATCGCGCCGCCGGTGATATCGCGGCTGCGGATCAGTTTGCCTTCGTTTTGCGAGAGCTCATCGGTCGACATCGAGTCCATCGCGAGCGAACGGTGCATGTTTTCCATATTGGCGGCGCTGTGCGTTTCGGCCATTGCGGTGGAGCCCATCAGGGCCAAAATTGCAGCTGTGTTGGTGAGTGTGAGTTTCATTGTTTCGCTATCCTTGTGTTGCTTCAGGTTGTACTGAGTAAACACGAAACCGTGAGGATCGGTTCCAAGATCACTTGAGTCCGAATAGCTTTTCTCGACTTATGGCCCTTAAGATTTCCCGCTGTGAAACGTTGTGGGCTCGCCCTTTTTCGCGCATCCCTTTTTCAACACTCAAGGTCACAAACCGTAAGCGATAGCTGTGGCTCTCGACGTCCCCGAGAACTGATGGGCCATCATCCCCACAAAGAAAAACAGGCCGGAGTTGCGGCCAGCCTGTCTCGTCATTTCTAGAGGATTTGGATCATGTCATTCCGCTCAAGAGATCTCAGAATTCACGTCATTATAAGCCTGTGAACCAAATTCAGATTCACTCTGTCTGACGTCAGTCAGGCCGCGTCCGACAACTCCCGCGCAAGAAGCTTTTCGATTTCATCGATAGGATGATTGGTCAGCACTTTCGGAGTGTCCAAAATAAGCCGGTCGCGCACTTCCTGATGCATCTGATCGCGCAATTCACTCAGTGCCACGCGGCTCGCGATAATGACAAGCTTGTCGAATTTGCCATCATGGGCAAAATGATAGAGCTTCTCCGCCAGATCGGCGGCGAACCTCTCTTTTTCCAGCTGGTGCCAATCGGTATCATCGACCGCCGAGCGATGGACGGAAGGGCCGTCGTTGAACCGCCCGGGCCGATTTTCAGCCCACTCACGGGCGGGCGGGTTGTCCTGTTGATCCTTGCGCAGGACCTCCAGGTTCATGTCGATCTCGTCACCGCGGTTGACGAGAAACAGCGCCTTCTCCCCATCCGCGACAATCACCCAGGCGTCTGCCGGTAATCCAGAATTACGCATCGTCGCCCCCCTTCTCATCTGACTTCGTCACGCGGGTTTTGCCAGCAGGTCGCTGAGTTGCGCGCTTCAGCTCATCCCTGCTGGCGATGTCACGTTGCAGCGTTCCGCCTGAGCGGCCCTGCCCCTGCACGGCCCCCTCTTCACCGAGGATCTTATCGCTGTCCTTGCTGCCGTCCTTTGATCTATGTCGTTCTGCCATTGGTTATTCCTTTCGTGTCGTCACTATCAATCAATGTCGGATTTCTTACGGGTGCCTTCCCTGCCCTCAATCAGCGCCAGTTCTTCTTTGAGGATGGCGATGTTGCGCCGGTGGGACTTGAAGGCGATATCGAAGATGTCACCGACCAGCGGGATCGCACCGATCGCGAGGTCGATGCCGGTATTGGCCGCAATCCGGACCTTCGCCCGTCTGCGCGCACCCATCTTCTGCGCCTCATAGAACATCGCTGCCCCGGGAAGCGCCGTCGCGAAGTCACCTATCCCCGGGATCAGACCCAAGATGGAATCCCACCCTATCGGGATCCCCAGACCCGGTATGCGAAACCGGGTGTCGAGCGCAGTTGCCAGACTGTCCAGCCGTGCAATGCGTGCCCTGCGAGCCTCATGCGCGCTCGGCTCAATGCTGCTACGCAATTTTTCTGTCGCGTGTGATGATGTAGATGGCATGGATAATCCCCGGAATGTAGCCCAAGAGCGTCAGCAAGATGTTGATCCAGAAATGCTTGCCCAGCCCTACGTCTAGGAAGACGCCCAGGGGTGGTAGAATGATCGAAAAGATGATGCGAACGATGTCCATTGCTGGCTCCTGTTGTCAGCGTCAGTCATGCGGTTAACGCGCCATTAGTCTGGACAGTTCCCCGTCTTGTTTTTGCTTAGCGAACATTCTGCCTTATTGGGCCGTATGGTTAATCGAGCAGCACATTCGGGCTTTAATTGCATCATTAGAGACTGATGGTAGCAGTCAACCGCCGGTTTCTACATCGTGTGGTGAGGGCTAATATGGGCAGGCTGCTTTTGCAGTTTGATGCGTTCCCCATGTGCCACACCGTTGATCGCACGTTTGCCGTCTGCATCAAAACGCCAACGTTCTTCA
This sequence comes from uncultured Alphaproteobacteria bacterium, assembly GCA_963703195.1. GTDB lineage: Bacteria > Pseudomonadota > Alphaproteobacteria > Rhodobacterales > Rhodobacteraceae > Sulfitobacter. Next base: position 2,914,557 of record OY969797.1, on the reverse strand, counting down.
AGGCCCGCGACTTGATCACCAGTCCTGCGCTCACCGTGCTGAAAGCTGCCAATAAGTTTAAAAACAAGACAACGGCCAACAACAAGCTGTGGCAGATCGACTTTACCTACTCGACCTTTATGGCCGTCTTTTAATGCGGCGCTTGCAACCCGCTTTCCGGACTTGAGCGCGTTAACAACACCAGGAAAACAATCGCCGTCTGAGCCACCGGAAAGCAGTTCACCATTTCGCTGCATACTTGTGACGGGGAAAAATTGAACTAGAACACACTCCTACAGTTTTGGATGCAAGAGGCGGTGGCCGATGGGATTTGATGGTGGCTGTGCTTGCGGCGCACTACGATATGAGGTCAGAGGCTCACCCTTTCAATCGGTTCACTGCCATTGTCAAAGCTGCCGAAGAACAACCGGGTCACCGATGACGAGTTACTTTTGCGTGGGCCGCGCACAAGTCGCATGGCAAGGGTCGCGCAAATTTTACAATTCCTCACCCGGTGTAACGCGCGGGTTTTGCGGTCACTGTGGGACGCCAGTTCACTACATGAGCACACGCTGGCCGGGCGAAATGCATCTACTAGCTGCATCCTTGGATGACCTGACGCCCTACAAGCCAACCGCACACGTGCACTGGGCGGAGCGTGTACCTTGGCTCAAGTGGGACGATGGTTTGCCAAGATTTGATGGGCGCGCACCTTGATATCCAACTGCGTGTCAGATGCATTGAATGGCCCAAAGCGGAAACGGCGTATATGCGGCGTGTCGCAGCAGACCTAGTACCGATGGCGCAAGCAGGTTGGCGGCATGAGCCGAGACCAGCTCAAACGGCTGAAGGAGCTGGAGTCGGAGAATACCCGGCTGACCGATGACATCATCGCACTGACAGAAAAGTTCGGACGCTATGCACTGCCCGGCAGGCGATTGCGAAGCAATCTGGCGAGAGGGGGTACCGCGTGATCACGGGAATGCTGAACAACAGCGGCTGGCATGTGGCCATAAAAGGGTCGAACGGATCTGGCGGCGGGAGGGGCGTGAGACGTCCCGCAAAAACAACCCAAGAAGGGTCGGCTCTGGCTGAACCCTCTGGGTCATTGCTGCGCAATGCGCTGCCGGTCAGTGAATGGGTCGTGCATCCGGCTGGGGCTCGCACGCCCTACCACGTCCCCCTCTCTGGATCTTGCTCCGCAAGACCCTGCCGGTCAGTGAGATCTCATGGTTTTGTTCAGGACCCGACGCATGCCGGGCGGATTTCCCGCACGCTCAACATCACCGATGAGTTCACGAAGGAGGACCCCAAGATCCGCGTGGAACGAAAGCTTATTTCTGTCAACGTGGTCAATGCCCTGACCGACTTGTTCATCATTCGCGGCCCGCCTGAGTACATAAGGTCGAACAATGGCGCAAAATTTATCGCCAAGAAGGTGCGGGCATGGACCGGAGCCGCGGGCACAAAAACCGCCTTCATCGCGCTTGGATCACCATGGGAGAACGGCTACTGCGAGAGCTTCAACGCACGCATCCCGCCCTCTCGGCAGATTGCTTTGCAATCGCCTGCCGGGTAATAGCCAAACGTTTCAACGGTCAGGTCTTCCACAAACTGCGCGAGGCCCAAATCCTGATCGAGAATTGGCGTCGTCACTACAAGACTGTCAGAGCGTACAGCGCTCTTGGATACCGTCCGCCAGCGCCCGAAAGCATCTTCCCGATAAGCCAAAGGCCGAACTTCATAAGCACTCAAACCGGACCATTCGGTGGGGGCAGACCACCCGAAGGCTGCGACGAGCGGGGCTTATGTGAGCCGACCTTGGCGTGTCCGTATCAAGTGAAAGCCTTGTCAGCATAGCAGCCGCTGGTGCTGGTTGCGGCTAGTGTCATTTCGAAGCCCGAAGTGCCGATTTTTTACCTCACGGCTAATGTCCCACAAAGAAAATCCCACAAAACGAAGTCCAAGGGTCCACGACAGTGCAACTCGCCTTGCCGAAAGCGCGTGACCGCTGCTTGCCGAAGAGCTTAAACTGGCGCGACTCAGTCAATGAGGCGTACAAAAGCCAGGGAGAACTCTATGAAATTCCGTACAACCATTTCCACACTCGCGCTGATCACAGCCGCTAACGCAGCATTTGCCGCCTGTGAAGAGGTCCGCTTTTCGGATGTCGGATGGACAGACATCACAGCGACCACTGCCGCAACATCCATCGTCCTAGAAGCACTTGGCTATGATGCATCGACCGACATACTGTCCGTGCCTGTGACCTATGCTTCCATGGCAGAGGGCAACATCGACGTTTTTCTCGGCAACTGGATGCCTACGATGGAAGGCGATATCGCCACCTACCGCGAAGCTGGCACCGTCGACACTGTGCGCACAAACTTGACAGGCGCCAAGTACACCCTTGCCACCAATGCTGCCGGTGTTGCTGCCGGGATCACTGATTTCGCTTCGATCGCAGCCGCCGCTGACGCCCTTGATGGTAAAATCTACGGGATCGAAGCTGGCAATGACGGCAACCGTCTCATCCAGGACATGATCGATGGCGGCGTTTTCGGCCTGTCCAATTTTGAGGTTGTTGAATCCTCAGAGCAAGGCATGTTGGCCCAGGTTGAACGCGCCGTTGATCGTGAAGAACCCATCGTGTTTCTTGGCTGGGAGCCGCACCCGATGAACGCAGACTTTGATCTGACATACTTGCCCGGTGGTGATGATTTCTTCGGGCCTGACCTGGGCGGCGCTACCGTTGCAACAAACACGCGTGCCGGTTACGTCACCGAATGCCCGAATGTGGGCAAGCTGTTGATGAACCTCGAATTCACGCTCGCAATGGAGAACGAGATAATGGGCGCGATCCTGAATGACGGTGTTGATCCAGAGGATGCTGCCAAATCATGGCTTGCCGCCAACACCGACACATGGATGGCCTGGGTTGACGGTGTGACGACGCTGGACGGTGGCGATGCCGTCAGTGCCGTCAAAGCTGCGTTGAGCAATTAAGATTAAAGAAGGGCGAAAAAGGGCTCCCCTTTTTCGCCACAAGAGGCGGGCATGGACTGGTTAGAAACATATAGAATCCCGATGGACGACATATCAGAGGCCATCGTGGATTGGCTCAAGTCCAATGCGCGCCCCTTCTTTGATGCAATGTCCAACGGTTTGGACTGGATGATCGACGGCATCGTATGGGCGTTGCAGACACCGCCTACCCTGTTGATTGTCTTGCTGTTCGTTGCTTTGACCTGGGTGTTGCAGCGCTCTTGGAAGGTTTGCCTTCTGGTCACATCATGCCTGCTTTTCATCATCAACCAGGGATATTGGGAGGAAACGACCGATAGCCTCGCGCTCGTGCTGTCCTCCTGCGTGGTTTGCATGGGACTAGGCGTGCCCATTGGCATATTCCTCGCGCACCGCCCTCGCGCCTATCAGTTCATCAGCCCCGTTCTGGACCTGATGCAAACGCTGCCCACTTTCGTCTACCTGATCCCGGCGATCGTCTTTTTCGGCCTCGGGATGGTGCCAGGTCTATTTGCAACGGTGATTTTCGTCATACCCGCCCCAATCCGGCTGACATACCTTGGCGTCTCCAAGACCCCGACCGAATTGACAGAGGCGGCCGTGGCCTTTGGGGCAACCCCGACCCAACTGCTCTGGAAGGTAGAATTGCCCTATGCGGTGCCCCAGATCATGGCCGGCTTGAATCAAGTGATCATGCTGTCCTTGTCGATGGTTGTCATAGCCGCCTATGTCGGTGCCGATGGGCTTGGTAAACCTGTGGTGCAGGCACTCGGGCGCAATGACCCGGGGCTGGGTTTTGAATCAGGCTTTGTCATCGTCGCTGTAGCGATCATGCTTGACCGCATGCTACGGGTGAAGAGATCGTGAACGCAGTCGAGTTCGACAATGTTAGCATCGTCTTTGGCGATCACCCGACCACTGCATTACCGCTAATGGATGCCGGGCAACAAAGGGCTGAAATTCGCGCCGCTTGCAACCAGATCCTTGGAGTGCACAACTGCTCGCTCAACGTGGAACAAGGCGAGATTCTCGTGCTGATGGGCCTGTCCGGCTCCGGAAAATCTACATTGTTGCGCGCCGTGAATGGGTTGAATCCCGTGGTGCGCGGAGAAGTGCGTGTCAGGACTGGCGATGTAATGACGAGTGTGTCTGCGGCCAGCCGCAAGGCGCTGCGTGATCTGCGTCTGCGTACCGTCGCGATGGTTTTCCAGCAATTCGGTCTGCTGCCGTGGCGAACCGTACGTGACAACGTCGGACTAGGTTTGGAGCTGGGGGGGCAATCTGCAGCTGAGCGCCGCGCCCGGGTGGATGAAGAGCTGGAAGGCGTCGGCCTGCTGGATCGCGCTGACGCGTTGGTAGGGGAACTCTCCGGCGGGATGCAGCAAAGGGTCGGGCTTGCGCGTGCCTTTGCAACGGATGCACCGATCCTGTTGATGGATGAACCATTCTCCGCCCTGGACCCCCTGATCCGCACCCGGCTGCAAGACGAACTTCTAGAACTGCAAGCCAAACGCGCGCGTACGATCATCTTCGTCTCTCATGACCTGGACGAAGCCTTCAAGCTGGGCAACCGCATAGCCATTATGGAGGGCGGGCGCATCGTGCAATGCGGCACGCCGCAAGACATCTATTCTAATCCGGTCAACGGCTATGTTAGCGATTTCGTCGCCCATATGAATCCACTTGGCGTGCTCTGCGCACGTGATGTCATGGAGCCCGTGACTGAGAACCCCACAACTACCGTCACCCCCGAGGTGAACATCCGCGATGTGATGGGTCAGATTGGCGAAGAAGGAACGTTGATTGGCGTAATCGAAGACGGAACAATGATTGGACAGATTTCAAGAGACCTCATCCTAGCAAAACTCCGCAATCCACGCAGTTGAGCGGCTCAAAGAGGCCACCCCGGATGGCAAATGATAAAAACCAGCACATGATCCTCTTTGCGGCTGCTCTGCTCGCCTATCGCAATCGCAAACGCTCCGCCGCAAACCTCAATCGATAAAAAATGAAGTGATCCGACCCATGCCCTTGACGGTATGCTGGTGCTCCTTGATGCGCCCGGCATGTGCCCCGAGCGCTTGTCTCGTCATGTCGGAAATCTGGATTTTCCCCGCGCGGCCCGTGGACTCGAGGCGGCTGGCCAGATTGACCGTTTCGCCCCAGACATCGTAGATCGACCGCTTGCGTCCGATCAGGCCCGCGATGACCGGACCGGTGCCGATGCCGATGCGGATCTGGAGCCCTGAGGTGCCCACGGAGCTGTCGGCCATGGTTTTCAGCGCGTCCCGCGCGAAATCCACGGCGGCCTTGGCGTGGTCCTCGCGGTGCGCGGGGATGCCCGACGCCGCCATATAGGCATCGCCGATTGTCTTGATCTTTTCGATCCGGTGGTGCGCCACAAGGTTGTCGAAGGCGGTGAAGACCTTTGACAGGGCCATGACCAGATCACCTGCATCCATGCGCGCGACCAGCGGCGTGAAATCCACAATATCCGCGAACACGATGGTCGCGCTCGCAAAACGGTCCGCAATCTGGCTCTCGCCGTTGTTGAGCCGCAATATGACCGGGGCGGGCAGGATGGAGTGCAAGAGCGCGTCGGCGCGGTCCTTCTCGTATTTGATCTCCTTGGCCAGGGCGATCTCGCGCGCGCGCCAGCGGCTGCGCTCGAGGCAGGCGTCGACCCGCGCGTGCAGCAGGACCGGGTCGATGGGTTTGGGCAGATAATCCTCGGCGCCGGAACTGATGCATCTGGCAATGGCGCCGGTCTCCTTGAGGCCCGACACCATGACGATCGGGATTTCCTTCAGCGTCGGGTTGGCCTTGAAATGCCCCAGCACTTCGATGCCGTTGGTATCCGGCATCAGGATATCGAGCAGCACGAGATCGAAGCTTTCCCGCTGCACCGCGCGGTAGCATTCCGCAGCGGATCCCACGGCCCTCACACTGTGACCACGCCGCTCAAGCTGTCGCGTGAGGATTTCGCGGTTGGCAGCCTCGTCGTCAATCACGAGAATACGCCCGGTTGGCGTTTCGCGCTGCTCCAGAGGTGCGCTGAGACTACGCTCCAGGCTTGCCGCGATTTCGGCCTCCTCCGCGCCGTCCTCCGAACCTTCCGCATCGGCATTGTGATCCACGACGTCGTCGATCTGGACAGCCAGCCGACGCGCCTTTTGCAGGATCGACGCAAGATCGCTCAGGGCCGAAGGCCGCATCGCGTCCTCGAAGTCCTCGATCAGCATCTCTGAGTAGCCGATGATGGCATTGATCGGCGAGCGCAGATCATGCCGTACCCTCGCCTGCGCCTCCTCATCCTCGGAAATCTTGCGGGCACCACTGCTGAGCGATTGCACCATATGCACCAGCCGCTCCGTCGCGAGACCGATGTTTTCCAGATCGGCAAGCGCGTCGGCCGGGCCGTTACCGCGCACCTCCTCGACAAGCAGGGCGTGAAAGCCCGCAATCGCCTCGGACGGCCCGTTGAGCTTTTGGGAAATGCGTGCGGCGAAGGCCAGTTTCTGATTTTTTCCCGGGTTTTCCATGGCAGCCTACTTGGCCAGCAGCCTTGCTATGATCTCCAGAAGGCCGGGCAGTTCGATGGGTTTGGTGTAGAAATCATCACAGCCCGCATCCAGCGCCTTCTCCCGGTCGCTTGCCATGGCATGCGCCGTCAGGGCGACCACGGGGATGGCGGCGGTGTCCGGATCCGCCTTGATCGCGCGTGTCGCGGCCCAGCCGTCCATCACGGGGAGGCTCATGTCCATCAGCACCAGATCCGGTTTGGTGGTCTGTGCCTGTTCGACCCCCGCCTGCCCGTCACGCGCCGTCACGATCTCATACCCCTTCCGCTTGAGCCGCCGCGACAGCATGTCGAGGTTCATGTCGTTGTCTTCTACAATCAGGATTAGCGGCATTATTTCAGTCTTTCCTAGTCAGTTCCGGTCGCCCAGATGGCGCTTGAGCGCGGCAATCAGATCGGTACGCCCGGTATCTCCCTTGCGGATGACCTCGCCCGCGTGGGCCTTGAGCCATTCGAGCTCTTCGCGCGAGAGGTCCTTGGACGTGGCGACGATGACGGGCAGATCCGCGAGGCTGTCAGTGGCGCGGATAGATTTGAGGACATCAAAGCCGTCGACGTTCGGCATCATGATATCAAGAACCATCAGCGTCGGGCGGCTTTTCTCGAGTTGGCTGAGCGCCTGCCGTCCATCGGAGGCTTCGCGCACGTTCCAGCCTTCGCGGCTGAGGATGCGGCGAAAGAGGTTCCGGGTGGCGATGTCATCGTCGACGATCAGCACATCCTTGTCATATCCGTCAGCAATAGCTTCGAGCGTGGCGATCAACCTGCCGGGATCGACCGGCTTGGTCAGGTGCTCGACCGCCCCGAACGCCAGCCCCATTTCGCGGTCAGCGACAATCGTGGCAAGGATCACTGGCGTCTCGCAGAGCACGGGATCGGACTTCATCTCCTTGAGCATCGACCAGCCGTCACGCTCCGGCATGATGACGTCGAGGATCACCGCATCGGGCGCATGCTCGCGCGCGATCTTCAGACCGGTCTCCGCATTGCTCGCCATCAGAACCTCATACCCGTCCTCGCGCACGATCCGCGCAACCGCGGATCTGGCCTCCTCCTCGTCATCCACGATCAGGATCCTGCCGCGCGATGATTTGGCATCGGGCGTATGTATACCGTCAGGGGCGGCAATACCCGCTGTAAAGGCGGCGGGAATTTCAAACGAGAATATGGAGCCTTCGCCCTCCTTGCTCTCGACGGAGATCTCGCCCCCCATCATCTTGGTGAACTGCTGCGCAATGGCCAGTCCCAAACCGGTGCCGCCGAAATTCCGCGTGGTTGACTGATCCGCCTGCACGAACGCCTGAAACAGCTTCTCGCTCTGCGCCGGCGTCATACCGATACCCTCGTCGCGCACGGCGAAGCGGATGTATTCATCACCCTCCCTGATCACTGTCGATACCCGAAGTTCGATCTCGCCGTTCTCCGTGAACTTGGCTGCGTTGGACAACAGGTTGAACAGGTTCTGCCGCAGCTTGGTCTTGTCCGTCTCGATGCCCGGGCTGGTCAGATCGGTCTTGAGAACGAGCGTGTTGCCGTTCTTCTTTACCAAGGGCGCCACGGTCGAGACGACTTCTTCCAGCAGGGGCTGGAGATCGAAGGCCTCGACATAGATCTCCATCTTGCCCGCTTCGATCTTGGACAGGTCGAGCACGTCGTTGATGAGCGACAGCAGGTGGCGGCCAGACGCCATGATCTTCTCGAGATCTTCCGTCGCGGTGTCGAAACCCATTTCAACCGCATCCTCGGAGAGCATCTCGCTGTAGCCGATGATCGCGTTCAGCGGAGTGCGCAACTCGTGGCTCATCGACGCCAGAAACTGGCTCTTGGCCGAATTCGCGGCCAGTGCGTGTTGGTTCGCCTCCTCGAGCTGTTCCTGCTTTTGCTTCAGGTCGGTGATGTCGCTGTAGACCGCGACCGTTCCGCCATCCGGTGTCTTGCGCTTGGTCACCTGTATCCACGCGCCGCCCATCATGACTTCCTGACGCCCACCATCCGGGCTACGGTGGCGTATGGTTTTCTCCTTGATCCAGTCTTCGGGAGACATGTCGCGCGTATCGACGGAGCCGCGTTCAATCTGCAGTCTGAGGATGTCCTCGAACCTCGTGCCCGGCTGCAGGATGTCCTCGACGTCCACGAAGATGCTGCGAAACCGGTCGTTCACCAGCATCAGCCTGTCCTCGTCATCAAAGAGCGCGAACCCGTCCGGGATCGTCTCGATGGCCGTCATGATCGTATTGCGCTGGGCCCTGGCCTCGTCCTCGAGCTCGCGCCGCCGGTCCTGACTGTCGCGCAGAGCCCTTAGCGCCTGTGACATGCGGCCAAGCTCGTCGCGTCCCTCGGGAGGGAGTTGGACGTCCCGCTTTCCCTTGATCAGCCCCGAAATCGCATCGCTGATACCGTGCATTGGCACCAGGATCGAACGCAGCGCGCGCCATGTCAGATAGGCGCCCGCCAATACGATAACCGTGCAGGCGATGATCGCCCGGAGGAGCGCCGACCGGGCCGCCTCAATCGCATCGCGGCTGGTCATATCCGCCTTGGCCGAAAGGCCCGACACCAGCGTCGTGAGTGTCTGGTCCACCGCGTCGCTTGCCAGGCGGGCCTGCGCGAGCAGCGTATTGCCCAAGATCCTGTTGCCATCTGTGTAGGAATCGGCGGCCTGCAGGGATGTCTCGTAATAGGTTTCGGTCTGGTTGCGGATCGTCGCCGCCGCGTCCGGCGCGAACTCCTCCAATTCATTCAGGCTCAAGTCGAGGTTCGCGCGCGCCTCGTTCGCGCGCCGCTCCGACAGGGTCAACTGACTGACGGCAAGATCCGTCATCCAGTAGCGCATCTCGCCGAAGTATCTGTCGGCTTCCCCGGCGACCTCGAGCCTGTGAAACCCGTCGTTGGCGTCTAGGATGCGGTTCTGGTTGCGGATCAGATCATAGGCCATCACGGCCGTGCTCAGGATGAGGGCCGCCAGCAGCAACGCCGACAGCGACCCGATCCGCATGGGAATCGTGTTCTCGGAAAACCAGCTCCAGCGGTCGCCGGTCTTTGCCTGCCGGGTCATTTGTACAGGGTAATGCTGATCGCACCGGCAAGATCACCGAGGTTGCCGCCCTCTTTGGGAAACCCCGTCACGTCCGTCTCTCCCGCAGGCGATCCGTGGCAGGCAAGACAACTCTCGGAATAGTATTCAGGGATCAGCATGCGGAAGGCGTCCTGTCCCGAAACCGTCGTCATCTCGTAGAAGGGTTGACCTACCGGCCATGCCGCATCCTCGAACTTCTCGCTGATGACCTGATTTTCCCACGCATCTGGCCGCGCCTTGCGGTTGCGCACAAGCGCCTTGGGTGCCGTTACTTTCACCACCGCGACCGACGCGAGCTCGGTGCCGAACTTCTCGTTCACCAGCCGCGCGAAGATGGCAGGGATGAACCCCTTGAAGCCGAGACCCTCGGCATTGATGATCTCCTGATTTTCATCGATGACTTCGGCCATCGCGTCCAGTTGCGTCTGCGTCAGGGTCTTTTCGGTCTCGGACAGACCGTCACGCAGCGGGTGTTCGCCCGTCGTTGCCAGATATGCCTGCAAGACCTGCTCGTAGAATACGTCACCCGTCAGGTTCTTGTCCCGGATCGTTTCGTCGTTGATCAGTGCCTGACTGTTGGAGACGACACTCCGCCCGGCCCGCAGGACCGCTGCCAGACGATTGCCCAACTCAACTTCCTCGGCGCTTTGCGCACGCAGAGGCTGTGGGCTGCCGACCAGAAATGCGGAGACTACCAGTGTGGTAAAAAGAGCTGTGGTTCTCAAAACGTGTTCCTCACTTTTGCGGCCGGTCACGTGCAACGATAGCAACAAACCCCGTTGCTGTCAGACATATTCGGTCAATGGCCCGGATCTGGGCAGGGTGGCGGCGGCCCGGTTCGTATCGGTCGAGGTCTGCATTGGCGCGCTCCAAGGCGGAAGATTGGCGTGCTGCCTCCGCGTCCGCTTTGCTTTCGCGAAGCATGGTCGGACCCAAACCCTACATCCCCGCCACCACTTGCTTGGACAATGCGCATGGCCGTGTGATCGACAGGACCGTTCGCGCCTCCTGCGGGCGACCGTCGCGGACGAGGCATGCAGCAAGCGAGAAGTTTATAAGATCGCGCTGCGCGTTCGAACCGCCGATGCGCGCATGGTCCTGCATGGCCTCGGTGAAATGCGCCGCGGCCCTGGCCCAGTTCCGATCCTCCATCTCGCGGTAGCCTGTCGCGATCGTCCGGGTCAGCGCGCCGACCGGCCCCGCCGCAGTTACGATGATCCCGTCGAGCGCGTCACGGTTCCCGGCACGCGCATGCGCAATCGCGGCGTGCACATCGGCAAAGCAAAGGCCGGTTTTGGGAAACCTGCCCAAGGCATAGGCGCTGATGTTCTTCCAGCGCTCGACGGGGACGTCGACACCCGCAAGCTCTGCCCGCAAGAGCAAGGCCGCGGTGTCCGTCAGCACGTTCAACGGTGGCCCGTCGCTCTTGTCCGGGGCGATTTCGTCATCGAGGACCTGCCACATCCGGTCAAGATCACCGGTCTCCAGCGACCAAAGGCCGATGTGCCAGAAGACGTGGTTATAGAGCACTCCTGAAGGCATGTAAGTCTTCGACCAATCAGACAGATACCGGAGCCCTTCGAGGTCATCGTGCTCCTCGTAATAGAGATGCGCCCGAACATGCGCCGAATGTGCGCTATCGGGATTGGCGGCCAACGCGGCATCTATGTTCGCCTCCGCTGCGGCAAGCTGTCCAACCTCCAGCTGCGCAAACGCAAGCTGCGCACGGTACCACCAATCGTCCCCGTAATGCGGCGCAAGGCGCGAGATGTAGGAGAGCTGCTCCGCCTCACGCCCCGGCAACCCGGAAAACCCGATAAGGCCGAAGACGCTTGTGCACATCTGCGCGACCATCACATCTGCGGGCCATTCAGCGACGTGCTCATAGACCGCCGCGCGCGCTTCGGCCGATTTGCCGGTCAGCAGCAGGGCGGAGGCATTGATATGGGCGCGTTCCCTCGCGCTCAAACCGGATGCGAGCGCGCGGGCGCGTCCGAGGCTCTCCTTGACCCGGTCGGGCCGGGCGCGCATCAGCATGTCTCGGGCAAGCCCGATATGGGCCAGCGCGAACCCCTCGTCAGCCGCGATGGCAGCTTCGAATGCCTCCGCCACGCCCGGCTCGGCGCCGAGAAACCGGCGCACCCCGAGGTCATAAGCGTCCCGTGCATCCGGCGAGTGTGTGCCAACTGCGTTTCCATAGGCGTCATCGAGCATTTCAGGTCGCCTCCGGTAGGTAATTGTCTTGAAGACTGGCAGGCTGGTCTGCCTCAAGTCAATAGAACACTCCCCGCAAAGCACCCGCCACGTCGCGGCCACACCCCCAATGGGAAGGATGGACAACCTGAGAGAGAAACTGACCGGAGCTGCGCGATTGTTCTGCCCGACAGGAAGCCACTTGCTGCTAAACCAAGCAGCGCGGCAACGGCGGATCGATTCACGCGACAGGCGTAGGGAAGAACATGCGCCGCCCTCTCTGAAGATGAAGATATGCAGATTTATCGGGTGTTAAATCAAAAGTTTATGGGAAAATTCGGGGCTCAGTCTCTGATTTCTCTGGACCGGCACAGGGCAATCATGTCTGCTCGAGACGGGCGATGCGCGCATCCGGCGTTCAGAGCCACAGCCGGGGGACATGTATTTGACAGCCGCCATCAGCGCAAAGAATTTGCGCAAGATTTATCCGGGCTCGCCTCCCGTCGAAGCACTAGGCGGGGTCGATCTCGAAATTGCCGATAATGAGTTCTTCACGCTTCTGGGCCCCTCGGGCTGCGGCAAGACCACGATGCTGCGGCTGATCGCGGGCTTCGAGCATCCGACCTCCGGCAGCCTTGCGATGTTCGGCGAAGATCTGCTGGAGCTGCCCCCCTACAAACGCCCCGTCAACACCGTCTTCCAGAGCTACGCGCTCTTTCCCCACCTTACCGTTTCGCAGAACATCGCCTTCGGGCTGGAGATGCTGGGCAAGCCGCGCGCGGAGATCAAATCGACCGTGGGGGAGATGATGGAGCTGGTGCAGATGAGCCAGCTTGCGGATCGACAGACCAGCCAGATCTCCGGCGGCCAGCAACAGCGCGTCGCACTGGCCCGCGCGCTCGCTCCGCGTCCACGGGTGTTGCTGCTCGATGAACCGCTGAGCGCGCTCGACTTCAAGTTGCGCAAGGAGATGCAGCTCGAACTCAAGCGCCTGCAGACCGAGACCGGCATCACCTTCATCTTCGTCACCCACGATCAGGAGGAGGCGCTGACCATGTCGGACCGCATCGCCGTCATGGGTGCCGGTGCCATCCGCCAGATCGGCACGCCGCGCGACATCTACGACCGCCCGGCGGAGCGTTTCGTGGCCGACTTCATCGGCGATACCAATTTCCTGCCCGCCCAGATCACCAAGGCGAGCGATGGCGTGGCAGAGGTCCGGCTCAGCTCCGGCAGCACCATCGCGGCGCGCCTGCCAGAGGGTGGCGCGCAGAGCGGTGCGGTCACCCTCGCCATCAGGCCGGAGCAGGCGACGATTTCCGATCCTGACGCGGGTCTACTGAAGGGTAACATCACAAACATCGTCTATTTCGGGACCGATACGCATATCCATATGGCGCTCGATGATGGGACGGCCTTCGTGTTGCGCCAGCAAAACAGCGCGCAGACCGCGCTCGGCTTTGCCACCGGCGATGCGGCGGGGGTGCGGTTCGCGCCCCGTGTCGCGCAAGTGCTCAGGGACTAGCGGTGGCGGATCTCTCCATAACGGCGGCCCGCCGCGCCGCACGCACGCGCTGGCTCCTGCTCGCGCCCGCCCTGCTGATCCTTGTGTTTGCCGCCAGTGGTCCGCTGCTGATCACGCTGGTCTATTCCATGCTCACGGCGGGGGATTTCGGGGGCGTGGAATGGCAATTCTCAACCGACGCCTGGTTCAATGTCTTCATGCAGCGCGACATCTTCGACGACACGCTGGGTTGGTCGGATGCGCATCTGAGCATCTTCTGGCGCTCGGTCAAACTGTCGCTCATGACGACACTTGCCTGTCTCTTCTTCGGCGTGCCCACCGCATATTTCATCGCCACCCGCCCCAAGAAGCAACGTGATCTGTGGATGCTGCTGATCATCATCCCGTTCTGGACGAACCTTCTGATCCGCACTTTCGCCATTCTCGAACTCATCCGCAACGAGGGGACGATCAACACGATCCTGCTGTGGACCGGCGTGATCAATGAGCCGATCCAGATGCTGTTCACGGAGTTCTCGATCCTCGTGGGCATGGTCTACGTCTACCTTCCGCTGATGGTGCTACCGGTCTATGCCTCGATGGAGCGGCTGGATTTCAGTCTGGTCGAAGCGGGCTATGACCTCTATGCGACGCGGTTGCAGGTGTTGCGCCGGGTGATCCTCCCGCTGGTCAAGCCGGGGATCATCGCGGGCTCGATCCTCGTCTTCGTGCCCTCGCTCGGCGCCTATGTGACCCCGCGCGTGATGGGCGGCGGCAACAACCTCATGCTCGGCAACCTGATCGAGCTGCAATTCGGACAGGGGCGCAACTGGCCGCTGGGTGCCGCCCTCTCGATCACCCTGCTGGCGATCGTGATGATAGCACTCATCATCTATGTCCGCGCCGCGGGTCGGGAAGAGGTGCGCCATGGCTAGACGCGGCTTCGACGTGCGCAAGCAGACGGGCTTCGCCCCGATCGCGCTGGCCTGTTTCGTGATGCTCTACCTGCCGATCATCCTGCTGGTGGTCTATTCCTTCAACGCAGGCTCCTCCATCGCGATCTGGGAAGGTTTCTCATGGCGCTGGTACGTCTCTGCCTGGCAGAACGAGCAGGTACAAGAGGCGACGGTCCGCTCGCTCGTGATCGCCTTCTGGGCCTCCGGCATCTCCACCACTGTTGCCGTGATGGCCGCCCTCGCCACCACGCGCACGCCGCCCTTCAAAGGGCAGACAACCGTTTTCGCGATGATCAACCAGCCGCTCATGGTGCCCGAGATCGTGACCGCCGTCGCGCTCTTGATCTTCTTTGCGATGATCAAGGTCGCCACGGGCTACACCGGCCTGATGTATCTCATCATCGCCCACGCGGCCTTCTGCATCCCCTTTGCCTACCTGCCGATCCGCGCAAGGCTGCAGGGGATGGATCTCAGCCTTGAACAGGCCGCCGCCGATCTCTACGCATCGCCCTGGCAGGTCTTTCGCCGCGTGACCCTGCCGCAGCTCTGGCCCGGCATCCTTGCCGGTGCGATGCTGGCCTTCGTGATCTCCCTCGATGACGTGGTCATCACCGAGTTTGTCAAATCCGCCGGACAGGATACACTGCCCACCTACATGCTCGGCCAGCTGCGCCGCGTCGTCACGCCGGAGATCAACGCCATCTCGACCGTGCTGCTGGGCATCTCGGTGCTCATGGTCATCGCCTTTACCGTACTGAGCAAGATCAGAAACTAACCAACAGGAGAGAGACAGATGAAAAAGACACTCACCGCAATGGCCCTCGTAATGGCCGCCCCCGCCTTCGCCGAAGGCGAGCTCAATATCTACAACTGGGGCAACTACACCTCGCCGGAGATGATCGCGAAGTTCGAAGAAGAGACCGGCATCAAGGTTACCCTCACCGACTATGACAGCAACGATACGGCACTGGCCAAGATCAAGGCCGGCGGCCACGGGTTCGACATCGTCGTGCCCTCGGGCACCTACATCCCCATCTTCGTGAGCGAGGGCCTCCTGATGGAGAGCAACCCCAACGAAATGGAGAACTTCAAGCACATGGATCCGCAGTGGGTCGATGTGGAGTTCGACCCCGGTCGCAAGTACTCCGTGCCATGGCAGTGGGGTACCGTGGGCGTGACGGTCAACACGTCGGTCTATGACGGCGACATCAATACCGCCGCGGTGATCTTTGATCCGCCGGAAGAGCTGAAGGGCAAGATCAACGTCGTGCCGGAAATGAACGACGTGATGGGCATGGCCATCAATTACGTGGGCGGCGAGCAGTGCACATCGGACCGCGAAGTCCTGATGAAGGTCCGCGACGTGCTGCAGGCCGCTAAGCCGCACTGGCTCTCGATGGATTACGGCAACATCGAGAAGTACGCCAAGAACGACCTCTCCGCCGGTGTGAACTGGAATGGCGCGTCCTTCCGCGCACGGGTCCAGAACCCGGATGTCGCCTTCGGCTACCCGCAGGAAGGCTTCCCCGTCTGGATGGACAATGCCGCCATCCTCGCGGACGCCCAGAACGTGGAGGAGGCCAAGACCTTCCTCAACTTCATCATGGACCCCGAGAACGCCGCAATGCTGTCGGAGTTCGCGCGCTATGCCAACGGCATCATGGGATCGGAGGAGTTCATGCCCGAGGACATGAAGACGGCCCCCGAAGTGGTGGTGCCCGCCGAGCTGAAAGGCGCGGCCTATATCTCCAAGACGTGCCCGGCGGAAGCGACCAAGCTCTACACCGCCATCTGGACCGAGCTCCAGAAGTAGCGAAGACCGCAGCGCCCCCTGCAGGGGCGCTGCATCCCCATTTTGCGTGAGCGGAGCGCGGCATGCATCCCGATATCATCATCCATAACGGCAAACTCATCACCTTCGATGAGACCCGGCCGAGCGCGCAGGCGCTGGCCATCACCGGCGGTCTGATCACCGACGTGGGCACCGATGCGCAGATCCGCGCGCTCGCAGGCCCCGACACGCAAACGATCGACGCGGAGGGAGGCACCGTCCTGCCCGGCATCATCGACAGCCATGTGCACCTCTTCGGCGGATCGGTCGAGCTGGACCTTCTGGACCTCTACGGCGTGCACGGGATCGACGAGATGACCACGCGCATCCTGCCCTACGCGGACGCGCGGCCCGATGACGATCTGATTTTCTGCGTCATGGCCGACTACGACATTCTAGGGACCGGCAAGACGCTCACCCGGCACGAGCTCGACCGGATCCTGCCTGACCGACCGCTGGCGATGTTCGCGCCCGATCATCATACGGTCTGGGCCAATACCGCCGCCCTGCGCGCCGTTGGCCTGCTGAAAGGCGGCGAGGTCGATGCAGGGTCGGTCATCGTGATGGGCAAGGACGGGCTGGCCAATGGCGAATTGCTGGAGCCGGGCGCCTACGGTCCTGTGCTCGCCCTTACCCGCCATGGCGGGCGCGAGATGCTGGGCCTGACCACCGGCAAGGATCCGGTGCCCCCCGCCACGCCCCAACAGCGCGCGATGGATAAGGACGTGATCGCCCGCGGTCTGGCGCATTGCGCGGCACAGGGCATCACCGGGCTGCACCTGATGGACGGCAATACCTACCAGCTTGACCTGCTGGCGGAGCTGGAAGCCGAGGGCCGTCTGCTCTGCCGCTGCAACGTGCCGTTTCACATGAAGGGCACCGACCCGCTCGAGAGAATCGCCGCCGAAGCCCCCGCCATGCGCGACCGTATGGAAACCGAGATGGTCCGCTGCTCGCACCTCAAGATGTTCATCGACGGCGTGATCGAAAGCGGCACCGCGCTCATGCTGCGGCCCTATCCCGGCCCTTTGGGCAATGACGGCAACACCGGAGACGAGGTTTTCACGCAGGAGCATTTCACCGCCTGTTGCATCGAGGCCGACAGGCTCGGCTTCCAGATCGCCGTGCATGCCATCGGCGACGCAGGCGTGCGCCGCACCATCGACGCGCTGGAGGCCGCACAACAGGCCAACGGCGCCCGCGACAGCCGCCACCGGATCGAACATCTGGAGGTCATGCACCCCGACGACATCCCACGTCTGGCAAAGCTCGGCATCGTCGCGTCGATCCAGCCGGGCCATGCGCCCATCGGCCACATCTTTCCGCCCGGCGCCGTGGGCCAGTACCTGCACCCCGATCAGATCGCGGGCGCCTATGCCTGGCAAAGCATCCGCGCGAGGGGGGCGAAGGTGATATTTTCCACTGACTGGCCGGTGATCCCGGTGGACGTGATGCCCACGATCCGCGCCGCCACGGGCCCGCTCGATCTTGGTCCCGACTGGCCGGATCAGAGCCAGACGCTCATGGACACGCTCGCCAGCTACACCCGCGACAACGCCTGGGCGGAGTTCCGCGAGGACCGGCGCGGCAAGCTGGTGCAGGGCATGCAGGCCGACATCGCCGTCTTCTCCGGCGATCTGGAAGCCTGCGCACCCGAAGATCTCAACGGGATCATCGCGACCCACACGATTTGCGCGGGCAAGCTCACCCACACCGCCGCCTAATGCGGTTGCGCGCCTAGCCCAAGACCTCCGCGACGGCGGCGACCGTCGCGGCCACGACCTCATCCGCCTGATCGCGGCTGAGGCAGAAGGGCGGCGCGAAGCCCAAGATATCGCCCTGCGGCATCGCCCGCGCGATCACACCCCGCTCGAACATCGCCGCGACGACCCGCGGCCCGACCTTTTCGCCCGCATCGAAGAACACGTGATCATCGCGGTCGCGCACCAGTTCCACCGCGCAGAGCATACCCTCGCCCCGGATATCGCCCACATGGGCGTGCCCGCCGAGCGCATCGCGCATCGCGGTGTTCAGGTAACCGCCGACGTCACCTGCCTGCGTCACCAGATCGAGACTGTCCAGCAGAGCCAGATTGGCGACCCCCGCCGCCGCCCCGATAGGATGCGCGCTATAGGTCCAGCCATGGCCGAGCGGGCCGAATTCGTCGGTGCCCCGCTCCAACACCTCCCACATCCGGTCGGACACGATCGAGCCTGACAGGGGCGCATAGGCCGACGTCAGCCCCTTGGCGATGGTGATCAGATCCGGCGTCATGCCATAGTGCACGGAGCCCATCATCGTGCCCAGACGCCCGAAGCCCGTCACGACCTCATCCGCGATCAGCAAGATGTCGTGACGGTCGAGCACCTCCTGAATGGCAGCCCAATAGCCCGCAGGCGGCGGCACGATACCGCCCGTGCCCAGCACCGGCTCCCCGATGAAGGCGGCGATGGTATCGGGCCCCTCGCGCTGGATCAGCGCCTCCAACCGCTCGGCGCATTGCGCGGAGAATGCCGCCTCGCTCATGTCGCGGTCGTCGCGGCGGAAGTAATAAGGCGCATCCGTGTGGAGCACATGGCTCAGCGGCAGGTCGAACTTCCGATGAAAAAGCTCCAGCCCGGTCAGCGAACCCGTCACCAGACCCGAACCGTGATAGCCGCGCCAGCGCGAGATGATCTTCTTCTTCTGCGGGCGCCCCAGCACGTTGTTGTAGTACCACACGAGCTTGATGTTCGTCTCGTTCGCGTCCGATCCGCTCATCCCGTAATAGACGTGGTTCATGCCCTCGGGTGCGCGCTCCGCGATCATCCGCGACAGGGTAATCGAGGCTTCCGTGCCGTGGCCCACGTAGGAATGGTAATAGGCCAGCTCATGCGCCTGTGCTGCGATCGCCTCGGCGATCTCGCTGCGCCCGTAGCCCACGTTGACACAATAGAGCCCGGCGAAGGCGTCCAGGTGCTGGCGGCCGTCGCGGTCGGTGATGTGCACGCCGCGCGCCGTCTGGATGATCCGGTTGCCCATCTCGCGCCGGGCGAATTGCCCTAGATGCGTGGAGGGGTGAAAGAAATGGTCGTGGTCCCATTGGCTCAGCATGTCGTTGGTCAGCGGCTTGTTCATCGTCGGCTCCTGTCACGCATTCACCCCCTTATCGCGGATCCGCGCGTCGATCTCTACCCTGCAGCGCGACGCACCACCTCCGAAAGCGTCACGGACTGCCGCTCCCGTCGCTTGCCAAAGCCGCCAAAACCAAGGAGCCTTGCCCCACATCCCGTTTCCGGAGACCGCCCATGGCCCCCCTGACCCAGAGTTTCGCCACGCCCGAATACCTTGCCCGCATCGCCAGGACCCGCGCGGCCATGGCCGATGCCGGGCTCGACGCGCTTTTCGTCACGGATCCCTCGAATATGGCGTGGCTCACCGGCTATGACGGATGGTCCTTCTACGTGCATCAGGGCGTGCTGCTCCGTCAGGAAGGCGAGCCTGTCTGGTGGGGCCGCGCGATGGATGCCGTCGGCGCCGGACTCACCGTGTTCATGAAGCAAGACGACAGCATCCGCGGCTATGACGACACCTTCGTGCAGAACCCGCAGAAGCACCCGATGCAGGAACTCGGCAAGCTCATCGCGGAGCACGGGCTGGAGGCCGCGCGCATCGGGGTCGAGCTCGACAATTACTACTACACCGCTGCCGCGCATATGACCCTCACCGCCGCATTGCCGCGCGTGACCTTCAAGGATGCGACCGGCCTCGTGAACTGGCAGCGCGCCGTCAAATCCCCGCAGGAGATCGAATACATGCGCCGCGCCGCGCGTATCGTGGAGGCGATGCATGCCCGCATTCTGGAGGTGGCGGAGGTGGGCCTGCGCAAGAACGAGCTGGTCGCGGAGATCTATGCCACCGGCACGCGCGGCGCGGCCGGGCATTGGGGCGATTACCCCGCCATCGTGCCCATGGCGCCGTCGGGCATGGACGCCACCGCGCCGCACCTGACGTGGGACGACAAGCCGATGGAACGCGGCGTGGCGACATTCTTCGAGATCGCGGGCGCGCACCGCCGCTATCAATGCCCGCAATCGCGCACGCTGTTTCTGGGGGACGTGCCGCAGAAATACCTCGATGCGGAGACCGCCGTGCTCGATGCCATCGACGCGGGGCTGGAACAGGCCAGGCCCGGCAATCAGGCGCAGGACATCGCGAACGCCTTCAACAAGACGCTCAACGATGCGGGCTTCGAGAAGGAAGGCCGCTGCGGCTACGCCATCGGGATCAGCTACCCGCCCGACTGGGGCGAGCGGACGATCTCCTTCCGCCGCGGCGATACCACGATCCTGCAGCCGGGGATGACGTTCCACTTCATGCCGGCCCTCTGGCTCGACGATGGCGGCCTCGAGATCACGGAGCCGATCCTGATCACCGAGACCGGCCATGAATGCCTGTGCGCCACACCGCGCAAGCTGGCCGTCAAGTCATGAGCATCAGCGCCACCATCCCGCTCGACGCCCAAGGGGTACATCACGGCTTTCTCAAGCTTCCGCACAGCCGGGATGACAGCGCGTGGGGTTCGGTCATGGTGCCGATCACGGTCATCTCGAACGGCGCCGGGCCCACGGCCCTGCTGACCGGCGCCAACCACGGCGATGAGTACGAGGGGCCGGTCGCCCTGCAGGAACTGGCACTGATGCTTGATCCGGCAAGCATCACCGGCCGCGTGATCATCCTGCCGATGATGAACCTTCCGGCCTTCGCCGCGGGCCTGCGCTGCTCACCCATCGACGGGGCCAACATGAACCGCAGCTTTCCGGGACACGCGGCTGGCACCGCCACGCAAAAGCTGTGTCACTACATCGCCGGGACGCTTGTGCCGCTGGCCGATGTGGTGCTCGATTTCCACTCCGGCGGGCGCACACTCGATTTTCTGCCTTTCGCCGCTGCGCACATCCTGCCCGACAAGACGCAGGAGGCCGCCTGCATGGACGCGATGCAGGCGTTCAACGCCCCCTATTCGGTGCGCATGCTGGAGATCGACAACGTCGGGATGTTCGACACCGAGGTGGAGCGCCAGGGCAAGACATTCGTCACCACGGAGCTCGGTGGGGCGGGCACCTCCACCCCGCGCACGGTCGCGATCGCCCGCAGAGGCATCCGCAATCTTCTGATCCACGCAGGGATCCTTTCCGGCACGCCGGAGGTCGCGCCGACCATCCAGCTCGACATGCCGGATGAGCGGTGCTTCACCTTCTCCGAAGATGCCGGAATGATCGAATATCTGGTGGCGCTGGGCGATGATGTCGAGGCTGGTCAGCCGATCGCGCGGATCTGGCCGATGGACCGCACCGGTGTGCCGCCCAAGCTGTGCACCGCAGGGCGCTGCGGCATCCTGACCGCGCGCCATGTGCCGGGGATCTTGAAGATGGGCGATTTCGTCGCCCTCGTCGCGGTACGGGTGGCCTGAGCGGCGCGCGAAGCCCGGTGATTCTACCCCAGAGTGTCCTTAGCCTTACGCAGATCGCGCCCTGACCCAGGCGGTGACCTGCGCGATTTGGCACCCAATCAACTGATTTGCCTTTGAATTGGGCGCTGGCCGGGGATACGCGCATTCTTTCAACACATTCGATTGCGTAACCGGCCCAGCACAATATGGTTAAATGATGAGCACAGAGACTTCCTTCTTCGATGAAATGTATGGCAGTGACGGCGCGCGCAGCCCCTATGCGAGCTACGAAAACTGGTTCGCGGGCCAGAACAACGCCCGACTGCACAAGAAATCGACCGATGCGGAGGGATTCTTCCGCCGCTCCGGCATCACCTTCAACGTCTATGGCCAGAACGATGCCGAAGAGCGGCTGATCCCCTTCGATCTGGTGCCGCGCATCGTCTCCAGCAATGAGTGGCGCAAGCTCTCGACGGGGATCGAGCAGCGGGTCGTCGCCATCAACGCCTTCCTGCAGGATATCTACAACCGTCAGGACATCGTGCGCGCGGGCGTCGTGCCACAGCACTTGATCGCCAAGAATGACGCCTTCCTGCCCCAGATGATCGACTTCACGCCGCCGGGCGGCGTCTACACCCATATCGTCGGCACCGACATCGTGCGCACCGGCGAGGATGACTTTTTCGTGCTCGAGGACAATGCCCGCACGCCCTCAGGCGTGAGCTACATGCTCGAGAACCGCGAGACCATGCTGCAGATGTTCCCCGAGCTTTTCAGCAGCAACAAGGTGCAGCCGGTCAGCGACTACCCCAAGAACCTGCGCCGCACGCTCGAAGCTTCCGCACCGCAGGGGGTTCGGGGACGGCCCTGCGTCGTGGTGCTGACGCCCGGCATCCACAACTCGGCCTATTTCGAGCACAGCTTCCTCGCCGACCAGATGGGCGTGGAGCTGGTGGAAGGGCACGACCTGCGCGTGGTGGACGGGCGCATCGCGATGCGCACCACCCGCGGCTACAAGGTCATAGACGTGATCTACCGCCGGGTGGACGATGACTTCCTCGACCCGCTGAC
Organism: uncultured Alphaproteobacteria bacterium; assembly: GCA_963703195.1. Taxonomy (GTDB): domain Bacteria; phylum Pseudomonadota; class Alphaproteobacteria; order Rhodobacterales; family Rhodobacteraceae; genus Sulfitobacter. The sequence continues at coordinate 2,891,912 of OY969797.1, read as the reverse complement.
GTTCAACCCGACCTCGATGCTGGGCGTGCCGGGGATCATGGACATCTACCGCGCGGGCAACATCACCATCGCCAACGCGCCCGGCACCGGCGTGGCCGACGACAAGGCGATCTACAGCTACATGCCCGATATCATCGAATTCTACACCGGGCAGAAGCCGATTCTGCGCAACGTCGAAACCTACCGCTGCGCGGACGAGGACAGCCTGAAATACGTGCTCGACAACCTCGCTGAACTTGTCGTCAAGGAGGTACACGGCTCGGGCGGCTACGGCATGCTCGTCGGTCCCGCCGCAACCAAGAAGGAGCTTGCGGATTTCGCCGACAAGCTGCGCGCGCGGCCTGCCAACTACATCGCGCAGCCGACGCTGGCACTCTCTACCGTGCCCATCTTCACCGATGCGGGGCTGGCGCCACGCCATGTGGATCTGCGCCCCTTCGCACAGGTCTCGCCGGGCGGGGTGAGCATCACGCCGGGCGGGCTGACCCGTGTCGCCCTGCAGGAGGGATCGCTTGTCGTGAACTCCTCCCAGGGCGGCGGGACCAAGGACACCTGGGTACTGGAAGACTGACATGCTGGGAAAAACCGCAGGTGGCCTCTATTGGATGTTCCGCTATCTCGAGCGTGCGGAGAATACCGCGCGCCTGATCGAGGCTGGCTTTCGCATCGCACTCACGCGCGCAGGGGATGCGGAGGCGGAGTGGAAATCCGTGATCCTGACCTCCGCCGTGCAGTTTGGCTACGAAACCGTGCACGATGGATACGACAGCGCCCGTGTCGTGGATTTCCTGCTGCGCGACAGGCAGAACCCCAGCTCGGTGCTCAGCGTGATCAAATCCGCGCGCGACAACGCGCGGCTGGTGCGCACCGCCCTCACGGCGGAGGTCTGGCTGGCGGTCAATGACACCTGGATGGTGCTCAACGAGGTTTTGCAGGAACCGGTGGCAGTCACCGAACTGCCCGAAGTGCTCGCCACCATCAGGCAACAATCGGCATTGGTGCGCGGGGCCATGGGTGGCACGATGCTGCGCAACGACATCTACAGCTTCTGCCGCCTCGGCACGATGATCGAACGGATGGACAACACCTCCCGCCTGATCAACGTCAAATCCTTCGCGCTGCTGCCGTCCAAGCATCTGGTGGGCAGCCGTATCGACAATGTGCAATGGGAGACGATCCTGCGCTCGGTCTCGGCGCACAGCGCCCTTCGCTGGGCCGTCGAGGAGGAATATACCGCCAGCGCGATCGCGGAATTCCTGATCCTCGATGCGCGCCTGCCGCGCTCGCTCGCCTATTGCGCGGATGAGATCGGCATGGCCCTTGCCGCACTGGCCAAGCAATACGACCAGCGCTCGCCTTCGCATGATCAGGCGGAGGAACTCCTCTACCGCATCACCGGGCGCGACATCTCCTCGATCTTTGATGAAGGGCTGCACAACTTCGTGGGCAACGTGATCTCCTGCACCTCCGATCTTGCCGCGCAGATCGAACAGGATTACAGGTTCATCGAATAATGCAGCTGCGCATCTCCCATAAGACGTCCTACACCTACAGCGCGCCTGTGTCCTACGCGCTGCAAAAGCTGCGGCTGCGTCCGATGACCATGGCGCTGCAGGAAGTCACCGACTGGTCCATGCAGATCGAGGGCGGCAAGGTCGAGACGCAGTACCGCGATCACTACGGCAACCACGTCGATCTGGTGAGCATCACACCCGGCGCCACATCCCTGTCGGTCGAAGTGGGCGGTACCGTGCTCACCCGCGATACCGCGGGCGTGGTGGGCAAGGTCTATACCCGGGCGCCGCTGTGGCATTTCCGCGAACCGACAGTCCAGACGATCCCCGGCCCCGCCATCAAGGAACTCGCACAGACCGTATCGGCGGAGGACAACAAACTCACCGGGCTTCACGCCCTGAGTGCCGCCATCCTGGAGGCCGCCCCCTACCAGATCGGCGCCACCCAGAGCACCACCAGCGCGGAGGAAGCGCTCACCGGCGCATCGGGTGTGTGTCAGGACCACGCGCAGATATTCGTCGCCGCCGCCCGCGTCGCGGGCATCCCCGCGCGCTACGTCAGCGGCTACCTGATGATGAACGAAACCGTGGAACAGGACGCCTCCCACGCCTGGGCCGAAGCATATGTCAAGGATCTCGGTTGGGTCGGTTTCGACATCTCCAACGGTTACAGCCCTGATGCGCGCTATGTCCGGATCGCCATCGGACGCGATGCGCGCGACGCCTCCCCTGTGGAGGGGCTGCGCATGGGCAGCGGTGTCGAGACGCTGAACGTGACCCTGCAGGTCCAGCAATAGACGCCCCCGCTGGTATAGTGCATCGCGCCCGCAACAGTGACGCAGATCCCGCGCAATGGACATCCGCGATGAAAAACGCAGCCTATGAACAGACCAAGACCGCGCTGCTGGCGCTGGGCGGCCAGCGGGTCTGGTCGCTGATGGTGACCCTCTTCGGCGATCTGGCACAAGCGGAGGGGCGGATGATCGACGGCCCGCTCCTCTCTGCGGTGATGGCGGAAATCGACGTGCGCCCCGAGGCCGTGCGCGTGGCGCTGCACCGTCTGCGCAACGAAGGCTGGATCGCATCGCACAAGCACGGACGGACCCGTCGCCACTGTCTCACGCCGACCAGCCGCCGCGAAACGCTGGCCGCAAGCGCCCGGATCTACGCGAGCCCGGATGCGCCGCCGGTGCCTTGGCGGCTGGTGCTGCTGGAGGATGCCATGCCGGGCCCGTTACCAAGCACGCAAGGCTGGGCCCCCCTGCTGCCACGCGTCTACCTCGGCAGTGCGGCGATGCAACCGCCCGACGGCGCGCTGGTGCTGGAGGGCGGCAGCGTGCCCGATTGGCTGCGCCAGGAGCTTGCAGCCCAGATGCTCGAGGCCGAATATGACGCCCTCATCCCGATCCTGCGCCGGGCGGAGGAAACGCTCCCCGCGGGTGTGCTCTCCCCGCTTCAGCGGGCTGTGCTGCGGTGCCTCATCGTGCACAATTGGCGACGCATCGTGCTGCGCCATCCCGCAGTACCCGCGGCCCTGCTACCCCGCGACTGGGCGGGCCAGACCTGCCACCGGCAGGTGGCCGGGCTCCTTGCGCGTTTTCCCGCTCCGCCGCTGGATCAGATCGCGGATGGCTGAGGCTCCCACTTTCCCCCGCCGCTGCAGCCGCGTATAGAAAGGATCATGACAAACAAGCTTTATCCCAATGATCTGCCCGACGGGCTCGACCTCGGCCCGGTTGTAGCCATCGACTGCGAAGCGATGGGGCTGCGTCCGCACCGCGACCGGCTCTGCCTGGTGCAGCTCTCGGGCGGGGACGGCAATGCACATATGATCCAGATCACCCCCGGCCAGACGGAGGCGCCGAACCTCTGCCGCCTGCTAGGCGATGCGGATGTGCTCAAGCTCTTTCATTTCGGCCGCTTCGATATCGCGGCCCTCCTGAACACCTTCGGGGTGCGCGCCGCGCCGGTCTATTGCACCAAGATCGCAAGCCGCCTGATCCGCACCTACACCGACCGGCACGGGCTTGCCAAACTGCTACAGGAACACCTCGGCGTGGATATCTCCAAGCAACAGCAATCGAGTGATTGGGGCGCCGAGAAGCTCACCCAGGCGCAGATCGACTACGCCGCTTCCGACGTGCTCTATCTGCACCGACTGCGCGAAGTGCTCGATGCGATGCTGCTGCGCGAGGGGCGGATGGAAATGGCGCAGGCCTGTTTCGACTTCCTGCCCATGCGCGCGCAACTCGATCTGGCGGGATGGCCCGACACGGACATCTTCGCCCACACATGAGCGCCCGCGACCGATATTCGCGCACCGTCGCCCTGCTCAAGGTGATCTTTCCGCTGATTGCCCTCGGGATCCTCTCCACCCTCTTCCTCATCTCCCGCGCGCTCGACACGGATACCCAGATCCCCTTCGCCGACAAGGAGATTCAGGACCGCCTGCGCGACCAGCAGATCACGGGCCCCTTCTTCTCCGGCTCCTCGCCCGACGGGGACCGGATTTCCTTCTCCGCGGACCGGCTCATCACGCTGGGCGGGCAGGTCGGCACCAACCGGGCCGAAACGGTCCGCGCGCAGCTCGAATCCGCGGCGGGTGCTACTTTCGTGCTGACTGCCGATCTAGCCGAACTCGACATCGCAGATGACACGGCGCTTCTGAGCGGGGATGTCTCGCTGGAAAGCTCGGCAGGCTACCGGATCAACACCGACGCCCTCACCGCCCGTGTCTCCGCGCTCGATATCACCGCCCCCGACGGGGTACAGGCGATCGGGCCGCCGGGTCGGCTCACGGCGGGAAAAATGCGTGTGTTCAGACCAAAAGACGCCGAGGCCACGCAAATGCTTTTCAGCGACGGGGTGAAACTGATATATATCCCTCCAACTGAGTAGGAAAATCATGTTCGCTTCGGGTATTCGTCTGCTGTTTGCGGCGCTGATGATGGCGCTCGTCTGGACCGAGGTCGGCGCGCAAGGCACCTCCGTCGCTTTCGGCACCATCGCACAGGACACCAGTTTGCCCGTAGAGGTCAGCTCGGACGAGCTCGCCGTTGACCAGCAGACGGGCTCGGCCGTGTTCACCGGCAACGTGGTGATCGGTCAGGGCGACATGCGTCTTTCCGCGCAGCGTGTGATGGTCGTCTACCGTGAAAGCGCCGATGGCATCGCGCGGCTGGAGGCCACCGGCGGCGTCACCCTCGTGTCCGGTGAGGATGCCGCCGAGGCGCAGCGCGCCGATTACAGCATCGAGGAGGGCACCATCGTTTTGCGCGGCGATGTCCTGCTGGCACAGGGTGCCAGCGCGCTGAGCGCCGACATGATGACGATCCGCCTGCGGGACGGGACGGCACAGATGTCGGGCAATGTGCGCACCCGGTTGCAAACGGGCGGCGACAACTGATGCCCGAACTCACCGTGGCCGAAGGGAGTGCGGGTCTGCGCGTCTCGCACCTGCGCAAATCCTATCGCAAGAAGATCGTGATCCGCGACTTCTCGATGGAGTTGATGCGCGGTGAGGTCGTGGCCCTCTTGGGCCCCAACGGATCGGGCAAGACGACGACTTTCTACGCCATCGCGGGCCTCATCACACCCGAAGGCGGCACCGTGAGCATCGACGGCAAGGAAGTCACCTCCCTGCCGATGTACCGCCGCGCACAACTCGGCATCGGCTACCTGCCGCAGGAGATGAGCATCTTCCGCGGCTTGACGGTAGAGGAGAACATCCTCGCCGTGCTCGACATCGTCGAAACCGACCGCCGCGAGAAGCTGCGGCGCCTCGACGAACTTCTGGGCGAATTCTCCATCGAACATCTGCGCCGCGCGCCCGCACTCGCGCTGTCGGGCGGTGAGCGGCGACGGGTCGAAATCGCGCGCTGCCTCGCCGCCAATCCCAAGTACCTGCTGCTCGACGAACCCTTCGCCGGGGTCGATCCGATCTCCGTCGGCGACATCCGCCATCTGGTCGCGGATCTCAAGAAACGTGGCATCGGTGTCCTGATCACCGACCACAACGTCCGCGAAACGCTCGAGATCGTGGACCGCGCCTATATCCTCCACGAGGGCCGCGTGCTCATGTCCGGCACGCCGGAGGAAGTGGTGCAGGACGGTGACGTGCGCCGCGTCTACCTTGGTGATAATTTCAAGATTTCCTGACGCAGGATTCCAGCCAGCGCCGCAGCGCGGCTTCGGAAATGATTGACTTTGAAGCGGCTCTGACCGTCTAATCAGGTATGGCGAACAGGCTGTGCTCATATTGCAGGACCTTGCCACCCCATGCGGGTGGGACGGACGCAGATATGCTGCAGGTCACCGCCATTTCCCAAATCTGACCCATCCACTGCCCGCGCGCCCCTCGCGCGTGCGCCTGTCCGGGTCAGATCCACTTAAAGGAGAACCTATGCGGTATCAGATCAGCGGAAAACAGATCGACATCGGCGAAGCGCTGCAAACCCACGTCAAGACAGAGCTGGGCGTTGCCGTCCAGAAATACGCCGAGCGGCCGACTGATGCGCAGGTTGTCTTCTCCAAATCCGGCCACGAGTATGTCTGCGAGACGACTGTGCACCTTTCCACCGGCCTCACGGCCTCCGCCAAGGCCCATGCCAACGAGATCTACGCCGCTTTCGACGGTTGCAGCGAGAAGATGGAAAAGCAGTTGCGGCGGTACAAGCGACGGTTGAAAGATCACCACCGCGAACGTGCCGAGCCTGTTGAACTTTTGGGCGCGTCGTCGTATATCTTGGCTTCCGATCAGGATACCGACGCCGAGGAGCCCGATACGCTTCAGCCCATGATCATCGCCGAGATGCAGACCAAGATCGCAACGCTGACGGTCGGTGAAGCGGTCATGCAGATGGAGCTTTCGGGCGCGCCAGTGCTGGTGTTCAAGAAAGAGGGGAAGACCGCCGTCAATGTCGTCTACAGACGGGATGACGGAAATATAGGTTGGATTGACCCTGCATAGAGACTGAGTTATGGCGCGCGAAAGACGCGCTTTCGAGGACAGGCAGAGATATGAACTTCGCAGAACTTCTGACACCTCAGGCGGTCAAGGTCTTGCCCTCTACCACGAGCAAGAAACGTCTGCTGACGGAACTGGGCGAACTCGCAGAGACCATATATGGCCTGTCCGCATCGAAAGTCGTCGACGCGCTGCTCGCGCGGGAGGCACTGGGGCCCACGGGTGTGGGCCACGGCATCGCTCTCCCGCATGCGCGCCTCGATGATATCGATGCGGTGGTGGGGCTTTTCGTCCTGTTGGAAAAGCCCGTCGATTTCGGCGCCGTGGACCGCCAGCCGGTCGATATCGCCTTTGCGCTCTTCGCGCCGGAGAATGCGGGCGTGGAGCATCTGAAGGCATTGGCACTGGTCTCGCGCACGCTGCGCAATACGGCCATCTGCACCAAGCTGCGCGCCAACCCGGAGCCTGCTACGCTCTACACGATCCTGACGGAGGCCGAGGGCGTCAAAGCCGCTTGAGCCCTGCCGCTTTGCGGGCTGAGACCCGTGCCGTCAGATCGGCGCCCTAACGCCAGCGGCCGAAGCCGAACATCATGTAGTCGCGCTGGTACACCTCCGCGCCCAGCGCCTCTACCGCGTCGTCATAGAAATCTTCGAGCTGATGCGCCCCGTGGAAAGACGCAGGGCCCACCCGCGGTGCAGTTGCATAACCGACACTCTCCGCAAGCGCGGCCAGATCGCGCGCAAGCGTCTCCTCCCGCAGAATCAGATCGGGCAGCGTGAACTCCCCGAAGCCTTGGATCGCCTCCGCTTGGGTGCACCATGCCGGATCCACGCGCACCGCGGTCTGCCCCGCCAGATTGCCCTTCAGAAACGTGAGGAATGCCAGGAACGCCGTGCGGTGCGTGGCCAGATCAATGGCCGCTTCCTGCCCCTCCTCGGGCAGCGGCAGCTTGTACCGGCGCACCAGCGTACGGCGCAGTTGCAGGTAGCTGCCCTGCCCTGCATTCAGGATCCTGTGGCAGAACACATCATGCGCGCGCAATATCGGATGGCGCAGCACGGTAAAGCTGCGATGCCCAACATGCTGCCGCTTCCACTGGCGCAGCTCCTTCTGGTTCATCTTGGCGCCGAGCGCGCTCTGCTTCTCACCGTCCAGCGCGGCGAGCCAGCGGCGCACCTCCTGCTGCGGAGCGCCCGCTATCGGCATGAACAGCAGCGGCGCCTTCACCCCCGTCACATAGCCCGGCACATTCGGCCCGCGCCGCGGTTCGAAATTCGGGGTCCGCGTCAGGTCGAACCGGTCCAGCTGACCCAGACTGCGCTCCATCTCGGTGTAGTTGCGCACCTTCTCCGACAGCGGGCTGGGGTTCTGCTTTTTGAGGCTCTGGTCCAGCTCCTCGAGCATTTCCGGCACGCCGAGATAGACCGCGATACCGTTCATCACCTCGATGCTCTGAAGATCCTCGTAGGCGACATAGAACGCCGTCTGCCCGCTTTTCTGCAGTCGGTTCATCAGCTGGATCTGAAACGCCTGCAACGCCTCCAGATGCGCCTCGAACTCCTGCGCCACAAAGGTCACCTGCGCATCCTTGCGCGCCTTCATATCCGTTAGCTTCCACTGTCCGGTCGCCTGCGCGATCTTCCAGCTGACATAGCTCTCCACCGGGTTGCGCGTCAGGATGATCTTGGCACAGCGCGGATCGTCCAGAACAGGGTCGAGGACGCGCGGGTCGTGATCGTGAAAATAGCGAAATCCGCCCATCACGCTGGGCTCATGCCGGATCGCCCGCAGCAGCGTCCCCGGGTCCGCATCGCGCATCGCCTGGTCCACGCCAAGGATCTGGGTGCTGTCGGGGTAACCGATGAAATGCGGGTTGAACGCCTCGCCGTAGCACTTGATGCCCGCAAAGGCGTTCAGGTTCGCTTCGAGGAAGTTGGATCCGGTCCGCATCTCCGCGAACACCACGAAACTGTCAAAGCGTGCCGTCATTCTATTTCACCAGATAGGGTTTGCGCGGCACATGCTCTTGCGGACTGCGCCCCCGTTCGACCGGGAAATCGCCCATCAGATAGGGGTGCATTCCCTGATTCTTGAGGTTCTGCAGGAATTGGCCGAAGCCGTGCAGATCCACCATCTTGGGCGCCTCCGACAACCGCCTGATCCGCGCCTGCGCGATCTCGTCGAGGATGCCCTGCAGCGGCTCCATCGGCGCCTCGATGAACTCCGCCATCGTCCAGATCCGCACCCGGGCCTTGGTATAGGGTGAGCGCAGCACATCCATATGCTCGCTCTCTATCTTTTGCAGGGTCGCGGCAATGCGCCGGATGTCGGCAAAATCCATGTTGGAGCGGAACAGCGGCACCGCCCAGGCACCCGTGATCACGGAGACCTGCGCATTGGGGTCCTTGGCCACGCGCCAGTTGATATCCTGATTGTCGAGCGGGCCGAACTGAAAGCACTGCCGCTCACCCCGCGTATTCCAGATCAGGTTGGTCAGGAACGCCTGTGGATTGTAGTCGCGCTGCAGCGCGCTGTCGCTCAAGGCGCCGTTGAGCGTGGACTGCCCTTCGGCGAAATGGACCCGGTCAGGCGCAAAGAGATGGCCGTGCACCCGCGCGCCCGTCGCATTGCCCAGCCAAGGCTCGAAATTCTCGAAAAGCTCCGCGAAGCCCTGAAACATCGAGTATTCTGCCGCCGTCACGCCATTCTCCCAATCCTCATTGGGGAAACGGCTCTGCATATAGAGGCCGGAGCGACCGCGCGTGCGCCGCTCCACCGCCTTGGCGAAGATGCGGTCGATCTTGCCCGGGTTGGGTTCCGTCCGTTTCATCGCCCCCGCCGCATCGGTCAGGAACGCCTCATAGAGCCGGTCGGCATAGGGCCAGATCTTGCGCGCCACGAAACAATCGGACCGGCGCAGCAACTGCAGATGGTCGTCATAGAAGATATGCGGCTTGCCCTGGAAATCGAACTTCGACAGCGTCAGCGAACGGCTCTCGATATTCATCGAATAGAGCCTTGCCAGAGACTGGAAATAGCTCTCGTCCGGGATCCAGACATGGCGGAAATAGCGGTCGTAGGTCGCCCGCTCCGGGTCCTGGAGGATCGCGGACAGGGTTTGCCGCGTTAGGCACCACCACTGCGAGCCCATGTGCGGCACCAGCCCCGATGGCATCCGCCGTTTGAGCCCCAGCCTCCGCTGCAGCTTTACCGACTGGTCGAAGAGATATCTGTGGCGCTTCCAGGAGAAGGGAAAGCGCATCGTGAACCGTTCCGCATCGAGCCCACCGATGGTCCAGGGCACATCCGCCGTCGTCGCGCTTTCGATGAAATCGGTGCGCGGGCGGTCGGCGAGGTATTCGATAAGTTCATGCACCGGGCGCAGCGGCAGGCAGGAGCCCGAGGCGAGATAGACATGCCGCACGTCCGCAAAGCTCGCCAGCATCAGCTCGGATGCCGCTTGCGAGGCGGCCACGATACCCCAGGTGCCCCACTCACAGCGGAAACGTCTGGAAAACAGCACGTTTGGCACATCGCCGAGCGCCGCGCGGAAGGTATCATAGGTCGTCTGCGGCACCTTGCGGTCGACATGGATCACCACGGGGACACGCGCGGCCGCCCAATGGCGCGCGACCTGTTCTGCCCGGCCCAGCGCGTTGTGCACCAGCATGACGACGCCCATGGAGGCCGTCATGCCCAGTTCCCCTTCGACATCAGGCCAAGGATCTCAAGCTGCCGCCAGTTGATGTATTTCTCGCTCCATTTGCACCACAGCTGCGGGTTCTGCTTCACCCGCTCCGCATAGGCGCGGTATTCCACCGATCCGGCGTAATGCTCGCCGCGTTCCAACTCCTCCGCCGCCTTCGCGCCGAAGGTGTCGATGAACTTCGCATGCAACAGGACCCCGCTCGCCTTCTCGCCGCCCCATTCATCATAGACCTGGTTGAGGCCGCGCGGCAGCAGCATATGGGTGGAGCTGACATAGACGTATTTGCGGTCCCATTTGACCAGCGGCACCTTGTTGAGCGCAGGCGCCCGCTCCGGCTCCTCCGCAAAGAAGACCCGCGCGCGCGGTCCGCCCTGTATCCAGAGATTTGTAAAAGCGTGGTTGCGCGACATCGTGTAGTTGCCGCTGTCGAACCACGCGGCAATCTCGATCGGGTCATCACCCGCGCGGTAGGGCCGCTCGTCCAGACGCCCCTTGGGGTACATGTCGAGCAGCATCGCCGAGAAGGACTTGATCGAGGAGGCATCGAGCCAATCGGTGAGCGCGCGCAGCGGCCGGGTATCGCAAAACGGGTAGACCAGGAATTCGTCCGGATCGACGGTCAGGACCCAATGCCCATGGGCGTATTTGCGTTGCAGCCAGTTGAGCCAGTCCACCCCGAAGCGCGACCGCCGGTAGCTCGCGCGCGTATGCCAGAGCGAGACATCGGGCTGGCTGCGCAGATACTCCATCGCGCCATCGTCGCTGTCATTGTCCACGAAGAAGAAATGATTGACGCCCTGCTTGCGGTAATAATCCAGGAAGTAGGGCAGGCGGATCTTTTCATTGCGCTGGGTGCAGAACAACAGGATATCGTCGGGCCGGATCTCTCCGGTCCGATCCTCGACGCATTTCAGTTCGCGCCGCTTCCTGAACGCCCTGATGCGCCAGCGCTTACGCTGAAGCCTCAGCCGGTATGATCGGAACGCTCCCAAACACTGCCCTTTTTACTCTTGATCCGTCGGCCTTCCTGCACGCCTATCAGGTAAAACTTAATGCGATCTTGAAATGCGCCGACCATGTCGGCGCCTCAAAACCGCGCACCCGTAGTGAATCCCGTGGCCGTTTGGACCAGTCCACAATGACCTTTTCCCATAGTTCTGGGTCCGAATCATCTAGGTAAACTGCGTTATTGGCAAGGATTTCGCGAAATGTCGCCATATTGCTGCACATCACGGGCGTGCCAAGCTGCAGCGCCTCGACCGCAGGCAGGCCGAACCCCTCCGCATGACTGGGAAACAAGAGCCCCTGCGCGCCTGCTATCAGGGCCGCGAGCGCGGCGTCGTCCAGCCCCCCGACCTCGCGCACACACGCGCGCGGGCCAAGGGCGTCGAGCCGTGCAAACACCGCCTCGTTGTTCCAGCCCCGGCTGCCGCAGATCAGCAGCATCGGCGCATCAGGGCCCAGCCGCGCCCAGATATCGAGCAGCAGCACGTGGTTCTTTCGCGGCTCTATCGTGCCGATAGTAACGAAATACACCCCTGCAGGCGGCAGCCCTTCGGGCAGAGCGCGGGCATCCGGCGCAGGCAAGGCCGTGCCCAGATGCGCAACGATCCCCGGCGGCACCTTTCCCCATTCCGACATCACCTTCTGCGTGCGCGCCTGTGTATCGGAGGAGTTGTAGAGGATCAGATCCGCATGCGCCCGCACCCGTCGCAGCTTGCGCTCGAACACCTCTGCGGTGCCCGGACGTTGGTACTGCGGATAGTTCAGCGGGATCACATCGTGGATCAGCACCGCGATCCGCGCACGCGGCACTCCTCGCACCGCCCCCAGCACGCGCTGCGTCAGATTGCTGTGCCCGACGTTGAGGTAAGCCATGCCCTCTGGCAAATGCCGACGCAACATGCGTCCAAGGCCCTGCGGCAAACACCGTGCCACGGCCAGCCCGCGTGTGTCCGTGAGCGCACGCCGCGCAGTCTCCGGCATGCTTCGCTGCAGACGTGACAGGATATCAGGCTCTGTAAAAGGCAGATCACCGCGCAGACGCGCGTGAAATCCGATCAACCCGTCGCGATCGAGCAGCAGATAGCCGAACGGCGTGCGCGCCAGCCCCCAGACCGGCACAGGCCCCGACACCAACTCCTGCAGATAGGCAAGCTCGACCCGGTCAACCCCGGTCCAGACGCGCCCGGCACGCCGCAACAGACGTGTCACGTCCAGCAGGCGCGCAGGCGGTTGCTCAAGCTGTGGTGTCATTTCCATCGCGCCCACCCCCCGATACGGATCTGACGCCGGTCAACCGCCCGCATCGGCACCTCGGGACAGCCGCCCGAGGCAGATCTCAGCCCAGACTTGGCACGATGCTCCTGAGGTAGCCCGCCAGATCATCGCGCAGATCTTCACGTGCCAATCCATATGCCACCGTCGCCTGCAAGAAACCCGATTTAGAGCCGCAATCGAACCGCTGACCCTCGAACCGGTAGCCATAGACCTTACGCTTCTGCAACAGATCCGCGGCGATCGCATCGGTCAGCTGGATTTCGCCACCGGCGCCCTGCTTCATCTGGTCGAGGTTCTTCATGATGCTCGGCGAGAGAATGTAGCGTCCGATCACGGCGAGATTGGAAGGCGCATCCTCGATCTTCGGCTTCTCGACCATTGCCCGCACTTCCAGCAGCTTGCCCTCATCGCTCACGACATCGAGGATCCCGTAAGAGGAGGTCCGCTCTGGCGCCACCTCCATCGCGGCGACCATGTTGCCGCCGGTCTCCTCATAGGCTTCGACCATCTGTTGCAGACAGGGCTTGTCCGCCGCGATCACGTCATCGGGCAGGATCACCGCGAAAGGCTGATCCCCGATAAGCCGCCGCGCGCACCAGACCGCATGGCCGAGCCCGAGCGCCTTGTGCTGCCGGATGTAGGCGATCTCACCGCTGTCCATATTGGTCTCTTCAAGCACTTTGAGAAGGTCGTCCTTGCCCTTGCGGCGAAGCTCTTCCTCAAGGGTCGGCGAGAGGTCGAAGTAGTCCTCAAGCGCGCCCTTGCCACGCGACGTGACAAAGATGAACTCGGTGATTCCCGCGGCGCGCGCCTCATCGATCGCGTATTGGACGAGCGGACGGTCAACCAGCGTCATGATCTCCTTGGGCACCGATTTCGTCGCCGGCAAGAAGCGTGTGCCCATCCCGGCAACCGGAAAAATTGCCGTTGTCACTTTGTTGCTCATGGTGTCCGCTTGCCTCGCAATTGCTTTTTTGGGTCCGGCGCGCTGAAGGGCATACCCCCTTTGCGCTGTTGAGGGGTGGTATCACTTATCCGACCCGCAGCACAATAAGGGCTGTCGCGTCGCAAAGTTCCAATTATTCCAGTGCTGATAGACATATGGTCGGCGTCAGAGCCCGCGGATTGTCGCCACCCGCTGCCGCTCCCGCGCCGCCTTGCGCGCGAAAGTCGTGAAGTGAAACAGCGGCTCGCTCCGGCAGGCGCGCCCGAAAACGCCGCCCCTTTGCACCCAGACGCCCTGCGCAGAGAAGAAGACCCTGTGGTACAGCGCTGTGGGGGAGAGCACCAAAAGGGTCTCGATGCTGCCCTCTGCCACCCGCCTTGCCGCAGCCTCCATCGCCGACTTGCCCCACAGGCCCCACACGGCCGAAAAGGACGATGCCCGACGCGGCAGCGCCACGGGTCGGAACGGCAGCGCTGCGTGCTGCGGCAGACCCACGCCGCCGAACGCACGTATCTGCCCCTCGGCATACCCCGCCATCAGCCGCTTCATCAGTCGCGTGACATCGCGCGGCTCCAGCCGTCCGGCCACCATATGCCCGAGAAGCCGCCGCCGCTCGGCACGGTACTGCGCCGCCCAATGGGCCCTCCGCGCGTCTGTCGGCATATGTTTGCGCTGGAACACACCCCAGCTCGCCCCGATCTCAAAGAGGTCGCGCGGCACACGGTCCGCCCGCCTTCGGTCGCTCGGTGCGAAGCCATGATGCACTTGCGCCAGCGGCACCAGCGCGGTGGCATGCCCCGCCCGCGCCAGCCGCATGTTCACATCCGTCTCATCCAAATAGAAGCGGAACGCCGGATCGAACCCGCCCAGCGCCACCAGCACATTGCGCCGGAATGCCATATTGGTGCCTTCGGTCTTGATCGCGCGGCCCTTCGGCGGGTGCAGCACCGTCGCCTGCAGCGGGTCTAACGCCACCGGCACGGGCGTTCCTTCCGCATCGAGCACACGTGCCTTGTACTGGAAGCTGATGCCGTTGCGCCCGCGGACGAACCCGCCCATTGCCGCCACGTCGCCGCGCCGCGCAGGAGCCACCAGATGCCGCAGCCATTGCGGCTCCGGCACGGCATCGTCGTCGATGAACGCGACGATCTCCCCCGCTGCATGGGTCAGCCCGAGGTTGCGCGCCGCCGAGATATTGGCCTCGTCATAGGCGATGCATTTGATCTGCGGCAGCGCCTGCTGCGTTTCGGTCACCGCGATCCCTTCGGGACAGGCCACAACGACCACTTCGAATGCCGCGTATTGCAACTGCGACACGCCCAGCAGACAGCGCCGCAGCGCCTCGGGTCTGCCCCGGCTCACGATGATCACGCTGACAGTGAGCTCGCTCATGGCTGTGGGCCGCTCAGGCGCCCTTCAGCTCGACACCGGGTGCGAGGGCGATGAAGAAGGGGTTGGCATAGCCCTCCTTGCCGTAGGTGAGCGCGCCGTGATCGTCAAACCGCACCACGTCGCCTCCCGCCCCGCGCAGCACCGCGTGACCTGCGGCGGTGTCCCATTCCATCGTGCGGCCGAGGCGCGGATAGAGATCCGCCTCCCCCGTCGCCACAAGACAAAACTTGAGCGAGGACCCCGCGCTCTTCATGTCCTTCACGTCATACTTGGAGATGTAGTCGTCGGTCGCCTGATCGCGGTGGGACTTGCTCGCCACCACCATAAGCGCGGAATTGTCCGGTTTAGAAACTGATATCGCCACCATCGGCCCGACGCTGTCCTTGTCGAAGGCGCCTGTCTCCTCCACTGCCTGCCCGTCTGCGCCGGTAAAGAACATCCGCCCCTTGGCGGGCGCATAGACCACACCGCGCGTCGGCACGCCCTGTTCCACCAATGCGATGTTGACGGTGAAATCACCGCGCCGGTGGATGAACTCCTTGGTTCCGTCCAGAGGATCGACAATCAGGAACGTGTCGCCCGTGATGCTATGGGTCGCGGACTGCTCCTCCGTCACCAGCAGCACATCGGGAAATGCCGCACGCAATCCGGCGGAGATGACCCGGTCCGCCGCCTCATCCGCCGCGGTCACCGGGCTGTCGTCGGATTTGGACTTCACGTCGAAATCGTCCTGCCCGTAGATCTCCATGATCGCGTCACCCGCCTCGAGCGAGAGCCTGCGCATCACCTGGGTCAGCTTTTCATAGTCCATGCCAAACTCCTGCCATCCTTCGTTGATATGTGGTTTTTATCCCTTATGATGGGCTTGTAACGGATCAGCAAGAATTCCGTGCGATCGTGGCATATCCGCTAGGCAGTACATCAGATGTTCCAACCCGCGCAACGACGCCGCTCGTCCCTCACCGTCGCCATGACGATGATGGAGCTGATCTATCATTCCATCGTCCGCTCCGTCCGCAAGAGCCACAACAACGCCTTTATGGCCATCGCCACCAACATCCTGCAGGCGGTGATTTTCGTGATGGCGTTCTATGTGATGTTCTCGATCCTCGGCATTCGCGGCGCGGCTCTGCGCGGGGATTTCCTGCTCTACATCATGTCGGGCATCTTCCTCTACATGACCCATTCCAAGGCGCTGGGCGCTGTCGTCGCCTCCGAAGGGCCGGCGAGCCCGATGATGCAACATGCGCCCATGAACACGATCATCTCCATCTGCTCCGCAGCGCTCGGCGCGCTCTATATTCAGGTCTTGTCGCTGGGTGTGATCCTCTTCGTCTATCACGTGGCATTCACCCCGGTGCAGGTGGAGCAGCCGGTGGCCGCCTTCGCCATGCTGCTGCTGGCATGGTTCACCGGCGCCGCCCTCGGCCTCGTGCTGCTGGCGATCAAGCCGTGGTTCCCCACGGCGGTTGGCATCTTCTCCACCGTCTACCAACGCGCCAACATGATCGCCTCGGGCAAGATGTTCGTGGCCAACACCCTGCCGAGCTTCATGCTCGCGATGTTCGACTGGAACCCGCTGTTCCACACCATCGATCAGGCGCGCGGCTTCGCCTTCATCAATTACAATCCGCGCTATAGCGACCCTATGTACGCGTTTTGGGTCGGTCTGGTGCTGCTGATGATCGGGCTCATGGGCGAATTCTACACCCGCAAACATGCCTCCATCAGCTGGGGCGCGCGCCGGTGAAGCGGCTGGCGCTGCTGCTGTGGTGCCTCTGGGCACTGCCCGCGCTTGCAACGCAGGACGCATGGCCCGCCTTTTATGACGTGACGGGAGTAGCAGCGGATGATGTGCTCAATATCCGTGAACGCCCCGACGCTGGCGCGCCGATCATCGGCACTCTCGCCCCCCACGCACGGAACATAGAGGTGATCGCCCCAAACCCGCGGGAGACTTGGGCGATGATCAACACGGGTGAGCGTGCGGGCTGGGTCTCGCTGCGCTATCTGGCGCGCCAGCCCGGCCAGTTCCTCGGTGCGGCTCTCCCGGTCGCTTCCTGCTTCGGGACGGAGCCTTTCTGGTCTCTCGCCTTTGAGGAGACTACCGTTCGCCTTTCGCCGCTGGGCGAAGAGGACCTAAGCGGCCAGATCACCGCCCGCCTGTCCTCCCCGGACCGCCGCGATGAGGAGGCTCTCATCCTGACGCTCATGCCCGCTGGCAGCGCTACAGCGATCCTGCGCAGAGCGTCCTGCTCGGACGGCATGTCAGACAGGCAATACGGGATCGCCACCAGCCTGATCACCGACCGCGGCTCTGGTCCCGTGCTTCTTTCCGGCTGCTGCACGATATCGAAGTAAAGCACGCAGCCCGCTTCGGGAACCCGAATGATCCGGCAATACCGCCTCGATCTCCTCAAAGGGGGGATCCCTTACCCCACTACCCGCAACGTGAGGTTAAGCCGCCCGCCCTTGGGCAAGAGCGTGGACGATCCTGAACGGATCCGGTCCACCCCGTGATAGGCGAGCCGCGCAGCACCCCCCATTACAACCACGTCCCCCGATGTGAGCCAGACGCTCTCCGTCTTGCCGCCGCGCGCGAGGTTGCCCATGCGAAAGAGCCCGTCATCGCCCAGGGAGATCGACACCACGGGCCAGTCCGTATCCGTCTCCGTGTCGTCGCGGTGCATGCCCATCCGCGCCTCCGCATCATAGTAATTGATCAGGCAGCACTCAGGCGCGCGCGCGACACCCGAGACGCTCTCCCATACCGCCAGAACCTCTTCCGGGATCGCGGGCCAGGGCTGGCCCCCGGGATGGGTGTCCGCGTAGCGATAGCCCCGCACATCCGACAACCAGCCATAGGCACCCGCAGCCGTCATGCGCACCGACATCTGCTTGCCCCGCGGAATACTGTAGCGGCTGAACGGCGCCTGCGCCACCACGCCGCGCACGGCCCTCAGCATCGCACGCTGCGCCTCAAGGTCCAGAAACCCCTTGTGGATATCAAAGCCCCTGACGGTCAGTTTCACGAAATGCCTCAAATTTTTCCCTGATTGTCGGGACTTCCGGCGGATAAATCACATCTTGGTGTCCGCCAAGGTTGCAGCCTCCCGACCCCCTCACTATATACCCACCGAACTGCTGGAGACGAGACGTTTCCAGCGTCAACCGGATCGGAGCAAGGGTGCCGCAACGGGCCTGCGCTTCGTGTCATCGCCTTGAGCTAACAAAGGGATCGAAAACATGGCCAAAGTAATTGGTATTGACCTTGGAACAACAAACTCCTGCATCGCCATCATGGACGGCAGCCAGCCCCGCGTGATCGAAAACGCGGAAGGCGCGCGCACAACGCCCTCCATCGTGGCCTTCACGGATGACGAGCGCCTTGTGGGCCAGCCCGCCAAGCGCCAGGCCGTCACCAACCCCGAAAACACCATCTTCGGCGTCAAGCGCCTGATCGGCCGTCGCAATGACGACCCGGATCTGGCCAAGGATCGCAAGAACATGCCGTTCACCGTCATCGACGGCGGCAATGGCGATGCTTGGGTACAGGCCAAGGGCGAGAAGTATTCCCCCTCCCAGATCTCCGCATTCATCCTCGGCAAGATGAAGGAAACCGCCGAGAGCTATCTCGGTGAGACCGTCACGCAGGCCGTGATCACCGTGCCAGCCTATTTCAACGACGCACAGCGTCAGGCGACAAAGGACGCGGGCAAGATCGCGGGCCTCGAAGTACTGCGCATCATCAACGAGCCGACGGCCGCAGCCCTCGCTTACGGCCTCGACAAGGAAAACACCCAGACCATTGCCGTCTATGACCTCGGCGGCGGTACATTCGACGTGACCATCCTTGAGATCGACGACGGCCTCTTTGAAGTGAAATCCACCAACGGCGACACCTTCCTCGGCGGTGAAGACTTCGACATGCGCATCGTCAACTACCTCGCGGATGAGTTCAAAAAGGAAAACCAGGTCGATCTGACGAAAGACAAGATGGCCCTGCAGCGTCTGAAGGAAGCGGCCGAGAAGGCCAAGATCGAGCTTTCCTCTTCTTCGCAGACCGAGATCAACCAGCCGTTCATCTCGATGGGTGCCAACGGCCAGCCCCTGCACATGGTGATGAAACTCACCCGCGCCAAGCTCGAAATCGCTGGTCAACGACCTGATCAAAGCCTCGATGAAGCCCTGCGCCGCAGCGCTGAAGGATGCGGGCCTCAAGGCGTCCGACATCGACGAGGTCGTGCTCGTCGGCGGTATGACGCGGATGCCGAAAGTGATCGAGGAAGTGACCAAGTTCTTCGGCAAGGAGCCCCACAAGGGCGTGAACCCCGATGAGGTCGTGGCCCTCGGCGCCGCCATCCAGGCGGGCGTGCTGCAGGGCGACGTCAAGGACGTGGTGCTGCTCGACGTGACCCCGCTGAGCCTCGGCATCGAGACGCTGGGCGGCGTGTTCACCCGTCTCATCGACCGCAACACGACCATCCCGACCAAGAAGAGCCAGATCTTCTCCACCGCGGAAGACAACCAGAACGCGGTGACCATCCGCGTCTTCCAGGGTGAGCGGGAGATGGCCGCCGACAACAAGATCCTCGGCGCCTTCAACCTCGAATCGATTCCGCCTGCCCCCCGTGGCATGCCCCAGATCGAGGTGACCTTTGACATCGACGCCAACGGCATCGTCGCCGTCGGCGCCATGGACAAGGGGACCGGCAAGGAGCAGAAGATCACCATTCAAGCCTCCGGTGGCCTGTCCGACGCCGACATCGAGAAGATGGTCAAGGACGCCGAGGAGAATGCGGAGGCCGACAAGGAGCGCCGCTCGCTCATCGAGGCGAAAAATCAGGCCGAGAGCCTCATTCACTCTACCGAGAAGTCGGTGGAGGAACATGCCGACAAGGTGGATCCGACCACCGTCGAGGCGATCGAACTGGCCATCGCAGCGCTCAAGGACGAGCTGGAAACCGACAACGTCGAAAAGATCAAATCCGGTATCCAGAACGTGACCGAAGCCGCGATGAAGCTGGGCGAGGCGATCTACAAGAGCGCACAGGACGCCGGTGACGACGATATGGCCGCTGCCGCCGACGAGGCGCCACGGGGCGACAAGGACGATGATATCGTCGATGCCGACTTCGAGGATCTCGACAACGACAAACGCGCCTAAACACGTGCGGCGGAACACATGACTGGGCCGGTCCGATCAGACGGGCCGGCCCTTCACGTTCCTGTAAAGGATACTATTGATGGCAAAACGTGATTACTACGAGGTCCTCGGCATCGCCAAAGGCGCCACCGCCGACGAGATCAAGAAGGGCTATCGCACCAAGGCGAAAGAGCTGCACCCCGACCGCAACACCGGCAAACCCGAAGCCGAAGCACAGTTCAAGGAAGCCAATGAGGCCTATGAGGTCCTCAAGGATCCCGACAAGAAGGCGGCCTATGACCGCTATGGCCACGCAGCCTTTGAGGGTGGCATGGGCGGCGGTGGCGGCGGCAGACCCGGCGGCGGATTCGGCGGTGGTCAGGGTGATTTCTCCTCTGCCTTCTCCGATGTCTTCGACGACCTGTTCGGCGATTTCATGGGCGGGCGCGGCCAGCAGGGCGGAGGCCGCCGCGCGGCGCGCGGCTCCGATTTGCGCTTCAACCTGCGCGTCTCGCTCGAGGACACTTTCTCCGGCCTGCAGAAATCGATCAACGTTCCGACTTCGGTCAGCTGCGGCAGCTGTAGCGGCTCGGGTGCGGAGGGCGGCGCGGAACCCACCACCTGTCCCACCTGCTCCGGCATGGGCAAGGTGCGCGCGCAACAAGGTTTCTTCACGGTGGAGCGGACGTGCCCCACATGCTCCGGCCTCGGTCAGATCATCAAGAACCCCTGCAAGACTTGCCGTGGCGCAGGCCGGGTGGAGAAGGAGCGCGCGCTCAGCGTCAACATCCCCGCAGGGGTTGAGACCGGCACCCGTATCCGCCTTGCTGGCGAAGGTGAGGCCGGCATGCGCGGCGGCCCCTCGGGCGATCTCTACATCTTCATCGAAGTGCAGGAGCATGAGCTCTTCGAGCGCGATGGCCCCAATCTGTTCTGCCGCGTGCCCGTCAGCATGAGCACCGCGGCCCTGGGCGGCAGCATTGAAGTGCCCACCATCGACGGTGGCCGCGGCCGTGTACAGGTTCCTGCGGGCAGCCAGTCGGGCCGCCAGATGCGCCTGCGCGGCAAGGGCATGCCCCCCCTGCGCGGCGGCGGTACCGGCGACATGATCATCGAGCTTGCGGTGGAAACCCCGGTCAACCTCACCGCCCGGCAGAAAGAGATCCTGCGCGAATTCGAGGAGCTCTCGGAGGAAAACAATCCCGAGAGCAGTACCTTCTTCTCCTCCGTCAAATCCTTTTGGGATTCGATGAAAGGTTGAGCCTGCATTGGCGCGCGCCTTTTTCAGCGCGCGCCTGCTTTCACTATTTTGCCCTGACACTGCATCCCGCTTATACGTCGTGTACTCCTCGTGGCACTTCGAATCCGGTCGAGATCGCTCTATCTTAACCATTCTCTAACCATCCCTTGGGCATAGTCCGGGGATGAGCAGCTTTCACGAACAGCCCCTCCCCTTCCTCATGGATGAAGCCGCCGCCGCCACACCCGTGGGCGGCAAACAGCCCTCCTATATCGCCGATCACCGCCAGCGCCTGCGTGCGCGGTTCATGGCCGGGGGCGCCATGGCCATGCCGGAATACGAGCTGCTCGAGCTGGTTCTGTTTCGCGCCATCCCCCGCCGAGATGTCAAACCGCTCGCCCGCGCCCTGATGGACCGTTTCGGCGATTTCAACCGTGTCATCACCGCACCCGAGGCACGCCTGCGTGATGTCGGCGGAGTGGGCGATGCCGTCGTGACCGAGCTCAAGATCGTGGAGGCCGCGGCGCACCGCATGGCGCGCGCCAGGGTGATGAAATCCCACGTCCTGTCGAGCTGGGATGCCCTGCTCGACTATTGCCACACCACCATGGCCCACCGCGAGACGGAGCAGTTCCGGGTGCTTTATCTCGACCGCAAGAATGTCCTGATCGGGGATGAGGAGCAGGCGAAGGGTACCGTGGATCATGTGCCCGTGTATCCGCGGGAGGTGGCGAAACGCGCGCTGGAGCTCAACGCCTCAGCCATCATCCTCGTGCATAATCACCCCTCAGGCGATCCGACACCGTCGGCGGCGGATATTGAAATGACGAACCGGGTCCAGACCGCTTGTGATGCGCTCGGCCTGACATTGCATGACCACCTGATCATCGGCAAATCACAGGAGCTCAGCTTCCGCGCGCAAGGCTACCTGTAGCCCCGCAATAGGATCGCGCCGGAGAAAGCTTCCAAGGCTGCGTTAGCGCACCCAAACCTCGACACGCCTGTTTGCCTGGCTCCCCCATGCGCTGTCGTCACAGGCCATCGGCATCGCCTCGCCAAACGCATCCACTCCCATCTCGACCCGCTCGAAACTCGCCGTCACCGCCGCCTCGCGCACCGCCCGGCGCACGGCATCCGCTCGGCGCAGCGCGATCTCGCGGTTGGCTTCGGCGGCGCCATTGCCGTCGCTGAACCCAACGAACAGCAGCCGCCGCGCATCGTATTGCCCCACCTCCAGCGCCCGCGCGAGTTGTTGCACGTTCGAGCGGGACTGGGCATCGAGCCGGATTGATCCCGCCTCGAACCTAAAGGAGGTTGTCAGCCGCGCCATCGGCGTGAGCGTGGCGGTCATGCGCTGCAACTCTTCCAGCGTGATCTCCGTCCCAGCCGTCACGATGGCATTGGCAAAGCGATTGCCCTGCTCCTCCACCTCGATCTCCTCGGGGGTCTGGTCTACGAACCCCGCGCGCCGGATCACGATCTGCGCCGCCGGACCGCGGGTGAAGGCCAGAAACTCCCGTGCCAGCCGCGGCAAACGCCGGGCCGGAAAGTAAAGGAACATCGGCGCGGTGAGCGGGTAATCCTCGGTCTTTATCGTGCGGCGCGACGCCTGAAGGGAGAAGCCGCACCGCCCCGCCAGCACCAGCGCCTGCGTATTGTCGCGCTCGGCAAAGCTGGTCAGACCCAGCGCGAAGGTATCCGCTGCAACACTCTGCGCCAGGGTGCCCGCCGTCGCGTGACGCGTTGCCTGCTGTGCCAGCGTATCCTCTCCCGCGGGTTTCAGCAGCTGATCGACGATCGCCTGCCCGAGGCCGGACGCGTCATCGGGGATGTGCAGGTCGATCGGCACATCGGGTCCGCCCAGCGCCTGCCAATTCGTGATCCGCCCTGCCAGCACCTGCGACAGATCGGCGGGGGAAATCCCCTTGATCGGGTTCGTGGCCGACACGACCGGCACGATCGCATCCAGCGCCAACACACGGCTGCGGTTGACGCCGGTCATATCGCCCAGTCCCGCCTCCCGCGCGCGGGCACGCTCATCGGGACGGATCTCTCGCAGGGACATCACGATGTCCGCTTCATCAGCCAGCAGATCGGCAAAACCCTCATCCGTGTTTGTGACCCTGAAATAGAACCGCGCGGCAAGTTTGCCGTCCTCGGCGCGTCGGATCAGATAGGTGAAGCTGCTCGCATCCGGCCCCTCCTCCCGCACGGCGAGGTAGCCGTTCTTCTGTGCGAATGCCTCGATCAGCGCAGGCATGACCACCGACCCGAGGGTGGCCGCGCCGGAAATCTGCAACTCCGCCACAAAGTCCTGAAGGTTGGGGCAGGCGGGCCCGTCACACAGCACACCCGAGCCGTCCACCGTAAGCTCGCCGTATTCGGTATCGACCCGGTAGAACTCGCCGTCGAACCCCAACAGCGTTCCGCTGATCTCCACCTTGCTGTCGCGAGAGGTGAGGGTGATGTCCTGTGCGTGGGCGGACAGGGTGGTGCCAAAAAGGAAAAGTGCGGCGAGGACCGCCGCACATATCGCTTTGATCATGGGACCTCTGGGTTGCGGTCAGTTCCCCGCAACTCTCAGGTCTTCGAGAAGATTATTCAACACCAGAAAGTTTCCGGCGGCGTCACAGTCCGGCACGGAGAGCGTCAAGTTCCGCGTTGTGATATCTGTGCCACTCTTGGTTTGCAGGGTCTGCGCCTCGATCTCGAGACCGCAGTTGTTCTGACCCACTTCCGCCTCGACCAACAGGTCGACACCGCCCGCGCTCTGCACCGTGGTGGTGGGGAAGGTATAGACCTGCGCCAGATGCCCATCGGGGACATTCGCATCACCCAAGATCGAGATGTAGCCGCCCTTGCCGGTGACGGCATAGGTCATGTCGCGGGGCGCTTGCGCGTAGACATGCCCCTCCGTGCCATAGTCGGCGCCGAATTCCATCGCATGAAGCGAAAACCCGGTGTCGCCTTTCCACTGCAGGGCGACACGGTCATAATCGGCCAGCTCTTCCACGACTGTCTGCGCCACCGCACCTTCGCCATCCGAGAAGGCCACGACGAAAACCGCATTCTGCGCCATCGCGGGCACTGTGACGTCGAGGCGACCCGCGGCATCGGTAAGCCGGCTGAACAGAAGGCCGCTGTGGTGTACCGTTACCCGCTCCATCGGGAGGCAGGAGGCGTCGAGCGTGAGGTTCACCATCGCCGCCGCAACGGGGCGTGCAGTGGCGGTGATCTCGCAGGCGGGGCTCGGGGAGAGCTTTGGCTTGACTGCCATTGTCGCGAGGTCCTCTCTTGCGGTCGCCTGCACGATGGGCAGGCCCGCATTCCGGGGAATGGCCATGTCAGGGGCCGCCCGGGGGACCTCATCGACGCGGGTCTCCTGCACCATCTCGGGCGTCATGGCCTGCTCGACGAAATCCGCCGAGGTCAGCATGATCTCTTCGACGTCAAGGACGGCGGCATCGGCATTCGCCAGCGGCGCGCCCTCCAGCTCGACGGAACCGGGCAAGGGCTGCGTGCTTTGCATGAAGAAGCCGATGCCGATCGCACAAGCCAGCGTGCCGGCGGTCGTGATGATTTCCTTACGGTAACGCATGGTCTCGGTCCCTTGCTACGGAATGGCTCGAGACTGTTGATCGCGTCAAATCAGGGCGCCAATGCGGCGCCCCTTGGCCGATGCTGTGACATCTTAACGTATGCTTAACGTCAGGCGAGCCGTCCGTGGCAGTGCTTGAACTTCTTGCCGGAGCCACAGGGACACAGATCGTTGCGCCCGGGCGAGCCCCATGTCGTGGGATCGTTCTCATCGAATCCTGTTGCCGCCGGAGCCGATGCAGGCGCTCCCTGCGCGAGAGCGGCTTGCGGTTGCGCCGACGCTGCTTGCGGTTGCGGTTGCGTCGGCGCCGCTTGCGGCTGTGCCGCGCCGCCCGCTGCGGCGGCAGCTGCCTTTTGCTGGGCCAGCATCTGCTCGATCAGGCGCTGCTGCTCTTGCTCATTGGCAGGCTCGATCCGTGACAGTCGCTGGGTGACATCGGCGCGCAGACTGTCCAGCATCCCCTCGAAAAGCTGGAACGACTCGTTCTTATACTCATTGAGCGGATCGCGCTGCGCGTAGCCGCGAAAGCCCACCACGGAGCGCAAATGCTCGAGCCGCAGAAGGTGGTCGCGCCATTTCGCGTCGATGGTCTGCAAAAGGACGTGCTTTTCGATGTTGCGCATGTTCTCCGCGCCGAAGCGTTCGGCCTTGTCGGCCATCAACTTGTCCGTCGCCTCAATCAGTCGCTCGCGCACGATCTCGTCGTCCACGCCGTCCTCCTCGCACCATGCGATCACCGGCACGTCAACGCCAAGCTGCTCGATCACGGCGGCATAGAACCCCTGGGTGTCCCACTGATCCGCGTAGGTGTTCTTGGGCATGTACTCGTCGATCAGATCGTCGATCATCTGGTGGCGCATGTCTTCGGTGATCTCCTGAAGATCCTGCGCCTTCATGATCTCGCGGCGCTGGCCAAAGATGACCTTGCGCTGTTCGTTCATCACGTCGTCGAACTTCAACAGCTGCTTGCGGATGTCAAAGTTGCGGCCCTCGACCTTGGCCTGCGCGCGCTCCAGCGATTTGTTGACCCAAGGGTGAATGATCGCCTCGCCTTCCTTCAGGCCCAGCGACGTCAGCACCTTCTCCAGCCGCTCGGAGCCGAAGATGCGCATCAGGTCATCCTCCAGCGACAAAAAGAACGACGACCGTCCGGGATCGCCCTGACGACCGGACCGCCCGCGCAGCTGGTTGTCGATGCGGCGGCTCTCATGCCGCTCGGAGGCGATAACGAAGAGACCGCCCGCTTCGATCACCTTCTTCTTCTCATCCGCATGCTCCGCCTCGATCCGGCTGCGAATGGCGACGGGATCCCCTTCGGGATCGGCGGCCAGCGCTTCGAGCACCTTCATCTCGACGTTGCCGCCGAGCTGAATGTCCGTGCCGCGGCCCGCCATGTTGGTGGCGATGGTCACCGCACCAAACTTGCCCGCGTCGCCGACAATCTGGGCTTCCTTCTCGTGCTGCCGGGCGTTGAGGACGTTATGCGTGATCCCCTCGCTCTCAAGCAGCTTGCTCAGGTTTTCCGATTTCTCGATGGAGGTCGTCCCGACGAGGCAGGGCTGGCCCTTGGCATGCGCCTCCTTCACCTTGTCGATGATGGCGGCGTATTTCTCGCCGACGGTGCGGTAGACGGCATCGTCCTCATCCACCCGCGCCACCGGCACGTTCGTCGGCACCTCGACCACGCCGAGGCCGTAGATTTCCATGAACTCATCCGCTTCGGTCAAGGCCGTGCCCGTCATGCCCGCCAGCTTGTCATAGAGGCGGAAATAGTTCTGGAAGGTCACGGAGGCGAGCGTGATGTTCTCCGGCTTGATATCGACACCTTCCTTGGCCTCGATCGCCTGATGCAGGCCATCACCAAGCCGCCGCCCGGCCATCATGCGGCCCGTGAACTCATCGATCAGCACGACCTCACCGTCACGGACGATGTAATCCTTGTCCTTCTCGAAGAGCTTGTGCGCGCGCAGACCCTGATTGACGTGATGCACGATGGAGGTGCTTTCGGGATCATAGAGGGTGAAGTCCTCCTCCAGCAACGCACGTGCGCGCAGCTGATCCTCCAGGAACTCGACGCCTTCATCGGTGAAGGTCACGTTTCGGGTCTTTTCGTCGAGCTCGTAATGCTCCGGCTTCAGCGACGGGATCACCGCGTCGATGGTCGTGTACATGTCCGACCGGTCATCGGAAGGTCCAGAGATGATGAGCGGCGTGCGCGCCTCGTCGATCAGGATGCTGTCCACCTCGTCCACGATGGCGAAGTTGTGTTCCTTCTGAAAGATCTGCGACAGCTCGGATTTCATGTTGTCGCGCAGGTAGTCGAAGCCCAGCTCGTTGTTGGTGGCGTAGGTGATATCGCTCTCGTAGGCGGCGCGCTTGGCGTCATCGGTCATGCCGGAAAACACGTAGCCCGTCGTGAGGCCAAGCGCGGCGAACACCTTGCCCATCCATTCCGCGTCCCGTTTCACCAGATATTCGTTCACAGTGACGATGTGCACGCCCTTGCGCGTCAACGCGTTGAGGTAGGCGGCGAATGTCGCTGTCAGGGTCTTGCCCTCGCCCGTCTTTTGCTCCGCCACGTTGCCCTGATGCAGGAATATCGCGCCCATCAGCTGCGTGTCGAAGGCCCGCAGGCCAAGCGTACGGCGCGCGGCCTCACGGCAGTTCGCAAAGGCTTCGGGCAGCAGATCGTCGAGGCTCTCACCCTTCTGCGCGCGCGCCGCGAGCTCCTCGGTCTTGCCGCGGATCTCCTCATCGGAGAGTTTCTCGAATTCGGGCTCGAGGGCGTTGATCTTCGCGATCAGCGGACGGACCGCCTTGACCTTGCGGTCATTGCGCGTACCAAAAACCTTCTTGGTGATTTTTCCAGAGTCCCAGCATGCGATCTCCAGCCGAAGTTTTCAACTATTCGCGCGATCCGCTTGCCCCGCAAACGCCCAGTCCATAAATAGAAGGGGAGATTGTGGCTGACGCCGCGCCCAACCGCGATGTAAGGGTCACCATGTAGCGTGTCAATGTAACCGGCCGCATCGCACCGGAATGATAGGACGATCCATGCAAAAACCCCTCACTTTTCTGAGCGCGATCGCGCTTGCCACCGCCTTTGCCCTGCCCGTCGCCGCGCAGGAAACCACCGCGCCCGATCCGGCAACCGTGGTCGCGACCGTGGGCGACACGGAGATTACCATCGGCCATATGATCGTCGCCTGGGCGAGCCTGCCCGAGCAGTATCAAGGCCTGCCCGATGACGTGCTGTTCCAGGGCATTCTGGATCAGCTGGTGCAGCAGACCGCGCTGCAACAGCAATTCGACGGCGAATTGCCCGCCCGTGTCGATCTGCAACTGGAGAACGAGCGCCGCTCGCTGGTCGCGGGCGAGGCGATCAACAACATCATGCAGCAGCCGCTCGACGAGGCAGAGGTGCAGGCCGCCTATGAGGCGGAATACGCCAACGCCGAGCAGGCACCCGAGTACAACGCCTCCCATATTCTGGTGGAGACTGAGGAAGCCGCCATCGCCATTCAGGAAGAGCTGGCCGCAGGTGCCGATTTCGCGACTGTCGCGCAGGAGAAATCCACCGGCCCCTCCGGCCCCAACGGCGGTCAGCTTGGCTGGTTCGGCGCGGGCGCGATGGTTCCGGAGTTCGAAGAGGCCGTGATCGGTCTGGAGGTCGGCGAGGTTTCCGCCCCGGTCAAGACTCAGTTCGGCTGGCATATCGTCAAGCTGAACGAAACCCGTGTGCAGGAAGCGCCGGAACTCGAGGACGTGCGCGAAGAGCTTGAGATGCAGATCCGCCAGGTCCGCGCGCAGGAAACGATCGAGGAAGTGACCGCCGCCGCTCAGGTGGACCGCAGCGGTGCCGAGGGCGTACCCGCCTCCGTCATCAAGCAAGTCGGCGCGCTGGAGTAACCGCACCATGGCAAAGATCACAGCCGTCTCGCCGCTGGCGCCCGCGAAATTCCCCGATCTGCCGGTGATCGAAGGCGTCACATTCGCGACGGCGGCGGCCGGGGTGAAGTATCAGGGCCGCACGGACGTCATGCTCGCGCGGCTTTCACCGGGCAGCGTCGTGGCAGGGGCCTTCACCCGTTCCGCCACGCGCTCCGCCCCCGTGCTCGATTGTCAGGCAAAGCTGGGACAGTCGGGCGATGCCGGTGAGGGTGCCGCGATCCTCGTGAACTCGGGCAACTCCAACGCCTTCACCGGCAAGGGGGGCGTGGCCTCGGTAGAGGCGATCACGAAAGCCACCGCCGCGGCCTGTGGCGTGCCGCAATCGCGTGTGTTCACCTCCTCGACCGGTGTCATCGGGGAGCCGTTGCCACATGAGCGGATCACCGCAGTGCTGCGCGACCTCGCCGCAAGCAGCACACAAGATGGCATCGCCGCAGCAGCACAGGCGATCATGACCACCGACACCTTCCCCAAGGGCGCGGGCGCCAGTGTCGAGATAGATGGCAAGACAGTCTCTATCGGGGGGATTGCGAAGGGGTCCGGCATGATCGCGCCTGACATGGCGACGATGCTCGTCTACATCTTCACCGACGCAAAGATCGCGCAGGCACCGCTGCAATTGCTTGTCACCCGCTTCAACGAGGTGACGTTCAACAGCATCACCGTGGACAGCGATACCTCGACCTCCGACAGCCTGATCGTGGCCGCAACCGGGGCCAGCGGTGTTGAGGTCGAAGGGCATGACGGCTTTGCGGACACCCTGCACGGCGTCATGCGCGACCTCGCGCATCAAGTCGTGCGCGACGGTGAGGGTGCGACGAAATTCGTCGAAGTCATCGTAACTGGCGCCGCATCGGACGCCGACGCGAAAGTGCACGGCATGGCCATCGCGAACTCCCCCCTGATCAAGACCGCCATCGCCGGAGAAGATCCCAACTGGGGCCGCGTGGTGATGGCGGTCGGTAAATCCGGTGCCGCCGCCGACCGCGACCGGCTCAGCATCCGCTTCGGCGATGTCGAAGTGGCCAAGGACGGCTGGCGCAGCGAGAGTTACTCCGAAGAGGCCGCCGCAGCCCATATGAAGGGTGAGCATATCGTGATCGGTGTCGACATCGGCATCGGTGACGGGGCCGCGACCGTCTGGACCTGCGATCTGACCCACGGCTACATCGCGATCAACGCCGATTACCGCTCATGACCGTGACGGCCGCCGGGGGGGCCAAAGAGATGAAGATGGTCCTGGTCTCCGCCGTGGCGCTGGTCGATGTGGATGGCCGTGTCCTGCTGGCCCAGCGCCCGCCGGGCAAATCCATGGCCGGGCTCTGGGAGTTTCCGGGCGGCAAGGTGGAACCGGGCGAGACACCGGAGGCCGCGCTGATTCGCGAACTGCACGAGGAGCTTGGCATCGAAACATGGGCGTCCTGCCTCGCGCCGCTGACCTTCGCCAGCCATTCTTATGACGATTTTCACCTGATGATGCCGCTCTTTGCCTGCCGCAAGTGGGAAGGCACCCCCACCCCGCAGGAGGGACAGGTCCTCAAGTGGGTAAAACCAGTTGAAATGCGCAACTATCCTATGCCGCCAGCCGATATTCCGCTCATCGCGATGCTGCGCGATTTGCTTTGAAATAGGCACGATTGTTTCGCGCAGAGGGGTTAATCCTCACAGATGCTTTCTGATTGTGCTGGGAAAATGGACAATTCTGTTTAAAGTTAACGCTAGCAAGATTCTGGGGAGGGTTTTTATGCTGCGTACAATCGCGATTGGGAGCTGTGTTTCGGTTCAGGGAGTATTTGTCGGCGCGACACCGGACGGTCGCATCTCGGTCAAGGTGGACAATACGGTCTATTCCGGCGTGCCCATTTCCAAGAAGTAGACTGTTTGACCTGAACCCGTTTTGGTCCGGATCAAAAAAGGGACAGTGCATATGCACCGTCCCTTTCATTTTGCTTGCTTAGACTGAAATCAGGCCAGCGTGCGGGTCACTTCCTCACGCGTGAAGATCTCGATCACATCGTCGGGGCGGACGTCATCGTAGTTCTCGAAGGCCATACCGCATTCCTGACCGGACTGCACTTCGGCAACCTCGTCCTTGAAGCGCTTGAGCGTCTTGAGCGTGCCTTCGTGGATCACCACGTTGTCGCGTAGCAGACGGACCCCGGCGGAGCGGCGCGCCACCCCTTCGGTAACCAGACAACCCGCGACCTTGCCCACGCCCGTGACCTTGAACACTTCCTTGATCGTGGCGTACCCGATGAAGTTTTCCTTGATCTCGTTGCTGAGCAGGCCGGATGCCGCCGCCTTCACATCGTCGACCAGATCGTAGATGACCGAGTAGTAGCGGATCTCCACACCCTTCTGGTTGGCAGTGTTGCGCGCGGAGGCGTTTGCACGGACGTTGAAGCCCATGATCGGTGCGCCGGATGCTTCGGCAAGGCCGACATCGGTCTCGGTGATCGCGCCCACACCGGAGTGCAGCACGCGCACGCGCACCTCGTCGTTGCCGATCTTCTCCATCGCCTGCACGATCGCTTCGGCAGAACCCTGAACATCCGCCTTCACCAGAATGGGCAGCTCGGAGACGTTTTCGTCCGCCTTGGCGTTCGCCATGAGCTGTTCCAGCGTGGTCGCGGCACCGGCGGCGGCGCGCTTGTCCTTGGCGGCCTGCGCACGGTATTCCGCGATCTCGCGGGCTTGCGCTTCGGTCTCGGTCACGTTGAGCACGTCACCCGCCTCGGGTGTGCCGTTCAGGCCAAGCACCTCGACAGGCACGGAGGGTCCGGCTTCCTTGACGCGGTTGCCCTGATCGTCGATCAGCGCACGGACCTTGCCGTACTGCTCACCCACGACGAAGATATCGCCCTGACGCAGCGTGCCGTTCTGGATCAGAACGGTCGCGACCGGGCCACGGCCCACGTCGAGCTGTGCTTCGATCACGGCGCCGACTGCGGCACGGTTCGGGTTGGCTTTCAGCTCGAGGATCTCCGATTGCAGGGCAATCGCTTCCAGCAGCTCGTCCAGACCTTGGCCGGTGACGGCGGACACCTCGACGTCCTGCACATCGCCGGACATCTTTTCGACGATGACTTCATGCTGCAGCAGGGCTGCGCGCACGCGGTCGGGGTCGGCGGCGGGTTTGTCGATCTTGTTGATCGCCACGATCATCGGCACCTTGGCCGCTTTGGCGTGGTTGATCGCCTCGATCGTCTGCGGCATCACGGCATCGTCCGCCGCAACCACCAGCACCACGATATCCGTCACCTGCGCCCCGCGGGACCGCATTGACGTGAATGCCGCGTGGCCGGGCGTGTCGAGGAACGACAGCACCGAGCCATTGGCGGTCGTGACCTGGTAGGCGCCGATGTGCTGGGTGATGCCACCGGCCTCGCCCGCGACGACCTTGGCGTTGCGGATCGCGTCGAGCAGCGATGTCTTGCCATGGTCGACGTGGCCCATGATCGTGATGACCGGGGGGCGCCCGACCAGATCGGCATCGTCATCGACCTCGAGTTTGATAACGTCCTCCACGTCCGCGTCCGAAACGCGCACAACCTTGTGGCCAAACTCTTCGATGATCAGCTCGGCGGTGTCCGCATCGATCGTCTCGTTCTGGGTGACCATCAGACCACTGTTCATCAACGCCTTCACGACGGCGCCGGTCTTCTCCGCCATGCGCGCGGCAAGCTCGGACACCATGATCGCGGGTGGCAGCTGTACGTCGCGCACGACCTTTTCGCGCTCGACGGAACCGCCCATCGCCTTCTGGCGCGCGCGCTCCTGCTTGCGCTTCATCTGCGCCATGGACCGCTGGCGGCCACCTTCGCCGCCGCGCAGCGCCTGGTTGAGCGTCAGCTTGCCGGAACGGCGGCTGTCGTCTTCCTGGCGGTTCTTCTTGTTGGTCTCCTCGCGGTCACGCTCCGTCTTGCGGGGTGTCGCGGCGGGCAGCGCCTTGTTGGGCGTGCCGCGCGATTGCGCAGGCTCCGCCGCCGGGGCTGCTGCCGCCCGCGCTTCGGATTCCGCATCACGCTTGGCGCGCTCGTCTTCCTCGGCTTGGCCTTGAGGCTCTCTTCGCGCTCGCGGTCCTCCTGCTCTTTCGCTTCGATCTCGGCGCGGCGGCGGTCGCGGTCTTCCGCGCGTGCTTTCTCTTCCGCTTCGCGCGCGGCGGCCTCTTCGACTTCGCGCGCCTTGGCGGCCTGGACAGCCTTCAACCGCCGGTCCATCTCTGAATCGGTGATCCCCGCCGGGCGCCGCGAAGGGTCGCCTACAGGACCGGCACCGGGTCCGGTTTGTTTCTGGCCACCGGGCTTGGGTACCACAACGCGCTTGCGCTTGGTTTCCACCACGACGTTCTTGGTCCGTCCATGGCTAAAGCTCTGCTTTACGCTGCCGGGGCGCGAACCGCCCAGCCCAAGTGTTTTTCTGCCGTCACTATCGCTCATCTAGCTCGTCTATCCTTCCGGCTGGCCGCTGCCAGCCTCATTTTTCCGCACGCCGTTTAACCTGTGAGCTTCCTCTACAACACGCAGAGTGAGTCCACCAGAGGCGAGCGCCCCATGTATCACAGTTTGGCGTCCGAATGCCAAACCCAATTCATCCGCAGTCAGGCAGCCGATATAGTGCCCGTAGTGCGGCGTGCTCAGTTTCGATTTGCCGCGTCCCGATCCGTCCACGGCCTGGATCAGCACCAGTGCCTCTTCCATCTGCAGCCAGCTTTTGACCTTTTCGTAGCCCGCGACGGCCTTGCCCGCCTTGCGCTGCATCGAGATCAGGTCCACCACGCGGCGGGCCAGCTGCTTTTCCACTTCATCCACCAGATCGTCCGGTGTCTTGACGGGCTGCTTGGCACTGCGCGCAAACAACCCTTTCTTCTGCGCCATCTCGAGCGCGGCGCGATCCGCGCTGACCCAGATGCCCCGTGCGGGCAACTTGCCCAGAATATCGGGGACCACCTGGCCCTCGGGACCGACGACGAAGCGGATCAGCTGATACTTCGGCTTCACCTCTCCGGTTGCGATGCATTTACGCTCTGCACCGCTGGTCCTGTCCTTGGTGGCGCCACCGC
This sequence comes from uncultured Alphaproteobacteria bacterium, assembly GCA_963703195.1. GTDB lineage: Bacteria > Pseudomonadota > Alphaproteobacteria > Rhodobacterales > Rhodobacteraceae > Sulfitobacter. The sequence goes on along the minus strand of OY969797.1, from coordinate 2,858,105 downwards.
GTGCCATTCCGCTGCTCCCGGGACCTGCGATCAGGCCCCGGCCTCCTCGTCTGTGAGCTCTTCGGCATCCGCCTCGAGCTCAGCCGGATCAACCCAGCCCAGAAGGACGCGGGCCGTCATGATCATGTGCTGCGCCTCTTCGAGGGTCATGCCAAAGGGCTCCAGCACACCATCGTCCTTGATCCGCTCGCCGTTCTCGGTGGTCCAGCCACCGGCCAGCTCCCAATCCGCGCAGGTGGCGAAATCCTCGAGCGTTTTGACGTCGTCTTTCGCCAGCGCCTCAATCATTTGGGGTGTCAGGCCCTCGAATTCAATAAGGCTGTCCTCGGCACCGAGTGCACGCGCCGCATCGAGCGCGGCCTTGGCTTGCGCTTCGAGCACGTCGCGCGCACGCGCCTGCAGCTCGCTCGCGGTGTCCTCGTCGACACCGTCGATGACCAGCAGTTCGTCGACTTCGACATACGCCACCTCTTCGAGGCTGGTGAAGCCTTCGGCCACCAGAAGCTGGGCGAAGAATTCATCGAGATCGAGCGTGTCCATGAAGAGCTTGGTCCGCTGCTCGAACTCGGCCTGACGGCGCTGGCTTTCCTGCTCCTCGGTCATGATGTCGATGTCGAGACCGGTCAGCTGGCTGGCCAGACGCACGTTCTGACCGCGCCGCCCGATGGCGAGGCTCAGCTGCTCCTCCGGCACCACCACTTCGATCTTGCCCGCTTCCTCGTCCAGAACCACCTTGGAAACCTCGGCAGGCTGCAGCGCGTTCACCAGGAATGTCGGCTGATCGTCATTCCACGGAATGATGTCGATCTTCTCGCCCTGCAGCTCGTTCACCACGGCCTGCACCCGGCTGCCGCGCATACCCACGCAGGCACCGACAGGGTCGATGGAGTTGTCATAGGAAATCACCGCGATCTTGGCGCGCGACCCCGGATCGCGGGCAACCGCCTTGATCTCGATGATGCCGTCATAGATCTCCGGCACTTCCATCTTGAAAAGCTCGGCCATGAACTCGGGCGCGGTGCGGCTCAGGAAGATCTGCGGGCCGCGCTGCTCGCGGCGGACTTCCTTGATGTAGACACGGATACGGTCGTTGGGGCGATAGCTTTCGCGCCCGATCTTCTCGTTGCGGCGCAGGATCGCCTCGCCCGCGCCCACATCGACGATGACGTTGCCGTATTCCTCGCGCTTGACCAGACCGTTGATGATGGTACCGGCGCGGTCCTTGAATTCCTCGTACTGGCGGTCGCGCTCGGCTTCGCGGACCTTCTGCAAGATCACCTGCTTTGCCGATTGCGCGGCGATCCGGCCCATCTCGACGGGCGGCACCTCTTCGGTGAATTCCTGACCGATTTCGGGCGCGTCCATATACTGCTTGGCCTGATCGACCGTGAATTCGGCCTGATAGTTCTCCAGCTCGTCATCCGCCACGACCGTGCGCACACGGGTGAACGTCGCGCGGCCCGTCTTGCGGTCGATCGCGACGCGGATGTCCATCTCCGCGCCGTAGCGGGACTTGGCCGCACGGGCGAGCGATTCCTCCATCGCCTCGATCACCAGACCGGGGTCGATCATCTTTTCGCGGGCCACAGCCTCGGCGGTTTGCAGCAGCTCCAGCTGGTTTGCGGATGTAATGGCCATTAATCTTCTCCCTCATCAGACAGCTGTGTCTGGACTTCATCAAACTGGGTCTCGTCGATCGTGCCCGCCGCCTTACGCTGGCGCAGCATTTCCTTGATCAGCTCATCGGTCAGAACAAGCTTGGCATCGGTCAGCCATTCGAACTTGAGGCCCACGGTACCTTCTTCGATGTTGATCAGAATCTCGTCCCCCTCGACACCGGCCAGCTCGCCCTTGAAGCGGCGGCGCCCGTCGATGAGTTCGTCGGTCTCGATCTTGGCCTCATAGCCTTCGAAATTCGCGAAATCCTTGAGCCGTGTCAGCGGTCGGTCGATCCCGGGCGAAGACACCTCGAGCGCGTATTCGTCCACGATGGGGTCCTCAACATCAAGCACCGCACCCACGGCCGTGCTGATCCGCGCGCAATCGTCCACCTCGATGCCGCCATCGGGCCGGTCCGCCATGATCTGGAGCGTGGCGTTCTTGCCGCTCATCAGACGCACGCGCACCAGCTCGAACCCCATGTCCTCGATGACGGGGGTGATGATCTCCGCCAGGCGGCGGTCCATCGCGGCTTTTGCAATCAGGTCGTTGTTCATGGTCTCACTTGCCTTCAGGCACAAAAAAACGGGCGCGCGGCCCGTGTATCAGGTTCGGTGGGCACTTGGTTTGGACCCGAGCACCGCGCTGTTGAAAGTCATATACGCCGCACCGCGGGGGAAATCAAGCCCCCCACCACCGCTGCGGTGCGCGCAGGTCGTCAAACAGGCCCCGGCCCAGCGCGGACGGCATCGCGACACGGCGGGCCACCGCGTGGCCGTCCCACACGGCGATATCATCCAGACCGCGCAGCAGTTGCGGATCGGCGACGTCGGCGCCATCCACCAGATACTCCGCGACCGCCTGCGCGCGCACCTGCGGCGATGGCACGGATACCAGCTCCACCCGGTCGAACCAGCCCGCCTGCCCGTCCTTCCAGTGCCGTGCGACGCGCTGCGCCAGAAGCTGCTGGCCCGCCCGAAAACGCTCCACCCGGTAGAGACCCGTGCCAAGCCCCGCATCGGGCGCGTGGGCGGGGCGGATCACATGCGCGCCCTGCGCCAGCGTGAAGGGGAGTGCCTTGTCGGGCCGGTGCAGCGTGATCTCGATCCGCTGCGGTCCTGCGCTGCGGGCGGCGCCAAGGGCCGCGAGGCTCTGCGCCACATCCGCCGGGCCTAGCGGCGCGCCATCGTGAAACGCCACGTCGCGGCGCAGATCAAAGGTCCAGACCCGCGCATCCGCACTGCTGCTCCAGCCGGTAGCAAGACCGCCGCGCAGGGTGCCATCCGCCGCGACCTCCGTGAGGGTGTCATAAACGAGCCCGACCCGCGCAACCTGCATGAAAAGCCCGTCACCCTGCATCCAGTCGTCGCTGCGCGCAGCCCCCGACAACGCCAGCCGCAACTTGCCGCCCCGCTGGGGCAGCGGCCCCGCGCTGACCCCCGCTGCGGCCAGCAGGGCCGCCGCCGCACCGCTCGCGAAGAGCGCGCGTCGATCTATCGGCCTGCGGCTCATCCTGCGAGCCTGTCCATGGCACGCACCAGCTCCGCGCTGATCCCCGGCTCAGACAGCGCATGGCCCGCGTTGCGCACCATCTTGAGTTCCGCCTTGGGCCATGCCTTGGCCACTGCATAGGCGCTGTGCGGCGGGCAGATCATGTCATAGCGGCCCTGCACGATCACGCCGGGAATATGCGCCAGGCGGTCCATCTGCGCGAGGATCTGGCCGTCATACTCCAGAAAGCCCGCGTTGATGAAATAGTGATTCTCGAGCCGGGCGAAGGCGCGTGCATATTCGCCCGGTCCCTCCACCATCTGCCCCGCCGAATGGATCGAGGCGAGGGCATTCTCCCAGCCCGACCAGGCACGGGCATAGCGGGTCTGCAGCGACATGTCGTCGGAGAAGAGGCGCCTGTGATAGGCCTTGATCAGGTCGTCCTGTTCATCGCGCGGGACGATGGCCGTGAACTTCTCCCAAACCTCGGGCCAGAACTTGCCCGCCCCGCCGCCGTAGAACCAGTCAAGCTCGCCTTGCGTCATCAGGAACACACCGCGCAACACGAGACCGCGCACCGCCGCCGGATGCGTTTGCGCGTAGATGAGCGACAGCGTTGCACCCCAGCTGCCGCCGAACACGATCCATTGGCCGATTCCCAAGGTTTCGCGAATCAGCTCGATATCGGCCACGAGGTGCCATGTCGTGTTGTCCGTCACACCCGCATGCGGGGTCGAGCGGCCGCAGCCGCGCTGGTCGAACAGGATCACACGGTACTTGGCCGGATCGAAATAGCGCCGCATCGACGGGCTGCAGCCGCCACCCGGCCCGCCATGCAACACGACGACGGGGATGCCATCGGGATTGCCGCATTGCTCGACATAGACCTGATGTCCCTGCCCGACGGCCAGCATGCGCCGGTCGAACGGGTCGATCGGCGGGTACAGGTACTGCACTGCGCGAATTTGATCAGGGGTCTTATCCATTGCGGACCTATATAGTACGAGGTGTCATTGAATACGAGGAGCATGGAAATGCAAGCGCATCAAAGCACTGTGGACGACGCCGAAGTGGCGAAATTCGAGGCGATGGCCGCAGAGTGGTGGGATACCGAGGGCAAATTCAAGCCCCTGCACATGCTTAACCCCTGCAGGCTCGACTACATCACCGCCCAGATTGCAGGCGAGTTCGACCGCGACTTGACCGCGCAGGCCCCCTTCGAGGGGCTGCGCCTCCTCGATATCGGCTGCGGTGGCGGCCTATTGTCCGAACCGATGGCGCGCTTGGGTGCCAGTGTCGTGGGCGCGGATGCGGCGGCGGGAAATATCCCCGTCGCCCGGCTCCATGCGGAGCAATCGGGCCTGCAGATCGACTACCGCCACACCACGGCGGAGGCGCTGGCGGAGGCGGGCGAGCAGTTCGATGTCGTGCTCAACATGGAAGTGGTGGAGCATGTGGCATCTCCCATCAGCTATCTCACCGCCTGCAGGCAACTGCTCAAACCCGGCGGGCTGCATCATCTGCTCCACCCTGAACCGCAACGCGAAATCCTATGCGATGGCGATCATCGGGGCCGAGCATGTGATGCGCTGGTTGCCCAGGGGCACGCATGAATGGTCCAAATTCATCACGCCGGACGAGCTCTACAAGCTTCTGGAAGAGGCGGGTCTGACCCCCGTCGACCGCAAGGGGTTCGTGTTCAACCCGATTTCATGGAGCTGGAGCCTCTCGGCGCGCGATCTCAGCGTGAACTACGTCACCGCGAGCCTCAAGCCGCAAGGCTGAGCGACCCGCTAGCCCATCTGCTTGCGCAGCTCGCGCAGGATCGGCAGAGCGGCGCGCGCCTTGTCCTCGCCCAGCTCCTCCACCACCTGCGTGATCATCGGGGCGATCGCGCTCAGCGCGGCATCGCGGGCCTGCCTGCCTGCGGGGCTGATGGTGACGAGTTTGCGGCGCGCATCGTCCCAATCGGGCCTGATGTGGATGTGGCCCGCCCATTGCAGCTTGGTCAGCGTGTTCGTCATGGCGCCGCGGGTGACATGAAACGTCTCCGCGAGCTGCGCGGGCGTCCGCTCCACCTCGCGCCAGGCCAGATGGTTGAGCAGCGAAAAATGCGAGATCTCCATGCCCTTGGGAAGCACCTTGCTCAGCCTGCTGCGCAGGATCTGATCGGCGCCGAGGATCTCGCTGAAGAGCAGGATCGCGAGGGTATTGGCGTTCTCGCTCATCCCGGTGCCTCGAAGGCGCGCTTGTGGCTGAGGCTCGGCACCATGCTGCGCGCCTTGTCGATCTGGCTCAGGTCGAGCTCCACGGTGTAGACGCCGGGCTCCCTGCCCGCATCCAGCACCACCTCCCCCCAGGGCGCCACCACCAGCGAATGACCGTAGGTATCGCGCGTTTTGTTGCGCGCGCTGGCGTGGGTACCGGTCTGCGCGGGCGCGACAACGAAACACCCTGTTTCGATCGCGCGGGCGCGCAGCAGGGTGTGCCAATGCGCCGCACCCGTGACCGGCGAGAAGGCGGCGGGCACCGTCAGGATCTGCGCACCCGCATCCGCGAGTGCCTGATAGAGCGCGGGAAACCGGATATCATAACAGATCGTCATGCCGATCTTAGCGAATGGCGTCGTCGCCAGAACGGCCTTGCCGCCCGGACGGTAGGCGGATGATTCCTTCCACGTCTCCGTCGGGGTGACCTGTACGTCGAACATATGGATCTTGTCATACCGCGCGACGATCTCCCCCTCGGGCGAGATCAGAAAGGAGCGGTTTGCGAACCTGCCGTCCGCGTCCCCGGTCTTGAGCCCAAGCGAGCCGATCAGCAGCCAAATGCCCAGTTTCTGCGCATCCTCACGCAGCGCCGCCAGTGTTAGATCCTCCTCCTCGTGAAACAGCACATCGCGCTGGTGATCGCGGCTGGTGGAGATGCAGTTGCTCACCTCCGGCGTGCACACGAACGCAGCCCCCTGTGCCGCGGCCTCCGCCAGCATCGCGTGCGTGGCGGCAAGGTTGGCCACCGGATCATCGCTCACGTTCAGCTGGAGGAGGGCGAGCTTCATGCCGCCAACAGCGCGTCGAGCTTGCCCGACCGTTCCAGCGCATAGAGATCGTCACAGCCGCCCAAATGGGTATCGCCCACGAAGATCTGCGGCACCGTCCGCCCGCCGTTCGCACGCTGGATCATCTCAGGCTTGCGGTCGGGGTGGGCGAGCACGTCCACCTCGGAAAAGCTTACGCCCTTCTGGTTCAGCAGCCGCTTGGCCGCATGGCAGAACCCGCACAGCGGGGAGGTATAGATTTCCACGGATTTCATGGGGCAGCCCTTTCAATATTGGTTGAAAGGGAATTTAGGTATCTTTTGCTGCTCTTGCTAGGGTCAGGATGCGCACCGGGCCCGATCCCGCCTCAACACAGGCGACCGTACACGCGCCCAAGGTCGCCCCCGTGGTCAGCACATCGTCAATCAGCAGCACGGGCCGCCCCATGACAAGCTGCCCGCGCCTGGGATGCGGCGCGATCGCATCGGCGAGCGTATCGCGGCGCTGCTCGCGGCTCAGCCCGTCGAGCGAGGCGGTGCGCCGCACCCGCACCAGCGCATCGGGGCACCACTCCAGTTCCAGCTGGCGCGCGACCTCACGCGCGAGCAGTGCCGACTGGTTGTAACGCCTTTTCAACAGCCGCGACCAATGCAGCGGGACCGGCACCACGAGCGTATCGCGCGCGATCCTGTCGCGCATCATGTTGGCCATCCACAACCCCGCCGGGCGGGCCATCTCCTGCCGGTCGCCATGCTTGAGCGCGAGCACGATGCGGCGTCCGGTCGCAGCATAGAGCAGCGCCGCGCGACCCTGTAGCCAGGGGGGTGGGGAATTCATGCAGGCATCGCAATGGTGCAGCTCCCCCCGCCCGCCGGGCGGCAAGGGCGCGCTGCAACTGTCGCAGACCGTCCCGCCGAGGAACTGCGTGTCGCGCCAGCAGGTCCCGCACAGACCGAAGTCACTCTCCACCGTGTCGCCGCAGGTGATACAGCGGGGCGGATAGATCAGCGAAACCGCCGTTTGAAGTTGCGCCAGCACGGGCCTATATCCCCCTTCATGCAAAACGAAATGACAGACACGCGCGCCTTGCGCCACCACCGCGCCCGCGCCACGGCGGACGGAATGTTCCTCCACCACGCCGCGGCGGAGGAAGTGAACGATCGCCTGGAGATGGTTAATAAGTCGTTTACGGACGCCGCGGTCGTAACCGGATTTCCGGATTTCTGGCGTCACCGCTTCCCCGAAGCGGCGATTGTCCCCGATACGGAAACGCTCGACCTTGCGCCGCAGTCGCGTGATCTGGTGCTGCACGTCATGGGCCTGCATTGGGCAAATGATCCGGTGGGTCAGCTCATCCAGTGCCGCCGCGCCTTGCGGCCTGACGGGTTGTTCATCGCGGTGAGCCTGGGCGGCGAAACCCTGCAGGAGCTGCGCCGCGCGTTGGGCGAGGCGGAGGTCGCTGTGACGGGCGGTCTGTCCCCGCGCATCGCCCCGATGCCGGAACTGCGCGATCTGGGCGGGCTCTTGCAGCGCGCGGGCTTCGCCCTGCCGGTGGCGGACACGGACACGCTGAGCGCCGAATACCGCGACATCTGGCACCTGATGCGCGACCTGCGCGCCATGGGGGAGACGAACGCACTCACCGCGCGGCTGCGCCGCCCGACGCGGCGGACGGTCTTTGCGCGTGCCCAGCAGCTCTATGCAGAACACTTCACGACCGGCACCGGACGGCTGCGCGCAAGCTTTGAATTGCAGGTTCTCACCGGGTGGGCGCCCGACGCATCGCAACCCAAACCCCTGCGTCCGGGATCCGCGCAACAGCGCCTCGCAGATGCGCTCGGGGCACCTGAAACACCCCTGCGCGATTGACCCCGCGCGAAATCTGACTATTTGAAGCTTTTGACCTAGCAGGATGGTGCAATGAAAGACATGCAGACCGAAGCCCGGCCCGTACATGCAGACGTGGACCATCCCGCGGTCCCGCGTCCGAAAGTCGGCGTGCTGGTCGGCAATCTTGGTACGCCGGACAATTACGACTACTGGTCGATGCGCCGCTACCTGGGCGAATTTCTGTCAGACCGCCGGGTGATCGACTACTCCCCGTGGCTGTGGCAGCCACTGCTGCAGCTGGTCATCCTCACCAAACGCCCCTTCACCTCCGGCGCCGCCTATAAATCCATCTGGAACGAGGCCGAGGGCGAGAGCCCGTTGATGACCATCACCAAGGCCCAGACGGTCAAGATCGCCGCAGAGATGAAAAAGACCTACGGCGATGACGTCATGGTCGAATTCTGCATGCGCTACGGCAACCCTTCCACCCAGAGCAAGGTGCACAAGCTGGTGAAGGCGGGCTGCCAGAAGATCCTCTTCTTCCCGCTCTATCCGCATTACGCGGGCGCCACCTCCGCGACCGCCTGCGACAAGTTCTTCGAGGCGCTCGGAAGGGAGAAGTGGCAACCGGCCGCGCGCACGGTGCAGCCCTATTTCGACCGCCCCGATTACATCGACGCGCTGGCCAAATCCGTCGAGGCGAAATACGCCGAGCTCGAGACCCGGCCCGACATCCTCGTGTGCTCCTATCATGGCGTGCCCAAACGCTATCTGATGGAAGGCGATCCCTATCATTGCCAGTGCCAGAAAACGACGCGCCTGCTGAAGGAGCGGCTGGGCTGGGCCGACACGGAGATCAAGACGACCTTTCAGTCGAAATTCGGCCCCGAGGAATGGCTGCAGCCCTACACGGTAGAGGAAGTGGCCCGGCTGGCAGAACAGGGCAAGAAGAACATCGCCGTCTGCGCGCCGGCCTTCTCCGCCGACTGCATCGAGACGCTGGAAGAGATCAACGAGGAGATCTTCGAGAGCTTCGAGGAAGCGGGCGGTGAGCATTTCACCTACATTCCCTGCCTCAACGACGACGATGCGCACATCACAGCGCTGTCCAATGTGATCCGCGAGAATCTTCAGGGCTGGATCTGAGACCGATCGGGGCGCCTGAACTCAGGCGTATGGCGTCGCCTGCGCATGCGTATGGCGAGCCATCTGATCGAACCCCACGCACCTGACGAAAGACAATCCCAAACGTAAAAAAGGCGGTGCACTGCACCGCCTTTTTCATATCCAGTCGAGAACCGGAATTTAGTCGCTTGCAACAGCCGCAGCAACGAGTACCAGCAGCAGCAGCGGTACCAGAACGCCAGCGGAAGAACCTGTCGCTTCTTCGACGATGACCGGTGCTTCGATGATTGGGTCTGCCAGCGAGCCAGCATATGCAGTTGAAGCAGCAGCTGTCAGAGCAGCGGCGAGAACGAGTTTTTTCATAGTAATAACCTCCAGAAGATGGACCGCCATGTTTCTCAGCATGAAGCGGTCCGTACACTTACCTCGTGACATTTTCTAAACAACATCTTCGTGGAGAATGGAACATACTATCATCTCGTTAACGCTCGACAGCGCCACCATGTCGTCAAATTAGCAACACTTGTGTGCCCACTTTCGCCATATCGTAAAGCTCCTCGATATGCTCGTTGTACAGACCGATGCAACCATTGGAAGATCTGCGCCCGATCTTGCGCGTATCGTGGGTGCCGTGGATCCGGTAGTAGGTCCAGCTCAGGTGCAGCGAGCGGGTGCCAAGTGGGTTGTCCGGGCCGGGGCCGATGAACGCGGGCCACTCGGGGTTGCGCTCCAGCATGGACGGTGTCGGTCGCCATGTCGGGCTGCGGATCCTTCAGCATCACCTGTGTGCGGCCACGGCGGGTCAGATCCTGCGTCAGCGGCACGCTGGAGGGATAGAGCTTGTACACGCTTTGGTCCTCGGACCAGTAGTGCACCGCGCGGCTGTCGATATCGACGAGGATCGCGCCGTTCACGGTGTTGTCGAAGTAGGGCTGCCAATCGAGCGTGCGGAAGCTCGAGATGTTGCGGCGAACGACCTCGGTCACGTCGCGCTCCGTCTCCGTCGTGGCCTGGCTGTTCACATCCGCCGCGGTCTGGGCCAGCGCAGGTGAGGCGAGCATGGCCGCGCTCCCGGCAAGGAAGCCGCGCCGCGTGTTGATCTTGAATGTCTCGTTGGACATTGGATGTCTCCGGTTGAAATACTGATTGATATCGATGATATATTGCGCCGAAGACACATTTTCAAATCAAATCCGCTGTCATGCGGCAGATTTACGCCGATGTGCGTTTGAACTGTTGCATCTGCAGCATGTAAGGCGAAGCGATGAATTCAGGCGTGGAGTTGCGCAATGATCCGTCTTTTCTCTGTCATGCTGGTTGCGGTCATGACGCTTGTCGCTTGCCAGCCGGCCGCACCGACCATCGGCGCGGACGGCCAGCCGATTCCCCGCGCCTACCGCATCGGTCAGCGTGAGACAGGATAGATCCAGTTCCGCATGCTCGATTCCGTCAATGCGCTGCGCAGGTGCGTCCAGTCTGCACCGCGCTGGAGCTTGATGCCCAGCTGACCGCCGCCGCCGCGACCCATTCGCGCGACATGTAGGTCCAGAACCGTCCATGGCACTTCGGCTCCGACGGCTCTTCGCCGGTGGACCGGGTCGCGCCGCGTTGGCTATCCGGGCCGCCTGGTGGGCGAAGTGATCTCCGAAACCTACGAGACCGAGCTCGAGACGCTGGGCGCGTGGATGTCACAGCCCGACACCCGCCGGATCATCCTGGACCCAGACGCGCGCAAGATGGGCTTTTCCTGGTATCAGGAAAACAACGGCAAGATCTGGTGGACACTGGTCCTGGGCAGCTGAGCCTTGGCAGCGCATCGGAACACTGCCGCTCTACCAGGCGATGTCGGCCCGACCTGCACGTCTAGATCAGCGTCCTCTCAGGGGTTGATCGCGATCGGCGTGCCGTCCTCGACCATCGCGTAGATATCCTCGATCTCCTCGTTGTCCACCGCGATGCAGCCCCAGGTCCAATCGCCCTTGTCCGGCGCATCGGATGCTTCTGCCCGTGGATGAAGATGTCGCCGCCGGGCGACTTCCCCATTGCCGCGCGGCCACGCGATGTCCTCCTCGTTGGGATACGAAATGCCGAGCGACAGATGGAACTGGCTGTTCGGATTGCGCCGGTCGATGCGGTAAACGCCTTCGGGCGTCCTGCCGTCGCCTTCGATCTGCTTGTGGCCTTCCGGCGCAAAGCCGAGCTTGATCTCATACTCCTTCAAGCACCGTGTCATGGTGCAGCAGATACATCTTCCGCGTCGCCCTTGTTGACCACGATGCCCGTGACCTCCGGCCCGCTGTATCGCTTGAATTTGCTCGGGCTGCACGCCCCGAGAGTCGCCACTGCGGTGCCACCCAAGAATCAGATGTCTGCGTTTCATATGCCTGCCGCTATCATCCGTTGTCGGACTGTTATTGCGCTACACTATACCGAAATCATCAGCAGATCACAAAGGCGTCAATGTACGCGCGTGGCGCCGCGGCATTATTGTGCTGGTCTCAGCCGCGGCTGAGCTGTGCGGCCAGCTCGACATGGGAGGACCAGCGGAACTGGTCCACCAGCTGCACCCAATCAAGGGTGAAACCGCCCGCCACCATCTGCGCGACATCGCGGGCAAAGGTCACCGGGTTGCACGACACATAGGCGATCCGCTCGATGTCGGAGCGGACGATCTCGGCGATCTGCGCCTCGGCGCCTGCACGGGGCGGGTCCATCACGACCGCATCGTATTTGCCGAATTCATCCGGCAGGAGTGGGCGGCGAAAGAGATCGCGCGCAGTGTGGCGCACGGTCTTGAGGCCCTTCGCCATGCGCCAGCCCTTATCGAGCGCTTCCATCATCGCCGCATCGCCCTCGACCGCATGAACCTCCGCAGTCTCGGCCAGCGGCAGGGTGAAGGTGCCGCAACCGGCGAAGAGATCGATCACCCGCTTGCGCTGCCCTGCACGGCCTCCTGCACGGCGGCGAGCAGATGCGCCTCGCCGTGGGCGGTCGCCTGCAGGAAAGCACCGGGCGGCGGGCAGACATCGGCGCTGCCGAAGCGTTGCACCGGCGGCGCGCGCTGCGCGATCACCTCGTCCTCCCAGGTCAGCCGCGCGAAGCCGCGGCTGTCGCACAGCTCGCCGAGCGCGATGCGCAGCGGTCCGTCGAGCGGTTTGCCGTCGCTCACCGACACGTCGAGCCCCACGCGCGAGGTCGTCACCGTCACGGCCAGCGTCGCCTTGCGGCTGCCGCCCACTTCCGCCAGCGCCTCCGCAATCTCGCGCGCCGGCGAGCAGCTCCGGCTCCAGCAGCTCGCAGCCGGGGATCTCGATCACCGTATCCGAGGCCCGCCGTGAAACCCGACATCGCGCCCTTCTTGGTCCGGCGCGCGGCGAATGTGGCCCGGCGGCGCGACTGCGCGGGCGAGGTCACGATGGGTCGGATATCGGTCGCGGATGCCCTGCGCGGCAAGCGCCTGCGCGATCACATCCGTCTTCCAGGCGGCGACGAAGCGGTCGGACGCATGCTGCAACTGGCAGCCGCCGCAGGATTTGAAATGACGGCAGGGCGGCGCCACGCGCTCCTCAGACGGCGTGACGATCCTTACATCGTTGCAGGGTGCTGCCGGTCAGCGTGCCGGTCACCACCTCGCCCGGCAATGTCATGGCCGCAAACACAGGTCCTTCGGCGATGCCGTCCCCGTGATGCCCCAGCCGCGTAATGGTATATTCTGTCATGCCCTCGCCATAGCGCCGCCTGCGCCTTGCCGCCAGCCCTATAGCAGTCTCTATTCCGCCGCCTTGAGGTCGAGGAAACCGCCCGACTGCCGCTGCCAGTACCGGGCATAGAGCCCGTCCCGCGCCAGCAAGCTCCTCATGGCTGCCCGCTTCCACGATGCGGCCCCTGTCCAGCACGACAATCCGGTCCATCTCCCGCAAGGTCGACAGGCGGTGCGCGATGGCCAGCACCGTCTTGCCCTCCATCACCCGCTCCAGCGCCGACTGGATCGCGGCCTCGACCTCGCTGTCGAGCGCGCTCGTCGCCTCGTCCAGCACCAGGATCGGCGCGTCCTTGAGGATCGCGCGGGCCAATGCAATGCGCTGGCGCTGGCCGCCCGACAGCTTCACGCCGCGCTCACCCAGATGCGCATCATAGCCGCGGCGCCCCTTGTGGTCCTGCAGATCGAGGATGAACTCATGCGCCTCGGCCTTGCGCGCAGCGGCGATCATCTCTTCTTCGCTGGCATCGGGGCGGCCGTAGAGGATGTTGTCGCGGGCCGAGCGGTTGAACATCGCGGTCTCCTGCGTGACCATCGCCGATGGCGCGGCGCAGGCTCTCCTGCGTCACGTCGCGAATGTCCTGCCCGTCGATCAGAATGCGACCCTGTTCCGCCTCATAGAGCCGCAGCATCAGCGCCACCAGCGTCGATTTCCCCGCGCCGGAGGCACCGACGACGCCCAGCTTTTCGCCCCGCCGATGGTCGAGGTCGATGTTGTCGATCCCGCCAGTCTCCCGCCCGTAGGCAAAGCTCAGCCCGTCGATCCTGATCCCGCCCCGGGGCGTCTGCAAGTCGGTCGCATCCGCGTCATCCTCGAGCCGTGTGCGCGGCGTGAGCGTGCGCATCCCGTCCTCGACCTCGCCCGACGTTGGAATAGATCGCCATCAGCGTGAAACTGACCCAACCCGTCATCTGCGCGATGCGGATGCGAGATGGCGCCGGCCGCCGCGATGTCGCCCGCACTCGCCATGCCGCGCTGCCACAGCAGAACGGTCGCCCCGATCAGCAGCACCGGCAGGATGCCTGCAAGGCTCATCAGCGCAAATCGGAAAGCCTGCGGAAAGGTAGCCGAACTCGAGCGCGCGCTGGCGGAACCCCTCCATCGCGTCAAGCGCGGCGCGGTCCTCGATGATCGTCATGGGCGAACAGCTTGACCGTCTTGATGTTGGTGATCGTATCCACGACCTGCCCCGACACCATCGCACCGCGCGCCGGCCCGCGCCGCGGAGCGTTTGCGGATGCGCGGCATGAACCAGCGGATCAGCCAGAGGTACAGCACCAGCCAGACCGCCAGACCTACCGCGATCCATCCGTCGATTGACCCCAGCAGCAGCACGGACCCGACAAGCGATGCCAGCGCAAAGGCCACCACGATTGATCACCTCAGAGGCGACATCAGTCACGGCACGGGCGGCCTGCATCTGCTTTTGCGCAATGCGACCCGCGAAATCATCGTCAAAGAACCCGACATTCTGGCCCAACGACCAACGGTGCAGCCGCGACAGCACCATCGGGTTCACATTGGGCTGCACCATGATCGAATTCGACGCGGCGGAGAGGCCGAAGAGAACCGGCCGCGCGATCAGGAAAAACCCGACCGCAATTGCGATCATCGCCGTGTTGCGCCCGTCGAAAAACGTCTCCGGCCCGCTGGCCAGCGTCGCGTCGATCACCATGCCGAGGATCAGCGCCGTTCCAGCCTCCAGTGCTCCCGCGATTGCCGAAAGCCCGGCGGCGAGCCACAATGCGGACCATGAGCCCGCGAGACACCAGCGCATGAAAGCGCCCAAGGTCTGCGGCGGCGGCCCGTCAGCGGGGCGAAATGGCTTGATCCAGTCTCCGATGTTCACGCGACGTTTTCTTCCTCTGTCAGCAGGAACCCGCCCGATTGGCGCGCCCAGAACTGGGCATATAGCCCGCCCGCCGCCAAAAGCGCGTCATGGCTACCATCTTCCACGATCCGGCCTTCGTCGAGCACCAGGATACGGTCCATCTTGGCAATGGTGGACAGCCGGTGGGCGATTGCGATGACCGTCTTGCCCTCCATCATGCCATAGAGCGTGCTCTGGATCGCCGCCTCGACTTCGCTGTCGAGCGCGCTGGTCGCCTCATCGAGCAGCAAGATCGGCGCGTCCTTCAGGATCACCCGCGCGAGCGTGACCCGCTGACGCTGCCCGCCCGACAGCTTCACGCCGCGCTCCCCCACACGGCTGGCGTAGCCGCGCCGCCCTTCGGGATCTTCGAGCCCGAGGATGAACTCATGTGCCTCCGCCTGTTTCGCTGCGGCGATCACCTCCTCCTCGCTCGCCTCCGGGCGGCCATAGCGGATGTTCTCCATCACGGAGCGGTGCAGCAGCGCGCTGTCCTGCTGGACCATCCCTATCTGGCGGCGCAGGCTGTCCTGCGTGACGCGTGTCACATCCTGCCCGTCGATGCGGATCGTCCCGGCCTCCGCATCATAAAACCGCAAAAGAAGCTTGAGCAGGGTCGATTTTCCGGCGCCCGACCGCCCGATCAGACCGATCTTCTGCCCCGGTTCGATCATCAGGTCGAGCATCGTCAATGCCGCCTGAGCCGCGGCCATAATGATGGCTCAGCGCCGGTCATCTCGATGCGCCCCTCTTCCAGCTTCAGCGGCACGGCATCGGGCGCATCGACCAGCGTGATCGGCTGGGCAATCGTCTCCATCCCCTCCGCACACCACGCCCAACTCCCGAAAGAACGTGGACAAGGCCCACATGATCCAGGCCGTCATCGAGTTGAGCCGCAGCGTCAGCGTCGTCGCCGCAGCCACCGTGCCCACGCTCGCGTCTCCCGCCATCCACAGCACCAGCGCCCAACCGACGACGCCGACGATCAACAGACCGTTGAGCATCACCAGCGAAAAATCCATCACGGTGAAGATGCGCATCTCCTTCTGAAAGGTCCGGCGCGCCTCCTCGATAGCTTCCTTGGCGTAGCTTTCCTCCCGGTCGTGATGGGCGAACATCTTGACCGAATGGATGTTGGTATAGGCATCCACCACCCGCCCTGTCACGGCAGAGCGGGCGTCCGACGCCGCCTGGGATGCAGGCCCGACGCGGCGCACCGTCCAGCGCGTCAGCAGCCCGTAGAGGACGAACCACGCAACCAGCGGCAACAGCAGCCGCGGATCGGCATTGGCGAGCAGGATCGCAGCGCCGATCAGATAGGCGAGCGAAAAGGAGATCGCGTCGAACGCCTGAAACACCACTTCGCCCGCGGCGGGCGGGGTCTGCATGATCCGGTTGGCGATACGCCCCGCAAAGTCGTTCTCGAACCAGCCTACGGACTGGCGCAGCACCTGCCGGTGCGCCCGCCAGCGGATCAGCGTGCCGAAGTTCGGCAAAATGGTGTTGTTGACGAGCGCCACATCGACCGCCTGCAAGAGGGGCCGCACGAATATGATCAAGAGTGCGACGATGATGAGTTCTGTGCCATGTTGCGCCCACATCTCCGCGGGGCCGTCATCCAACACGTCGATGAGGCGGCCCATGTAATAGATCAGGCCCACCTCGACCGCCGCGACGACGATTGACATGAACGCGGTGACGGCAAAAACCTTCTTGAAGGGCTGGCTGTATCCTTTGAAGAAATGCCACAGATCACGCGGCGGGGTATCCTCCTCGGGATACGCCACATAGGGGTCGACCAGATTTTCAAAGAAGCGGAACATAGGGTCTGCTTTCAATAAAGGTCAGCATGGCGGCAGCGCGAGCAACTCAGCCTTCCCAAGCGTGAAAACTGACGCGATCCACGCCTTTTTCAACTGTTCGAGACGCGCGCCGAGTGCGGGGCCGGTATATTCAGGCATCAAATCGGCGGCCTTGACTGGGAAAACCGCCGAGGCGGCATGCTCAAATCGTGCCTTCTGAGTGGTATCGGGCAAGCGCTCCGCCATGGCGCTTTGGATCAGATGCGCCTGCAGGGCAATCCGCGCACCATGGGAATAGGCAGTCTCTAACAGATCTGTTTGGCCATAGGCCGCCGCCTTTATGATCTCATATCGGCGCGCCTCCGCATTGCTGAGGCGCAGCCGCTCGGGCACATCCTCCCCGCCCAGCGCCACGAGCCGTGCCAGCCAGTCGGGCGCGCTGTTCAATGTGCCTTCGCCATGGATCATCGTCAGCAGGAACGTGATGTCGGCGCCGGGGAGGACCGTGCGCAACACCCCCGTCTGCGCCATCGCGCCAAGGGCAGTCGAGGGGTCCGCCGCCTCCAGCAGCTTGCGGATTTCGGCACCGACCCGCTCTGCGGAAAGCGTCTCTAAACCAGCCAGATCAGAGCCTATTGCTGCTAAGGCGTCGGCATCGGGCCCTTCCGACGGATCACCGTACCATGCAAAGAACCGGAAATACCGCAGACGCCCGCAGATAATCCTCGCGAATGCGCTGCTGCGCGTCTTCGATGAACCGCACCCGGCGCGCCCGCAGATCCGCCAGACCGCCGCCCAGCGGGTCGATCACCATGCCGTCCGCATCGGCATAGAGCGCGTTCATCGTGAAATCCCGCCGCCGGGCATCCTCCATGATATCGCTTGAAAAGGCGACGACCGCGCGGCGGCCATCGGTCTGCACATCACGGCGAAACGTCGTGACCTCGTAACCTGTCCCGTCGGCGACGACCGTGACAGTCCCATGCGCGACACCAGTCGGCACGGGCTTGAGACCCGCCGCAGTCGCAAGCTCGATCACTTCCTCGGGGATCGCACTCGTGGCCATGTCAACATCACTGACCGGCGCGCCCAGCATTGCGTTGCGCACGCATCCGCCCACGAAGAGGACCCTGTGCCCCCCTGCGGCCACTGCCGCACAGACCGCGCGCGCGCCGGGGGCCGTGAGCCAGGGCGCGGCCTCCGCTGTCAGTCTTTCATCACGTCCGTCCATGCGCGCAGCATACGCGCAGTTGCGCCCCAGATGTAATAGGGCCCGTAGGGCACAACGAAATAATGCCGCATCTGCCCGCGCCAGCTGCGCGACTGTACCAGGTAGTTGTCCGGATCGAGAACATGCTTCAGCGGCACGGCAAACACCTCATCCACCTCGCCCGGTTCCGGCACGATCCGGAACGGTCCGTTCACGAAGCCAATCACCGGTGTGACTTGAAAGCTGGTGACCGTCTCATGCGCGGGCAGCGTGCCCAGCACCTCCACCTGCTCAGGCGGCAGGCCGATCTCCTCATGCGCCTCGCGCAGGGCGGCGGCGATCACATCGGCGTCGCCCTCATCCTGCTTGCCGCCGGGAAAGGCGATCTGCCCCGGATGATGCTTGAGCGCGGCGGAGCGTTTGGTGAGCAGCAGGCTCAGCCCGCCCTCCCTCTCGACGATCGGGGCGAGCACACCCGCCGGGCGCAGGACGCGGCCAGCGGGCAGCACGGTATCGGGGTTGAGATCGAAGTCGGAGGATGCCTCGCCCCGTTTCGCGCCAGCGCGCTGCGAATTCGGTCGAGCGTGTCATTCATCCGTTTTCGCGTCGAACCCGACCGTGAGCGGGTCGAGATCGTAATGCGCCCCGCAGAACTGGCAATCGGCCGTCACGCGCCCCTCGTCCGTCGTCATCGTCTCGATGTCCGCGGCCGAGTAGATCGACAGGCTCTGCCGCACGCGATCCTCCGAGCAGGTGCAGCCGAAATGCACCCGCTGCTTATCGAAGACGCGCGGGCGCTCCTCGTGGAACAGACGCAGCAGCACGTCGGACGGCTCCAGCGTGGGGCCGATCAGCTCAAGGTCATCCACCGTGTCGAGCAGGACGTTCACGCGGGTCCAGTTTTCCTTCTCGTCCTCGTCGAGCAGATCGACGGGTTGCAGGATATCGCCCGGTCCCCTCTGCCTGCGCGGCAAAGGGCGAGGCCTTGGGCATGTGCTGGAGCATCACGCCGCCCGCGCGCCAATGCTCCGGCGCATCGGCGGTCGTGGATTTGCCGAAGCTGAGCTCGAACCGCGTCGGCAACTGCTCTGACTGCGCGAAATACGCCTCCGCCGACTTGGCGAGGCTCTCGCCGGACAGCGGCGTGATGCCCTGATAGGGCGTCATGCCCTTGCCCTGATCGATCATGACGGCGAAATATCCCTCGCCCACCTGGTCGATCGGCGCGCCATCGGTCAGCCGGTCCGCATCATAGCTGGCATAGGCGCGGATACGGGCAGGCGCCCCATCGTCGGTCGGGTCCGTAATAATCGGTCGCGATCATCCGCACCGGACCTTTGGACTGCACCTGCAGCTGCAGCTTCCAGCGCAGCTTCATCGTCTGCCCGATCAGCGCGGTCAGCAGCGCCATCTCCGCCACCAGCGCCTCGACCTGCGGAGGGTAGTCGTGCTGGCGACAGAATACCGTCCAGCGCGCCTGTCGAGACGGGCGATCCGCCCGCGCATGTCGGAATTGTCGAGTTGGAAGGGCAGGACGGTATCGTCCCACCCGCTGCTGATTGCTTGTGTCATTTTCGTCTGTCCTTACCGCGGAGCGCTTGGCATACCGCGTCTATATAGGGTGAACAAGCCGAGACACAAAGGGGCGATCATGATCAGACGTGTCGGAGAGGTGCCCCAGCCGGGCAGACGCTACCGGCTGCGGCCGGGTGCCTATGCCGATCTTGCCGCTCGGGCGGCGGTTCCTGCTGACGGCGCAGACGGCCGGTGTCATCGACGTCCAACTGCCCGGCGGCGGCATCGATCCGGGCGAGAGCCCGCTGCAGGCGCTCTACCGTGAAGTGCGCGAGGAGACGGGCTGGTCCATCGCGCAGCCGCGGCGCCTCGGTGCGTTCCGGCGGTTTGTCTTCATGCCGGAATACGATCTCTGGGCAGAAAAGCTCTGCCATGTCTATGTCGCACATCCAGTGCGCCAGCTGCACGCAACCCATCGAGCCGCATCATGCAGACGCTGATCCTCGACGCGGATGATGCCGTTGCCGCGCTCGGCAACGACGGGCGACCGGAATGTTCCTCGCAGCCTATGTCGCCGTCCAGCCCGTGATACTCAAACAGGATCGCTGAGACATCATCGGCGAAATCCGCACTGCCGTTGAATTCGGTCAGCCGCCAGATCAGCGCCTCCAGAAAGGCAGGCCCGGACATGTCGCGTCAGCTCCTGGATGCAGATCGTGTCAAACCTTCCTCGCCCAGCATTTCTCCCGCGGGGTCCAGGACATTCCGTCACCCCGTCCGACAGGATCAGCATCCGGTCCCCTGGCGCCAGCGTGACCTCGAACTCGCTCGAAGCGTCACGCCGACAACAGCCCGACCGGAAAGCCGCCCGGGCCCGATCTGGTCGATCGCGCCGTTCGCGCGCTGGATCGCCGGATGCGGGTGGCCCGCCTGTGACATCACCATCCTACCGGTCTCCAGCTCGACAAACGCGAGCAGCAGCGTGAAGTAATGCTCCGTCTCCATCTCGTCGAGCACCAGATCGTTCAGCGTCGGCGACGACCTCCTCCGGCGGGCGGGGGACATATTCGCCCCGCAAGTTGCGGCGCAGCGCCACGTTCTGATCCGGTGCCGCACTCGACAGATAGCCCGCCAGCCGCGCTGTCATCAGCGCGGAGCTGATCCCGTGGCCCGAAACATCAAGCGCATAGAGACCCAGATGCGCCGGCCCGGCCTCGAAGAACCCGACCAGGTCGCCGCCCACGTGCCCGGAGGACCGCAGCAGAAGCGACAGGTCCCCGACCGGCAGCGCGCGAAACCGCTCGCGCACCAGCGACTGCTGCAGCTTCTTTGCCTCCTGCAGATCGCTGTCGATACTGTCGTAGAGCTGCTGCAGCTCCGCCAGTGTCTCGCTCAGCACCCGGTTCGCCTGCGCCATGGTAGCGCTGCATCTCGATGATCCGCTCCCCCGCGGTGATCCGCGCGCGCAACTCGTTGCTGTCCACCGGCTTGGTCAGGAAATCATCTGCCCCGCTGTCGAGCCCGCGCGCGACCTCGGCCTTTTCGCTCTTGGAGGTGAGCAGGATGAAATAGCTGTATTCCTCCCCGCCGAGCGCCCGAAAGCGACGGCAAAGCTCCAGCCCGGTCATCCCCGGCATCATCCAGTCGCTCAGCACCAGATCGGGCCGCCGATGCGCGGCCATTTCCAGCGCTTCCTCGCCGGAGGCGGCCTCGACCACGTCGAAGCCCCATCGCCTGAGCGAGACCGTGAGGATCTTGCGCTGCAACTTGCTGTCATCGACCACCAGCACATGCTGGACGGCCCCCGCATGGAGGGCGGTGGGCATCGTGAACAGGGGAGGATGCGGCAGCGGACATAAGACCTTCACACGTCGGGATGTGACAGCTTTAGCGCATTCGGCCTTAACAGCCTGTGAAGCCTAAAACTCTCGCCTATCGCTTACGAAGCCTTAAGACTTCGCCCCTAGATGCTGGGCGCGCGAAAGGAGTCGGTGCGATGATTGACTGGACAAGGATCAGAGCCCTGCGCGACGGAGATCGGCGAGGAGGATTTCGACGATGTCGTCGAGATTTTCATCGAGGAGGTGGCGGAGATGATCGGACGCCTTCGTGATGCGCCGCAGATCGAGACGCTGGGTGAGGACCTGCATGCGCTCAAGGGCAGCGCGCTCAACCTCGGCTTCACCACATTTGCGGGCCTGTGCCAGCAAGGGGAGACGCAAGCCGCCAACGGCAACGCGGACCAGATCGCGCTGGCCCCCGTGCTCGCCTGCTATGACCAGAGCAAGCGCGCCTTTCTCGACGGCTTGCAAAACGGCGCCGCAGCCTGAAGCCCGTACCGCCCGATCCGGGGGGCGCGGCGCGCTAGATCACGAACTGCGCGAGCGTCTCGTCATTGGTGATATCGGTATAGGTGAAGCCCGCCTCGTCCAGCTGCGCAAGGAAGCGGGGAAAGCTATCGGGGCTGCGGCGTCTCGATCCCGATCAGGACCGAGCCGAAGTTGCGCGCCGATTTCTTGAGGTACTCGAACCGGCAGATGTCATCATCCGGCCCAAGGATATTCGAGGAACTCCTTGAGCGCGCCGGGCCGCTGCGGCATCCGCAGGATGAAGTACTTCTTGAGGCCCGAATAGCGCTGCGCGCGCTCCTTCACCTCCGGCAGGCGCTCGAAATCGAAATTCCCGCCGGAGGTCACGCAAACGACCGTCTTGCCCCTGATCTGCTCGGCCACCTCGCCCAGCGCCTCGATGCTCAGCGCGCCCGCGGGCTCCAGCACGATGCCCTCGACATTCAGCATCTCGATGATGCTCACGCAGATCCGGTCCTCCGACAGCAGCACGACATCCGCGCGGCTGGCACCTTTCAGCTTCTCGAACGTGCGCATGCCGATCTTGGCCACCGCCGCCCCGTCCACGAAACTGTTGATGGGCGATACATCGACCGGGGCGCCATCGCTCCAGCGCGCGCGCAAGGCTCGGCGCGCCTTTCGGCTCGACGAAGGTATAGCTGCACCGCTCCCCGAAGAAGGCGCGCGTGCCTGCGGACAGCCCGCCACCGCCCACCGGCAGCACGATATGATCGGGCACGCGGCCCAGCTGGTCCTCGATTTCCACCGCGACGGAGGCCTGCCCCTCGATCACGTCGTCATCGTCGAAGGGCGACAGGAAATAGGCGCCCTCCTCCGCGCAGAACTCTTGCGCGGCGCCCAGCGTCTTGTCGAAGTAATCGCCGACCAGCCGCACCTCGATTTGGGTGCCGCCGAAGATCCTGGTCTTCTGGATCTTCTGCTGCGGCGTCGTCACCGGCATGAAGATCACGCCGCGCACCCCGAAATGGCTGCACATGAAAGCAACTCCCTGCGCATGGTTGCCCGCGGAGGCGCAAACGAAAACCTGATGCTCCGGGATCAGCTTGCGCATCGCGTTGAAGGCGCCGCGCAGCTTGTAGGACCGTACCGGGCGACAGGTCCTCGCGCTTGAGGTAGATCTCCGCGCCGAAGCGGTCAGACAGATGCTCGTTCCTGAGCAGGGGCGTGGCCGGGAAAACGCCGCGCATCGCGCGGGTGGCGGCAATCGCGCCCATCTGGAAGTCGTCGCTCATGTCCTGCCGCCCTTTGCTGCGAGAGTCCTCGATATGTCTCTATATCGCTTGGGTCAATGATCCCATCCACCTTGCCCAGTCCCCTAAAACCCGCTACGCCAGCCGCGAACCGCGACAAAGGAAACGATCATGTCCGCGCCCAAGAAAGTTGTGCTCGCCTATTCGGGTGGCCTCGATACCTCGATCATCCTCAAATGGCTGCAGACGGAATACGGCTGCGAGGTGGTGACCTTCACCGCCGATCTGGGTCAGGGAGAAGAGCTGGAGCCCGCCCGCGCCAAGG
Source organism: uncultured Alphaproteobacteria bacterium (assembly GCA_963703195.1). Classification (GTDB taxonomy): domain Bacteria; phylum Pseudomonadota; class Alphaproteobacteria; order Rhodobacterales; family Rhodobacteraceae; genus Sulfitobacter. Next base: position 2,834,921 of record OY969797.1, on the reverse strand, counting down.
CGGAGATGATGGGTGCGAGCCGAGATCTTCATCGAGGATGTGCGCGAAGAGTTCGTGCGCGATTTCGTGTTTCCGATGTTCCGCGCCAACGCGGTCTATGAGGGTCTGTATCTGCTCGGCACCTCCATCGCGCGCCCGCTGATCTCCAAGCGTCTGGTGGAAATCGCGCATGAGATCGGTGCCGATGCGGTGGCGCATGGCGCGACCGGCAAGGGCAACGACCAGGTCCGCTTCGAGCTGGCGGCCTATGCGCTCGACCCCGACGATCAAGGTCATCGCGCCCTGGCGGGAGTGGGACCTGACCAGCCGCACCAAGCTGCTGGAATTTGCCGAGGCCAACCAGATCCCCGTGGCCAAGGACAAGCGCGGCGAGGCGCCCTTCTCCGTGGATGCGAACCTGTTGCACACCTCTTCGGAAGGCAAGGTGCTGGAGGATCCGGCCGTGGACGCGCCCGATTACGTGTACCAGCGCACAGTCGCCCCCGAGGATGCCCCCGACGTGCCTGAATATGTCGAGGTCGGCTTCGAGCGCGGCGATGCGGTGAGTGTCAACGGCGAGGACGCTCTCGCCCGCCGAACTGCTGACAAAGCTCAACGAGCTGGGCGGCAAGCATGGCTGTGGCCGTCTCGATCTGGTCGAGGGCCGCTTTGTCGGCATGAAGTCGCGCGGGATCTACGAAACGCCCGGCGGCACGCTCCTGCTGGAGGCGCACCGTGCCATCGAATCCATCACGCTCGACCGCGGCGCGATGCACCTCAAGGACCAGCTGATGCCGCAATACGCCGAGCTCATCTACAACGGTTTCTGGTTCAGCCCGGAGCGGACGATGCTGCAGGCCGCTATCGACGCGAGTCAGACCCACGTGACCGGCACCGTGCGCCTCAAGCTCTACAAGGGGCACGCCCGGACCGTGGGCCGTTGGTCCGATAACAGTCTCTATTCCGAGGCGCATGTGACCTTCGAGGATGACGCGGGCGCCTACGATCAGAAAGACGCCGCAGGTTTCATCCAGCTCAACGCGCTGAGGCTGAAGCTGCTTGCGGCGCGCGACAAGCGGATGAAGTAGCGAGACTGCCGCGGAAGGCAAAACGGCCCGGGCAGATCGCTGTCCGGGCCGGCTACTCGTTAAACGCGATCCTGCAGCGACGCGTCATCCACAGATACCCCGGTACCATTTACAATCGCTGAACGGCGGGCAGCCCGGCGGATACACTCACGGGACAAGCCTACGCCGGTTGAGCCGCAGGTAATGCCGCATCGCCCGATCATAAACATCCTGCAACGCCGGGCTCACCTCCGGCAGCGGCCCCTCCGTCCCGTCGATGCCGGTGCTGCGGTGCACCGCGCCGTACCAGTGCCGCGCCCAGATACCATCCTGCGGACGTGGCCCTGCAGGCCAGCGCAACATCGCATCATCGAACCGCAGCCCGATCGCGTCACACAGTGCGCGCAGCATCGCCTCGGGCCGCGCGCGGATGTCCGTGCTGTCGATCACCACACCGCCGAGCCGGTCGAACACCTGCCCCTGCTGGACAAAGCCGATATCCTCCAGCGTCGGCGCCTCGCGCTTGGCGGCGTAACTCGCGATCACGCGCGCAGGGTGGCGGATCAGATGGACGTTGACGCAATCCTTGGCCCAGTCCATCGGGAAGCCTTCGCACATATGGTGCGGCATATGTTTCATGTAGAGATGCGGCGCGCCTTCGCCCCTGCACATCTCCTCCACCCGCTGCGGATCGGTCTCATGTGCCGCGATGATCTCGGCCGCCATGGGGTGATCATCGCCCGTCTTGGCGAGGTAGGGCGCATAGAATGGCTCATCCATCACCGTGAAATCGTCCCGCGCGCCGAAGGCGTACATCATCGCGGTACTCAGATTGCGCGGGCCGGACCACATCGCGATGCGCATGCACGCCTCCTCTCGAGTTCATTCCGGAGTGATAGCAGCCTGTTCGTGCCGGTAAACTGAAATCACCACCCCGTGAGAATGAGGAACCGCCGTTGCGCAGGCCGCGTTATCTAGCCAACATCGGCGCAAAAGGGAGCCTGATATGAGAACTTTCAGAAATTTGAGATTGATTGCCGGTGCCATCGCCTTGGGACTGTTTGTGCACGCAGGCAAGGCCGAGGCCGCGGAGACCGAAACCCTCACCGTCGCGGGGGGTTGCTTTTGGTGCGTCGAGGCTGACTTCGAGAAGGTCAAAGGGGTCAAGGATGCCGTTTCCGGATTTGCCGGGGGCATTGTCGCCAATCCGACCTACAAACAGGTCACCGCAGGCGGCACGGGCCATTATGAGGTCGTGCAGATCACCTATGACCCCGGCGTCGTGAGCGCAGACCAGCTGCTGAACCTGTTTTTCCGCTCCGTCGATCCGACGGACGCAGGCGGGCAGTTCTGTGATCGCGGCGACAGCTACCGCACGGCGATCTTCGCAACCCCGGATCAGATGGCCGCTGCCGAGGAGGCCAAGGCCGATGCACAAGCTGAACTCAGCCAGCCGATTGTGACCCCGATCCTGCCAGCGTCGGATTTCTATCCTGCAGATGACTACCATCAGGATTACGCCAAGAGCAGCGATGTCATCCTGACCCGCTTTGGGCCGAAGTCGAAGGCCAAAGCCTACATAGCCTACCGCGAAGCATGTGGCAGGGACCAGCGCGTCCGCGAACTCTGGGGATCCGCCGCGCCCTTCGCGGGCTAGAGACCGAAGTGGTCCTGAACCTCCTTGAGGTCCGGGATCACGTCCGCCGTACCACGCCGCCCCACCATCAGCGCACCTGCCTTGAGCGCAAGGTCGATCGCCTCCGAAATCTGCATCCCGCGATCGAGCCCGGCGACCAGATAGCCGGTGAACGTATCGCCCGCGCCCGTGGTATCCACGACCTCCGCCGGATAGGCATCAAACCGCTTTTCGCCCGTGTTAGAGACCCATTTGCACCCGTCGCCGCCGAGCGTCACCACGACATTCTGAACGTCGAGCGCGCCGAGCGGCTGGCCCATCTCCTCCTCGAGTTGCGCCGCCTCGACCGCATTCAACACCAGCAGATCAATCCGCCCGAGCACCCGCGCCGTTGCCGCGGCATCAAAGGGCGCAGCGGCATAGACCACCCGCAGCCCCAGCGATTGCGCGGTGGCCGTGGCATATTCCTGCCCGTTCGTCTCGTTCTGCATCACGAGCGTATCGCCCGGCGATGCTTCTGTCAGCGCGCCGCCGATGATGGCCTCCGTTAGCCCGACATTGGCACCTTGAAAGATCACGATGCTGTTCTCTCCATGCCGGTCGACGAGGATGTTCGCGTGACCCGTCGGCGCGTCGAGCACGGCGATGTGTGGCGTGTCGACCCCGTATTCCAGCAGCCGCTCCCGCGTCCATGTGCCATCCGCGCCCGACGGCACCGACATGGCTCACCCGCGCACCCGCGCGTGCGGCGGCGACGGACATGTTCGCCCCCTTGCCGCCCAGCCCGAAGCCATAGCTGAGTGCAGCCAGCGTTTCACCGGCGGCAGGCAGATGGCTCACCTCATAGAAGTTGTCGATGTTGATCGAGCCGAGGTTCCAGATCATCCGCCCACCTTGCAGGCGGCCAGAATCGCCATGTTCAGGATATCATTCGTGGTGGAGGTCGAGGACGCGATCTGGATCGACTGATCGATACCGGTGAGGATCGGCCCGATCACCGTTGCGCCCGCCATCTCCTGCATCAGCTTGACGGAGATGCTGGCCGAATGGCGCGCTGGCACCACGAGGATGTTCGCGGGCCCGGTGAGCCGTGAGAACGGGTAGTTCTTCTGGCTCGCGGCGTTCATCGCGACATCCACCGTCATCTCGCCTTCGTATTCGAAATCGACACCGCGCGCATCCAGCACGTCGGGGGCCAGATGCATCTTCTCCGCCCGCTCCGAGACGGGATAGCCGAAGGTCGAGAAGCTGACGAAAGCGACCCGCGGCTCCATCCCAAGATGGCGTGCGACCCGTGCACCGCTTTCCGCGATGTTCGCCAGATCCTCCGCTTCGGGCCATTCATGCACCAGCGTATCACCGATCAGCACGATCCGCCCTTTGTGCAGCAGCGCGGTAATGCCCGCAGCACCGCCCTTCGCATCGGCGTCGAAGACGTGGTTGATCCGTTCCAGCACATGCGCCGACTTGCGCGTCGCACCTGTCACCAGCGCGTCGCCATGCCCATGCGCGAGCATCAGCGCGGCAAAGACATGACGGTCGCGCGCAGCGAGCCTGTGAATGTCCTTCGTGTCGAAACCGCGCCGTTGCAGGCGCGCATAGAGGAACGACTTATACATCTCCAGATGCTCCGTCATGGCCGCGTTCACGACCTCGAGTTCCTGTGTCGCATCCTCCAGCCCGGCGGCGATCAGCTTGGCCGCCACATCGTCCGTGCGCCCTACGACCAGTGCCTTGCCCAGACCCTGACGCTGGTACATCACGGCGGCGCGCAACACCTTCGGATCATCCCCTTCGGCAAAGATCATCCGCGCCTGATTGGCCCGTGCGCGCGCATTGATGCCGCGCATGATGTTCGCGGTGGGATCAAGGCGCGATTTCAGCCCTTGCTCATAGGCATCCATGTCGATGATCGGGCGCCGCGCAGCACCCGTGTCCATCCCTGCGCGCGCGACCGCGGGCGGGATCGTATGGATCAGCCGTGGATCGAACGGCGTCGGGATGATGTAATCGCGGCCAAAGCTGAGGTTCGTGCCATAGGCCAGCGCCACCTCGTCCGGCACGTCCTCGCGCGCGAGATTGGCGAGCGCGTGGGCACAGGCGATCTTCATCTCGTCGTTGATCGCCCGCGCATTGATGTCCAGCGCGCCGCGAAAGAGATAGGGAAAGCCCAGCACGTTGTTGACCTGATTGGGATAATCGCTGCGGCCCGTCGCCACGATCGCGTCAGCGCGCACGGCATGTGCTTCCTCCGGCGTGATCTCGGGGTCAGGGTTCGCCATGGCGAAGATCACCGGATCCGCCGCCATGCTCTCCACCATCTGGGGCGTCACCGCCCCCTTCACCGACACCCCAAGGAAAACATCCGCGCCGTTCATCGCATCCGCGAGGGTGCGCGCATCCGTATTCGCGGCATGGCCCGATTTCCACTGGTTCATGCCCTCGGTGCGGCCCTGATAGATCACGCCTTTGGTGTCGCACATGATGCAGTTGTTGTGCCGCGCGCCCATCGCCTTGAGCAACTCGAGACAGGCGATGCCCGCAGCCCCCGCACCGTTCAGCACGATCTTCACATCCTCGATCTTCTTGCCCGACAGCTTCAGCGCGTTCAGCAGGCCCGCAGCACAGATCACCGCCGTCCCGTGCTGGTCGTCGTGAAAGACGGGGATGTCCATCTCTTCCTTCAGGCGCTGCTCGATGATGAAACACTCCGGCGCCTTGATATCCTCGAGGTTGATACCGCCGAACGTCGGGCCCATCAGCTTCACGGCATTGATGAAGGCCTCCGTGTCTTCGGTGTCGAGCTCGATATCGATGGAGTTCACATCGGCGAAGCGTTTGAAGAGCACCGCCTTGCCCTCCATCACCGGCTTGGACGCCAGCGCGCCGAGATTGCCGAGGCCCAGCACCGCTGTCCCATTGGAGATCACCGCAACCAGATTGCCCTTGTTGGTGTAGTCATAGGCAAGCTGCGGATCCGCGGCGATCGCTTCGCAGGGGACCGCCACACCGGGGGAGTAGGCCAGCGACAGATCACGCTGCGTCGTCATCGGCACGGTCGCCGTGATCTCGAACTTGCCGGGGGTCGGCTCCAGATGGAAGGCAAGCGCCTCTTCGGATGTCACTTTGCTTTTGGTCACGGTCAGGGCACTCTCAGTTTGCAGGTGCCCCGTCATAGCCGCCCTGACCATCGCGCACAATCAGGCGACGAAGCGAACCCAGGCGTGATTGTTTACGAAAGTCTCGTACCTGTCTGGAAACTCCGTCTCCAGCAGGCCGAGGGCCCAGCGCACCACCTGAGGCCGCTCGCAACTGCTGGCACACCAGAAGATCCGGATCAGCGTCTGCCAACGTGCGGGATCGGCGGTATAGGCCATGTCGAGCGCAATTAGTTCGGATTTGGTCTCGCCCATCTCCTTGTGGCAATCCGCCAGCAGCAGGCACAGGTCAAGATCCCCCTCCACCAGCGGCCCATGCGCTTCAAGCAGCGTCACCGCCGCGAGCGCGGCACCTGCGCGCAACACCCGGCGCCCGAGCTGGTGAAGCTTGGCGTGATCGTCGATCTGCGGCGGATGGCCCAGAACCGTCTGCGTGAAGGCAGCAATCTGCCCCACGGCCTGCTCTGAAATGCTGACCGGGACGATACCGTCCTCATCGAATTTCGGCTCTAACAAGGGGTCATCAGCATTGAAATCGGCAAAGAAGGTGACGTAGCTGCATTGCGCGGCGTGGGCCAGCGGCCAGAAATCCTTCCAGCGATAGCGCGCCGTCTGGAGCGTGCCAAGCTCGATCACGAAGGCGTCGGGATGCGCGAAAAGCATATTGGCGAACCCGGCCCCATGGCTCGCCACCATCGCCTCCGCCTGCGCCATGATCGCCACCTGTTCGAGTGGGGTGAGCGTCTCGAAGACAACCTTCTCGAAACCGATCCCGGCCAGCTGCTCAAAGAGGTGGTCTTCACCTTCGAGCGGTCTGCTCCGGCTGGTCTGCTCGTCACGGACCACGAAAAAGCGCTTTGGCAGATGGCTGAAATCATGCGGCTCGACAAGCTTGAGCGCCCTTTCGCGCAGCGCCAGCAACGCCGTGCTCACCGCGTTCATCGCAAACACCACCTGGCCGTCCGCACTGCTCAGATCCGCCGTTTGCCCCGGTGCGAGTTTGTCCAGACCAGCGATCACCGCCTTGGGCGCCTGGCCGAGCGCGATGGTCAGATCGAAAGCCGTCAGGACAAGCGGATATTCCTTTGGCGCACGCTCGAAAAACACACGGCCCACAAATTCGGGAAAAAGCGCATCCACAAAAGCTTCGGCAAAGGGTCGGCGCTTGTCCTCGCTGTTGGGGTAGTGGAAGTAGATATTGCCGGCGAAACCGATCGCATCCAGAACCGTCAACTGTGGCAGCGCCTCCGCCATGAAGTGGTAGAAATTGAAGGTGTTGCGGCATTCCAGCGCGAAGTCGACGTCATTCTCCAGAAACGTTGTCTCGAGCGGCAGGTCACGGTCCGCATTCGCCTCCTGACATTGCGCGAAATAGGCCGAAAGCTCTGTATCGGGGTCGAATCCGGCATTCTCAAACTCCCAGCGATAGGCGTTGAGCAACCGTGTCCCGGACGCGCCCGACAACACCAGCTTACCTTCGGCAAGCAGCGAAGCTTTGCGAAAATCGGCCTGGTCTATCACCACGGGGAGGGTATTGACCTCGATGGCGGCGCGGTAGGTCCGCTGGCGGCGGGCGGTCTCCACAAAGCCGCGGATCCGCTCGTTGAGCTCTTCATGTGCGCTTGCGGCAAAACCGGTGATCCGGGCGGCAGGTCGTTCACGCCACAGGAATTCCGGCGACGCAAGAAGCTTCAGACCCTCATCCTGCCATGGATTGAGAAACATATCCTGCGGATCAGAAGACAGATTGATCTTGTTTCGCACCAGCTCACACGTCTCTTAAGGGACATTGTGCCTCAATGTACCACAATGCACGGTTGCGTCCACCGGCATGGCCCTTCCCTCCGGTCGCTGCGTTTTGTAAGCAGGCCCCATGCGAGGGGGAAGCACATGAGCGCCAGCACCGTCACACCCATGATGGCCCAATATCTCGAGATCAAGGCCCAGAATTCCGATGCGCTGCTGTTCTATCGCATGGGCGATTTCTACGAGATGTTCTTTGATGATGCCGTCGCCGCGGCGGACGCGCTGGACATCGCACTGACCAAGCGCGGCACCCATGACGGTGCCGATATCCCGATGTGCGGCGTGCCCGTGCATGCCGCCGAGGGGTACCTGCTGACGCTGATCCGGAAAGGGTTTCGCGTCGCCGTGGCCGAACAGCTTGAAAGCCCCGCAGAGGCAAAGAAGCGCGGGCATAAATCCGTCGTCAAACGCGATGTCGTCCGCCTCGTGACGCCCGGCACGCTGACGGAAGAGTCGCTGCTCGAAGCGCGGCGGCACAACTACCTCGCCGCCTTTGCGGAAGTGCGCGATGCCCATGCCCTCGCATGGGTCGATATCTCCACCGGGGCGTTTCACGTGATGGAGGTGCCGCGGGTGCGCCTGGGGCCGGAGCTTGCGCGCCTCGCGCCGTCCGAACTGCTGGTCGCAGAGGGGAAAGAGACGGAACACGGCGCGTTAGAGACTGAGTTTGGCCTTTCGCTCACCACGCTAGCCCGCGCAAGTTTCGACAGCACCGGCGCGGAGACACGGCTGTGCAAACTCTTCTGCGTCACCTCCCTGGACGCTTTCGGCAACTTCACCCGCGCCGAGATCTCCGCGATGGGCGCGTTGATCGAGTATCTGGACCTGACGCAGAAGGGCAATCTGCCGCTCCTGCGCAAACCCGTTCGCGAGACGGAAGCCCGCACGGTTCAGATCGACGCGGCGACGCGGCGCAATCTGGAACTGACCCATGCGCTGTCCGGTGGGCGCGCCGGGACGCTCTTGTCAGTGATGGACCGCACGACAACCGCCGGTGGCGCGCGCCTGTTGGAGCGGCGGATATCGAGCCCTTCGCGCGTGTTAGAGACGATCCATGCGCGACTGGATGCAATCGACTTCGCGGTGGATAACCCACGTCTGGCGCAAGACATCCGCGCGGGTCTGCGCGCCGTCCCGGATCTCGAACGCGCGCTCTCGCGCCTTTCGCTCGACCGCGGCGGGCCGCGCGACCTTGCCGCGCTTCGCAACGGGCTGTCGGAGGCGTCACGTCTGAACGAAGCGCTGGCCGACATGGAACTGCCCGGCCTTCTCAAAACGACGGTGCAGAACCTCGGGGGCCATGACGCATTGGTCGATCTGCTCAATAACGCCCTGATTGCCGAGCCGCCCCTGCTGCTACGTGATGGTGGCTTTGTGGCGCGGGGTTTCAATGCGGAACTCGACGAGGTGCGCAAGCTGCGCGACGAGGGGCGCGGTGTCGTGGCGGGGATGCAGGCGCAATTCGTCTCTGATACGGGCATTTCGTCTCTCAAGATCAAGCACAACAACGTCTTGGGCTATTTCATCGAGACAACGGCGACCCATGCCGAGAAAATGCTCTCCCCGCCGTTCTCCGAGACATTCATCCACCGCCAGACCACTGCCAATCAGGTCCGCTTCACGACCGTCGAGCTGTCCGAGCTGGAGACCAAGATCCTGAACGCGGGCAATCACGCATTGGAGCTGGAAAAGACCCTGTTTGCGCGCCTGCGCGATGCGGTGCTTGTCCGCGCGGGAGAGATCGGCGCCACGGCCGCAGCACTTGCCGAGCTCGACCTGGCCTGCGCATTGGCCGATCTGGCACAGGCGGAAAACTGGGTGCGGCCAGTCGTCGACACCTCCCGCGCGTTCGACATCAAGGGCGGGCGCCATCCCGTGGTCGAGCGTGCGCTTGCGCAGCAATCCGGCACGCCCTTCGTGGCCAACGACTGCGACCTGAGCGCGGACACAAGCGCCGCGATCTGGCTGCTGACAGGCCCTAACATGGCGGGTAAGTCTACTTATCTGCGCCAGAACGCATTGATGGCGCTCATCGCTCAGATGGGCAGCTACGTGCCTGCGACCTCTGCCCATATCGGGCTGGTCAGTCAGCTTTTCAGCCGGGTGGGCGCCTCGGACGATCTGGCGCGCGGCCGCTCGACCTTCATGGTTGAAATGGTGGAAACGGCGGCGATCCTCAATCAGGCGGACGATCGCGCCCTGGTGATCCTCGACGAGATCGGGCGCGGCACGGCGACCTATGACGGGCTGTCTATCGCCTGGGCTACGCTGGAGCATCTGCATGACGTGAACCGCGCCCGCGCCCTCTTCGCAACCCATTACCATGAGATGACAGCGCTGGCGGGCAAGCTCGACGGGGTCGAGAACGCCACCGTGACCGTAAAGGAATGGGAGGGAGAGGTGATTTTCCTCCATGAGGTCAAGAAGGGGGCTGCGGATCGGTCCTACGGCGTGCAGGTCGCGCAGCTCGCCGGTCTGCCAGCCCCTGTGATCGCACGCGCGCGCGTGGTGCTGGAGGCGTTGGAAAAGGGTGAACGTGAAGGCGGCGCGACGCAGAAGACGCTGATTGACGATCTGCCGCTCTTTTCCATGCGCGCACCGCCGCCACCCCCACAAAAGACGTCACCGCTGGATAAGATGGTAGAGCAGATCCTGCCTGATGAGCTCAGCCCACGCGAGGCGCTGGAGCTCATTTACAAACTGAAAGAGGCGGCCAGGGAATGACCGCCTCTTTCCAAAATCAGGCGTCGGCTCAGCCGGGTGTGGAGGACACACCGACCTGAGCGGGCCGCAGCAGACGGTCATGCAGCATGAACCCTTCGGCGGCGACCTGAATGATGTCGCCCGCCTTGGTGTCGGGCACGGGTGCCTCGAACATCGCCTGATGCAGCTTGGGGTCAAAGCGGTCCCCGACCTCCGGCGTGATCGGCGTGATCCCATGCTTCTTGAAGACCGACAACAGCTCCCGCATCGTGAGCTCGATCCCCTCCAGCAGGGGGCCGGAGATCGTGCGCTGTTCCTCGGTTGCGGCTTCGAGCGCGCGCTTCATGTTGTCGTGAACCGACAGCATGTCGCGGGCAAGCTTGGAGCCGCCGTAGTTCTCGGCCTCGCGGCGATCCTTGTCGGACCGCTTGCGTGCGTTCTCCGCATCGGCGAGCGCGCGCATGAAACGGTCCTTGTACTGATCACGCTCCGCGATGACCTGCTCGAGTTCCATCGCGTCCTCGTCTATTTCTTCGATCTCGTTGGCATAGGCCTCGGCTTCCGCCGCTTCGGGATCGTCCAGAAAATCGTTTTCGTTCGGGTCTGCCATTTTCCACCTCTAACTCCGGTCGGAAATAAGCTTCCCGACCAGCTGTGCCGTGTAGTTCACAATCGGCACAATACGTCCATAGTTCAGTCGCGTCGGGCCGATCACGCCCACCGCACCGATAATCTTGCGATCCGAGTTCATATATGGAGAAACCACCAAAGAGGAACCCGAAAGTGAGAAAAGTTTGTTCTCCGAGCCGATAAAAATGCGCACGCCGTCGCCATCCTCGGCCAGTTCCAGGAAATCCGCGATGTCGCGCTTGCGCTCCAGATCGTCAAAGAGCTTTCGCACTTTCTCTATGTCCTGCGCCTGACCGCCATCGCCCAGCAGATTGGCGCGGCCACGCACGATGAGCCGCTCATGCTGGCCCTCGGCGCCATCCCAGATCACCAGCCCGCTCTCAACCAGCTCGGCGGCGAGCACGTCGATCTCCTGTCGCCTGCGCGTCATCTCAAGCTTGATGGTCGCTTGCAGCTCGCTCAGGGTCTTGCCCTCGACCAGCGCGTTGAGAAAATTCGCGGCCTCCCGCATGGAGCTTGGGGTCTGCCCGACGGGCGGGGTGAAAAGCCGGTTCTCCACGTGTCCATCCGAAAACACCAGCACCGCCAAGGCCCTGTCATGGGAAAGCGAGACAAACTCGATATGCTTGATGGGTGCCTCATGCTTGGGCGCCAGCACCAGCGAGGCACCCTGCGTCACGCCCGACAGCGCGGTGCCGAGCCGGTCGAGGATCCCCGTTACATCGTCGGCATCGCGCCCCATGGTCGCGTCGATCTGTGCACGGTCGCCGTCATCGGGGATCCCGACCTCCAACAACCCGTCCACGAACATCCGTAGGCCAAGCTGCGTCGGGATACGCCCGGCGCTTACATGTGGGCTGCCGAGCAGGCCCAGATACTCCAGATCCTGCATCACGTTGCGGATCGTCGCGGCGCTCACCTTCTCCGAGAAATCGCGGGTCAGCGTGCGCGAGCCTACCGGATCGCCATTCGCCAGATACCCTTCGACCACGCGCCGGAACACCTCGCGCGAGCGTTCGTTCATCTCCTCCAGTAGGCCGGTCGTGTCTGTCATACTGTCACATTAAGGGTGCGGGGGTTGCATCTGCAAGGGACGCGGAGGTATCGAGATGCCAAATCACACAAAAGGAATACCTCCATGCGCCCATCCGGCCGAAAACTCGATCAAATGCGCGATGTCTCCGTCGAAGTTGGCTTCACCCGCCACGCCGAAGGCTCCGCGCTGATCAAGATGGGCGATACCCATGTGTTGTGCACCGCCACCATCGAGGACCGCGTGCCGCCTTTCATCAAGGGATCGGGCCTGGGATGGGTCACGGCCGAATACGGGATGCTGCCGCGCGCGACCAACACGCGGATGCGCCGTGAAGCGGCGAGCGGCAAACAGGGTGGCCGCACGGTCGAGATCCAGCGGTTGATCGGGCGCAGCCTTCGCGCGGGCGTCGACCGCGTGGCGCTAGGCGAGCGGCAGATCACCATCGACTGCGACGTGCTTCAGGCCGATGGCGGCACGCGCTGCGCCTCGATCACCGGCGGCTGGATCGCGCTGCGCCTCGCCGTGAACAAGCTGATGAAAGCGGGTGATGTGATCTCCGATCCGCTGGTCGATCCCGTCGCCGCGGTCAGCTGCGGCATCTACGCAGGCCAGCCCGTGCTCGACCTCGATTACCCCGAAGATTCGGAGGCCGGCGTTGACGGCAATTTTGTCATGACCCAGAGCGGCCGGATGATCGAAACCCAGATGAGTGCCGAGGGCGCCACCTACACCCGCGAGCAGATGAACGCGCTTCTCGATCTCGCGGAAAAGGGCGTCAAGGAACTCGCCACGATCCAGAAGGACGCCTGCGCATGAGCCGAAAACTCGAAGGCGACCGCATCCTGATTTCAACGCATAACGCGGGCAAGCTGGAAGAGATGCGCGAGCTTTTTGCGCCACATGGCATCACCGTCGTCGGTGCCGCCGAGATGGGGCTGGAGGAGCCCGAGGAGACCGAGGACAGCTTTATCGGCAATGCCCGGATCAAGGCGCATGCGGCGGTGAAGGCGACGGGGCTGCCCGCCCTCGCCGATGACAGCGGGATCGAGGTTGCCGCGCTCGACAATGCGCCGGGTGTCTATACCGCCGATTGGGCGGAGACCCCGGATGGCCGCGATTTTGTCATGGCGATGAAGAAAACCCATGACCTGCTGGAGGAGGCGAATGCCCCCCATCCACGGGCCGCGCGTTTTTGCGCCACGCTCGTCCTCGCCTGGCCCGACGGCCATGATGAAGTGATCGAAGGTTTCGTCGACGGAACATTTGTCTGGCCGATGCGCGGAAAGACCGGCCATGGCTATGATCCCGTTTTCCAACCACTGGGCGAAACGCGCACCTTCGCCGAAATGACCCACGAGGAGAAGAACAGCATGAGCCACCGCGCCGATGCCTTTGCCAAGCTGCTGGCGCGCTGCTTTGACTGAAGACTGGCGGCAGGGCGGCTTCGGGATCTACATCCATTGGCCGTTCTGCGAGGCGAAATGCCCCTACTGCGATTTCAACAGCCATGTTTCGCGCAGGATCGACCAGGCCGCTTGGAAGGCCGCCTATCTGACTGAGCTTGCCCGCTATGCGGAAGTGACCCAGGGGCGCACGGTCACGTCGGTGTTCTTTGGCGGCGGTACGCCCAGCCTGATGAACCCCGATACCGTCGCGGAAGTGATCGCGCAGATCAGGCGCCTTTGGCCGGTTGCGAATGATCTGGAGATTACGCTGGAGGCGAACCCCGGCTCAGTGGAGGCCGCCCGCTTCAAGGCGTACCGCGATGGCGGCGTCTCGCGGATCTCTATGGGGATTCAGGCGCTCAACGATGCTGATCTGAAACGGCTGGGCCGGATCCATACCGCGTCAGAGGCGATGGCCGCTTTCGACATTGCCCGCGACACCTTCGAACGGGTGAGTTTCGATCTCATCTATGCCCGCCAGGACCAGACTTTGGCAGCATGGGAGGCGGAGCTGAAACAGGCTCTGACGCTGGCGATTGATCACCTTTCGCTTTACCAGCTTACGATCGAGGAAGGCACGGCCTTTGGGGATCGCTACGCGCTGGGCAAGTTGCGCGGCCTGCCCGACGAAGACCTTGGCGCGGATATGTTCGAACTGACGCAGGACATCTGCGGCGCCGCGGGCATGCCCGCCTACGAGGTTTCCAACCACGCCCGCGATGGCGCACAGTCCCGGCATAACCTCATTTACTGGCGCTATGGCGACTACCTCGGCATCGGCCCCGGCGCGCATGGCCGCCTCACGCTCGACGGGGTCCGCCATGCCACAGTGAGCTACAGCAACCCCAAGCGATGGCTGGACGCGGCCCCCCTCGCCGCGACGGAACAGAGCCGCGATGCCCTTGATCGCGGCGATGAGGCCACCGAATTCCTGCTCATGGGCCTTCGCCTGCATGAAGGGGTCGACCTGCGCCGCTACGAAGCGCTGGCCGGTCAGCCCTTGGACCCGGCCACGCTGGCACATCTGCAGGACATCGGGATGGTATCCACAAAGAAGAACAGATTAATCGTTACAGATCAAGGGTTTAGGGTTTTAAATTCGGTCATACGCACCCTCATCGGCGCCTAGTTCCCGCTCAGCAGCCGACAGAGCTCATCCAGCTGGTCAAGCGATGTGTACTTCACCGACAGCTGCCCACTCTCCTGCCCCGGTTTATGCGATAACGTGACCGGCATCCCGAGATTGGCCGAGAGATCGCCCTCGAGCGCCTTGGTATCGGCATCCTTCTCCTCCGCCTCACTGCGGCGTGCAGGCTTGGCCTCCGGCTCGCCAGCCATCTCGCGCTTGACCAATGCCTCGGTTGCGCGGACGGACAGGCCGCCCTTGATCACCAGCTGCGCCAACTTCAACGGATCCTGCGCGGGGATCAATGCGCGCGCATGCCCCGCGCTCAGATCACCCTTGCGGAGCAATTCCAGCACCGGCATCGGCAGATTTAGAAGCCGCAGAAGGTTTGCAATGTGGCTACGGCTCTTGCCGAGCGCCTCCGCCATTTTCTCTTGCGTATGGCCAAAGCGCTCCATCAATTGCTTGTAGCCCGCCGCCTCCTCGGCCGCGTTCAGATCGGCGCGCTGGATGTTCTCGATGATGGCCACTTCGAGCACTTCGGTATCGGTGAACTCCCGCACGATCACGGGCAGCGCATGCAGCTGCGCCATCTGCGCGGCACGCCAGCGCCGCTCCCCCGCGACAATCTCATAGGTACCATCACGCCGCACCCGAACGATGAGCGGTTGAAGCACCCCCTTCTCCCGGATCGACGCCGCAAGATCATCCAGATCTTCCTTCACGAACTGCTTACGCGGCTGATCCGGGTTCGGCACGATCCGGTCTATCGCAACCATCTGATCCGCAGCCGACGGCCCCTTTGCAGCAACGCTTTCAGTCTCGCTCACATCCGCCATGAGTGCAGACAAGCCCCGCCCAAGCCCACGTTTCCGGTCCTGATTATTCGACATGCTGCACCTCTTTGACTGCGGGTTGATTATTCTCGATCAGCTCATCGGCCAGATCGCGGTAGGCCTTGGCGCCTTTGGAGTCTGTGTCATATGCGAGGACCGGCATCGCGAAACTCGGCGCCTCGCTGAGCCGCACATTCCGCGGCACGATCGTCTTGAAGACCAGATCCCCCAGATTGTCGCGGGCGTCCTGCTCAACCTGCTGCGAAAGGTTGTTGCGACGGTCGTACATCGTCAACACAATCCCCTCGATCCTCAGGTTCTTGTTCCCGGATTGCCGCACCTCCCGGATCGTCAGCATCAGCTGGGACAAGCCCTCCAGCGCAAAGAACTCGCTTTGCAGCGGCACCAGCACGGAATGAGCACCGATCATCGCATTCACGGTCAGCAGATTTAGCGATGGCGGGCAGTCGATCAGGATGTAGTCGAAGTTGAACGTGTCCATCTGCGTCTGTCGCAACGCATCATGCAGCAGAAAGCTGCGCTTTTCATTGGACAGCAGCTCAAGATCGGCGGAGCTCAGATCGACGGTCGCCGGAACGATGAAGAGGTTCTTCGTCTGGGTCTCGAGGATCACCTCATTTAGGTCGATGTCCTCGAGCAACAGCTCATAGGTCGTGAACTCACGATCATCGAGCGCGATGCCCAGCCCCGTCGACGCATTGCCCTGCGGGTCGAGGTCGATCACCAGTACGCGCTTTCCCCGCTCCGCCAGAGCGGCGGCGAGGTTGATCGTCGTCGTGGTCTTGCCCACCCCGCCCTTCTGGTTTGCAACAGCGATAATCTTCGGTCCGTCGGGCCGGGAGAGGTCAGGCACGCGTGAGCTCCTTGATAATGAGAATTGAGGCATCTGCGTTGGTCTTGCTCGGTATCACGTCGAGGTCATAAGACCAAAACGCTGACGCGATGTCGTGCTCTTTCTGCCATGTCGCGCCTTTTGGCAGCAAGGCAACACCGCCCGGGGCCAAATGCCGCTCAACATGGCCCAGCAAGCCTTTGAGATCCCCCAAGGCACGCGCTGTAACCACCGACGCGCCCTGCGGCGGCACCTCCTCGATACGCTCGGCAAAGACGGACGCGCTCAACGAAAGCTCCCGCACGGCGGTCCTGAGGAAAGCACATTTGCGCTGATCGCTATCCACAAGCGTAAACCGCCGCTCCGGTGCATCCGCCTGGGCCATGATCGCAGCGACAATGCCGGGAAACCCCCCACCACTCCCCAGATCGAGCCATGCGCCGTCAACGTCCGCATGCTGATAAACCTGCATGGAATCGACGATATGCCGTTCCCAAATATGCTTGGCATCCCCGGTGGACACCAGATTTATCTTCTTGGTCCACTTCTGCACCAACGCCTCGAACTGCCGAAGCTTGTCAATTGTTTCACGTGAAACATTCCCTGATGAGATCGGCGCAGTCATGCAAATTTTTTCTTGTTCTTGCGAAGAAGCGCCAACAGGAGCATCAGCGCCGCCGGTGTCATCCCGTCAATTCGGGATGCTTGAGCGAGATTTTCAGGCTTCCCGCTGATCAACTTTGACTTCAATTCATTTGAAAGCCCGTCAACTGCGCTGTAGTCGAAACTTGCCGGGATCCGTTCCTCTTCATCTTTTCGCAGGAGCGCGACGTCATTCGCCTGCCGCTTGATGTAATGCGCATACATCGCATCCCGCTCCATCTGCTCAGCGATCAACGGCTCAACATCCCAAAGCTCCGGGACGAGCGCCTGAACCTGCACGAATTTCACGTCCTGAAACGCCAGCAAATCAAAACCCGATCGGCGCTGACCGTCTTGGTTGATTGCTATCCCAGCCTCGGCCGCCTGTTTCGGCGTGAACGATTTATCAAGAAGCAAGCCCTGGCACGCCGCCAATTTGCCCATCTTGTCGTTGAACGCCCTCGTACGTGCGGCCGAGACGCACCCCAAGTCGATGCCCAACTGTGTCAAGCGCTGGTCTGCATTGTCGGCCCGCAGGGAAAGCCGGAACTCGGCCCTCGACGTGAACATGCGGTATGGCTCCGATACGCCCCGCGTCGTCAAGTCATCGATCATCACGCCGAGATAGCTGTTCGTCCTGCTGAAATGCACCGGCTCCCGCCCTTGCACCGCGAGCGCCGCATTCAGCCCCGCAACCAGCCCCTGCGCTGCGGCCTCCTCATATCCCGTCGTGCCGTTGATCTGACCTGCCAGATAGAGCCCAGGGACATCTTTCAACTCCAGCGTCTGCCGGAGCATGCGCGGATCGACATAGTCATACTCGATTGCATAGCCGGGCTGCAGAATGGTCGCGTTTTCCAGTCCGGCAATGGAACGCACATAATCCTCCTGCACATCGACTGGAAGAGACGTCGAAATTCCGTTCGGATAGATCGTCCGATCATCCAGCCCCTCGGGCTCCAGGAAAATCTGGTGGGACGTCTTATCGGCAAAGCGAACGACCTTATCTTCGATGGACGGGCAATACCTCGGTCCAACACCGTCGATGTGCCCCCCGTACATCGCCGAGCGCGCCAGATTTTCGCGGATAATGTCGTGTGTCTTCTCATTGGTGTGGGTGATCCCGCAACTCACCTGCCGCAGCGGCGCCTTGCCCGACATGAAGGAAAAGAGCACCGGATCGTCGTCTGCAGGCTGCATATCGAGACCTGACCAGTTGATCGTCCGCCCATCAAGCCGCGGCGGCGTGCCGGTCTTCAGGCGACCAAGGCGCAACCCGAAACCATCGATACGCTCGGCCAGCTTTTGAGATGGATTGTCGCCCATCCGCCCGCCAGGCTTCTGCACATCACCGATGTGAATGACTCCGCGTAGGAAGGTCCCCGTGGTGAGCACAACCGCGCCTGCTTCAAGCTTTTCACCGGAGGCGAGAACAATGCCGCCGACACTTCCGCTAACCATGACGAAATCGATCGCCTCGCCCTCAACAATCTCGATGTTGGGCGTTGCTTCAATCTCCGCCAGCATTGTCTTGCGATAGATTTGGCGGTCGGCCTGAGTTCGTGGCCCTTGCACGGCAGGCCCTTTGCGGCGGTTGAGAAGCCGAAACTGAATGCCTGCCGCATCAGCAACCCGACCCATCAAACCGTCGAGCGCATCAATCTCACGCACCAGGTGACCCTTGCCAAGCCCGCCGATCGCCGGGTTGCAGGACATCACACCGATCGTCTTTCGCGACATCGTAACAAGCGCCGTCTTGGCACCCAACCGCGCGGCGGCGTGTGCTGCATCTGTACCCGCATGGCCACCGCCGATGACGATGACGTCAAAATGTTTCACGTGAAACAATCCTCATTTTCCCAGACAAAAACTCGCGAATATCTCATCTAGCAGATTCTCCGCGTCAATGCGACCGACCAAAGCTTCGAGGGCATTAATTCCCAAGCGCAACTCCGCCGCCGCAATCTCATAGCCATCCGGGCCGAGGTCAAGCAAGGCTGTTGCCGCCTCAATCCCCCGTAAGGCAAGCGCCATCGCTGTCGCATGACGCGCGTGCGTCGCAAGCCCCGCTGATGCTGCCATCTTGCTCAAGCGCCGCTCAAGATCCAAGAGCAGCTCATCGATACCTTGCCCGGTTTTCCCGGATATGGCGGGATAAGGCTGACCTGATACATCCGCCTTTGCGCTCAGCAGAATATCCTCCGGAAGCGGTTCGATCGGCGCGGTCTCACCACCTTCCAACAGAAAAATCCGCAAATCCGCGGCCGCCGCGCGGCGCACCGCAAGCTCGACACCAAGCGCTTCAATCTCATCACCGCTTTCCCTGATGCCAGCCGTATCAAGAAGCGTAACAGGCAGGCCACCCAAGTCCATCCGCACTTCGATCACATCGCGCGTGGTGCCAGCAATGCTCGATGTAATCGCCGCCTGACGCCCGGCAAGCCGATTGAGCAGCGTTGATTTTCCCACGTTCGGCGCGCCAACGATCGCCACTTCAAATCCTGATCGGATTCGTTCCGCCGCGGCAGTACCGGCGATCTCTTGGCGAAGCGCTGTACCAACACTGTCCAGCAATCCGCGAACTTCATCGCTGACATCGACGGGCACATCCTCATCCGCGAAGTCTATCGTCGCTTCCAGCAGTGCCGCCGCCCGGATCAGATCGCGCCGCCAACCCTCGACCTTCGAACCCAGAGCACCGGAGAGCACACGCAGCGCTTGCTTCCGCTGCGCTTCCGTCTCCGCCTCGATCAGATCGGCGAGTCCTTCGACCTGCACCAGATCGAGCCGCCCGTTTTCAAGCGCGCGTCGGGTGAATTCGCCGGGCTCGGCGAGCCGAGTGCCGTCTGCCCGGCCCAACTCCTCCAATACGCGTCGCATGATCGCGATGCTGCCATGCAGGTGCAACTCCACCACATCCTCGCCGGTGAAGCTGTCGGGGCCATCGAACCGCAACACAAGCGCCTGATCGATGAATCCGCCTTCGTTATCCTTCACCATGCGCAGAGCCGTGCCGCGCGCCGCTGGCAACCGGCCCACCATCTTCGCACAGATGCCATGCGCTTCGGGCCCGGATATCCGCACGATGGATACCCCGGCACGGCCCACCGCAGTTGCTTGGGCAAAAATCGTATCCATAGACCTAAGCCTTTGAATTTATGTTTTAATTAGGTATTCATCGAGTCGAAGAAGTCAGCGTTCGTCTTCGTCTGCTTCAGTTTGGAGATCAGGAACTCGATCGCGTCCGTGGTCCCCATCGGGTTCAGGATACGCCGCAGCACGAATGTCTTCTGCATATCGACCTTGTCCACCAGCAGTTCCTCTTTCCGGGTGCCGGATTTGAGGATGTCGATGGCCGGGAACACGCGCTTGTCCGCGATCTTCCGGTCCAGAATGATCTCGGAGTTGCCGGTGCCCTTGAACTCCTCGAAGATGACCTCGTCCATCCGCGAGCCGGTATCGATCAGCGCCGTGGCGATGATAGTGAGCGATCCGCCCTCCTCGATGTTGCGCGCCGCACCAAAGAACCGCTTGGGCCGCTGAAGCGCGTTGGCATCGACACCACCTGTCAGGACCTTGCCCGACGACGGCACGACCGTGTTGAACGCGCGGCCCAGACGGGTGATCGAATCGAGCAAGATCACCACGTCACGCTTGTGCTCGACCAGACGTTTCGCCTTTTCGATGACCATCTCGGACACGGCGACGTGCCGCGTCGCAGGCTCGTCGAAGGTCGAGGAGACGACCTCGCCCTTCACACTGCGCTGCATGTCGGTGACCTCCTCGGGCCGCTCATCGATGAGCAGGACGATCAGGTAGCACTCCGGGTGGTTCTTCTCGATGGAGTTCGCGATGTTCTGCAGCAGGACAGTCTTACCTGTCCGCGGCGGCGCCGTGATCAGGGAGCGTTGTCCCTTGCCGATGGGTGCCACGAGGTCGATGATCCGCGCGGAGCGGTCCTTGACCGTCGGATCGTCCACTTCCAGGATCAGCCGCTCATCGGGATAAAGCGGCGTGAGGTTCTCGAAAGCCACCTTGTGACGTGCCTTCTCCGGATCCTCGAAGTTGATCAGCGTCACTTCAGTGAGGGCGAAGTAGCGCTCGACGTCGTCGGGCGCCTTGATCAGCCCCTCGATGGTGTCACCGGTGCGCAGCGAATGCTGTCGGATCATGTCAGGAGAGACGTAGATGTCATCCGGGCCCGGCAGGTAATTCGCCTCGGGCGAGCGCAGAAAGCCAAATCCGTCCTGCAAGACCTCAAGCACGCCGTCGCCCGAAATCTCCCAGCCTTCATCCGCCCGCTCGCGCAGGATCTGGAACATCATCTCGCCCTTGCGCATGGTGGAGGCGTTTTCGATCTCCAGGTCTTCCGCCATGGTCAGCAGGGCCTTGGGGGATTGCGCCTTCAGATCGGCAAGGTTCAGTGTCTCGAGTGTCATGCGGGTGTCCTCTGCCGCGCGCAGTCGCGCAGGCACATCGGTCTTGGGAAAATCAATCGGGTTGAGCTCTCCCCGAACGGGGCGCCAATTGCTCTCTACGCCGCGCCGCCTGTCCTGTCAATCACGCGAAAGGCTCAGAACTTCACCGTGACCGAGAAGACGATGAGCAGCATCAGCAGGGTCGGGACTTCGTTCATCATGCGGTACTGTCGGCCTGTCACGCTGTTCTCGCCCCGTTGAAAGCCGTGCATGCGCGCCATGAGCCAGAAATGGAACACCGTCATCGCGATCACGCCCGCCGCCTTCAGCCAGGGCCAGACATCGCCCCAATAGACCACACCGGGTGTCACCACGAGCAGGAGGCCGAACACCCAGGTCGCCATCATCGCGGGGCTCATGATCACCTTGGCGAGCTTGAATTCCATCATCGCGAAGATCTCATGCGTCTCTCCGCTCAGCCCCACCCGCTCCGTATGGTGGACCATCAGGCGCGGCAGATAGAACAGCGCCGCCATCCAGGAGATCACGGAAACGATGTGCAGCCCTTTGATCCAGGGATAAGCCAGGCTCAGGATCTCACTCATCTCGGTCTCTCCATTCTTGGCCTCTCTTTATAATAAAAGAGAGATAAAGAAAGATTGTAGTTTTAAGTAGGTAGCGCGGATCCTGTGGATCAAATGGTTATCCCCAGTGAGCAAAGCGTGAGCGAGACGGCATTCCGTCTCTGTTGAGGAATCGGAAACGATCAAATTATAAATTATAATTCAAGTGCTTAAGGAAGGGCTTGCGCCATTCGCCTTGTGGAGAAGCGACGGAGGAACTCTGGATTAACCCGAGTTACCAAATCATGAACTTGCTCTTCTCCACCGTGGGGGAATCCCCGGCCAACCCTGCGGCGGGCCTCCGTTATCCCCCTCTTGAACCGCGGGCGTTAATTGTCGACAAGATACCGTTAAGAAATTCTCAGGACTATGCACGAGTTATCCCCATGGCTGCCCCGATCCTCCTCGCGTCCGGCTCCGCCATCCGCAGCCAAATGCTTCGTCAGGCGATGGTCCCGCATGAGGTGATGATCGCCCGCGTGGACGAGCAGATGATCACCGCGTCCCTGATCGCCGAAGGTGCGCCGCCGCGCGATATCGCCGATGCGCTGGCCGAATTGAAAGCCGCAAAGGTGAGCGAGAAGCGGCCGGATGCGCTGGTGATCGGCTGTGATCAGGTGCTCGAGCATGGTGGCGCCCTCCTGCACAAACCAGAAAGCCCGCAGGACGCGCTGGCACAGCTTTGCGCGCTGCGGGGTGATCGCCACACGCTTCTATCGGCTGCGGTTCTCTATGAGGCGGGCAAACCCGTCTGGCGGCATGTCGGCATCGTTCGCCTGCGGATGCGCGACGCGAGCGATGCCTACCTCGAGGATTACGTGACCCGGAACTGGCAGAGCATTCGCCACGCCGTCGGCGCCTACAAGCTCGAGGAGGAGGGCGTGCGTCTCTTCTCGCGGATCGACGGCGATTATTTCACCGTGCTGGGCATGCCCCTGCTCGAGATCCTGAACTACCTTATCCAGCGCGGAGATATCGCCCAATGACCGACCTGCCCCGTATCCCCTTGGCTGGCGTCATCGGCTCGCCGATCGCCCATTCGAAATCTCCGCAACTGCACCGGCACTGGCTCAAGACCTATGGCATCGCCGGGCACTACATCCCGATGGACATCGCCGCCGATGATCTCGAAGCCGCGATCAGGATGCTGCCGCGCATGGGCTTCGTCGGCGTCAATATCACCGTCCCCTATAAGGAAAAAGTGATGGCGATCGCCGATCTGGTGACCGACCGCGCAATCCTGATCGGTGCGGCCAACACGCTGATTTTTCGCAAGGATGGCAAGATCCACGCAGACAATACAGATGGCTACGGTTTTCTTGAGAACATGCGCGCGGGCGCGCCGCACTGGGATCCGCGCAAGGGCCCGGCAGCGGTGCTCGGTGCGGGGGGTGCGGCGCGTGCGGTGATCTCCTCCCTGCTGGAGGCGGGCGTGCCACGAGATTCTGCTTTCCAACCGCACACGTCTGCGTGCTGAGGTGCTCGCCAAGGATTTCGGCAGCCGTGTACAGGTCTATGACTGGTTGCAGGCGGGCAATATGATCGACGATGCGGCGCTGTTGGTGAACACCACGTCGCTCGGGATGATCGGCAAGCCCGAGTTGCGCGTGCCGCTCGATGGCTTGCGCGCGCAGACGGTCGTGACTGATCTGGTCTATACTCCGCTCAAGACGCGGATGCTGGCCACGGCGGAAGAATACGGCTGCACCACGGTGGATGGTTTGGGCATGTTGCTGCATCAGGCGGTCCCCGCGTTCGAGCGGTGGTTCGGCAAGCGACCCGAGGTGGACCGCGCCACCCGCGCGGCGGCACTGCGCTGATGTTTCTGCTGGGTCTCACCGGCTCGATCGGGATGGGCAAATCCACAACGGCCAAGATGTTCGAGGAGGAGGGTTGCGCGCTCTGGGATGCGGATGCGGCGGTTCACCGGCTCTACGGCACCGGCGGCGCGGGCGTGGTGCCGATCGCCGCCGTCTTTCCCGGTGCGGTCGAGGATGGTACCGTATCCCGTACACTGTTGAAGGAGATCATCGCCCGGGACCCCACTGCCCTCAAAACGATAGAGGGCATCGTGCATCCACTCGTCGGCCAGGACCGCGCTGCGTTCCTGCGCGATGCGCAGGCGGATATCGTGGTTCTGGATATCCCGCTGTTGTTCGAGACTGGCGGGCAGGATAGGGTCGATGCAGTCGCTTGCGTGATCACCGATGACGCGACGCAGAAGGACCGCGTGATGGCGCGCGGCACCATGACGGAACAGCAATTCGAGGCGATCCGCGCCAAGCAACTGCCCGCGGCGCAGAAAGCCGCGCGCGCGGATTACGTGATCAGGACGGATACGCTTGAAGACGCACGCGCACAGGTGCAGGCTGTGGTCGCGGACATCAGGGAGAAGCTGGGCAATGCGTGAGATTGTGCTCGATACCGAAACAACGGGCTTTGACCCTCAGACCGGCGACCGGATCGTGGAAATCGGCGCGGTCGAGCTGCTGAGGCATGTGCCCACCGGCAAGACGTTTCACAAATACATCAATCCCGAACGCGCGATGCCGCAGGAGGCATTCGAGGTGCACGGCCTCGGCGATGATTTCCTGCGCGACAAGCCCAAGTTCGCACAGGTGGGCCGCGCCTTCCTCGAGTTCGTGGGCGACAGCAAGATGGTCATCCACAACGCCGCCTTCGACATGAAATTCCTCAACCATGAGCTGCACCTGATCGGTCTGCCGCAGCTGCCCTTTTCGCAGGCCATCGACACGCTGGCCATCGCGCGCAAGAAGTTCCCCGGCTCGCCATCCTCTCTGGATGCGCTTTGTCGGCGTTTCGGCATCGACAATTCGTCGCGGACCCTGCACGGCGCGCTTCTCGACAGCGAGATCCTCGCAGAGGTCTATCTGGAGCTGATCGGGGGTAAGCAGCCGGACTTCGGCCTTTCGACCCGCAGCGACCCGCAGGACGGCGCGCAGAGCACCGAATGGACCCCGCGTCCGCGCTCCAAACCACTGCCGCCGCGCCTGTCGGAAAAGGAAATCGCCGCCCATAGCGCGTTTGTCGGCACATTGGGCGGCGATGCTCTGTGGCTCAAATCCTGAAGGATCAGGCGTTCGCAGTGGGTGCGGGCGTCTCCGCCTGACGGCGGGCGACCTCGTTGCGGTACAGCGAGACAAAATCGATGTTTTCGAGGTTGAGCGGCGGGAAGCCACCGTCACGGGTCACATCGCTGACGATCCGGCGCAGGAACGGAAAGATCATGCGCGGGCATTCGATCAGCAGGAAAGGATGCAGCTGCGCCTCCGGCACATCCTGAATGTCGAAGATGCCGACATAGTCGATCTCCAGCGCGAACAAAACGGCATCGCCGCCCTTCGCCTTGGAAGTGACGTTGAGCTTGATCGCCGTCTCGTACTGGTTTTCCGCGCTGCGCTTCTTGGCGTCGAGGTTCACCTGAACCTGCACGTCGGGCTGCACATCGCTCGGCGCACCCTTTTGCGCCATGATGTTCTCGAATGACAGATCGCGGATGAACTGCCCCAATACGCGCATCTGCGGGGATGCGGGGGGTGTGGCTTCGGCCTCGGCCATGATCGGCTCTCCTTCTCTGGAGGTTGAAAAATGTCCCGTCCGCTTATCAGGTCGGGGCAAGTCTCTCAATCGCTTAGTCGATGGCGATCACTGCTTGGTCCAGCCGGAGCGGCTCTTGGGCCCATCCCTATCGGACAGTTCGATGAACTCACCGTCAATGACATCGTCGCGGCCGCGCGGCGGTGGGTCCTGCGGGTGACTCGATTGCGCCGCGAAGCCGCTGACCTTGATGCGCGCCCGGATCGCCCGGAACGCGGCCCGCCGGAACGCGGGCACCAGCAGCGCGAAATCCCACCGCATCGGTGAAGAACCCCGGCGTGAGCAACAATGCGCCGGAGAAGAGGATCATCGCCCCGTGCACCAGCGGCTCCGTCGGGTCGCGCAGATCGTTGAAGGAGCGCTGCAACTGGCTGAGCGCCATACGCCCCTGACTGCGCACGAGATATGTGCCAGCGATCGCCGTCGCGATCACGATCAGCAGGGTCGGCCAGAGCCCGATAAATCCGCCAACCTGGATGAACAGCGCGATCTCGATCAGCGGCACGGCGATAAATGCAATCAAAAGCCACATGTTATTGCTTCCTTTCATCGGGGCCGCAGTGGACTTGGGCCCCTTTCACACCTACATAAGGTCTTCAGACGCATGTTTCCACGCCCAGTCCTGAAGAGGTCCCTATGAATTCGCCGCTCATCCAGCTTTTGGTGCTTGCCGCAATCGCGGTATTTTTGATCCTGCGGCTGCGAAATGTTCTGGGCACCCGTGAGGGATTCGAAAAACCCCCGGTACCGATGCAGCCCGCCAAACGGAGCGGCCCTTCCTTCGAAGTGATCGAGGGCGGACCAGACCTCGATATCACCGACCACTTCGCCGAAGGCACGCCGCAGGCCCGCGCGCTGGCAGAGATGAAGCGCATCGAGCCCTCGTTCAACGTGACGGAGTTTCTTGCCGGCGGTCGCGGCGCCTATGAGATGATCGTGATGGGCTACGAGCGCGGAGAGCTTGATGCGATCAAGCCGTTCCTCTCCGAAGACATCTACGAGAGCTTTGTCGATGCCGTGGCGGCACGCGAGGATCAGGGCCTGACCATCGAGGCGAATTTCATCGGTGTGCGCGAGATGAGCCTCGAGAACGTGACGCTCGATCCTGACACCAAAGAGGCCGAGATGACGCTCAGGTTCGTGGCCGAGTTGACGCAGGCGGTGCGCAACGAGGAAGGCGAGATCATCGAAGGCAGCCTGACGGATGCCAAGAAGCAGAAAGACACGTGGGTCTTTGCCCGCGTCATGGGCGCGGACGATCCGAATTGGTTGCTGGTTTCCACAGACGGATAGCATGCGCGCTGCGCGCCACGGCTGTCACCATGGCCTCGCTGCTGGCGGGGCCCTTGGCGTCTGAGGTGAAATACGAGGTGCTGTCGTTCGACGCACTGGACGGCTGGGCCGAGGACGACCACGCCGCCGCCTTCAGGACTTTCCTGAACACCTGCAAGGACATGAAGGACCCGGACTGGCGTGCGGTCTGCGCCTATGCGCAGTCTGGCCCCGATCCGCGCGACTTCTTCGAATTGCTGTTCCGACCCGTGCTGATCGAAGATGGGCAGGAGGCGCTCTTTACCGGCTACTTCGAGCCGGAGCTTGATGGCGCGCTCGCTCGCTCCGGCCGGTACCAACACCCCGTCTACAAGATGCCCTCCGAGGCGCGCGAGAACCGCCCCTGGCTCCCCCGGCGTGAACTCCTCGAGAGCGGCGTGATGGAGGGGCGCGGGCTCGAAATTGCCTATGTCGATGACCCGGTGGAGCTGTTTTTCCTGCAAATTCAGGGTTCTGGCAGAATTCGCCTGCCGTCCGGGCAAGCCATTCGCGTAGGCTATCGCGGCTCTAACGGGCACAACTACAGCTCCATCGGGCAGGAACTCGTCCGGCGCGGCGTCTATGAGGCGCATCAGGTCAGCGCGGATGTGATCAAGAACTGGGTGCGCCGCAATCCTGCCGAGGGGCAGGAGCTGCTTTATACCAACCCGTCCTACGTGTTTTTTCGGGAGGTCAGCCAGGTTCCTGCGGAGCTTGGGCCGCTGGGCGCGATGAACCGTTCGATCACCACGATGCGGACCATCGCGGTCGATCCGGCGTTCGTACCGCTCGGCGCGCCGGTCTGGATAGAGAAGGACGGCGACGGCCCGCTGCGCCGCCTCATGATCGCGCAAGACACCGGATCGGCGATCAAGGGCGCACAGCGTGCGGATGTTTTCTTCGGCACCGGCGATGCCGCGGGCCGCGCGGCGGGCAGGCTGCGCGATCCCGGTCGCCTCATGGTGCTCATGCCGATCCAGCGTGCCTATGCCCTGCTGCCCGAGAGCGCGATATGAAGCGGCGGCGGCTCACCGCCGAGGATGAGGCGCTTTGGGATCTGGTGCGTGCCCGGACCAAGCCCATCGCGCGCAGCCCGCTCGCCGTGGAAAAGCCCGCGCCCGCGCCCGTCGAGCCGACACCCGTCGCGCCGACGCCCCGCAGCCTGCGCAAGGCGGCAACAACCGTTCTGGGCAAGCCCGCGGGCCGCGCGCCCGGCCCGGGCCATAACCACACGCCTGCCATCCATGACCAGATCCGGCAGACGCCGGTGCAGATGGATCAGAAATCCTTTGGCAAGCTCAAGCGCGGCAAGCTGCGTCCGGAGGGCAAGATCGACCTGCACGGTATGACGCTAGAGCGCGCGCATCCCGCCCTGACAGGCTTCGTGCTCAACGCCCATGCGCAGGGCAAGCGACTGATCCTCGTGGTCACGGGCAAGGGCAAGCAGCGCGATGAGGGCGGGCCGATCCCTGTACGCCACGGCGTGCTGCGCCACCAGGTGCCGCAATGGCTCGGCATGGCGCCGCTCAAATCCGTCGTTTTGCAGATCGCGCAGGCCCATTTAAGCCATGGTGGCGGTGGCGCCTATTACGTCTATCTACGCCGTCACCGGTAGGTCGCGCTGATACCGCAGCACACCGACCCCGGCGAGCAGCGCACCGCAGAAGTAGAATACCGCCATCGGGATCATCTGGTCCGGGAAATCAATGCCCCGGTCGATGAGCGCGCCGCTGACACCGGGGCCGATGGCGGTCCCGAAGACCATGAGCGCCGCCGCCGCCGCCTTTATCGCGCCTAGGTTGCGGGTGCCGTAGAACACCGCCCAGAACGCCGATGTCGCCGTGCCCTGCATCCCCTGCCCGATGCCGAAAATGAACATGCCGATCCCGGCCGCGAAAAGCGTATCTGCATAGGCCAGTACCAGAAAAGAGATGCCGAAGGGCACGATCTGGAACGGCAGGATCCATTTGACGCCGAACCGGTCCACCGCCCAGCCGGTGACGAAGATGAACGTGACGCTGGAAACCGTGAAAATGGGCATGAGCGCCACGAACCCAGCCAGGCTCCAGCCCTTTACCTCCGTCAGATGGACCTGCTGGAAAAACAGCGCGGTGCCCCATGCCGCGGGCCCGAGGATCAGCGGGATCAGCATGTAGAACAGCGGATGGCGCAGCATCTGCGCGCGGGTCCAGTGCCGGCTTCCCATTCCGAGGCTCTGATCGCCTGTTGCCATGGATTGCGGCGTCCGCTCGAACCGCAAGAGCATCTGCATCACGGGGATCAGGAGCAGCACGACACCGGCCGCCAGCAGCCACAGCGCGCGCCAGTCCCATGTGGCCAGGAGCGCGACGAAGGTAATCGGCAAAACAGCCTGCCCCGCCGCGAACCCCATCGAGGAGATCGACAGCGCCCTGCCCCGCGTCGCGAAGAACCACCGCGACATCGCCACCGCCCCGAGTTGCGACATCATCCCCTGCCCCATCAGCCGCAGCGCAAAGATCACCGCCCCGAGCAGCGCGACCTGCGGCGCCAGCGCCATGGACGCGCAGGCCAGCGCCAGCAGCCCCATCACCCCCAGCGACAATTGCCGCACACGAAACCGGTCCGTCAGCGCGCCCGCCCAGATCATCGTCACCGCCGACAGCGTCGTGGCGAGCGTATAGAGCCCGCCCCATTGCCCGTCGCTCAGCCCGAACGCCTCCTTGATCTCCCCCGCGAAGAGCGCGATGAAATAGGTCTGTCCGAAGGAGGAGGTGAACGTCAGCAGAAACCCCGCCAGCAGGAACAGGCGGTTATCGATGAGAAAACGGATATAGGCCATGCGCCTTGATCGCGCGGGCGCACGGCAATGGAAAGAGGCTACAGCACGTAGCGGCTCAGATCCGTGGATTTCACCAACTCGCCGAGGTTCGCGTCCACGAAATCCGCATCGACGACGATCTTCTCGCCCGCGCGGTCCGGCGCGGTGAAGCTCAGCTCCTCGAACACCCGTTCCATCACGGTGTAGAGCCTGCGCGCGCCGATGTTCTCCACCGATTGGTTCACGTCCGCCGCGATCTTGGCGAGCGCGGCGATGCCCTCTTCGGTAAAGCTCACCTCAACCTCTTCCGTACCCATGAGCGCGGTATATTGCAGCGTCAGCGCATTGTCGGTCTCGGTCAGGATACGCACGAAATCCCCCTCCGTCAGCGCGCGCAGCTCAACGCGGATCGGCAGGCGGCCCTGCAATTCGGGCAGCAGGTCCGAGGGTTTGGCGATGTGAAACGCGCCCGACGCGATGAAGAGCACGTGATCGGTGCGGACCGGTCCGTGCTTGGTGCTAACGGTCGTCCCTTCGATCAGCGGCAGCAGATCACGCTGCACGCCTTCCCGGCTCACGTCACCGCCGCGGGCATCCGCACGGGTGCAAACCTTGTCGATCTCATCGAGAAACACGATCCCGTTCTGCTCCACCGCCTCGATCGCGGCGCGTGTGACCGTCTCATCGTCCAGCAGCTTGTCTGCTTCCTCCCCGATGAGCACGTCATAGCTGTCCGCGACGCTCAGGCGTTTCTTGGTCTTGCGCCCGCCCATCGCCTTGCCGAAGAGATCGCCGATGTTCATCATCCCGCCGCCGCCCATCGGCTGGCCCGGAATCTCCATCGCTGCGAAGGGGTTGGAGGTGTCTGCGACCTCCAGCTCGATCATCGTCTCGTTGAGTTGCCCGTCGCGCAGCTTCTTGCGGAACATGTCGCGGGTGCCTGCGCGCGCGTCCGGGCCCGCGATGGCGTCGATCACCCGCTCCTCGGCGGCCTCCTGCGCGCGCGTCTTGACGTCCTCGCGCATGTGCTCGCGCGTCATCACGATGGCAGCGTCGAGCAGATCGCGGATGATCTGCTCCACATCCCGCCCGACATAACCGACTTCGGTGAATTTCGTCGCTTCGACCTTGAGGAAGGGCGCGCGCGCCAGTTTGGCGAGGCGGCGGGAGATCTCCGTCTTGCCGACGCCGGTGGGTCCGATCATCAGAATGTTCTTGGGAAAGACCTCGTCGCGGATGTCATCGGGCAGGTTGCGACAACGCCAGCGGTTGCGCAGCGCCACCGCGACGGCGCGCTTGGCTTCCTTCTGCCCGATGATGAACCGGTCGAGCTCTGATACGATTTCGCGGGGGGTGAGGTCAGTCATGACTTGATTTTCTCCACGGTCAGGTTGCCGTTGGTGTAGACGCAGATATCCGCCGCGATCGCCATCGCCTCGCGCGCGACGGCTTCCGCATCACGGTCGCTGTCGATCAGCCCACGCGCGGCGGCGAGCGCGAAATTGCCGCCAGAGCCGATGGCGGCGATGTCATGCTCAGGTTCCAGCACGTCGCCCGCGCCGGTGATGATCAACAGGTCGCTGCCATCGGTCACGATCAGCATCGCCTCGAGCTTTTGCAGGTATTTGTCGGTGCGCCAGTCTTTGGCAAGCTCCACGCTCGCGCGCTGCAACTGGCCCGGCATCGCCTCCAATTTGGCCTCCAGCCGTTCCAGCAGGGTGAACGCATCGGCGGTGGAGCCTGCGAAGCCTGCGACCACCTCATAGCCGCCGGGGCTGAGCCTGCGCACCTTGCGCGCGGTGCCCTTGATCACGGTCTGGCCAAGGCTCACCTGCCCATCGCCGGCGATCACCACCTCGCCGCCCTTCTTGACGCCGATGATGGTCGTGCCGTGCCAGCCGGGAAAATCGCTCTGTGTCATACTACCTCCGTCCATTCGCCTCTATATGGCGCGCGCGGTCTGGGGGAACAAGGGTCGGCCTTGTTGCGTGGCGTCACCCGCAGTAGCGTGAGGCGCATGAAAAACACCGACACTGTCACGTTTTACATGGAGCCGGAGCTGTGCCGCG
This sequence comes from uncultured Alphaproteobacteria bacterium, assembly GCA_963703195.1. Lineage (GTDB taxonomy): Bacteria > Pseudomonadota > Alphaproteobacteria > Rhodobacterales > Rhodobacteraceae > Sulfitobacter. The sequence goes on along the minus strand of OY969797.1, from coordinate 2,803,165 downwards.
GCGCGCAGGCGGGGGAGCATAATTTCATCGCCAAGCTGGCGGGCGTGCTGACGCGCGCGGGGCTCAGCGCGCAGTACCAGCCCTTTGGCCTGCGCGCTGCGCCCGCAGGCAAGGGATGGACGATGAGCCATATCAAAAGCCCGCCCGACGCGCACGGTCTGTGCTTTCGCCGCGTCTATCACTACCCCTTCTGGCAGATTGAGCGCAGCGCGGAGCGTTGGTCATGGGACGTGGCGCAGGCCGCTTTCACGCCCGATCCGGGGCACGCAAGGGAAGCTGCGCGTTTCTACGGCTTCTGGCAAAACCGTCTGTTCGGCGACGCGCCGCAAACGACGTCGAAGGGCGGATATGTCTATGTTCCGCTTCAGGGCAAGATCACCAGCCACCGGCCCTTTCAGATCTGCAGCCCGCTGGAGATGGTCGAGCACTGTCTGGCACACACGAGCGGGCCGGTCATCGCGACCCTCCACCCCAATGAGCACTACGATAAGTCCGAGCTTGCCGCGCTGGGCAGGCTGGAGCAGGCGCACAAGCGTCTGATGGTACAGAGTGGCGGGATGGTGGAACTGCTGGCGGGCTGCGACTACGTCGTCACGCAGAACTCCAGCGTGGCCTTCAACGGATACTTCTTCGGCAAGCCCGCGCTCTTGTTTCGCAAGGCGGATTTCCATCACATCGCGGTCATGGCGGAACTGGAGACACTGGCCGAGGATTTTGCCGCGGTACAGCGCATCGCGCCGGATTACGCCGCCTATGTGCATTGGTTCTGGCAAAATAACAGCATCAATGCGGGCAGGCCGGAGGCGGAGGAGCGGATCGCGGCGCGTCTGCGGGGGCTGGGCTGGCCGGTCTGATGCAACGAAAAAGGCGCCCCCGAAGGAGCGCCTGTTAAATTTTTCCGTCAGCCGGTCTCAGATCGAACTCTTCGATCCAGCTCTGCAGGGCCGCCTTGGGGCGGGCGCCTGCCATGTTGGAGACGACTTCACCGCCTTTGAAGATGAACAGGGCAGGGATGCCCCGCACGCCCATCTGCGCGGGTGAGTTGGGGTTTTCGTCCACGTTCACCTTGACGATCTTGACCTTGCCTTCCATCTCGGCCGACAGCTCTTCGAGCGACGGGCCGATCTGTTTGCACGGACCACACCATTCTGCCCAGAAATCCACCACGACGGGGATATCGGAATTTTTCACTTCGGCGTCGAAGGTCGCATCGGTAACTGAAACGGTGGCCATAAAGCTCTCCATGGGTTCGGGTTTGAACTTACCTAAGAAGGCGCGCGCCCTGCGTCAAGGTGACCCGTGCGAAGCAGCGCAGCGGTAACGGCATCGTGCGGCAGCGCCATGAGCGTGCCCGCGTGTGTCCACAGGATCGCCGTCTCGATGGTTTTTTCAGGATATATGGCGCGCAGGGCATGGGCATAGGCACCCATCTGGCGCAGCAGCCCCTCGGGGCATTCCCGTGGTGATTGCGGCACGGTGCGGTTGGTTTTGAAATCCACTGCCAGCACGCGATCGGGTTCGATGATCAGCCGGTCGATGATGCCAAAGATCCGCTCGGCCCCCAGATCCGCGGTGACCGCGACCTCCGGCAGCGCCTCCGGTGCGAAGACGAATGCCAGCGCTTCGGTGTCGAGAACGCGCAGGGCCTCCGCCATGGCAGCCTGAGCCATCGCCGGATCACCGCCTGACGCAAGCATCCGCGCGGACTCATCCCGCGCTTGCACAGGGACCGCCGCCAGATGCTCCAGCAACTTATGCACCAACGCGCCGTAGGTTTTCGCCGCCGCTTCGTCCTGCCCGTCCTCGCCACCCAAGGCTTTTGCCCCGCCCAGATCCGAAGGCGAGAGCGCTTCGCGAAGTGGCGCGGGCGGTGGCGGGTTGGTACTGAAAACAGGCTCTAACACGGGCGCTTCGAGCCTGATGCGGGGCACCTCCGTCAGCGGCAGCGCGTCCCATCCGGGCTCCTCGTGCCGCTCGCCACTGACCAGCCCTTCGGTGAAGGGGACGGCGCTGAGGTGGCCAAGTGCTGCCTGCACCATTTGGTACCAGCAGCCATTCTCCCGCGGCAGCTTGCCCGCCGCGGCCACGATCAGCCATTTCTCCGCCCGGGTCATCGCGACATAGAGCAGCCGCAGGTCTTCCTCCGCCTGCGCGGCCCTCAGCGCATCGATCTGCGCGGTGATCCCTTGCGTCAACTCGGCGCTGTTGGGCTTCCAGATGGGCACGCCGTCCATCGCGATGATCTCGTCGCGCACGTCGTTCGACCGCGCGCCCGTGTCCGGCAGGATGACAATCGGCGCCTCCAGCCCCTTGGCGCCATGCACCGTCATCACCCGGATCTGGTCGGAGGCGCTGTCGATCTGGCGCTTGATCTCCAGATCATCGGCCTGCATCCATTCGAGGAAACCGGTCAGGCTCGGCACTTCCGTCCGCTCATAGGCGAGCGCCTGACCCAGGAGCGCGTCGATGCCGTCCTCCGCCTCCACGCCGAGCCGCGCAAGCAGGCGGCGCCGCCCGTCATGCCGCGTCAGGACCCGCTCGATCAGATCGTAGGGGCGCAGGAAATCCACCTGTGCGCGCAGATCGCGCAGCATCGCAATGGTTTCGGGGTAGCGTTCCGCCTGCCCGCGCAGGCTCTGCCACAAGTCCATTTTCTCCGGCCGGTGATGCGCCAGCGTGAACAATGCCTGTTCGTCCCAACCAAACAGCGGTGAGCGCAGGGCCGTCGCAAGCGACAGCGCATCGTCGGGCGTGGACAGGAACGACAGCAGCGCACCGATGTCGCGTACGGCAAGCTCTGCCCCGACCTTGAGCCTGTCCGCCCCGGCGATATCGAGCTTGGCCGCCTTGCAGGCCCGGATGATCTCCGTGAAGAGCCCTGATTTGCGCCCGCGCACGAGGATGAGGAAATCCCCCGCCGTGATCCGCCGCCGGATCAGGCGCCGGTCCGGCCCGGTATCGGGGATGGTATGACCTTCGTCGATCAGATGCCGGATCTGCCCCGCAATCTGTTCAGCCAGAATAACCGTATGATGTTGCGCACTTTTCCGGTCTACCGGATCGGTCCAATCCGGCTCTTCCTCCTTGGTCTTGTCCTCTTCGATGAAGGGCCACAGATCCACCCGACCGGGCAGGGCGTCCTTGAAGGCGAGGTGGTTCATCGCCTCGCCCATCCGCGGTTCGGGTTGGGTGTTGAAGGTCTGATCCACCGCGCGCAGCACTGCGGGGGAGGAGCGGAACGAATAGTCGAGGCTATCGCTCTGGAACGGCAGATGCGCCGCGGCGAAGCTGCTCTGGAACCGCACGCGCTTGGCGTCGAACTCGCGCGGATCAGCACCCTGGAACGAATAGATCGACTGCTTCTTGTCGCCCACCACGAAGAGCGTGCGCGCAGCATCCTGATCGCGCACGCCGGAGCCTGCGGAGAATTCCGCGGCGAGCGCCTCGATCACGTCCCATTGGCGCGGGGAAGTGTCCTGCGCCTCATCCACCAGAATATGATCGATCCCGCCGTCGATCCGGTAAAGGACCCAGGCCGCGACCTTGGGATCCTGCAGCAATGCGCGGGCCCGCAGGATCAGATCATCAAAATCGAGCCAGCCGCGCTGCTGCTTTGCGGCCTCGTAGCGCGTGATGAACGCCGTCGCGAACCGGTGCAGCGCGCCGGTACGGGCCAGATTGCGCGCGCGCATGTTCAGGTCATGCGCCTCCAGCACGCGCTCCGCCAGATCCTCGAACGCGCCCAGCAGCGGCCCGAGTTCCTGCGCGGCACCTTTGGTCACGAGGTTCTTGCGCGGCTGGAACTCCCCCGTGAGGACGATTTTCGTCAGGGCTTCGAGGTCGGCAGGGCCCGGTGCATCGAAGTCGATATAGCCCAGCGCCTCCGCCATCCGGGTCATGGTGACGCCGCTTTGCCGCGCGAGGACCGCGACCGCATCGGGCATCCAGCGCGCCACCGCCGCGTCCATCACATCGCGGGGCAGGGCGGCGACATCGAAGCCTTGCGGCAGATCGAACAGCGCATGCAGATCCTGGGGCAGGGCGGCGAATTGCTCCCGCTTGCCGGTGATCGTCTGCGTCAGTCTGGCGAAACTCTCTCCGGTGTAATGTGCGGCCAGACCCGCGACCAGCGCCGCATCTTCCCCCTCTGCCATCACGTCCAGTACATCCGCGCGCAGAAGCTCCGCGGCGCGGTCCTCGATCTCTGTGAACTGCGGGCTTACCCCCGCTTCGAGCGGAAAGCGCCGTAATAGAGACGCACAAAAGGAGTGGATCGTCTGGATCTTGAGCCCGCCCGGCGTCTCGATCGCCTCGGCGAAAAGCCTGCGCGCCTTGCGCAGCTCCGCGACGTCGATCATGCGCAGCACGCCCAGATCACGCAGTTCCGCGCGCAGATCGTCATCCTCCATCATCGCCCATTTGCCCAGACGCTGGAACAGGCGGTTCTGCATCTCCGACGCGGCGGCCTTGGTGTAGGTCAGGCACAGGATATGCTCCGGCGTCACACCGTCGAGCAGCAGGCGCGCCACCCTATCCGTCAGCACGCGGGTCTTGCCGGAGCCCGCATTGGCGCTCAGCCAAGTCGAGATGTCGGGCCGCGCGGCGCTGATCTGGGCGCGGGTCGCGTCGTCCCAATCGGGCAGCTCGTTCACGTCAGATCCTCCGGGCGGGCGGGATCCGATGCATCCCATTCGCCAAAGCGCGCCAGATGGTCGAATTCCCCGGCAAAGCCATCCCGCTCCATCATCCGCCGTGCGGTGAAGCCTTGGGTGATATCGAGATATGCGCTGATCAGCGTGTGCAGATTGCCCAGCACCACCTCCGTCGGCTCTTCGGCGAGCGGTGCCTCCACCTCCACTGGCGGATTGCCCAGCCCGATGAACGCCGCGCGGGAGACGCGAGCGGGCCCCACCTTGGTGAACGCGCCTTCCTCCACCATCGCCGCCTCGATCAGCAGTTGCTTGTCAAAGAACCGCTGCTGTTTGTCCGTGGGCGGCTTGCCGGTCTTGTAGTCATAGATCTGGACCTCGCCGCTCTCATTCTCGTCGATCCGGTCGGCCACACCGCGCAAGGTGAAGCCGAGATCGGCGAACGTGAATATGCCGCGCGCGTCCTGCTCGAAGGCGACGGGGCGCGCGGTGGCGAGGCGACCGCGTTCCGCCTCGATGAACCAGTCCGCAACGCGGGCGAGCTTGGCCAGCCAGATCGTGCGCGCGGCGGGCCAGGGCACGAGGCTGCCCAATGTCGCCTGCGCGATTTCCAGCAAATGATCGCGGGTGAGCCGCGCCGGGTCCTGTGTCACGGATTTGATGAACAGCTCCATCACAGCGTGGGTCACCGTGCCGCGCAGCGGCGCATCGGGCGATTGCACCAGCGGGTTGAGCGCACGCAGGCGCAGGCTGTGGCGCGCGTAGATCGCATAGGGGTCGCGGACCAGCGTCTTGATCTCCGTCACCGACAGATGGCGCGGCCGCGCCGACAGCGGCGGGCGCGGGGAGGGGCGCGGCGCCGAGGCCACGCGCGCGACCGCCTCGAGCGCGCGGGCCTGCCCCAACCAACGGTCGCCACGCGCGATCATCGCCTCCCACGCCGCGACGCCGCCCTGTTTCGGCAGGCCACCCATCAGATTGCCCAGGCGGTTGATCCATCGCGAGGGCACCGTCTCCGCATCTTCGGAGCGGATCGACCGCGTGATCCAGACCTCGCGCGCGCAGACCGCCTGCTGATAGTCATGCGCCGACAGCCCCACGCGCCGTTCCGGCAGCAGCAGGCCCGCGTCATGGCGCATCTTGCGGTTGAGCCATGGATCGGGCGGTGGCGCCTCCGGCCAGATGCCGTCGTTGAGCCCGCCGAGGATCACCAGGTCCGCGCCCTGCACCCGCGCCTCCAGCGTGCCCCAGATCATGATGTCGGGATGCGGCGCGTCGCGGTCGCGGACCTCCCCCGCCGCCAGAAGCGCCCCGACCAGATCGGCGTAATCCGCAGCCGAGAGTTCGGTGCCGTGGCCCGCCTCAAGGGACAGCTCTTGCATGACCTCATGCGCTTTCATCCCCGCCGTCTGCTGCCAGAGCTCATGGGCCTGCGTCCCCTCCGGCCCGGCGGCCACTGCCTCCGCCAACGCCAGATGCGCCGCCACCCAATGCGCCAGAGGCCGGACGGCTCCGTCATGTTTTCCCATGATCGCCCCGGCGACCCAGGCGGCCCAGCGCGCCATCGCCGCGTCTTCGGGTGCCGCCGCGGCGCAGAGGGCGATGAATGGCGCCGCTTTGGGATAGGGCAGGCCGCGACGGCGAATGGCAAGCTCCGCCCGCTGGGTGTGCAGGCGGTGCAGGTTGCGGGTGTCGGTGCTGTGGGTCAGCGGGTGCTTGAGAAGCGTCAGCAGCGCTTCGGCGTCCAGCCGCTGTGACATCAGCGCCGCGACGTGGCGCAGAAACCGGCCCGGCGGCGAGAGGTGGAGCGGGGTACCCGCGCTGTCATCCGGCAGGATGTCCCAACGGCTGAGTGCTGCGGTCACGCGGCGGCCCAACAGCCGGTCCGGCGTGATGAGCGCTGCGGTCTGGCCGTCCTGCGCCGCCTGCCGCAGACGCAGCGCAATGGTGAGCGCCTCCGCCCGCGGCGACTGCGCCAGAACGAGCGTCATATCCCGCGTCGCCTCGCCCAGATCGGTCAGCTGCGGCCCCTCGATGCGCCACGCATCCGTCACCGGCGCCGGACGCAGCGACAATGACACAAGCCGGTTGCGCGCGGGCGCGGGCGCCCTACTCTCGACCCAGGGCACCACCGCGTTGGGCGAGCCCCCCAGCCCCTTCATCAGGGTGTAGAAGCGGAATTGCGGATGATCTTCGGAGATCATTGGATCATCCAGCGCCGCCCAGACCTCCGGCGGGAGCATGTCGTCGAAGCCGGGCAGCACGAGCGCGCCCTGCGGCAGCCGCGCCACCGCCTGCATCAGCATCATCGTCGTCCCGCGAGATCCGGTTGAGCCCGCGATGATCACCGGATGCTGCGGTGGCTCTTCGGCCCAGAGCGCGGCTATGGCGCTCACCCTCGCGCGCTGGCGCGCCTCCGCATCCGGTGCAGCATCGGTTAAGCAAAGGTAATCCTGCACGATCCCGAGAAACAGCTTGGCCCGTTCCCAATGGCCCGACTGGTCGGTTACGTCCAGTGCTGCGATGGCCTCCGGGCTCACGCCCTCGCCCTGCATCTCGTCGATGAGGGCGGCAAGACTGTCCGCCAGATCATAGAGCGAGGCGCGCGCGGCCAGCTCCGGTGCGCGGGCGAGCAGGGCGGAGATCAGCCCGATGAGCTCCAGCCTGCGGCGCAGCGCGGAACCGCTCGGCGGTAGGATGATGCCGGGCGCGAGCGTCTCCAGATCGGTGATGAGACGGATGCGGGGCACGAAACCGGCGGGCCCTTCTTCGAACAACCGGCGCAGGCGCCGCGCCATCCGCTTCGTATTGACGATCAGATCGACACGGGCGATGGCCTCGGGCGGCTGGCCCTGCAGGCGTGCGCGCAATCCCTCTACCAGTGCCTCGGGGAAATCGGCGCCGGGCGGCAGGCCGAAGACACGCGGGCCCTCCTGCGGCTTAAACATTTGAATTCATCAGACGCTCTGCCGCGGCGATCCCGCCGGGATGACCCACATCGCACCAGTGTCCTGGGTAGCTCAAACCATGGAGCCTGCCGCGGGCCAGCATCATGTTCCAGATCACGTTGAGGGAAAACGCCTCTTCCGCGACCTCGGCGAGCAGGTCCGTCTTGAGGATCTGAACTCCGCCGTAGATGAACCCTGCGCCGCGGCTGAGCCGTCCGCCTTCTTCCATCTCGAAATCACCGGCACCCGCATGCTCCTGCGCGCGCGCAGGGTCCACGGCCATCAGCAGGGCGTCCATTCGCGCCGGATCCCAGGCCTTGATCAGCAGGTCGAGCGGGTTGGGCCCGTGCCAGACCGCATCGGTATTCATGGTGATCACCGGGCCCGCCCCCAGCAGAGGCAGCGCGTTGCGCAAGCCGCCGCCCGTGTCCAGGATGTCCGGCGCCTCAAGCACCGTCTGAACGCCGCACGGCGCCAGATGATCCCGCAGCATGTCAGGCTTGTAGTGCAGATTGGCGACGATCACCGGCGGAGCGACGGCCTGCGCGAGCGCGAGGCTGTGATCGATGAGTGGACGGCCCGCGACCTGCACCATCGGTTTGGGCCGATCCGCGGTCAGATGCTTCATCCGCGTCCCAAAGCCTGCGGCAAACAGCATCACGGCAAAGCTCATGTGGCGCATTGCTCCTTCAGCCTGTCCATGATCGCGGCATCGGGCGGTGGCAGCGCACCTTGCATATGCGCGCGCAGCGGTGCAAGCGCGGGATGCGCCAGGTTGCGCTCCACGAACTCCCAGACCCGCGGCAGCATGTCGATATAGCGCGGCTTGCCCAGCTCGAGGCACAGCCATGCGAAGATGCCAACGATGCGCAGATTGCGCTGCACGCCCAGCACGGCGTAGGCGGTGCGGAAGGCCTCCTCATCCTGCGGGTTCTGGGCGAGATAGCGGTCGATCATCGCAGCCTCCAGCGCGGGCGGAACGTCGCGCCGCGCGTCCTGCAGGATGGACACCAGATCATAGGCCGGGTGCCCGCTCATGGCGTCCTGAAAATCCAGCAGCCCGACGCGCGCGGCGCCTTTCCGCTCCGGCAGCCACAGCAGGTTTTCGGCGTGATAATCGCGCTGGACCAGCACCTGAGGCCCTTCCTCGAGCGGCGCCAGAAGCGCCGCCATGATTGTCTCGAACCGGGCCTGCGCGGGTGTGTCGCGCTCCCCGGTGATGCCGAAGAGATACCATTCGTAGGCGCGTGCGGCAAAGCGGGTCATCACCTGGGTGTCGTAGGGTTTCAGCGCGGGCAGCGGTGCGCGGTGCAGCACCCCCAGCACGTCGACGGCAGCCTCGTAGAGCGGTTTTTCCATCTCGGGATCGCGGGCGATGACGGTCTTGTAGAGGTCGTTGCCCAGATCCTCGATCAGCAGGAAGCCATGCTCCACATCGCGGTGCAGGATCTGTGGCGCGCTCAACCCGACAGCGCGCAGATGCTCTGCGATTGCGATGAAGGGGCGCACATCCTCGCCCTTGTCCGCGGGCGCATCCATCAGGATCACGGTATCGCCGTCTGGCGCACGCAGCCGTTCGTAGCGCCGGTTGGAGGCATCGCCCGCGACGGTAAGCCGCGAGGCATCCGCCCAGCCCGATTTCGCGATGAAGGCGGTCGTCAAATCTGTTCGTTCGGTCATTTGTTCCAATCTGCAAGTTTGGCGGCCCACTTCGGATGGGACCATGTTGCCGTCAGGATGCGGGCCTGCTCAACATCGGACGCCGCAAGGGTGATGTCCAGCGCATCCGGCGGAATCATCGTGCCGAGCCGGTCGGGCCACTCAATGAGGCAGATCGCCCGCTCCATCGCCTCGCCCAGACCCAGCTCCTCAGCCTCGGCAGGATCGCCGAGACGGTAGAGATCGGCATGCCAGATCTGGATACCTCGCGCGGTATCATAGACTTGCACCAGCGTGAAGGTGGGGGAGGGGACATCTTCGGGCGTGGCCAGCTGGGACTGGATGAGTGCGCGGGCAAAATGGGTCTTGCCCGCGCCCACGTCTCCCCGCAACAAAAGCGTGTCGCCACCGCCGAGCCGCGCCCCGAGCAGGCGCGCATGGCGGGCGGTCTCATCTGGGGAGCAAAGCGGGAAGGTGCGCGTCATGCGCAGAGCCTACCGCCTTTCGCCAGCCAGTTGAATCGCTTTTCGAGGGGAGTAACCAGATGCGCGCGCGGCCCTTCCGGGTATGCTTCGGGATCAGTCGCCGCTGTATTCCAGCCGCGGGGTGGCGACCGGTGTCGGCACGGCCTGGCGGGAGAAGCGCACAACCGTCGCACCTGACGCGATGGGCACGATCCGGCACAGCATCGGCGCCTGACCCTTGATCGTGAGCGGTATGCTCGACGTCTTGCGGTCGCGCAGCGCAGCTACAGCCGCTTGCAGCTCGGCCCAATGCGCGCAGGAGCCGGACTTCTCCCTCCACAACTTGAGCGCGTCCTGGATCGTGACATCCGCAAAGGTGATATCCCCTTGGAACCCCCATAGCTGGTCGTAGGCCTTGTTCGAGAAGGTGAGGATGCCCGCCTGCGAGAACACGGCCAGCGCATCCTCGAAAGTGTCCACGAGGCTCTGGCCAAGCTCCAGCTCTGCGCGGAAGTTGCGGGTGATCGAGATCTCGGCGCTGATGTCCTCGATCAGGAAGGCAATCGCGCCATCGGGATGCGGTCTGCCCTTGACGCTGTAGGTCTGGCCGGTCTCGAGGGTCCAAGTCTCCTCGAACCGCCCCGTCTCCGCGTCGGAGATGATATCGGCCATGCGCTGGCGCCATGATTTGTAGTTTTTCGGCTCCGGCATCCGGCGTTTTTCGCGCAGCGCGTCGAAAAAGGAATCGATCGTCGGGCGCGGGCTGAGGAAGGAGGCGGAAAGACCCGTAAGGTCCAGCAGGGCAGGGTTGAAGAGCGCCAGTTGCCGGTCACGGTTGAAGATCGCAAGCCCGATGGACAGATGCGCGAAGGTCTTGGCCAGCGTCTGCACGAAATCGCGCTGCGCCTCTTCGGCCTTGATCAGCGCGGTGAGCGGGGTTGCGTGAAACAGCGTGCCTTGCGTCATCGGCGTGCGGGTGACGTCGAACCATTCCGGCACCGCATTCCCGGCGGGCTGAACCTTGAAGCGCCCGTTCTTCTGATCCTCCGCAGGTGCGGGGAACTGGAACGCCGCAGCCTCATCACCAGTGGTCGCACGGGCTGCCACCGCCTCGTAGGCCGCGTTCTGCCATACCAGCACGCCTGCGCCGTCCACGACCCATGCAGGGTGGGGAATATGGCGGTTGATCTCCTGCAGACGTGTCAGCTCGCTGTGGTCGGATGCGGCGGTTTCGGCCACCGGCGCATCGCGGAGGGAAAGCGTGGCACCATCGGGATGCCAGCGGATCTCGAGGCTGCCGCCCGCGCTGCAGGACCGCTGCAACACCATCGCGGAGCGGCCGCTGCCGAACTGCGGGGTTTCGGGAAAATCGGGGTAGTCGGTCACGAAGATGTCGCGCAGATCCCGCCAGTCATGCGCGCCGATGGCGATGGGAAACCGGGAGAGCGCCGCGTCCGAGGCATGCTCGAGCACGCCTTGCCGGAACAACAGGACCGCCGCATCCTCGTCCTCCTCCGCAGGGTCGGTCGCATCGCGGGGGGCCGGGTCGCGCCGCAGCACCGGTTCAGGCCGCAACAGCCACCAGACACCGGTCCAGAGAGCCACGGCGACGGCAGCGAATACGATGACGACATCAGACAAATCGACTACTCCGGGTGCAGCGGATACGCCTACTGACCTAAATAACTAACCTTAAGTAAGTGTTAATCGCGCGAAGTGGTGAGATTGTGGCGCAATCATGCCGTCGCGAACGGCATGTTGGGGCCGGTAACCACGGCATTCTGTCCTTCGCGCGCGTCGATCTTGCTGCGCGGCCAGCGCACTTCGACCACCGCGCCCACCTGCACATCAGGATAAGCCGCACCGTCATCGGTACCATTGGCAAACCTCAGATCCGCGCCCGACCGCTCCAGCAGCGTCTTGGCGATGAAGAGCCCGAGCCCCATGCCCTCATACTCCGGGCGGCTCTTGTCCGGCGTGCGGCGGCGGCGGCCCCCCATGAATGGATCGCCCAGCCGGCCGAGGAGTTGCGGGGGAAAACCCGCGCCGTCGTCGATGATCCGCACGGTGATTGTCTCATCGCTCCACCGGGCCTCGATCCAGACGGTCGTCTGTGCGAAGTCGACGGCATTCTGGATGAGGTTGCGCAATCCGTGAATGATCTCGGGCATGCGCAGGACCGCTGGCTGCGCCGAGGCGAGGCCATCTGCGGCATCGAGGCTCACCAAGACCTGTTTGCCGCGCGCCATATGCGGTTCCGCCGCGCTCTCGACCACGGTGATGAGCGGCGCCTGACGCACCTGCAGATCGTCCTTCCCCGCGCGCCCCATGTCGCGCAGGATGTCGCGGCAGCGGTCGGTCTGCTGCACGATGAGCTCGGCATCCTCCTGCAACTCCGGGCGATCACGAAGCTCGTTGACCAACTCCGCACTCGCCAGCTTGATCGTCGCCAGCGGCGTGCCGAGCTCGTGCGCGGCGGCCGCGATGACGCCGCCCAGATCGGTCAGCTTCTGCTCGCGGGCCAGCGCCATCTGCGTCGCCGCCAGCGCGTCCGACATCAGGTGGATCTCCGAGGTGACCCGGCGCGAATAGGCGGAGGTGAAGGTGACCGCGATGACCAGCGCGATCCAGTGCCCGAAGATGAAGAGCTGCGGGATCTCGAGCACATCCCCCGCCTGCGTGCGCAGCGGCAGGTGAAAGAACGCGAGCAGCGACACGCTCACGATGGCCATCGCGCAGAGCACCAGCGTGGAGCGCAGGCTCAGCGCCGTCGCGGAGATGGTCACCGGGCCCAGCAGCAGCAGGGTGAACGGGTTGTTGAGCCCGCCGGTGAGAAACAACAGAACGCTCAGCTGCACCAGGTCGAACACGATCAGCGCCATGTTCTGCCGCTCGGACAGCCGCTTGTTCTCGGGAAAGATGAAACCGGCAATCAGGTTGCCGATGATCGACACCCCGATCACGAAAAGGCACCAACCAAGCTCGAGGTCCAAGCCGAAGAGATAGGGCGTCAGGCTCACCGCGGTCAGCTGCCCGACGATGGCGACCCAGCGCAGCAGGATCATCGTGCGCAGGCGGATCCAGTTGGCTCTCTTCCGCTCGCCCAGCGGGCGGATCGTTGACTGCGGCATCTGCGCACTTCCCCTGAATGTGACATGCATCGGCTGGACCCGAGCGTAGGTCTGTGGCAATTGATCAGCAAGAGTGCAGAGTGTCGCTGCATACAGGGGAGACCGCCATGATCCGCCTCGCCGCCATTGCCGCCGCCGTCATCCTCGGTGTGGGTTTGCTGGCTCTGACACTCCTCGACCGTGGCGGCGAAGAGGCGCAGTTCGCCTCCTGCAGCGGCGGTGCCGTGGCCGGCGATCTGGGCGGGCCTTTCACGCTGGTGAACGGGCAGGGTGAGACGGTGACTGACGCAGATGTGATCACCGGCCCGACGCTCATCTATTTCGGCTATACCTACTGCCCCGATGTTTGCCCGCTCGACGTGGACCGCAATGCCGCCGCGATCGAGATCCTCGAAGAACGCGGGCAAACCGTGACGCCCGTGTTCATCACGGTCGACCCCGACCGCGACACGCCCGAGGTGGTGCGCGACTTCGCCGAAGCGATGCATCCGCGCATGATCGGCCTTACCGGCAGCGAGGAGCAGGTCGCCGCAGCGAGCAAGGCCTACCGCACCTATTACAAAGCCCATCCGCCGGTGGACGGCGAATACCTCGTGGATCATTCGACCTTCAGCTATCTTGTCACGCCCGAGCATGGCTTTCTCGACTTTTTCCGCCGCGAGGTCACGCCGGAGGAGATGGCCGACAGCATCGGTTGCTTTGTCGATCGGATCTGAGTGGAGTTGACCCGCGCGTCGCGCGATCCATATCAACCAATATGATAGCAACCCCTTTAGACAAGGCAGTGCAGACGATGCCGGATGACCAGATGATTGACCTCGGGCCAGACAGGACTTTGCTGCTGCTCGACGACGATGAACCGTTCCTGCGCCGCCTCGCCAAGGCGATGGAGAAGCGCGGCTTCGAAGTCGAGACGGCAGGCTCCGTCGCGGCGGGATCCGCCATCGCGCACGCCCGGCCGCCGGCCTATGCCGTCTGCGATCTGCGGCTGGAAGATGGCAATGGCCTCGACGTGGTCGAGATCCTGCGCGAGAAGCGGCCCGACGCGAGGGTCGTGGTGCTGACCGGCTACGGCGCGATTGCGACGGCCGTGGCCGCGGTGAAGATCGGCGCGACCGACTATCTCTCCAAGCCCGCGGACGCGACGGACATCACCAATGCGCTGCTGGCGACCGGAGACAACCTGCCGCCGCCGCCCGAGAACCCGATGAGCGCGGATCGCGTGCGTTGGGAGCATATCCAGCGGGTCTATGAGCTATGCGACCGCAACGTGTCAGAGACCGCGCGACGCCTGAACATGCACCGCCGCACGCTCCAGCGGATCCTGGCCAAGCGCAGCCCGCGCTAGGCCGGTCCATCACACGTCGTAGCGCCTGCTGATCTTGTCTACCGTCTGACCGTTGTCGAGGATCACGCCCTCGTCGACCGTCCATGTGCGAAACCCCCGGCTCTGGTAGTAGGTCAGCCCGCCCTCGTTGTCCGCGCGGATGGTCGCGTTGATCCAACGGTACCCGAGCGCCTTCGCCGCCCCCGACGTCGCGGTGAAAAGCGCCGAGCCGATGCCAAGGCCGGTGCGTCCGATCTGCACGAAAGTGGCGATATCGCAGGCCTCCGGCGGCAGGTTTTCATGCGGTGAGATCCATTGGAACCCGATCACGGCCTCTGTCTCGTCGAGGGCCACATGCCATGCGGACGCCTCCGCATCCACCGCCATCCATTCGCTCAGATCCTGACCCGTGACAGGGCGGGTGAGCGCGGTCGTCCCGCCCTTCGCGATGATCGCGTTGAGCAGTTTCGCCATCGAGCCGGTATCGAGGGCCATCGCGGGGCGGACATGTATCATGGCATCTGCCCCAGCAGTTCCGCGTGCCTTGCGGTGAAATCGGCGCGCACGGCGATGGGCGGGCGCAGGGTGATTTCCAGCCCCGCCATCAACGCGGGATCCGGCGCGCCAAAGAATCTGTCCGCCTCCTGCCGCGCGAACCCTGCGATCTGAACCGCCTCCATCCAGGCGCTCACCCGGTCGGCCTTCTTGATCTGCTTCTTGACCGTCACCGGCACCTTGGCGGGCAGACCGAAACGGATATGCACCGCCGCCTCCAACCGCTCATCGAGCGCACCGTAGCTGGGACCGACCGCCGCCTTCACCGGCGAGATCATGTCACCGATCACATATTCCGGCGCATCGTGCAGCAAAGCCGCGAGCCGCCACTTTGGCGGCGCGGCCGGCGCGATCCGCCCGAAGATCGTCTCGACCAACAGCGAATGCTCGGCCACGGAATAGGCGAAATCGCCCTGCGTCTGACCGTTCCAGCGCGCGACGAAGGCAAGCCCGTGCGCGATATCCTCGATCTCGATGTCGACCGGGGTAGGATCGAGCAGGTCGAGCCTGCGGCCCGAGAGCATCCGCTGCCATGCGCGGGGTTGTTGCGCCATCCGTGCCTCCTTGCCGGTCTGTTTCCTGTCAGGGCCGCAGGTGACCTTACCCATATCCTCGCCATTGTCTCCCCCTGCGCGGCGCAAAAACGTACCGCGGCGGGAGGTTGAGACAATTCGTCGGCCCCCCGGTCATCGGCACAGATTGCGAAAGAGCCGATGTGCTGCTATGCGCCCATTCAACAGATATGAAGGAGCGCCACCGATGGCCAATGACTATATCGTAAAAGACATCTCCCTCGCCGCCTACGGGCGCAAGGAACTCGATATCGCCGAAACCGAAATGCCGGGCCTGATGGCGCTGCGCGAAGAATACGGTGAGGCGAAACCGCTCAACGGCGCGCGCATCGTGGGCTCGCTGCACATGACGATCCAGACCGCGGTCCTGATCGAAACGCTGGTCGCCCTTGGCGCCGATGTGCGCTGGGCGTCGTGCAACATCTTCTCGACCCAGGATCATGCCGCCGCCGCGATTGCCGCGGGTGGCACGCCGGTGTTTGCGATCAAGGGACAGAGCCTCGAGGAGCATTGGGACTACCTCGACAAATCCTTCATGTTCCCCGAGGGGCCGAACCTGATCCTCGACGATGGCGGTGACGCGACGCTCTATATTCTGCTCGGCGCCCGTGCCGAGACGGGCGAGGAGATCATCCCCGTGCCGACCTCGGACGAGGAAGTCGTGATCAAGGCCCAGATCAAGAAGCGCATGGAAGCGAGCCCCGGCTGGTTCACCAAGATGCGCGACCAGATCGTCGGCGTGTCCGAGGAGACGACGACCGGTGTTCACCGGCTCTATGATCTGTTCAAGAATGGCCAGCTGCCGTTCCCCGCGATCAACGTGAACGATTCCGTGACCAAGTCGAAGTTCGACAACAAGTACGGCTGCAAGGAATCGCTGGTCGACGGCATCCGCCGCGCCACCGACACCATGATGGCGGGCAAGGTCGCCGTGGTGATGGGCTACGGCGATGTGGGCAAAGGCTCCGCCGCCTCGCTCGCCGGGGCGGGCGCGCGCGTGATCGTGACCGAAGTCGATCCGATCTGCGCGCTGCAGGCCGCGATGGACGGGTTTCAGGTGACCACGCTTGAGGATGTCGTCTCCACCGCCGATATCTTCGTCACCACCACCGGCAACAAGGACGTGATCCGCATCGAGCACATGCGCGAGATGAAGGACATGGCCATCGTCGGCAACATCGGCCACTTCGACAATGAAATCCAGGTCGCCGCCCTCAAGAACCACAAATGGACCAACATCAAGGAACAGGTGGACATGATCGAGATGCCAAACGGGCACCGTCTGATCCTGCTCTCCGAGGGCCGCCTGCTGAACCTCGGCAATGCCACGGGCCACCCGTCCTTCGTGATGTCCGCGTCCTTCACCAATCAGGTGCTCGCCCAGATCGAGCTTTGGACCCGCGGCGATCACTACAAGAACGAGGTCTATATCCTGCCCAAGCATCTCGACGAGAAGGTGGCGCGCCTGCACCTCGACCGGATTGGCGTGAAACTGTCCAAGCTCGCGCCGGAGCAGGCGGCCTATATCGGCGTCGCACCCGAGGGTCCGTTCAAGCCGGATCACTACCGCTACTAAGCGAATAAACACGTGACGAAAAACGCCGTGCAGATAATCTCTGCGCGGCGTTTTTCGTTCACCGGCTCAGCGTGAACACCTCGCGCTCAGTGTCCTTGGGGTCCGTCCCGATACACTCATACCCCGCCTTGCGCAGGACCGCGGCAGAGCCTGCGTTGTCGCGGTGGACCTTCGCGAGCAGGCGGGTGATGCCGGGGTTGTCCGCAAAGCACCGGCTGCTGAAGCGCGCGACGATCTTCGTCCCGATCCCCTTGCCCCAATATTGCTTGCCGAGCCAGTAGCTGATCTCGGCTGTGCCCGCGTCCGCCTCATCCACATCGTAGAGCAGCCGGACTTGCCCCACGGGCACGGAGTCGCGCAGCACGGCAAAGACGCTGTGATGATTGCTGGCATTGGACAGCTCGATCAGCGCCGCGGCGGTCTCTTCGGTGAGCGGGTCGGGATAGGCCTCCGGCAGATGGGCCCAGACATCGCGGTCATCGAGGAGCGCCCTGTAAGCCGCCACATCGGACGGCTCCCATGCGCGCAGGCCAAGCTGCGCTTGAATTCCGTTGATCTGCGGCATCCGTGCCGTGGCGCGGCGCTTGGGCCGGGCAGAGAAGTGAAAGTCATCGACCGCACCGGCAGGGACCCAGCCGATCTGCATCGGGTCATAGGCAAGCTCGAACCCGCGATCGCGGCAAAACGAAATCTCCTGTGCGGTCAGCACGCCCTCGCTGCGCATGCGTCTCAGGTCCAGCATCCCACCGCATGGCATCTTCGCATAGCGTCCGTCTCCGGCACGCTCTTCTTTCAGTTTCATGACAAACCCCCCACAGAATTTCTCACAGCAAGGGGACGGCATATCAGCCGTTTAACACACCCCATTCCCTTACGGCATCTTGCCGCAAAATCTGGGAACCCGCCACCGGAAATTACGGGGAACGGCGGGGCAAAATTTCCTTTTGCGCGTCCGCCTTTTGCGACTAGGGTTCTCCGCGAGGTTGGCACCAAGGCCAATCCGGACATATCAAGGGAGACCGATCTATGGGCAAGCGGGACGAATGGATTGCGAAATACGCGGAAGATCTGAAAACGAAATGCGGCATGCAACCGGATATGGCGCTGCTGACCAAGGTGACGATCGGCTGCGGCCCGTCGATCTACAATGCGGATGCGCAAACGATTGCCGCAAGCCAGCCAGCCGAGCTAGAAACCGTCAAGAACAACTTCCTCATGAAGAAGCTGGGCCTGCCCGATGGTCCGGAGCTGATGCCCGCGATCCATTCCGTGATCGAAACCTATGGCAAATCCGAGCGTAACAAGTATCGCGCTGTCGTCTACTATATGCTGACCAAGCATTTCGGTAAGGAAGCGGTCTACAGCTGATCGCACCTCGCCATCGTGTAACGCAGCGCCCGCTTGGTTAAGCGGGCGTTTCCGCTTTATAGACAGGTCTAGGTACTGTTTTCTTGCCCGAAACGCGCGGCTGCGCTATCCATATGTATCGGCCAGGACGGCCAGAACAGATTTCGAATACGTGCGCCGGGGTAAAGGGAGCGCACGGGGTGAGAAAGGGTTCTGGCGGGGTGCCGGAACCCTTTTTTCGTTTGGCACATTCGTTTGGCACAATGATGAGGTATCAGGCTTCGGTCTTGCCCATCGCGCAGATGATCCGCCATTCCTCCGGTGTGACCGGCTGCACCGACAGCCGCGAATTGCAGACCAGAACCATATCCCCCAGCCGCGGCTCCGCCTTGATCATCTCCAGCGTGACAGGCTCCTCGAAGGGCCGGACCGCCTTGATGTCCACGCACTCCCATCTGTCGTCATCGGTGGTGCTGTCCGGATGTGCGGTCGCACAGACCTCGACGATGCCGACCACTGCCTTCTCCTTTTGCGAGTGGTAGAAAAACCCCAGATCGCCCACCGCCATTTCGCGCATGAAATTGCGTGCCTGATAGTTGCGCACGCCGTTCCATTCCTCGCCCGCCTCACCCTTGGCCTGTTGGTCATCCCAGCCCCACTCGGAAGGCTCCGATTTAAAAAGCCAGTAGGTCATTGCAGCGCTGCGCCCCCATGTGACGTCCCAAACCGCGTCCGATACGCACCGGATGCAGGCGACATGATAGGGTATTGCCGTGGCCGGTCGAAGGCAGTGCGCATCAGCCGATCACCTTCTTCCATTCGGTCAGGGTGACGCTCTCGAAGAGGCCCGCCTTGGCGTAGGGATCCGCCGCCGCCCATGCCTGCGCCGCGGCCATATCCAGCACATCGAGCACGATCATCGAGCCGCACATGCCCCCCTCCGCATCGATCAGCGGGCCCGCCAGATGCACGTGATCGGTGCTCTTGAGGTAGTCCACATGCGCGGAGCGGTTTTCCAACCGGACGTCCAGCGCACCGGCCTTGTCATGGGCCATCAGGCAAACAAGCATGTCATTCTTCCTTCAATGGTCTGTTCAGCAGGCTCAGCACCGCCGCGTTCACATCTAACGTCTTATCCAGCAATCCGGCAACGGCCATGGTGATCGGCATGTCGAGCGCTGCTTCCCGCGCGACCTGCGCCACCGCTTGCGCCGTGGCCGCGCCCTCCACCGTGGTATCCGCGTCGAACGCCTCTCCCCTGCCCAGGCAGAGACCGAGGCGGTAGTTGCGCGATCCCTCGGACGTGCAGGTGAGCGTCAGATCGCCGAACCCCGACAGCCCGGCCATCGTATCGGGATCGGCGCCGCGATAGGCCGCGAGGCGCTGCATCTCGGCGTAGCCGCGGGTCATCAGGGCCGCGCGCGCGCTCTCGCCCATGCCCGCGCCCATCGCCGTGCCGCAGGCAATCGCCACGACGTTCTTGAGCGCGCCGCCCAGTTCCGCGCCGACCGTATCCGTGGTGCGGTAGAGGCGCAGGGTGGCGGTGGTAAGCTCCCCCTGCAAGGCGCGCGCCGTCTCGTCGTCAGCGGCGGCAAGGGTCAGCGCCGTGGGCAGCCCGCGCGCGATATCCTTGGCGAAGCTCGGCCCCGTCAGGATCGCGGCCCGTGCGCGCGGCACTTCCTGCGTGATGATCTGCACCGGCCCCGCACCTGTGCTGAGCTCGATCCCCTTGCAACAGGCGACCAGCGCCTTGCCCTCCAGCATCGGCGCATGAGCCTGCAGGAAACCGCGCAGCTGCTGCATCGGCAGGGCGAGCAGGACCGTCTCCGCCACGAGCGCCTCCGCCAGATCGCCCGTCACCGTCAGCGCGTCCGGAAAGCGGCAGCCGGGCAGGCGGCGTGTGTTCACGCGCGTCTGCTGCATGTCGCCCGGATCGCGTGCCCAGAGCGTGACAGGCCCGTTTGCCGCCAGCGCGATTGCCAGCGCCGTGCCGAAGGCACCGCCGCCCAGAACCGCTACACTCATGCTTTCGCTCCCTTCTTCCCGCTGCCCAGCATCGCCGGGGCCGTCTGGTCGAGCGGCCAGCGCGGGCGCGCGGACAGCGACATGTCATCGGGTCCGCGCAGGCCGCTCTGCTCGAGCGCCGCATAGGCGATCATCGCGGCATTGTCGGTACAAAGCGCGAGCGGCGGCGCCACGAACCGCGCGCCGAACTCTGCCGCGACATCCTCCAGCGCGCCGCGGATCGCCATGTTCGCCGCCACACCGCCCGCCACGCAGATGCTGCGCACATCCGTCAGCGGCGCATAGTGCGTCAGCGCCCGCCGCGTCTTTTCCGCCAGCACGTCCACGACCGCGGCCTGAAACCCGGCCGCCAGATCCGCCTGATCCTGCGCCGCCAGCCTGCCTGCCACCACAAGCGCATCGCGCTGGCGCAGCACCGCCGTCTTGAGCCCGGAAAAGGACATATCGCAATCGTCGCGGTCGAGCAGCGGACGGGGCAGGCGGAAACGTGTGGCATCGCCAGCCCTTGCCCGCGTCTCGATGGCCGGGCCGCCGGGCTGGGGCAGCGCGATGAGCCGCGCGACCTTGTCGAACGCCTCGCCCGGGGCATCGTCGATCGTGCCGCCGAGGCGCTGAAAGCTGTCGGGCCCCGACACGATCAGAAACTGGCAATGCCCGCCGGA
Source organism: uncultured Alphaproteobacteria bacterium (assembly GCA_963703195.1). Classification (GTDB taxonomy): domain Bacteria; phylum Pseudomonadota; class Alphaproteobacteria; order Rhodobacterales; family Rhodobacteraceae; genus Sulfitobacter. The sequence goes on along the minus strand of OY969797.1, from coordinate 2,782,250 downwards.
AACCAGCAGCATGAGGTAGGGATAGGCCACCGCATCCGTCAGCCGGGGGGTCAGCGCATGGCCCGCCAGATGGTTGATCCCGTAGAGCGGCAGACCCCGCGCCAGCGCGATCCCCTTGGCGCACATTACCCCGGATACCACGCCGCCGATCAGGCCCGGCCCAGCGGTCACCGCCACCGCGTCGATCTCACCCAGTGTCAGATCCGCCTCCGCCAGCGCCTGCATCACGCAAAAGTCGAGCTTTTGCGCATGCGCGCGCGCCGCGATCTCCGGCACGACCCCGCCGAAATCCGCATGCAGGCTCTCCTGTCCCATCACGACAGAGGACATCACCGTGGCATCACCGGCCTGCCCGCGCACCACCGCCGCCGCGGTATCATCGCAGCTGCTTTCAAGTCCGAGGATCGTGAGCGAGGACATGGGTCGGGGGGTTTCCGTTGCGCAGGGGGTTCCGGGCAGGTAACACTCCTGCGTCCTGCAAACAATCCTGAGAGCGTCTCCGCCCATGGCTCGGCCCAGCCTTCTGCTCACCCGACCAGCGCCAAGCGCCACGCGCTTTGCCGAGACGCTCGATCCGCGCGCGCGGGCGGCGGTGGATATCGTGATCGCACCGCTGATGGAGATCGTGGCGCGCGACACGGCCTTCGATCTGCAGGGCATCGCAGGCGTCATCTTCACCTCCGCCAACGGGGTCGGCCATGCCCCGCGGGGGGAGGGCCGACCGGCCTATTGCGTCGGCAGCCGGACAACCGCGCTGGCCCGCGCAAGCGGTTGGCAGGCACAACAGGCGGGGGAGAACGCGCAGGAGCTGATCGCGGCCTTGCGCGCCAGTCCGCCGCCCGGCCCGCTCCTTCATCTGGGCGGGGCGCATACCATCGGTGACATCGCACAAAATCTAGGTGCCGCGGGCATCGAGACGCGGCATGTCGCGCTCTACACCCAGGAGCTATTGCGGTTGTCGCGCGAGGCGCGCGAAGCGCTCGGGCGGCCCTGCATTGTGCCGGTCTTTTCCCCGCGCACGGCGCAGCAACTGGCAAAAGAGGCGCATGGCCACCTCACCCATGCCCATCTCGTGGCACTCAGCCCTGCCGTAGCCTCCCCGTTGGCGCAACAGAGGGCCGCCAGCCTCCACATCCTGCCGACCCCGCAGGCGCAGGGCATGCGGATCGCCGTTGAAAACCTGTGCTTATCCTCCAGCTTGGCTTGAGAGACTTGTGCATGCCGGATAAGGTTGCAAGGCTGGCTCCGTCCCGGGGGCAAGAATCGAAAAGGTAAGTACTGTGGCGTCACCCAAGAAACCGAGCTCTGCCAAGAGCAAATCCTCGCAGAGCAAGCCGGAAGATGAGCGGATCGAGGACGCTGTGATGCTGGGCGACGACACGGTTTCCAAGAATACCCCACCCGAAGACAAGGCGGACACGTCCTCGCTGAACGCCCCGGAAGCCACCGCTTCCCAAAGCGATGCCAATCCCGATGCAGCCCCGACAGATGCGCCCGCCGCAGAGCCTGACAAAGCCGAGGCCGCCGCGCAGATCGAGGAGCCGCTGCCCGAAGAGCCGCCAAGTGACACGCAAGGCCGCTCCGAGACGCCGCTGCCGGTGCCGGTGCTCGAGCAGCCGAAGAAAGGCAATTCTTTTCTGCCGCTGGTTTTGGGCGGGATCGTGGCGGGTGGTATCGGTTTCCTGGCCGCCCAACAGGATCTCTTCGGACCCGCGGAGGAGGATCCGAGCATCGCCCTGCGCGGCGAGCTGTCGGCGCAGCAGGAGCGGATCGCCGCGCTGGAAGATACGCCCGCACCGGACCTCACGCCGCTCGAGACACAGCTTGAGGCCGTGCAGACCAGCCTTGGCGAGATCGAGAGCCGGATCAGTGAGCTTGAGGCGCGTCCGGTCGTGTCCCTGCCCGAAGGCGACGCGACCGAAGCCGCGATTGCAGCCGCCGCTGCCACCTATGCCACCGAGCTTGAGGCGCTGCGCGAGTCCGTCGTCTCCCAGCGCAGCGAGATCGAGGAACTGATCAACAACGCCCGCAGCGTCGAGGAAGCCACCGCCGAAGCCGCGAAGACCGCGAACGCGCAGGCGGCACTCGCCAAGATCGTCTCCGCGATCGACGCGGGCCAGCCCTTTGCCGAGCCGGTCGAGACGCTGGGCGGGCTCGAACTGGGCGAGATCGACCCGGCGCTCAACGCCGCGGCAGAAGAGGGTGTGCCGACCTTGAGCGCCCTTCAGGCCGAATTCCCGGCACAGGCGCGGCAGGCGCTCGCTGCTGCGCGGTCCGCTGCAGCCGGTGATGGCCAGCAAGGGATCGGCGGGTTTCTGACCCGGTCGCTCGGCGCGCGCTCCGTCACCCCGCGTGAAGGGGACGACCCCGATGCCGTGCTGTCGCGCGCGGAGGCAGCTGTCCAGAGCGGCGATCTGGTCACCACATTGAACGAACTTGACGCCCTGCCCGAAGAGGCGCAGGCGGCCATCGCAGACTGGCGCGCGGGGGCAGAAGCCCGCGTCGCGGCACGCAAGGCAGCCGATGCCCTGGCACAACGCCTGACGGCAGACTAAGGAAAATACTATGCTCTGGTCCCTGATCAAAATCATCGTTTTCATCGGCCTCGTCGGCGTGCTCGCCTGGGGTGCGGGGATGCTCCTCGAGGCGGATGGCGGCCTGCAGATCCGCGCGCTGGGATACGAGCTGAACCCCGGTCCGCTCGAATCCGTGCTGCTGCTGGTGCTGCTGTTCGTCGCGGTCTGGCTGCTCCTCAAGGTGCTGGCGCTGCTCGGGGCGGTCCTGAGGTTCCTCAACGGTGATGAGACGGCGCTTTCGCGCTACTTCGACCGCAACCGGGAGCGGAAGGGCTTCGAGGCCTTGTCCGAAGGGCTGATGGCGCTGGCGAGCGGGGAGGGGCGCTTGGCCATGGCCAAGGCCGCCAAGGCGGACAAATACCTCAACAAGCCCGCGCTGACCAATCTGCTGACGGCACAGGCGGCGGAGCTTGCCGGTGACACCAAGAAGGCCGAGGAAACCTACCGCAAGCTGGTGGAGAACGAGCAGACCCGATTTGTCGGCGTGCGTGGTATTATGAAGCAAAAGCTGGCCGCGGGCGATACCGATACGGCGCTGGAGCTGGCCAAGAAAGCATTCGAGCTCAAGCCCAAGCATGAAGAGACCGGCGATGTGCTGCTGCGACTTCAGGCGGAGAAGGAAGACTGGACCGGTGCGCGCAGGACATTGAGCACCAAGCTGCGCAATGGCCAGCTGCCCCGCGACGTGCACAAACGCCGCGATGCGGTGCTCGCCCTGTCGGAGGCCAAGGACATCCTCGCCGAGGAAAGCACGATCGAGAAGCGCGAGCATGCGATCGAGGCGAACCGCCTTTCGCCCGACCTCATTCCGGCGGCCGTGATGGCCGCGCACGGCTACATCGCGCAGGGCAAGCCGCGCTATGCCACCCGCGTGCTCAAGAAGGCGTGGGAGGCACGGCCCCATCCCGACCTCGCCGCCGCCTTCGCCGCCATCGAGCCGGAGGAGACGCCCGCCGCGCGCATCAAGCGGTTCACCACGCTGACCAGGATCAATCCCGACAATCCAGAGACGAAGATGCTGCTCACCGAGCTGCATATCGCCAATGAGGATTTCCCCGCCGCGCGCCGCGCGCTGGGCGCCTTGGTCGAGACCGACCCCGACGCCCGCTCCGTCACATTGATGGCGGCGGTGGAGCGGGGCGAGGGCGCCTCCGATACCGTGGTCAAGGGCTGGCTGGCGCGCGCGCTGTCCGTCCCGCGCGGCCCGCAATGGATCTGCGACAACTGCCAGCACATCCATGCGGAATGGAAACCGATCTGCGAAAACTGCTCCAGCTTCGATACGCTGGAGTGGAAGCGTCCGCCGCTCTCAGAGGTGGCGATGCCCGCGGGTGCCAACATGTTGCCGCTGATCGTGGGTCTGCTGGAAGAGAAGCCACAGGATGATACCACGGAGGATAAATCCGAGATCGCGGATGCCGAGATCATCGAGGCGGAGACCGTGACCGAGGATGCCGCGCAGAAGGATGCGAGGTAGCGCTGCCGCAGCCCTGAAATTGGGGCGTTGAATGGCTGACATGTTCGAGATCCGGGTGCTGGGCATGACCTCCGCGGAGTGTGCCAAACAGGCGCAGGCCGCGCTGGAGCGTGTAGCCGGGCTTGCGCAGGCCGACGTGCGTTACCCGCAGGGAACCGCGACTTTCACCGTGACATCCGCCCGCGCGCTCAGGGACGCGTTTGCCGCGCTCGAGCAGGCAGGATACCCCGGCGCGCTCGGGGCTGACACGCGCGATTGGCGCGAAACCGATGCGGGTGCGCTCAGACGCGCGGCGGTTCTGGCCTTCGTGCTGACCCTGCCCATCGTGCTGCTGGAAAGCGGTAGCCGGCTCTTCCCGACCTGGCGAGAGGCCATCGAGGGCTCCATCGGCACCTTCACCTCATGGCAGATCCAGTCGCTCCTTGCCGCTGTCGTGCTGCTGGGGCCGGGGCTTCGCGTCTTTCGTCGGGGTGTGCCCGCACTCCTGCGCGGCAGACCGGATGCCGACAGCCTGATCGCGCTGGGCGCTGCCATGGCCTATCTATATTCCGCGCTCGTGATTGGCGCGCCGGAGCTGATGCCCGAACATGCAAGGGTGGTCTACTTTGAATACGGCTGCGCGCTGATCGCCTTGGCCGCGCTGGGCCGCTGGCGCTCCGGTGGGGCTCCGGAGGCGGTCGGCTTCATTCCACGCTACACGCTTGCCCTGTTTGGCGTCGCAGGTATCGCGGCATTGGTTTGGAGCTTCATCGCCCCGGGCAGCGCGCTGGCAGCCGCGTTGGGCGTGTTGATTATCGGTTGCCCCGCCGCACTGGGACTGGCCGCCGCCAAGGGGCGCGGCGCCTTGCTTTGTACCTTTTGCTTCAATGCCCTGCTCGTCCCGGTGGCGGCACTCGCGCTGCTTACCCCCGCACTGGCGGCGGGCGCGACCTTGCTCTCGCTCATCTGCTTGCTGATCCTTCGGCTGCGCGCCGGGCCCGGCTGAGCCCCGCCAGCCTCAGAAGTCGAGATTTTCCACGTTCAGCGCATTCTGCTGGATGAACTCGCGGCGCGGCTCGACCACGTCGCCCATCAGCTTGGTGAACAGATCGTCCGCCTCGGCCACGTCCTCGACCCTCACCTGCAGCAGCGTGCGCGCGTCGGGGTCCAGCGTGGTTTCCCACAGCTGGTCGGGGTTCATCTCGCCCAATCCCTTGTAGCGTTGCAGCGACAGACCCTTCTCGCCCTCGGTCAGGATGGCGTTCAGCAGGTCCATCGGCCCGTGGATCAGCTGTGTGCGGTCCTTGCGGACCAGCGTCGCGGGCAGGTCGTAGACGTCCTGCAGATGCTCTGGTGAACGTGCCCGATTTGCGCGCCTCGCCGCCGCGCAGCATCTTGCCGTCCAGCGTGCGCACCTCTTCGACACCGCGCAGGATGCGCGCGAGCTTGATGCCGTGATCCTGCGTGATCCGGCCCTGCCAGCCACGCTCGTATTCCAGCGCGATCAGGTCCAGACGCGCGGCGACCTTGTCGGCCACGCCCTGCAGATCACGGTCCACGGCGCCCGGCACGAACGCACCGGCAATCGCGGCCTGTTCCAGGATGTGACGCGGATAATGGGTCGGGAAAGCTTCCAGCACGCGGCGCAGCTGGCGTGCGTGGTCGACCACGCGGGCCAGATCCTGCCCGCTGATCTCCTCGCCGTTGCCCTGCCGCAGCATGGCGCCGTCGATGCCCTGCTGGATCAGGTATTCCTCCATCGCGGCCTGATCCTTGAGGTAGACTTCGGACTTGCCGCGCGACACCTTGTAGAGCGGCGGCTGCGCGATATAGAGGTGCCCGTTCTCGATCAGCTGCGGCATCTGGCGGTAGAAGAAGGTGAGCAGCAGCGTGCGGATATGCGCCCCGTCCACGTCCGCGTCCGTCATGATGACGATCTTGTGGTAGCGCAGCTTGGCGATGTTGAACTCGTCGCGCCCGATCCCGGTGCCGAGTGCCATCACGAGGTTGCCGATCTCCTGGCTGCCCAGCATCCGGTCAAAGCGCGCGCGCTCCACGTTGAGGATCTTGCCCTTGAGCGGCAGGATCGCCTGCGTCTGCCGGTCGCGGCCCGTCTGGGCGGAGCCGCCGGCGCTGTCACCCTCCACCAGGAAGACTTCGGTCTTGGACGGGTCTTTCTCGGAGCAATCCTTGAGCTTGCCCGCGAGGAAGTTCACGTCCATCGCCGTCTTGCGCCGCGTCAGATCGCGCGCCTTGCGCGCGGCCTCGCGGGCATGGGCGGCCTCGATGATCTTGCCCACGACGATCTTGGCGATCTGCGGGTTCTCCTCGAACCACTCGGCCAGCTTCTCGTTCACCAGCCCCTCGACCGCGGGGCGCACCTCGGAGGTCACCAGCTTGTCCTTGGTCTGGGAGGAGAACTTCGGGTCCGGCACCTTGACGCACAGCACGCAGGTCAGCCCCTCGCGCGCGTCGTCGCCGGTAAAGGTGACCTTTTCCTTCTTCGCGATGCCGCTGAGATCTGGGCGTAGTTGTTGATCGTCCGCGTCAGCGCGCCGCGAAAGCCCGCCATATGCGTGCCGCCGTCCCGCTGCGGGATGTTGTTGGTGAAGGGCAGGACGTTCTCGTGATAGCTGTCGTTCCACCACATCGCGACCTCGACGCCGATATCGTCCTTCTCGCCGGTGATGAAGATCGGCTCAGGCAGGATCGAGGATTTGTGCCGGTCGAGGTATTTGACGAATTCCTTCACGCCGCCGTCGTAATAGAGCACCGTCTCGAGTGGATCGGTGGGCCGTTCGTCGCGCAGGATGATCTTGACGCCGGAGTTCAGGAACGCCAGCTCGCGCAGGCGCTTCTCCAGCGTCTCGAAGGAATAATCGAGGTTCGAAAACGTCGAGAGTGGAGGCGAGGAAGCGCACCTCGGTACCGGTGCGCTCCGTCGGCCCCAGCGTCTCGAGATGCTTCGTGGTGAAACCGCCCTCGAAGCGCGCGACATGCTCGTAGCCCTCGCGCCAGACGCGCAGCTCCAGCCAGTCGCTGAGCGCGTTGACGACCGAGACGCCGACGCCGTGCAGACCGCCCGAAACCTTGTAGGAATTGCTGTCGAACTTACCGCCGGCGTGCAGCTGGGTCATGATGACCTCAGCGGCCGAGACGCCTTCTCCCTCGTGGATGCCGACGGGTATTCCGCGCCCGTTGTCGGACACGGAAACCGAGCTGTCCTCGTGGATCGTGACGGTCACATGGTCCGCATGACCGGCCAGCGCCTCGTCGATGCCGTTGTCCACGACCTCATAGACCATATGGTGCAGGCCCGAGCCGTCATCGGTGTCACCGATATACATGCCCGGACGCTTGCGCACGGCCTCCAAGCCCTTGAGAACCTTGATGGAATTGGCGCCGTATTCTTCTGGTTGCTGCTCTGTCTCGGACATGTCGCTGATCCTGAATAATTATCCGCTAAATATACGGTTTTCGGCCCGGATTGTCACGCTTATCACACAAGATTTTGTGGAACGCGGCGGCGCAGATCAGCCCTGAGCGGAAACGCTGGAAAGGCCGTCCTGATCGGTCACGAGAAGGCTCTGCGCACGGTCGCCCATGGCCTCGAAAAGCCCGTCTTCGGTGCCCGTCATCCAGGCCTGCGCACCCAGCGCGCAGATCTCGTCATAGAGGGCGGCGCGGCGCCCCGCATCGAGATGCGCCGCGACCTCGTCGAGCAGCAGCAGCGGCGGTGCGCCGAAGTCCGCGGCCAGCGCCCGCGCATTGGCGAGGATGAGCGAGACCAGCAGTGCCTTCTGCTCGCCGGTGGAGCAATCGCGCGCAGGGACCCCCTTGGCGGCGTAGTCGCCCAGCAGATCCGCCCGGTGCGGCCCGATCAGTGTGCGCCCGGCGGCCAGGTCGCGCATCCGGTTGTCCGCCAGCGCGGCCCGCATCGCCTCCACATCATCCGGCATCTCGCACTCGAGCGTGAGCGTCGCGGTGGGAAAGGCAGGTCTCCGTCCCGTCTTGTGCATGCGCCAGCGCGCGCAAGGCGTGCTGGCGGTTGTGGTGGATGGCCACGCCGGTCTCCGCCATGCGCGCCTCCAGGGCCGCGTACCACGACGGTTCGCGCACCATGTCCTTGAGCAGGCGGTTGCGTTCGCGCATGGCCTTCTCATAGCCGAGCGAGATTTCCGCGTGATCGGGCAGAAAGCTCAGCGTCATGCGGTCGAGAAACCGCCGCCGCCCCTCTGCGCCCTCGATCCACAGCCGGTCCATGGAGGGGATGAGCCACAGGACGCGCGCCATGCGCCCCAGCGCCGTCTGCGCTGTGGGCTTGCCGTCGATGCGCACCTGCCGCGCTGCGCCCTTCTCGGAGGTGATCTCGATCTCGCTCAGCCCCAGCGGTCCGTGCAGCAGCGCGGTGATCTTCCAGCCCAGCGCCTCTGGGCGGCGGGTCATATCCTCCGCACTCGCCCGGCGCAGGCCGCGCCCGGGCGACAGCAGCGAGACTGCCTCGAGGATGTTGGTCTTGCCCGCGCCGTTATCGCCGTGGATGGTGACGGGGCGCGCGTCCACCTCGATCACCGCGCGCTTGTGCGAGCGGAAATGCGAGAGGGTCAGGTTGGAAAGGTAGAGCCCTGCCATCAGCGCGTGTCGTTTTCTTTCAAGGAGAACGCACAGGGCCCTTCAGAAATTCCGGTCCCCTCAGACACGCATCGGCATCACGACATAGACGGCGGAGGTATCGTTGCCCTCGCGCATCAGCGTGGGATCGCCGGAGGAGTTGAACAGGAACACGGCATTCTCGCGGTCGACCTGGGAGGCGATTTCCAGCAGGTATTTCGCGTTGAAGCCGATCTCCAGCCGCTCATCGCCATAGGCGACGGCCAGCTCTTCCTCCGCGGCGCCGCTGTCGGGCGCGTTGACGGAGAGGATCAGGCGATCCTCGTCCAGCTGCAGCTTGACCGCGCGCGACCGCTCCGAGCTCACGGTCGCCACACGGTCGACGGCTTGCGCGAAATCGGCGGCGTCCACTTCCAGCCTGCGGGTGTTGCCCTGCGGGATGACGCGGGTGTAGTCGGGGAACGTCCCGTCGATCACCTTGGATGTCAGCGTAATCTGCGGCGTGGCGAAGCGGACCTTGGTCTCGGAGACCGAGACCGCGATCTTCATATCGTCATCCTCCAGCAGCTTGCGCAGCTCGCCCACGGTCTTGCGCGGCACGATCACGCCGGGCATGTCCGCGGCGCCCTCGGGCATATCCGCGTCGATCCGCGCCAGCCGGTGACCGTCCGTCGCCACGCAGCGCAGCATCTTGCCGCCATCGCCGTCCGCGATGTGCATGTAGACGCCGTTGAGATAATAGCGCGTTTCCTCGGTAGAGATCGCGAATTTCGATTTGTCGAACAGGCGACGCAGCACCGCCGCATTGGCGGAGAAGTTGCAGGCATATTCAGACGACGCCATCACCGGAAAGTCCTCCTTCGGCAGCGTGGCCAGCGAGAAGTTGGAGCGTCCCGCCTCCACCGTCAGCCGGCCCGCGGCGCTGTCCGCGGTGAGCGAGACCAGCGCGCCGTCGGGCAGCTTGCGCACGATCTCGTGCAGGGTGGTGGCGGCGACTGTCGTGGCGCCTGCGCGCTCGACCTTCGCAGTCGCCTTGTCCACCACCTCGATGTCCAGATCGGTGGCGCGGAAGGAAACATCGTTGCCCTCCGCCTCGATCAGCACGTTGGCGAGGATCGGGATCGTATTGCGCCGCTCGACCACCGATTGTGCCTGCGAGACAGCCTTGAGCAATGCGGCGCGTTCGATGCTGAATTTCATATGCCTATTCTCCACTGCACAGGGTCCGGACGGGCAAATTACCCGCTTCCGGCTCAATCACAAGGCTTACGGGACAACAGCCACAAAAGGCGCCCGCGTCAAGGGGCGCCCTGTGGCTTTGCTGCATCTGTCAGGCGGTCTGCCGCTCACGCCTCGAGCGCGCGGCGCAGCAGGTCCAGATCCTCGGCGATCTGCCCATCCGAGAGTTTGAGCTCCTCGATGCGCTTGACCCCGTGCATGACGGTGGTGTGATCGCGCCCACCAAAACGGCGCCCGATCTCGGGCAGCGAGCGGCTGGTCATCTGCTTGCACAGATACATCGCCACCTGCCGCGGCCGGGCATAGCTGCGCAGCCGCTTGGGCCCGATCATGTCGGACAGGCGGATGTTGTAATGGTCCGACACCTTGCGCTGGATCTCCTCGACGGTGACCTTGCGCTCGGAGGCGCGCAACACATCGGCGAGACAGTCCTGCGTCAGCTCCATGTCGATCTGCCGCCCGACCAGCGAGGCGAAGGCGAAGAGCCGCGTCAGCGCGCCTTCCAGCACGCGCACGTTGGTGGAGATGCGGTGCGCGAGGAACTCGAGCATGCCATCGTCCATCACGAGGTCGGGATACGTGAGGCGGTGCATGTCCACCTTGGTTTGCAGGATGCCCAGGCGCAGTTCGTAATCGGTGGGGTGCAGATCCACGACGAGACCGCATTGCAGGCGCGACTTCACCCGGTCCTCGAGATCCTTGATCTCCTGCGGTGCGCGGTCGGCGGAAATGATGATCTGCTTGTTCTGATCGACCAGCGCGTTGAAGGTGTGAAAGAACTCCTCCTGCGTGCTGTCCTTGCCGGCGATGAATTGCACGTCATCGACCATCAGCACATCGACCGAGCGGAAGATCTCCTTGAAATCCATCATCTTGCGGTCGCGCAAGGCCTGCACGAAGCGGTACATGAACTGCTCGGCCGAGAGGTAGAGAACGTTCAACTCAGGCTTTCGCTCCTGCAGCTCCTGCGCGATGGCGTGCATCAGGTGCGTCTTGCCCAACCCCACGCCGCCATAGAGAAACAGCGGATTGAAGCTCACCGGGCCGCCTTCGGCGACGCGGCGCGCGGCGGCATGGGCCAGCTCGTTCGGCTTGCCGACGACGAAGGTATCGAAGGTGAAACGCCGCTCCAGCGGCGCGGTATAGGAGGCGGCGCCATTGGCCGGCTTGGGCGCTGCCACGCGCGCGGGGGTGATCTCGTCCGTCTTGCTGGTCGCGGGCTTCGGCGCCTTGTTGGCGACTTCGAAATTCAGCCGCGTGAGCGATGCGTCATAGGCCTTCAGCTCATGCAGGATCAGGTCCGCGAAGTTCTGGCTCACATAGTTGCCGAAGAACGTCGTGGGAACGGAAAGCGTTGCGATGCTGCCCTTGGCATGCCCGAGTTTGAGCGGGTCGATCCATGTTGTGTAGTTGTTCTGCCCTACTGTCTTCAGAAGCTTACGCTTTACGTTGCTCCACTGGTCCTGCGTCATTATATCCCCTACCGTCGTCATTTGCTGCCGCCCCACGCGACATTGCCTCGACCAGCCCATTGCACGCCCGAGGGCCGTTCCGGTCCCCTCGGAAACCGGCCCTGTGCTCAAGGCTTTCCTCTTCGCCCACGCAAGCTCCTGGCGCTTTCTAGCGCTTTTGAAACTTGCATCGGGCCGCTCTGATATCGTGACAGGCAAATGTGCCGGCAGCAGCATCTGCAACTCTTCCCTCGGGCCCTGGAGCCCGTCGGAAGAGACCTCAAAATCCTGCGCTACCTCTAGCAAAATAGAGCGGGATGCCTCGGTCTGTCCCCCCGCGATGTGAATCGCTCATACTAGGTAGCAAGCCTGCGCAGGCCGGTTCAACATATCTTATTTGTTGACTCTGACTTTGCTTCAAAAGAATCTCGGGCGCCCCGGAAAGGGGCTTAGAAACAACACAGGCGCCTCCGATGGAGGCGCCTGCATGATTTTCGCTTGGCCCGATTCTCAGGCGATCGCTTTGACCCGCGCGGAAAGACGGGACATTTTCCGCGATGCGGTGTTCTTGTGATAGACGCCTTTGGTGACGCCGCGCATCAGCTCGGGCTGGGCCGCGCGAAGGGCTGCCACGGCATCTTCCTTCACGCCCGATTCGATGGCTTCCTCGACCTTGCGCAGGAAGGTCCGGATGCGCGAGCGGCGCGCCTTGTTGATCGCGAACCGCTTTTCGTTCTGGCGTGCGCGCTTCTTGGATTGTGGTGTATTGGCCATGAGGATCATCCTATCTCTGTGTGTCTTTGGTCAATGCGTGCAGACAGTCCCGGAAGGGAGCACACCGATAGGTGATTCTAGCCTGAGCGGGCTGCACGCGCATGTATGCGGCGGCTATAGCTGCATTGGCCCCACCTTGTAAAGGCGGGCGAGCGGCTGCGGCGGCAGATCACGCCGCCGCAGCTGCCGCCGGGGTCGAAGCGGCAGGGGTCAGCCGACCGCCTTGATCTGCGGCAGCTGCGTGTCGGGCCGATCGACCGCCGTCCATTCGAGCCCGCGGGCATAGCGCCAGGCCATCTGGCCGTTCTCATCGAGGGCAAAGAGGTGGAGCCAGCCATTGTCAAAGAGCGCGCGCACGCCGTCGTGGCGCTTGAGGATGTCGATCATCGCCTCCCGCGGCGCCTCGATACAGACCGACAAACGCAGCGCGTCATGGGCGAACCCCTCACCTTCATGCACCGACTGCCACGGCAGGCCCGCGCGCAGCGCGCCGCCGTTGCCCTCCACCACGCCGATGCCGCCGGTCACGTTGTGCAGCAACTTGTTGCCCGCGCCGAAGGCATCCGGCGCCACGGTGGAGCCGTAATATTGCAGGCTGATCCAGCTCGCCACCACCACGGGCGCCGTCATGATCAGCTCCAGCACGCCAAAGTTCTTGTCCTGCTGCCAGTCGTAATCGTGCAGGAAGGCCCGTCCGCCGAGGCTCTTGCCCGCGGTCCGCTGGCGCGGTGCGGCGATGAACGCCTTGCAGCCTGCCAGCGCCCATTCGGGCCGCGTTTCCGCCCAGTCGCGGCTGCGCAGCTCGATCTCGTCCTCCGCATCCGCGCGCGGCAGGCGCAGTGCCCGCTCCGACCGGGTGACGATCCCTGCCTGGGCAAACCATGCCTTCGCCTGCCGGATGCCCGCCTCATGTGCGGCGGAGGGGTGGTCGGTAGTGAACAGGGTCACCGCATCCGTTGTCGTATCGTGCAGCCCGGCGACGAACAGCGTATCTGATGGGATCTCGATCCCGCGGTCCACCAGACCTGCGCGCACCTCCGCACTGTTGAGCAGGCCCGCCAGAAGCCGCGCGTTCACGTCACCGGCATAGCCCCCGCAGGCGCCGCAGTGCAGCCCGCTGGCAAAGGGGTTGTTCACGACATTGGCGCCATGCCCCGCAATCACGATCAGCCGCGCATAGTTCGAGGTCAGCGACATCGCGCGCAGGATCGTCTCCGCCGCGCCGATCTGGTCCTCCAGCGGCAGTGGCGGATCGAGGCGCGGCGCCGGCGCCTCGTCCGCGGTTTGCGGCGCGAGGTTGAGCGCATCTTTCACCAGCTTGCCGACATATACCGGCCCGGTCGCTTCGACGAAGGCGAAGGAGGAGACGGCGGCAAGCTTGAACCGGCCCCAGGCGCGCGCCGCGCGGGCCTTGAACCGTGCGGATTGCTCGGCGCTCTTGTTGTCCCCTTCGGAGGTGGAGGTCAGCGCCGGGTTGATCAGCACCGGCAGGCGCAGCTCTTCCACATCGGAGGCAAAGCCCCTGTGCGAAGGCGTCAGGCCGAAGAAGCCCGCAAAGCCCAGTGTCCGGATGCCGGGGTCCACCGCCTCCAGCGCGCGGCGGAACACCTCAGAGCGGACGTCGATGCAGAACGCGGCCTGCATCGCGGGGCGCGCTTCGGCGGGTGTGGTCACGGCTGCGGCGAATGTCTCAGCCAGGTCGCGCTGCACCGCGTATTCCCACGCAGCCTGAAGGATCGTGTCGATCATCAGGTCCTGGTGCGGGGTGACGGGGCGGGCATGCGCCTCCTTCACCTTATCCCATTTCGCACCGATCTGATCCTTGTACTGGGCAAACAGCGCCTCCTCCCACAACAGCCGGATGGTCAGCAGATCGGTGATCGTGTGATCGCTGCCGCCTGCAAGCTCCGCCTGCCACAGGGCATACCGCCCGACCTGCCCCCAACCGCCCAGCGTGAACAGCAGCTGATGCAGATAGGTCTCGAGCATTTGCTCGCTCAGGCCCAACTCCGCTGCGCTGCGCAGGCGCGCCTCCTCGGCGGTGTCGGGCGTTTCGCTGACGAACTGCGCGAAGCCTGCCAGCCCCGCGATCTCCGGCGACAGGTCGTGGGTGGCGTTCTGGCGCCAGGCGTCATAGGCCCCCCGTCGCCGCGGTGCCGCCCAGAGCGCCTGACCCTGATCGAAATACCCCGCCGCCCAATGGCCGAAACGGTCCGTGAAGATCCCCGGCCAATCGATGCCCGATACCCGCGCCGCCAAATCGGCGATGGTAGCAAGCGGGGTGGCGGTGCTGGCGGGCGTGCCCGCGCTGCGCTTGATATCGTCGAGCTTGAGCGGGCCTGCGCCGCCCTGTGCCGCGATTGCGGCGCTGATGTCCGCATCCGTGATGGTGCCATCCGCGATCAACGCGGCGTAATGCGCGCGTGGCATCGTGATCGGCACGCCGCGCACACGGGCCAGCCGCGCACCGGCCTGCGCCAGTGTCTCGCCCGCCTGTCCCAGAAACGGGTTCACCGCGACCGAGGAGGCAAGCGGCCAGACCGGCGGTATCGCCCGTGCGGCGGTGTCGCTGGCCTTTGTCATCTGCGAAAGTTCGATGGAGGTCGTCATGGGTGTATCCTTTCGCTGGATCATGGGTTTTGCTGGCTCGACCAGCCGCCGAGCAGCTTGTCGAAGACGGCATTGGCATAAAGCCCGTTGGACAGGTGCACGCGCAGCCCTGCCGATGCAGGATGGTAGGCCCAGAGCGGGAACATCGCCTGCGCCACCGCGACCAGACCAAAGCTCATGAGCGCCAGAACGATCAGCGCCCATTCAAGTGGACCGGGGGCGGGTGTCGCGGGCAAGGTGCCGGCCATCAACCACTCCGATGCGGTCTGCAGCGCGAAATACCCCACCGCCGCCGCGACGGAATAGGCCGCCGTGCGCTGGGTCAGGACGCGCGGCGCGGCATCGGCCAGACCCTGCGCCAGCAGATAGGCCACGCCGAAGATCAGGATCGCGCCCAGCGCCACGGCCTGCGGCGACTTGCTCTCCAACCCGAAGATGAAACCGACGAGCGCATAGATCACCAGCGCAAAGACGAAGGCGCGGCCCACCGCGACGCCGTTCGGGATGGCGACGGGACCGGGCCGCCGGATCGCCGCGACCATGTCCACGGCACCGCCCGAGGCGAGAAAGGCATGCGCCTTGTAGAGGGAATGTGCCACGATGTGCAGCAGCGCCAGCGGAAAGAGCGCGAGACCGCATTGCAGGATCATGAAGCCCATCTGCGCCACGGTGGACCAGGCCAGCGACGTCTTGACCGCCGATTGCGTCAGCATCACCAGCCCCCCGAAAAGCGCGGTGAACCCGCCGATCATCACCAGCACTGCCAGCACGCCCGGCGACAGCAGCATGACGTCGGAGAACCGGATCAGCAGGAAGCCGCCCGCGTTGATGACGCCAGCATGCAACAGGGCCGACACCGGCGTGGGCGTCTCCATCACTTCCGTCAGCCAGCCATGCAGCGGGAATTGCGCGGACTTGAGGATCGCCGCACAAGCGAGCGCCGCCGCGACCCACGTGGTCAGATCACCGCCCACACCGGCGCGCGCCGCCGCGAGGATCGCCGCGATGTCACCCGTCTCGTACTGGAGCACCAGCATGATGGCCGCCGCCAGCAGCGCGGCATCGCCCAGCCGCGCGGTGATCCACTTCTTGCGTGCCGCGCGCTGGGCGGCGACCCGCTCGGGGTAGTGCAGCAGCAGTTGGTGCAGTGACATGCTCGTCGCGATCCACGCCACCACCAGCTGTGCGACATTGCCCGCGAGGATCAGCAGCAGGACCGCCGCCAGCGTCAGGCAGAGCCATCCGGTGAACGGCCCCTGACGCGCCTCGCCGTCCATGTACGTCGCGGCAAAGCGCAGCACGACCCAGCCGATGAAACTCACCAGCAGCAGCATCACGGCACTGACCGCATCGAGCCGGATCGACAGGCCAAGCCCACCGGCGCCGATCAGCAGGCTCGTCCCCGCGCCGGTGAAGACCAGCAGCAGCGCGGAGACAACCGCGACCGCAAAGGCCGCGAGCGCGGCGACCTCGACCCGCTGCAACACGTCAAAGGGGCGCAGCGCGGGGCCCCGAAAGGCGATGAAGGCCGCCGCGAAGAAGATGAGCGGGGCGAGCAGGGGCAGGAATGCGGAGATCAAGGCAGTGGTTCCTTCTTGTGGCCATACGGCGTTCACCCTCGATACCGGCAAAGCGGCGCGTAATAAAATTCATTGTTTGCTCAAAATCGTTCTGATAAATATATGGATATGGCCGAGATGAACTATCACCACCTGCGCTATTTCTGGGCGGTCGCGCATGACGGCAACCTCACCCGCACGGCGGAGCGGCTGAACCTGTCGCAGTCGGCGGTCTCGGTGCAGATCAAGCAGCTGGAGGCGTCACTGGGTCACGCGCTTTTTGAGCGGCGCGGGCGGCAGCTCATCCTGACGGAGGCGGGGCGCATCGCGCTCGATCATGCGGACGCGATTTTCTCCGCCGGGCGCGAGCTGATCGGCACGCTGACCGAACGGGGCCGCACGCGGCAGGCGATCCGCATCGGCGCGCTGGCCACGCTGTCGCGCAACTTCCATATGGAGTTTCTGCGCCCCATCCTCGGCAGGCCGGACGTGGAGATCATCCTGCGCTCCGGCACCAGCGCGGACCTTCTGTCGGCGCTCGAGACGCTGAACCTCGATGTGGTGCTGATCAACCGGCCACCCTCGCGCGATGCGGTCACGGCCTTCATTTCGCACCGTCTGTCCGAACAACCCGTGAGCCTTGTCGGCACGCCGGATCTGCTGGAGGGGCATGCCGGGCTCGAGGATCTGCTGTCACGCCAGCCGATCATCCTGCCCACCGCGGACACCGGCGTGCGCATCGGTTTCGACGCGCTTGCCGACCGGCTGGGTATCCGGCCCCAGATCGCGGCGGAGGTGGAGGATATGGCGATGATGCGTCTGCTCGCGCGCGAGGGCGTCGGGCTGGCGGTGCTGCCGCCCATCGTCGTTCAGGACGAGCTCAGCAGTGGCAAGCTCGTGGCGGTGGACCGTCTGCCCGGCATCGGAGAGACATTCTTTGCGGTGACGCTGGAGCGGCGCTTTCCAAATCCGATCCTTGCGGAACTGCTGGAAGACCGCGCGCTCTGAGGCGTGCGCTACTTGTCGCGGAACTGCGCTTCGCGTTTCTCGAGGAAGGCGCCCATGCCCTCTTCCTGATCCTCGGTGGCGAAGAGCGCGTGAAACATCCGCCGCTCGAACAGCAGGCCCTCGCGCAGCGGCACCTCATAGGCGCGGTTCACCGCTTCCTTGACCACCATAACGGAAATCATCGACTTCTCGGCGATCTTGTGCGCAGCACCCATCGCCTCGTCCATCAGCTTCTTGACCGGCACCACGCGGGAGGCGAGGCCGGAGCGTTCTGCCTCCTCGGCATCCATGAAGCGGCCCGTGAGGTTCATGTCCATCGCCTTGGACTTGCCCACGAGCCGGGTCAGACGCTGGGTGCCGCCGATACCCGCGACCACGCCCAGGTTGATCTCCGGCTGGCCGAACTTCGCGCTCTCGCTCGCGATGATGAAATCGCACATCATCGCCAGCTCGCAGCCGCCGCCCAGCGCATAGCCGCTGACCGCGGCGATGATCGGCTTGCGGATTCGCATGATCTGATCCGTCTCGGGTGTGAACAGATCGCCCGCGAAAACATCGACAAAGGTCTTCTCCTTCATCATCGCGATATCGGCGCCCGCGGCAAATGCCTTCTCGGAGCCGGTGATGACGATGCAGCGCACCTTCTCGTTGTCCTGGCACGCCTTCAGGCAATCGGCGAGTTCGGTCATCAACTGGTCATTGAGCGCATTGAGCGCATCGGGCCGGTTCAGCGTGACCAGAGCCACGTGATTGTCGATGTCCAGGATGATCGTTTCATACGCCATATACGCGGCCCTCTTTACGTTGCTCAGCCGCCTGTGCATATCACGGGGGCGGGGCCTTTCAAGCTATCTTTGACACTGCGCGCAGTAGAAGGAGGAGCGTCCCGACTGCACGATGCGCCCGACCGTACCGCCGCAGCCCTCGCGCTTGCAGGGCGCGCCTTCCCTTCCGTAAACATCGAAGGAGTGCTGAAAATATCCAAGTTCGCCATCGGCTTGACGGAAATCCCGCAGGCTGGAGCCGCCGGCCGCAATGGCCTCGCCCAGCACATCGCGGATGATCGGCACCATCGCCGCGACCCGCGCTGCGGCAATCCGTCCCGCGCGGCGCCGCGGGCTGATCCCCGCCCGAAAAAGCGTCTCGCAGACATAGATGTTGCCCAGTCCGGCCACGATTCTCTGATCGAGCAGGGCGGACTTCACCGGGGTGTTGCGCCCCCTGAATGCCGCCACCAGCACCGCCTCGTGAAAATCATTGCCCAGCGGCTCAGGCCCCAGCGCCGCGAGCAGCTTGTGTGCCTGCGCATGGGCCGTCTCCATCAGATCCATCGCGCCGAAGCGGCGCGGATCATTGAACGTGACCCGCGCGCCGTTTTCCATGTGCAGCACCACATGGTCATGCTTTTGCGCCGCCGGATGCTCATGCACGAACACACCCAGCGGATCGCCGGAGACCAGCATCCGCCCCGACATCCCCAGATGGATGAGGAGTGTCTCGCCGGAGCTCAGATCCGCGAGGATGTACTTGGACCGCCGCCGCAGCCGCTCCACCCGCTGCCCGGTCAGCCGTTCCGCCATCCGGGCCGGGAAAGGCCAGCGCAGATCGGGCCGGTTGACCTGCGCGCGCAGGATCACGCCCCCCTCCATCACGGGGGCCAGCCCGCGGCGCACGGTCTCGACTTCGGGAAGTTCGGGCATATGGGCTCCTGCGGCAATTGGCGGTTTGTATCTGGCGTTGTGAGGCTATATCGGTGCCCTGACAAGATGAGGACCACCCCGATGACAGACAAGACCACGCATTTCGGCGCCCAGACCATCCCCGAGGATGAGAAAGGCCGGCAAGGTCCGCAACCTGTTCACCGACGTGGCCAACAAATACGACGTAATGAACGACGTCATGAGCCTCGGCATCCACCGCCTGTGGAAAGAGGCGATGATGGACTGGCTGGCGCCGCGCGCGGGTCAAAAGCTGCTCGATGTGGCGGGCGGCACGGGCGATGTCTCCTTCAAGTTCCTGCAGCGCGCGGGATCCGGCCATGCCACCGTCTGCGACCTGACCGAAGGGATGCTGATCGAGGGGCGCAAGCGCGCCGAGGCGGCCCAGATGCAGGACAGTCTCGATTGGGTCGTGGGTGACGCGATGGATCTGCCCTTCGAGAACAACACGTTCGACGTCTACACCATTTCCTTCGGCATCCGGAACGTGACCCGCCCGCAGGAGGCGCTGACCGAAGCCTACCGTGTGCTCAAGCCCGGCGGCCGCCTGATGGTGCTGGAATTCTCCCAGCTGCCCAATCCCGCGATGCAAAAAGCCTATGATCTCTATAGCTTCAATGTGATCCCGCGGATGGGCCAGCTTATCGCCAATGACCGCGACAGCTATCAGTACCTCGTCGAATCCATCCGTAACTTCCCCGATCAGGACACGTTCCTCGGCATGGTCCGCGCGGCAGGCTTCGAGCAGGCGAAGTACCGCAACCTCAGCATGGGGATCGCGGCGCTGCATTCCGGCTGGAAGATCTGAATGCGCGGCCCTGAAAGGCATATGAGCTGATGCGCGGTCCGCACAACATCTGGCGGCTGGTCCGCACCGGCGCCACGCTGGAGCGGACGGGCGCGATGAATTTCGTCCTCGACGCATTTGACGCGCCCCGCGCCGTGCGCATCGTGGCGCGCGCACTGGCGATCCCGTTCAAGCCGCTGGGCTACAAGGGTGATCCGGCGCTGCAGCCTGCGACCCGCGCGCTGACAGCGCTCGGTCCCGCCTACATCAAGTTCGGCCAGATCCTGTCGACCCGCCCCGATGTCGTGGGCGACGAGATGGCGCGCCAGCTGCGCGTGCTGCAGGACCAGCTGCCGCCGTTTCCCGTCGAGGTGGCCAAGGCCGAGGTGGAGAAGGAGCTTGGCCAGCCCGTTGACACCATCTTTTCGGAGTTCAGCGAACCCGTCGCCGCCGCCTCCATTGCGCAAGTGCACAAGGCGCGCCTGCGCGGATCGGGCGAGGAGGTCGCGGTCAAGGTCCTGCGTCCGGGCATCGAAAAGGCGTTCCGCAAGGATGTCGATGCCTTCTACCTCGCCGCCCGCATGGTGGAGATCTTCTCTCCGGGATCCCGCCGCCTGCGGCCCATGGACGTGATCGAACATTTCGACGGCGTCGTGCGCGGGGAGTTGGACCTGCGCCTGGAATCCTCCGCCGCCTCCGAATACGCCGCCAACACCAAGAACGACAAGGGCTTCGAGCTGCCCGCAGATCAAGTGGGACTACTCGGCCCGCCGCGTCATGACCCTCGGCTGGGCGAACGGGATACCCATGGGTGACAATGCCGCCCTCGATGCCGCGGGCATCGACCGGGTGGAGCTTTCCGAGCGGATCCTCGCGCTCTTTCTGCAGCACGCCTTGCGCGACGGTTATTTCCACGGCGACATGCATCAGGGCAACCTCAAGGTGGCGCCGAACGGCAACATCATCGCGCTCGATTTCGGGATCATGGGCCACATCGACGAATACACCCGCCGCGTCTATGCGGAGATCCTCTACGGCTTCATCCGCAAGGACTACAAGCGCGTGGCGGAGGTGCATTTCGAGGCGGGCTATATCCCGGCCGACAAGGACGTGGATGAATTCGCGCGTGCCCTGCGCGCCGTGGGCGAGCCGATCTTTGGCATGGACGCCGACCGCATTTCGATGGCGCCGCCTGCTGGCCTATCTCTTCGAGGTGACGGAACGCTTCGGCATGGAGACCCGGACCGAGCTGATCCTGCTGCAACGCACGATGATCGTGGTCGAGGGTGTCGCCCGCTCGCTCAATCCGCAGATGAACATCTGGCAGGTCGCGGCGCCTATCGTGACGGATTACATCACCAAATCCATCGGCCCCAAGGCCATCGTGAGCGACCTGACCAAGACCGCGCGCGTGCTCTCACGCTTCGGCCCGCGCCTGCCTGCGCTGGTGGAGGCGGCCCTGATCCGGCAGGCGGACGCGCTGCCGCCCGCGCGCAGACCGTTCAAACGCTACATCGCCCTCGCCGCCGTGCTCGGCGCTGCCGGTGCGACACTGCTCATCGCGCTCATCGACGCGCTGACCTGATCCCTATCTTTCTTGGCTGAAAATACTCAAATGGAGCTCGGCGGCTCAATGCCGCCGAGCTCCATTCAAAGTCAGATCCGTTCGAGGGCGAGCGCGATCCCCTGACCGCCGCCGATGCACATCGTGATCAGCGCGCGCTTGCCTCCGATCCGTTCCAGCTCATAGAGCGCCTTGACCGTGAGGATGGCCCCCGTCGCCCCCACGGGATGGCCCAGCGCGATCGCCCCGCCGTTGGGGTTCACGCGTGCGGGATCGAAGCCCAGCGCGCGGCTCACCGCCAGCGCCTGACTGGCGAAGGCCTCGTTGCTCTCGATCACGTCGAAATCATCGGCGCTCAGGCCCGTCTTCTCCAGAAGCTTCGTCACCGCCGGTATCGGTCCGATGCCCATGACTTCGGGCGCGACACCGGCATGGGCGTATCCGAGGATCCGCGCGCGCGGTTTCAGCCCGCCTGAGGCCGCCACGGACGCGCGCGCCAGCACCAGCGCGGCGGCCCCGTCGTTGATGCCCGAGGCATTGCCCGCCGTCACCGTCCCGTCCTTCTGGAAGACCGGCCGCAACGCCGCGAGCTGTTCCGCCGTCGTGGCTTTCGGGTGCTCATCCACCTCGAAGGCCGCGGTTTCGCGTCCGCGCCGGATCTCGACCGGCACGATCTGGGACGCGAAATGCCCCGCGTCGATCGCCGCCGCCGCGCGCTCCTGCGACAGCAGCGCAAAGGCGTCCTGATCCGCGCGGCTTACCCCATGCTCGCTCCGCGACGTTCTCCGCCGTGACGCCCATGTGCCCGGTGCCGAAGGGGCAGTTCAGCGTGCCCAGCAACATGTCGAGCGATGCCACATCGCCCATCTTCTGCCCCCAGCGCGCGGCGGGCAGGATGTAGGGCGCGCGGCTCATGCTCTCGGCGCCGCCCGCCAGCGCGAAATCCGCATCCCCCAGCATCAGCGACTGCGACCGCCGACACGATCGCCTGCACGCCGGAGCCGCACAGCCGGTTCACGTTCATCGCTGGCACCGCATCCGGCACGCCCGCCTCCATCGCGGCGACGCGGCTGAGGTACATGTCGCGCGGCTCGGTGTTGATGACGTTGCCGAAGACGACATGCCCGATCTGCGCGCCGTCGACCCCGGCCCGCGCCAGCGCCTCGCGCGCCACCGTGGCGCCGAGGGTCGTCGCGGGCGTGCCCGCCAGCGCGCCGCCGAAAGTTCCGATGGCGGTGCGCGCACCGCTCAGGATAACGATATCGTCCGACATGATCTCTCTCCCGTTGATATATGCGGGAGGTTAGAAAACCACGCGCCCCTTGTCAGCCGCGACGTGCCGTCAGTGCGCCCGAGCCGCGGGAGGCGAATTGCGCTGTCTCGTCGGCGCATCCGCGTATAATAGTGGTCATTCCAGCACGGGAGTATTGCATGAGCCAGACTTTCCTCGCCCATATCGCCGACACCCTCAGCCAGATCGACGCCGACGGCATGATGAAGCGCGAGCGGATGATCACCTCGCCGCAGGCGGCACAGGTGCGGGTGGACGGGCGCCGCGTGATCAACCTGTGCGCCAACAACTATCTGGGGCTGGCCGATCATCCCGATCTGATCGCGGCGGCAAGGGGCGCGATGGATGACCACGGCTTCGGCATGGCGTCCGTGCGCTTCATCTGCGGCACGCAGGACCTCCACCGCGACCTCGAGCGCAAGCTGGCGGCTTTTCTGGACAAGGACGATTCGATCCTCTTTGCCGCCTGTTTCGACGCCAACGGCGGGCTGTTCGAGCCGCTGCTGGGCCCGGAGGACGCGATCATCTCCGACGCGCTCAACCATGCCAGTCATCATCGACGGGATCCGCCTGTGCAAGGCCAAGCGCTACCGCTATGCCAACAGCGACATGACCGATCTGGAGGCGCAGCTGAAGCAGGCCCGTGCGGACGGCGCGCGCTTCATCCTGATCGCGACGGACGGCGTGTTCAGCATGGACGGCACCCTCGCCAAGCTGCCGGAGATCACGGCGCTGGCGCAGAAATACGATGCGATGGTCATGGTCGATGACTGCCACGCCACCGGGTTCATGGGGCCGAAGGGCGCGGGCACCCCGGCGCATGCCGGTGTCGAGGTCGATATCCTGACAGGCACGCTGGGCAAGGCGCTGGGCGGGGCCATCGGCGGCTACATCGCGGGACCGCAGGCGGTGATCGACCTGCTGCGCCAGCGTGCGCGGCCCTACCTGTTCTCCAATTCGCTGCCGCCCGCCATCGTCGCCGCCGGGATCAAGGCGCTCGAGCTGGTGGCGGCGGGCGACGACCTGCGCGCACAGCTCTTCGAGAACACGGCCTATTGGCGCGCCGGTCTGGAGCGGTCTGGGCTTTGATCTGCTGCCGGGCGAGCATCCGATCGTTCCCGTCATGCTGGGCGAGGCGCAGCTGGCGCAGGACATGGCGGCGCGCCTCTTCGAGGAGGGCGTCTACGTCTCGCGGCTTCTTCTTTCCGGTGGTGCCGCGCGGTCAGGCCCGCATCCGCACCCAGATGAACGCGGCCCTGACGCGCGACGAGCTCGACCGCGCGCTGGCGCGCGTTCGAAGTGGCCGGCAAAGCCTGTGGGGTGATGCAATGAGCAACCAGATGAAAGCGCTGTCCAAGCTGCACGCCCGCGAGGGGCTCTGGGCGACACACGGCGCCGGTGCCCGAAATCGGCCCGGACGATGTGCTGATCAAGATCAACAAGACGGGGATCTGCGGCACCGATATGCATATCTGGAACTGGGATGAATGGGCGGCGGAGCACGATCCCGGTGCCGATGATCATCGGCCATGAATTCGCCGGAGAGATCGTCGAGCTGGGGCGCAACGTGACCGACCTCGCGCTCGGGCCAGCGCTGCTCGGGCGAGGGGCATCTGATCGGCAAAACCTCGCGCCAGAGCCGCGCGGGCAAGTTCCACCTCGATCCCGGCACGCGCGGCATCGGCGTGAACGAACAGGGCGCCTTTGCCGAATACCTGCGCCTGCCTGCCTTCAACGTCGTGCCGCTGCCCGATGACAATCAGCGACGATATCGGCGCGATCCTCGATCCGCTGGGCAATGCGGTGCACACCGCGCTGAGCTTCGATCTGGTGGGGGAGGACGTGCTGATCACCGGCGCGGGCCCCATCGGGATCATGGCCGCCGCCGTCGCGCGGCACGTGGGCGCGCGGCATGTGGTGATCACCGACATCAACCCCGACCGCCTTGCGCTGGCCGAAAAGGTCGCGGATGTGGTGCCTGTCAACGTGCGCGACGACCGACCTGCGCGACGTGATTGCCCGCCTCAAGATGAAACAGGGTTTCGACGTGGGTCTGGAGATGTCGGGCAACCAGCGCGCGCTCGATCAGATGGTCGAGGCGATGACCATGGGCGGCCGCATCGCGATGCTGGGCATCCCGCCCGGCAAAAGTCCCCGTGGACTGGAGCCGGATCGTCTTCAAGGCGATCACGCATCAAGGGGGTCTACGGTCGCGAGATATTCGAGACATGGTACAAGATGATCGCCATGCTGGAAAACGGGCTGGATGTGTCGCAGGTGATCACGCACCGGTTCCCGCGGCGACGAGTTTGAAGCTGGCTTCGCCGCGATGCGCAGTCGGCTCACTCGGGCAAGGTCGTGCTCGACTGGACCTAGAAGCGGGACACCGGACCGCTCCCCAACTCCGCCTTTGAACTGCATCCCGCCCCCGAGACCGAGACCATCGAAGGCGGCACCATCTAAGGCTCCAGCGCGACGCGCCCCGTATCGGTCAGGGCCCAGCACTTGCGCCCTTCGAACACGACTGCCGTGAGCGGGCGGCCATAGCCCGCACCGGCGTCGATGTTGACGCGGTTGCCGTAATGCGTGGCCCGCTCCACCGGCGTGTGCCCGTGCACGACCAGCTTGCCATGGTCGCCCTTGTCCACATGAAACTCCTTGCGGATCCACAGTAGGTCATGCTCGGTCTGCGCGTCGAGTGCCACGCCGGGCCGGATCCCCGCATGGGCGAAGAAGAGATCCTCTGTCTCGAAGCTGAGCGGAAGGGTATTCAGGAAATCCACATGTGCCTGCGGGACTTTCAGGCGCGCCTGCGCGTGGACGTCCAGCTGCCGGTCCGTCGGGGTCACCGTGATGCCATAGGACGCGAGCGTCGTATCACCGCCCAACCGCTCGTGCAGCCAGTAGAGCGGGACGGGCAGATGGGCATCGTGCAGCGGGTAGTCGCGCATGAACCAGCTGAACATGCGGTCATGGTTGCCCTTGAGGCAATGCCACGGCCTGCCCGCCGCCAGACCGGCCATCGAGCGTATCAAGGACATCAGCCGAGGCCGGGCCACGGTCCGTGTAGTCGCCGATGAACACGATCTCGGCGTCCGGGCCGCCATCCGCCGCGATCAGGTCCAGCACGCGCGTGAGCTGCGCATGCTGGCCGTGAATGTCACCGATGGCATAGAGGCGTCTGGTCATGTGATCCCCGCTGGAACGGGGCGCGGGCCCTGAGGCGCCGCGCCCCGAAGATCAGGCGACGTCGAATTCCAGCAGCTTGATCTGGTTGAACAGACCCGTCGCATGCAGCTTCTTGACGACCGGCGCGGGCACCGGCTCATCCACGTAGAGCAGTGCGATCGCCTCGCCCTTCGCGGCGGCGCGGCCCAGCGTGAAGTTCGCGATGTTCACGCCGTTCTCGCCCATGGTCTGGCCGAGCGCGCCGATGATGCCGGGCACGTCCTCATTGGTGGTGTAGACCATGTGGCGCGCCCACCTCGGCGTCGATCTGGATGCCCTTGATCTGGATGAACCGCGGCTTGCCATCGGAGAAGACTGTGCCCGCGATGGACCGCTCGCGCTTGTCCGTCACGACGGTCACCTTGATGTAGCCGTCGAAGACGCCGGATTTATCCTGGTTCGTGGTCGAGATCTGGATGCCCTTCTCCCGCGCCACGACCGGGGCGGAGACCATGTTCACGTCCGGATTTGCCCGCTTCATGATGCCCGCGACCACTCCGCAGTTGAGCGCGTCGAGGTTCATTTCTGCGACCGTGCCGTCATAGAGAATGTTGATCGCCTTGATCGGCTCATCGGTCAGTCTGGCCGATGAAGGAGCCGAGGTGCCCGGCAAGCTTGAGCCAGGGGCCCATGACCTGCGCCTCTTCCGCGGTGACCGACGGCATGTTGAGCGCGTTGCTCACCGCGCCGGTCAGCAGGTAGTCCGACATCTGCTCGGCCACCTGCAGTGCCACGTTTTCCTGTGCTTCCGTGGTGGCAGCACCCAGATGCGGGGTGCACACCACGTTGGGCAGGTTGAAGAGCGGGTTCTCCGTGGCGGGTTCGACCTTGAACACGTCGAAGGCGGCACCGGCGACATGGCCCGATTTCAGCAGATCGGCCAGCGCCTCCTCATCCACCAGACCGCCGCGCGCGCAGTTGATGATGCGCACGCCCTTCTTGGTCTTCTCAAGGTTTTCGCGGCTGAGGATATTCGCCGTCTGTTCGGTGAAGGGGACGTGCAGCGTGATGAAATCGGCGCGCTTGAGCAGCGCGTCGAGTTCGACCTTCTCCACGCCCATCTTGGCGGCCTTCTCCTCGCCGAGGAAGGGATCATAGGCCACGACCTTCATCTTGAGCCCGCGCGCACGGTCGCACACGATACCGCCGATGTTGCCCGCACCGATCACGCCCAGCGTCTTGCCGGTCAGCTCGACGCCCATGAATTTTGATTTCTCCCATTTGCCCGCATGGGTGGAGGCGGAGGCCTCGGGGATCTGGCGCGCCACGGCGAACATCATCGCGATGGCATGCTCCGCCGTGGTGATCATGTTGCCGAAGGGCGTGTTCATCACGATCACCCCCTTCTTGGAGGCGGCGTCCTTGTCGATGTTGTCCGTGCCGATGCCCGCACGGCCGATGACCTTGAGGTTGGGCGCAGCGGCGAGGATTTTCTCCGTCACCTTGGTGGCGGAGCGGATTGCGAGGCCGTCATAATCGCCGATGATCTCGGCGAGCGTGTCCTTGTCCTTGCCGAGATCGGGCTGGAAATCCACGTCGATGCCGCGGTCCTTGAAGATCTGCACGGCGGCGTCGCTGAGGCTGTCGGAAATGAGTACCTTGGGGGCCATGTGTCTGGTCCTTTGAAAGAGTTGAGGTGAGTGCGACGCGGGGCCGAGAGCCCGCGTGATTTATAGAGCCGAGTTCGGCGTGAAAGGCCTAGTCGATCCACGGCAGCAGCGCCTCGATGTCGGACGTCTCCACCGTGCCGCCGCACCAGATGCGCAGGCCCGCGGGCGCGTCGCGGTAGGCGCCGATGTCAAGCGCGACGTTCTCCGCTTCCAGCCGCTTGGCCACGGCCTTGGCAAAAGCCGCGCCGTCGGTGATCCGGTCGTCCGTGAACTTGAGGCAGACGGAGGTGTTGGAGCGCGTCGCGGGATCCACGGCGAGGAAGTCGATCCAGTCGTGCGCCTCCACGAAGGTGGCGATCGCCGCCGCGTTGGCATCCGCCCGCGCGATCAGTCCCTCGAGCCCGCCGACGGACTTTGCCCAATCGAGCGCCAGCAGGTAATCCTCGACGCAGAGCATCGAGGGCGTGTTGATCGTCTCGCCCTTGAAGATGCCCTCGATCAGCTTGCCGCCCTTGGTCAGGCGGAAGATCTTGGGCAGCGGCCATGCGGGGGTGTAGCTTTCCAGCCGTTCCACCGCGCGGGGGCTCAGGATCAGCATGCCGTGCGCGGCCTCGCCGCCCAGCACCTTCTGCCAGCTGAAGGTCGTCACATCGAGACGGTCCCAAGGCAGGTCCATCGCAAAGGCCGCGGAGGTCGCATCGCAGAGCGTGAGGCCCGCCCGGTCCGCCGGGATTTCAAAGGATGCGGGCACGCGCACGCCGGAGGTGGTGCCGTTCCAGGTGAAGCAGACGTCATTGTCGAAATCCACGCCCGCCAGATCGACGATCTCGCCGTAGGGCGCGGTCTTTTCGGTGGCGTCGATCTTGAGCTGTTTGAGCGCATCGGTGACCCAGCCAGAGCCGAAGCTTTCCCAGGCGAGCATCTCGACATGGCGCGCGCCCAGCATGGTCCACATCGCCATCTCGTAGGCGCCGGTATCCGAGGCGGGCACGATGCCGATGCGGTAGTCCGCAGGTACGCCGAGCAGGTCGCGGGTGGTCTCGATCGCTTCCAGCAGCTTTGCCTTGCCGGGGGCCGCACGGTGGCTGCGGCCCAGCGGCGCGCCGGCAAGCTTCTCGAGTGTGAATGTGGGGGGTTTGGCACAGGGGCCGGAAGAGAAACGCGGATTTTGCGGCCGCGCGGCCGGGGTCGTCATAGCCATTAAGCTATCCTCTCAGATAATCGCCCTTCGTTGGGGAAGGGTGTCCCACCGCTGCGTTTACGCCGCGTTGCGCTCTGGTACAAGCGGGGCATTTGGCGCTAAACCGCCGCTTCGGGCGTCTTTTTACGACGCTGCTGACGCTGATCGGAAACTTCGCCATGTATTATGCCGTGCTGCTCACCGCGCCTGCCGCGCCCGCCCTCGACCCCGCGCTGGTAGAAGTCCTGCGCAATGCCTGGGGCGGCGGCGATGCGGTCTGGCTCAGCCCGGACGAGGCGGCGGAGTTCGCGCTCTCGCGGATGCCCGAGAACCGCTGGGAGGTCTGGGAAAGCTGTCAGGCGATGGGTGTCGATCTGGTCGTCGTGCCCGCGCAAGGGCGGCGCAAGAAGATGCTGCTGGCCGATATGGACAGCACGATGATTCAGCAGGAATGCATCGACGAGCTTGCCGACGAGGCGGGCGTCGGCGCGCGGGTGCGCGAGATCACCGCCCGCGCCATGAACGGCGAGCTCGATTTCGAGGGGGCGCTGCGGGAGCGGGTGGGCCTGCTGCAAGGTCTGCCGGAGGCGGTGATCGGCAAGGTCCTGGCCGAACGGATCACGCTGATGCGGCGGCGGCAAGACCCTGCTCGCCACGATGAAGGCGGGCGGCGCGCATGCGGCGCTGGTCTCGGGCGGGTTCACCGCATTCACCGGGCATGTAGCGCAAGCGCTCGGCTTTGACGAGAACCGTGCCAACACGCTGCTGATCGCGCAGGGTGTGCTGACCGGGGAGGTGGCGCAGCCGATCCTTGGACAGCAGGCCAAGGTGGACGCGCTGGACGAGATCACCGCGCGGCTCGGCCTGCGGGACGCGGATGTGATCGCGGTCGGGGACGGCGCAAACGATCTCGGCATGCTGTCACGCGCGGGGCTTGGCGTGGCGCTGCATGCCAAGCCGAGCGTTGCCGCGCAATGCGACGTGCGCATCAACTTCGGCGATCTGACGGCGCTTTTGTTCATGCAGGGCTATGCGCGGGCGGATTTCGTGGGGTGAAGGTGGCATGGGGGCCAGCCCCCATCGGCCCAAGTGCCGATTCCCCCGGAGTGTTTTTGGCCAAGAAAGATAGGGTCAGATCGCGCTAGAGAAGGCCCTGGGAGGGCTTGATCATGCCGGTCCGCAGGCCAGCCCAGTTCCGGATCGGGGCGTTGATCCTCTTGAGCGTGGCGGGGTGGTTCGCGTCGAGCACACCCAGACGCACCAGCAGGGCCGTGATGGCCGCCTCCGCCGCGCGGGTGGTGCCGCAGGCGGCCTTGAGCGCGATGCCGATGCCGCGATCCGGCAGGATCGCGATGAAGAACCCCTCCGCCCCGGTCTTGAGCGCGACCTTCCCGTCGCAGGCCCGCATCAATTCGGTGCAGGCGCCCCCCTCGCCCGAGACAAGTTCGGGATGCAGGCGCATGGCGCTGTGCAGGCGCGCCTCGGCGCTGTCCGCAGGGGCGGCGGCGAAACGCGCCATGGCGCGCGCGATGCCGTGCAGGCTCGCCGCGAAGTTCGGCGCGGAGCAGCCGTCGATGCCGTAGCCGGGGCTCGTCTCGCCGGTGACTTCCTCGAACGCCTCGAGGCAGGCGCGCTGCACCGGATGGTCCGGTGCGACATAGTCGGGACCGGCGCCCAGATGCTGCGTCAACGTCAGGAAACCGGCATGCTTGCCCGAGCAGTTGTTGTGCACCCGGCAGGGCTGCTCATGCGCACGGATGAGCGCGTTACGCACCTCCCGATCGCGCGGCTCCTGCGGGCCGCAGCGAAACGCGTCATCGGTGAGGTCCAGCGTGCGGATCCAGTCATTGACCGCGTCCACATGGATCCGTGCCGCCGCGTGCGAGGCGCAGGCGAGTGCCAGCTGCCGTGTGCTCAGGCCGAAGGCATCGGCAGCGCCCGAGCGCATGAGCGGCAGCGCCTGGATCATCTTGGAGGAACTGCGCGGCAGCACGGTGAGGTCCGGATCGCCCCATGCCTCCATGATATCGCCGCCCGCATCGCAGATTACGGCATGGCCCATGTGTACGCTTTCAAGAAAGGGGCCGCGCCAGATTTCGGCGAAGGGGGCGGGAGCAGTCATTTGGGTATCCTTCTGGGGGGGGTGATTTGGGCGAAAACCTGCCAATGCGGGGTTTCAGATGCCGGGGTTTTTGCGTTATGATGTTCGGTATCGAGATCAAGCTAGACCATAGCGACTGGATGGCCCATTCAAAAGAGGCCGGCGCATGGTTAGAAGCGTTATGTTGAGGCAACGAGACGGCTGGAGAGTTGGACAGATGGCATTTTTGAAGACAGGTGTGGCGGCGACACTCATGGCGGGGCTCATCGCGGGCGGCGCATGGGCGCAAAGCCAGAGCACCAACCGCGTGGCGGCGAATACGGACTGGAGCGTGTTCGTCGAGGAAAACCCGACCGAATGCTGGGGCGTCTCAACGCCCAAGGAAACCGTGAATTCGCGCGATGGGCGCGTCGTGGCGGTGAACCGGGGCCAGACCCTGCTGATGGTGTTCTACCGGCCCAGTGCGGGCGCGAACGGACAGGTCGCCTTCACCGGCGGATACCCGTTCGCCAGCGGATCGACTGTGCAGTTGGAAATCTCCGATGCGTCCTTCGAGCTTTTTACCGAAGGGGAGTGGGCCTGGCCCGCGAGCACCGAGGATGACGCGCGGATCATCACCGCGATGAAGCGCGGCTCTGATGCGAAGCTCACCGGGCGTTCGGGTCGCGGCACCCAGACGGAGGATACCTTCTCCCTGCTTGGTTTCACCGCGGCGGTCGAGGATGCGGCGAAGCGCTGCAGCGGCTGATACCGGCCCCCATTTTCATGCGGCCCTGCCTTCGCCAAGGCGGGGCTGTTTTCATTTTCGGGCCGGAGCCCCTATATAGCGCCCAGCCCTAACAGGAATCGCCGCCATGCCCACCCCGATCACGCAAGACGTCCATACGATCCCGCGCAAGCTGCCGGAGGGTCCTGCGAACCTTGTCGGCATGACCCGTGAGGGCATGCGCGACGCGCTGATCGCCATCGGTACGCCCGAGAAACAGGCGAAGATGCGCGTCGGCCAGATCTGGCAGTGGATCTATAACTGGGGCGTGCGCGATTTCGATGCGATGACCAACCTCAGCAAGGCTTTCCGTGCCGATCTCGCCGCGCATTTCGTGGTCGAGGTGCCAGAGGTCGTCACCAAACAAGTGAGCAGCGACGGCACGCGCAAATACCTCGTGCGCATCGCGGGCGGCCATGAGGTCGAGGTCGTCTACATTCCGGAGACGGATCGCGGGACGCTCTGCGTGAGCTCCCAGGTGGGTTGCACGCTCACGTGTTCGTTCTGCCATACGGGCACCCAGAAACTGGTGCGCAATCTCACTGCCGGGGAGATTATCGGCCAGGTGATGGTGGCGCGCGACGATCTGGACGAATGGCCCAAGAGCGGCACGCGCACCGACGAGCCGCGCCTGCTCAGCAATATCGTCCTGATGGGCATGGGCGAGCCGCTCTACAACTTCGAGAACGTGCGCGACGCGATGAAGATCGCGATGGATCCCGAAGGCATCCAGCTCAGCCGCCGCCGTATCACGCTGTCGACCTCCGGCGTGGTGCCCGAGATCGCGCGCACCGCACAGGAGATCGGCTGCCAGCTTGCCGTCTCTTTCCACGCGACCACGGACGAGGTGCGCGATCAGCTCGTGCCGATCAACAAGCGCTGGAACATCGAGACGCTGCTCGATTCGCTGCGCGAGTATCCCAAGGTCAGCAATTCCGAGCGGATCACGTTCGAATACGTGATGCTGCACGGCATCAACGACAGTGACGAGGACGCGCACCGCCTGATGAAGCTGATCGAGGGGATTCCGGCCAAGATCAACCTCATCCCGTTCAATGAATGGCCCGGCGCGCCGTACAAGCGCTCCTCCAACAACCGGATCCGCGCATTTTCCGATATCGTGCACAAGGCGGGCTATGCCTCGCCGGTGCGCAAGCCGCGCGGCGAGGACATCATGGCGGCCTGCGGCCAGCTCAAATCCGAGACGGAGCGCACGCGCAAATCGCGGCGCCAGATCGAGGCGGAAGCGGGCGTGGCGCGGGATTGATCCGAACACCGCACCGGACTGTTTCGCAACGCGGGTATCAAAAACCTTGGTTGCGCCATAATCGGACCTGAATCCTGCCATGCGCAGGCAACAGGGTTTTTCCTGAGACAACGAATTTTCAGGAGACCAATTATGTCGATCATCATTAGTACGGACGTTTTCGTCACCGAGCAGGTGATGCAGATCGTAACCCGCGAGCGTGAAGTGGCGCTCTCGGCGCGCGAATGGAAGCACCGCCTCGCCGGGTACGGCTATTCCATCCGCCACACCGAGGACGGTAGGCATGTCTTGGAGACGCTGCCGCATGGTGTAGAACTCTGCGAGCTTCCCGCAGAGCTTTTCACCTGATCACCAAGCGCAGGCAGGCTAGCGGCCCGGTACATTTTCCCGTGCCGAGGGTTCGCCCCAGGTTTCGATGATCTCGACCGCTTCCTGTGCCGTTTCGACAAAGCGGAAGAGGCTCAGATCCTCATCCGAGATTGTGCCCGCCTCGGCCAGCGCGTCCCAGTTGATGATGCTCTGCCAGAACGCGCGGCCGAAAAGCAGGAATGGCACCCGTTCCATCCGGCCCGTTTGGATCAGGGTCAATGATTCGAACATCTCGTCCAACGTCCCGAAGCCGCCGGGGAAGACGCAGATCGCCTTCGCCCGCATCAGGAAATGCATCTTGCGGATCGCGAAATAGTGGAAGTTGAAGCACAGATCTGGCGTCACGTATTCATTGGGCGCCTGTTCGTGCGGCAACACGATCCCGAGCCCGATGGAGACGCCGTCCGCATCCACCGCACCGCGGTTGCCCGCTTCCATCACGCCGGGGCCGCCGCCCGTGACGATCACGTTCTCGCGCGCGCCGCTCTCGTTCGACTTCAGCGTCATGAGCCGGGCGAACTCCCGCGCCTCGTCATAGAACCGTGACAGATCCGCCAGCGTCTTGGTCCGTGCGCCGTCCTTCTTGGCAGGCTCGGGGATCCGCGCGCCGCCGAAAAGCACGATGGTCGAGCGCACGCCGTATTCATCCAGCATCATCTCCGGCTTCAGAAGCTCGAGCTGGAGGCGGACGGGGCGCAGCTCATCACGGCACAGGAAATCGAAGTCGTTGAACGCGAGCCTGTAAGCCGGTGCCTGGGTCTGCGGCGTGGCGGGCACGACTTCGGCGGCGGTGCGGTCGGCGCCCGCATCGCGCAGCGGGTGTTTGTTGGATTTGTTCATGCTGTCCTCGGTGAACTCTTGTCCTGTGCAACATGCACGGGAATGGCGCCAATGGCCACGTCATACTACGCCGCAGCAGGGCCGAGCATTGCGCCAAACCGCGCCGGCGCGTATAGCGCGGCGAGAGAAATATTTTCAAACGGAGTTCCGCCATGTCCAATGCCCAGCTTGAAACAGCCATCGAGGCCGCGTGGGAAAACCGCGACAGCATCATCTCCGCCACCACGGGCGAGACGCGCGATGCCATCGAGGCGACGCTGGCGGCACTCGACTCCGGCAAGCTGCGCGTGGCCGAGAGGGGCGAAAGCGGCGACTGGCACGTGAACCAATGGGCCAAGAAGGCTGTGCTGCTCGGCTTCCGGATCAAGGACATGGAGCATCAGGAAGGCGGCCCGCAGGGTGCGGGCTGGTGGGACAAGGTCGACAGCAAGTTTAAGGGCTGGGGCGACGCGGAGTGGAAAAAGGCGGGCTTTCGCGCGGTGCCGAACTGCGTCGTGCGCAAATCGGCCTATATCGCGCCCGGCGTGGTGCTGATGCCCTCCTTCGTCAACATCGGGGCCTATGTCGACTCCGGGACCATGGTCGATACCTGGGCGACGGTCGGATCTTGCGCGCAGATCGGCAAGAACGTGCATCTGTCCGGCGGCGTCGGCATCGGCGGTGTGCTGGAGCCGATGCAGGCGGGCCCGACGATCATCGAGGACAACTGCTTTATCGGGGCGCGCTCCGAAGTGGTGGAAGGGTGCATCGTGCGCGAGGGCTCCGTGCTCGGCATGGGCGTTTTCATCGGCCAGTCCACCAAAATCCTCGACCGCGAAACCGGCAAGGTGACCTACGGCGAAGTGCCCAGCGGTTCGGTCGTCGTGGCGGGCTCCATGCCGTCGAGCGGTGGCGTGCACCTCTATTGCGCGGTGATCGTGAAGCGGGTGGACGAGCGGACACGCTCCAAGACCTCCATCAACGAGTTGCTGCGCGACTGATGCGGATCCTGCTGCCCTTGCTGCTGGCCCTACTGGCCACGTCGGTGGGGGCAGGGCCCTATGACGGGCGCTACCGGCCTGACCATCCCAGCGGTGACAGCTGGGATTGCACCACCATCGGGCGCAACGGCGGCGCGGTGCTACTGACGTCGGACGTGTTTTTCGCCCTCGGCAGCCGGTGCGCGCTGCGCAATGCCACGCGGGTACAGGGGCTGGATGCCACGCTCTATGACGCGGTGTGTCGGGGTGAGGGTGCACCGTTCGAGCGGCGGCTGATGATCATGAAAACCGGCAACGGCATTGCAGTCATCCAGAAGGGTGGCCAGATCAGCCTGCTGCGCAAATGTGAGTGAGACGGCGTCGGGCCCGCGCCACCTTTTCAATCCACGGCGATGCGCATAGATCTGCTGTGAGCCCCTGCACGAAAGCGCGCACCCATGTCCGAAGAGAAAAAACCCAAGAAACCCTCGCGCCAGCAGGTCTATACCCTATCGGTGGAGATTGGCCGCAAGGCGGGTGACGGATTGCCCGACAACGCGACGGGCGCCGCGCTGATGTGCTTTGCCTCCGGGATCGACGAGGCCGAAGCGGTGCGCGAGACGGTTGCGATCCTCAAGCAGGCGGACACGGCACCGCTCGATGTGACCGGATACGGCACCATGGCCGAGCGAGAGTTGGAAGGCCACGAGATCGACGAGGAGGAACGCGCCCTGATGCAGCGCGCGCTCGATGAGAATTCGGTGATCGTGGCGCAGATGACGCCGTTTTTCGACGGGGATTGAGGGGCCGAATGCCCGCCCGCGACCGGCTCAGGCCGCCCGGCGCTTGGCCAGATGGATCGCCTCGTACCATTTGAGCACCTTATGCGCCGGGGCCTTGTGCTCGGGCAGGTCGTTGCGGTCCATGCCGAACATCACGCTCGAGGCGAGCAGATGCGCATCCCGCCGGATCCGCCCGATATAAAGGCTTTCGAGCGGCGCGCCCCCCGCCAGCAGCGTCTCATGGTTGGGGAGGATGAGTTGGGTGTAGCGGATCAGGTGGCCGCACGGCTCGCTCCGCGCGGCAAAGCCGTTGACCAGATGGCGCGCGGGCGTCAGCACCTTTTCGCAGGAAAAGAGATATTCCACCTCCGGCCCGTCGATCACCACATGCTGCTCCGGCGCGATCACGACATCTTCGATGAGCCCGAAATAGGGCGCGCGCATGCGGATGGGCGCAAAGCTGCCCCGCGCGGGCACGCTGCGCGATACCGTCTGCAGCACCGGCACGACATCGCCCTCGGCGGTGCAGACCGTATCCCCGCGTTTGAGAGTGCTCACGTTGCGGTAGCCCCATGGCGTGGCGATGGGCGTATCGGGAGACAGGGTCGGCCCTGCGCCGATAGGCTCGATCCGGTCCGACAGCGCGGCAAAGATCATGTCGGGCGCGTAATCATGGCTGCCGCGCCCCAGCATCAGGTCGCGCAGATCATCGAGGCTCAGGGGCAGGGGGTTCTCCACCATGACGCTGGTGACGGTGCCCTCGCCGACCTGCTCGAGCGTGAGGCGGCCCCAGTTGTACTTGATGTCCCAGGCATAGGTCAGGCGCAGCACCTCGGCGCGGCCCGCGTTTTTATGCGCGATGGCGGCATGGGCGATGCGGTCCGCCTGCACATGCACCATGGCGACGCCGCCGCCGGGGATCGCCTGGAACACCAGGCTGCGGTGGGTCGGGTGCGGATTGGTATAGCCAAAGAGCACCTGCGGCTTGCTGTCCTGGGACATTTGCGCCTCGAACACGATGCTGCCGCGGTTGAGCGTCTGCCCCGGTACATCGGCAATCACCGGTGTGCTGCGTTTCTCATGGCCCAGACCGCGCAGCGTCAGGCGGCGGTCGGTGTGGTCTGTCAATGCGAGCCAGGTCATTCAGGCCACCTTTGCGGCGCGCAAGAGCTCCGCTTCATAGCGTTTCAGGGTGCGGCGCGCGGCCACGGGATAGCCTGCGCCGGTATCGGGGTCGAGCTCCGGGAAGAAGCTGTAGATCTCCGCGACCATCTCGGCCTCGAAGCTTGCCGCGGTCTGCGGGCCGGGCAGAAAGCTCTCGGTCTCCAGCCCTTCGGAGAACACGACCTGATGGCGGTCAAACAGCAGATGCACATATGTGACCTCGCCGCCCGTGCGGCGGGTGATGGCGTGGTCGTTGACCAGATCGCGCGCCGCGACCAGCACCTCCGCCTCCCCGAACAACAGCTCCGCGAGGTTGTCCTTGATCAGCACCCGGTGCAGCGGCGAGACCAGCAGATCGCGGTGGCGGCCCAGCGTGTTGGCGCGGATATGGATCGGGGCGAAATCGCCCACGGCCTCCACCCGGCGTGATCCGACCCAGCGCAGCGGCTGCGCGCCCTCGTCCTTGGTCATCACCAGATCGCCGGGCAGCAGCGTCTCGACGCGCGCATCGCCCTCCGGCGTGGCGATCAGCGTGCCCGCGACGAAGCACGGCACCGACGTCGCGTTGACGAATCCCACATCGGTGTCGGTGCCGTTGGTGACGGTATAGGTGAAGTTGAAGTCTTCTTCGTCCCCGTCGCCCACGACGCTGAAGGTGCCATCTGCGTTGAGCGTCACCACCTGACCCGTCGGCAGGGTGATGGCGGTGCCGACGGTCGCGGCCTGTCCGTTGATATGGGTAATGGTCAGCGTGCCGGGGCCGTTGTTGATGTCGTTCGCGAGCACGTCGAGCGTCGTGGTCCCGTCGGGATAGACGTTCACGTAGTCCGACACGGCGATCAGCTCGGTCTGCACCGAGTTGCCCGCAATGAGCACGTTCGAATCGTACTGGCTGTCGCCCACATCGGCGAGCGCGATGCGCATGGAGTTCACCTGGCCGGGGATCACGTTCATCGTGAGCGTCAGCGTGATGGTGAAGCCGTCCATCTCGGTGTTGTAGGCATCGCCTGTGTTGTCGATGTACATGTTGATGTTGTTGGTCGTCGAGATGTTGAACGGATCGGTTTCGCCGTCGCCCACGTCATGCTCGACCTGCTGACCGTTTATCCAGACGCCGAAGAAATCCTGATAGATCGAATTGGCGAACTCGGGATATTCCTCCGAGCTGAACACGAACTGCATCGTGAGCAGGTTCGAATCGGGGATGAAATCCACGTCCAGCGTCGCCGCGTCGTAGGTACGCCCGCCCGCTGCATTGTTGTACTGGCTGAAGTTGTCGGTGCCGGAGGTGTTCGTCGACGTGCTCGGGGATTGGTTCGGATCGGCGCCGCCGCCGTTCGCGTTGCCGCTCCCGCCGTTGCCATTGCCGTTTCCGTTGTTGCCGTTTCCGTTGCCGCCACCGTTTACATTCCCAACGCCATTGGCGTTGCCGTTGTTGCCATTGGCGTTGCCGTTGCCGTTGTTTCCGGCCCCGCCACTGGCCGCATCATTGGTGAAATCCTCCGCCTCGCCGGTGGAGAGGATCACGCCGGTCGGTCCGGGCACAACGCCGGGCGATGTTGTATCGCCACCGGTGTAGATGCCCGCGCTGTCGCTGTCGCCGTAATAGGTGGCCCCTGTGACGGTCACACCCGCACCGAAGATCTCCTGCGCCATTTCAATGGCGGTCGTGCCTTCGCGCACCGTTTCGATATCGAGCTCTGATGCTACTGCCATCGGACTGCCTCAAACCGTTGGGGAGGCAGGATGGATTGCAGCCGGACAGCACGGCTGCGCTGTTCCGAAGTGTCTGTGTTCCAGACGTTTCCACCCCTGTTTTCAGGTGATGGAGCTGCTCTGCCCTGCCTCGGGTCATTTGTTATGCCGCCAAGTTACCACAGTTTTGACTTAATTGAAGCGTGATTTGGGGGCGCGGCAGGGGACTGGCACTTTTGCACCACAGAGGAGATAAGAGGCACGAATGCCCCAGAGGAGATGCGCCCAATGCCCGCTACAAGCCCTGTCGATCCCGTCGAGCTGACCGCGCGACTGGTCCGCTGCCCGTCCGTGACACCTGCGGATGCGGGCGCACTCGACATTCTGCACGATCTGCTGAGCGAGGCAGGGTTTTCCTGCGCCTGGGCGGACCGGGGTGGGATCCGCAACCTCTTTGCCCGCTGGGGCACACAGGGCAATACCCGCAGCTTCGGGTTCAACGGTCATACGGATGTCGTGCCCATCGGGGATGAGGCGGCCTGGACGACGCCGCCCTTCGGTGCGCAGATCAAGGACGGCGTCATGTATGGGCGCGGCACCACGGATATGAAATCGGGCGTTGCCGCCTTCGCCGCGGCTGCGGTGGATTTCGTGCGCGACACCCCGCCCGACGGCGCCGTGGTGATCACCATCACCGGCGACGAGGAGGGCGACGCGCTCGACGGAACGCTGGCGCTGCTGGAGTATATGGAGCGGCACGACGAGCGGATGGATGTCTGCCTCGTGGGTGAGCCGACCTGCCCGCAGCGGATGGGCGACATGATCAAGATCGGACGGCGCGGCTCCATGACCACGCGCTTTCGCGTGATCGGCAAGCAGGGCCATTCCGCCTATCCCCACCGCGCCAACAACCCGCTGCCAGCGATGATGCGCCTGATGGACCGTCTGGCGCGCCATGAACTGGACCGGGGCACCGAGCATTTCGACGCCTCAACCCTCGCCATCGTCACGGTGGATACCGGCAATCCTGCCACCAACGTGATCCCGGCGGAGTGCAGCGCCACCGTCAACATCCGCTTCAACGACAGCCATTCCGGCGCCAGCCTCACCGAGTGGATCGAGGGCGAGGTCGCTGCCATCCGCGAGGCATTCGGCGTGCAGATCGAGACGCAGACCAAGATCTCCGGCGAGAGCTTCATCACGCCGCCGGGCGCGCTCTCCAGCATGGTGTCGGACGCGGTGCAGGCGGTCACGGGCATCACGCCGGAACTCTCCACCACCGGCGGCACGTCCGACGCGCGCTTCGTCAAGGCGCACTGCCCGGTCGTCGAATTCGGGCTTGTCGGCCAGTCCATGCACCAGGTCGATGAGCATGTGCGGGTGGCGCATATCCACGAGCTCAAGGCGATCTACACCCGGATCCTTCAGGACTACTTCGCTTGATCGAGATCACTCCGACCGAGGACCGCGCGACCTGCTATGCCCTGCGCCACGAGGTGTTCGTGAGCGAACAGGGCTATACCGCCGAGGGCGAGGTGGATGCGCTCGACCCCCATAGCCATCACCTGCTCGCCCGTGAGGATGGTGTCCCCATCGCCACCGCGCGCATCCATATCGATGGCGATACCGCCAAGATCGGCCGCGTCTGCGTGTTGAAGGCGCGCAGGGGCATCGGCCTTGGTGCGGATTTGATCAACGCCGCCGTGGCGCTGGCCGCGCAACAGGGCGCGCGCCGCGCCGTCCTCGGCGCGCAGGCCCATGCCGTCGGGTTCTATGCCAAGCTCGGCTTTTCGCCCTACGGCCCGCCCTATGACGATGAGGGGGAGCCGCACCAGATGATGGAGCGGCGGTTGTGAGGCGCACGCTCGTCGTCATGCTGAAAGAGCCGCGTGTGGGGCGCGTCAAGACGCGGCTGGGCCGGGACATCGGCATGGTGCCCGCCGCATGGTGGTTCCGCCATCAGGTCAACCACCTGCTGCGCCGGATCGAGGATCCGCGCTGGGATCTGGTGTTGGCCGTGGCGCCCGACCGTGCCTCGGCCAGCCCCGTCTGGCCCGCGCATCTCGCCCGTATGCCGCAGGGGCGTGGCGATCTGGGCGCGCGGATGGGGCGTGCGCTGCGCCGCGCCCCGCGCGGCCCGGTCTGCGTCATCGGCAGCGATATCCCCGGCATCACCGCGCCGCGCATCGCGGAGGCGTTCGCGGCGCTGGGCGGGCACGATGCGGTGTTCGGTCCCGCACCCGACGGCGGCTACTGGCTCATCGGTGTGCGGCGGGTCCGGTCCATTCCGCCCACCCTTTTTGCAGGTGTCCGCTGGTCCAGCGCCCATGCGCTCGCGGATACCGAAGCCAGCCTGCCGGGCCACAGCATCGCCCATGTCGCCACCCTGCGCGACGTGGACCGGGCCGCCGATCTAAAATAATGTGACGCGCCCCCATGGCCGTGCTACCTCCCTCCGCATGAGCATCATTCCCGACAAGAAAGAGATCCTGAACTGGATCGAGCAGAACCCGACCCTGACCGCCAAGCGCGATATCGCGCGGGCCTTCGGGATCAAGGGCGCGGCCCGCATCGATCTCAAGCGCCTGCTCAAGGAGCTTGAGGCTGACGGCCATCTGGAGAAGCGCAAGAAGACCTACCGCGACCCCGACCGCCTGCCGCCGGTGAGCGTGCTGCTGGTCACCGGGCCGGACGGTGACGGCGATCTGTTCGCGCGGCCGATGGAATGGGCCGGGGGCGGGGTCGAGCCCGTCGTGCTGATGATCCCGCGCGCCTCCGATCCGGCGCTGGGCGCGGGCGACAGGATCCTCGCGCGCCTCACGCTGGTGAAGGGCGAGGATCACCACTACGAAGGGCGGCTCATCCGCCGCATCGGTGCAAACCCCAAGAAGATCGTGGGCATCTTCCGCAAACATGCCGAGGGCGGGCGGATCCAGCCCATCGACAAGGGCGCGGACAAGGAATGGTTCGTCCCCGCCGATGCCACCGGCGGCGCGCGGGAGGGCGAGCTGGTCGAGGCGGAGCTGGCCGGGCCCAAGGCGCGCATGGGTCTGCCCCGCGCGCGCATCGTGGAGCGGTTGGGCGATCCCTCGGCGCCGCGCGCGGTCTCGCTCATCGCGATCCACCAGCACGGCATTCCCGACGACTTTCCCGATGATGTGATCGCACAGGCGGACGCCGCCGAGCCGCTGGGCCTGAAGGGCCGTGAGGACCTGCGCGATCTGCCGCTGGTGACGATCGACCCGTCGGATGCGCGCGATCACGACGATGCCTGTTTCGCCGAAGCCGATCCCGATCCGAAGAATGAGGGCGGTCATATCCTCTGGGTCGCCATCGCCGATGTCGCGGCCTACGTCACGCCCGGTTCCGCGCTCGACCGCGAGGCACGCAAGCGCGGCAATTCCACCTATTTCCCCGACCGCGTCGTGCCGATGTTGCCCGATGTGCTCTCCGGCGATCTGTGCTCCTTGCATGAAGGGGTCGACCGGGCATGCATCGCGGTGCGCATGGTGCTCGACGCTGAAGGGACCAAGCTGCGCCACGACTTTCACCGTGGCCTGATACGTTCCCCGGCGAGCCTGCACTACGAAGAGGTGCAGGCGGCCATGGATGGTGTCCCGAATGAGCGCACGGAGCCCCTGTTAGAGACTGTTATCAAACCGCTCTACGGCGCCTATGCCGTGCTCGTGGCCGCGCGAAAACGGCGCCAGCCGCTGGATCTGGACCTGCCTGAGCGGCGGATCGAGCTGGATGACGCGGGCAAGGTCCGCTCGGTCAACTTCCGCGAACGGCTCGATGCGCACCGGCTCATCGAGGAGTTCATGGTGCTGGCCAATGTCGCCGCCGCAGAGACGCTGATCGCCAAGAAGACCCCGTTGCTGTTCCGCACCCATGAAGAGCCGACACCGGAAAAGCTCGACGCTCTGCGCGAGACGGCGGCGGCGGCTGGCTACACGCTGGCCAAGGGGCAGGTGCTGCAGACCGCGCACCTCAACCGCCTGCTGGATCAGGCGGCGGGCAGCGACGATGCGGAACTGATCAACATCTCGACCCTGCGCGCCATGACGCAGGCCTATTACGGCCCCGATCATATCGGGCATTTCGGCCTTGCCCTGCGCTCCTACGCACATTTCACCTCGCCGATCCGCCGCTATGCCGACCTGCTGGTGCACCGCGCGCTGATCACCGCGCATGGTTGGGGCAAGGACGGCCTGTCGCCGCATGACATCGAGGATCTGGAGGCGACCGGCGCCCATATCTCCGACACCGAGCGCCGCTCTATGATCGCGGAGCGCGACACCACGGACCGCTACCTCGCCGCGTTCCTGTCGGAGCGTGTCGGCAACGAGATGACCGGCCGGATCAGCGGCGTCGCCCGTTTCGGGGCCTTCGTGAAGCTCGACGAGACGGGCGCCGATGGCCTCATTCCGATGCGCAGCATCGGGCGGGAGTATTTTCACCACGATGCGGAGGCGGGCACGCTGATGGGGTCCGATACGGGCAAGACCATCGGGCTGGGCCAGCGCGTGACCGTGCGGCTGGCGGAGGTGACGCCGGTGACGGGCGGCATCGCGCTGGAGCTGCTGGAGATCGAGGGCGAAGCGATGCCGCAAGGCCGCCAAAGCCCCGCAGGACGCAGCCCGCGACGCAAGGCCGCCAAGGCCAAGGGCAAGAAGGCGGCAACCAAGCGCAAGGTCACGCGCAGCCGCCGCTGACCCGGCGCCCCTCCGCCGAGCTTCGCCCTAGACGTGCGGCGCAGGCTTCCCGCCGCGCTGGACTGTCGCTAGATTGGAAACGATTGGACAACGGGAGGCCCTGATGCGCGCAGTTTCTTTTGGTATCACCATGCTTGTGGGGTCCGCCGCCTGGGCCGAGTTGCCGCTGACGCAAGCGGGGCTGCAGCAGTGGGTCCGGGATTTTCGCCCGACCGCGATCGCCGCCGGCATCACGCCAGAGATCTTCGACAGCGCGATGGCCGATGTCACCTTCGCACCAGAGGTGGTGGAGCGTGACCGCAACCAGTCTGAATTCACCAAGACGATCTGGGACTACCTCGACACAGCCGTGTCCGATCTGCGGATAAGCAACGGGAAGGTGGCGCTGGCGCAACAACGCGGCACGCTGGAGGCGATCGAGGCGAAATTCGGCGTCCCGCCGCAGATCGTGACGGCGATCTGGGGGCTGGAGAGCGCCTATGGCACATTCCGCGGCAGCGACCCTGTGCTGGCCTCCATGGCCTCGCTCGCCTATGACGCCCGGC
The DNA here is from genome assembly GCA_963703195.1 of uncultured Alphaproteobacteria bacterium. Taxonomy (GTDB): domain Bacteria; phylum Pseudomonadota; class Alphaproteobacteria; order Rhodobacterales; family Rhodobacteraceae; genus Sulfitobacter. Next base: position 2,738,385 of record OY969797.1, on the reverse strand, counting down.
GTGCGGCGTTCTTTGAGACGCAGGTGATCGCCGCACTCACCATCCTGCAGAACGGCGACACGGTCCCGCAGGCGCTCACCGGCAGTTGGGCGGGTGCCATGGGGCACACGCAGTTCATGCCGGGCTCCTTCATCGACCATGCGGTGGATTGGACCGGCGACGGGCGGCGCGACATCTGGGGCGATGACCCGCGCGATGCGCTCGCCTCCACCGCTGCCTACCTCGCGGCCAATGGCTGGACCAGTGGCCAGCCCTGGGGCGTTGAAGTGACGATTCCCGAAGGTTTCGATTACCTCCTGGCCGACCGGGCCGTGCAGAAGATGCCGTCGGAGTGGGCGGCCCTAGGTCTGATGAATACGGGCGGGAATCCCGTGCCCGATCATGGTGCGGCATCGATCCTGCTGCCTGCCGGGGCGCAAGGTGCAGCCTTCATGATCTTCGACAATTTCCGTGTGCTCGAGAGCTACAACACCGCGGATGCCTATGTCATCGCTGTTGGTCATCTGGCGGACCGGATTTCGGGGGCGGAGCCGTTCGAGAGCGGCTGGCCGCGCGAGGACCGCGCGCTGACCTACGATGAGCGGATCGAGCTTCAGGAGCGCCTGACGGCGCAGGGGTTCGACACGCAGAAGATCGACGCCAAGATCGGGCCGCTGACGATCAACGCCGTGCGCGGCTGGCAACTGGCGCAGGGGTTGCTGCCAGACGGCTATGCCTCCCTGCGCCTGCTGGAGCGTTTGCGCTCAGCCCGGTGACATGCCGCGCAACCGCTCCGACCGGCGGCGCAGCAGTTCCACGACCGTCAGCAGACAGATCGAGAGCGCCACAAGGATGGTCGCCACCGCGAGGATCGTGGGGCTGATCTGTTCGCGCAGACCGATGAACATCTGCCACGGCAGTGTCTTTTGTCCGGCGGAACCTACGAAGAGCACCACGACGACCTCGTCGAACGACGTGATGAAGGCGAAGAGCCCGCCGGAGATCACGCCGGGCAGGATGAGCGGCATCTGCACCCGGAAGAAGGTGGTCACAGGGTTCGCCCCCATGTTCGCCGCCGCACGGGTGAGCGAGCGGTCAAAGCCCACCAGCGTGGCGGTCACGGTGATGATCACGAAGGGGATGCCGAGCGCCGCATGCGCCAGCACGACACCGAGGTAGGTGCCCTGTAGCCCGACACGGCTGTAGAAGAAATACATGCCCGCCGCAGAGATGATCAGCGGCACGATCATCGGGGAGATCAGGATCGCCATGATCGCGCGGCGGAACGGCACATGCGGCTGGCTGAGGCCGATCGCCGCCAGCGTCCCGAACGTCACCGACAGAAGCGTGGCCACCGGCGCGATCTGGAGCGAGTTCTTCATCGCGTCCTGCCAGGCATCATTGGTGAAAAAGTCGCGGTAATGCTTAAGCGAGTAGCCTTCGGGGTCAAAGCGCAGCATTTCCGGCGTGAAAGTAAAGAAATCCTCCGCGTTGAAGCTCAGCGGCATCACGACGATGATCGGCGTGATCAGGAAGACGAAGATCGCGCCGCAGATCACGCGGAACGTGAAGTGCCACAGCACCTGGCCGGGGGTCAGGTAGGGCGGTATCTTGGCGCGGTAGCGCCCTTCGTAGAGCCAGAAGCTCAGAAACCCGAAGAACCAGCCGAAGAACGCACCGATCACGAGGCCGGGAATGCCTGCGAAGGCAAAGCCGCCCAAGGCCATCAGCACCGCGAGGCCCCAACGGCCAGCACGCTCCTGCTTGATCACTTTGGTGAGGACAAACGCGACGGCGGCCATGAGGGCCGCGCCGCCCAGCACGCCGAGCAGGAGGTTGCCCTGCCCGGTGCCGATGAACACGCCGAAGAAGGCGCCGAACGCCGCGACGACGGGCACGTAGAACGACGGGTCGGTGCGCGAGATGGGGGTGAGTGCAGCCATGTGTCCGCTCCTTATCCGAGTTTCACGTTGTCGATGCCGACGATCCGGTCGTAGGCCCAATAGAGGATCAGGACCGCCGCGAGCAGGATCGCACCGAGCGCCGCGCCCAAACCCCAATTCAGCGAGCTGGAGATGTGATAGGCGATCCGATTGGAGATGAACGTACCGCTCGTCCCGCCCACGATCTCCGGCGTGATGTAGTAGCCGATGGCGAGGATGAACACGAGGATGCTGCCCGCGCCGATGCCGGGAATGGATTGCGGGAAATAGACCCGCCAGAACGCTGTCCAGTTGGTGGCGCCGAGGCTCTTGGCGGCGCGCAGATAGGTCGGCTGGATCGTCTGCATCACCGAATAGAGCGGCAGGATCATGAACGGCAGCAGGATATGCGTCATCGCGATGATCGTGCCCGTCTGGTTGTTGATCAGCGCGAGCCTGTCATCGGTCGCCACGAGACCGAGCCAGACGAGGGTATCGTTGATCACGCCCTGCTGTTGCAGCATCACCTTCCACGCGGAGGTCCGCACCAGAAGCGAGGTCCAGAACGGCAGCAGCACGAGGATCAGCAGCAGGTTGGCCTGCCGCGTCGGCAGGTTGGCGAGGATCCATGCCACCGGATAACCCAGTATGATGCACGACAGCGTGATCGCGACGGACATCACCATCGTGCGCCAGAACAGGATGCCGTAGATCTGTTGGTTTTCCGGGCGCATCTCGATCCCGTCCGGGGATTTCTGCATGTCGATCGCGTTGAGGAAATAGCCGGAGGTGTAATCCGGGCTGTAGAGCTTGATGGTCTGCCAGACATCGAGGCTGTGCCAGTCGTGGTCGATGTCGAGGAAAGCCTCCGAAAAGTTCACCGTCTCGAAGGGGCCCGCCGCGGCGGCGGCCTCGGCGAGTTCCGCAGCGGCGGGGCCGGTATAGGCCGCCGGATCGAAACCGCCGGTCAGATCCTCGTGCAGCGCGGAGTACATGATCGCCCACGGGTCATCGGTGTAGAGGTTGTCCATATCCACGTTCTGGATGTAGTCGGCATAGCGCAGGTAGGCGTCCGTGGTGGCGGGCAGTGCAGCCCGTATCCCGTCGCGCAATTCGAACCGGGGCTGTCGGCCGTCCGACCGCTTCCAGCCGTCCATCGCGGCGAGCCAGGCGTCGCTGGCCATGAAGCTGTTCCAGTTCTCGCCGGTCTCCCAGAACTCATTCAGATCCTCGAACTGGTCCTGATAGACCTCGCCCATATCCTCGACGTTGCGGCCAGACTTGCGGAAGAGGGAGGAAACCCCCGTCAGCTCGTAGTTGAGGCGCGAGCCGAGGCGCGTGTGCAGCTTGGCCTCCTGCGCGAAGAAGATGTCGTCGTAAAGCGCCTCGAAGGTTGCTTCGTCCGGGATCACGCCGCTTTCGTCGTCCCAGTCCTCCAGCATCTGCGTGGTGCGCGGGAGCGTGTCGGAGACGATCTGGTTCTCGACCGAACGAAAGAGCATGTCTGCGATGGGCGCGATGAAGGTGACCATTACGAAGATCAGCAGCGGCGCGATCAGCGCCAGCGCGCGCAGCTTTTGCAGCCTCAGCGCCTTGTTCAGCGAACGCTTGAGCGGGGTGCCGTCGGCGGCCAGCATCGGCCCGGTGTGCGCGGCATCCGCGATGCGCGCCGCGGCGGCCGAGGATGATGCTGTCTGGACTGTTTGTGCGTCGCTCATGATGTCCTCGCGTGATGTGTCGGAGAAGGGATAGTCGGCCCGAAGCGTTTCTGAAAAACCCTGAACTGCCAAGACCCGGTCGCGCTATGCGCTTGGGATGCCTGGCGGTTTGCGATGGTTCACGGATTTTCACAAACGCCCTGGTGGGCAAAGTGCGGAGAGGGCCGCGATGGGCCCTCTCCTGAAGCCGCTCGGGGCTTATTGTACCAACCACGCCTGGAACTTGGCGTCGATGTCGTCACGGTAGTCAGCCCAGAACTCGTAGTTGAAGTTGAACACGTTTGTCGCGTTCGCAGGGTCTGTTGGCATATGTGGTGCCATCTCGATGCCCAGCTCGGCGTGCTTGCCGACCAGCGGTGCGGAGGACGCACGTGCCGGACCGTAGGAGATGTATGCCGCCTGATCGGCCAGACGCTGTGTGTCTGTCGCGAACTTGACGTAGTCGAGGGCACGCGCCTGACGCTCGGGTGTCAGACCTGTCGGAATGATGAACACGTCCAGATCGAACATCTGACCGTCCCACAGCATCGCGACCGGCTGATCCTGCTCTTCGATGACCGAGAACAGGCGACCGTTGTAGGTCGAGCCCATCACGATCTCGCCATCGGCGAGCAGCTGGGGCGTGTCCGCACCGGCAGACCACCAGATCACGTCGTCCTTGATGGTGTCGAGCTTGTCGAGGGCGCGCTGCTGGCCTTCGGCTGTCTCAAGCACGTCATAGATCTCGGCCTTCGGGACGCCATCGCACATCAGCGCCCATTCCATGTTGCCGATCGGACGCTTCTCCAGCGCGCGCTTGCCGGGATAGGCTTCGGTGTCGAACACGTCACAGACGGTTGTCGGGGGCGTGTCGCCGACCAAATCCGTGCGGTAGCCGAACGTGGTGGAGAAAACGATCAGCGGGATCGCGCAGTCGTTGATGATCGTGTCACCGAAGTCTTCGGAGGCGGGGGTGCCATCGGGGGCTTCTGCCAGCATCTCGTCGAAGTCGATTTCCATCGCCAGACCTTCGTCGCACAGACGGATCGAGTCCGCTGCGGTCACGTCGACCACGTCCCATGTGACATTGCCCGCTTCGTTCATCGCGCGCAGCTTTGCCACGGCTTCGGCGGAGGATTCGTCATTGACGATCTTCACGCCGGTCTTTTCCGTGTAGGGCTCGTGGTAGGCCTTCAGCTGGCTGTTGGAATACGCGCCACCCCAGCTCACGACTGTCAGCTCGTCCGCCATTTCCTGTGCAAACGCCATGCTGGCAGCCACTGTCAGCGCGGTGGTTGTCATAAGTGTTTTGGTCAGTTTCATTGGTATCTCCCAGTTTCTTCCCGTTGGGGGTATTTCAAGGCGGCAACAACGGGTTCAAGCGCCGCCTCTTGTTCATCATGCTGCATCGCTGCTGCATGACATGACACGCGCAGGGTCGCCTCAGGCGTCCAATGCGCGGCAATCTTCGGGCAGCCAGCCGATCTCGATCTGCGACCCCGGTGTCAGGCGGACCTGATCCGGTGCGTTCCGCGTCTTGACGACGAAATCGTCGGTGCCTGCCACCCGCAGGCGCGTGCGGAAAATATCACCCATGTAGATGAATTCCAGCACCTCTGCCTTGAGCGTGAATGCGCCTTCGCGCATCCGCTCCTTGTTGAATTCCACCCGCTCGGGGCGGATGGAGACGCGCGTGCGCTCGCCTGCCTTGCTCACGTTCACCGGCTTGGCCTCGATGACCTCGCCGCTGTCGAGCTGGACAAGTGCCACGCCGCCCTTGATTTCCTTCACCACGCCTTCGAGGGTGTTGTTCTCCCCGATGAACTGCGCGACGAAACTGTTTTCAGGCTCCTCATAGAGCTTGTCCGGCGGCGCCAGCTGCTGGATGCGGCCATCGTCGAAGACGGCGACGCGGTCGGACATGGTCAGCGCTTCGGTCTGGTCGTGCGTCACGTAGACCACGGTGATCCCCAGATCATGCGCGAGGTTGGTGATCTCGAACTGCAGCGATTCGCGCAGCTGCTTGTCCAGCGCGCCGAGTGGTTCGTCCATCAGCACCAGCTCCGGCTCGAACACCAGCGCGCGGGCAAGCGCGATGCGCTGCTGTTGGCCGCCCGACAGCTGCGCGGGGCGGCGCCCGGCAAAGTCGTTCATCTGGACCATGCCCAGCGCGCGCTTGATCTTCTCCTCACGGGTGGATTTGCCCATCTTGCGGACTTCCAGCGGGAAGGAGAGGTTTTCCGCGACCGTCATGTGCGGGAACAGCGCGTAGTTCTGAAAAACCATGCCGATGCCGCGCTTGTGCGGTGGAATGTTGTTGATCGACGTCCCGTCGAGGCGGATGTCGCCGAAGGTCGCCGTCTCAAATCCCGCCAGCATCATCAGGCAGGTCGTCTTGCCCGACCCCGAGGGCCCGAGCATCGTCAGGAACTCGCCCTTGGGCATGCTGAGGTTGAGATCCTTCACGACGAGGTTTTCCCCGTCGTAGCTTTTCTGGACGCGCTCAAACTCTACGAATGCATCGCTACTTTTCGTTTCGGCCAATCGGCGGCTCCCTGTGGTCTTTTGTTTTTCTTGCTGGAGCAAAGTAAACGCAGCGATGGGCCATTTTGCAACTGGATAACGCCAGAATGCGTCCAAACGCGACAATTCAAGGCCGATTACCTAAAATTCTGTCAGATCCAGCCTAAATGGCCAGTCGTTGAGCATGTGGGGCGAGGATTTCCTGCGCCCCACAGCGCGATTCAGGAGGCCGCCTTGAGCATATCGCCCTCTTTGAGCGCCTTGTAAGTGTCGTCGAGCGCCATTTTCGCGCGTTTTTTGAACACGTTGATCTCTTCCGGCGTGATCACCAGCGGGGGGGAGATGATCATCCGGTCGCCGACATGGCGCATCACCAGGTTGTTGGCAAAGCACCGCTCGCGGCACATGAAACCGACCGTTCCGGTCTCCATCGCGAACTTGGCGCGCGTTTCCTTGTGCGGGGTCAGCGGCAGGGATGCCATCATGCCCTTGATGTTGAGCCCGCCGACCAGCGGATGCTCGGCCAGCTCAGTCAGGGCAGCGTTGAGCGCGGGACCGGCGACGTTGTTGACGTGGTCGAGCACGTTCTCTTCCTGCAGCAGGCGCAGGTTCTCAAGTGCGACCGCGGCGCAGACCGGATGCCCCGAATAGGTGTAGCCGTGGTTGAACTCGATCGCGTTGATCACCTCTGCGATCTCGTCGCAGACGATGGAGCCGCCGATGGGCACGTAGCCGGAGCTGAGCCCCTTGGCGATGGTCATGATATGCGGCTTGATCCCCATCGTGGTGGAGCCGAACCAGTTGCCGGTCCGCCCGAAGCCGCAGATCACCTCGTCGGCGATGATCAGCACGTCGTATTTGTCGCAGATCCGCTGGACTTCTGGCCAATAGCTGTCGGGCGGCACGATCACGCCTCCCGCACCCTGCACAGGCTCCGCGATGAAGGCCGCGACCTTCTCTGCGCCGAGCTCCAGGATCTTCGCTTCGAGCTCCTGCGCGCGGGCAAGGCCGAATGCCGCAGGCGTGTGGTCGCCGCCCTCGGCCCACCAGTCGGGTTGGCCGATGTGGTGGATGCCGGGGATCGGCATGCCGCCTTGGGCATGCATATAGGTCATGCCGCCCATGGAGCCCGACCCCATCGAAGAGCCGTGATAGCCGTTCAGTCGGCTGATGACATGGGACTTCTCGGGGTGCCCCTTTTCCGCCCAATAGGTCCGGACCATGCGCAGGTTGGTGTCATTCGCCTCCGAGCCCGAGCCCGCGAAGAAGACATGGTTTAACCCCTCGGGCGCAAGCTTCGCGAGCTCGGCCGCAAGCGCTATGGCGGGCGTGTGCGTCGTGTTGAAGAAGGTGTTGTAGAACGGCAGCTCGCGCATCTGGCGCGTGGCCACATTCACCAGCTCCTCGCGGCCGTAGCCGAGGTTGACGCACCACAGCCCTGCCATCGCATCGAGGATCTCGTTGCCCTCGCTGTCGCGCAGGTACACGCCCTTGCCGCTGGTGATCACGCGCGCGCCGCGGTCCTTCAGCTCGGTGTTCGTGGTGAACGGATGCATGTGGTGCGCAGCGTCGAGCGCCTGCAATTCTGCGGTGGGCAGGTGGTTCGAAATGACATGTCATATAAGGCCCCTATCAGGCTGGAGGGAGTTTGAGGGCAAAATATGATCAAATTCCGACGCGGTCAATCTGCGCTTGCCGCGGCGCTCTGTCCCGGCGATTAATTTCTGCCCGAAATACCCCCAGCGCGCGCCCTGCATTCATGAATCGCCTTGGCAAGTCGCGAAAAATTTGATCACCTTGTCGCCAGTGCCGGGAAAACCGGCTCCACTCACGGGAGAGTATCATAATGATTAAGACGCTTTTGACCGGCTCCGCGACACTGGCCTTGATGGTCGGTACGGCGATGGCCAACGAGGTCCGTGTATACAACTGGTCGGACTACATCGACGAGGAACTGCTCACCAAGTTCGAGGAAGAGACGGGCATCGACCTGATCTATGACGTCTTCGACAGCAACGAGGTGCTCGAGACCAAGATGCTCGCCGGCGGGTCGGGCTATGACGTGGTCGTGCCGACAGGCACGTTCCTACAGCGCCAGATTACCGCGGGCGCGTTCCAGAAACTCGACATGTCCAAGCTGCCCAACAGGGAAAACATGTGGGACGTGATCGATGACCGTCTCAAGAAGTACGACCCGACGCAGGAATACGCGATCAACTACATGTGGGGTACCACCGGCATCGGCGTGAACACCAACAAGGTGGCCGAAGTGCTGGGCGATGATGCGCCGGTCGATTCCCTCGCGCTGGTCTTCGACCCCGCCAACATGGAAAAGCTTGCGTCCTGCGGCGTGCAATTCCTCGACGCCCCGGCGGAGATCATCCCCGCCGCGCTGGCCTATCTGGGTGAAGACCCCGACAGCCAGGATCCCGAAGTGATCGCCAAGACGGAGCCACTGCTGACTGCCATCGCGCCTTACGTGCAGAAGTTCCACAGCTCGGAATACATCAACGCGCTGGCCAACGGGGACATCTGCGTGGCCATCGGCTGGTCCGGTGACATCCTGCAGGCGCGCGACCGCGCAGCCGAAGCGGAAAACGGTGTCGAGATCGCCTACTACGCGCCCAAGGAAGGCGCGCTGATGTGGTTCGACAACATGGCGATTCCGATCGATGCACCGAACCCGGAGAACGCCCATGTGTTCCTGAACTTCATCATGGATGCCCAGAACATGGCGGCGGCGTCGAACTACGTCTATTACGCCAACGGCAACAAGGCGAGCCAGGAGTTCCTGGTCGACGATGTGATCGACGATACCGCGATCTATCCCGATGAGGCGACGCTTGAAAACCTCTATACCACCTCGCCTTATGGCCCGAAGATACAGCGTGTCGTGACGCGCATGTGGACCAAGATCAAGTCCGGTACATAAGTTGACGGGGGCGGCGCCACAGGGTGCCGCCCCTTTCCCCCGTGGCGCATGCAAGGAACACAGCACTTGAGCACTACCGTTTTCGCCCCATGGGATGACCCGAACGAGAAGCCGCTGATCCGGTTCAAGAACGTGACCAAACGCTTCGGCAGTTTTGTCGCCATCGACAACCTGACACAGGATATCTACGCAAGGGAGTTCTTTGCCCTGCTCGGGCCGTCGGGCTGCGGAAAGACGACGATGATGCGCATGCTCGCCGGTTTCGAATCCGTGACCGAGGGTACGATCGAGCTTGCCGGGCAGGACATCGCCGACGTGCCGCCCAACAAGCGCGCGGTGAACATGATGTTCCAGTCCTACGCGCTGTTTCCGCATCTGAGCGTCTATGACAACATCGCCTTCGGCCTCAAGCGCGACAAGCTTGCGCGAGACAAGATCGACGCGCGCGTGGCCGAGATGCTCAAGCTTGTGCGGCTCGAGAAATTCGCCCAGCGCAAACCGCATCAGATCTCCGGCGGCCAGCGCCAGCGTGTGGCGCTCGCGCGCTCCCTCGCGAAGGGACCCAAGCTGTTGCTGCTCGATGAACCGCTGGGCGCGCTCGACAAGAAGCTGCGCCAGGACACCCAGTTCGAGCTGATGGACATTCAGGAAAGCACCGGCACCACCTTCGTCATCGTGACCCACGATCAGGAGGAGGCGATGACCGTCGCCTCCCGCGTGGCCGTCATGGACGAGGGGCGCATCATCCAGGTCGCCACGCCCGGTGGCATCTACGAGGCGCCCAACAGCGTCTATGTCGCGGATTTCATCGGCGACGTGAACATCCTCACCGGTACCGCAAAACCGGCGGGCGAGGGCAGGTACTTCGTCGATTGGGGGATCAATCAGGCGCCGATCCTCGCAAGTTCGGAGCGTCCCTTTACGGATGGGCAGGAATGCCACCTCGCGATCAGGCCCGAAAAGATCTCCATCACCAAGGAAAAGCCGGAAGAGGCGGAGAACGCGGTGCAGGGCAAGGTCCTCGATATCGCCTATCTCGGCAACCTGAGCACCTATCACGTGGAGCTGCCCGGTGGCAAAGTGATCAAGGCGCAGACCGCCAACACGCGCCGCCTGTCACGCCGTGACATATCCTGGGAGGATCCGGTCTGGATCCGCTGGAACGCAACGGCGGGGGTCTTGCTGGACAAATGATGACACCTATTGACCCGATGATTTCCGACACTCCCGTTTCATCCCGAAACGTGGCGGCGTTCTGAGTGGGACGCTTCGCGCTTATCGCGGTACCCTATGCCTGGCTACTGGCGTTGTTTCTGGTGCCCTTCCTGATCGTCTTCAAGATATCGCTCTCGGACATCGCCCTCGCGATCCCGCCCTATACACCTACGATGAAGGACGGGTTCGCCGCCCTGATCGAAGGGCTCGACTTCGAGAATTTCGTCTTCCTCACCACCGACGACCTTTATTACAAGGCCTACCTGAGCAGTCTGCAGATCGCCTTCTTCTCGACGTTCCTGACGCTGCTCGTCGGCTATCCGATGGCCTACGGCATGGCGCGCGCCCCGCAGGAATGGCGTGCGACGCTGATGATGCTGGTGATCCTGCCGTTCTGGACCTCCTTCCTGATCCGCGTCTATGCGTGGATCGGTATCCTCAGCAACGAGGGCCTGCTGAACCAGCTTCTGCTTTCCATCGGCCTGATCTCTGAGCCGCTGACGATCCTGAACACCAATACGGCCGTCTACATCGGCATCGTCTATACCTATCTGCCGTTCATGATCCTGCCGATCTACGCCGCCCTCGACCGGATGGACGACAGCCTCATCGAGGCGGCGGAGGATCTGGGCTGCTCGCGGCTGTCTGCCTTTTGGCTGGTCACCGTCCCGCTGAGCAAGAACGGCATCATCGCGGGTTGCTTTCTGGTCTTCATCCCCGCGCTGGGTGAGTTCGTGATCCCGTCGCTGCTGGGTGGTTCGGGCACGCTGATGATCGGCAAGGTGCTCTTCGAGGAGTTCTTCAACAACCGTGACTGGCCCGTGGCCTCCGCGGTGGCGGTGATCCTGCTGCTGATCCTGATCGTGCCCATCGTGCTGTTTCAGCGCAACCAGCAAAAACAGGCGGAGGCGGACCAATGAAGCGCCTGAGCACCTTCAACATCACCGCGCTGACGCTGGGCTTTGCCTTTCTCTACATCCCGATGATCCTGCTTGTGATCTACAGCTTCAACGCCTCGCGCCTCGTGACGGTCTGGGCCGGTTTCTCGACCCAATGGTACGGCGAGCTGTTGCGCGACGAGGCGTTTCTGGACGCGGCCAAGGTGACGCTTCAGGTCGCGGTGATCTCTTCCACCTTCGCCACGGTGCTCGGAACCATGGCGGCCTATGTGCTGGTCAACGCGGGACGCTTTCTGGGGCGCACGCTCTTCTCCGGGATGATCTACGCGCCGCTGGTGATGCCCGAAGTGATCACCGGCCTGTCGCTGCTTTTGCTGTTCATCGGCATCGGGCTCGACCGCGGCGTGCTGACAATCGTGCTGGCGCATACGACCTTCTCGATGTGCTACGTCTCGGTGGTGGTTTCCTCGCGGCTCGTGAGTTTTGATCGCTCGCTGGAAGAGGCGGCACTGGATCTGGGCTGCACGCGGCTCGATGCGTTCCGCTTGGTGACACTGCCGATCATCGCGCCTGCGGTGATCTCCGGCTGGCTGCTGGCCTTCACGCTCAGCCTCGATGATCTGGTAATCGCGTCCTTCGTTTCGGGTCCCTCCTCGACCACGCTCCCGATCAAGATCTGGAGCTCTGTGCGCCTTGGCGTCACGCCGGAGATCAACGCCCTCTCGACGCTGATGATTGCCGTGGTCACCGTCGGGGTGATCACCGCCTCGCTCATTTCCAAACGCAGCGCCGTGCGTGCGCAGCTCGATGCACAGGCGGCTGAGCGGGCGGCATGAAACGCCTCTTTGGTGCCTACGCCTACAGCGAAGGGCCGCGCGCGGGATGCTGGTGGGACCAGAGCTGCGAGATGCCCGCGCGCGCGCCGCTCTCCGCCACCGGGCATACCGATGTGGCGATCATCGGTGCGGGCTTCACCGGGCTGTCGGCCGCACTTCACCTTGCGCAGGCGGGGGTGAGCGTGACCGTGCTGGAAGCGCAAAGCGTCGGCTGGGGCGCATCGGGGCGCAATGGCGGCTTTTGCTGCCTCGGCGGTGGCATGCTGGAGGATGCGGCGCTGGACCGGCGGGTGGGCCACGCGGGCCGGATCGCCTATCGCCGGACGGAGCTTGCCGCGATCGGGCTGGTGGACAAGCTCCTTTCGGCCCATGGCATCGAGGTGGACCGGCATTCCGACGGCGAGGTATCGCTGGCGCACCGCTCCTCGGATATGGACGGACCTCCGCGCCAAAGCCGCCGTAATCGACGAGAATTACGGCGTCGCGCACACACTGCTTCGAGCAGTCCGAACTGGCAGGGCATGGAATGGCAGGCCCGTTTCACGGCGCGCTGAGCATCGCGGCGGGCTTTGGCCTCAACCCGCGCAAGTATGTCGGAGGACTGGCCCGTGCCGCGGTGGCGGCGGGTGCGGCGATACATGAGCGCAGCGCCGTGCAGTCGGTGACCAGAAAGGGCGATGGATGGCACCTGCGGGTCAATGGTCACGGACTGCGCGCCGATCAGGTGATAATCGCGACCAACGGCTACTCCTCGGATGATCTGCCGCAATGGCTTTCGGGCCGGTACCTGCCAAGCCAGTCCAATGTGATCGTCAGCCGCCCGCTCAGCGAAGACGAGCGTGCCGCGGCGGGCTGGACCAGTGACATGATGGCCTATGACACCCGCAACCTCATCCATTATTTCCGGCTGATGCCGGACGGGCGGTTCCTGTTCGGAATGCGTGGCGGCGTCTTTTCGAGCCCGCAGGCAGAGGCCCGCGCGCGCCGTAGGGTCCGTACGGATTTCGAGGCGATGTTTCCCGCATGGCGCGGCATCGAAACGCCCCATAGCTGGTCGGGGATGGTTTCGCTCGCGCGTGACCAGATGCCTTTTGTCGGCGCGGTGCCTGGCCAGCCGGGTCTCTGGGCCGGTCTGTGCTATCACGGCAACGGGGTCGCAATGGGCAGCTACAGCGGTGCACTGCTGGCGCAGCTGATACAGGGCAAGACGCCGGACATCCCCTATCCGCAGGCGATCCGTGCGCCCCTGAGGCGGTTTGAACTGGGCCGCTTGCGCCGTGCGATTATCCCGTTCGCCTATGCAGGCTTTGCGATTTCCGATCGCTAGCGCCCCTGCCGCAGGGCGGTGATGCCAGCCGCAGGCGCCTCGACACCGCCTGCAAAAACCACACGCGCCTCGGTCCCGATGTTCTGCACCTCGACAATACGGGCATAGGTGGCGGCGGGTGATGTGGGCAGGATGCTGCCATCCGTCCCGGTCGCCTCGATCTCAAAGCTGTAGAGGGCTGTCGGCAACGGTTGCCCGTTCTGCTGGACACCGGCCCAGAGCACCGGATCCGATGAGATCGGAAGCGCGCCGCGGTCCACCTCCACGCCTTGCGCATTGTAGACCACCAGTGTCATGGTTTGCGCTCCCACCGGTGCCGTCGGCAGAATGGTGACCGGCGCGCCGTCGAATTGGACGGGGCCGGTCGTGCGCGCCTCCATCCCGATCCATCCGGCCAATTGGCCCATCGTGCTGCTGCCCAGCTGATTGGCCAGCGCGGTCAACAGATCGTTTGACAGCACCTGCTGTTCCACCATCGAGAACTGCGCCAGTTGTGCCGCATATTCGGAGCTGTCCAGCGGCTCCAGCGGATCCTGATATTTTGCCTGCGTCGTAAGCATCTTGATGAAAGTCTCGAAGTCCGAGGAGAGGACCGCCTTCGTCTGTGGCGCGGAGGCGGCGGTGCCGATACTGCCGGAAAGGGAGGAAGAGGTAAGCGTCGGGGAAATCATAATTGCTCCTTACAAACGGATGTCGACACCGCGCTGCGGCGCGGCATCGAGGGTGATGACGGCGGGATCCGGGGAGTGCGCCGTGGCGCTTCGGGCTGTTCCGGCATCGCTCCCACCCCGCTGGGTGTCTTCATTCCTGCTGCCCGGCTGATCACCGCTCTGATGTCCCTGCTCGAAGGCAAATGTCACCGACGCGTAGCCCATCTCCCGGAAACTCTGGCCCAGCTGATCGATATGTCGCCGCATCAATTCGAGCGTATCGGGGCGTTCTGCCAGGATGTTGACCGTGATCGCACCGTCATCAGCGAGGATCGACATCCGCACGCGACCGAGCTCGTGAGGGGAGAGGGCAATCTCCACCGGGCGGTACGCAGCCTGCGCCATGACCTCCACCAATTGCCGCGCCACGTGTGGGGCAAGATCCCCCCGCAGCTGCATTTGCGCCGTCTGCGGCTGGGATTGTGATCGGGCGGGATCGAAGCTGAAAACCTCGGACATATCGGCGGTGCCCGACACCAGAGAGGCGGGATCGAACAGGCGGGTTTGCTCGGCTGTTGTCTTGGTGGGTCCGGGGGCACCGGGTGGCCCGGCTTCGTGCGCGCGCGCCGGAGTGGCGGCGCGCACGGCACCTGCGGCCGTGCGGATATCCGATCTGATATCGCTGGCGAAGCCATGCCCTGCACTGCCCTCGCCACGGCGTCCCGGTCTCTCGGCTCCGGGAATGCTCTGTAACCCGCCAGCGGCCAATTGCGCTGCGCTCGGCGACGCTTGGGATTTCGTGTGCGGATCACCAGCGATTCCATCCCGGTTTGGTTGGATGTCAGCTTGGGCAGAGGCGGGTATTGGTGGCGCCTTTCCTTCCTGCCCCTTGCTTGGCTCAGCCGAATGACCGGGCGCCGCTTCGAAAGCGCCTTGCGGTACCCGCGCGCCTGAAGCAGCTTTTCCGGATGGGAGTTGGGCACGTTCATTTGCCGCAGAAGCGATGCGATCCTGACCCATCTTTGCCTCGCCGCCCTCAACCCAATCACGCGCGTTAGCTTGTTGCTGCACCTGCCCCGTCGCGGTCGGGATGGCGTCGCTGATCGCTTCGCCCGAAGATGAGGCTCTGCCGCTTGCTGGCGCAGCGGCAGGCGAACCTGCGGGAACGTGCTTTGAGCCGATTTCCGCCGTTCTGACGAATTCCTCTCCTGCCTGGGGGGAGGCCGATCCGCTGCCGTCGGTGCCGTTCCGATGCGGCGCAAGGATGTCTTCGCGCGCTTGAGAACGCGGTGTCGCTGTCGTCAATTGCGCCGCAAATTCCGAGGTCGTCGCGCCTTGTTTCGAGGGTGCGTCCACCGCAAGCGCGCCGCTCTCCGGCGACGGGTGTCCAGCAACAGTCAGTCCTTTCGCCGCGCCGGTCGCCCGGGCGATGCCATGCATCTGCTCAGCACCACTCACCGGCGCATTGAGCATCTTTCGACCGTCGACCACCCCCTCGGATGCAGTCGCGGGGACATTCCGTTCCGGCTTTGAAGCTTCTGAATTCGCCGAAGGGGCGACGTCTTCGGCTATGGCAGACGATTCCTCCTCTCCCGCCCCCGGAGTTGTCGCCCTCGCCACTCCCGCGCCCGAAGCGTTCGCCTCCTCGCTCTTTGCGTCCGTTCCGCTGTGCGAACGATCCTTGCCCGTAGGTTTCAACGCGTCGAACGTTATGGCGAAATCCCGGTTCGTCGAAGCTGTATCTGCTCCGCCAGCGGGCATCGAATATTCCTGCGCCGAACCCCCGCCTACGATCCCCGCAGGGCTGGATCTGGAGGGCGCAGCTGTTCCGGTTAGCGAGACTGGTGTGCTCATTTGGTTGCCTTTCGGGTTTCTGCCGCGATGCCCTCCTTATCTGCGGTCTTCCTTACCGATTGTTTACTGCTTCCGGGTCATGCTGGAAAAAATCCACACAATTTAAGGAGTATCTCCAATGAACCTGATTCCCCCCTCCGCGCCCTCGTCGGCGCCGACACCGCTGCCGCGGGACAAGGCGCTGATGGAGGCCGCGCAGAATCTGGAGGCGGCGTTTCTGGCGGAGATGCTGCAATCCGCGGGCCTCGGCCAGACGAGCGAGAGTTTCGGCGGTGGGCCGGGCGAGGACCAGTTCAGCTCGTTCCTGGTTCAGGAGCAGGCCAGAGCCATGGTCAAAAGCGGCGGCATCGGGCTGGCGCAATCCCTTTTTGACGCGTTGAAGGAGCAATCACATGACGCATGAAACCATCGACTTCGCGAAACTCGACGCGGTGCTGGAGCAAGAGCGGGCGTTCCTGCTGGAAGGCGATCTTGAGGGGTTGGGAAGCCTGCTGCCGCTCAAGGAACAACTCGTCGAGCAGCTTCTCGGCAATGGCGCGCTCGACCGCGCGGGTATCGAACCGATCGAGGGAAAGCTTGCGCGCAACCAACTGCTTCTGGACGGTGCGTTGGAAGGGATCCGCACAGTCGCGGCACGGCTTGCGGCGCTGCGGCAGGTGCGCAGCGCGCTGGACACTTACGATGCGCAGGGTCGCAAGCGAAGCGTACCCACGCCAAGCACGCCAAAAGTGGAGAAGCGCGCCTGAAGGGGGTGCGCTGCTGGCCCGCCGCCGCACCGGTGCGGGCCAGTTGACTAAAATGCGCGACAGAGCAGGCGGGCGCGTTAAAGAATTCGAAAGCCGAAAGAGAGCATGGTAACGATGCATCCGATCACGGGTGGCACGTCGTCCCGAAAAGGCGATGTAACGATCAGAATGACATTCCTGTCCCGCATTCGTGAGGACGTCATCCGGCGTAAAGCGCCGTCACCAAAAAGGAACATGCTTCAATGTCGAGCATTCTTACAAACAACGGCGCAATGGTTGCGCTGCAGACTCTGAATTCCATCAACTCCAACCTGACCGATACGCAAAACGCAATCTCCACGGGCAAGGAAATCGCAACTGCCAAGGATAACTCTGCGATCTGGGCTATTTCAAAGGTGATGGAATCTGACGTTTCGGGGCTGGAGGCCGTTTCGGATTCTCTCGCATTGGGAGAGTCTACTGTGGCCGTGGCATCAGCCGGCGCGGAGCAAATTGTTAACCTTCTCAACGAGATGAAAGAAAAGGTTGTCGCCGCGACTGGCGAGAACGTAGATCAGAACAAGCTCACGGCCGATGTGAATGCGCTGAAAGAGCAGATCGGCTCTGTCATCCGAGGGTCTCAGTTCAATGGTAAGAACTTGCTGGATGCTGAGGGCAGTGCCGGGATGACCGTACTGTCCTCCATCGATCGAGCAGCTGACAACTCTGTCGGCACGGGTACGATTGCGGTCGCAAGTGCTAATCTCGAAACGAATCTGCTTGGTGGTGGTATGGCAGTCGCTGCCGGTGCTACTATTCCAGCAGCCAATATTCTGGCTGATGTTAATGTCAGCTCTGCAGCAGATGCCACCACTTCAGTCGCGGCGCTTGAATTGCACATTCAAACTGCAGTTGATGCGGCTGCCGCCCTTGGTTCTTCCGCAAAGCGGATCAATGACCAAGGAAGCTTTGTCAGTAAGGTGAAAGACGCAATGGTCTCCGGGATCGGATCGATGGTCGACACCGATATGGAAGCTGCATCCGCCAAGCTTCAGGCGCTGCAGACACAGCAGCAGCTTGGTGTGCAGGCGCTGTCGATTGCAAACCAGGCACCGCAGACCATCCTCTCTCTCTTCCGCTAAGTTTCCCGACCCTGACAACAGGTGGGGGCGCATCACCGCGCGCCCCCGCCATCGCCAAATAATGAGTAGGGAAACCCGTGAACGCTTCAACTCTTGCACAGCGCGGCTATGCACCGACAGCCGCGCCGCTGAAATCGGCCCGCAAGGCCGAATACGATGTCATCGCACGCATCACCTCGCGCCTCGCGACGGCCATAAAGGAAAAAGATTTCAGCAAGCTGATCCATGCCATGCATGAAAACCGCACACTCTGGCGCAAGCTCGCCATCGATGTGTCAGGCCCCGACAACCTGCTGCCCGACGAGCTGCGCGCGCGGCTGATCTACCTGGCCCGCTTCACTGAGCATCATACGCGCCGGGCGATCCGCCGCGAAGTCTCGGCGGCCCCGCTTGTCGAAGTTAATACCGCGATTCTGCGCGGCCTGAAATAGATTGGAATCCAAAATGAGCGGTCTTGTCCTGAAATTGGGTCCAAAGGAACGGGTTTTGATCAATGGCGCCGTGATCGAGAATGGGGATCGTCGCAGCAGGCTTGCCATCATGACGCCCGACGCGAAGATCCTGCGCCTGCGCGATGCAATCCACCCCGAGGATGCCAAGACGCCCGTGCGCCGGGTCCTCTTCGCGGTGCAGCTCGTTCTCTCGGGGGATAAGGATGCCGACAGCGCGCATATGCCGCTGCTGCGCCAACTCGAAGAGCTGAGCCAGGTCTTTACCGATCCCGACAGTCGCCAGATGCTGGCGGAGGCGAGCCAGGCTGTCGTCGAGCGGCAACACTACCGCACGCTGAAAGCGCTGCGCGCGCTGTTGCCCCGCGAAGACCGGCTTCTGGCGGTGAGGCCGAGCTGATGTTTCAGCCCGTCATTCCAATTGGCGGCCTCGGCGGTTGGCGGTTCTTGCAGCAGACTTACGACAGCCAGTTCAAGGCATTCACGCAAAGCAGCCAACTGCAGCGCGACACGGAATACTTCAGGGAAAACATCGCGAGCATCGAAACCGCGGAGCAGTTGGTGTCGGACCGCCGCCTGCTGACCGTGGCGCTGGGCGCGTTCGGCCTGCAGGACGACATCAACAGCAAGTTCTTCATCCAGAGGATCTTACAGGAGGGTAGCGACAATGAAGATGCGCTTGCCAACCGGTTCACAGATCCGCGCTACAAGGAAATGTCGCAGGCCTTCGGATTTGGTCCGGGCGAATTCCTGAAGGTAGGTGCGCCTGCTTTCGCGGATGCGATCATCGACCGGTTCGAGAGGATCGAATTCGAGGTAGCCGCAGGGCGACAGAACGAATCGATGCGCTTCGCGCTCTATGCCGAGCGTGAGATGGCGACCTTGGCGGAAGAAGACATGTCGAACGATGCCAAGTGGTTCACACTGATAGGTGAGCCACCGCTGCGCACCCTTTTCGAAAAGGCATTCAACCTGCCGACCGCATTCGGCCAGATCGATCTCGATCAGCAGCTGGGCGTATTCAAGGCGCGCGCGCGCAAGGAATTCGGCACCGATGATCTGAGTATCTTCTCCGAGCCAGAGCGTGTGCAGGAGCTGATCACGAAATACGTCGTGCGCGAGCAGCTGTCGCAATTCAGCGGCGGCTTTTCCTCCAACGCGATCGCATTGACCCTGTTGCGCGGCGGCGGTTAACCGGCCCCGCGCCCGGCGCGGCGCAAGATGAGCTCCAGCTGGCTGAAGCTGCGCTGTGCGTCGTCGGGTTCGAGCTTGGCCAGAAATGCCTCGATCTCGGGGTAAAGCTGGATCGCCTTGTCGATCTCCGCATCGGCGCCATGCGCGTAAAGACCCGCACGGATCATCATCGCGTTGGCATCATAGAGGCTCAGCATCTTGCGGGCCTGGGCCAACAGAGCATTTTCCCGCGTACTTGCCGCGGCCGGCAGGGAGCGAGAGACGGAGCGCAACACATCCACCGCAGGGAAGCGCCCACGTTCCGCAATGGCGCGATCTAGAACCATGTGACCGTCGAGCACACCGCGCAGAATGTCGGCGATGGGCTCATCCATATCCGACCCCGCGACCAATACGCTGAAGATGGCGGTAATGTCGCCCTGCGGTCCCGCACCGGGGCCTGCCCGCTCACACAACGAGGTGATCAGATGGGTCGTCGAGGGCGGGTATCCGCGCAGGACCGGTGCTTCGCCCGCTGCCACGGCGACCTCGCGGTGCGCCTCGGCAAAGCGGGTGATCGAATCGGCCAGAAAGAGCACTGACTGCCCCTGATCGCGGTAGTGTTCGGCCACGGCCATCGCCGTCCAGGCACAGCGACGCCGCAGCAATGGCGATTGGTCCGAGGTTGCGGCGACCACCACCGCCCGCTTCAGACCCTCTTCGCCCAGAACCTCATCCACGAAATGACGCAGCTCGCGCCCCCGCTCCCCGATCATGGCTATCACGACGACATCCGCCGTCATGTGGCGCGCGAACTGACCCAGCAGGCTGGATTTACCGACGCCGGAGCCGGCGAACAGCCCCATCCGCTGACCTTCGACCAAGGGCAGCATGGTATTGGTCACTGCAAGTCCCGTGCTCAGCCGTGCGCCGAAAGGCCGCCTGCGTGCTGCAGGGGGCGGTGGTGATAACAGACGGCGGGCATGCACCCCCCGCAGCAAGGGTTTGCCATCGAGCGGCCTGCCGTCTGGGTCGATGATTCGTCCCAGCCAGACGTCCGAGGGCGCGATCACCCCCGGCGACAGCAGCGTCACCCGGTCATCAAGGCTCACCCCTTCAGGCGGCGCCTCGGCGAGCATCACGAGCGCGTCGCCGCAGGATCTGAACGACCTCGCCGCGCAGCGCCGCGCCGCGCCGACGGTAAACCTGCAGGCCGTCCCCGATCGAGGCGTGCGGTGTGAGCCCGGTGACATGCAGCGCCGCACCATCGGCACGGCTCACCCGCCCCACGGGGCGCACGGGGCGCATATCGGCGATGTGGGCGGTCAGCCCGTCGATGAGCAATGCGTCTGTCATGGTGTTCCTTTGTCTGCTGCTCACTGTTTCTAAAGGAATCACCCTTAAGCCTTCATTGAGATCGCAACAGGGAGAATCCCGATGTTCGAAAATTTACAGGTCTTTCAGACCGCTTCCGCCATGGCGGGACATGCAGCCCGGAGCCAGGCGCTGATATCCCAGAATGTGGCCAATGCAGATACACCCGGCTTTGTCGGCAGGCAGATGCCGTCCTTTTCCGCGCTCTACTCCACGGATGCAGCCCATAGCCAGCTCGCCACGCGCGACGGGCATCTGAACGGCAGCGCGACACACGCCCAAATGAGCCCGGTGGAGATGAACCGCAGCGGCGATCCCAACGGGAATACCGTCTCGCTCGAGGCGGAAATGCTCAAGTCCGCGGCTGCCAAGAGTCAGCATGACCGGGCGCTGGCCATCTACAAATCCGCACTCGACGTTCTGCGCGTCGCGATCAGCACCAAGTAGGAGAACCCGTCATGAGTGATTTTTCATCAGCCCGGGACGTGTCCGCCAGCGGCATGCAGGCCCAGGCCCAGCGCCTGCGCCACCTGTCCGAGAATATCTCCAACGTCGATACGCCCGGCTACCGCCGAAAGATGATCTCCTTCGAGACAGCGCTCGGGCAGGGCGACGGCATCGCGAAGGTCGAGGTGAGCCGCGTCCGGCTCGACCAGCTCCGAGCTGGCGCGCATCTATGATCCCGCTCATCCGCTTGCCGACGAAACGGGCCAATATTCAGGTTCCAACGTGAACCTGCTGATCGAACTGGCCGACGCGCGCGAGGCCCAGCGCAGCTATGAGGCAAATCTCAAGATGTTCGATCAGGCGCGGCAGATGTCGAGCAGCCTGATGCAACTTCTGCGCCGCTAGGGCGCAGTCCGACCTTTCGGCTCAACCACCCTCAAAGGAGTTCCAGAATGGAATTGAAGTCACTTGCAGCCCTGCAAAATTATACTTCCGCCAAGCCGGCCACTACACCCGCCGAGACGGAAGGCGGCCCCGCCGCAGCTCTGCGGAACGTCGCTGGCGATTTCGCCGCGACACTTGCCCGCTCAGAGCAGGTGGCCCAGTCCACGATGATGGGCGACGCCGATCCGCACGCTCTGGTACAGGCGCTCGCGCAGACGGAGCTTGCCGTGGAGACTGCCGTGAACGTACGCAACAAGGTCGTCGAAGCCTATCAGGAAATCCTGCGGATGCCTGTTTGATGATGAACGAGGTGGTGTTCTTTGACACCATGCGCCAAGGGCTCTGGGTCGCCTTCGTGATCTCCCTGCCGATCCTCGTCGCCGCCCTCGTCTCGGGCGTCACCATCGGCCTGGTCCAGGCGCTGACCTCGGTGCAGGAAATGACGCTCACGTTCGTGCCGAAGCTTGCCGCGATCGCGGTCGTGTTCTGGATGTCGATGCACTTCATGACCAATACCCTCGTCGCCTTCTTCCAAGACCAGATCATCCCGCTCATCATCGGAGGATAAAGATGGAAAGCACCGGCTACACCACGCTGACCCGTCAGATCGGCCTGCAACGCGAGATGCAGGTCGTCGCAAACAACATCGCCAATGCCGCGACCACCGGTTTCCGGGCGGAGGGGGTGATCTTTTCGGAATATGTCAAGGCGCTGGACGGGGCTGCCTCGCTGTCGATGGGGCAGGGCAACATTGGAAAGACTTCGTTTGAGCAGGGCGGATTGCGCCAGACCAACAGCTCCTTCGATTTCGCGATCGAAGGAGAGGGCTACTTCGTGGTGCAGACCCCGCTGGGCGACCGGCTGACCCGCGCCGGTGCGTTTTCGCCCGATGCGGAAGGACAGCTGGTCACTCCGGACGGCTTTCCCGTGCTCGATGCGGGCCGGGCGCCGCTCTTTGTTCCTGCGGGGGCGGGTGATCTGTCGGTCTCCTCCGATGGCACCTTGAGCATGGATGGCGCGCCGCTGGGCCAGATGGCGATCGTGCGCCCCCTCGAGCCGATGGAGATGATCCGCGAGGACGGTGTGATGTTTCGCGCAGATGCGGGCGATGAACCTGCCGAGGATGCCCGCGTTCTGCAGGGCTTTGTTGAGGGATCCAACGTGAACCCGTTGCTCGAGATTACCCGCATGATCGAGGTGCAGCGCGCCTATGAGATGGGCCAGAGCTTTCTGCAGACCGAGGACGAGCGCATGCGCGCCGCCGTCAAGATACTGACCGAACAGAGATAAAGGAGAGACACCATGCGTGCCCTTGCAATCGCCGCCACCGGAATGAGCGCCCAGCAGATGCGGGTCGAGACGATTTCCAACAACCTCGCCAACATGAGCACCACCGGCTACAACGCGCGCCGGGCGGAGTTCGCCGATCTGCACTACCAGCAGATGGCGCGCGCAGGCTCCGTCAACGCCTCCGATGGCACGGTGCTGCCGACGGGTGTTCAGCTTGGCCTCGGCGTGCGCCCCGCCGCCGTGAGCATGCATCTGCAGCAGGGCTCGCTCTCTGCCACGCAGGGGGATCTGGACGTGGCGATCGATGGCTTGGGGTTTCTCGAGGTGACCCTGCCCAGCGGTCAGACCGCCTATACCCGTGACGGCGGGCTGAAGCGCACGGGCGAGGGCCTGATCGTCACCTCCGAAGGCTTCCCCGTGGGGCCGGAGATCACCATCCCCGACGATGCCCAAAGCATTTCGATCAACGCCGACGGCGAGGTCTACGCCTATTTCGACGATGCAGCGGGCGGCCAGCTGCTCGGGCAGTTCACCCTGACCGGTTTCAGCAATTCCAAGGGCTTGGAGGCCATCGGCAGCAACATGTTTCTGGAGACCGAAGCTTCCGGCCCCGCGCTCGTCTCTTCACCGGGGCAGGACGGGCTCGGCACACTGCGGCAGGGCTATCTCGAGGACAGCTCTGTGGACGCGGTGCGCGAGATCACGGAGCTGATCGAGGCCCAAAGGGGCTATGAAATGAACGCTAAGGTCATCTCCGCCGTCGATCAGATGATGAGCGCCACGACGCAGGTGCGCTGATGAGGGGCTTTTCGTTTCTGATGGCGGCACTTTTTGCGCTTCCGGCGCTCGCGGACACGGTCGTCTCGACCCGCACCATCCGACCGGACCAGATCATAACCGAGATGGACGTGACCTTCGCCGCAGGCGACCTCGAGACCGGTTTCTCACGGCTCTCCGATGTGATCGGGCAAGAGGCGCGTGTCGCGCTCTATGCCGGGCGGCCGATCCTTCTGGGCGACATCGGTCCGCCCGCGATCATCACCCGCAACCAGATCGTCGGCCTGCGCTACCAGGCGGGCGGCATCAGCATCACGACCGAAGGGCGCGCGCTGGAGCGCGGAGCCGTCGGTGACCGGATCCGCGTCATGAACCTAGGCTCGCGCGCGACGGTTTTCGGCCACGTCCTCGGCGATGGCACCATTGAAGTCAGGAACTGAAAGCATGCAGAAAATGATCAAACTCGGTGGAATGGCCGTGCTGACCCTTGCGCTTGGGTGTGCGCGTGCGGACCACATCGGCAGTCCCCCGACGTTCTCCTCCGCAATGGAAGCACCCGAGGCTCGCGCGATGATCGCGCCGGGCCTGCCGGTGACAATCCTGACGCAGCGGCCCGTGGATGCCGCCTCGCTCTGGTCACCGTCGCGCGCATCGCTGCTCGGTGATCGCCGCGCGGTGGTGCGCGGCGATATCCTAACCGTCGTCATCGAGATCGACGAGCGTGCGGAGATCTCAAATTCGACTGACCGCAGCCGGTCCGGCTCCGAGAGCCTCGGCGTGCCCGGCCTCTTTGGTCTTCCCCAGCGGCTCGATGAGCGGCTACCGGAGGGCGCCTCCTCGGCGGAACTTGTCGGCATCAATTCGCAGAGCAGCTCTTCCGGCGACGGCTCGGTCAAGCGCAACGAAAAGCTGGAGCTGCGGATCGCGGCAACCGTGGTGGACGTCCTGCCAAACGGCGTGCTGTCGATCTCCGGGAGTCAGGAGTTGCGCGTCAATTTCGAGCTGCGCGAGTTGCTGGTGACCGGCTTTGTTCGCCCCGCGGACATCTCGCGCCAGAATGAGATCACCTATGACAAGATCGCCTCTGCGCGCGTGTCCTACGGCGGGCGCGGCCAGATCACCGATGTGCAACAACCCCGCGTCGGCCAGCAGGTGCTTGATGCCGTTCTGCCATTCTGATCAGGAGCTGCCGCAATGAAGAAACTACTCCCGCTCGTCTTGATGCTGATCGGCGCCGGTGCCGGTGTTGGGGCGGGCATCTTCTTGCGCCCCGAAGCGGTTGACCCCGTCGAAGCTGCGGCGGAAGGCAATCCCGATACCACCGGCGCCGCGCAGGCGGCTCCCGAGGCTGAGGACGACCATGAACCGGAAACATCCGACGATCCGCTCGCGCATGAGTACGTCAAACTCAACAACCAGTTCGTGGTACCGATCGTGACGGGCGACAGGGTGACGGCCCTCGTCGTGCTCGCGCTCAGCCTCGAAGTGCCGACAGGCCGCAGTGATGGAGTCTATCAGCGGGAGCCGAAACTGCGCGACAGTTTCCTTCAGGTGCTCTTCGACCACGCAAACATCGGCGGATTCGAGGGTAACTTCACGGATGCACAAGTGCTGGGGCGCTTGCGCATGGCACTCAGGGAAGTCGCGCAGAAGGACCTGGGCCGCGATCTGGTGAAGGACGTGCTTATCGTGGAGATCGCCCGCCAGGATTACTGAGGGCCCCTGAAAAGCATTGAGGCAATGGCGCGGTCCAGTTCGGACTGCGCCTTTTTCTGTCTGTGCCTGCGCGCAGGCATCGCGGTGCAGCTTATCGGTCACCAACACCTTGCCATAGGCGCTGCGCACCTGGGCGACATGCCTTTCCTTGACCGCCAGAACCTTGGCAAGCTGCATGTTCAGCTCCCGTTTCTTGCGGCCGACCCAGGCCTGCCACAGGACGTCCGCCCCGATGGCTTGCTGCTGCGCGCAGGCATTGCTGCGGCTCTCGGCCATCTGCGCATCGAGTTGCCGAAGCGCGCCGCGCAGGCGATTTTCCTGTGCCATCAGCCGTGCAAAGCTCTCCTGCTGCTGGCGATACTTCACCTCCACCAGCTGTCCGCAGGGTGGCCAGATCATCTATCTTGCTCATGTCCACCCTTTCGCGCGGCGGCGCATGTCCTCGGCAAAGCGGATCGCGGCGGCGACGGGCGCGTAGTCTTGCTCGCGGATTTGCGCGCCGATCTCGACGGCGGCGTGCAAGGCGCGCGCGGTGGGCGGATCGGCATGGATGGGAACGCCCGCTTCTGAACCGATGCGCCGGATGGTCGCCGCGATTTCGTCCACGCCCTTGGCCACGCAGACCGGCGCCTCACCCGGCAACCGGCTCCACTTCAACGCCACAGCGAAATGCGTCGGGTTGACGATGATCACATCGGCGCCGGGCACGTCCTGCATCATTCGGCTCTGCGACGCGGCAAAGGCGCGCTGGCGCCGCTCCTGCTTGAGGTACGGATCGCCCTCGCTTTCCTTGGTCTCATCGGTCATTTCCTTGCGCGACATGCGGTTCTTGCGCAAATGGGAGGCATGTTGCCACAGGGCATCCACCCCGCCGATCACGCCCGAGACCACGACCACGACACCAAGGAATGCGACGCAAATCTCCGCGAGCAGAGCGATGGTGGTCTGCGGGTTGGTCTGCAGCACCGCGATCATCTCATCGAGCCAGACATGGATGAACACCGCAAGGCAGACCGAAAAGACCGTCAGCTTGAAGAAGCTCTTGGCGAACTCGAACAGCCCATCCCGCCCGAACTTGTTTTGTGCATTGGCGATGGGTGAGATCCGGCTGAGTTTCGGTTCAAGCTTGCTGGGTGCAAAGACCCAGGCCTGTTGGGCGAACATCGCGAGGATCACGCCGAGTGCGGGAAGCGCGAATATCGGAGCCATGCCCCAGCCGACGGCCTGCGCGATCCCGCTTGCAGGCGCTGCGGCAGCGCCGCCCCCGAAGAAGAGCACGGCGAGGCTGTCAGGCTGATCGAGCAGGACCATCATCGCCGACCCCATGTGCCCGATACCGCCCGCCCCGAGCGTCATCAATGCGATCAGCAGGCCGAGATAGGAGCAGGCGGTCAGCAGATCTGTCGATTTGGCGACATCGCCCTTCTTGCGCGCCTCAAGCAGTTTTTGCGGCGTGGCGTCGAAACTCTTGTCGGAGGGATCCTCTTCGCCGCTCACGGCACAGGCGCCATCGGGTTGTCGATGAAGCTGTTGAGCGCCCCGAGCCATGTCGCCAGCAGTAGCGGCGCGCACAGCGCCAGCAGCATTAGACCGCCGGCCGTGATCACCGGCGCACCGACGAAGGCGACCATCAGCTGCGGCATCGCCTTGTTGATCACGCCCAATGCCACGTTGTAGAGCACCGAAAGGATGACAAAGGGCGCTGCAAGCGTGAAGGCAAGCTCGAACGCGCGGCGGATCTGGTTCACCCCCCAGTCCGATACATCCGCGCCATTGGGCAGGCGCCCCATCGGCAGCATGTCATAGGACAGGATCACCATCTCCGCCACGCGGACATGGAGCCCTGCCATCACGGCCAGCGCGAAGCCACCGACCACGAGGATGTGACCCATCGCGGGCACCGGCTCCGCCATGGAGCCGCCGAGGATTTGCGCCAGCGAGGTCGACTGTGCCGCGATCGAGCCTGCGGTCTGCAGGGCGAGAATGAACAGCCGAATGCCGATTCCCAGCATCACGCCCACTGCAATCTCGGTCAGGGAGAGCCACAGCACGTTGGCGAAGGCCATCGGCAATGCTGGGCGCTGCCACCGCGGGCGCGATGATCATGGTGAAGGCGAGCGCGATGCCGAGCCGCACGCGCACGGGGATCGACTGCTCGCCGAAAGCGGGCAGGAGGCTCACCAGCGCGCTCACCCGTAGGAACACGGCAAACCCGTGCCACAGCATGGCATCGGTCATCGAGGTGAGCTGGTTCAGCGCCTCCATCATGCGGCGACGACGCCCACCAGCGACGGCCGCGCATCGACGCCGATTTCCTCGAAGGACAGCACAGGTGAGCTGATCCCTTTCGCCCGCATCACCGTGTGCAGGAAACGGCGGCGCCGGGTATTGGTGACCAGCGCGGGGAATATACCGTTGCGGTTGGCGTCGTTGAGCTTTTGCGACACGCCATCGGCCAGCTGGTTGAAGAGATCAGGCGGTAGCGCAATGTCGAGGCCGCGGTCCGCATCCACCTGATAGGCGGCGAATGTATCCTCCCATTCCGGTGCCAGTTGCACCAGCGGGAGCGTCCCATCCGGGCGCCTGATTTCAGCGACCAGCTGAAAGCCGAGACGTTGCCGCACCAGTTCGCAGATCGCCTCGGGTTGGGAGTTGTTGCCGCGCGCCTCCGCAGTCGCCTCCAGGATCAGGGGCATGTTGCGGATCGAAACCTGTTCGGCCAGCAGCAGGCGCAGGACGGAGTGGAGCACATCCACCGGCACCTTGTCCGGGATGAGCTCTGCCAGCAGTTTGCGATTGGCCTCGGCACGGGCGGGCGAAGAGATATTCACCATCTCGTCGAGGAGCCGACGCAGGGATTTCAGCGTCAGCAGCCGCGCGAAATTGCGTTTGACCGTCTCCAGCAGATGCGTGGCAAGCACTTCGGCAGGTGTGACAAGTGTGATCCCGGCGATGGCGGCATCCTCCTGGTCCATCGCGTTGATCCAGCGCGCAGGCGCGCCGTAGACCGGCTCGACGGTGTCGAGACCGTTTGGCAGCAGGTCAGGATTGTCGGGCATCAGCGCAAGCACCTGATGTGGATTGAGCACGGCGCGCGCCTGCTCGACGCCTTGGATGCGCAACAGATAGGTCCCCTGCGGCAGGCTGGGGTTATCGGTCAGACGGATCTCCGGCAGGATGATGCCGAACACGGAGGCGACATGCGTGCGCATGTTCACGATCCGCGCATCGAGACCTGTGCCGACATCGAGAACCATGCTGACCAGATCGGGGGCAAACTCGACGTGGATATCATCGAGCTCCAGCACATCGCCCAGTGGTTTGTCACGTGGCGCGACCTCCGCCGGCGGCGTATCCGCCTCGTCGGTTTCATCCGCCGCCTTGCGGTACACCCGGTATGAGAGAAAGCCCAAGCCCGCTGCGCCGACCATGAACGGCACAAACGGCATCCCCGGCACCAGCGCAAAGAGCGTCATGAGGCAGGCGACTGTAGCGAGCGCTGCAGGGTGCTTGCTCAGCTGCGCGAACATCGCGAGGTCGGTAGAACCCTGCGCCCCGCCACGTGCCAGCAAGAGCGCGGAAGCGATCGAGATGATCACCGCGGGTATCTGCGACACCAGACCGTCGCCGACTGTCAGGATCGCATAGGTCTCGAAACGCGTCGCCGATCGGCATCCCGTGGACGAGGGTGCCCATGATCAGCCCGGCCACGAGGTTGAGCAGGGTGATCAGGAGCCCTGCAATCGCATCGCCCTTCACGAATTTGGACGCGCCGTCGAGGGAGCCGAAAAAGGTCGTCTCCTGTTGTTCGCGCGCGCGCCGCTCCTTGGCCTCCTGATGGGTGATGGCGCCTGCAGACATATCGGCGTCGATCGCCATCTGCTTTCCCGGCATCCCGTCGAGCGCAAAGCGCGCGCCGACTTCGGCCATCCGCGTCGCACCCTTGTTGATGACCATGAAGTTTACGATCAGCAGCACGCAGAACACAACCAGCCCCAGAAAGACCGAGCCGCCCATCACGAACATTGCAAAGCCTTCGATCACATCGCCGGCGGCATCGGTGCCGGTATGCCCCTCCCCGATGATCAGCTTGGTCGAGGAAACATTGAGCGAAAGCCGCAGCATCAGGGAAGCCAGCAGGATGGTCGGAAAGGCCGAAAAATCCAATGGCCGCTCGATAAAGAGCGTCACGGTAAAGATGAGAATCGCCAGCGCGAAAGACGCGGCCAAGCCGACGTCGAGCACCCAGGAGGGCACCGGCAGGACCATCATCACGATAATCGCCATGAGAGCAACGGCAAGCAGGACCGTCGGCTGATAGAAGGCGCGAATGGAGAATGGCATCTCAGCCTCCGCTTGTCGGGTAAGAGGTGCCCAAGCGGATCAGGACGTCGAAGAAGAGTGTTACTTGTGGAGCCCTCCGCCTTGTTCGATTGCAGGCTCCTGCGCTGGTAAAGATCGGCTTAGGACCTGCTGCAAAAGATATATTTCCGCAACGCCATCTCATGTGCATGCTGCACTCCTTGTTGCCGCATTCTGCGGGCTTGTGTCAGGCTAGGGCTCCAAAGTTTATTTTTCGTCACCGGGATCCAGAAAAGCCGCTACGAATCCGGAGTGACCTGAACCATTGGATCGGCCAGCAGCTGTTCCAGCGCATCGCGCGCCGCCGTGCTTTCGGCAAGTGCGCGATCTGCCAGGCCAAGAGGGCCGAGACCGGCATCATCAGCCGCCAGCGAGGATTGTCCCAGAGCAGCAACTGAACCCAGAACAGGCGTATCCGTCCCGATCAGATCGCGCCAGTCTTCCGCCAGCCAAGCCGCCTGTGTGGCTTGCGCTGCAGCATCGTTGCGCGAAAAGATCTCGGCTGCCGCGCGGTAATCCCCGGCCATCTCCTTGGCCTGGGCGCGCAGCAACGCCGCTTCAGTGTCCTCGATTCCGATCAATGCCGCCTGGGCTTGGAACGGCTGTTCAAGCATGAGCGCGGTGCGCGCGGCGAGAAGCTGCCGTGCGCTGTTGCGCGGCATGTCTGTGATCGACGCCAAGAGTGTCTGCACCTGAGCGGGAAAGCCGAGATCAAGCAGACGTGCGGCAAGTTGCAGTTTGCTCGATGTCGGGAGGCGTTCGATCTCCATGCTGTCCTGTTCGAAGACATGCTCAAGAAAAACGATGTCAGTCGCCTGTTGTACCAGCTGCTGAAGGACGGCCTGCAGCAGTTCGGCGCGTTCGCGCGGGGACAGGGAAGCAGAGAGCGCATCGAGAGCGGCAAAAGCCGCATCGAAATGTCCTGATTGGCTGAGCGCGATCACCTGAGTCCGGCGCAGTTGCCGACCCAATTGCGTTCCGCGCAGCTCCTGAACATAGGCCTCGACCAGGGCCGCGGTTTCGTAGCTGAGCGCCTCATTGTTGGCGAGCTTCGCCTCGACAAGCTTCACCAGCGCCTGTGGCGATTGTGGGCTGTTGGTCTCGATCACTTCCCTTAGAATCCCCTCCGCGGTATCGCCTGCCTCAATCGCCAGATCAGCCTGTGCCATTATGGTCTGAGGCAGGACCGCACCCGGAAGCCGTTCGACACTGCGCAGCGCCGCAGCCGCCGCATCACCCGCACCGTATTGGAGGAAGCGATTGCTCAACTCAGGGGCGGCGATCTGGCGAAGGTGTCTTGGCAGCTTGTTGAGTGCTCGAAGAGCAGCATCGGTGTCGATCACGGTGCCCGAAGGGAGGTTCCGATAACTCAGACTGGCCCAGAGCGCGATGTCCGAAGGGCAATCCGTGAATTGCCCGATGGCATTGGGATGGGCCGCGGCTCCGTACTCTAGGATTGTTGCGATGGAGACCAGTTCCGGGTTTTCCTGCTGCAAAGCCGGGGCCAGACGCAGAGCATCGAGCGCTTCTGCCCCGAAACCGAAATAGAGATAAAGTTGCGCCAGCCTTATTGCCGCGGATGTGTCCAGCTGGTCGCGGGCGTTCATCAAGACATTCCGCGCGGGCCCGATCTGGGTAGAAAAGCCGCTCTCATCGCCCCAGGTCTCGAGCGCCGGAAAATCCGCCGCTGGGCACGCAATGCCCGAGGCAGTTGTGCCTGATTGCGTGCGCAGCGGAGCGTCCATGCTGGTGGTGATCCGCATATTGCGTGAGGCGTCTCCGAATGCTTCAGGTAGAGGCTGCGGCTCAGGGGACTCACGCGTGCTATTTTTTTCAATCGCAGCTGCAACAGTTTCAGGAGGCTCGTAGTTTTCGTCAAGCAGACCGAGGCTCGCGGCTTTGCCGACTTCTCTCATCAGATCCTTCTGGATCTGCTGCAGCAAGACAGTGCGCTCCAGGTGCTCTGCGTCTCGCACTGCCTGCACGGGCAGCTCGCTTCCCTCAGACTCTGGCTGCACCAAGGCGAATGGCGACGTACTGCCGATCCAGGGAAATGGCGCCCTTGAAGGAACGCGGGGGCTTTGCCGCGTGTCCGGCACCGATTGGGTTTGTGCGCCCAGTGGCGGCCCCGGAAGGGGTGAGGCCGCAAGCCTCGTGCCGCGATCAGCCACATCGATCACCACGAGCGGCCCGCTGCGAAAGGCGGTCGCGATGCAGTCACAGACGACCGAAAGGCTGAACGTGGAGGGAGTCGTATCGACTGAGGCCACGCGGTCGCGCCGCATCCGTGCAAAAATCCCCTCGGTCTCAAATCCTCCCGAAAATCCCGGTAGGGTCAGCGTGACGCCAGTCTCGTTCTGGCGCGCGTCCCACGGTTGTGATGCAGGAACCGCAATTGTTAGCCGACTGAAGCTCGGATGATCCCCGGACCTCACCGGCAACTGCTGGGACGCTGCCGATCCGGCAGCAAAGGTCAGCAGGAGCATCAGGAGCGAAGCGGGCCTCATGCGGCGTTCTGCTTGAGCGCTTTGAGCGCTTCTTCGAGGTCGCCATAGCTTGGGCGGCAGTGGGAGGGCGTATTCTGACGCCCCACCTCGATACAGATGTTTGTCGCATGGTTGTGCAGATTGGCGACGAGGACCTCGCGGATCAGCTGATAGAAATGCGCTTCATCCTTGACGACCTCGCCCACTTTCGCAGCGAACGGGCCCACGAAACCATAAGCGAGAAACACCCCGAGAAACGTTCCGACAAGCGCGCCACCGATCAGCTTGCCCAGGACTTCGGGAGGCTGGTCGATAGACGCCATCGTCTTGATCACCCCCAGGACCGCGGCGACGATGCCGAGCGCAGGCAACCCGTCCGCAATGACTTGCAGGGCGTGGCTCGAATGCATCGCATGTTCACGGTTGGCCTCCATCCGCTTGTCCAGGACTTCCTCCACCTGATGCGGATCATCGTAATTCATCGAAGCGGAGCGCATCGTGTCGCAGATCAGTGCAACCGCCTCCTTGTCCTTGAGGATCTTCGGGTACTTGGTGAAGATCGACGACTCCTCCGGCCCTTCGATATGCTCCTCTACCGAAACGGGGTTTTGCCTTGCCAGCCGGATGAGCTCGAACAAAAGGCACAACAAATCCTGATAGTCCGAATGCTTCCATTTGGGTCCCTTGAAGACCTTGCCGATATCTTTCAGCGTGTGTTTGATCGCCGCGCCGTCGTTGCCGATGAAGAACGCGCCCGCCGCCGCGCCGCAGATCATCATCATCTCGAATGGCAGCGCCTTGATGATGATCCCGAACTTGCCACCGGCCAGCGCGTAACCACCGAACACCATGGCCAAGATCGTAATGATACCGATGATACCGATCATGTCAGTCCCCAATTGCCTGTATGTCGCATTGTTGCATGTGGTGGTTAAGGAAGCCTTCTTCGGCTCAGGTTTTCGGTACCGTCGCGTTGCGGCCCGCGAGAATGACGCTGATCGAATAGGCAACCTGTGGTGACAGTCCGGCCATCACCTCTGCCGCGACGTCCGGTCGCATGCGCCCGATAAAACCGGCAGCGAAATTGGGCTCCATCTCCTCGAAGAGCGCTGCGGCATCCTTGGGCTTCATGCTCTCATAGACGGATGTGAGACGGAGCAGATCGTTCTCCGACGCCTCATCTGCCAGGGACAGCGTCGCGCGCAAGGCCGCCTCGGTCTCGGTCAGTGCCGCGATCCGCTTTTCAATCTCGGCATCCGCGACCGACAGGGCCTGCATCCTCATCTCAAGCTGCTTTTCGCGCGTTGCAAGCAGGGTCTCACGCATGGTCAAAGCCTTGATCAGCCCTGCGATCTCGTCACGGCCTGCCATGGCGGCGCGAGGTGTCTGCTGAACCATGTCAGCTTCGGGCTGCACCGCGTCGTCGGGGTGACTCGGCGTCGCGGGCATCGCGGTCGTGGGCAGGGGGCTGCCCTGCGCCAGCGCTGTGTTCGCGCTGGTCGCGAGGCGCAGTGTGGCCGAGCTCAAGAGCAGCATGGCAATCACAAGCACCGAGCCGCGACCCGTCGGTGCGACAAATCTCTTCACAGCCTTGTAGATCATGCTGCATCTCCGGTTCTGGCAGGCGCGGCGCGGCGCGCGAACATCGGTGCCGCTGGTTTTGCGGGTGCGGGTGCTGCTGGCGGCACAGGTGCTGCCTCAGCCTCGGGCCGTTTCTCCGGTGATGGGGCCGAAGGGATATCATGCAGGGATGCCATCTGGAGCTCGAGCCTGCGTGACATTTCCTCAGCCCGCTGGGTCAGATCCGTGAGGGTTTCGGCGGAATGAGCGGCCGTCCGTTGCGCCGCCGTCAACATGCGGCCCAGATCGTCGACCTGCGCAGACAGGACCGCAACCGCGCCGCCGACGCCCTTCTCCAGATCGTTGAAGCGATTGAGCCTGCGCCCAAGGACGAAACAATAGACCCCCGCTCCAATCGCTCCGGCGGCCAGCAAGATATCTGCAATAATGTCCATTACCACGCTCCTTTACGTCAGTACAAATTCCATGATCAGAAGGTCATTCACGCGGTCCAGACCGGTCACGACCTGGATTCGCCGCAGCATCTGTGCGCGCAAACGCGTCAGTGCGGCCTGATCTTCGAGGTCCGCTACCTCCAGCGCACGGAGGTAGCTGTTGAGGACATCGACAACCCGCGGCAGCAGCTTCGTCACATCCTCCGCATGGCTCTTTGGCACCTCGAGCTGTGCGCGGAAGCGCAGGATGCGTCGTTCGGGTTGCGAATCCACGGAAATCAGCATGGGCTCGACCTCGACATAAGCGATATCGGCGATGGATTTGTCGCCCTTGTCCTCTTTCGCCGCCGCGGCATTTTCATCGCCTTGGCCACCCAGAATCATCCCTGACCAGGTCGCGTAAAAGCCCGCACCACCCCCTGCCAGTGCAAGCACCACCCCAAGGATCAAAGGCATTTTCGACTTGTTTGGCGCTGCTCCCTCAGGGGCCGTCTGTTCGTCTGCCATGGTCTCTCCAGCTGTTCTGTTCAATCCGGTATAGTCACGATTGCACTAACGGGTTGTTAAGCTGGATCGGTCATTTGTGATCGTCGAAGCCGGGCAGAACGTCCGGCGCGACGGAGGCGATTGTGCAGCAATATCTGAATGTCTGGATGAAGCTTGGGCTCAAGCGGCAGATCATCGTGATCGCGGCGACCGGAGCGATGTTCTTTGCGATTCTCGCCATGGCTCGCATGACGACGGCGCCGAGTATGACCCTTCTCTATGCGGGGCTGGAAAGCAGTGCCGCGGGTGACGTCGTCCGCTCGCTCGAGCAGCGCGGCGTGGCGTTTGACGTCCGCGGCGGCTCCATCTTCGTGGACAGTAAGGAGCGTGACCAGTTGCGCCTGACCCTCGCCAGCGAAGGCCTGCCTGCCAATGGCAACCGCGGGTATGAGCTTTTGGATCAGCTGACCGGTTTCGGCACCACCAGCCAGATGTTCGACGCCGCCTATTGGCGCGCGAAGGAAGGTGAACTTGCCCGGACGATCGTCGCTAATCCAGCCATTGCCATGGCAAGGGTGCATATTGCCAGCACCGGCTCCAACCCCTTTCAGCGTGGCGTGACACCGAAGGCCTCCGTCTCGCTGACACCCAACGGCGGTAGCATTTCGCCTGCGCAGGGCAAGGCCGTGAGATTCCTCGTGGCCTCCGCCGTGGCGGGTCTGCAGCCCGAGGATGTCGCCGTGATCGACGCGAACGGGGCGCTCATTGGCGCCACGGAAGACGCGCCCGCGTCCGTCGGGGGTGATGATAAGGCCGATGTTCTGCGCGACCGTGTGCAGCGGCTGCTTGAAGCGCGCGTTGGCTTCGGCAATGCGGTCGTTGAAGTGAGCGTCGATACCGTCACCGAGAGCGAGGCGATTCGCGAGCGAAGCTTCGACCCCGATGGCCGCGTCGCCATCAGCAGTGATACCGAAGAGCGCACCAATACTGCCGAAGGGACCGGTGGCGGCGATGTCACCGTGGCGAGCAATCTGCCCGACCAGGAGGGGGCAGGCGGCGACCGATCCTCTTCCCAGAACAGCGAGACGCGCGAGCGGATCAACTACGAGGTCTCGGAGACCGAGCGGGAGATCATCCGCGCGCCCGGTGCGGTAAAGCGCCTTTCGGTTGCCGTTCTGGTGAATGAGCAAACCGTCCTGAACGACGTGGGCGAGCCCATCTCGCAGCCTCGCGACCCGGCCGAGATGGAAGCATTGCGCGAGCTGGTATCCTCCGCCGTGGGGTTCAACGCCGAACGCGGTGACATCATCACGCTGAAATCGATGGCACTGCAAAGCGTTGCCCCCTCGGGAACCGCCGCCAGCACATCGCTGATGGGTCAGTTCGACGTAGATCTGCTTTCGGCGATCCAGATGATGGTGCTGGCCGCTGTCACGCTCATCCTCGGTCTTTTTGTGATCCGCCCGGTCCTCACCAAGCAGCCTGCAAGCCTGCCCGCTCTCGGTGCGCCGGTGGCCGCCGATAACGAGGCTCTGACCGGGGAGATCGACAGCGGCGACGGACGCAGCCTGCCCGCCGTGATGGAGTCCGAGGACATGGGCAACGCCAGAGGCTTCAATGAGGGCCGAAGCGTGATGCGTCCCGACGAGATGGCGGGCGAGCTGCCCCAGGATCCGGTTGAACGCCTGCGCAACATGATCGGCACGCGCCAGGAGGAAACGGTGGAGATCCTGCGCGGCTGGCTTGAGGACAAGGAAGAGAAAGTATGAGCTCGATCGCCCATAGATACGCTGATTTCAGCCCGCTCGGCTCCGACGGGCAGCCCGCCGAATCGCTCCAGCTCGAGCAGGTGGAGGATCAGAAACTTCAATCCTTCGAAGAGGGGTATCAAGCCGGTTGGACCGATGCGGAAAAGAACCATACCGCCGAGCAGAAAACCATCGGCGAGGAATTCGTGCACAGCTTGCGCGACCTGTCCTTCACCTATCAAGAAGCGCTCACAAGGCTCAATCGCGGGCTCAAACCCATGTTCGAGGAGATGATGGCGACCCTGCTGCCCAGAACTGCGGGGGCTGCGCTGCGGGCGCATGTGATCGAACAGTTGGTCGAGCTTGCGGCGCAGCAGACCGATGCGCAGATTACCTTGCGTGTGTCTGACGTGACACTTCCCCTCCTCGAGGAATTGCTGGAAGGGGTCGAGTTGAAGCTGCCTGTCATCTTGAGCTCCGACACGGCCCTCAGCCCCCAGCAGGTTTTCGTCACGCTCGACAAGATCGAGCGCGAAATCAATCTCGACGCGGTCTGTGACGAGATCAAATCGGCCATGAAAGCCTTCAATTTCCACACCCAGACGGAGCACCCCGATGCCTGACCCCACCAGCCTTGCCACGGATGCGACCAATCCCTTCACCTCCGTCCCGATTGAAGTCACCGTCTGCGTGGGCAAGGCGCGCCCGCTGGTACGCGATCTGGTCATGCTGGGCGAAAACGCCGTGCTGACCCTCGATCGGCGCGTCGATGATCCAGTTGAGCTTTATGTGGGTGACAAGCTCATCGC
Source organism: uncultured Alphaproteobacteria bacterium (assembly GCA_963703195.1). Classification (GTDB taxonomy): domain Bacteria; phylum Pseudomonadota; class Alphaproteobacteria; order Rhodobacterales; family Rhodobacteraceae; genus Sulfitobacter. Next base: position 2,701,108 of record OY969797.1, on the reverse strand, counting down.
GCGCGGCACGCTGGAGGAGGCAGAGGGAGACACCAGCGGTCAACTGGTCGTGCGACTGACCGAAGTGGTCGACATGCAGCAGGGGATCTGATGCACCGTCACGTCCGGCTCTGGCTTTGCCTTGGCGCAGCGCTGATTGCCCCGCAGATGGCGGGCGCACAGGATCTGTCTTTCTCGCTGGGCGATGACGGTTCCATCTCCGCCCGCACGATCCAGCTATTTGCCCTGATCACCGTGCTGAGCCTTGCGCCCGGAATCGCCATCATGGTGACCTGCTTTCCCTTTCTGGTCACCGTCCTTTCTATCTTGCGGCAGGCGATCGGCCTGCAACAATCCCCGCCCAATATGCTCATCGTCAGCCTCGCGCTGTTCCTGACCTATTTCATCATGGAGCCCGTGTTCACCGCGGCCTGGACCAACGGCATCGGCCCCCTCACCCGCAATGAGATCGCGGTCGAGCAGGCATTTACCCGAACGTTAGAGCCTTTTCGCGGCTTCATGGTTGCCCGGTTGGACCCTGACACCTTCTTTGCCATGGCAGAACTGCGCCCCGACACGGTCAATGCGGCGCCGACGCGCGACGCGCCACTTTCGGTGCTCATCCCGAGCTTCATGCTCTCCGAGATCTCGCGCGCCTTCCAGATTGGCTTCCTGATCTTTTTGCCGTTCCTGATCATTGATCTCGTCGTCGCGGCGATCCTGATGTCGATGGGTATGATGATGGTACCCCCCGCTGTGGTGTCGCTCCCGTTCAAGCTCGCGTTCTTCGTGGTCGCCGACGGCTGGGCGCTGATCGCGGGCAGTCTGGTGCGCAGCTATTTTTAGCCAAGATAGTCTCTAGAAAGAGCCTAATCCTCAACATCTCGACGCGTCCCGTTAAGGTTCCGAACATGCACATTCTCTATCGATGATCCCTGATGCCAGGGGTGGCATCTTTCGGGGAGTGGCTGGATGGATCAGCGAAATCTGCGGGCGGGCAGTCGCGACGTCGCTAATTGGCAGGCCGGTACGGGGGCTGTGTTCCGTTTCGCCTCGCGCTATCTCGACGTGCTGGTCGTGCCTTGGGTGTTGGAAGCTCCGGTTTTACTGAGCTATCTGTGCGCACGGGCGGCATCCTTGCTCATTCCGTTCGTGCTCGGGCTCATCGGCCGCAAGACGGCCCCCCGCCTTTCGGCGCTCTGTGCAGTTCCGTCCCGGTCCGAGTTTCAGGCCGCCGCCGCGCGCGTGAACCTCGGTTATCTCATGGTCTGCGGCGCCATAGCCCTTCTGGTGCTCTATCAGGCGCCCTTGGCGGCGCAACGCCTCGGCCTGAATGCGGTGGTCTTCGAGGAGACGCTGATCTGGCTGGTCGTCGGACAGTCCGCGCCGATCCTCTTCGGCGCCACTTGCCTGCTGATGCACGCCGCCGGCCGCGCCGCGTTCCACGATCTGCTGTTGGGCCTTACCGCCGCGATGTTTCTCATCGGGATCTCCCTGCAACCGCAAATGGACGCGCGCATGATCGCGCAAACCCTTGCCGCGGCACAGCTGACCCAAGGGGCGCTCTGTGCCGCTTTGCTCACGCAATGTGGTGTTTGGCCCGGCCTGACGGCCCTTCTTCACAAGCAGATCAAGCTATTCTGAGTGCGCCATCAACGGACGACGAATTCCGCGTGCAGGGCACCGGCCGCCTTGATGCTCTTGAGGATGTCGATCATGTCGCGCGGTGAGACACCGAGAGCGTTCAGACCGGCAATCACTTCAGAAAGCGACGCGCCAGAGGGGATCTCTGCAAGCCCTATGCCAGGCTCCTCTTCGATAGCGGCGCGGGTACGTGGAACGACGACCGTCTCGCCTGCGGCAAAGGGGTTCGGCTGCGCGACAAGCGGTTCTTCCTGAATGCGCAGCGTCAGATTACCTTGGCTCACGGCCACCCGCGAAATGCGCACATCCTCGCCCATCACGATCGTGCCGGAGCGTTGATCGACCACCACACGTGCCTTGCGTTCCGGCTCCACCTCGATGTTCTCGATCCGGCCGAGCGCATGTGCGACCGAACGCATGCGCGTCGCAGGGACGTCCAGAAGAACCGTACCGCTGTCGAGCATCACGGCGACGCCGCGGCCGAAGTCGCTGTTGATCGCCTGCTCGATCCGGCCCGCAGTAGTGAAATCGGCTTCGCGCAAGGCCAGACGCAGATCGCTGAGCGAGCTGAGCTGAAAAGCGATCTCCCGCTCGACTCGCGCGCCGGAAGGGATGGTGCCGGATGTCGGCACACCTTGCGTCACCTGCCCTCCGTCCCCTTCAGCGGTTGCGCCGCCCGCAATGATTGTCCCTTGTGCAACAGCGTAGATCTCCCCGTCGGCTGCATTCATCGGTGTCATGATCAGCGTCCCGCCAAGCAGGCTCTTGGCATCACCGATTGCGGATACGGTCACGTCGATCTGTCCACCGGCCCTCGCAAACGGCGGCAACGTCGCCGTGACCAGCACCGCCGCCACGTTCTTGGGACGAAACTGCTCACCGGTCACGTTGACCCCCAGCCGCTCGAGGATATTGGTCATGATGTCCTCGGTGAAGGGCGCGTTGCGCAGCCCGTCCCCCGAGCCGTCAAGCCCGACCACAAGGCCGTATCCGACCAGATCATTGCCGCGCACGCCGTCGAAATCGACAAGGTCCTTGATCCGTACCGGGCTGGCCTGCGCCGCCCCGATGAGACCCAATATCAGACCCAAACAAAGGCAAATGTGTCCAAGAACCCTCACAGGAAGTTTACCAGCGAGAGTTGCGACATGCGGGATGTGATGGCGTAAAGGCTTTGAAGTTGGAATTGGACCTGCTCCAGTTCTGTGGCGGATTGGAAGGGATCGACCGACAGCAGATCGTTGCGCGCGATCTGCAGCGCTGAGCGCTCCGCGCCGTGGCGGGCGGTTAGCGCATCGAGGCGCTCCTCCGTGAACCCGACCTGCACGCGCAAATCGAGGATGGAGGCCTGTGCACTGAAAACGCTGTTGGTCGTCTTCTGGAAAAGCTCGCTCTTTTGTTCAACACTCAGACCGAGGGCCGGGTCATCTGCCAGCGCCACAAGCGCGAAGTTGCGCACCGTCTCTCGCAACGCGGGGTCATCGGCGCGAAGTGCGATTTCCACCGTGGCTGTATCCGACACGGCCACCGGCGCAAGTGAAGTGCCCGAGCCGAGATAGCCAACTGTGCCGAACCCCGCTGGATCGGCGAACCAGGACTGCGACGCCGCGATGATGTCATCGACAGTCCCCGCACCGGCGACCGCTGCGCTCAGCCCTGCGAGAAGATCCCGAGGCGCGGCGACCGGCGGTGTTGCCGTCGCCGTGCCGCCGAAAATGCTGCGCCCGGCGATGTCGGTGTTGAGCGCGCTGACCAGATCATCGAGCCCGGTCCGCGCCTGCAACACTATACTGTTGTCCGCGGCACCGAGGGCCGTGGTGGCGGACATGATCAAGGTGTTGCGGAAGGCGGTGCCCAATGATTCGATCCGGCCAAGCGCCCCTTGTACGCTGCCCGCAAACTGGCTCGCTTCCAAGGTCGCGAGATCGTAGCCGTCGAGCTTTTTCAGGCTGCGATCTAGGTCAGTGAGATACGCGACATTGCCGCCCAGCGCGCTGCGCAAATCTGCGACCTGCCCGGTCGAGAGCTCGGTCGTCAGGCGCTGGAGGTCCTGCTTGATCGCGCCATTGCGATTCTGCATTGCGAAGTTTTGCGCGAGATCGCCCAGCGAACCGATATTCATGTCTACAACCTCGTCAGTTCTGAGAGCATTTGGTCCGCGGCCTGTATCACGCGGGCATTTGCGGCATAGGCCTGCTCGAGCACGAGCAGGTTTTGCAGCTCGCGGTCGGTGTCCACCGCATCGGAGAGTTGCAACTGCGTGAGCTCGGTCAACTGCGCGGAGGTGAAGGTCAGATCCTGCTCCGCGCTGCCGCGCGCCGTGGCCAGCAGACCGCTGAATGTAGCGAACAGGCCCGCGGCATCGAGCGGACCCGTCCCGAAATTCCCCGAGACCGCCAGCCGCGGCGCGTCAAGTGCGCTGCGCAAGTCGCCGAGCAGACCCGCATCGCCCGGGGGGCCGGGAACCGCTGCGCCGAGCCCGTCGCGCAAACGCCAGACAGCGCCGCCTGTCGCGGGGTCTACGGCGGCATTGAGCGCAAGCCGCGCGCTCAATCCCACCTCGTTCGCGGGATCGAAGGCGAGCCCCGCGTCGGTAAAGAGGCCGGGATCCCCGGCAGCGCGTGTGGCGTCGATAGCGGGATCGGCGAACCGTTCGACCAGATCGCGGGCCAGCGCATCGAGCTGCCGCTGCGCCTCCGGCCCATAGGTGTCGCGGACCGCGAACTGCCCTGCGAGGCTCCCACCGCCCAGCGCGCTCGTTCTGATGTCCATCCCGTTCAGGGTGAGCCCGGACACAAGACCGTTTTCGAGGCTCTGGAACTCCGTCACGAGGTTTTGCTTCTCGAAGCCGACGTCAACGGGGCTGCTGTCGAACAAAATGGCGCCGCCTTGGGTATAGATTGAGATCGCGCCATTTTCGCGGGGGATCACGTTGATCGGCACGATCGATCCAATCGTGTCGAGAACGGCTTGCCTTTGATCAAGGAGGGCAGGGCTGCCGCGCGTTTGCGACCGGGCGGCGACAATCTGCTTGTTGAGCTGATCGATCTGGCCCAGTGCCTGATTGAGACTGGCGACGTCGTCGGCGATCTGACCGTCCGCGCGGGTGCGCATTTCCTGGATCCCGGCGGATGCGCGGCCCAGACCTTCCGCAAGGCGCTGCGCCTCACTCACGGCACCGGCCAGCCGCTCGATCGCGTCGGGTCTGCTCGCGGCGGTAATCAGGCTTTCCTCGAAGGCGGCGATGCGCCCGCTCAGCCCGTCGGTGCTCCCCGCGATTCCGGTGATGTCTTCCAGCTGGCGAAAGAAACTCACCGCCGCCTGCGTATTCTGCTGCGCGCCGCTGGCGGTCCTGCGATCGGCCAGAACCCCCTCGTTCATGTGCCGCGTTATCCCGTTGATGGTGACACCGGGCATGCCAGTGACGCCAAACGAAGACAGATCGAGCTCGCGGCGCCCGTAGTTTTGCGTCAGCGCGTTCGAGATGTTGCTCGAGACCACCTCGGTGCCCCGCGCCGCCGCGCGCAGGCCGGAAATGGCGGCATTCATTGCTCCGGTAATCGACATGGTATACCCCTTGGATGCATGTGGGAGGGGCATGGAGCCCCTCCTTCAGGACGTCAGATCAGCGCTTGATGTTGGTGGTTTCCTGCAACATCTCGTCCACGGTCTGGATCACCTTGGCGTTGGACGAATAGGCCCGCTGGGTCTGGATCATCGCGGTCAGTTCATTCGCCACGTCGGTGGTGGACTCCTCGCGGGCGAAGCCCACGATGTCACCGGTCGGCCCGTCGCCCGCGTCCCACAGGAAAAAGGAGCCACTTTCGACCGAGGGCCGGTAGGTCTGCGCATCGAGGGCGACCATCCCGTTAGGGTTGGGCAGATCGACGAGCGGGACCTGGTAGATCGTGCGCGTCACGCCGGTATCGAAGGTCGCGTGGACAAAGCCGTTGCCGTCCACATTCACACTCGTCATGTTGCCGACGGGGGAGCCGTCCTTGGTGATCGATACCGGCGCGAAGGTATCGGACAACTGTGTCAGCGCATCGCTCTGGCCGATCACGCCGATGTCGATTTCCATCGGCCCGCCCGCGACGTCGACGATCAGGGAGCCTGTCGCCGCATCATAGGCACCACCGATGACCGTCGTCACACTGGCCAGCGTGCCGCCCGCCGTGCGGCTGTCCTCGAACGTGAGCACGTATTCCCCGATGACCACGGATGGATCGACGGAATCCGTCATCTGCATGGTCCACTCATTGGAGGCACCGGTGGCGGGAATCGTGGGCGTGAACGTGACGTTGACTGCGTCCGATGTGCCGAGGTTGCCGAAATACTCGACGGCCAGCTGCTGCACCTCGACCGGCTCCCCCGCCACGGTCGCGGTGGCGGGGAGGTTCACGCCGAGCGTCATGCGCGTCGTGGGCTCCCCGGTGAGCTGGTTGACGTTGATCTGGACCGGCTGCAGCCCCGCCGCCGTATCGCGGGAGAAGGTCGGGATCGTGCCGTCGGGTTGCGCGGGCCAGCCCAGCAGCACCAGGCCCGACGCCGTCGTCAGATAGCCTTCCGCATCGGTCGAGAAGGAACCCGTCGTGGTCAGCAGCATGTTGTTGCCGCCGTTGCCCACAGCGATGTCCGTTGCCTTGGCGACCGGCAGCATGCCGCGTCCGCGCACCGCGAGGTCCGTCGCATTGCCTGTCGCCACCAGCGAACCGCTCTGGTCGATCTGGCGCACGGTATTGGCCCGCACGCCACCCGCGCTGTACTTGCCGCCGTTGTTGGAGATCACCATGGATTCGAAATCCGTCTGCACCCGCTTGTAGCCGAAGGTGGAGGAGTTCGCGATATTGTCGGAGATGCTGGCGAGCTTCGTCGCGTTGGACTGCAACCCCGCCACGCCTGCGTTGAGCGAAGATGATATTGTCATAGACACGCCTTTCTGCACTGCCGATTTCCAAATCTTGGGCAAGGCATAGCCCGGCACGGTTTAATGCCGGACTAACAGATAAAATGCGTTCTACTTCTTGGGCTTTTGCGCCCGCGATCAGGGGATATCGCGCAGCAGCACGATTTCGATACGGTCATTGCGCAGTGCCATCGGGTCGCGCAGCACCGGCTCGCGGTCTGCATGGCCCGTCACCCGCTGGATCCGCCCGGGCGTGATTGTCTGATGCTCCAGCAATTCGCGCACCTGCGTCGCACGCCGCTGCGACAGATCCCACACCGTGTTTTCGACCCGCACCAGCGGCTGCGCGCGCACATAGCCCCCGATGGCGATCCCGTTCGTCACGGTCTTGCTGATCTGCGCCACCAGCAGCACCAGATCCCGCAGCAGCGGCGTCGGCGCATCGGTATCACCCTGAAAGATCTGCAGGCTTGTCGCGTGAGTAGAGCTCGATCACCAGCCCCTCATCGGTGATGCGCGTGTTGATATGTTCGAGCGCGTTTTCCATCACATTCGATTCGCCGCCATAGCCCTTGAGCATTTCATCGAGTTCCGTGAAAGCCGCATCCTGCTCCGCCCGTTCCTCCGCGGAGGGGTCGCTGCCGGTGGCGCCGCGCGCCTTGTCTTCCGCTGCAGGGCGTTGTGCCGAGGCGCCGGTGCCGGACTTCGGCTGGGCCATCTCGGAGAAGATGCTGTCCCCCCCGAAGTCGCCATTACCGCCCCCCGATACCCGCACGATGGGTATCGTTGGCGAGAAATAGTCCGCCAATCCCTTGCGTTGTTGCTCCGTCGTTGCGTTCAGCAGCCACATCAACATGAAAAAGGCCATCATCGCGGTCACGAAATCCGCGTAGGCGACTTTCCAGGCACCGCCATGGTGCCCGCCGCCAGAGACGATCTTCTTACGTTTAATGATGACTGGCGCGCGGTTTGCTTGCGCACTCATATACACCACCTCTTTTCACCCGGCACCAGAATTAGCGGCACAGGCGTTATGAAATCGCTAACGCCCGGGGCAATGGTTAACCGGACGTTGCGCTATTGCGCTTGCAATCGGTGGACGGTCGCGGCCAGATCACAAAATGGACACCGAGATCACCGACAGCTGCTACGCGTGGCGCCGCCTTGCGCTGACGCTGGCAGTTGCCACGGTGATCAATGCGGGCATGTGGGCGATCATCGTGATCATGCCCGCGGTAGAGGCTGAATTCGGCGGCAGCCGTGCCATGGCCTCGCTGCCCTATACGCTCACCATGATTGGCTTTGCCACAGGGAACTACGCGATCGGGCGCGCGGTCGACCGCTTCGGCATTACCCTGTCTCTGATCGTGGCGGCCTGCGTGACGGCGCTGGGCTATGTGCTGGCGACGCTTTCGGGCTCGCTGTTGATGCTGTCGCTGGCGCAACTCATCGTGGGCTTTGCCTCTGCGGTTGGATTCGGCCCGCTCATCGCCGACATTTCGCACTGGTTCGTGCGGCGCAGGGGCATCGCCGTGGCCATCGCGGCCTCGGGCAACTACCTGTCGGGCGCGATCTGGCCGATCCTGCTGGCCGGCGTGCTGGAGCAGAGCGGCTGGCGCGCGGTCTACCTGGTGATGGCCGCCGCGACGCTGGCCGTCGTCATCCCGCTCGCGCTCTCCCTGCGCCGCCGGATCCCGGAAGAGGCGCAGGTCGCGGCTCAGGTCGCGTCGACGCTCAACATGCGCTCTGCCGGGCTGTCGCCGCGCGCGTTGCAATACCTGCTCTGCGCGGCGGGCATCGGTTGCTGCGTGGCCATGTCGATGCCGCAGGTTCATATCGTGGCGCTCTGTGTGGGGCTCGGTTTCGGCCCTGCGGTCGGCGCACAGATGCTCTCGCTCATGCTGCTGGGCGGTGTCGCCTCGCGTATCGTCTCGGGGTTGGTCGCGGACCGTCTGGGTGGCGTGCGTACGCTTCTCATCGGCTCCTGCCTGCAATGTATCGCGCTTTTTCTCTATTTGCCTGCGGGCGGAATGGTCTCGCTCTATTTGGTGAGCCTGGTCTTCGGGCTGAGCCAGGGCGGCATCGTGCCGAGCTACGCGCTTATCGTGCGCGAGTACATGCCCGCGAGGGAGGCTGGCGCGCGCGTCGGCATCGTGCTGATGGCGACGATACTCGGCATGGCGCTGGGCGGCTGGCTGTCGGGGGTGATCTATGACCTCAGCGGGTCTTACACATGGGCCTTCGTCAACGGCATCGTCTGGAACGGCGGCAACATCGCAATCATGCTGTGGCTGCTCTCACGCAGCCGCCCGCGAACGCCGGTGGCCGTCGCCGCCTGATCCTACCATTTGCGCCGCTTGGCCAGCGCCATCTGCTTTTGCCGCTCGCGGAAGCGGTCCTTGTCGTCCTCGCTGGTTTCGTCCACGCAGTGATGGCAGCTCACGCCCGCCTCATATCCGTCGCGCGCCGTATCGGCAGGCAGGATCGGGCGGCGGCAGCCGTGGCACAGCAGATGCGGGCCGGGCCGCAGCCCGTGTTCCACGCTCACCCGGTTGTCGAACACGAAGCACGCCCCGCGCCAGCTGCTTTGCGCTTCGGGCACTTCCTCGAGGTATTTCAGGATGCCGCCCTTGAGGTGGTAGACGTCCTCCACCCCTTGCCCCAGCAGGTAGTTGGTCGATTTCTCGCAGCGGATGCCGCCGGTGCAGAACATCGCGATCTTCTTGTTGTGAAACCGCGCCTTGTTGGCCTCCCACCACGCCGGGAAACTCGCCGAAGCTGGCGGTTTGCGGATCCACCGCGCCGTCGAACGTGCCGATCGCCACTTCGTAATCGTTGCGCGTGTCGATCACGGCGACATCCTCGCGCGCGATCAGCTCGTTCCAGTCGCCGGGCGCCACGTAGTGGCCCACGTGCGCGGTCGGATCCACGTCCGGCTGGCCCATGGTCACGATCTCGCGCTTGATCCTCACCTTCATCTTGCCGAAGGGCGCAGTTTCCGCATGGCTGACCTTATGCTCCAGCGCGGCACAGCCCGGCAGCGCCCGCAAATGCGCCAGCACGGCCTCCACCGCGTCCGCCGAAGGTCCCGCGATGGTCCCGTTGACCCCCTCCTGCGCGAGCAGCAGGGTGCCGGTGACGCCCTCAGCCAGACACAGCGCCAGCAACGGCGGCTTCAGCGCCTCGGGATTGTCGAAGCGGGCGAAATGGTAGAGAGCGGCAATGGTGTACATGGGACGCCAAATAGGCCCGAGAGGGGCTGTTGTGCAAGGGGCCGGTACGCTAAATCAGGTGCAACGGCACCCCAGACGGAAAGGCCCCGCCATGCATGCGCTGCTCGTGATCGACGTCCAGAACGACTTTTGCCCGGGTGGCGCGCTGGCCGTCGAGGAGGGCGATAGCATCGTCGCGGGGATCAACGCGATCGAGGGCCGGTTCGACGCCGTCATCCTGACGCAGGACTGGCACCCCGCCGGGCCATTCGTCCTTCGCCTCCGCGCACGAGGGCCGCGCACCCTATGAGATGGTCGAAATGCCCTACGGGTCCGCAGGTGCTCTGGCCCGACCACTGCATCCAGGGCAGCGAGGGCGCCGCATTTCACCCTGTGCTTGGAGACGGATCGCGCCGATCTGATCATCCGCAAGGGATACAATCCGGTGATCGACAGCTACTCCGCCTTTTTCGAGAATGATCACGAGACACCCACCGGGCTCGAAGGCTATCTGCGCACCCGCGGCATCGACGGAGTTGACGCTCGTCGGGCCTCGCACTGGATTTCTGCGTGAACTTCTCGGCGGTGGATGCTGCGCAGCTGGGTTTCGACGTGACGGTTCGCACGGATCTGTGCCGCGCGATAGACCTCGACGGCTCGCTGAAGGAGGCGATGTCGGCGATGCAGGGTGCGGGCGTGACGCTGGCCTAGACCCCTCCGACGATCATCGGGTCCGTCGCCTCACCCTGCATTTGGGCGGTGCGCGCCGCACATTTCCCGTCTGATTCGCACAATCGGTGGTTGGCCCACCGACATAGCGCGCGCATCTCACCCGCCGCTGAAAGGCGCATCTTCCATCGGTTTGAGGTCCAGAATTCCCAGCGCATCGAGCCCGCCCAGCGTCGCGTCCACAGCCACGGTGGCGAGGATGATCCCCATCACGCGACTGATCACGCTCGCGCCCGTCGTCCCGATCAAACTGCCGATCCGGCTCGCCAGCAGCAGCAGGATCAGCGTCAGCAGCAGGATCAGGATAAGCAGACCGGCGGTGATCAGCTGATCGCTGACCGGGTTGCTGTGGTTGTCGGTCAGGATCACGATGGCCAGCATCGCACCCGGCGAGGCGATCGACGGCATCGCGAGCGGGAATACCGCGCCTGAGAGATGCTCCCGCTCCGCTGCTTCGATCTCCTTTTCCGGCTTTGGATCACCGAAGATCATGCTCAGCGCAAAAAGAAACAGCACGATCCCGCCCGCCACCTGGAAAGAGCCGAGCCGCAGGCCGAGCAACTCCAGCAGGTACTGACCGCCGACGAGAAATGCCATCAGCACTGCGGCTGACACCAGAACCGCGCGAACCGCGAACTTGGCATGCAGGGACTTGGGCACGCGCGCCGTCGCATAGAGGAAAACCGGTATGCTCCCGATAGGGTCGATGACCACGAAGAGCGTGATCAATTCCCGAAGGAGAAGAGGCCAGTCGATCATGGGGTCACCCTGTCTGCCGCGTTTCGATACCGTTGACGGGCGCCGAAGACCCGCGACCTATCCACTTGCCCCTCTGGGGATCATGGGCCACACATACAACGCCTAACGGAGCAAGCCAAATGGTTGATATCGCCACCCGCGTCTGGAATCACAAATGGAAGATCGACCCTATCGTGCGGTCGCTGATTGATACGGATTTCTACAAGCTGCTGATGTGCCAGAGCATCTTTCGCAACAAGCCCGACACGCAGGTAACCTTCAGCCTGATCAACCGCTCCACCGATATTCCGCTGGCAAAGCTGATCGACGAGGGTGAGCTGCGCGAGCAACTCGACCATATCCGCACCCTGAGCCTCAGCCGCGGCGAGAGTACATGGCTGCGCGGCAACACCTTCTACGGCAAGCGCCAGATGTTCCGCTCCGACTTCATGGAGTGGTTCGAGAACCTGCAGCTGCCTCCCTACCACCTCGAGCGCAAGGGCGACCAATACGAGCTGACGTTCGAGGGCAAATGGCACGAGGTCATGCTCTGGGAGATCCCGGCGCTTGCCGTGCTGATGGAGTTGCGCGGGCGCAAGGTGCTCGACACGATGGAGAAATTCGAGCTGCAGGTGCTCTATGCCCGCGCCATGACGCGGGTTTGGGAGAAGGTCGAGGCACTGCGCGACGTGCCGGACCTGTCCATCGCCGATTTCGGGACCCGTCGGCGGCACAGCTTTCTCTGGCAGGACTGGTGCGTGCAGGCGATGAACGAGGGGCTGGGGACGAAGTTCACCGGCACCTCCAACTGCAAGATCGCGATGAAGCGGGAGCTGGAGGCGATCGGCACCAACGCCCACGAACTGCCCATGGTCTACGCCGCCCTGGCGCAGAGCGACGAGGAGCTGTTCGAGGCGCCCTACAAGGTGCTGCAGGACTGGCATGAGGAGCATGAGGGCAACCTGCGCATCATCCTGCCGGATACCTACGGCAGCCAAGGGCTTTCTCGACAACGCGCCCGACTGGCTCGCTGGCTGGACCGGCATTCGCGTGGACAGCGGCGATCCGGCCAAGGCGGCGCAGCAGGCCATCGACTGGTGGATCTCGCGCGGTGAGGACCCGCGCGGCAAGCGGGTGATCTTCAGCGACGGGCTCGACGTGGCGAAGATCAAGGAACTGCACGCGCAATTCGCGGGCAAGGCGGTGATCTCCTTCGGCTGGGGCACATTGCTGACCAACGACTTCCGCGGCCTGGTGCCGGACGATGCGCTGGCGCCCTTCAGCCTCGTGTGCAAGGCGGTCAGCGCCAATGGCGTCCCCACCGTCAAACTCTCGGACAACCCCAACAAGGCGATGGGCCCCGAAGATCAGATCGCGCGGTACAAGCGCGTGTTCGGTGTGGGCGCGCAGGCCGCGCAGGAGGTCGTGGTATGACCACCACCCATGAGGCCGATGAGGACGCGCGCAACCGCGACATCCTGATCTACGTCAACGGCGCGCTCAAACCGCGTGAGGAGGCGACCGTCTCGGTCTATGACAGCGGCTTCCTGCTGGGTGACGGCATGTGGGAGGGAATGCGGCTCTATGATGGGGTTTGGGCCTTCTTCGACGAACATATGGACCGCTTTTTCAACTCCTGCAAAGCGGTCTCGCTCGATGTGGGGATGGACAAGGCGGGGATCGCGGCGGCGCTCGCGCTGACGGCGCAGGCGAATGACATGACCACGGATGTTCACTGCCGCCTGATGCTGACGCGCGGTGTGAAGGTCAAGCCGTTCCAGCATCCCTCGCTCTCGCGCTCGGGTCCGACGCTGGTGATCATCATGGAACACTCAAAACCGGTCGAGGCCCTGCGCAGCGAGGGCATCCGGCTTGCCACGGTCCCCCAGGTGCGCGGCCTGCCGATGAGCCAGGACGCCAAATACAACAGCCATTCCAAGCTCAACTGCGTCATCGCCTGCCTTCAGGCAGAGCAGGCGGGCGCGGAGGAGGCGCTGATGCTCGACCCGCATGGGTTCGTGAACACCACGAACGCCTGCAACTTCTTCATCGTGCGCCGGGGGGAGGTTTGGACCTCCACGGGTGATTATTGCATGAACGGCGTCACCCGGCAGAAAGTGATCGACCTCTGCCGCACCAACGGCATCCCCGTGCATGAGAAGAACTATTCCCTCTACGAGACCTACGGCGCGGATGAGGCGTTTCTGACCGGCACGTTCGGTGCCCAGACCCGTGTCGCCTCAATCGATGGCAAGCCCATCGGCAACGGCTCCAGCCCGGTCACGGAGCGGATCCGCCAGCTATACAAACAGGCGATTGCCGAGAATATCAGAGCCTAAGCGGGGGTTTTCGACGCTCTGCGCGTTCTGCGCCCCGACCGGATGAAGGCCGCGATGAACACCGCCGTCAGGATCAGGATGACCGTGGGCGCCGGCGCGCTGTCGAGATAGAAGCTCGCGTAGACGCCAAGCAGACCCGAGAGCAACGTAACCCCGACCGCAATCGGAAGCATGCGCGCGAACTGCTGCGTGAGCAGGAATGCGATGGCCCCCGGCGCAATCAGCAGACCGATGGAGAGGATGATCCCCACCGCCGAGAGCGTCGCCACGATCGTCAGCGAGATGAGCGCGAGCAGCCCGTAATGCAGCCAGCCCACCCGCAGCCCCACCGCCTGCGCCTGCACCGGGTCGAAGGCATGCAGCATCAGATCGCGCTGCTTGGCGATGATGATCACCGCGACGAACAGCGCGATCAGCCCTGCCGTCCACAGATCCGCGGACCCCACGCCGAGCATGTTGCCGAACAGGATATGGTCTAGATGCACATCGGTGGAGACCTTTGTGTACATCACGATCCCGAGCCCGAACATGCCCGAGAAGACGATGCCCATCACCGTGTCCTGCTTCACCCGGCTGTTGTCCGACAAAAACCCCGTCGCCAGCGCGCAGAACATGCCCGCACAGAACGCGCCCACGATGAGGGGGATGCCGAGCAGATAAGCCGCCACCACCCCCGGCAGGACCGCATGGCTGATGGCGTCGCCCATCAGCGACCATCCCTTGAGGACGAGATAGCACGACAGCAGGCTCGTCGGCACGGCAATGATCGCCATGATGAGGAAGGCGTTTTGCATGAATGCGAACTGAAAGGGCTGCAAGAGCGTCTCGATCATGGGCGAAGCGCCTCCCGCGCCTTGGCCCGCGCGGCGAGGTATCCATGTTTGGGCGCGAAGAAGAACGCGACGAGGAAGATCACCGTTTGCAGGCAGACGATGATGCCGCCCGTGGCCCCATCCACGAAAAAGCTCAGATAGGCCCCGAAGAAGGATGTGCCCGCCCCGATGGCCACGCTCACCACCAACAGACGCGGGAACCGGTCCGTCAGCAGGTAGGCCGTGGCGCCCGGCGTGACCACCATCGCGATGACAAGAAACGCGCCGACAGTCTGCAGCGCCGCCACACAGGAGGCCGACAGCAGGATGAAGAACACGGCCTTCAGCAGGTCCGGCCGCAGCCCGATGGACCGGGCATGGCTCTCATCGAAGAACGTGACCATCAGGTCCTTCCATTTGGCCAGCAGGATGGCCAGCGTCACGAAGCCGATGATCGCCAGTTGCAGCGTATCGGACGGCGTGATGGCGAGGATATTGCCCATCGTGATCGTTTGAACAGAGACTGATGTGGGCGACAAGGACACCATGAACAGCCCCAACCCGAAGAAGGAGGTGAAGATCAGCCCGATGATCGTATCCTCCTTCAGCCCCGAACGGGCATTGAGAAACAGCATCGTGCCAGCCGCCAACCCCCCTGCGGCAAAGGCACCCAGGGCGAACGGCAAGCCCAGCATATAGGCACCAGCCACGCCCGGCACGATGGAATGGCTCAGCGCGTCACCGATCAGCGACCAACCCTTGAGCATGAGGTAGGCGGAGAGAAACGCACAGACGGCGCCCACCAGCGCGCTCACCCACATGGCGTTGAACATGTAGCCGTAGGAGAAGGGCAGCAGGAGCGTCTCCATCACGAGGCTTCCTTCTTGGGTGCGGGTTCCTCCGCCTCCTCCTTCTGCGTTTCGTCGGCATAGACGACAAAGGGCCGCTCATCGTCGGTGATCACCCGGATGGAGCGTGCATCGTCATCGTCATGCAGGTCCGACCCGCCGATCACGAAGTGGCGCAGCACGCCACCGAAGGCGATCTCGAGGTTGTCATGGGTGAACGTCTCCTCGGTCTTGCCGTAGGCGATCACGGTTTCCTTGACGAGCATCGTGCGATCGCAAAACTCCGGTACAGAGCCTAGATTGTGTGTCGAGACCAGCATTACCCGCCCCTCGTCGCGCATCTCGCGCAGCAGCGTCGACGATGGCGTCCTCGGTCTGGACATCGACGCCGGTAAACGGCTCGTCCAGCAAGATCACCTGCCCCTCCTGCGCCAAGGCGCGTGCGAGGAACACGCGCTTGCGCTGCCCGCCGCTCAGCTCGCCGATCTGGCGGTGCCGGTACTTGGCCATGTTCACCCGCTCGAGGGCTTCCGTGACCGCCGCATGATCCGCCTGCTTGGGGCGGCGCAGAAAGCCCATGTGGCCGTAGCGGCCCATCATCACGACATCCTCCACCAGCACCGGAAAGGACCAGTCGACCTCCTCGGACTGCGGAACATAGGCCACGATATTGCGCTTCAGCGCTTCCTTCACCGGCATCCCCAGCACCGAAATTTCGACCCTTGGCCGCGGGTACAAAGCCCATGATCGCCTTGAACAGGGTCGATTTACCGGCGCCGTTGACCCCCACAAGCGCCGTTATCGTGCCCGTGGGGATCTCGAACGTGGCGTCCCGCAGGGCGGTGTGCCCGTTGCGGTAGGTGACGGTCACGTCATGGGCGCGGATGCCTTCACTCATTCAGTCAGACCTCGCACGATTGTCTCCGACGTCACGCGCAGCAGGTCGAGGTAGGTCGGCACCGGCCCGTCCGCCTCCGTCAGGCTGTCGACATAGAGGATGCCGCCGTAGCGTGCGCCGGTTTCCCTCGCGACCTGCTCGGCGGGGGCCTGATCCACGGTGGATTTGCAGAACACCGCGGGAATATTCTGTTCGCGCACCGTGTCGATGACCTTGCGCACCTGCTGCGGCGTGCCCTGCTGGTCGGCGTTCATCGGCCACAGGTACAGCTCCTTCATCCCGAAATCGCGGATCAGATAGCTGAATGCCCCTTCGCATGTCGCGAGCCAGCGCTGATCCTCCGGCAAGGCCAGGATCGCCTCGCGCAGCGGCGCGATGGCCGCCGTGATCTCGGCCTTGTAGGCCTCTGCATTGGCTGTGTAGGCCTGTGCGTTCTCCGGATCATGCTCCGCGAAGGCATCGCGGATATTGTCGACATAGATCAGCGCATTTTCCAGCCCCATCCAAGCATGCGGGTTGGGCTTGCCGTCGTAGTCGCCTTCCGTGATGCTCATCGGCACGATCCCGTCGGTAAGTGTCGCGGAGGGGACCTCATCGAGATTGGACAGGAATTGTTCGAACCACAGCTCGAGGTTGAGCCCGTTCCACAGGATCAGGTCCGCGTCCTGCGCGCGGATGATGTCGCGCGGCGTGGGGGAGTATCCGTGGATCTCCGCGCCGGGCTTGGTGATGCTCTCCACGACGGCCACATCACCCGCCACATTGCGCGCCATATCCGCGATCACGGTGAACGTCGTCACTGCCTTGAATTTATCCTGCGCCAGCGCGGCCCCGCCCAAGAGGGTAAAACCGGCGACAACAATCAGCGTCTTCAGAGATTTAAGATACATCGACGAGGAATCCTCTCGCGGGTTGCTGCTTTGAAAATGCTTATGAGAACCATTCACAACTGTAAATAAGAATGATAACGATTCTCAAACATAACGTGTTGATGCGAAGATAGGGTGCAATCGATGGGCGGCGAGAGCGACAAGACTGAAAAAATGGCAACTGCCCTGCGCAAGGCGGGCATCCGTGTCACGCGCCAGCGCATCGCCCTGCTCGGTGTATTGGCCGATGCCGATGACCACCCCGACGCGCTTGAGCTGCATGAGCGCGCCAAGGTTGCCGAGCCTTCCGTCTCGCTCGCCACGGTCTACCGCACGCTGTCGGTGCTGGAAGGGGAGGGTGTGGTGCACCGCCACGCCTTCGAGGGCGGCGGCGCGCGTTTCGAGACGACGCACGAGGAACATCACGACCATATCCTCGACGTCGACACCGGCGAAGTGATCGAGTTTCAGTCCGACAAGATCGAACAGCTGCAGGAGGAGATCGCGCGCGAACTCGGCTACGAAGTGGTGCATCACCGGCTCGAGCTCTACTGCCGCAAAACGCGCTAGCCGCGCCTCAGCCGTCGCTCGCGCCAGACGATCAAGAGGCCGCTCGCGAGGATCAGGAGGGCGCCGGGAAAGAGCTCGCTCCATGGCGCCTCATCGAAGAATACCCAGCCCAGTACGAATGCCAGCGGGATGCCGAAATAGTTGAACGGCGCCAGATCGCTCTGCTCCGCCATGCGGTAGGCCATGATCAACAGCAAAACCGCGCAGCCGCCGAAACCGCCCATCGCCATCAGCCACCAGACATCACCTGCCTGCACCGGCGTGAACCCGCCCGTACCCAGCGCCAGCAGAACCGCGCCGATGAGGGCGGTCACGCTTGAATAGAGGTTGATGAGGGGCGTGGGCACATCGCCGTCCATCAGCCGCGCAGTCACCCCCACGAGGGCATAGCACATCGCCGCCCCCAGCGGCAGCAGCGCCGCAGGCTCGAACGCATCTGAGCCGGGCCGCACGATCCAGACCACACCGACGAAGCCGATCAGCACCGCGCTCCAGCGCACTGCGCCGACCTTCTCCCCAAGCATCGGGACGGCGAGGGCCACCGCGAAAAGGGAATTGGCGTAGGTGATGGTGGAGGCGGTGGCGAATGTGATCATCCCCAGCGACAGGTAGAAACAGAATTGCGCCATCGTCAGGATCGCCCCGCGCGCCAGCCCCATCTTCCACTGCCGCAGTTTCCAGATCCGCCCGCGCACATGCCACTCACGCGAGACGAAGAGCACGATGAGCGAGGGCACCAGCCCGAACATGTTGCGCCACGCCGCAAGCTCTGCCGCCGAGTAGCGCGGCGAAAGATGCTTGATGATCAGTCCCATGGCGTCGAAGAGCGTCAGCGCGCAGAGCAACAGGATCACGGCAGTAAAGGTGCGGTCGGTTCTCATCGGCGCATCATGTGTCGGGGGCGAGGCAATGACCAGCCGCCGGGTTGCGGTAATTGACGCGCCTTGCAGACGACCGCATCCACCGTCTTGAGGCTACGCCACTGATGCAGGCGTGGCGCCGGGCTCCGTGTCAACAACATGGAACCGGCGGACCGCCGCGCCGGTTGAAACCGGACCGGAACGAGGCGCTTTCTGCGCCGTTGCGTTTACGGTAGAAGTCAGCTTGAAGGAGTGACTGCGTGACCGAAGCATCTTACGTCTGTTCCACCTACGGGGCGACCAGCCTTTGCGAAGAGAGCGTACGCCGCACCGCCGAGCTGGGCGCGGCTGCCGCTCCCCTGTCCGCCATGGAGACCGCCGAATGAACGCGATTGACCACGAGGGCCATGATGCCAGAGGTTGGTGCCCCGGTGCCTTGCGGCCGATGATGTCCGGTGACGGGTTGGTGGTGCGGATCCGCCCCTTTGTTGGCCGTCTGCGCCGCGCGCAGGCCGACGGCATCGCCTCGCTCGCAGCGGCGCATGGCAATGGCTTTCTCGATCTCTCGAGCCCCGGCAATATCCAGATCCGGGGTGTGAGCGCCGAAAAGCACCGCCCGCTGATCGAGGGGCTGCGCGGCATGTCACTCATCGACCCGACACCTGAGATCGAGAGCAGGCGCAACATCCTCGTCACGCCCTACTGGATCGCAGGCGACGATATCGAAGTGCTGGCACAGGCGCTGACCAGCGCGCTCGCCGCTGCAGACGCCCCCGACCTGCCCGGAGATTTCGGCTTTGCCATCGACACCGCCCGCCGCCCCGTCCTGCAGACCGCCACCGCCGACATCCGTCTTGAATGCGATGCGGGCGGCGGGCTTATCCTCGTCGCCGATGGCATGACGACGGGCAAGCCGGTGACGGCGCAGACGGCGGTGCCCGAGGCCATCGAACTGGCCCGCTGGTTTGCTGCCCAAGCAGGCGATGCCGACCGTATGCGAACCCTTGTGGCGACCGGCACAACCCCGTCCGGCGCCTTTGTCCCACGCCAGGACGGTGCCGCGATCCCCGTGCCGGGGTACACGCCGCAAGGCGCGATGGTCGGTATCGCCCTGGGCCAGATGGAGGTGCAAACCCTGTCGACGCTCGCCAAACACGGCGGGCTGCGCCTTATGCCTTGGGGGCTGATCCTTGTGGAGGGGGCGCGGGTGTTGCCTCGGATCAAGGGCGTGATCACCGACCCGGCGGACCCGCTTTTGCGCATCGTTGCCTGCACCGGCGCGCCACGCTGCGCACAGGGCCTGCGAAAAACGCATAGCCTCGGCCGGACGCTCGCGCCTTTCCTTGGTCCGGGCCAGACCCTCCATATCTCGGGCTGCACGCGCGGCTGTGCGCATCCGCATCCTGCCCCGCTCACGATAACGGGGCAAAAGGACGGGTATGCGCTGATCCGGGACGGAAAGGCGGACGATTTGCCCGAGGCGACCGGCCACTCTGCGGACGATCTGAAAGAGCTTGTGCAAAGAGCGCCGTAGCCAAGCCGCGCTACTACAAAGACCTCTAGCCCGGCGGGAATGCCCCATCTCCTCCGGCTAACCTCGCACTGCGGGCGGCTGTGGCAGAGCCTATTCCGGATCCACCTTGCCGCGCATCGCCTTCACTTCCCCGCGCACCTTCTTGGCCTTCAGCCGCCGCTTCTTGGAGCCGAGCGTGGGCCGCGTGGGGATCCGCTTCTTTGGCGGTGTGATCGCTTCGCGGATCAGCTCCTTGAGCCGGTCGCGCACGATCTCGCGGTTGCGCGCCTGGCTGCGCGTCTCGTCGCATTGCAGCACCAGCGCGCCCTCAGAGGTCCAGCGCCGACCCGCGAGCCTGCGCAGGCGGTTCTTTACCGGCGTGCTGAGCGAGGGCGAGCTTGCTGCCTCGAAACGGAGCTCGACCGCGGAGGAGACCTTGTTCACGTTCTGCCCACCCGGCCCCGACGCGCGCATGAAGCTCTCTGTCAGCTCCCAGTCCTGAAGGGTGATGGCGTCGGTGATGTACAACATGGCCGCGATCATAGCGTGGATCGGCGCAAGGTGAAGGCCGGGCTGTACCCAGATGCGAAATGGGCCGCCCTGATCACAGAGCGGCCCAATCGAATTGTATAGGAGGTGGCATCGGTTAGACGATGCGTCCACTCCGGGGTTCAGTGTGCCAGGGGCTGCCCTAGCAGACGACCTCCAAAGCTGTTCCGACACCTCGCTCCAGTACCTTTCTTGACACTAGATCACCTCCTTTGCAGTTGTTGAAATCATGTTCAGATTTACACAAGTTTGCGCGATCGCAAAGCACTTTTTTTCCCCATCGGCGGAGGCTGCGGCGTTTTCGCCTAGTTATGCGGCACGCAGGCGCGCCGTGATGATCCGGAACGGCACCAGCGCCAGCAATGCCAGCGTGAGCTTGACCCCCCAATCCGCCACCGCGAGCGAGACCCAAAGGGGCGCCAGCGGGCCCACGCCCAGCAAGGGCAGCACTTCGGCCGCCCAGCTCACATCCGTGGCGGGATGCACAAACGACAGGGCGCCCGAAAAGGCGACGGAGAAGAAGATCGCCGTATCGACCGTGCTGCCCACCAGCGTGGAAACGAGCGGTGCCTTCCACCAGGCCCCGTTGCGCAGCGCTGCGAAAATGCTGACGTCCAGAAGCTGCGCGACCAGGAATGCGAGGCCCGAGCCAATGGCGATGCGCAGTGTCACCAGCGGGCCGAACTCACCCATGATCTGGGTCCCGATCAGCGAACAGACGATGCCCACGACAAAACCGACCAGCACGACGCGGCGCGCGGCGGCGGCGCCGTAGACGCGGTTCATCACGTCGGTGACGAGAAACGCCAGTGGATAGGTGAACGCCCCCCAGGTGAGCCAGTTGCCATAGAGAAACTGGACGAGGATGTTGGAGGCCACGACGATGGCGGCCATGGCAAAGATGCCGGGAAGATAATTGCGTGTCATATTGGATACCGTTTTTGCAAGGGTGCGGCGACTTGGCCTGCGGGGATCGCAGACAGGGGGTGCTTTAGGCGGCTTTGGACCATGGCGCAACCCTATTCCAAGACGCGGTACTCCACGATCTGGGTGCGCTGCAGGCTCAGGAAGTTGTCGTCCGAGATCATGGAAAGCCGGGTTTGCCTGTTCGCATCCTGCCAGACGCTGAGCCCTTCGAGGTTGTCATAGCGCGACGGGGTGGTGGTCAGCAGGACATGTTCGCGCGGCGCAACCGGGTCGAGCACGATGAGCCGGATCCGGCTGCGAAAGCCCAGCGGCGTGACCGTCCGCTCCAGCAGCCACAGACGCCCCTCGGCATCCATATCCGCGCCCACGGGCAGAAAGCTGCCGCGCTGCGGGATCTGCGCAGCTACCCGCCATTTCCCGCCCGAATAGGCATAAAGAGGAAAGGCCGCACCGCCTCGGGGCGCTTCTTCCGCGAGGGCAAAGAGCGTGCCGTCAGGCCCGATCGCCAGCGCCTCAACCCCGGTGTTCTTGCCGAGCTTCGGCGCGAAGTCGAGATCGATCCGTTTCAGCGTCCGCCCGCTCTGCAGATCGGTTTGCGCAATGCGGTGGTCGTGTTCGAAGGAGATGTAGGCACGGCCATCCTGACCGATCGCCATCCCTTCGGCGTCGCTGGCCTTCTTGGGCAGGCGTTTGCCGCCCGTCCCGCCGACCCATGTACGGTTCAGGATCGCGATGCCGGTGATCTGTCCTTCGGCGCGGCGCAACTGCGCCTCGAGCAGTTGCCCGCGGTCGTTGATCACGGTCATCCGGCGCCCGGCGTCGGTGATTTCGATGCCGGACCAGCCGCCGAACCACGGCGCATCCTGCTGCCAGAAGGTGACGCCCTCCGCGCGCAATGTCGGTTCCGCCTGTGCCGCGCCGCAGGCGAGAAGCGCCGCCAGAATGATCCGGATCACTTATGATCCAGAACGGCTTTGCACTGTGCAGGCAGATCCGCGAGCACCAGTTCACGCCGCGCGGGCGCCGGTGTTCTGGGTTTGCTGGGCGCAGGTGCCGCCTTGGGCGGGTTGATGATGTTGGCCTGCCACTGGCGCGCATCGGCACACCCGTCGCCCGCCGGTGGTGCGGCCTGATCAACGCAGCCGCGCGCCCCGCGCGGACAGTTCAGGCGGATGTGGAAATGATAGTGATGTCCGTACCACGGCCGGATCTTGCGCAGGTAGCTGCGATCGCCTCGCTCATCGTCGCACATCTGGACCTTCGCACCGGGGAAGACGAAAATCCGCGCGGTACGCGGGTCTTTCGCCGCGGCCTTGATGATCTCGTGATGCGCGCGCGTCCATGATCCGTTGACATAGGCACCGCCCGCCCGGCGCATGGAGATGGAGGAGATGTTTTCGCGCTGTTGCCGCGTCAGGCTGAGAGAGGTGGGCGGCAGCATCCAGATGTCGGCATCGAGCCCGATCTGGTGGCTCCGGTGACCGGTAAGCATCGGGCCGCCGCGCGGCTGGCTCAGATCGCCGACATAGAGCCCGTTCCAGCCGGGCTGCTGTGCCGCGAACCGGCTGAGGTTCTTGATCATGTCGATGAGTTCGGGATGGCCCCAGTTGCGATTGCGCGACAGGCGCATCGCCTGCCATGTCGGACCGCTCTCGGGCAGTTGCGCCGCGCCATCGAGGCAGCCCTTGGCATAGCTGCCAAAGGGCGCAGGCGCGCTGCTGGTGCCGCCGTTCTTGGTGCCGAAGAGGCGCTTGGCCTCGACATTGCTCAGCGCGCCGCCGGAGGAGCCGATGGTGGGTAGCGGGGTTGCCGCCGTGCTCCTTGCGCCGCTGATATCGCGGTCGCCGCCGCAACTGCCCAGAGCGACCGTGAGGGCCGCAAGGACGAGTGCTTTCTTCAGCATCATTTCGCAAAGTCTCCTTTTGGTCTTACCCAGATTAGCAGAATCAACCCTAGGATGAACAGCCCTACAACGGGGCTCACGCCCAATCGCTGGCTTCCGGTCAACTGGCTGGTCAGCGCGATGAGCGCGGGCGCGAGGAACGAGGTCGCCTTGCCCGACAGCGCATAGAGCCCGAAAGCCTCCGTCATGCGGACCGGATTGGCTTGCCGCGTCATCATGTTGCGCGAGGATGCCTGCAACGCACCGCCCGCGGCACCGATCACGGCACCCGCGATGAAGAAGGTCACATCGGGCATCGGCGAATCCTCGGCGATAGGGATGAACAGGACCGACCCCGGCGTGATCGTGATGATCAGGAGCGAAACGGAAGCCAGCATGATCACGCAGAACACGATCACCGGCATCGGCCCGATGCGCCGGTCCACGCGCCCCGATACCCAGCAGAACACCGCGCCCGAGATGATGGCGACGATCCCGAAGATCCCCACCTGCGTCACCGACCAGCCCAGCACGCCGAGCGCATATATCCCGCCAAAGGTATAAAGCCCGTTGAGCCCGTCACGGTAGAACATCGAGGAGCCGAGATAGGCCATGAGCGAGGGGTGGCGCGGCAGCCCTTTGAGCGTGCGTCCCAGATCGCGCAGGCTGTCGAGGATCACCAGCCGCTTGGCGCCGATGGCCAGCGTGTCGCGGGTGTAGATGAAGAAGGGGACCATGAAGACCGCGAACCAGACCGCCGACAGCGGGCCCACGATCCGCGTGTCCGCCTTGGTCGTGACGTCAAGGCCCAGCAACGGCTCGATCCCGAGCATCGTGCGCCCGTTCGCACCGGCTTGGAAGAGCAGCAGCATAATCACCAGCGCCACCAGCCCGCCGACATACCCGAAAGCCCAGCCGGATCCCGAAATCCGCCCCAGTTCCGCGGGATCCGCGTCGAGCTCCGGCAGGTAGGAGTTGGTGAAGATCGTCGCGAATTCCATCCCGATCAGGCCGACACCGAAGAAGAAGAGGACCAAGATCACGGAGAAATCCGCAGGCGCGCTCCACCACAGCCCGGCGGAGCCTGCGAAATACATCGCGGAGAAGAGCCAGATCCACGGCAGCTTGCGCCCCGAGTTGTCCGCTATGGCGCCCAGCACCGGCGCCAGCACCGCGATGATGATGCCGGTGATTGCAAGGCCCCAGCCCCAGGCGGCTTGCGCCTGCGCGCGCGCGGCTTCGTCCGCCATCCCGTCCGCGATCAGATTGGCCGACAGGGTGCCGGTGAAATAGGGGCCGAAAATGAACGTGAGGATCAGCGTGTTATAGGGCTGGCTCGCCCAGTCGAAGAAGTACCAACCCCAGATCCGCTTGCGCTGTGACACTGCTCTCATCGGTTGTCCTCTCCCGCACTCACGCCAACATAGAGCAGGCCGCGCGGCGTGGCGCAAGAAGTCGTTTGCCTGCGCATCAACCCCGCCCGCCGTGCGAGGGAAATGCGCCCCAGATCAGGCAGAGCGTGCGTACGCGGCCGACGATGAGCCAAGGAAAAGCGCCGGGATCCGGCGGCCAGCGGCGATGCTGTGCGAGACGTGTATCGCTCAGGTACGCAAAGTGCGGTTGACTGCGCGCGCAGTGCGTCGGCCATGGACCTTGCCGCGCACTTGTCCTTTGTGCCTTTCGCGCTTAACTCCAGCGTGACACTTTGGAAAAGGACGGCCCACCCCATGACTTCGATTTTCATGATCCTGATGTTGTTGCTCAACATCCTGTGGTTCTTCATCATCGCTCACGTGGTGATGTCATGGCTGATCAATTTTCAGGTGCTCAACACACGTCAGCCCCTGGTGGCCCAGATCTGGTACGGCATCAACCGCCTGCTCGAGCCGATCTATGCGCCCGTGCGCCGTGTGCTGCCCAATATGGGCGGGCTCGATCTGGCGCCGCTGGCGGTGCTGATCGGTGTGGCGGTCGCGCGGATCGTATTGACCAACAACGCCGCGCTTTTCATGTAATTTTGCCCCTGCGGCCCTTGCTCCCTGCGGGAGGATATGGGATTCTGCAGGTGTATGCATGATATGTCAGGCCCACCCATGTCCAGCGCCCCCTCGCTGCTGAAAGATGTATTCGGCTTTGACGCTTTCCGGCCCGGACAAGAAGAGATCGTGGATGCGGTGACTGCCGGAGAAGACGTGCTGGCCATCATGCCGACGGGGGGCGGCAAGTCCTTGTGCTTCCAGCTGCCCGCCTTGATGCGCGAGGGCGTCACCGTGGTGATCTCGCCGCTGATCGCGCTGATGCGCGACCAGGTTCGCGCCTTGCAGGAAGCCGGTGTGGGGGCGGGCGCACTCACCTCCGGCAACACGCCCGAAGAGACGGATGCCGTCTGGGAGGGGCTGGAGGCAGGCACGCTGAAGCTTCTCTACATGGCACCGGAACGGCTCGCGGCGGGGTCGGCCATCGGCATGCTCAAACGCGTGGGCGTCCGGCTCATCGCGGTGGACGAGGCGCATTGCGTGAGCCAATGGGGCCATGACTTCCGCCCCGACTACCTGCGCATTGGGGAGCTCAAGCGCAGCCTGGGCGTGCCGCTGGCGGCCTTCACCGCGACCGCGGACGCCGAGACGCAAGCGGAAATCGTGCAAAAGCTCTTTGAGGGGGTGGCGCCGCGGGCTTTCCTGCGCGGCTTTGATCGGCCCAACATCCACCTGATGTTCGCGGCCAAGAACTCGCCGCGCAACCAGATCCTGAATTTCGCCGCGGCACGGCGCGGCCAATCGGGCATCGTCTATTGCGGGACGCGGGCCAAGACCGAAGGCATCGCGCGCGCCCTCAACGACGCGGGCCAGACCGCGATCCACTACCACGGCGGGATGGAGGCCGAGGACCGCCGCATCGCGGAGCGGCGATTCCAGCAGGAGGACGGGCTGATCGTGGCGGCCACGGTCGCCTTCGGCATGGGGATCGACAAGCCGGACATCCGCTGGGTCGCCCACGCGGACCTGCCCAAAAGCATCGAGAGCTATTATCAGGAGATCGGCCGTGCGGGCCGTGACGGCGCACCGGCCGAGACGCTGACGCTCTTCGGTGCGGAGGACATCCGCCTGCGCCGCAGCCAGATCGACGAGGGGCTCGCCCCGCCGGAGCGCCGCACGGCCGATCATGCGCGGCTCAATGCGCTGCTGGGGCTTGCCGAGGCGCTCGAGTGCCGACGCAAGACGCTTCTGGAATATTTCGATGAAACCGAGGTGACCTGCGGCCGCTGCGATCTGTGCGACACCCCGGTGGAGACGTTCGATGGTACCACTGCGGTGCGCAAGGCGCTCTCGGCCATGCTGCGCACAGAAGAATGGTTCGGCACGGGGCATCTCATCGACATTCTGCTCGGCAATGAGACCGACAAGATCAGGCAACGCGGACACCAGTCCCTGCCGACCTACGGCGTCGGGACGGAGTATTCCAAGGCCGAATGGCAGGCCGTGTTCCGCCAGATGATGGGCCGTGATCTGGTGCGCCCCGACCCTGCGCGACACGGGGCGCTGCGTATGACTGACGCCGCCCTGCCGATCCTCCGCGGTGAGGCAGGTGTCACCCTGCGCCGCGACAGCATCACCGCCGCGGGCAGCGCCCCGCGCCGCCCCGCCGTCAGGGCGATGGTCAGCGATGAGGATGCGCCGCTGCTGAGCGCGCTCAAGGCCAAGCGCCGCGCGCTCGCGGAGACGGCAAAGGTGCCCGCCTACATCATCTTCACCGACCGCACCCTCATCGAGATGGCGGAGCGGCGGCCCGCCAACCTCGACCAGATGGCAGGGGTGAGCGGCATCGGCGCCAAGAAGCTCGAAAGCTATGGCCGCGCGTTTCTGGAGGTGATCAACGGCGAGGCTGAGATGATGCACCCGCAGCGCCGCAAGCTCGCCGGGCGCGACGCGGGCGAGGTATACGACCGCCTGCTGGAGGCGCAAGCCGCACTGACACGGGGCACGCTTGGCACCGACAAGCCGATGAGTTGCTCGGCCTCCGCGCTGGCGAAGGTCGCGCAGATGCGCGGCGCGGATGAAGACGGGCTTGAGCGGATCCTGGGCGCGCGGCATACGGAGCGGTTCGGCGCCGCATTTCTGGACGTTCTGCGGCAGGCGGACTAAGTACCGTTCGAGGGACAATTGGGGACGGATATGCTTGTTGTGATTTCACCGGCCAAGCGGCTGGACTGGGCGCCGCACGATCTGGGCAAGACCGCGCCCGATTTTCAGGATGACGCGCTGCGGCTTGCGAAATCCGCGCGCAACCTGACGCTGGGCGATCTCAAAGCGCTGATGTCGCTGAGCGATGATCTGGCCCGCCTCAACCGCGACAGGTTCAAGGCCTTTGAGGCAGAGCCGGATGATGAGGCCACGCGCCCTGCGGCCCTTGCGTTCGCGGGCGACACCTATCAGGGTCTGGAGGCATCGAGCCTCGATGCCGACGAGCTTGAGTTCGCGCAGGCGCATCTGCGTATCCTCTCCGGCCTCTACGGTGTGCTGCGACCCCTCGACGCGATCCAGCCCTACCGGCTCGAGATGGGCAGCCGCCTCAAGACCTGGCGCGGCAAGACACTCTATGACTATTGGGGCAGCGACCTCGCGCGCGCGTTGAACCGCCAGGCTGAACAAACCGGCAGCGATATTCTGGTCAACTGCGCCAGTCAGGAATACTTCGGCGCGGTCGATCTCAAGGCGCTGAAATTGCGGGTGATCACGCCGCAGTTCATGGAGGACAAGGGCGATGGCAAGGGCCCGAAGATCGTGAGCTTTTTCGCCAAGAAGGCGCGCGGCGCGATGGCGCGGTTCATCGTGCAGCAGCGGCTGGCGGAGCCCGACGCGTTGCAGGACTTCGGTACCGGCGGTTATGCCTATGCCCCGGACCTCTCCAAGCCTGATGCGCCGGTGTTCCTGCGCCCCTATCCTGCTTCCTGAGCGTTCTCGGGCTGGACCGGTTCGGTCCCCTCGGGTTGTGCAAGCCGCACGTGTTCCTCGATCGCGGCGCGGCGCAGCGGCTTGGTGAGGTAGTGATCGAGCCCTGCCTCAAGGATTGACTTGTCATCATCAGGCAACGCATGGGCCGTCATCGCCACCACGGGGATATGGCTGCCCGTGCGCGCCTCGATCTCCCGGATCTTCTGCGTCGCCTGCTTGCCGTCCATCCGTGGCATCGAGATGTCCATGAACACCAGATCGGGTTTGAAGCTGCTGTAGAGCGCGACAGCCTCCTCACCGTTGGCGGCGAATTCGAGCGTTATGTTGAGCGATTTGACCATCTTGCTGAACACAAGCTGGTTGGTGCGGTTGTCCTCCGCCGCAAGCACGCGCATCTTGCGTAGCGCGGGCGGGGTGGCGGCGGCTGCCGGCGGCGCCTGTTGCGTCTCGGGCACCAGTTGCCGCAACGCGCCGAAAAGCGCCTGACGCGGCAGCGGTTTTTGGAGCCTCGCCGAGAAGGCCTCCGCGCGCGGATCATCCTTGAGGGCGATCAGGTTGGAGCTGAGCAGAAGGACCGGCACCGTGCTGCCGCGCGCGCGCACGCCGTCCAGCACTTCAAGCGCGTCCAGATGCGGCGGCTTGTGGTCGGTGATGATCATGTCGATGCCCTCGTCAAAGGCGGCAAGCGCCTCCGCGGGCGTGCCTGCGCCGACCGTCTGGAGCTGGAGCTGCGCCAGCTGCCGTTCCAGAATGAGCCGGTGTGCGGGCATGTCATCGACCACCAGCAAGCGCCGGATTTGGGGCCGCAGCGCCGGGTAGCTCACATCGACCTTGTCCTGCGCCGCAAGCTCGATCCGGAAGCCAAAGCATGAGCCGACCCCCTCCTCGGACGTCACCCATATCTCCCCTTTCATCAACTCCACGAGCCGTTTGGTGATGGCAAGGCCAAGGCCGGTTCCGTCGAACTGGCGATTGCGCTCGTTCTCGACTTGGTTGAACTCGCCGAAGATATGCGCCGTCATATGCGCGGGAATGCCGATGCCGGTATCCTCCACCGTAATATGGACCGCCGCCGTACCCTTCGCGGCGTCGGGCGCGCCGGTGACACGGATCAGCACGTGACCCTGCGCCGTGAACTTAACCGCGTTGCCGATCAGATTGGTGAGCACCTGCCGGATGCGGCCCGCATCCCCCATAAGGTCGGTCGGCATGAACAGGTCATAGTCGAGCAGCAGCTCCAGCCCCTTCTCCCGCGCCATTGGTTGCAGGAGCATGATCACCTCCTGACAGGCCCGCTCCAGATCGAAGGCGGCATTTTGCAACTCCAGCCGGTCCGCCTCGATCTTGGAGTAATCAAGCACGTCGTTGATGATCACCAGCAGCGCTTCGCCGGAATTCCTGATGGTCTGGACATAGAGCCGCTGCTCCTGATCGAGCAGGGTGTCGCCCAGCAGTTCCGCCATGCCCACGACGCCGTTCATCGGCGTGCGGATCTCATGGCTCATGTTGGCGAGGAAGGCGGACTTGGCGCGGTTGGCGGCTTCCGCCAGTTCGCGCGCGGCGTCCAGTTCCCGCTCGTAATGCACCGTTGCGGTGATATCGAGGCCGAGCGAGACCACATCGCCACCCGGACCGCGCTGATCGATCATCTTGATGTAGTGGCCATTCCAGAGCCGGATCACCACCGGCTCCGGCGCCTGTCCCTGAAACCGCTGCAGCATGTGCTGGCGCCATGCCGCGGGCTCTATCCCTTCCAGATCGACGATTCCCTCATCGGTGAGCGCCTGCAGAATGGTGATGTAATTGACCCCGGTCTGGATCATCTCCAACCCGTCGAAGACCGCCAGATAGGACTGATTGGCCATGATCAGCTGGTTGTCCGCGTCAAAGAAGGCAAAACCGTCCTTGATCGTCTCGATGGAATGCCACAGGCGCCGCTCCACCACGGCGATCTTCTCATGTGCGGCGCTGAGGTCGGATTTGACCTTGCGGTTCTCCTCGCCCATGCTCTCGACCAGCGCGCGGGTATCCACGATCTCGTCGCTGAGTTCGCGGGCGTGGCGGCCCAGCTTGCGGTTGGCGGCGAACAACTCCGCCTTCTTGAGCTCCAGCATGCGTTCGGCCGCCAAACGGCCGCGCCGCTCCTCGGTGAGTTTTTGCTGCAAGCTCATCCATTCCTCATCGCGTGCATCTCCGGACGCTCCCTTGTGCCGCGCGGGAGGTAAATATGCGCTTAAGGCGCTGATGTCCGGCTGGACTATTGCGGGCCCGGATGCGACTTCAAGGTCCATGGCCCTCGCACTCTCTATCCTCCCCCTGCTGCTCACGATCGTCTCAGGCTATGCATTGGCCAAGTCCGGGATCATCCCGCGCGCCGGTTGGGCGGCGATCGAGACGCTCTCGTTCCGCGGGTTGATCCCGGCGTTCTTGATCATGGCAATCGCCCGCTCCGACCTGTCGCTGGAACGGTTCGGCATTTTCGGGGTGGTACTGGTCGGCAGCCTCGCGGTGCTGGCGCTGCTACTGCTGGCCCTGCGCCTGATCCCGCAGGCACGGCTCTCCAACCCGTCTTTCACCTCCCTGTTTCAGGGCGGCATCCGCTGGAACGCGTTCGTCGCGCTGGCCGCGGCGGAGCAGTTCCTCGGGGGCGATATCGCCGTCATGGCAGTGGCGATTGCCGTGCTGATCCCGCTCATCAATATCACCTGTATCGTGGTCCTCTCGGCCTTCGGCCCGTCGGAGGCGAGCCTGCGGCGCATCCTTGCGACCCTCGTGCGCAATCCGCTGGTGCAGGCCTGCGTCATCGGTCTGGCGCTCAACATCGCGGGGGCCACGGTACCGCTGCCGGTGGCCGATGCGCTTGACATGATCGGGCGCGGCGCGCTTGGCGTGGGGCTCATGGCGGTGGGGGCGGGCATCAGCCTGCGGCGGTTGGGACGTCTCGACTGGCGTGTGGGTTTGGGCGTGCTCCTGCGTCCCGTACTGGCGACCGGGCTGTTCGTCGCGCTGGGCAGCCTATTTGACCTGCCTGCGGTGCAGATCTTTGCCGGTGTGCTCGTCTTCGCCGCCCCCGCCGCGTCCAACGGCTATATCGTGGCAAAGCAGATGGGCGGCGATGCGGATCTCTATGCCGACATCATGACATGGCAGGTCTTATTTGCGCTCGTGGTGCTCCCGCTTTGGGCGCACCTGCTGCTTTAGCGTCTGCCTTCGCGCAGCCATGCGGCAGTGATGAGCCCGGCACTGAGCAAAAGCACAAGCCAGGCAGGCAGTATAGGCGTCTGGCGCACATCGCGCGTCTCATAGGCGCCGCGCGGGGTGAGGCCGATCCAGCCGCGCCCGGCGGCAGGGCGCCCCTCACGCACGTCGCGGAGACGTGGCAATCCGTCTTCCAGACGGCTTACCCCGCCACGCAAGGCGGTGACGACAGGCTCCAGCGCCACGGCATCGGCAATCGTCTCGACGAATTCGCGCGGGGCAGAGGGACCGAGGCCGATAACGCTGATCTGGTCGCCGTTCTCAAGCCGGTAGAGACCGATTTCGGGGCCGGTGAACACCGCCTCGAAGCGTCCGGGCGCGACGGGAGACAGCGGCATCTCGGTCACCGTGCCGTCCGGCCCGGTGATGGTCAGCGGCGCGACCTCCTCGGCCAGCGTGCGCCGCTCGATCCGCATGGTCTGGCCTTCTGCGGTGGCGGTCAGCGCCTCCTCCTCCAGCTCCGGCTCGCTCATCATCCAATGCGCAAGGCGCCGCAGCATCTCCAGTTGCGGGCCGCCGCCTTCATAGCCGCGGTTCCACAGCCACGCGTGGTCGGAGGCCAGCAGCGCCACGCGCCCCTCCTCAACTCGGTCCAGGATCAGCAGCGGGCGGTCATCCACGCCGGTCATCACCACATCGCCTCCGGTGGCGTTCACGTCGATCTGGCGCAGCCAGCGACCCCAGTCGCCGTTTTGCGGCAACGCCGCCGTGACGGGATGGCGCGCGCCAATCTCGGACACGGTCGGCAAATAAGGCTCCTCGATCACCCGCGCGCTCGGCTCAGCGGGCAGTACCGCACCGAGGGGTGTCCGGTAGAGGCTGTCGGCGCTCGCGAAATCGGGACCCGCAGAGACCAGAACCGCGCCACCCGAGCGCACGTAACTGGCGATATTCTCGAGGTATAGCGAGGGCAGGATGCCGCGGCGCTTGTAGCGGTCGAAGATGATCAGATCGAAATCGTCGATCTTCTCCATGAACAGCTCACGCGTCGGAAAGGCGATCAGCGACAACTCGGACACGGGGACGCCGTCTTGCTTCTCGGGTGGACGCAGGATGGTGAAATGAACGAGATCGACGGAGCTGTCGGATTTCAGCAGGTTGCGCCATGTGCGCCCGCCTGCATGTGGCTCCCCGCTCACCAGCAGCACGCGGAGGCGGTCGCGCACACCGTTGATCTGTATTACGGCGGCGTTGTTGCGGTCGGTGAGCTCGCCCTCCTCCTCGGGCAGGGCAAAGCGTATCACGTTGCGCCCGCCGTGGGGCAGGGTCACGGGCAGCTCCAGATCCTCACCGATAGGCACGCGGAACCGCTGCGGCTCCTCCGCGTCGATGGAGATATCGAGATCGGTGAAGCCTTCGCCCGTCGGCGCGGCGCCCAGATCGTCGATGCGCAGGGTGAGCACGACAGGCTCCCCGATGATGGCGAAGGCCGGTGCGCCCAGAACGCTCAGGCGGCGGTCCCAGTCGGTCTCCTCGCCGCTCAGCAGGACATGGAATGGCGCAGGCAGGTCGAGCGGCAGATCGGCGTCATGCACCCGCCCGTCCGTCACCGCGATGATGCCCGCGACCCGCGCCCGCGGCTCCTCGGCCAATGCGTCCGACAGGGCCGTCATCAGCTCGGTCCCCGCGTCGCCCGTTCCATCCGGCACCGCGATCCGGCGCAACTCCGTGTTGGGGCGCGCCTCGATCTGGGCGGCCATCTGCGCTGCGGCATCTGATGTCTGCGCGGTACGATCACCCAACCCTTGGCTCGCGCTCTCATCCTCGACCATCAGCACGATATCGGTGAGCGGGGCGCGGTCTTCCTGCTGGAACGAGGGGCCCGACAGGGCTGCAAGCACCACAAGCCCCGCAAGCCCGCGCAGGGGCCAGCCGCGCAACCCGCGTATCAGTGCGATCAAGACGCCCAAGGCGGCGATCACGGCGACCATCACCAGCAGCGGCCAGGGAACGAGCGGATCAAATACGATTGTGGAAGTCATTGTCCCAACCTGTCCAGCAGCGCAGGCACGTGGACCTGATCAGATTTGTAATTGCCGGTGAGCACATGCATCACCAGATTGATGCCGAAACGGTAGGCGATCTCGCGCTGCCTTTCGCCGCTGAAACCGCGCCCGACCGGCAGCAGCGGCGCACCGCCCGGCGTCACCGCCCAGGCCGCCGCCCAGTCATTGCCGCCGATCACCACGGGTGTCACGCCATCGTTGAGGTCACGGAAGGGCATGCCCTCGATCTGTTCGGCATCGGGATTGGATGCCTCGACCCAGACATCACGGCTGTTGTGGCGGCCGGGAAAATCCTGCAGCAGATAGAAAGTCCGCGTGATGACATGGTCAGACGGCAGCGGCTCCAGCGCGGGAATGTCGAGCGGTGCGGCCAATTCCTGCAGCTTGCGGCCATTCGGGCTCGATGCGCCGAAGCTCGCGGTATCCGCATCCCGGGTATCGAACAGGATCATCCCGCCGGAACGCAGATAGGCGTTGAGCCGGGCATATGCCTCCGAGGAAGGCGTCGGCTGGCGCGGAGTGACCGGCCAGTAGAGGATGGGAAAAAACGACAGCTCGTCCGTCTCGAGGTTCACGCTCATCGGGGTCGCAGGCTCGACCGAGGTGCGAAAGAAAAGCGTGTCGCTCAACCCGGTGAGCCCGGCGAGGGCGACCTCATCCACCTGCGCATCTCCGGTGACGACATGGCCCAGCGTCAGCTCCGCCGCGGCGGTGAGCGCGAAGCTCTCCTCTTCCGCGGTCTGCGCATCGGCCTGAGCCCCCACAAGGAGCAGCACGGCAAGTGCTGCTGCGGCCCCGTTGCTGCGCCCGAGCAGGCGACCCGAAAGCGCGAGCGAGGCAACGACATCCGCAAGCAGCAGAAGGATCGCGAGGCTCAGCAGCCAACCCGCGATGGGCTGTTCCGGCGCCACGGCAAGCCCGCGCACGGGCACATCTACGGGCCATGTGGCGGGGGTCAGCGTGCTCTCGGGGGTCAGTACATTGCGCGCAAGCGTCCGGTCACCGGTTGTGTAGAGGCCGGGGGGCAGCAACGGGCCCGTGGGCTCCGTCACCAGTGCCGGGCCGTCCACGCCGGGCAGGCTGCCCGCCTCCGACAGTGTGCCGAACCCGTCGAGCACGCGGCGGGGGATCCATGTCGTGCCTTCCAGCGCCTCGACCGTGGCGCTGGCGGCGGAGGAGGAGACGGCGAGCCGCTCCATCATCTGCACGAAGAGGCCCGAGAGCGGCAGGCTGGACCATTCCGCCGTGGCGGTGACATGGAAGAGCACGACCTGACCCTGTCCAAGCTCCTTGCGCGTGACCAAAGGTGTGCCATCGGTGAGCGATGCGATCACGCGTTCGGACAGCGTGGGATCGGGCTGTGCCACCACCTGCGCGCTGACGGTCACATCGTCGGGCACCGCCAGCCCGAAGAAGGGAGATCCGGTAGAGAAGGGCGACAGCGCCTTGGGCTCGCCCCAACTCATCGCGCCGCCGACGCTGCGCCCGCCTGCGCGCAGACGCACGGGCATCAGCGGGTCCTCATCCACGCGGGAGATGTCGGAGGCGGCGATCCGTGGACCGGCAAAGCGCACCAGCAGCCCGCCGCCCTCGATCCAGTCCATCAGCGATTGGGCCTCCGCCTCCGCCAGCGTGGCGACATCGGCGAGCACGATCACGTCCGGGTTGGCGGGCAGCACGTCCGAAAGCGACCCCTCGATCAGATCGGCGGTGGGCGCCAGCGCCTGCTCTATGTAATGCAGCGGCGACAACAGCTCCAGCCCCTCGCGGTTCTCCCGCGCGGAGATCAGCGCGACCTCGCGGCGGCGAAGGCCATCGTCGCTGAGCGTGGTCGCCCCGGCGGAGCGCTGGCCCGCGATATCGAACGAGGTGATCCGCGCGCGCAGCTCCGACGGAAGGACGATGGCGGTCTGTGCCTCCGTCTCGCCCGCCTCGAAGGTGGCGGTGGCATTGGCGAGGATCCGCGCGTTGCCTGCCGGATCGCGCCCCTGTGCCTGCACCACGACATCGCGCGCCTCGCCCGATGCCGCGCGCAACACGCGCAACTGCACCGCGCCGTCCTCATATGTCGCAGGCAGGATCGCCAGAACGTTCACAGCCGTCTGATAGGCCTCTACGCTGCCGCGCGATTGCAGCACGTCCAGCAGATCGTCCCGGCCATCATAGGCAAGCGTGTCGCTGAACCACAGCGTGTCGAAATCGCCCGCACCCGCAAGGGCGGCCTCGGCGCTTTCTAGCATTTCGGGGCTTGGCTGCCACGGCGCAGGGGCCAGTCCTGCGAGCCTGCTGCGCCAGGCATCGGCAGATTGGAAAACCGGCGGCTCCGGCCGTGTCAGCGTCATGAAACCGACCGTGCGGCCGAGGCGGCTGGCACGCGTCAGCTGTGCTTCGATCGCCTCTTGTTGCTGCGGCCAGCGCGTCGCACCGGCCCAAGACCCGTCTAGTACGAACAGGAGCGGTCCGTCGCCTTCCGCCTGCTCCGCCTCGGGGTTGAGTACCGGACCGGCAAGCCCGATGATGATCGCGGCCACGGCCAGCATCCGCAACAGAAGCAGCCACCAGGGCGTCCGGTCTGATACCGTCTCGGCATCCTTGAGCCCGAGCAGCAGCGCCACACCGGGGAAGCGCCGCCGGATCGGCGCGGGCGGCACCGCGCGCAGGATCAGCCAGAGGATCGGCAGGGCCGCCAGCGCCAGCAGGATCCACGGCGCGGTGAAACCTATGCCGCCCAGCACCATCATGCCGCCACCGCCTTCGCGTCAAGCGCACCGTAGAGCCACAACAGACCCGCCTGTGCGGTGTGGTCGGTGTGGTGCAGCCCGTAGCGCCAGCCGGTCAGCGCGCAGAGCGCCTGCAACTCCGCCTTGCGCTCCGCCAGCCGCTCGAGATAGCGGTCGCGCAGGTCATTGGCCTTGAGCGTCTCATGGCTGAGCGTGCCACCCATCGACTGGAAGATCGTGCGCCCGGTGAAGGGAAAGGCCTCCTCGGACGGGTCGAGCACCTGACACAGCACCCCCCGCACGCCACGGTCGGCGGCCTTGGTCAACGCGGTGCGTACACCGTCGATGTTGCCGAGGAAGTCGGAGATGAACAGCGCACGGGCCTGCGGGATCATTGCGCGATGCTCCGGCGGGGCGTAGTCCGTCTCATCGTCGCGCAGCAGCAGGGCGGCGAGCGACATGATCTGCGGGCGTCCCGCACGCGGCGGTAACTGCGTGCCGGTCAGACCCACACGCTCTCCGCTGCGGTTGAGAAGGATCGCCGTGGCGAGGCCGAGCAAGCGCGCGCGGTCGATCTTGCGGGGAAATTTATCCGAGGAGGTGAAGCGCATCGAGGCGCCCTGGTCGACCCAGAGCATGACCGACTGGGCGATCTGCCACTCCCGCTCGCGCACGAATTCGGTGTCGCCCATGGCTGAGCGGCGGTAGTCGATGGCGCGGCGGCTGTCGCCCTGCTGGGCAGGCCGGTACTGCCAGAAATCATCACCGGCACCTGCACGCCTGCGGCCATGCGCGCCCAGCAGGACGGCACCGGCAAGATGCTCCGCCCGCGCGAGAAGCGGCGGAAGCGCTGCCGCTTCCGTCTCGGCGGTGGCGCGCAGGGCGAGGGGATCACTCACGCCACGGCGGCCTTGGGCTTGGCAAGTGTGCTCGCAGTCTCGTCGATCAACGCGGTCAGGCTGTCGCCGCGGGCGCGGGCCGCGAAGTTGAGCGCCATTCGGTGGGTCAGGACAGGCCGCGCCATGTCGATCACATCCTCCGCCGAGGGCGCCAGCCGCCCCTGCAGCAGCGCGCGTGCCCGCACCGCGAGCATCAGCGCCTGTGCCGCACGCGGTCCGGGGCCCCATGCAACCGTCTCCTTGACCCGGGCGCTGGCGCCGTCCTCCTCGGGGCGGAAGGCGCGCACCAGATCGAGGATCATCTCCACGACACTCTCGCCCACCGGCATGCGGCGCAGCAGGCGCTGGGCATCCAGCAGCTCGCCGGAGGTGAAGACCTGCACCGATTGCGCCTCAGCCTCGCCGGTGGTGGCGATCAGGATGTCGCGCTCGGTCCCGCGGTCGGGGTAGCCGATGTCGATCTGCACCAGGAAACGGTCGAGCTGTGCTTCGGGCAGCGGATAGGTGCCTTCCTGCTCGATCGGGTTCTGGGTGGCGAGCACGTGAAACGGGCGGCCCAGCGGGCGGCTTTGGCCTGCCACGGTCACGGTCTTCTCCTGCATCGCCTGCAGGAGGGCGGACTGCGTGCGCGGGGAGGCGCGGTTGATTTCGTCGGCCATCAGAAGCTGGCAGAAAACCGGCCCCTCGATGAAGCGAAAACTGCGCGCACCCCCCGCCGCGGTCTCGAGCACTTCGGAACCCAGAATGTCGGCGGGCATAAGGTCGGGCGTGAACTGAACGCGCTTGCCGTCCAGCCCCATGACGGTGCTCAGCGTCTCCACCAGCCGGGTCTTGCCAAGCCCTGGTAGGCCGACCAACAGGCCGTGCCCACCGCACAAAAGCGCGGTCAGGGTGAGCTCCACGACACGCTCCTGTCCGATGAAGCGGGCCGTAATGGACTTGCGCGCCTGGCCCAACTTCTCGCCGAGTGACTCGATCTGGTCGATCATGTCTGTCGCTGCCTGTGTGTCCGCTTGGGTCATGACTTCTCCGCTGTGCAGGTTATATGGCTATGATGTAAGTGTATCTCGATAAGAGGGAATGGCAAAAGCAATGAGCGGACAAAAAACTGTGACCCCGTCGGCGGAAGGCCTTGCCGCGTCTATAAAAGCAGCCAAAACGCGCGGTTTGCCGCCGGTGGAAAAATGGAAACCACCGTTTTGCGGCGATATCGACATGGAAATACGGCGTGACGGGACCTGGTTCTACGAAGGCACGCCCATCGGGCGCCCCGGCCTCGTGCGGCTCTTCGCCTCGATTCTGATCCGCGAGGGGGAGGAGTATTTCCTCGTCACGCCGGTGGAAAAGGTGGGCATCCGCGTGGAGGATGCGCCTTTCGTCGCGGTGGATTTCGAGGTCTCGGGCGAGGGCGCCGAGCAGCGCTTGACCTTCATCACCAACCTTGACGATGCAACCGTCGCGGGGGCCGATATGCCCCTGCGCTTCGTGCGCGACGAGACCACCGGGGAGCCGTCGCCCTACGTCCGGGTGCGGCGCAATCTGGAGGCGCTGATCGACCGCAAGAGTTTCTACCGGCTGGTCGATCTGGGTGTACATCACGAGGGCTGGTTCGGGGTCTGGTCGGCCGGAAGCTTCTTCAAGATCATCCCGTCCGGGGAATTGCCGAAGGAGTAGAAATGCAGGGACAGACCGCCGCGGCGGCACTTGATCGGGGCAGCCGTTGAAGCCTGCCGCCAACCTCAGCCACTTGTGGCCCGAGCTGCCATATCTGGACCGTTTCGATGCGGCTCAGAAGGCGGGGTTCACGGCTGTTGAAGTGCTCTCGCCTTACGATGTTCCGGCAAAAGACACACGGCGTGCGCTGTTGCGCGCGGGACTGCAGATGGTGCTGATCAATGCGCCGCCACCCAACTATACCGGCGGTGCACGCGGCTTTGCAGCGGTCGCCGGGGCGGAAGCGCGGTTTGCCCATGACATGCGCCGCGCGTGCCGGTTTGCACAGGAGTTGCGGGTGCCGATGATCCATGTGCTGACCGGCGTGGCGCAGGGTGCGGAGGCGCAGGCCCGCGTGATCGCCAACCTGCGCAGCGCGGCGCAAAGCGCGCCTGCGGGCATCACCCTGACGCTGGAGCCCCTGTGCCCCGAGGCGCAGCCCGGCTGGTTTCTCGACGATTACGCGCGCGCCGCGGAGATCATCGCGGCGGTGGATGCGCCCAACGTGGCGCTGCAATTCGACAGTTATCACGCGCAGATGATCCATGGCGACGCCGTCGCGGTCTACGAGCGATACCGCGACATCATCGCGCATGTGCAGATTGGCGATGCCCCGATGCGCCGCGCGCCGGGCAAGGGGAGCGTTGATTTCAAGGCGCTTTTCGCGGCGATGCGCCGCGCTGGCTATGAGGGCTGGGTCGCCGGGGAATACACGCCCGGCGGCGCCACGGAGGCGACGCTGGGTTGGATGAAGCTACAGTGATCCGCGCCTTTGCGGTGTCAGGGTCTATTTGCCGTCTGCGGCGCAATACGTAGCTCTGCCGCTTCTCATGCCTGCCATCCTGCTTTATAATGACAACTTATATACAAATGGATGGTGTAATGACTGCAAAACCTGATCCCAAACGCCGTATCGTCTCCTCGCGCCACCTTGCGGAAGGGGAGGGATGGGAGACGTCCGAGGTCGAATACGGCATGATCATCGCCTATAATGCCTTCTCCCGCTGGATGACGCGCTGCATGTC
The DNA here is from genome assembly GCA_963703195.1 of uncultured Alphaproteobacteria bacterium. Classification (GTDB taxonomy): domain Bacteria; phylum Pseudomonadota; class Alphaproteobacteria; order Rhodobacterales; family Rhodobacteraceae; genus Sulfitobacter. The sequence continues at coordinate 2,661,260 of OY969797.1, read as the reverse complement.
GGCGGCGGGAAATACGGATCTGACGCCGCTGGAAATCCTCGTGCTGCACAACACCAACCACCGCGGCCGCGACAAGCGCCTGACAGACATCTGTTTCCTGCTCAACATCGAGGACACGCACACAGTGAACTACGCGCTGCGCAAACTGCTGAAGATGGAGCTTCTGGCATCGGAAAAGCGCGGCAAGGAAGTGTTCTACCGCACCTCGGAAGCCGGTGCAGCGCTCTGCGAGAGTTACAGGCAGGTCCGCAACCGCTGCTTTCTCGATGGGTTGGCGCATCTCGACATGACGGGCGAGGAGATGCGCTCGATGGCGGCTAGCCTGCGCACCCTGTCGGGGCAGTACGACCAGGCTAGCCGCGCCGCGGCATCGCTCTGAGCGCCGCGCCTCAGTTGTTCATCATGTCGGGAAGGACCGTGACGATCTGCGGAAAGACTGTGATCAGCACCACGCCCAGCAGCAGCAGCAGGAAGAACGGAAACGCCGCCTTTGCGATGCGCAGGATGTCGATGCCGGTCAGCCCCTGAATGACGAAGAGGTTGAACCCCACCGGCGGCGTGATCTGGCTCATCTCGACCACGATCACGAGGTAGATGCCAAACCACAGCGGGTCGATCCCGACCGCGGTGACCATCGGCATGATGATGGAGGTCGTGAGCACGATCACCGAAATTCCGTCGAGAAAGCAGCCCAGCACGATGAAGAAAAGCGTCAGCGCCACCAGCAGGGCGGTGACGGAGAGGTCCATCTCCGAGATCCACGCCGCCAGATTGCGCGGCAACCCGGTGAAGCCCATGGATACCGACAGGAAGGCCGCGCCCAGCAGGATGAACGCGATCATGCAGGAGGTGCGGGTTGCCGACATCACCGCCTGCCCGAACAGCCGCCAGCTGAACGAGCCTGACGCCCAGGCGAGGATCGTGGCGAGGACAACGCCCAGCGCCGCCGCATCCGTCGGTGAGGCGAGCCCGCCGTAGATCGCGCCGATCACGCCGCCAATGAGCAACGCGACGGGCACGAGCCTGCGCGAGGCCATGATCTTTTCGCGAAAGGAAAACGTCTCGGTTATGGGCGGGATGAGGCCGGGGTTCATCCAGGCGCGCACGGCCACGTAACCGGCGAAGAGCGCGATCAGCATGATCCCCGGCAATATGCCAGCGATGAAGAGCCGCGCGATGGATTGCTCCGTCGCGACGCCGTAAACGATGAGGATGATCGACGGCGGGATCAGCAGGCCGAGCGTGGCCGAGCCCGCCAGCGTGCCGAGGACCAGGCTCTCGGGATAGCCGCGCTTGCCCAGTTCCGGTACGGACATGCGCCCGATGGTGGCCGCCGTCGCGGCGGAAGAACCTGAAACGGCGGCGAAAATCGCGCAGCCGAAGATGTTGACATGCAGCAGGCGACCCGGCGCGCGGGCGAGCCAGGGCACGAGGCCTGTGAACATATCGTCGCTCATGCGCGAGCGCAGTAGGATCTCCCCCATCAGGATGAAAAGCGGCAGCGCAGTGAGCGCCCAACTGTGCGAATGACCCCAGAAGGTGCTCGCGATGATGAGGCCCGAAGGGGCGTTGGAGAAAAGCACCATCCCCGCAAGGCCCACCAGCGAAAGCGAGACGGCCACCCAGACGCCGCAGGCCAGCAGTGCGATGAGAAGACCCAGGAGGGTGAGGCCGATGACGGGATCGCTCATGGGCTAGACCTCATCGGGTGTGGACAGCACGGGTGCGCGTTGACGGATCAGATCCGCCAGCGTGTGAACCACCGCGATCCACAGCAGGCAGATGCCGAAGGCCGCGACACTCTGCGGGATCCAGAGCGGGATGGGGACGATGCCGGTGGAGACATCGCCGTAATGCAGGCTTTCGATCACGAGGGCGACCATGAACCACGCGGCATAGCCCACCAGTGCGATGGAGACGAGCAGCGCCGCGCCCTCGAACCAGACCTGTATGGCGGGGCGAAAGCGGCTCACGACGAGGTTCACGCGGATGTGCCCGCCCGCGCGCAGCGTATGGGCCAGCGCGAGGAATGTGGCACCTGCCAGCATGAAGCCCGAAAAATCCGCGTAGGATGGTATGGTGGAGGGCAGGATGCCGGGGCTGAGGCGGCCAAAGCCGTTGAGGATGATCTGGGCGCTGATCAGCAGGCAGATGCACAGCACGAGCGCGCCTGCCAGAGCGCCGCACAGATCGTAGAGGCGTTGCAAAATCCGGTCCATCGGTCTGGCCTGTCTGAATAATAGGAAAGCGGGAGGGGAGGGGGCCGACAGTCAAGTCAGACTGCCGACCCTTGTGGGCGCTCAGTTCTGGAAGGCGCTGAGTATGGCCTTGGCGCTGTCGGACGCGGTCGCGTTCCAGTTCTCCAGCATCGTGGCGCCGATGGCTTGCAGGCCCGCGACCAATTCGGCGCTCGGCTCATATACGGTGATGCCGTTCTCGGCCAGCGCGGCGGTCATGCTCGTCGCTTCCTCCTGTGACATCTCCCAGCCGCGGGTTTGCGCGGTCTCGGCAGCGGCTAGAACGGCGGCCTGCGTATCGGCGTCAAGCCCGTCGAACATGCGCTGGTTCACGACGACGATGTTCTTGGGCACCCAGGCGTTGATCGGGGTGTAATGTGTCACGAAATCCCAAGCGGTAGAGTTCACGCCCGTGGAGGGCGAGGTGATCATCGCGGCGACCTGGCCCGTGGCGAAGGCCTGCGGGATGTCGGAAGCTTCGATCTGGACGGGTGCAGCCCCGGCCAGGGTTGCGAACTCTTCCAATGCAGCGTTGTAGGCGCGGAAACGCAGCCCGTTGAGACCCTCGACCGTCGCAATCTCGCCATTGGTATAGAGGCCCTGTGGCGGCCATGGCACGGAGAAGAGCGGCATCAGCCCCTGTTCTGCCAGAAGCTCGGTGATGACTGGGCGCTGCGCCTCCCAGAGCTTGGCCGCGTCATCATAGCTGGTGGCGACGAAGGGCTGGCTGTCGATGCCGAAGGCCAGATCCTCGTTCGAGAGGGTGGAGAGGAAGAACTCACCTATCGGCACGGAGCGATTGCGCACCGCTGACTTGATCTCCGAATGTGGAAAGAGCGAGCCTGCGGAATGGACGGTAATATCGAGTTCGCCGTCGGTGGCCGTGCGCAGTTCCTCGGCGAACTGGATGATGTTCTGGGTGTGAAATGTCGCGTCGCCATAAGGCGTCGGCATGTCCCAGCTTTCGGCGGAAGCGGTTGTGGCCATCGCGATGGCCGAGGCGCAGATGAGGGTATGTTTCATGTCGTACTCCGGTGTTGAGGGGGGTCGGTCCGGTTGGTCCGGAACTCTTACGTGACGTTACGTAGATAAATTGTCAGCGTTATATTCATAAAGCAACATTAATCTGGTTTCGCGCGATGCGAGCGCTCCAGCGCGGCAGGCGGCGGCTTCGGCTGGGCGCCTTTGCCCAGCCGGACACTTAAGCTGCTGGATAGCATAAAAGCCTGTTGGAAAACATCGAAGTCGGCGCGGTGCCCCCGACCCGCGCAGAAAGCTCGCAGCGGGAGACGCCGACGGCGATGAACACGCGCACGGATTGGGCCCAAGGGCGGACTCCGGGCCAAAGACGTGCGAATCGTATAAGCTGGCAGTCCGCGAGATCACTGCACCCAGCAGAGCTAGGGGGTGCGGCGCTCACCGCCTCCGAGTGAACATGATGACAGGCGTCTCGGAGACCGTGCATTCGCCAGAACGCCGACGCCACTGAAAAGCGGACCGTTCGCGCAGCGCGTAGAGCGCGGTCAGATTGATCGGCAGAAGGATCGCATGCAGTGCGAGCACCGGCATCAGGTCGGCGCGACCGGCGTAGACGATGAAGGCGATGTTGCTTGCGATCGCGACCAGCCGCAGCTTGACCATATCGCGCATGCAGAAGGTCACAAGGACCAGAATGCATGCAAGTCCCCCGATCAAGTCCGTCATGATCACCTCCGAATTCGATATTCTAAAGGTTCGGTCAGCGCCGGAACGCAGAAGCCGCTGCTCTGATGCAGAAGGGGCCGACACGATAGCGCAGGTAAGAGATATATTCCTTTGCGCCGGTCTTGTCGGGAATTAGGTGTGAAAAGCTACGGGACATCGCGCGGGAACGTCATCGGCTTGGCGCCGACAAACCGCCCGTGGTGCAAGCACGCCGGAACAGCCCAGGTTCAGTGCGCTTCCGCCCAGTTCGCCCCCGTGCCCGCGTCCACGCTGAGCTTCACATCGAGCTTCACCACCGGATCGGCGGCGTTTTCCATCACGTCGCGGGCGGCAGCAATCAGCGCGTCCTCGGCGCCCTTTTCAACCTCGAAGAGCAGTTCGTCATGGACCTGCAGCAGCATCTTTGCGGGCATCCCCTCGATCGCGGCGGGCATGCGGATCATCGCGCGGCGGATCACGTCGGCGGCGGTGCCTTGAATCGGCGCGTTGATCGCCGCGCGGGCGGCGAAACCGGCGCGCGGCCCCTTGGAGGCGATCTCGGGCGTGTGGATCTTGCGCCCGAAGAGCGTCTGCACGAACCCGTGCTCCTTCGCGAAAGCCTTGGTGTCATCCATGTAGGTCCTGATACCAGGGAAACGTTCAAAATAGCGGTCGATGAAACCCTGTGCCTCCGCGCGCGGAATGCGCAGATTGCGCGCGAGACCGAAGCCAGAGATGCCGTAGATCACGCCGAAGTTGATCGCCTTGGCCTTGCGGCGGATGTCGGGGGTCATCTCCTCCATGGGCACATCGAACATCTCCGATGCGGTCATCGCGTGGATGTCCTGCCCCTCCTTGAACGCCTGCTTGAGCGCCGGCAGATCGGCGATATGGGCGAGCAGGCGCAGCTCGATCTGGGAGTAGTCGAGTGCGACGAGCACGCGGCCCTCGGGCGCCACGAAAGCCTCCCGGATGCGGCGGCCTTCCTCGGTGCGGATCGGGATGTTCTGCAGGTTGGGGTCGGTGGAGGCGAGGCGGCCCGTGGAGGCACCGGTGATCGAATAGGACGTATGCACGCGGCCCGTATCGGGGTTGATGTGGTTTAGAAGTGCATCTGTGTAAGTTGACTTCAATTTATCTAGCTGGCGCCAATCTAGAATGCGCCTCGGAAGGTCGTGTATTGTCGCTAGGTCCTCAAGTATATCCGCGCCAGTACTCCACGCGCCCGACTTTCCCCTGCTAGGCGTTTTTCCATCAGGGAGCGTCAATTCCATTTGGTCGAAGAGGATTTCACCAACTTGCTTGGGGGAACCTACTGTGAACTTGCATCCCGCAAGCTCGTGAATCTCATCCTCCAGCCCCGCCATCTTCTGGGCGAAGGCTTTGGACATCCGGCTCAGCGTGTCGCGGTCCACCTGGATGCCATGCCGCTCCATATCCGCCAGCACCGGGACAAGCTGACGCTCCAGCGTCTCATAGACGCGGGTGACCTGCGCGCGGTGCAGCATCGGTTTGAAACTCTGCCACAGGCGCAGGGTAATGTCGGCATCTTCGGCTGCGTACTTCACCGCGTCCTCCAGCGGGACCTTGTCGAAGGTCACTGCGGATTTGCCCGACCCCAACAGCGGCTTGATCGGGATGGGGGTGTGATTGAGGTAGCGCTCGGACAGCGTATCCATACCGTGGCCATGGGTGCCTGCGTGCATCGCATAGGACATCAGCATCGTATCGTCGAAGGGCGCGAGCGTGATGCCGAGCTGGGCAAAGATCTTGGCATCGTACTTCATGTTCTGCCCGATCTTGAGGATCGATGGGTCCTCCAGCATCGGTGTCAGCATCCGCAGCGCTTCTTCGAGCTTCATCTGCCCCTCGGCCAGATCGTCGTTGCCGAACAGGTCATCGGCGCGGCTGGCCTTGTGGATGAGTGGGATGTAGCACGCCTCGCCCGCCTCGACGCAGAGCGATATGCCGACCAGATCGGCGGTCATCTCGTCAAGGCCGGTCGTCTCGGTGTCCACGGCGACATGGCCACGGGCATAGATCCTGTCGAGCCATGTCTGCAGCGTTTCCGCGTCGCCCACCATCGTGTAGGTGGCCTTGTCGAAGGGGACCACCTCGATTTCCGGGGTATCCTCATTCGGCGCAGGCTCGGGGATGGCAGGTGCTTCGACCTTCAGCGCTTCGGCGATGCGCTTGGTCAGGGTGCGGAACTCCATCTCTGTGAGGAACTTCAGCAGCTTGTCGGGGTCGGGCTCGCGCACTTCCAGATCATCGAGGGTAAAATCAAGGGGCGTCTTGTCATCGAGCAGCACCAGCTTGCGCGAGAGACGGATCTGCTCGGCATGCTCAATCAACGTCTCGCGGCGCTTGGGCTGCTTGATCTCGCCCGCCCGCTCCAACAGGGTGTCGAGATCGCCGTATTCGTTGATCAGCAGGGCGGCAGTCTTGATCCCGATGCCGGGCGCTCCGGGGACGTTATCCACCGAATCGCCCGCCAGCGCCTGCACATCGACGACACGCTCAGGGTAGACGCCGAATTTGGCGTGCACGCCTTCGCGGTCGATGGTGATGTTCTTCATCGCATCGAGCATCTCGACGCCGTCGCCCACCAACTGCATCAGATCCTTGTCAGAGGAGATGATGGTGCAGCGCCCGCCTGCCGCACGTGCCTGTACGGCCAGAGTGGCGATGATGTCGTCCGCCTCATAGCCTTCCTTCTCCTCGCAGGCGATGTTGAAGGCCACGGTCGCCTCCCGCGTGAGCGGGATCTGCGGTCGCAGGTCCTCCGGCATGGCCTCTCGGTTGGCCTTGTACTGGTCGTACATCTCGTTGCGGAAGGTATGGCTGCCCTTGTCGAAGATCACCGCGACATGGGTCACGTCCCCGCCCGCGTTCCCTTCGACATAGCGTTGCAGCATGTTGCAAAAGCCCGACACCGCCCCGATGGGCAGCCCGTCGGATTTGCGGGTGAGCGGGGGCAGCGCGTGATAGGCACGGAAGATAAATGCCGAGCCGTCGATCAGATGAAGATGGTGACCTTTGCCGAATGCCATGTGCCCTGCTCCCTGCGCTGCGGTGAGCATTCTTTTGCCACGGCAGCGGCGGGATCGAAAGAGGCGATGGGCGCCCCGTCTCAGACTTTGTCTTCGAATCCCTTGAGGATGAACTTGCAGTCGCAATAGCCGCATTCGACCCAGCCCTTGTCGGTGGGGATCTGGAGCCAGACGCGGGGATGGCCGAGCGCACCGCCGCCGCCATCACAGGCCACGCGGGTCGTCTCGACGATGCGGGTTTCGGGAGCGTTGGCTGTCATGTGGGACCCTCTGCGCGGCTGGTGCGGTTGCTGGCGTTCTTATGGACAATGCAGGGGTCGCGGGCAAGGGGGGCGCGGGACTTGTGCAGGCGCGTGTTCAAGCGAACTTTGCGGGAATGCGCAGCGCGGGTCCGACAAAACGGTTCAACTCCGGCGGCGGGCTGGCTACAAGGCGTCAACGCAATTGCCTGCGATGGAGCCCCGTGCGCGCATGACACCCCCAAGACCAGTTGTATTGTGCATCCTCGACGGCTGGGGCACCTCGGCTGTGGCCGAAGGCAACGCGCCGCAACTGGCCGCGACGCCCACGATGGACCGGCTGATGGCGTCCTGCCCGACCGCGACGCTGACGACGTTCGGCCCCGATGTGGGCCTGCCGCGCGGGCAGATGGGCAATTCCGAAGTGGGGCATACCAATATCGGTGCGGGCCGCGTGGTGGCGATGGATCTGGGCCAGATCGACCTCGCCATCGAGGAGGGCAGCTTTGACACACACCCGCCCTTGACCGCTTTCATCGACACGTTGAAGGCTTCCGGCGGCACGGCACATCTAATGGGGCTGGTATCGTGTGGCGGCGTGCACGGCCACCTGCGCCACATGATCGCGGCGGCGCGGGTGCTGGACACAGCTGGAGTGCCGGTCGTGATCCATGCGCTGAGCGACGGGCGCGACGTGGCGCCGCAATCGGCACTGGCGGATCTTGAGACGCTGACACGCGAGTTGCCCGCGCGCGCGCGCATCGTGACGCTGACGGGGCGCTACTTCGCGATGGACCGCGACAACCGCTGGGACCGGGTCGCCCGGGCCCATGCCGCGATCGTGCACGCGCAGGGCGCACAGGCTCCGAGCGCGCAGGCCGCTGTGCAGGCGGTCTATGAAAACGACATTACGGACGAATTCATCCCCCCGCATGTCATCGGGGACTATGCCGGCGTGCGCGATGGCGACGGCTATTTCTGCCTCAACTTCCGCGCTGACCGCGCGCGCGAGATCATGGCGGCCCTTGCAGCGCCCGACTTCGACGCCTTCGAGAGAGGCGTGTGGCCCGGCTGGGCGGCAGTGATGGGGATGGCGGAATATTCCACGGCTCACAGCATCTACATGAGCACGATGTACCCCAAACCGCAGATCGTGAACACGCTCGGCGCCTGGGTCGCTGCGAAGGGGCTGCGCCAGTTCCGGCTGGCGGAGACGGAGAAGTATCCGCATGTGACCTTCTTCCTCAACGGCGGCGCGGAAGAGCCGGAGGCGGGCGAGGACAGGCTGATGCCGCTGTCCCCGAAGGTGGCGACCTATGATCTGCAACCGCAGATGTCGAGCGTCGAGGTCACGGACGCGCTGGTGGAGGCGATTGCAGCGCGCTACGACCTCATCGTGGTGAATTACGCCAATCCCGACATGGTGGGCCATACCGGCGATCTGGAGGCCGCCATGGCCGCCTGCGAAGCGGTGGATCAGGGGCTGGGCCGCGCGGTCGCGGCATTGAAGGAGGTGGGCGGCGCGATGATCGTAACGGCGGACCATGGCAATTGCGAGATGATGATCGACCCCGAAACGGGCGGGCCGCATACGGCCCATACGCTCAATCCCGTACCCGTGGTGCTGGTAGGCGGACCGGAGGGCGCGGGCCTGCGCAGCGGACGGCTGGCGGATCTCGCGCCGACGGTGCTGGCGCTCATGGGGCTGGAGGCGCCCGGCGAGATGACCGGCGTGAGTTTGCTCACGTGATGATGCGGGCGCTGATGATATCATTGGCCCTTCTGGCGGGGCCCGCGCGCGCGCAGGAAGACGCGGCGGCGCAGGCGCTGGCGGCATTGGCCATGCTGGAGGCGGCATCGGCCCGGATGCAGGAGGCCGACGGCGCGCGTGACAGGGTGCAGGCGCTAACCCAGACCATCCTCGCGTTCGAAAGCGGTCTTGCGGCGATGCGCACGGGTCTTCGGCAGGCAGCGATCCGCGAGGCACAACTGAGCGCGCGGCTCACGGCGCGCGACGGCGAGGTGGGGCAGCTTCTGGCGGTGCTGCAGAGCATCGGCACGGACAACCCCACGGCGTTCCTGCATCCGCAGGGGCCCACCGGCACCGCCCGCGCGGGCCTGTTGCTGGCCGAACTCACACCGGCGCTCAACCAGCGGGCGGCACAGCTGCGCCGGGACCTGGAGGATGTCCAGACTTTGCGCGCGCTGCAGACCGATGCGGAGGCACGGCTGCGCCAGAGCCTTACCACGGTGCAGGAGGCGCGCACCGCTCTCAATCAGGCGATGGCGGAGCGGCGCGAACTGCCCAAGCGCTTCACCGAGGATCCCGTGTCGACCGCGATCCTGATCGCCTCCACGGAGACGCTCGACGGTTTCGCCTCCGGCCTGTCGCAGATCGTTGCGGACGAGAACCTGAGCGTCGAGACGCCGGTGAGCATCGACGGGCAGATCGGCACCTTGCCGCTGCCGGTGCAGAGCCTCGTACTGCGCGGCATGAACGAGGCGGATGCCGCAGGCGTTGTGCGGCCGGGATTGTTGCTCGCCACACGTCCGCGCGCCATTGTCACATCGCCAACGGCTGCTACCATCAGATACCAGGGACCTTTGCTGGATTTCGGCAATGTGATCATTCTGGAGCCGCGCGCGGGCACGCTCTTCGTGCTGGCGGGGTTGGAGACGGTTTACGGTGAAACCGGTCAGGTCATTGCGGCGGGCACGCCCGTCGGCCTGATGGGCGGCACGGAAGGCGGTACAGAATTGTCAACAGTTGGTGATGGGGCTGGTGCAGCACGTTCGGAAACGCTCTATATGGAAGTCAGACAGGATAACGTCCCGCAGGATCCCGCATCCTGGTTCAGGACCGACAAGGATGGATAGCAGATGAAAAAGTTTTTGATGGCCGCCGCCGGCGGTACGTTCCTAGGGGTGGTCGCGACCACCCAGATCGCGGCTCCCCTGCTGGCTCAGGAAGCCGCGAAGACAGGCAATGTCTATGAGCAGCTCGATCTCTTCGGTGACATCTTCGAGCGGATTCGCGCGCAATATGTCGAGGAAGTCGATGCAGGCGAGCTGATCGAGGCGGCGATCAACGGCATGCTGACGTCGCTCGATCCGCATTCTAGCTATCTGTCGCCCAAGGACGCCGTGAAGATGCGCGAGCAGACGCGCGGCGAGTTCGGCGGCCTCGGCATCGAGGTGACGCAGGAGGACGGCTTCGTCAAGGTCGTCTCGCCCATCGACGGGACCCCTGCGGATGAGGCGGGCATCGAGGCGGGCGATTTCATCACCCATGTCGATGGCGAGAGCCTGTTGGGTCTCGTGCTTGATGAAGCGGTTGAGATGATGCGCGGGCCCGTGGGCTCCGAGATCGTGATCACCGTGGTGCGCGAGGGTGAGAGCGAACCCTTCGACGTCACCATCACGCGCGATACCATCGAGCTTACCGTGGTGCGCTCGCGCACCGAAGGCGACAGCATCGTGCTGCGCCTGAGCACGTTCAACGACCAGACCTATCCCAAAATGGCCGAGCAGCTGGCCGAAAAGGTCGAGACCGCGGGCGGCATCGACAACATCAACGGCTTCGTGATCGACCTGCGCAACAATCCCGGCGGCCTGCTCAATCAGGCCATCATGGTGTCGGATGCGTTTCTGGATGCGGGCGAGATCGTGAGCACGCGGGGCCGCGAAGCCTCCGATGGCGACCGTTTCAACGCCAAGGAAGGCGATCTGGCGCAGGGCAAGCCGATTGTCGTGCTGATCAACGGCGGTTCAGCATCGGCCTCCGAGATCGTCGCGGGTGCGTTGCAGGATCATCGCCGCGCCATCGTGATCGGCACCAAGAGCTTCGGCAAGGGGTCGGTCCAGACGGTCATGCCGCTGCGCTCCGAAGGGGCGATGCGCCTCACCACGGCACGCTACTATACGCCCTCGGGTCGGTCGATCCAGTCGCTCGGCGTCTCGCCCGATATCGTCGTGGCCCAGCCGCCGCGCCGTCTCGATGACGAGGAAGAGGAGACATCCGCACTGCGCTCGCGCTCCGAAGCGGATCTGCGCGGCAGCCTCAACAACGACAGCCTGAGCGAGGAAGAGATCCAGCAGATCGAGGCGGACCGCGCAAAGGCCGAAAAGGCCGCCGAGTTGCGCGAGGAGGACTACCAGCTGGCCTACGCCATCGACATCCTCAAGGGCCTGTCGGCGCTGGGTCCGAAGGACTGACCCGACGCGATAGCTTGTGACAGGGGCCGCTCCGGTTGGGGCGGCCCTTTGTTTTTGGCGGGTACGCATGAGGCGGGAATTAATCGTGCCTGGCCCGGATCAGGGGGACCTGAGCTTGCCGACTGCTGTCCCGTTAACCTCGATTTGAAAACTGGCAGTTTGACGATCCTGGATGGCAGTAAGAAACCCAAGAGGGACGACGCTGCGGCCACGGGTAACCGGTTTGCTGACGCCAGAAGGCAAGCGGCCCGCCCTTTGCTTTCATCCCCACTCAAACTCATCACGGCGGATAAACAACCGCGGGATCGGTCGGCAAAACCCTTCAAAATTCCAATCCTTCAGGATTGAAGTTTTAAGCTTGAAATATAAGTCGGACCTGATAGCCTTTTTCCAAATCTAACAGGAGAGTCCCGATGCGTATTGCTTGTTTGGGAGGCGGGCCGGCCTGTACTTTGCGATTTCAGTGAAGCTCCGGCAGCCCGACGTCGATGTCACCGTGTTTGAGCGCAACAAGCCCGATGACACCTTCGGCTGGGGCGTCGTGCTCTCGGACGAGACGCTGGGCAATCTGGCGGAGAATGACCCGGTGAGCGCGAAAGCCATCGAGGGGCATTTCGCCTATTGGGATGATATCGCGGTGCACTACCGCGGCACCAAGCAGCTCTCTACCGGGCATGGGTTCTGCGGGATCGGGCGCAAGCAACTGCTGCTGGACCTGCAGGCGCGGGCGCGCGAACTGGGCGTTGCGCTTGAGTTCGAGCATGCCGTCGAGAGCATCACCGACTTCGCCAAGGATTATGATCTGGTGGTGGCCTCGGACGGACTGAATTCCGTCACGCGAAAGGAATTCGAAGGCATCTTCAAGCCCGATATCGAAATGCGGACCTGCAAGTTCACCTGGCTCGGGACGCACCAGAAATTCGACGACGCATTCACCTTCATCTTCGAGGAGACCGACAAAGGCTGGATTTGGGCGCATGCCTACAGCTTCGATGACACGACATCGACCTTTATCGTGGAATGCGATCAGGAGACCTACGACAATTTCGGCTTCGGCGAGATGAGCCAGCAGGAAAGCATCGCGACCTGCGAGGAGATCTTCAAGGATCATCTGGGCGGCCATGCGCTGATGACCAATGCGCATCATATCCGCGGCTCCGCCTGGATCAACTTCCCCCGGGTGCTCTGCGAGAAGTGGAGCCATGAAAACATCGTGTTGATGGGGGATGCAGCCGCGTCGGCGCATTTCTCGATCGGTTCGGGCACCAAGCTCGCGCTGGAGAGTGCGATCGCCCTTGCCGATTATGTGACCAAGAAGGACACGCTTGCGGAGGCCTTCGAGATCTATGAAGAGGAGCGGCGCGTGCAGGTGCTGCGCCTGCAATCGGCGGCGCGCAACTCGCTGGAATGGTTCGAGGATGTGCAACGCTATCTGCATCTCGACCCGGTGCAGTTCAACTACTCCCTGCTCACCCGCTCCCAGCGGATCAGCCATGAGAACCTCCGCCTGCGCGACCCCGAATGGCTCGAGAGTGCGGAGCGCTGGTTCCAGACGCGCGCGGGCAGCACCGGCAACGAGGTGCGCGCGCCGATGTTCGCGCCCTACAAGCTGCGCGAGATGGATCTCGAGAACCGCATCGTCGTCTCGCCCATGGCGCAGTACAAGGCGGTGGACGGTGCGCCGACGGACTGGCATTTCGTGCATTACGCGGAACGCGCGAAGGGTGGCGCGGGCCTCGTCTATACAGAGATGACCTGCGTGAGTGCCGAGGGGCGGATTACACCGGGCTGTCCGGGGCTCTATGCGCCAGAGCATGAGGCAGAATGGGCGCGGCTGACGCGTTTCGTGCATGCGGAAACGTCCGCCAAGATCTGCTGCCAGATCGGCCATGCAGGGCGCAAGGGGTCTACCAACCTCGGTTGGGAGGGGATGGACAAGCCGCTGGCCTCTGGCAACTGGGACCTGATGTCGGCGAGCGCCCTCCCGTGGGCCGAGGAAAACGCCGTGCCGCGCGAGATGACGCGCGCGGATATGGATGAGGTCAAGGCGCAGTTCGTGGCCGCGGCCGAAATGGCCGAGCGGGCGGGCTTTGACATGATCGAGTTGCACGCGGCGCACGGCTATCTCATTTCCTCGTTCATCTCGCCGCTGTCGAATGTGCGCGAGGATGAATATGGGGGCAGTCTGGAAAACGGGCTGCGCTATCCGCTTGAGGTTTTCCGCGCCATGCGCGCGGTCTGGCCGCAGGAAAAACCGATGTCGGTGCGCATTTCCGCCTCCGACTGGGCGGGCCCCGACGGGCTCACGCCTGAGGATGCCGTGCAGGTGGCAAAGGCGTTCACCGACGCGGGGGCTGATATCATCGACGTCTCGGCGGGCCAGACCTCGACGCAGGGCAGGCCGGTCTACGGGCGGATGTTCCAGACCCCCTTCTCCGATCGGATCCGCAACGAGGCGGGTGTGGCGACGATGGCGGTGGGCAACATCTACGAGGCGGATCACGTCAACTCGATCCTGATGGCCGGGCGTGCGGACCTCGTGTGCCTGGCACGCCCGCATCTGAGCGATCCCTATTGGACGCTGCATGCGGCGACCGCCATCGGTGACCGCGCGATGACATGGCCGCGGCCCTATGAGGCGGGCCGGGATCAAAGCTGGCGGCTGGCCGACAAGGAAGCGGAAGTGGAGAAGGTATGAGCCCCGCGCCCGGCCTCGACATGAATGGCCAGCATGTGGTGATCACCGGCGGAGGCACTGGCGTGGGCGCGCAGATCGCCCAGAGCTTTGCGGAGGCGGGGGCGGCGGTCACGATTCTCGGCAGGCGGCTGGCGCCGGTGCAGGAGGTGGCGGGGCGCATCGGCGCGCTGGCGCTGAGTGCGGATGTGACGGACCGGGCCAGCCTCGATGCCGCCCTCGCAGAGGCGCGCAAGGCGCAGGGGCGGGTCAGCGTGGCCATCGCAAATGCGGGCGCGGCGGACAGCGTGCCTTTCGCCAAGATGCGCATCGAGGATTTCCAGTCGGCGCTGGGCGTCAATCTGGTGGGGGTGTTCAACCTGTGGCAGGCAGCGCTGCCCGACATGATGGAGCGGGGCGGCGGGCGGATGATCGCCGTCGCCTCCACCGCAGGGCTCAAGGGCTATTCCTATGTCAGCCACTATTGTGCGGCAAAGCATGGTGTGGTCGGGCTCACCCGCGCACTGGCGCTGGAGCTGGCAGCAAAGAAGATCACCGTCAACGCGATCTGTCCGGGCTTCATCGAGACACCGCTGCTGGAGAAATCCATCGAGAAGATCGTCGCCAGCACCGGCATGACCGAGGAAGAGGCGCGCAGCTCGCTGATGAAGGGCAATCCGCAGAAACGATTTGTCCAGACCGGCGAAGTCGCTGGCGCGGCGCTGTGGCTGTGCAGCCCCGCGGCCTTCAGCGTCAATGGCCATGCGCTGTCCCTGTCGGGGGGCGAGATATGAAGACCACACCCGCCCTGCGGCCCGTCTCCGCGCCAGATGCAGTCTCCAAGCAGCGGCTTCGGGTCTGGCTGCGCCTGCTGAAGATCAACAAGGCGGTGGAGGCGGAGTTGCGCGAGCGGTTGCGCACGCAATTTGCCACCACCCTGCCGCGCTTTGACGTGATGGCCGCGCTCTACCGGCACGCGGACGGGCTCAAGATGAGTGAACTCAGCCGCCTGCTGATGGTATCCAACGGGAACGTGACGGGCATCGTGGACCGGCTGACCGAGGATGGGCTCATCCTGCGCGCCGCCGTGCCGGGCGACCGCCGCGCCGCTTGTGCCCGCCTGACGGCGAAAGGGCGCGCCGAGTTCGAAAAACAGGCCGCGGCGCATGAGGCATGGGTCGCGGAGCTGCTCGGCGGGCTAAGCGAGGACGACTGCGCTCAGGTCATGGGCCTGATTGCGGCAGCGCGGGCAATTCCACTGGAGGACCACATATGAAAACCGATCCCAAACACTTCAAGCTGGAGATTGCGGACCGCATCGCCACCGTCGCGCTGGACCGCCCAGAGCGCAAGAACCCGCTGACGTTCGAGAGCTACGCCGAGCTGCGCGACTGGTTCCGCGATCTGCATTATTCGGAGGATGTGGACGCGGTGGTCTTTGCCTCCAACGGTGGCAATTTCAGCTCCGGCGGCGACGTGCATGACATCATCGGGCCGCTCACTAGGATGAGCATGAAAGAGCTGCTGGCCTTCACCCGGATGACGGGCGATCTGGTCAAGGCGATCGTGAACTGCGGCAAGCCGATGATCGCGGCCATCGACGGTGTCTGCGTGGGTGCGGGGGCGATCATCGCGATGGCCTCCGACCTGCGCATCGCCACGCCGGAGGCCAAGACGGCCTTCCTGTTCACCCGCGTGGGCCTTGCCGGTTGTGACATGGGGGCCTGCGCGATCCTGCCGCGCATCATCGGTCAGGGCCGCGCGGCGGAGCTTCTCTATACCGGACGCTCGATGAGCGCGCAGGAAGGCGAGGCGTGGGGCTTCCACAACAAGCTGGTGCCCGCGGCGGAGCTGGACACGGCGGCGCGGGAGATGGCGCTGCGGATCGCGGCGGGACCGAATTTCGGCAACATGATGACCAAGACGATGCTGGCGCAGGAATGGTCGATGTCCATCGAGCAGGCCATCGAGGCAGAGGCGCAGGCTCAGGCGATCTGCATGCAGACGGCGGATTTCGAGCGCGCCTACAATGCGTTCGTGGCCAAGGAAAAGCCGGTGTTTGAAGGAAATTGAGCGCGGATCGAGTTTTCCGGGCAAATTGAGGATGGGGGTGCGCTGTGGCGGACAAGAGTTTTCTGAACTGGCCGTTTTTCGAGGAGCGGCACGGCGATCACGCCCGTGCGCTTGACAGATGGGCCACGGATGCGCTCGCGGCGGTCGATCACGCTGACAATGATCAGGCCTGCCGCGATCTGGTGCGGCTGATGGGAGACGCGGGATGGCTGATGCCGACCAGCGCGCCGGACGGTGCACCGCTCGACGTTCGCACCCTGTGCCTGAGCCGGGAGACGCTGGCGCGCCACGATGGGCTGGCGGATTTCGTCTTTGCGATGCAGGGGCTCGGCACCGGGGCGATTTCACTCTTCGGCACGCCCGCACAGCGCGACGAATGGCTGCCGCTAACGCAGACCGGCAAAGCGATCTCCGCCTTCGCCCTGACGGAGCCGCAGTCAGGCTCCGATGTAGCCAATTCGACCCTGACGGCGACGCGCGACGGCAATGACTACATCCTCGATGGGGAAAAGACCTGGATCTCGAATGGTGGGATTGCAAACGTCTATACCCTGTTCGCACGCACCGGTGATGCACCGGGGGCACGTGGCCTGTCGGCTTTCGTGGTGCCGGCGGACATACCGGGGCTGGAGGTCGTGGAGCGGTTGCAGGTGATCGCACCCCATCCGCTGGCGCGGCTGCGCTTCGACGGCTGCCGGATCCCCGCAACTGCGATGCTGGGGGAGAGCGGTCAGGGCTTCAAGATCGCGATGGGTGTGCTCGATGTCTTCCGCTCCACCGTGGCGGCGGCTGCATTGGGGTTTGCGCGCCGCGCCCTCGACGAGGCGTTGCACCGGGTCACCACCCGGCATGTGCAGGGCGCGCCGCTTTTCGATCTGCAGATGGTGCAGGGGCATATCGCGGACATGGCGCTCGATATCGACGCCTCCGCGCTGCTGATCTACCGGGCCGCCTGGACCAAGGATGCAGGCGCGCCGCGGATCACCCGCGAGGCGGCGATGGCCAAGCTCTTTTCCACCGATCAGGCGCAAAAGGTGATCGACAAGGCGGTCCAGCTGCATGGCGGCGACGGGGTACGCCACGGCGTCAAGGTAGAGGAGCTTTACCGCGACATTCGCGCGCTGCGGATCTACGAGGGCGCCTCCGACGTGCAGCGCGTCGTGATCGCACGGCAGGCAATCGCGGATCATCAGGGGAGCTGAGCGATGCTGGGACACACTGGGTATACCGACACATTCACCCGCGACAACCTCCCGCCCGAGGACCAGCAGCCTGTGTTCCTGCTGGACCGGTTCGCCTATCCCGAACATCTCAATGCCGCGGTAGAGCTGACGGACGCGATGGTGGCGCGCGGCTTCGGCGACCGGGTGGCGCTTATCGGGAACGGGCGGCGGCGCACCTACAAGGAGTTGTCGGACTGGACCAACAGGCTCGCGCATGCGCTGGTCGAGGATCTGGGCGTGGAGCCCGGCAACCGGGTGCTGATCCGTTCGGCCAACAACCCGGCGATGGTGGCCTGCTGGCTGGCCGCGACCAAGGCGGGTGCCGTGGTGGTCAACACGATGCCGATGCTGCGCGCGGGCGAGCTGACCAAGATCGTGGACAAGGCCGAAGTCACCCATGCGCTGTGCGACACGCGCCTGATGGAGGAGATGGTCGCCTGCGGTAAGGACAGCAAGTTCCTGAAATCGGTGGTGGGGTTTGACGGCACATCCAACCACGATGCGGAGCTTGACCGGCTCGCGCTGGAAAAACCAGTCGCCTACGAGGCTGTCGATACGGGCCGCGATGACGTGGCACTTCTGGGCTTCACCTCCGGCACGACCGGAGATGCCAAGGCCACGATGCATTTTCACCGCGACCTGCTCATCATCGCGGACGGCTACGCAGCCGAGGTGCTGGATGTGCAGCCCGACGATATCTTCGTGGGCTCGCCGCCACTGGCGTTCACGTTCGGGCTCGGCGGTCTTGCCATCTTCCCGCTGCGCTTCGGCGCGGCGGCGACACTGCTCGAGACTGCGAGCCCGCCCAACATGATCGAGATCATCGAGAAATTTCGCGCGACGATCTGCTTTACCGCACCGACCGCCTACCGCTTCATGATGCGGGCGATGGAGGAAGGGGCGGATCTATCCTCGCTGCGCGCGGCTGTGTCGGCGGGTGAGACGCTGCCGAAGCCCGTATATGACGAATGGATGGAAAAGACCGGCAAGCCGATGCTCGATGGGATCGGCGCGACGGAGATGCTGCATATCTTCGTGAGCAATCGGTTCGACGATCACCGGCCCGCCTGCACCGGCAAGCCGGTGACAGGCTATGAAGCGAAGGTCATCGGGGAGGACGCCACAGAGGTGCCGCGCGGCACGCCCGGACGGCTGGCGGTGCGCGGGCCTACCGGCTGCCGCTACCTCGCGGATGCGCGCCAGAAGGTGTACGTGCAGGACGGCTGGAATATCACCGGCGATACCTTCGTAATGGATGAGGACGGGTATCTGCACTTTGCCGCGCGCAATGATGATATGATCATCTCGTCGGGCTACAACATCGCCGGGCCGGAGGTGGAGGCGGCGCTGCTGTCGCATGAGGCGGTGCTCGAATGCGGTGTGATCGGCGCACCCGATGAGGCGCGCGGCCACATCGTTGAGGCGCATGTGGTGCTGGCCGAAGGCTTCGCGCCCGATGAGGATACCGCGCGCGCGCTGCAGGAGCATGTGAAGAACACCATCGCCCCCTACAAATACCCCCGCTCGGTCAAGTTCATCACCGAGCTGCCGAAGACGGCGACGGGCAAGGTGCAACGCTTCCGGCTGAGGGACGCGCCGTGAGCTTCACCTTCCCGCAGAAGGTGCTGTTCAAGCATTGCGATCCGGCGGGCATCGTCTTTTTCCCGCGGTATTTCGAGATGATGAACGATTGCGTCGAGGCGTTCTTCGACCACCTCGGCTTTCCCTTCGAGAAGATGCACGAGGACGGTGGCGTGCCGACCGGCAAGATCGAAGCGCGGTTCCACGCGCCCTCCCGTCATGGCGATCAGCTCGAGCTGGTGCTGAGGGGGCAGCGGATCGGCGGCGCGACGTTTGACTTCACGATCGAGACCTCCTGCGCGCAGGAGCGGCGCATGAGCTATGCCGCCACGCTGATCTTCATCGATGCGCAGGGCAAATCCACCCGCTGGCCGGACGACATGCGCGCCGCACTGACTTCCCACATCCAGAACGAGGACTGACATGACACATACCCTTATCTCACCCGACGGATGGGCGCCGCCCAAGGGCTACGCCAACGGTGTGCTGACCGGTGACGGGCATCTCTACGTCGGTGGGCAGATCGGCTGGAACGCGGATCAGGTGTTCGAGACGCATGACTTCATCGGCCAGATGGAGCAGACGCTGCGCAACATCCTCGCCGTGGTCGAGGCGGCGGGCGGCACCGCGCAGAGCATCACGCGGCTGACGTGGTACGTGATCGACAAGAAGGAATACGCCGCACGGCAGGCCGAAGTTGGTGCCGCCTATCGCAAGGTGCTGGGCAAGCATTTCCCGGCGATGACGATGGTGGTGGTCGCGGGGCTGGTCGAGGATGAGGCGCTCATCGAGATCGAGGCGACGGCGGTGATCGGCTAGGGCGCGGCAAAGCTCCGCACGGTCTTGATCGCACCGTCGAGCGCGGTGCCTTCCGGGTCCTGAAGGGCTGCCTCGCGCAGGCGGGCCATCCAGTCGGCGGCATCCTCACGCCCCTCCAGCAGGGGGGCCATCGCCATCACCCGGTCGAATTTCGACAGCCCCCGCGCGTGGGTGTCCGAGTAGCCTTTGATCAGGCGGCGGTTCTTGAAGAGCTCGATCCGCAGGGCGTAGTCGCGCGGCGTCGCGCAGGCTTCGAGCCACGCCTCCAGATGCGCCACCTCTTGCTGGTGGCGGTAGGTGCGCAGGCGGTAGCCCTTGAGCCCGCCGAGGATGTGCAGCATCAAAAATGCCCGCAGCGAATCCGTGCGCAGGCGCCGCCCCTTGCCGAACCAGCGGTCGAGCCGCGCCATGCGGGCGGTGTTGGCTTGGGTCCGTGCGCCCAGACCCGCGGGCAGCAGCCCCGCGATTTCTTCGGCGCGGGGGTGGAAATACTCGGTCAACTGCAGCACATGGGCGTCCGTCTTGCCCATCTCCGCGTCGATCCGCGCGGTCCGCGTGGCGCGCGTCTTGAGGTCGGCGACGCGGATGATGTCATCATAGGCCATCGCATTGGCGATGTATTTGGCCGCGACCGTGCTCAGCGCATGGCCGCGCGCGGCATCGTCCTGCGCCACCATGGCGTCGAGACGGTCGAGGTATTGCCCGCCGTAAGCGCAATCCTGAAAGTCGACGACCTTGGCCAAGCCCGCCTCGGCCATCTGCTGTACCGTCTGGGGCAGGCGCGCCACGCGGGCCAAGAGCGCCTCCCAATCGCGCATCTGTGCGGCGGGGCCGGTGATGCGGCGCGGTTCTGCGCGCGCCTGCCGCTCGGGTGCTGCGATGCCATCGCGCGCAGCGGTGTACGCCGGCATCGAACGCGCGCAGGGATGCCTCCACCCCCTTGCCTGAGGCGCGTATCGCCGCCTCATAGGCCTCGCGCGGGAAGGGCAGCGCCTCCGACCCCGCAAGCGCGCCGAACAGAGAGGCGGAGATCACCGAGCCCTGGTCGGTGGCGAGCCGGTCCATATCCGCGAGGATCAGACGTTGCGCGGCAAGCTCGGCCGCGGCCTGTACCTCCGGCGCATTGGCGATGCCGTCGCCCGGAACTGTCTTCTCGCTCACCGCGAGGGCGCGATGGGTCGATCCGATGAGCGTCGTGCGATCGGGCGTCACGAAACCGCGCATCACCGCGCGTCCCACCTCCATCATCTCGGCGGCGAGCATCACGTCCACATCGCCCGCTGAGGGGGCGAGCGCGAAGACTGGCGCGCGCGGGCCCGCGAGCGCCATTTCGATGTAGTAGATCGTGGAGCCGGTGCGCTGTGCGACGCCTGCCACGGAAGTGGTCTGGCAATGATAGCCCTGCGCGCGCGCGGTGGCCTCGATCCAGGAGGCGAGCACGCCACCGCCTTGCCCGCCCACCGCCATCACTGCAAGCTTGATGATTTTGTCAACCGGGCTGTCCGCGCTTCGTGCCGGGAGGACGAAGTTCATGCCGCGATCCCGTCGAGGCGCAGCTGACGCGCGTCGCGCCGCCTTTGCAGCCAACCGATGATGCGCCGCCGCAGGCCCGCGCGCCATGCCTCGAACCGCCCTGGATTATGCACGACATCAGCTTGATAGAAAGAGGGGCACAGCACGGCGGCATGGGCCACCTCGCCGCAATTGCCGCAACCGACGCAGGTCTGGTCGATGGCTGCCACGGGATCGTCGCGCAGCGGATCATCAAGCGTCTTCAGCGACAAGGAGGGGCAGCCCGACAGCCGCATGCACGCATGATCGCCGGTGCAGACATCTGCATCGACCCCGAAGCGCGGCACATCCACGCGGCGCCCCTCCTTGATCGCCTTGGCCCGCAGCGGCTTCTCGCGGCGCTGCTTGTTGAGCATGCATTCGCTGGAGGCGACGATGACCTTGGGCCCCTTGTGATCCGTGGTCAGCGCCTCGCGCAGGACGTCGCGCATCTTGGTCACGTCATAGGTGTGATCGATCTGGCGGACCCACTCGACCCCCACGCCCTTGAGCGCCTTGGAAATGGGGTTGTTGGTGGCCTTGGTATCGTTCTTGGCGCGCGATGACATGATGTCCTGCCCGCCGGTCGCGGCGGAGTAGTAGTTGTCAACGATCACCGCGACGCTGTCGGACTTGTTGAATACCATGTTGCCGATGGAGCTGCTGAGCCCGTTGTGCCAGAAACCGCCGTCACCGAGGATCGAGATGGCGCGTTTCTCGCCGCCACCGTCGAAGGCCGCGTTGGCCGCGGGGCCGAGGCCGTAGCCCATCGTCGCACCGCCGATCTCGAAGGGCGGGAGCGAGCCGAAGAGATGGCAACCGATGTCGCCGGTGATCTGGTGCTTGCCCAGCTCCTGCTCGGTCAGTTTCATGGCCGCGAAGATGGGCCGCTCCGGGCAGCCGGTGCAAAAGCCGGGCGGGCGGATCGGCACCGTCTTGCTCAGATCCGGCAGCTTGGGCGCGTCCATGTTGGGCGCGCGCACATGATCGGGCAGCATCGCGGGGGCCGCCGTCTTGAGGAACGCGGTGACCCCGTCGAGCATGACCTGGCCGGTGTATTCCCCCGCCATCGGCAGGACGTCCTTGCCGTAGAGCCGCGTCTGCGCGCCCGACTTGTAGAGATAGCTGCCCAGCTGCTGCTCGATGTGGTCGGGCTGGCCTTCCTCGACGACCATCACATTGGCTTTGCCCGCGCAGAACGCTTCGAACTCATCGCGCACGAGGGGGTAAGTCACGTTCAGCACGTAGATCGGGATGTCCGTATCGCCGTGGATGTCCGCAAGGCCGAGGCGCTGCAGCGCGCGTATCAGCCCGTTGTACATGCCGCCCTGCACGATGATCCCCAGATCGGCAGTGTCCGGTCCGAGAATCTCGTTGAGCCCGTTCTCCACGATGAGTTTCTCGGCAGCGGGCCAGCGGGTGTGGATCTTGTCCTGCTCGTGAAGGTAGCTCATGGGCGGCAGCACCACCCGGTTGAAATCGCTCTGCGGGTTGGCCACGGCATCATAAACGGTGAGCGGCGGGCGCCGGTTGTCGCGCGTCTCGAAGCTGCCGGTGACGTGGCACGAACGGATGCGCATCATCAGCATCACGGGCGTGTTGGACGCCTCCGACAGCTCGAAGCCGTCCCTGACCGCCTTCACGATACTGGGCAGGTTGGGCCGGGGGTCGAGCATCCAGAACTGCGATTTCATCGCGAAGCCGTGGGAGCGCTCCTGCATGATAGAGGAGCCTTCGCCGTAATCTTCGCCCACGATGATCAGCGCGCCGCCGTTGACACCCGAGGAGCACAGGTTGGCCAGCGCGTCGGAGGCGACGTTCACGCCCACGGGCCCCTTGAATGTCACCGCGCCGCGGATGGGGTAATGCACGCTCGCCGCCAGCATCGCCGCCGCCGCCGCCTCCGACGCGTTCGCCTCAAAGCGCACGCCCAGCTCGCCCATCAGCTCCTCTGCATCGGCGAGCACGTCCATCAGGTGGCTGATCGGCGCGCCCTGATAGCCACCGACATAACCCACCCCGTTCTCCAGCAGCGCCTTGGTGATCGCGAGGATCCCCTCACCGGTGAAGGTGTCGCCCGCGCCCTTGCGCAGATGCTCGACCTCGGCCTTGAATGAACGCTCCGCCATGTGACTTCCTCAGAAATCGTGCTTGCGAATGTTGCGCAGCATCGTTTGCAGGGTCTGGGTGAAGGCGCGGCGGTCCGTATCGGGGATGCCGCGGAACATCGCCTCATTAGCCTCCACCATATGCGGCCACAGCCGGTCATAAGCCTCGCGCCCCGCATCCGTGAGAAAGACTCGCACCGCGCGGCTGTCGCTGCCGTCCGTCTCGCGGCGCACCAGCCCGCCCTGCACCAGCGCATCGAGCGCGCGGCTCAGCGTGCTTTGCTGCACCACCGCGTAAACGGCGAGCTGTCCGATCAGGATGCCGTTCACCACCGACAGAACCGCCAGCGCGCGCATCTGCGGCGTGGTCAGCCCGAGGGCCGCCATCTCCTCCTTGAGGGCCGCGTTGTAGCGCCCCATGATCCGGTTCATCAGGTAGGGAGGATAGTTCTCCATCCCCATCTCGCCGAGCCGCTGCGGTGCCGCCGTCACGTTCTCCTGCCTGGTCATGCGCCCAGCCCCTTCGCCACGTTGAACCCCGATCCGCCGCCCAGACCGGGGCCGGGATGTGTAGAGGCGCCGATGTGGTAGAGGCCTTTGACGGGGGTCGAGTTGTTGACTTGACCCGCCACCGGGCGCCAGACAAAGAACTGGTCCATCGCACAGGCGCCGCCATAGGGATCGCCGCCCACGAGGTTGATGTTCATCGCTTCCAGATCCGCGGGCGAATAGGCGCGGCGCGCGAGCTTGGCAGTGTCGAAGTTGCGGATGTGGCCGCGCAGGATCGCCTCGATCCGGTCGGCAAAGGCTTCGCGCAGGGTTTCGGTCCAGGTGCCGTCGGTCTCGATCTCGCCCGCCGCATCGCCCTTGATCACGCGCGGCGCATCGGCGATCTGGAGCCAGAGAACCGCCTTGCCTTCCGGGCAACGCGAGGGGTCGAGCCTGTGCGGCTGTCCCGCGCAAATGGTCGGCACGGCGGGCAGCAGCCCGCGCTCGGCCTCGTTGCACGAGCGGGAGACGGAATCGATCCCGTCCGCCAGATGGATCAGCGCGACGTCATCGAGCCCTTCCGCATCCCAGTCGAGAGGCGCGTCAAAGGCATAATGCAGCTGAAAATTACCGCGCCCGTGGCGGAACTTCTTGGGGCTCTGCGGCGTGTGCTCGCCTTCCAGCAATCCGTCGTAGAGTTGCCCCGGTGCCGTGCTGGCGATCACGTTCTTGGCGCGGATGACTTCGCCCGTCGCCGTCTCGACCCCGGTGGCCTTGCCGCCCGAGATGGTGACGCGTTTGACCTCCGTGCCGGTGCGGATCTCACCGCCATGCGCCTCGATGAGCGAGCGGAAGGCCTGCGCCGCCTGACCGGAGCCGCCCTTGACCACTGGCGCGCCTGCGCCTTCCAGCGCGAAGGCGATGACCCGTGTCATCTGGCCGCTGTAGCTTGCCTCGGGCGTTAGGCCCACATGGAGGACCCAAGGGGCCCAGAGCGCCTGCACGTCCTCCGAGGTGTAGCGCGTCTCGAGCCAACCGCGTGCGGGCTCGAGCGCCTGGCCAAACCAGGCCTTCGTGTCATTGAGCCCGCGCTTCCAGACCTGTTTGGCCAGAAGTTGCGCGGTTCTGCGCGACCAAAGCGGCTGCCCTAGCAGCGCAAAGAGGAAATCGGCGTCTTGTTCGACCCCGCCGATGTCGGCGTGAAGCTGATCGCCGTCGCCCGCGGCGAGGGCGTTGAAGGTCGCCGCATTCTCGCTCCGGTCCTTGCCGTAGACCAGCGCCCGCCCGTTCGGGCGCAGCACCGCGGTGGGGTGCGGCGTGTGACAGAACTCCAGCCCGTGCTTGGCGAGATCCTCGCCGAGCGCCTCATGCGCGGGCCCGGTGAGGAACAGCACAAACGTCGCCGCCATCACGTCATGGCGGAACCCCGGCGAGGTGATCTCTTCGGTGACCATGCAGCCGCCGATGCGGTCCTCGCGTTCCAATACGAGAACCTTGTCGCCCTTGCGTGCCAGCATTGCGGCGGCCACCAACGCGTTGATGCCCGAGCCGACGATGACATGATCAAGCTGCGCCACCGCGCTCAGCCCTTGGGAACCAGCGCCAGCGCGCGGATGGGGGAGCCGGTGCCGCGCGCGATCTTCAATGGTGCGGCGATCAGGATGGCGCCCTTGGCAGGCAGCTTGTCGAGGTTGGCGAGCGATGCGAGACCGAAGCAATTGTCGCGGTGCAGAAGGTTGTGCGCGGGAAAGGGCGGCTCCATCCCGCCGGCCTGACCTGCATCGGTGCCAATGCACTGCGTGCCCCAGCCGACGATGCCTTTGGACAGCAGGTATTCGATCGCGTCCGGCGTGGGGCCGGGGCTGTGCGGACCGCTCTCGTCTGCGTTCAGGAACTTTGCCTCATCGCCAGCGCGCTTGTCCCAATCGGTGCGCATCACGACCCATTCGCCCTTTCCGATCTCGCCGTTCTCCTCCTCCCACGCTTTGATATGCTCGGCGGTAAGCAGGAAATCCTCGTCCTTTCCGCTCTGCTCGGCGCAGTCGATCACGTTCACCGGGGCAACCAGCCGCTGCACATCGAGCGAATCGGTGAAGCCATCCTCGTAATCCTTGCCGGTGATCCAGTGGTGGGGCGCATCGAAATGGGTGCCTGAATGCTCGCCCAGCACCATCCAGTTCCACGCAAAAAACGGGCCGTCGCTGTCATATTCGGAGATCTTGTGAATCTCGACCTTGGGGGTGTTTTTTGCAAAATCCGGCGGCAGTTGCAGGATCGGCGTATCCGGCCCCAGAACGCCGGAGCAGTCGACCACTTCGACGCCCCCCGATGCCAGCATACCGGCGAGGGCGGTCAGATTTTCGGATGCATTCATTTCGGTCTCCCTGATCATGCGCGAAGGCGTACCCGCGATGGTTGATGGGAAAATCATAGACAAGCTTACATGCATTTGCAATTATCTTTGGAGCACTCACTCAAAGGGACGACCATGTCAGAGGCGCTGGACGCCGTCATCATCGGTGCGGGGCACAACAGTCTCGCCTGCGCTTGCCACCTCGCCAAGCGCGGCTGGCGCGTCGCGATATTCGAGCAGGCGGCGGAGCCCGGCGGTGCGGTCAAGACCGGTGAATACACCCTGCCGGGGTTTCGCCACGACTGGGCTGCGATGAATCTGTCGCTCTTTGCAGGCTCCACGTTTCATAAGAAAAATGCGGAAGAGCTGGCAAAGCACGGCCTTGCATTCGCGCCGACTGCACATCCCTTCGCGTCCGTTTTTCCGGACGGTCGATGGTTCGGTGTCTCAAGTGATCCTGCCCTGACCCGGGCGCGCGTTGCGGGCTTCTCGCAGGCAGATGCCGCCGCGTGGGAACAGCTCACCGAGGATTTTCCCGCTCAGGCTGAATCGATCATCGCCGTGCTGGGCACACCGATGAATTTACGTGCATTTTCATCTTTAGGCTGGAAGACCGTCCGCAAACGCGGGACTGGCGGTGCGCTCGATCTGGCGCAATTCCTGATGAAATCACCGCGCGCCTGGCTCGACCAGACGTTCGAGAGCGACCACATCAAGGCCACGCTCGCCGCCTGGGGCATGCATCTCGACTTCGCGCCCGACATCGCCGGCGGCGCGGTTTTCCCGTATCTGGAGGCGATGGCGGGGCAAGCCTTTGGCATGGTGCTGGGGCATGGTGGTGCCGACACGATGACACGCGCCATGGTCGGCATGATCGAGGCGCATGGCGGCGCGGTCCACTGCAACCAGACCGTCACCGGCATCGAACGCGCGGCGGGCCGCGCCACGGGGATCACGCTGCAGGACGGGCGGTTCATTCCCGCCGAGAAGGCGGTGATCGCCAATGTCGCCCCCTCGGCCCTGCACAGGCTTACCGGCGGCAGCGGTGATGCGCGCCACGACAAGGCCATGCAGGCCTATCAGCACGCGCCGGGCACCATGATGATCCACCTCGCCATGGACGGCCTGCCGAATTGGATCGCGCCCGAACTCAAACGCTTCGCCTATGTCCACCTTGCCCCGTCGATGGACCAGATGGCGCGCACCTATGCACAGGCGATGGCCGGTCTGCTGCCGGACGAGCCGGTGATCGTGTGCGGCCAGCCCACGGTCGTGGACCCGTCGCGTGCGCCGCAGGGAAAGCATGTGCTCTGGCTTCAGGTGCGCATGGCGCCTCGCACGATCAGGGGCGATGCGGCGGGGCAGATCACTGCAACCGACTGGGCGCAGGCGGCGGAACCGTTTGCCGAGCGCGTGCTCGACATCCTCGAGCGCTACGCCCCCGGCACGCGCGCCCATATCCTCGGGCGCCACATCGTTACGCCGCAGATGCTGGAGGCGGACAATCCGAACCTCGTGGGCGGCGATCAGGTCTGCGGCAGCCATCATCTGCACCAGCATTTCATGAACCGCCCCGCGCGGGGCTTTGCAGACGGCACCACGCCGCTGCGCAATCTCTATCACACCGGCGCCGCGGTCTGGCCCGGTGGCGGTACGGGCGCAGGCCCGGGGACGATGCTCGCCAAGAAGCTCGCCCGTTAGACCAGAACCCAACCTCATCCAACGGAGAAACACCATGCCATTCACAAGACGCACCATGCTCAAGACCTCGGTCGCAGCCGCGACCTTGACCACCATCGGGCTGCCCGGCTTCGCGCAGCAGATCGATGAGCTGGTCATCGCCTATAATGTCAACCTGCCCAGCTGGGACCCTACCGTCGGCCCCTCTGCCGTGAACCCGACCATCCAGGGCCTCTACCAGTCCGTGTTCGACAACTTCATCCCGCAGAACACCGATCTCAGCTTCGGTCAGGGGCTGATCACCGATTGGGGCTGGAACGAGGACCGCAGCCAGATCTGGATGGACGTGCGCGAGGGCGTGATGTGGCACAACGGCGATCCCTTCACCGCCGAGGACGTCGCATGGTCGCTGCAGCGCGCCGCCGACCCCGACACCGGCAATCCGATCCAGTTCATCTGGGGCAAGGTCGAGAACATCACCGCGGAGGGCAACCGCGTGACCGCGGACGTGAAGGAGTACGAGCCTACATTCTTCAAGTGGATGTCGTTCCTCACCGGCTACGTCATGCCAAAGAACTACTACGAGGAGGTCGGCGCCGAGGGTTTCGAGGCGGCCCCCATCGGCACCGGCCCGTACAAGGTCGAGCGGTTCGAGCGCAATGCATTCGTGCGCCTGCAGGCGAACGAGGACTATTGGGGCGGTGCGCCGGAGTTCAAGACGGTAACGATCAAGTTCGTCACCGATGCGGCGAGCCGCGTGGCGGAAGTGGAATCCGGCAACTCCCACGTCACGCTCGAGATCCCCTACGAGGAGTTCGACCGGCTCAAGGGAAAGGAAGGACTGGAAGGCGTGACCACGCCCATCTCCGACATCGCGATGATCTTCCTCAACGACATCGACGCGATGACCGATCCCAACGTGCGCCGCGCCGCCGCCCATGCCATCGACAAGCCGCTGATCATCGAGCGCCTCCTATCGGGCTACGGCGTGGCCATCGACACGCTGCAGACGCCGGACTACGCGGCCTTTGATCCCTCCATCACGGTTGAATACAACCCGGACCTGTCGCGCGAACTGCTGGCCGCGTCGGGCTATGGCCCCGACAACCCGGTGCGCTTCACCATCCAGACGACGCGCGGCTTCAAGCCGAAGGACTATGAGATGGTACAGGCCATCGTGGGCCTGTGGCGTCAGGTCGGCATCGAAGCGGAGATCGAGGTCTACGAGATCGCAAAGCATTTCGAGCTGCGCGCCGCCGATCAACTCGCCCCCGCCGCCTTCTACAACTGGGGCAACTCGGTGGGCGATCCGACGACTTCGACAGGCTTTGCCATGTTCGGCCCCTCGCCGCATTCGGTCTGGGACGGGCAGGACACCTTCGACATGATCGCCCCGCTCTGGGGTGAGGCCGACGAGGAGAAGCGCATCGCCGGCTGGAAGGCCGTGGACCGCCACATCGCCGAGCAGGCGGAGGTGATCCCGCTGCTGCAGTTCGTGCAGCCCATCGTACATGCGGCGGGTGTCAAGGTCACGCCGCACCGCTCCGGCGCCTTGCTGCCGCATCTGATGACGCGCGCATAACACCTCAGCAGGGGCGCAGCATCCTGCGCCCCTGCCTCAGCACTGGAATACCATGGCCCTCCTGCGTGCAATCCTCCTCCGCCTCGCCACGACCTGCGTGACGCTCTTCGGCGTTGCGGTGATCGTGTTCTTCGTGATCCGCGTGGTGCCGGGCAATCCCATCGCCATGATGCTGCCCCCAGGCGCCACGGAGGCGGACATCGCCCGACTGCAGGCGCAATATGGCTTTGACAAGAGCATCCCCGAGCAGTTTTCGATCTGGCTCGGTGCCGTGTTGCAGGGTGATTTCGGCACGTCGATTTCCACCCGCCAACCGGTGTCGCAACTGGTGCTGGGACGTCTGCCCGCGACGTTGGAGCTGTCGGTCGTGGCGTTGCTGATGGCTTGCATCATCGGCGGGGCGCTTGCGCTCACTGGCACCCGCCTGCGCGGCACCCGGACCGAAGGCGCCATTGACGTGGGCACCGGCGTAGCACTTTCGGTGCCGGATTTCCTCTGGGGACTGGTGCTGATCCTCCTGTTCGGGGTGCTCTGGCCGGTGTTTCACATCTCGGGGCGGATCTCGCCCAGTCTCGATATTGATTTCACCACCAACTTCTACCTGTTCGAGGCGCTCGTGCGCCTGCGTTTCGACGTGCTGGGCGATTTGGTCGGGCATATGTTCATGCCGGCGCTGGCGCTTGCGATCCCGCTCGCCGCGATCATCGCGCAATTGCTCAAGCAATCGCTCAAGGAAACCATGCATCTCGACTACGTCGAGCTTGCCCGCACCCAGGGCTACGGTGAGGGCCGCGTTATCACCCGCGAGGCGTTGCCAAACGCCATCCTGCCGACGCTAACGCTGGTGGGGGTCCAGTTCACCTTCCTTATCGGAGGCACGGTGATCATCGAGCGGCTATTCAGCTACGAAGGTCTGGGCAACATGGCGATCGATGCGGTGATCAACCGCGACCTGCCGCTCATTCAGGGCATCGTGCTGCTGTTCGCGCTTCTGTTCACGGTCGTCAATCTGGTCGTCGACATGCTCTATGTGCTTTTGAACCCGCGCCTGCGCCATGCGTGACGCGCGGGGGGATCTGCGCCGCCCGCTGGGGCTGCGCCTATGGCTCTCGGGCGGCTGGCTCACTTTGCTGATCCTGGGGGCCGTGCTGACGCCATGGATCGCACCGCACGACCCGCTGGCGCAGGATCTCTTCGCGGGCCGTCTGCCGCCCTTCTGGCAGGACGGTGCGCAGCCG
This sequence comes from uncultured Alphaproteobacteria bacterium, assembly GCA_963703195.1. Taxonomy (GTDB): domain Bacteria; phylum Pseudomonadota; class Alphaproteobacteria; order Rhodobacterales; family Rhodobacteraceae; genus Sulfitobacter. The sequence continues at coordinate 2,630,462 of OY969797.1, read as the reverse complement.
GGCTACTGGCTCGGCACGGATTCGCTGGGCCGCGATGTACTGAGCCGGATGCTCCATGGCGCGCGGCTGGCGCTGATCGTGGCGCTGGTGGCGGGCACGCTCACCTGCCTCATCGGGGCCACGCTCGGGCTGATCGCAGGCTACTACCGCGGCTGGGCTGACATCGTGATATCGCGTATCGTGGACATCTGGATGGCCTTCCCGCCGGTCCTCTTCGCGATCCTGCTGATCGCAGTCTTGGGCACCGGTCTCACCTCCATCATCATCGCCATCGTGGTCATCGACTGGACCCGCTTCGCCCGCGTCGTCCGGGCCGAGGCGATGGGCCAGGGCGCGATGGACTACGTGGCCTCCGCACAGGTTTCGGGCCGCGGACGCTTCTCCACCATGCTGACGGAGATCCTGCCGAACGTCGCACCCACAATCCTCGCGCTCTTGACGCTGGAGATGGGTATCGCCGTCATCGTCGAGGCGATCCTGAGTTTCGTGAACCTGTCGATCAGCACCGATGCCCCGACGTGGGGCGGCATGATCGCGGAGGGGCGCACGTCGGTGCATCAGGCGTGGTGGGTGCTCGTCTTCCCGCTGATCGCGCTGTTCCTCACGGTGCTGAGCTTCTCGCAATTGGGGGAGGGGCTGAAAGACCGCTTCGATCCGGTGCTGAGATGATCGCGCATCTGTCGGTGCAGGATCTGTCGGTCTCACTCAGTAGCGGCGTGCGCATCCTGCGCGATGTCTCGCTGGAGGTGGGGGCGGGCCGCGTCCACGGGCTGGTGGGCGAAAGCGGTGCCGGCAAATCCATGATCGGCAAGGCGATCCTCGGCACGCTTCCGCGCGCGATGAACGTGACCGGGGGGCGGATCCGCTTTGGCGATGTCGATCTGATGGCGCTGGACGCGAAGGCGCGGCGCACATGGATCGGCGCCAACGCAGCCCTCATCCCGCAGGATCCGCTGACCGCGCTGAACCCCTCCAAGCGCATCGGGCCCCAGATCACGCGCCGCCTTGTGGACATCCTCGGCTGGACCTCCGGTCGTGCAGACGCCCGCGCGCGCGATCTGCTGGCGCAGGTGCAGATCACCGATCCCGCACGGGTCATGCGCAGCTATCCGCATGAGCTCTCGGGCGGCATGCGCCAGCGCATCCTGATCGCCTCCGCCTTCGCCGCAGAGCCGAAGCTCATCATTGCCGATGAGCCGACGACCGCGCTCGATGTGACCGTGCAGAAGCAGATCCTCAAGCTCATCGCGCAGATGCAGGCGCAGCACGGCACCGCGCTGCTGTTCGTGACCCATGATCTGGGCGTGGTGAGCAAGGTCTGCGATACGCTCTCGGTCCTCTATGCGGGCAAGGTGGTGGAGGATGCGCCGATGCGGCGGTTCTTCATGCGGCCGATCCACCCCTATTCGCGCGCGCTGCTGGCCGCCACGCCGACCTATACCAACCCCACCGGATCGCTCGCGCAGGTGCCGCAATCGGTAATCGACGAAGTGGAAAAGGATATCCGCCATCACGACATCCGGAGGGGCGCATGATCTATCGCATCCGCGATCTGCGGCTCAGCTTTGCCGATATGGCGCATAAGCCGCTGCTGGGTGCCGCGCCGCGCATAGAGGTGCTCAAGGGGCTGAGCTTTGACGTGCCGCAGGGCGCGGTGCTCGGCATCGTCGGCGGCTCGGGCTCGGGCAAGTCGACGCTGGGCCGCGCGATGCTGCGCCTGATCGAGCCCGACAGCGGCACCATCGAGTTCGAAGGCCGCGACATCACCCATGCACCTGAGGCGGAGCTGCGCCCGCAGCGTCACCGCTTCCAGATGATCTTTCAGGATCCGATGTCCTCACTCAACCCGCGCAGGCGTGTGGGCGGCATCATCGCGGGGCCGCTCCGGCTGCAAGGGCTCGATGGCATCGACGCCCGCGTGGCGCAAGCCCTCGACATGGTTGGCCTCCCGCGCGCTTTCGCGCAGCGCTATCCGCACGAGCTTTCGGGCGGGCAGCGCCAGCGCGTCGGTATCGCCCGCGCCATCGCCCTGCGCCCGCGGTTCATCCTCGCGGATGAGATCGTCTCCGGTCTCGATGTCTCTTCACAGGCGCAGGTGCTTGCCCTGCTCGAGGAGCTGGTGCGCGAGCTGGGCCTCACGCTCGCCTTCATCAGCCACGATCTGTCCGTCGTGCGGCGCCTGTGCAATCGCATCCTCGTGCTTCACCACGGCGAAATCGTGGAGGAGGCGGAAACCGCCAGCCTGTTCGAGGCCCCGCAGGCCGAATATACCCGCAACCTGCTGGGCGCGATCCCGCTGCCGGATCCTGATCAGTCCTGGCTCTGACCCGCGCTCACAGATGCAGGAACTGCTCGACATGCGCGCGCTCGGTGGCGAAGGCTTCCGCATCGCCGCGCCACACGATGGCACCCTTCTCGATCAGGAAATACCGGTCCGCGATCCGGCTCAGCTCGTCGAGGTTCTTGTCGATCAGCAGGATCGACAGGCCTTCGCGCTTGAGCATCCCCAGCATCGCCCAGATCTCCTCCCGGATGAGAGGCGCGAGCCCTTCGGTAGCCTCGTCGAGGATCAGCAGGTCGGGATTGGTCATCAGCGCCCGCCCGATGGCCAGCATCTGCTGCTCTCCACCCGAAAGCTGGAAGCCGAAGTTCTTTTTGCGCTCGCCGAGACGCGGAAAGATCTCGTAGACGCGCTCCTCGGTCCAGCCATCCTGCGCGGGGCGTGCGGTTGCGCGCAGGTTCTCGCTGACGCTGAGCGACGGAAAGATGCGCCGCCCCTCGGGCACCAGCCCCAAACCCGCGCGCGCGACCGCATAGGGTGGTGCACCCGTCATGTCGGTGCCGCCGATGAGGATCTGTCCGGCGCGCGCCTTCAGCAGGCCCATGAGGCAGCGCACGGTCGTGGTCTTGCCCATGCCGTTGCGCCCCATCAGGGTCGTCACCTGCCCATGCGTCACATCCAGATCGATACCGAAGAGCACGCTGGTATTGCCGTAACCGGCCTTCAGCCCGCTGATCTCCACGAGCGCGCTCATGCGGCATCTCCCCCGAGGTAGGCGGCGCGGGCGGCGGGGCTGGCGCGCACCTCCTCCGGCGCGCCCTGTGCCACGATCCCGCCCTCGACCAGCACCGAGACGGTATGCGCAAGCTGGAAGATCGCGTCCATGTCATGCTCCACCAGCAGCATCGGGATGCTCGCGCGCAGCTCCGACAGCAGCGCCACGAGCGCTTCGCCCTCTGCCCGGCCAAGGCCCGCCATCGGCTCGTCCAGCAGCAGGAACTTCGGCTCCGCGGCCAGTGCGATCCCGAGCTCCAGCAGGCGCAATTCGCCATGCGAAAGGTCCGCCGCCGGGATTTCCGCCCGGTCCCCGAGCCCGACCCGCTCCAGTGTGGCCTGCGCCTTGTCGTTGAGTGCGGTCTCCGCCGCCGCATCGCCGAAAAACCGCAAGCTGGAGCCTGATTTGGCCTGCGCCGCGATGGCGAGGTTTTCGAGCACGGAGAAACTCGGCAGGACGGAGGTGATCTGGAACGTACGCCCCAGCCCCGCCTGCACCCGCGCGGACACAGACAGGTCGGTAATGTCGCGCTGCCCAAGCAGGATCTGCCCGCTGTCAGGTTCCAGCACGCCGGATATCTGGTGGATGAGCGTCGTCTTGCCCGCGCCGTTCGGCCCGATCAGCGCGTGACACTCCCCTTCGGCCACGCTTATGGAGATGTCGCGGCTCACCTGCAGAGCGCCGAAGCTCTTGTTCAGCTTGCGGATCTCCAGCGTGCTCATGACGCGCTCTCCTTCGTGCGCGGTGGCGCTAGAAGATCGCTCAATCCGCCCTTGGCATAGAGGACCATCACAACCAGCAGCGGGCCGTAGATCAGCCGCCACTCCGTCAGGAAGGCGCCCAGCACATGTTCGATCACCACCACGAAGAAGGCGCCGAGGATGGGCCCGTTGCGGGTTGCAAGCCCGCCCAGCACCAGCACGACCAGCAGATCGCCGGAGTGCTGCCATGTCGCGATGGCCGGGCTCACGAATTCCGCGTGCTGCATCATCAACAGCCCCGAGACAGCCGCGACCAGCGCCGCGATGACATAGGCGATAAGCCGGTAGCGGGTGATCGCATAGCCCATGACCTCCGCCCGTTCGGGATTGTCGCGCGCCGCGCGCAGCACCCGGCCAAAGCGCGAGCGGCTGATCCGGTAGATGCCCCACCAGGTCATGAACAACGTGCCCAGCACCACGAAGTAGAGCCCGCCGTCGTTCTGCACCACATCGCTGCCAAAGAGCGTCGCCAGCGTCCAGAGTGTCAGCCCGTCATCGCCGCCATAGGCCGCCAGCGAGGTCAGCGTGAAATAGATCATCTGCCCGAAGGCGAGCGTGATCATCAGGAAATAGACCCCGCTGGTGCGCAGTGCGAGGCTGCCGGTGATGAGGGCCACCACGGCAGTGACCGCCAGCGTGATGAGCAACAGCACGAGAAAATTCTCGATCCCACTCTCCAGCGCGATCGCGGAGGCATAGGCCCCCACCCCGATGAAGGCCGCGTGTCCGAGGCTCACCAGCCCGCCATGTCCGACCAGCAGGTCGAGCGAATGGGCCGCGATCGCGAGCAGCATCGCCTTGATCAGCAGCCCCGTCAGATATTCGGCCCCGATCAGCGGCAGCGCGAACGGCAGCGCCAGCAGCAGCCCGAAGATCACCCCGCCGAGGATCAGCGCCCGATCCATCACGCGACTCCCTTGGCGGGCAACAGCCCCTTGGGCCGGAACACCAGGATCGCCGCCATCAGGATGTAGATCATCATCGACGCAAGCGCGGGCCCGATCTGGTTGGCGAAGGATGGGTTGAAGACCGAAGACAGGATCTCCACCGCGAGGCTGCGGCCCAGCGTGTCTATGAGCCCCACCAGCAGTGCTGCCACGAAGGCCCCGCCGATGGAGCCGATGCCGCCGATGATGAGCACCACGAAAGCCACGATGAGGATATTGTCGCCCATCCCCGGCTCTATGGCGAAGATCGGCGCCGCGATTACCCCGGCGAACCCCGCCAGCATCGCCCCTACGCCGAAGACGATCATGAACAGCTGCTTGATGTTGACCCCCAGTGCCGACACCATGTCGGGCGTCGTGGCACCGGCCCGGATCAGCATCCCGATCCGGGTGTAGCTCACCGTGAAGAACAGCATCACCGCCACCGCCAGCCCCGCGAAAATCGTGAACAGCCGGTAGGTCGGATAGCGCAGCGTCTCCGTCAGCTGCACCGAGCCCGACAGGAACTCCGGCGGCGCGATCGACAGCGTCGCGGGGCCGAAGATCACCTTGGCCAACTCGTTGAGAAAGATGATGATCCCGAAGGTCGCAAGCACCTGATCAAGATGGCTGCGTGCATAGAGATGCCGGAAGATCAGATACTCCAGCAGCAGCCCGATCAGGAGCGCGGTGCCGAGCGACAGCACCATCGCCAACACGAAATTCCCCGTGAGCGCCGTATAGGCGAAGACCAGATAGGCCCCGACCATATACTGCACCCCATGGGCGAGGTTGATGAACCCCATGACCCCGAACACCAGCGTCAGCCCCGCCGCGATGAGGAACAGGAGCATACCGTACTGCAACCCGTTCAGGCACAGGATCAGAAAGAGTGTCGTTGACATGAAAATTCCCGGTTCTTGGATGCGGCAGGGCCTGCGCGCATTGCGCACAGGCCCCCTGTCACGGCGCGGACGCCTACATCTGGCACTCTTCGTGGAAGCTGTCGGCGTAGTCTTCCTTCACCGTGCGCACGAAGGAGGTGTGGTACTGTCCGTCATCCCGCTTGACCACGGTCAGCATGTGGAAGTCCTGCACCGGGTAGTGGTTGTTGCTGAATGCGAAATCGCCGCGCAGGGAGGTGAAATCGGCCTCCTTCAGCGCGGCGCGCACCGCGTCCTTGTCGCTCAGATCGCCGCCCACCTTGGACACGGCACTGTCGATCAGGCTCGCCGTGTCATAGGCCTGCATGGCATAGGAGCCGGGGATATAGCCGTATTTCTCCTCGAACGCCGTCACGAAGGCCGTGTTGGCCTCGTTCTCCATGTCCGGCGCCCAGGATCCCGCCGACAGGAAGCCGACCGCCGCATCCTTTTGGCCCGGCAGCGTCGTCTCGTCGGTGGTAAAGACGGACATGAACTTCATGCTCTCCGAGAGCCCCGCATTGGCGAACTGGTTGACCAGACGCACGCCCATGCCGCCCGGCATGAAGGTGAAAACCGCATCCGCACCCGAGGTCGAGATCCGCGCCAGCTCGGCTGAGAAATCCTGATGGCCCAGAGGCGTGAACACCTCGTCGCTCACACTGCCCTCGAACGTCTGCTTGAAGCCTTCCATGTTGTCGCGGCCGGCCTGATAGTTGGGCACCATCGCGAACACATTCTGGTAGCCTTCCTCGTTCGCGATCATCCCGCTGACTTCGGCGTTCTGGTTGTTCTGATAGGAGGTGACGAAGAAGTAGGGATTGCAGTTGCGCCCGGCAAAGGTCGACGGTCCGGCATTGGGGCTGATCAGGAAGGTCTCCGATTCCACGATCGGCTTGAAGATCGCCTGCAGCATGTTCGAGAACACGGTGCCCACGACGAAATCGACCTCCTCACGCTCCACCAGCGACGTGGCCTTCAGAAGTGCCACATCGGGCTGCAGCTCATCGTCCTCGATGATCAGCTCTACCGACTGACCGCCGAGCATGCCGCCCTTCTGGTCGAGGGCGAGCTGGAAGCCGTCCACGATCTGCTGGCCGAGGGCCGCGGGTGGGCCCGATAGCGTCACGACCATCCCGATTTTGAGGTCCTCGGCAAAGGCACTGCCCGCCATCAGCGCGCTGACCGCGATCCCCGTCCCGAGCTGTCCTAGATATGTTTTCATATGTCTTACTCCCTTGCATTGCCCTCTGTGATGGGGCTGTTTTCATGGTTGTTGCCCGCCCAGTATTGCGGGTCCGATGGGGTTTGTCAGTCTATTCCCGCCTTCGCCGCCGTTTTTGCGGCAAACCCCGCCATTTTCGCGTAGCCGCGCACGATGGCTTCCCGCTTCGCGTGTGGCAGCACATCCTCGATGTCATGAAAGCCCGCAGGCGCCAGCTTCTCGACCTCGTCGATCACCCGTTCCGGCCCACCCAGACGGTTGGTGCGCACGACCTCGGCGGTCTTGGGCAGCCGCTCCTTTTCATAGCGGTAGAGCGCCTCGCGCGGATGCTCCGAGCGCGCCAGCAGATCGGCGAGACAGCGCGCGTCGAGGATCGCTTGCGCGGAGCCGTTGGAGCCCACGGGATACATCGGATGTGCCGCATCGCCCAACAGTGTGATCCGTCCGTGGGTCCAGCGTGGCAGCGGATCGCGATCCGCCATCGGATATTCGTAGATCGCGCCGCTCGCGCGCACCAGCGCCTCCAGATCCATACCGGGCACATGGAACCGCTTGGCATAGGGCAGCACCCGTGCCAGCGGCGCCATACGCGACCAGCTCTCTGGCGGCGGGGTCGAGACGGCAGGATCCGCCACGCGCACGTTCACCACCCAGTTCATCAACTGCCTGCCGTCCTTCGCGGGCGCGATGGGATAAAGCACGAGCTTGCCCGCGAGCCCGCCCGCGATCGCCATCGTTTCGCCGTCCTCCCAGACGGGCCAGTCGACGGCACCGCGCCACATGACCACACCGGGCCAGCTCGGCGGGCCTTCACCCGGAAAGAACTGGCGCCGCCCGACACTGTGGATCCCGTCCGCACAGATCAGCACCTCACCGCGCAACGTGGCGGAGGCGCAGCCATCGGCGGCATCGGTGAAATGCGCAGTCACCCCCGCCTCATCCTGCACGAAGCCCGACAGGCGCAGTCCGGTCCGCACCGCCTCCGGCCCCATCCGCTCGATCACCGCATCATAGAGCAGTTTTTGCAGACGGCCGCGGTGGATGGAGAATTGAGGATGCTCATGGCCCGCATGCAGCCCCCGCGCCTCGCGCCAGACCTCCTGCCCGCTGCGCGTGAGGTAGCGCAATTCGCGGGTGCGCAGGCCGACCGCGTCGAGCCTCGGCAACAGCCCGAGCGCGTCGAGCTCGGCGATGGAGTGGGGCAGCGTGTTGATGCCCACGCCGACCTCACGCACCGTCGTGGCCTGTTCGACCACCTGGCACCTGATCCCGCGTTGATGCAGCATCAGCGCGGCGGTCAGCCCGCCGATCCCCGCACCCGCGATCAAGACCGTCATGCACGGTCTCCGGCGGCCGCGTCCTCTTCCGGCGGCGGCAGGAAATCGACCGCATGTGCTGCGCTGACGGCCACGACCTCCGCCGGGTTAGGTGTGGGGCCCATGTTGTTGAGCGCCCAGAACAGATCGTAGAGCCGCAGCGCGGGGGTCACCCAGAACAGCGTCTTTATCGTGCCCTCGGATTTGTTGAAGATCCCGTGCGGGATGCCGCGCGGCAGCTTCACCAGATCGCCCGGCTCGCCGTAGGTCTCATGCCCGTCGAGGATGAAATCGAACCGCCCTTCGAGGATATAGAGGAACTCATCCTGCTCGGGGTGGATATGCGGTGGCACGAAGGTGCCGGGCGGCAGCGTCGCGTGCCACGAAAAACTGTCTTCGGTCAGCTGTTTGGGCGCATAGGTCTGGCCGAGGATGTTCCAGCGGATGCCCTCGAGGCTCTCCCCTGACCGCACGATGCCGGGTGTCATCCTGTTCATTTACCTGCTCCTGTCATGTCGCCCAGAAACGCATCCGTCAGCGGCGTGTCCGCCTGCTTGAGCGCGTCAAGTATCGTGAAATGGTTGTGTGTGCCGTCGATGTGGCAATGGGTGCGCGCATCGAGGCCCGCCCACATGTCCGCCATCAGCCGCGACTGTCGGATGAATTCGGGACGCTCCGCGCCGCCGACCCAGCAGGTGAGTTGCGCCCCCGCTTGCGGGCGGTGCAGCACAGCGCTCTCCGCCGCGGCCTCCGTATCATTGAGGTGCAGCGTCTCGTTCATCGCCGTGTTCAGCAGCGGTCGCAGATCGTGCAGCCCGCTGATCGACAGCGTATGGCCGATCCGCGCCCGCACCGATGGCTCCAGCGGGCTGTCGTCACAAATCATCCGCGTGACCAGATGCCCGCCCGCCGAATGACCCGCCAGCATGATGGGCCCCTTCACCAGCCCCGCCGCGTGGCTGACCGCCGCCCCGATCTCGGCGGTGATCTCCTTGATCCGCGCATGTGGTGTCAGCGTGTAGCTCGGGATGCACACCGCCCATCCCCGCGCCCGAGCCCCTTCGGCCAGATCGCTCCAATAGGACTTGTCGAGCCGCATCCAGAAGCCGCCATGCACGAAGACCGCGAGCCCCTGCACCGGGCCATCGGGCCGGATGATGTCGAGCCGTCGCCGCGCACCGCCGCCGTAGGCGATGTCCATCTCCAGCGCGTCGGGCGCGAGCGCGTCGCGGTACGCTTTCGCCCGCGCTGCCCAGAACCCCGGCAACTCGTGCGAATTCTCCACATGCGCCATATTGGCGAACGCATCGTCCCAATCGATCATGGCGGGGCTACTCTGCCGCTTCCGGCGGCGGCAGGAAGTCTACCTCATGCTGCGCCGAGATCCGCACCAACTCCTCCGGATCGGTGACGCCGTCGAGCTTCACGAAGAGATCATAGAGCATGCGCGCAGGCGACACCCCGAAGATGACCGTGGCCCCTGCGCCCGAACGGTTGAAGATCCCATGCGCCTCGCCGCGCGGCATCAGCACCGTATCGCCTGTCCCCGCCTTGTGCACATCGTGCATGAACTCGATCTCCAGCGCACCGTTCAGCACGTAGATCCACTCATCCTGATGCGGGTGAATATGTGGCGGCACGAAGCTCTCCGCAGGCACGCTCGCGTGCCAGACAAAGGCCTCCTCGGTCAGCAGCTTGGGCACATAGGTCTGCCCGACCACATTCCAGCGCTGCCCGTTGAGCCCCTTCGCGGCATCCATTACGCCCTTTTGCATCGGTATTCCCCCCTGTTAAACGATCCTGCGTCCCATTGTGCACGGATTCCCGTCAATCCGTTATCCGGAAAACGAACCGAACTTGCGCCCAGCTATTTTAAGCTTGAAACAAATTGCGTTTTCACTAGCCTGCCCGTCAGGGAGAGCCTTCATGAACCCCGGTTACCGGCACTATTTTTCCAACCATGCCGTCCTGCGCACCGCAGATCTGGACGAGGCCCGTGCGAGCGTGGCGCGCAAGTTCTGCGATCACCGGCTCGATGTGCTGCACCGTGGCGCCGCACCGGATGTGGTCCACAATGCCGTGCGCGGCAGGCACCTTTCGGTCAACTACCTCACCTACGGCACCGATGTCATCGTGCGTCCCGGCTATCTCAAGGCGTTCTACCTTTTCCAGATCCCGCTGTCCGGTGAGGCGCAGGTGTACCACCGCGGGGAGGAGATGACCGCCTGCGCAGGCACCGGTACCCTCCTGAACCCCGACCGTATCGCGCGTCTGCACTGGAACGGCGCCTGCCGGCAGCTGCTGTTCCAGATCGACCGCGCCCATCTTGAAACGGTCGCCCGCGCCCTCATCGGCGCCCCGCTGCCCGGTCCGATCCGTTTCGACACCGCGGTCGATTTCGCCACCCCGGCGGGCCGCCGCATCCGCCGCAGCTTCATGGCCTGCGCCCATGGCGTGCAGCAGGGTGCCGTCTTCGGGCGCCCGCTCTCCAGCCGCGACATTCAGATCGAACAGGAGCTGGTCGAGACGCTGCTGAACCACCAGCCCAGCAACATCTCCCATATCCTCCACCACGCAGCGGACGTGGCCCGCCCGCGCGATATCCGCCGCGCCCTCGATTACATGCACGCCCATCTCGCCGAGGAGGTGAGCCTGGGCGATATCGCCCGCGCGGCGGAGGTAAACGTCCGCACCCTGCAAAAAGGCTTTCGCCAGATCATCGGCGTGACTCCGATGCAGGCCCTGCGCAACGCCCGGCTCGACATGGCGCATTACATGCTGCAGGCGCGCCGCGACGTGCCGAGCGTCTCGGACGCAGCCCTCGCCAGCGGTTTTCCCCACCTTGGCCGCTTTTCGTCCTACTACCGCGCGCGCTTCGGCCACAGTCCGAGCGAGAATGCCAATCGCCGCCCAAACTCCCCAACGGCGCCGAACTAGCTTTTTGTTTCGGCATCGGGGGAGTGGGGCGAGGACCTGAATGACCGGGATCTTCGCAGCGAGACTTTCGACGAAGCGTACATCTTGCAGCAGATCGGCCGCCTTGTCCCGCCCACGGCACTCGGTTCCTGCTGTCTGAATGGCAGTATCTGCAGAAAGAGCCTCCGAGGCGCACCCGACTGCCTTATGCGGAGCCCGTCGCCTACCTCAGCCAAACCGGGCCGCAGTTTCAGGTCGTCTCGAGGCAATGCCGCCGGAACGCGCGCTTGAGCATGTCGAGTTCGGCGCGCAGCAGGTCCACCTCGACGCGCATGTCATCGCCGAGCGCTTCGCCCGCCATGAGCGTGATGGCACCCAGTTTGGTATCGGTCTGTGCATCCGCGATCAGCAGGGTCTGCATGCCGTCCGCGACCGCCTCCGGCGGGATCGGCACGCGCAGGGCGTGACCCTCGCCGTTCTCCGTGGCGGTGACGGTGACGTCCGGCACCTGTGTACCCTGATGGGTGACGGAGATCTTGGGCGTCGTCCCCTTGGCGGCGCCGGTCAGCAGCCCCTCCCAGACGCCCTGTCGCATGGTGGTTTTGGTCAGCACGAGATCGGTCAAGGTGTCGTCCTTTGGCTAGATTTGCGCACGCGGGCGCCGCGAGAACGTGAGGTCGCGCAGGGTGACCTGGTTCATCTCGGGACCCTCGAAGATCAGGTCGATCCAGGCGCCCTCGACCCGCCGCTCGTTGAGGTTGGAATAGGCAAGATCGAATTCGACGACGGTCTGCTCCTGCCGCAGGTCAAGCTCGCGCACGATCTGTTCGGTATTGGGGCCGTTCTTGATGTTGAGGCGGGCGAAGATCTCGATCGGCTTTTCCAGCTCCAGAATGATGTCCATACGGATGAGATGGGTCCGCTTGAGCCCCTCCACCCCTTCCTCGGGCAGATCGACCACCAGCGACAGGAACGATCCGTCGAAGCGAAAGACATCGAGGCGCAGACCGTAGGGCGCCAGATCTGCCTCGCGCAGGTTGCGCAGCTGGCGCAGGGTCAGCTCGGAGAACTGGCAGTCGTGAAAAAGGGTGATCTCATTGCCCAGCATCGCGCGCGTCTGCACGGAGGAGAGGCCGGGCGTGGGCAGCGGGCCGCGCCACAGCTCCGGACGCCAGGCCCAATCGGCGTTATACGGTTTGGGAAAGCTGGTGGAGCCGATCAGCGGCAGCGCCAGCCGTTCATCCGCAATGTGGATCAGGTGATCCAGATGAGCCTTGAGCTGACGCGCGCGCATGCGCTGGCGGCGCAGGCTGACCAGATCGGCGGAGCGCGCCATGCGCGCATTGCGGGCCCATTTCGCCACCATCCGGCCGTAGAAGGCCGCATCCAAGAGATTTCCGCCAAGTTTGGCCATTGCCCCTGCCTTACTGTCTGCCGCGTCTCAACACTTTGGCGCATGTTCGTGTCGTCGGGATGCACACCCGCGCCTTGCCCGGCAGAGTGCCACGCAACTGCCGCTGCGCGCAAGCCTGCACTAGCCTGCGGCCGATTTGCTGGCGGTTCGGGTGATCATCTCCTGCAACATGTCCGCCCCTTCCTCGCTGATGGCGCGGCGGCCTTCGGGACCGAATAGCGCGGCGCCCATCATCACCGGCCCCAGTTGCGTGACCGATCGCCAGTGCGTCATCGACAGATCCGCAGACGGCGCGGCGCCGCTGGTTCGGAAGATGATGCTGCGCGCGCTCTGGCGCAGCTGTTGCGGGGGTGCGAGGCGGGCAAAGGTCGCGACCTGCGCGGCGGAGGGCAGCGCCGCGTCACCGTTTGTGCGCGCGAAGCTCACGGTCATCACACCCCTCGGCGCGCCGGAGCCGCCGGTCGCGGCATTCAGCGCATCGCAGCGCGCCATCAGTGCGAAGCTCTGGCTCAGGCTAACGGGGTCGATGCAATAGCCGTCCGGCGGCACCAACGTGACCACACCGCGCATCATCTGGGCCTGGCGCAAGGGCACCGCCGGCAGCGCGGCGTCGGAGGGCGGCGTGAGCCCCGCGCGGAGCGTGCCATCGGGATCGATCTCATCGCAGGCGCCCAGGCTCCACAGGAGGCCGAGCACCAGAAGGGATCTAGAGATCCATGTAGTCATGCCGCTCTTTCTTGGCACCGGGGTGCGTCACGGCGCCAAGGTAGGTCGGGCCGACCAGCTGGGCGTACTTCCACAGAGCACCGGAGGCGTAGAGGTTCTCGCGCGGGCCATCCCATGCAGCGCGGCGCGCATCGAGTTCCTCGTCGGTCAGATCCACGGAAATGGAGCCGGTGATCGCGTTGAGTGTGATCATGTCGCCGTCTTTGAGGAGCGCGATGGGACCGCCCATCGCAGCCTCGGGGCCCACGTGCCCCACGCAAAAGCCGCGTGTCGCGCCTGAGAAGCGGCCATCCGTGATCAGGGCGACCTTCTTGCCCATGCCCTGTCCCGAAAGGGCGGCGGTGGTGGCCAGCATCTCGCGCATGCCGGGGCCGCCGCGCGCGCCCTCGTTGCGGATCACGAAGACATCGCCTTCCTTGTAGGTGCGGTTCTGCACGGCCTCAAAGGCGTCCTGCTCGCATTCGAACACCAGAGCGGGGCCGGTGAATACGATGTCGTCCTCGCTCATGCCCGCGATTTTCACGATGGCGCCCTCGGGGGCGAGGTTGCCCTTAAGGCCCACGACGCCGCCTGTCTTGGAAATGGGATTGGTAACGGAGTGGATGACCTTGCCGTCCGCGTCGCGCGCGATCTTGTCCAACTCCTCGCCCATTGAATAGCCGGTGACGGTCATGCAGTCTTCATGGATGAGGCCCGCCTTGCGCAGTTCGCGCATGACAACCGGCACACCGCCCGCCTCATAGAGGTCCTTGGCCACGTAGGCACCGCCCGGCTTCATGTCGACGAAGTAGGGCGTGTCGCGGAAAATCTCGCAGACGTCCTCGAGGAAGAAGTCGATGCCCGCCTCATGCGCCATCGCCGGAAGATGCAGCCCCGCGTTGGTCGAGCCGCCGGTGCAGGCCACGATGCGCGCCGCGTTCTCGAACGCTTGCCGTGTGCAGATGTCACGCGCGCGGATGTTTTTCTCGATGAGGTTCATGACCGCCTTGCCGGAGGCGATGGCGTATTCATCGCGGCTCTCGTAGGGCGCCGGCGCGCCGGAGGAATTGGGCAGCGCCAGACCGATGGCTTCGGAGACGCAGGCCATCGTATTGGCGGTGAACTGGCCGCCGCAGGCCCCGGCGGAGGGGCATGCGACGCGCTCGAGGATCTCCAGTGCCGCTTCGGTCAGGGTGCCGTTCTGCCAGTTGCCGACGGCCTCGAACATGTCCTGCACGGTGAGGTCGCGGTCCGCGAAACTGGCGGGCACGTCCGCACCCTTGGGCGCCTTGCCCGGCAGGATGGAGCCGCCGTACATGAACACCGACGGCACGTTGAGCCGGATCATCGCCATCATCATGCCCGGCAAGGACTTGTCGCATCCCGCGAGCCCCACGATGGCGTCATAGCAATGGCCGCGCATCGTCAGCTCGACCGTATCGGCGATGGCTTCGCGCGAGGCGAGCGAGGAGCGCATGCCCTCGTGGCCCATCGCGATCCCGTCGGTCACGGTGATTGTGGTGAATTCGCGCGGCGTGCCCTGCTCGGCGGCGACGCCGACCTTGACCGACTGCGCCTGACGGTTGAGCGCGATGTTGCAGGGCGCGGCTTCGTTCCAGCAGGTGGCGACACCGACGAGCGGCTGGTGGATCTCCTCCTCCGTCATGCCCATCGCGTAGTAATAGGACCGGTGCGGCGCGCGTGCTGGGCCTTCGGTGACATGGCGGCTGGGCAGTTTCGATTTGTCGAAACGGGAATTGGTCGTCATCGGAATGCGCTCCTGCAGATAAGTCATTGAGCATGGCATAATCATGCGGCGGCAATGCTGCAAGCGTTGAGCAAAAGGGCTGCGTTGTATTGCGGGGGCGGTCGCACTAGGTATTGATCCTTATATCCAACCGAAAGCCAGCCGATGGAACGCAGCCTCTTCGCCTTTATCTGGAAGTATTCCAAGCGCGAACAGGTGATGCTGCTGGCGGTCACCGTACTGACTTTCCCGCTGCTCTACGCCACGCTGGAACTGCCCAAACGCATCATCAACGACGCGATCGGGGCCGCGGCGCCGACGGTTGATCTGTTTGGCTACGAGTTGAGCCAGATCCAGTTTCTGGTGGCGCTGTGCTTTGGCTTTCTCGGTGCAGTGCTGGTGCATGGGCTGCTGAAAATGCGGCTTAACACGATGAAAGGGGTCACGGCGGAGCGCCTGCTGCGGCGCTTTCGGTACACACTGATCGCGCGGATGATCCGTTTTCCCGCGCGCTACTATCAGAACACCTCGCAGGGCGAGTTGGTGAGCATGGTCACCTCCGAGGTGGAGCCAATGGGCGGTTTGATGGGGGATTTCCTCGCCCAGCCAGTGTTCCAAGCGGGCCAGATGATCATCATCCTGGTGTTCCTGTTCCTGCAGTCGTTCTGGTTCGGGCTCGCAGGTGTCGCGCTCATCCCGCTGCAGGCCTATATCATCCCGCTGATTCAGCGCCAGATCAACCTGCTCAACAAGGACCGCATCCGCGAAGTGCGCCTGCTGTCGGCGGAGATCGGCGAGACAGCGGCGGGGGTTACAGATCTGCGCACCAACGGCGGCTGGCGCTTCAGGCTGGCAGGCTTCACCGACCGGCTGGGCCGCCTCTTCGAGATCCGCTTCAAGATCTACCAGAAGAAGTTCTTCATGAAGTTCCTCAACAACTTCATCACCCAACTCACGCCGTTTTTCTTCTATCTGGTGGGCGGCATCCTTGCCATCCGGGGCGAGATCACCGTGGGCGCGCTGGTGGCGGCGCTGGCGGCCTACAAGGATCTGAGCAGCCCGTGGAAGGAATTGCTGGCCTATTACAACCAGACGCAGGACATGGCCCTGCGATGGGACATCGTGACCGAACGGTTCGACCCGCCGGGCACCATCGACGCGGCGTTGTTCGAGGGCACGCCGGACGAGATCCCGCATCTGCGGGGCGAGATCAACCTGACGAATGTCACCCTGCGCAACCCGGACGGCGGGGTGGTGCTGGACGATCTGACGCTCGACATTCCCAAGGGCGCGCAGGTGGCGGTCAAGACCTCCTCCGTCGCCGAGCGGCGTGCGATTGCGGAACTGCTGACGCGGGAGCTGCTGCCGATCCGCGGCAAGGTGGTCATGGGCGGCTACGACATTGCGGATCTGCACCAGGCGGTGATCGCGGCGCGCATCGGCTATGTCCAGGCGAAGCCCTATCTTTTCAGCGGCACCATCGGGGACAACCTGCTGATGTCGCTGCGCACGTCGCCCAAGACCGTGCTCTGGGATCCCCAGCGGCGCGACCGCAAGGGCATCGAGGCGCGGCGGTCAGGCAACAGTATCGACAGTCTGAAGGCCGACTGGCTCGACCCCGAACTGGCGGGCCTGACGAACATGGAGGACGTCGGCGACTGGTGGTTCGAGCTGAGCCGCGTCCTCAACACCGACGAGGGGATCACGCGCGGCATGCTGATGTCCCGCATGGACGCCGAGCAGCATGCGGATCTGGCCCGGCGGGTCGTTGGCCTGCGCGACGAGGTGTACGAGGTGCTGTGCGCGCGCAATCTCGATCGCGCCGTCTACCGCTTCGATCCGGAGGCGTTCAATCCGGCGATCCCGCTGGGCGGCAACCTGCTGTTCGCGTCGCCGCGCCGCGACATCAGCCAGGAAGGGCTGGCCGCCGAGAAGAGCTTTCTCGCCATGATCGCGGAGCACGGGTTGGCCGAGCAGGCCATCGCGATCTCTCAGACGCTGGTGGAGACGGTGCACCAGACCTTCGGCATGGACGGCACCAGTCATCCGCTCTTCACCGCGTTGGGGATCGAGGAGGAGCTCTACGAGAGGCTTGTGGATATCGCCCAGCGGCGACGCTCCAAAGGCGACGGCGAACTGAGCGAAGAGGAATTCGCGCTGCTGCTCACGGTGCCTTTCGCGCTCACTGCCGAACAGATCGGGCCGGCCTTTCCCGAGAGCTTCAAGGAGGAAATCCTAACTATTCGCCGCACGCGCGGGCCGCAGTTGCGCGAGTTGGCCGCGGACATGTTCGTGCCGGTAGCGCCCGAGAACTACCTGCCGCGCCTGACCCTGCTGGAGAACCTGATCTACGGCCGCATTTCCGCCGTGGCCGGCATGCAGGCGGATCTGGTCGTCGATGCCGTCTCCGACGTGCTGGCGTCGCATGACCTGCGCCGCGCGGTGGCGGCGACGGTATTCGACGTGCCCATGTCCATCGGCGGCGCGAACCTGCCCCAGACCATCCATGAGCGCGCGGCCTTCACCCGCGCCTCGATCAAGCGACCCGACCTGCTGATCTTCGATCAGGCGCTGGGTGGCAGCAACCTCGCGCGCACCCGCGCGCGGCTGCGCGATCTGCTGCCGGAGACGACGATGATTTTTCTCGACGACAGTTTCGAAACGCCCGAGAGCTACGACATGTTTGTGGAGATCAGGCGCGGGCGGCTCGACGGGGTGGAAAACAGGGAGACGTTCGAGAGTTCGGGCACCGTTTCGGAGGATCTGCGCCGCAAGCTGGAGATCCTGCAGCACAGCGAGATGTTCGGCCCGCTGGAGCCGCGGGCACAACGCCTGCTCGCCTTTGCGTCGCAGTGGTATGAAGCACCTCGCGGCACGGTCATATTCAACACAGGCGATCCGCCCGACGCGACTTATCTGTGCGTCTCCGGCAAGGCGGAGCTGACATTCCGCGACAGTGAGGGGAAAGAGCACCACATTTCGACCGTAGCGCCGGGGCGCGTGATCGGGGATCTGGCGGTGCTGGTGCGGGAGCCGCGTCAAGTGAGCCTGAAAACGCTCGAAGATACGCGTTTTCTGCGCTTTGGCGCGGACCAGTTCCGCGCTGTGATCGAGAACGACAAGACGGTGCTCCTGAGCCTTTTGCAGACGGTCGCGGGGCATCTTGCGGGGGCTGCGGACGTGATCCGCGAACAGCAGGTCGGGCTGCCGCGCGCGACGCCGGAAAAGGAGACGACATGAGCCCGGACTACAGAGCCCACGAGCAGCATGTCGCCGCGGCCCTCCCGCGCAGCGAGCTGTGGCGCACGCTGGCAGGTGTGGTGGCGATGGTGGCGCTCTATATCGTGATGGCGCTGTTCTATCAGCAGGCGATCTGGGAGCTGACGCGCCTGCGCCCCGATTTCGGCGCCGAGCTCGAGACCGGCTCTACCCCGCTGGCGATGTATGTCCTTCTGATGAGCTTCGGGATGATCTCCGCCAGCGTTTTCCTAGTTGTCCGCATGCTGCACAAGCGCAGCGCATGGTCCGTCTTCGGCCCGCGCGAGCGCACGGCGGAGCAGTTCTTCACGGTGTTCTGGGTGCTCCTGTTATTGTCGGTGGTGGTAATGGTGCTGCCGCCCTACGGCTTCGGCGGGCCGCTGGTGCCGAACATGCCTTTCGGTCTCTGGGCACTGCTGCTGCCGCTGTCGATGGCTGCGGTCTTTGTACAGGTCAGCGCGGAGGAAATCGTCTTTCGCGGTTACCTGCAACAGCAGGTTGCCGCGCGCTTTCGTTCGCCGCTGATCTGGATGGGCATCCCTTCGGCGCTGTTCGCGCTGGGCCATTACCAGCCGGGCGAGGCCGGGGCGAATGCGCTGCTGATCACCATCTGGGCGGGTGTCTTCGGCCTGCTGATGGCGGATCTGACGGCGCGCGCGGGCAGCATCGGGCCCGCTGTGGCGGTGCATTTCGTCAACAACATCACGGCCCTCCTGCTCACCTCGCTGCCCGACAGCCTGGGCGGGCTGGCGTTGTGGCACACGCCCTTCGGGATGGAAGATACGGAGGTGCTGCGCGCCTGGCTGCCGGTGGATTTCGCGATGATGTTCGTAAGCTGGCTCGCGGCGCGCCTGGCCTTGCGGCGCTGATTGCAATTCCCCTGCGCGCCCTTTAATTGAGGCAGGTAGACACTGTAACGAGGCACCGCGATGAACTGGATCAATAACTACGTCCGACCGCGGATCAATTCGATCTTTTCGCGCCGCGAGACACCCGAGAACCTGTGGACCAAATGCGACGAGTGCGGCACGATGCTGTTTCACCGCGAGGTCAGCGATAACCTCAACGTCTGCACGAATTGCGGCCATCACATGCACATCTCGCCGCGTGCGCGCTTTGCCGCGCTGTTCGATGCGGGCGTATTCAACGAGTTGAAGGTGCCCTCGCCGACCATTGATCCGCTGAACTTCCGCGACCAGAAGAAATACCCCGACCGCCTGCGCGCCGCGCAGAAGGAGACCGAGGAGGCCGAGGCGATGCTGGTCGTCGCGGGCGAGATCGGGCGCACGCCGGTGGTGGCCTGCGCGCAGGATTTCAGCTTCATGGCGGGCTCGATGGGGATGTACGTGGGGAACGCGATCATCGCCGCCGCCGAAGAGGCGGTCAAGCTCAAGCGGCCGCTGATCCTCTTCTCCGCCGCCGGTGGCGCGCGCATGCAGGAGGGGATCCTGAGCCTGATGCAGATGCCGCGTACCACGGTGGCCGTGCAGATGCTGCGCGAGGCGAACCTGCCCTATATCGTCGTGCTGACGCATCCCACGACGGGCGGTGTCACGGCAAGCTATGCGATGCTGGGCGATGTGCATATCGCAGAGCCGAACGCGCTCATCTGCTTTGCCGGTCCGCGCGTGATCGAACAGACCATCCGGGAAAAGCTGCCCGAGGGTTTCCAGCGCGCCGAGTACCTGCTGGAGCATGGTATGCTCGACCGCGTCACACCGCGACCGCAGATGCGCGAGGAACTGATCACGATCGTGCGGATGCTGATGGGCCTTCCGCCGGCAGTGCGTGGCGACCTGCCTGCCCCGGAGCCGGAAGTGCGCGAACCGTCCCCGACAGTGCAAGCGACACCCGAGACATGAACCTTGCCCTGCGGCGTCGCCCCTGTGACGGATCATGGGCATGAGCACAGCTTCTTCGGATGTCATCCTGCAGCGCATGATGGCGCTGCACCCCAAGATCATCGACCTCACGCTCGACCGTATGCTGCGGCTGCTGGAGGCCTTGGGCAATCCGCAGGACAGCCTGCCGCCGGTAATCCACATCGCGGGGACCAACGGCAAGGGGTCGACGCAGGCGATGATCCGCGCGGGCCTGGAGGCGGCGGGAAAGACCGTGCACGCCTACACCTCGCCGCATCTGGCCCGCTTTCACGAGCGGATCCGCGTCGCGGGAGAGCTGATCGATGAAGACGCGCTGAGCGCCGTGCTCGACGAATGCTATGCCGCCAACGGCGGCGAGGACATCACCTATTTCGAGATCACGACCTGTGCCGCGCTGCTGGCCTTCTCCCGAACGCCTGCGGATTACACATTGCTGGAGGTGGGTCTGGGCGGCAGGCTCGACGCCACGAACGTGGTCGCGGCACCGGTGGCCACGGTGATCACGCCGGTGGACATGGACCACCAGCAATACCTCGGTGACACGCTGCGCGAGATCGCGGGCGAAAAGGCCGGCATCATCAAGCGCCGCGTTCCCTGCATCGTGGGGCCGCAGCACCCGGAGGGGCTGGAGGTGATCGAAGCAGTCGCGGCCCGGCACCTCGCTCCGGTAAGCGTATACGGTCAGCACTGGCATGCCTACCGCGAGGCCGGGCGCATGGTGTATCAGGATGAGCAGGGTCTGCTCGACCTGCCGCTGCCCAATCTGCCGGGGCTGCACCAGGTCCAGAACGCAGGCGGCGCGATCGCCACGCTGCGCGCCCTCGGCTTTGACGCGGCGGCCTGCGAGGGGGCGGTGACGCGCGCTGTCTGGCCCGCGCGGATGCAGCGGCTGCGGCGGGGGCCGTTGGTGCAGGCGGCCGGGCAGGCGGAACTCTGGCTCGACGGCGGGCACAACCCGGCGGCGGGCGTTGCGCTCTGCGCCGTGCTGGAGGAGTTGCCGCGCGTGCCGACCTACCTCATCTGCGGCATGCTCAACACCAAGGACATCGCGGGCTACATGAGGCCGTTGGCACCCCATGTGGCGGCGGTCTACGCGGTCTCCATCCCCGGCGAGGCGGCGACATTGCCCGCAGCCACCACAGCGCAAGCCGCGCGCACGGCAGGCATGACGGCCTATGAGGCAGAGGACGTGATGACGGCCTTGCAGCAGATCGTGGCGGAGCAGCCCCAGGCGCGGGTGCTGATCTGCGGCTCGCTGTATCTTGCGGGCAACATCTTGCGGTCCAATGGCTAGGCCGCCCCAGATCTGTTCATGCTGTGGTTGACGCAAACTCGGCGGCGACACTAACCTTACGTCAATATCTGACGGTGTAGCTTTGCACCGAACCAGAAACGACAGGGGCCGAGCATGACAGAGACACGCAAGAAACCGCAGGGGCCTGCGACCCCTGAAGCATCGCTCAAGGGGCAGGTGATCGTCAGCATGATCGCGCTGGGCATCGTCCTGCTGGGAGGCTGGACACTGATGGGACAGCAGGCGTCCTATCATCCGCAGATACCGCCGGAAGATGTGAGCCGCGGGGATGTCTCCTCCCTGTCGCAGGTCGATACCGGCATCGAGATCCCCGGCGACAGTTAGCGCGCGGCGGGGACGGTCAGGTTCCGCGAAAGGCGGGCGAGGCGCCCCTCAGCGGGTCAGACCTGCGCCCAATCATCGCTTTGCATCTCGCGCAGGCGCGAGGCGGTGCGCTCGAATTCGAACGTCCCTTCCCCCTCCAGATACAGCATTTCGGGCTTGGCCGCCGCAGAACAGATCAGCCGCACCCGCGCCTCATAAAGCGCGTCGATCAAGGTGACGAAGCGTTTGGCCTCGTTGAAATTGCTGCGGCCCAGGGCGGGGATGTCATCGAGCATCAGGACCCGCACGGCATCCGCCACGGCGAGGTAGTCCGCCGGTCCCAGCGGCTGACCGCAGAGCGCGTGAAACCCGGCCCGTGCGATCCCGTTGCGAAACATCGGCAGCACCACGTCGCGCCCCTTGACGCGCAGGGTGAGCGGCCCTGCCGGACCGCCCGCCAAATCGTTCCAGACGGCATCCATCGCGGCGCGGCTCTCTGTGTTGACGGGGGTGAAATAGGTCGGACTGCCCGCCAGCCTGTCCTGCCGGTAATCGGTGGGGCTGGCCAGCTCGTGCACCACCATGCGCTCTTTGATCAACTCGATGAAGGGCACGAAGAGGTCGCGATTGAGCCCGTGCTTGTAGAGGTCGTCGGGGACCCGGTTGGAAGTCGTGATCACCACAACGCCATCCGCGAAAAGCGCTTCGAACAGACGCCCCACGATCATGGCATCGGTGATGTCGGTGATCTGCATCTCGTCAAAGGCGAGCAGGCGGACGGAGGCGGCAACGTCGCGGGCGACGGGGGCGATGGCGTCATCCACGCCGGTCTTGCGCGCCTCGTGCATCGCAGCGTGGATCTCCTGCATGAAGGCGTGGAAATGCACGCGCCGCACGGCGATCCCGTCGAGATGGGAGACGAAGAGATCCATCAGCATGGATTTGCCGCGCCCCACGCCCCCCCAGAGGTAGAGCCCCCTCGGCGGCTCGGGTGCCTTGCGAAAGAGCCCCTTTTTCGTCGGCGTGAGCAGCGCGGTCCGGATGCGGTCGAACTCCGGCAGGACGGCTTCCTGCGCGGGATCCGGGCGCAATTTGCCCGCGCGGATCTTTTCGTCGTAAAGGGTGCGGAAATTGGTCATGGCGTGTGTCCTAGCGCCACCCGGCGGCTTTGGGAAGGGACGGAAGTGCGCCCCGCGCGCTCAGTCCCGGCGGCTCTGCGATGTGTCCTGAACAGGAGGCAGGAAATCCGTGATATGGGCAAGCAACGCGTCGGGATGCGTGTAGGTCACACCGTGGCCCGCCTGCGCAATGATTTCCTGCCGTGCATCGGGATTCCATTCGGATAGCCGCTCCCGCGCGCGCGCTGGGATCACATCATCCTCCGCCGCCCAGATCGCAAGGACAGGCAGACCTGCGCTGCAAATATCCCGGTGCTTCTGCGCGCGTGTGGTTGCCAGAAGGCCGTGCAGGCTGGAGACGACCGCGGGAATGAAACCGCGGAATTCAAGCTGCGCCTCCTGCCCGTCGGAGATGGCCGCAACGACGGTGCCGCCCGCCCGCTCCGCCGCGATGCCGCGGCGCAGGGTCATGGGGTAGAAGGCGTAGAGGAGCCACGCACTCAGCATGCCGCCTTCCGGAATGAACGGGATTCTGGTCGTCTTGGGGATGTGAAACCCCCCGGAGGCCAGCAGAACCATATCGCGGATGCGCGCGGGGTAGGTCGCGCTGTAGCAGGCGGCAATCGCACCGCCCATGGAATAGCCCATGAGGTGGAACGGCGTCTCGATCTCCAGATGCGCCAGCAGATCGTCGAGTTGCGTGATGAAGAACGCTTCGTCCTGTCTGCCGCCGGGCCGGTCTGAAAAACCGCGCCCGTAGAGGTCATAGACCAAAACGCGAAAACCCCGTGCCACGAGCCTGTCGGCCAGCGGATCCCAGACGAAGCTGGGCGTGGTCAGCCCGTGCACGCAGACCACGAGCGGCCCATCGACCGGTCCGCGCAGCCTGTACTGGGTGGTGCCCTGTCTCAGCGCTGCGAACTGCCCCGGTGCCGCATCGCGCGCGATGCCGCTCCCGGCGGTGCGCAGGCGTTCAACCACGAACGGCGCGGCAGCGACAGCCGCCAGCAAAACGACAACCGCCCAGATCACCGTGTCGCGCGCCATCGGTCGAGGATGTAGCGGCTGGTCATCAGGTCGAGATGTGCGCCGCCGCCGTTTTTGCAGATCGTGATCTCATCCTCACTGCCGCGCGTGAAAGCGCCCAGATCGTAGTAATCGGCGATCACATGCGCGCGGTCGATCGCGCCGCTCTCCAGCGGGATCCTGAGCTCACCGATGTGGCCGAGCGTGGTGTCGAAACTATCCACGAATAGGCGCGCCCGCTGCAGCGCCTCGTCATCGACCTCCCGCATGTCGGGGCGATAGGCGCCGATCAGATCGAGGTGCTGGCCCGGTTGCAGCCATGCGCCCGAGATCACCGGCGTGGTGGACATGGTGGCGGTCGCGATGATGTCGGCGCCACGCACGGCAGCTTCCAGATCGTCGGCGACGGTGACACGGGGCAGCTCCGCGGCCAGAGCCTGCGCGCTCTGCGCCGTGCGGCTCCAGACGGTGAAGCTGGCATCGGGGAAGGCAGCGCCATAGGCCGCGTGCAGGGAGCGCGCGACGGTACCGGCCCCCACCAGAAGGATGCGGCGGGCATCGGCGCGCGCAAGACGCCTGGCTGCGAGCAGGCTGTCGCCCGCGGTCTTCCATTTCGTCACCAAGTGAAAGTCGATGATCGCCTCGAGCGTGCCATCGCCATCTGCATAGAGGCTGACGCCGCCGTTGATCGTAGGGAGGCCCGCCGCCGCGTTCTGCGGAAAGATGG
The DNA here is from genome assembly GCA_963703195.1 of uncultured Alphaproteobacteria bacterium. GTDB lineage: Bacteria > Pseudomonadota > Alphaproteobacteria > Rhodobacterales > Rhodobacteraceae > Sulfitobacter. The sequence goes on along the minus strand of OY969797.1, from coordinate 2,605,843 downwards.
TCGCGGTCTTGACGGCCATGCCCAGCCCGTCGATCCATGCGGTGCGGTTCAGCAGCGTATCGGGGTCGCGGTAGAGAAACGTATCGCCGATTTCCGCCTTGGGAAGCTTGTGGCCCTCGGCCAGCGCATCGGTGAGCGCGATCCAGTCGAGCGGCTGCTCTCCCGCCGCGAAGGGGATTAACGGAATATCGGTCATTGTGCCTCCTCGGGCGTGAGCAGCCCCGCAGCCACGAGCCGGTCGGCCCAGCCCTGCGGCCCCTCGAACAGATGTGTCTGCCAGCCGCGCGCGGCGGCGACGGCGATGTTGTCCGGGCGGTCATCGGTGAACAGGAGTGCATCGCCCGCAAGGCCCGCGCCCTGCTCGAGCAATTCATAGATCCGCGCGTCGGGTTTGATCACCTTCATGTGGCCGGAGATGAAATCGCGGTCGAAGGCGCGCAGGAAAGGGTAGCGCGTCTCAGCCAGGGCATAGGTCTGCACCCCGAAGTTGGTGAGCGAGAACACCGGCACGCCGCGGCGCTGAAGCGCCTCCATCAGACGCACGGAATGGGGGATCGCAGGGCTTGCGATGTCGAGCCAGCGGTCATGCCATATGTCGAGCTCCGCGCGATGCGCGGGATGGCTGGCGGCGGTCTCGGCCAGGACGGCGGTGAAATCCTCGCCCCTGTCAACGCGGTCGTTCATGGCGTGCAGGTCGACGGCGGCAAAGAGCGCGCGGCGCTTATGCTCGCCGATCTCGCTGTCAAAGAACCGCTCCGGCTGCCATTCGATCAGGACGTTGCCGATGTCGAAGATCACGGCCTTGGGTGTCATGTCTCATCCTCTCAATCGGCGCCGAATTCTGCGAAAGACTTGGCTATTGCAGCTTGGCCGCCGCCCTGATCTCACGCTCCAGCGCCTCAAGAAAGCGCGAGCGGTCGGCCTTTGTAAAGGCCTTCCCGCCGCCCTGCCGGAATGGATCGGCAGCGCGCAGGTCCGTCATCAGATCGCGGGTCGCCAGCACGTTGCCGATATTGGCCTGCGTCAGCGCCTCGCCATTGTGCTTGATCACTCGGGCGCCCGCCTCCACGCAGCGCGCGGCGAGGGGGATGTCACCGGTGACGACCACATCGCCCCGCCCCGCACGGTCGGCGATCCACATGTCGGCCACGTCCGGGCCATCAGGCACGATCACCATCTCGACAAAGGGATTTTGCGAGGGGCGCAGACCGCCGTTGGAGACAACGAACATCTTGATCCGGTGCCGCGTGATGACGCGCTCGGCCTCTTCCTTCACCGGGCAGGCATCGGCATCGATGTAGACTGCCGTCATGCGGACCACAGCGCTTCGGCGTGGAAGCTGACGTGGTCCTCCATGAAGCTCGAGATGAAGAAATAGCTGTGATCATAGCCCGGCTGCAGGCGAAAGGTCCCGTTCTGGCGGCGCTTGGCCATAGCGGCACTCAACGCTTCCGGCCTCAGCAGATCGAGGAACTGGTCGTCTGTTCCCTGATCAATCAGCACCGGCCCATCGAAACCCTTTGCCTGCATCAGCAGGGTGGCATCATGGGCCTCCCATGCGCTTTCCTCCGGGCCGAGGTAGGCGTTGAACTGCTTGCGGCCCCAATCACTGGCCGTGGGGTGTGCAATGGGTGCGAAGGCCGAGACGGCGCGGAACTGTCCCGGCAGCGACATCGCGAGGGTGAGCGCGCCATGCCCGCCCATGGAGTGACCGCTGATCGCCTGCCGCTCCATGTCGAGGGGGAAATGCGCGGCCAGCAGGGCGGGCAGTTCCTCCGAGACATAGGACCACATCTGAAAATGCGGCTTCCACGGATCCTGCGTCGCATCGACGTAAAAGCCCGCCCCCTGTCCCAGATCGAAGGCGTCGTCATTGGCCACCCCCTCGCCACGCGGGGAGGTATCGGGGAAGATGAGTGCGATGCCCTGCTCGGCGGCCCAGCCCTGCGCGCCTGCCTTCACCATCGCGTTCTCGTGGGTGCAGGTGAGCCCCGACAGGAACCACAACACCGGCACCGGACCGTCCGCCGCCTCCGCAGGCAGGAACAGCGCAAAGGTCATGTCACAGGCACAGGCCGCGGAGGCATGCTTGATCACGTGCTGGGTGCCGCCGAAGCAGGCGTTTTTCGAGAGGGTTTCCATCGGGGTCTCCTTTTCGGGGTTGCCCATGGCTACCCAGCGCGGAGGCGCGGGGCAAGGCCTAGCTTAGCTCCCCGTCAGCCAGCCGATGCACAGGCTCAACGTCACGATGCTGAGCGCGGTGGAGACGAGGATCGCGGCGGACACACGGGCAGGGGCGACGCCGTAATGCTGGGCGAGGATGTAGACATTGCCCGCGACCGGGAGTGCGGCGGCGGAGATCGTGACGATGGCCTGATAGGGCTCGACCTTGAAGAGCACAAAGCAGGCGAATGCCACAAACAGCGGATGCACCACCAGCTTCAAGAAGCTCAGGTAGCCCGCGACCGACAGCCGCTCGGCGGATTTTGACGCCAGCGACGCGCCGATGGCAAAGAGCGCACCGGGAGTGGCGGCTGCCCCCAGCAGCGCGAGGAACTCATTCATCGGCACGGGGATCGGGATCTGCAGGCCCGACCACAACAGGCCCAGCGTGATCGCCACGATCATCGGATTGCGCACCAATCCGAGGCCCACCGTGCGCAGGATCTTGGCGCTCATGCGCCCGTCGCGCGAACCGGTGATCAGGATCACGATGAGCGATGAGAAGACGATCAGATCAATTGCCAGGACCAGCATCACCGGCCCGATCGCCTCCGGGCCCAGCAGCAGCACCAGCATCGGCACACCGAGAAAGCCCACGTTTCCGATCACCGCGCATTGCGCCTCGATCGCCGCCACCTCGATATCGAGCCTGCGCAGGTAGGCCACGATGGTGGCGATGCCGTAGACGAAGGCCGTCGCCCACAGGTAGGCCGCCACCAGCCGCCCGTTCCAGACCTCCGCCAGCGATAGGTTCGCGGAGAAGTTGAAGAGCATCGCCGAGAGCGCGAAGTAGAACACGAATTTGGTGAGATATGCCGTCGCCTCCGCGGTGAAGAACCGTGTGCGCCCGGCCCAGTAGCCCAGCCCGATGACCGCGAAAAAGGGGAGTGTTTTGAGAAAGATCGCCAGCATGGCCGCACAGATAGCCGTGTGGCAGAAGGCGCGCCAGAGGAAATCCTGCATTGCGGTCCTGTTCGGGCTGCCACGCCGTTCAAGCGGTTCTCCTTCGACCTGGTGAACAGGATTTGCGGCGCGCCGATGGTCACCATGGCTGCAGTGCCGGCGCGCGCTCACTTGCCACCGCAGGACGCGCGGACCCATTTCGGTGCCGGGGAAATGGCAATGCGGGGGAACCGCGCGGGCGCCCCGGTGTTTTACCCTTGGAAGTGAACCGATCAGTTTATATGCTGGCCTCTCGAGCAGCAGGAGTAGAAATGACCACCCTCACCGCCCCGTCGTCCGGTGCCATTCACCGGGGCCGCAAATACGATCAGGTTCTTGTTGGCGCGCGTCAGGTGTTCATGGTGGACGGGTACGAGGGCGGATCCGTGGACGCGATTGCCCGCGCCGCCGGTGTGTCGAAGGCGACGCTCTACAAATACTTTCCCGACAAGCGGATGCTGTTCATGGAGGTCGCCAACGTAGAGTGCCAGCGCCAGGCGGGTGCGGCGCTCGATATCATCGACCGCGCGGCGCCTCCGCGCGAGGTCATGGGCCAGACGGGCAGGCATTTCCTCAGCTTCATCACCAGCAAATTCGGGCAGCAGGTGTATCGCATCTGCGTCGCGGAATCGGATCGCTTTCCCGAACTCGGGCGGCGGTTCTACGAGTCCGGCCCGGCGGTGATGCGGGTCGAGATGGCTGCCTATTTCGCGCAGGCCTGCGCGCGGGGCGAGCTCGATATCGAGGATTACACCATGGCCGCCGACCAGTTCGGCGAGCTATGCAAGGCGGATCTGTGGACGCGGCTGATGTTCGGCGTGATCGAGCAGGTGAGCGAGGCGGATATCGACCGTGTGGTCGATCAGGCGGTAGAGACATTCATGGCGAGGTACGGCACTTGAGACACATCATTATCATGGCAGCGCTATTGGTTGGCGGTTGCGGCGCAGCGGTGGTTGCAACGGCGCCGGGCACAGGCGCCAGCGGGCCTGACACCTGCAACGCGGCAGCGCATCAGGGCCTCGTGGGGCGCGGCGCTGCCGCCGCGCTTGCCCTGCCGGAGCCCAAGCGCGTCTATGGGCCGAACGATGCGGTGACGACGGATTTCGATCCCGCGCGGCTCAACGTACAGCTCGACGGGATCGACAATATCGTGGCGATCACCTGCGGCTGACACTCACGGCTTGGTCCGGGTGTCGAGGATACGCACGGCCTTGCCCTCGGATCGGGGAACGGCACCCACATCGCCCACCACCACAGCAGTGGTGATCCCAACGGTCTGCTTGATTGCCATCGCGAGGTTCTGGGCGGCCGCGGCGCGCGCCTCCGCACCCACGGTGGCATCCGCCAGTTCGGTCAGGACGCGCATCTGATCCATCCGCTCCGGGCGCGATAGTTCGATCTGGAAATGAGGCGCCAGCGCGGGCACCTGCATCAGCAATTCCTCGATCTGGGTCGGGAAGACGTTGACGCCGCGCAGGATGATCATGTCGTCGCTGCGCCCCGTGACCTTCTCCATCCTGCGCATGCTGCGCGCAGTGCCGGGCAACAGGCGCGTGAGGTCGCGGGTACGATAGCGGATGATCGGAAAGGCTTCCTTTGTCAGTGACGTGAAAACCAGTTCGCCGCGCTCGCCCTCCGCCACGACCTCGCCGGTATCGGGGTTGATGATTTCGGGGTAGAAATGATCCTCCCAGATGTGCAGCCCATCCTTGCTCTCGACACATTCCATCGACACGCCCGGGCCCATGACCTCAGACAGGCCGTAGATGTCGACCGCATGCATGTCGAAGGCCTGCTCGATCTCGTGACGCATCGCGTTGGTCCACGGCTCGGCGCCGAAGATCCCGACCTGCAGCGATGAGGCGCGCGGGTCGATACCCTGTGCCGCGAATTCATCCAGTATCGACAACGCGTAGGAGGGCGTGACGGTGATGCCTTTGGGTTTGAAATCCTCGATCAGGCGAACCTGTCGCGGGGTCATTCCGCCTGACACGGGCACCGTGACCAGCCCCAGCGCATCGGCGCCCAGATGAATGCCCATACCCCCGGTAAAAAGCCCGTAGCCGTAGGCGTTGTGCAGCATGTCGCCCGGTCGCATCCCCGCCGCACGCAGGGAGCGGGCGACGACGCTGCCCCAATGGACCAGATCGCCCTGCGTATAGCCGACCACGGTCGGCTGCCCTGTGGTGCCGGAGGAGGCATGGATGCGCGCGACACGCTCCTGCGGGACGGCGAACATGCCAAAGGGGTAATTGTCACGCAGATCGGTCTTGACCGTGAAAGGAAAGCGCGCCAGATCGCCCATCTCGCGCAGATCGTCGGGATGCACGCCCGCGGCGTCAAAGCGCGCCCGGTAGAACGGTACATTGTCGTAGGCATGGCGCAGCGACCATTTCAGGCGCGAAAGCTGCAGGGCGGTGATCTCGTCCCGGCTGGCGATCTCGATCGGATCGAGGCTGGCGCGGGGCGGGGTGAGGTCTTTCATGTGCTGTCTCTGCTCTCGGGGAAAAGCTCGCCCTTGATGGTGCGCGACAGGCCGCGCAGCGTGGCGATAATGCGGCCATCCGCGCCGGTGACCATCACGTCATAGATGCCGGAGCGACCGCTGAGCGCCGTTTCGGTCGCGGTCGCGGTGAGCAACTCGCCCGCGCGGCCCGGAGCGATATAAGTGATCTGGTTCTGCTGCGCGACGGTCAGCCGATTGTAGCTGTTGCAGGCGAAGGCAAAGGCGCTGTCGGCCAGCGCAAATATGAAGCCGCCGTGACAGATGCCCGCGCCGTTGATCATCGTATCGCCCACCGGCATGGTGAGCGTGGCGGACCCGGGCGAGATCGAGACGAGCTGCATCCCGAGACCGCGCGAGGCTGCATCATTCTCCCACATCGCGGTGGAGGCGGCTTCTGCGCGGGCTTGCGGGGTCATTTCGGGAAGGCAACGTGTTTCATGATACGCAAATCATATCCGCATCTGTAACGTGTTCAAGCAATTTGAGGTGTGGGGCTTGATTTGCCCCATGAGAAGGGCAAGTCTGATCCTATGAACACACCCTTCATTCCGCAGCACGATACCTCGACCCGCGCGCCCGAGCAGGTCGCGTTCCATCGCACGGAGCTGTCGGTGATCCTGTCGCTCTACGGGCGCATGGTCGCGGCGGGGGAATGGCGCGACTACGGGATCTCCTGCCTGCGCGAGGTGGCGGTGTTCTCCGTCTTCCGGCGCACGGCGGAAATGCCGCTCTACCGGATCGAAAAGCGACCGAAGCTGCGCGCCAAGCAGGGGATGTACGCCGTCGTAGGTACCGGCGGTCAGGTGCTCAAGCGCGGGCACGACCTGCGCGCCGTGCTCCGGGTGCTGGAACGCAAGCTCATCCGCGTGGTGGAATAGGCGCTAGCCTACCTGCAATCGGCGGTGCGATGTCACCGGCCCGTCGCTCTGGGCGATGCGGACAATCGCCTCCGCGATCGGCTCGAACACGACGGCCATCGCATGGGCATTGGCGTGAATAAGTGTGTCTTCATCCCAGACCAACGCAACGTGCCCTTTCCAGAAAATCAGGTCATTGCGCTGCGGCACGGTACCGTCAGGCAGCAGCGTGCCCAGCCCTTCTTCCTGCATGTCGCTGTCCGCGCCGCAGGGGATGCCGCAGGCGGCGACGGCGGCCTGCACCAGCCCCGAACAGTCGATGCCCCAGCGGCTGTTGCCGCCCCAGAGGTAGGGCGTGCCCACATAGAGCTGGGCCACATCCGCCGGATCGGTCGCGAAATCGTCCAGCGCGCTGAGGTGTTGCAGCGGCACGTAGCCGTGGGTGGTGCGGATGAAATCCCCGTCTACCGACCGCGCGCAGAGCTTGCTGCCGTGGCTGAGCGCGCTGCGGTCGATGGATTTGAAATTGGCGTTTTGGTAGCCGTGGCTCGCCGGGGCGGTGACCTTGTGGGTCAGCGCCTGCGGCTTGGCGAGCGAGGCAATGCCGACATAGCCGCAATAACCGTCAGCCAGCGATTGAACGTATGCCCAGCCGTCTTCCCGCCAGAGCACCGTGACATCCTGGCCCACCAGCAGCTGACGGTCGCGGGCGCCATTGGGTTTGCGCAGCAGGTTCACCACTGCGCGCCCGATCTGCGCAGGCTCCTTCAGCGGCATGCGGTCGGGATCTGGGGTCGTGCGGGGGTGGCTCATCGGGTCAATATCCTGTCGAGGGCTTGGAAAAGGGCGCGGGTGCCTTGCCCCACGCCGCCCTTGGCGCGCGCCGGTGCCGCTGCGGGTTGCCAGCCGTATATGTCGAAATGCGCGTAAGCGCTATCGCTGACGAAGCGTCGCAGAAACAGCGCCGCCGTGATGCAGCCCGCAAAGCCGCCCGAGGGGGCGTTGTCCAGATGTGCCATTTGCGGCTCGATCATGCTCTCGTAGGGGGTGTGGAACGGCAGGCGCCAGACCGGGTCAGCAACCTCCTCCGCCGCCGCCTCGAGCGCGCTGACAAAGCCCGCATCATCGCTGAAATAGGGTGCGAGATCCGGGCCGACAGCCACGCGCGCGGCCCCGGTCAACGTCGCCATCGAGATGATCTGATCCGGCTTCTCCTCATCGGCCAGCGCCAATGCATCCGCGAGCACCAGCCGCCCCTCGGCGTCGGTGTTGTTGATCTCCACCGTGAGGCCCTTGCGTGACGTGAGGATGTCCTGCGGGCGGAACGCGTTGCCGGAGACTGAATTCTCTACCGCGGGGATCAACACGCGCAGCTGCACCGCAGCACCCGTGGCCATGATCATATGCGCCAGCCCCATTACCGCCGCGGCCCCGCCCATGTCCTTCTTCATCAGACCCATGGAGGCGGCAGGCTTGAGGTTGAGCCCGCCCGTGTCGAAGCAGACGCCCTTGCCGACCAGTGTCAGGCGCGGACCGCTGTCGCCCCAGCGCATGTCGATGAGCCGTGGCGCGCGGTCGGCGGCACGGCCCACGGTGTGGATCATCGGCAAATTCGCCGCCAGCAAATCATCGCCCACGGTAACCTCGATCCGCGCGCCATGCGCGTCCGCCAAATCGCGCGCAGCCTGTTCAAGGTCCGGCGGGCCCATGTCGGAGGCGGGCGTGTTGATCAGCGTGCGCGTCAGCGCCTCGCCTGCCGCAATCGCCTCGACCCGCCCGGTGTCGACCCCATCGGGCGCGATCAGGCGCGCACCCATCGGCTTGGCGCTTTTGTAGCGGTCAAAGCGGTACCCGGCCAAGAGCCATCCCAGCGCTTCCGTCTCCACCTGGTTCGCGGGCAGGCCGCCTGCGATACGGTAGGTCCCCGCTGGCAGCTTCACCGCCGCGGCGGCAAGCGCGAAACGCCCGCGCCTGCGGGTATCCGCACTGCCGTAGCCTGCGGCCGCGAGCGCAGGAAGGCTATTTGTTGCGGGCAGCGAGAGCGACTGCCCGATGGCTCCGGTGAAGCCACTCGCCCGCGCCCAGGCCGCGGTGGCGTCCGGCAGCTTGTCGAGCCAGCCCTCGGCCTCCTCCTGCGAGACGATGTGCAGGTCGATCGGCGGTTCGGTCGTCTCGGCGGCGATGGCAAAACGCAGGGTCATGGGATGCTGGGCCTTTCTGTAGCGATGACATTCGCCGCACCCTAGCCCATCATGCGCCCGTCGCAAGCGCGCTCAGATCCGCAGGTCCTCCATTGCCCAGATCGCCGAGAGCGACCGCTCCCCGATGCGCAGCATCCGCGACAGGGTCGCGGCCAGCGCTACATCGTCCTCCGCGTCCAGACTGTTGGTCACGTCGCCGGCGACCTGCGCCAGCCGGTACATCCCAATCTGGTCCGCGATCGCGATGAGCGAGCGTGCGAACTTGCGCAGCTGCGCGCGGTTACCCACCCGCCAGAACTGTTCGCACTCCGCCAGCCGGACGGCCAGCTCCTCCATCGCGCGGCAGACCACATTCTCCGCGCCACTTTCTCCGAGCTGCGCATAGAGCGCGCCCAGCCTTACCTGATCCAGCTGAACCTGCTCGGTCAGCCGGATGTTGAGTATTTCGGTCATCTCTCACCCCTCTTCACGCCCCCACGGCTGCGATCCTTATGCCCCGCGGGTATTTTCAAAACGTTGCTGCCAAGGGGTGTTTTCGCTCGAATTCGGTATGAATTCAGTCTAACTGGGGCTGATCTAAGAAGGAGACCCGCGCCATGCAGGAGGCAAAACCTCTGCCCGGATATCTGATACAGCGATATCATGGATGGAAAGCGACGACTTACGCGGACAACCGTGCCTGGTATCGCAAGCTCGCAACCGGCGGACAGCACCCCCGTGCCATGGTGATTTCCTGCTGCGACAGCCGCGTGCACGTGACTTCCATTTTCGGCGCAGATCAGGGGGAGTTCTTCATCCACCGCAACGTCGCCAACCTCGTGCCTGCCTATAAGCCCGACGGGCGGGAGCATGGCACGTCAGCGGCGGTGGAATATGCCGTCGAGGTGCTGGAGGTCGCGCATCTCATCGTGCTGGGGCATTCCAACTGCGGCGGTGTGCAAGGGTGTCTGAACATGTGCACCGGTGCAGCGCCTGAGCTCGATGCCAAGGAGAGCTTTGTCGGACGGTGGATGGATATTCTGCGGCCCAAGTTCGACCTGGTCCGCGACATCGAAGATCCCGCCGAGCAGTTGCGCGCGCTGGAAAAACACGCGGTGATGACCTCGCTCGAGAACCTGATGACCTTCCCGTGGCTGGCGCGCAAGGTCGCCGCCGACGCGCTGACGCTGCATGGCATGTGGACCGACATCGGCGAGGGCGGGCTCGAGTATTACAGCCCGCAAACCACGCGGTTCGAGCCGGTCTGAAGCAGGCTTTAACGGGCCGTTAACCGTATCCGTCGCAGTCTTGGGTATGGATTTGGAATCAGTCACCCTTAGATTGCCGCGCGAGCTCTTGTCCGGCGCACAACGTGTCGCCACCGCGCGGGACGTGACCATCGGGCATATGGTGCGCGTCCTGCTCAAGCGCGAGGTGGAGCGGCAGCTGAGCGCCGGGACACACGACGGACCAGACGCGGCGCTGCTGGCGGCCTTGCGGGCGCTGCTGTCGCGCGATCTGGCGGAGGCGAAGGGCTGGGGCGACGTGCAGGGGCGCCTGCGTCCGCACGGGTATGAGCTGCGCCCGTCAGGCGGCGGTGCGGTGCTCTATAAATCGAGTTGCGGCACGCGCGTCTGCAAAGGATCCGATATCGGGTTTCCCTATGCATCTCTGGTCGCGCGTTTCGGTGGGCATATGCCGGGCCATCATCTGGCAAGCAACCACACGGGCGTCATGCCTGCGGGCAACATCGACCCCACGCGCCATGCGCTGCTCAGCCGCCATGTCGCAGCGGCGCTCGACTGGAACGATCTGATCGGCAGGCTGGCGGTGGAGGGGATGGAGCTGCGCCCGATGGGTGCGGGGCTCGGGATCTACGTCTCCGCCACGGGGCGGCACCTGTGCAACACCACCACGGTGGGCGCGCATCACAAGACGCTGATCAAGCGCTTCGGCGCGCCGCTACCTGGCGATTGTGAGGACATGGTACAGGGGACCGATGAAGCGGACGACGAGGGCGATCTGATCGAGCGGGGGTGATGCGCATTTCCGGATGCGTTGCCTGTAAAGGGCGGTTGCGGGCGCGGCCCCTACAACGCCCCTCAGTAGCCTTCTACATTCGGGCCGCAAACGCGTTATCCGGGTGGCGCCCGCGCCCCGGCGGGCTTCCCTTATTGCAGCACCTTGCCCTCCGGCCAGCGCACGGTCTGCTCCAGCGTGATTTCCTGACGGTCATCCGCGCTGAGCGTGAGGTTCCATTGCATGAGCCCGCGCCGGTCCAGTACGTTGCGGGCATAGGCGGGCGGGTTGGCGCTCCAGTCGATCACCAGATCGTCCTGCTCGCTATAGGGCACCGCTTCCAGCAGTTCCACATCCCACGTCCGGCTGCCGAGGTTCTCAACGGTCATCCGCACCTCTTGCGTCTGGGCATTGCTGCGGCTGATCAGGCCACGGTCGCCCTCGCTACGGTCCAGCACCACATGGGTCAGGCGCAGATCCTCGATCGGTCCGAAGGCCTGTGTGATCTCGCCACCTGCCGGGACGGCCGCAAAATTGCTGCGCCCGACCAGCGTGCCATCGACGAAGATCTGTGCCGTTTGGGCCGCCAGCAAAGGCTCGGCGCTTGCGTTTACCGCCTCCGCCATCAGGAAGGCGGTGGCGTCGCGTGCCGGTACGGCGCGGGCAAACACCCTCGCATCATACTGCAGCGCATCGAATTCCAACCTCACGCCCTCTGCATCTCGGGCGACGGTGACGGGACCGGGCAGGGTATAGCTCACGCCGGGGCCATCGAAATCAGGTTGCAGGGCCGCCTCCATCATCACCGGCGGGGCGCCCACGGCATCGGCGCTCAGGCTGCTGCGGCTCAGCTCCATCTTGCCACGCTCCTCCGGATCACCAAAGCGCAGCAGGGGCGGATAGATATCCGAGGGCATGACCTGCCCCGTCGGCGCAAGCGTGGAGAGGGTAAGTGAGACGTTCTCCCAATTCTCGCCGCTGTATTGTGAGATCAGCGCGGCACGGCGCAAACTCAGGCGCGGGGTATCCCCCGTCGTGAGCGCCACATCATAGGTTGGCTGCCAGCTCGCGCCGGTGGGGTAGCTCACGGTTGCGATGATGTTTCCCGCGCCTGGCGCCTGCAGCGCGAGCGCGAGCAGCGCCATAGGTTCCGCCGGTGGCGTGAGCGCCTCGAGCGCCGCGCGGGCATCCCTCAGGTCCTCCTCAAGATCCGGGCGCGCTTCGGCCACATCGCGCGCGGTGCGGCGGGCTTCCAGTGCCACGCGCGTGGCGAGCAGCGTCTGCGCTTCGATCATCTGCCCGACTTCGGCCAGCGCATCGGGCGCCGTGGGCAGTGTCTCACTGCCGCTCAGACCGGCGAGAAAGGCAAGCCGCGCCTCGGCCGCCTGTTCGGCGAGCCGCGCCTCCTCCACCCGGTCGTCAAGATCGCGCAGCGCGCGCTCGGCGGTCTCGATCCGGGTCTTGGCTTGCGCCACGGCGGCGCTGTCGCTGTCGGGCTGCGGCGGCAGGGCATCGGTGCGCAGGCGGGTCCCGCGCAGCTGCGCCCCCTCGAGCGACACCCGCAGGCTGCCCGCGTCGATCCATTGCGGCAAGTCGGGCAGGACCAGCTCATGCGCGCCCGCCGATACCTCCAGCGTGACCTCGCGCGTGACCATGGCGAAACCGCCGTAGACGGTCACGGCAGTCGGGGCGGAAGGGACGGTAAAGGTCTCCGCCATTGCGGGCAGCGGCAGGGCGGCAAGGGCGAGGAGGGCGTAGCGCATCTGGGTCAGTCCTTGTGAAATCATCCCAGCATGCACCGCAACGGCCCAAAGAAAAAGGGGCGCCCCAAAAAGGCGCCCCCGTGTCCGTTCCCGCATGGGCGGAAATCAGCCTTTCTTAAAAACCTCGCGGCCCAGCAGCTCCGCGATCTGAACCGCGTTGAGTGCGGCACCCTTGCGAAGGTTGTCCGACACGCACCACAGGTTCAGGCCATTGTCGATCGTGCTGTCCTGCCGGATCCGGCTGATGAAGGTCGCGAAATCACCGACGCATTCGATGGGCGTGACGTAGCCACCCGGCTCGCGCTTGTCGATGACCATGATACCGGGCGCCTCGCGCAGGATGTCGCGCGCCTCGTTTTCGTCGAGATGATCCTCGAACTCGATGTTGATGGATTCGGAGTGGCCCACGAATACGGGCACGCGCACGCAGGTCGCGGTGACCTTGATTTTTGGATCGAGAATCTTCTTGGTCTCGACCATCATCTTCCACTCTTCCTTGGTGTCGCCGCTGTCCATGAAGACGTCGATCTGCGGTATCACGTTGAAGGCGATCTGCTTTTGGAACTTGGAGGGCGGCACGTCCGTGACGGGGTTGTAGATGCTCTTGGTCTGGTCCCAGAGTTCATCCGCGCCCTCCTTGCCCGCGCCGGAGACGGATTGGTAGGTGCTGACCACCACCCGCTTGATCGTCGCGCGGTCGTGCAACGGCTTGAGGGCGACGACCATCTGCGCGGTCGAGCAGTTTGGATTGGCGATGATGTTCTTCTTGGCATACCCGTGGATCGCCTGCGGGTTCACCTCTGGCACGATCAGGGGGACGTCCGCATCATAGCGGTAGAGGGAGGAGTTATCGATCACCACGCACCCCGCCTTGGCGGCCAGCGGTGCATATTTCTTGGTGGCGTCGGAGCCTACCGCGAACAGCGCCATGTCCCAGCCCGTGAAGTCGAAGGTTTCGAGGTCCTTGGTCTTGAGTGTCCTGTCGCCGAAGCTGACCTCCGTGCCCAGCGAGCGGCGGCTGGCGAGCGCCACGATCTCATCCACGGGGAACTGGCGCTCGGCCAGGATGTTCAGCATTTCGCGGCCCACGTTGCCCGTGGCGCCCGCGATCACGACGCGATAACCCATCTGGTTTACTCCAACTGATGTGTTTGATGGTCCGGGCCTGTTATACCGCTTTGGCCCCCATGGAAAGGGGCAGGGCGGCTATGGCGCCGTGTCCGTGGAAAAGAGGTAGATCAGGATCCCCGCCGCCAGCAGCACGGCGAAAAAGCCCAGGATGTAGACGTAGGGCAGTGCCGGGTCGATACCGCCTGCGGTTTGCGCATGGATTCGGCCCGTGGCGAATTGCGCGAGCCCTACGCCGCCGATGCTGCACAGGTTGAGCATTGTCACCCCGCGCCCGACCAGATGGCGTGGCAGCAGGCTGCGCCCATGGGCCATGATCGCGGGGTAGGTCGAGCCGAAGAGCCCGATCGCGCACATCAGCACGATTACCCACAGAACAGAGACATCGACCAGCGCGATCATCGCCACCGTTGATAGCAGGATACCGCAGCTGCCGGTGAAGACGACCCATTTGCGGGTCCCGAAGATCCTGTCCAGCGGGCTGTAGGCGAGCGGGCCGATCACCATCATGATCCCCATCGCCAATGTCGCCTGCCCGATGAGGCGCGGTGCCGCGTCGAAAACCTCTGTCAGGTATGGTCCGATCCACAGGCCGCGCAGCGCGCCGAGCTCGGCATAGCTCACCAGCATCAGCGGAAAGATGAACCACAGTGCGCGGATGCGCAGCACCTCGGCAAAGCTGCCCTTCTGCGCGCCCGCCTCCTTGAGCGGATCGCGCACGGTGACCCAGATGCCCGCCGCCGTGAGCGAGCAGAGCGCGCAGAGACCCCAGAGCGCTGCGCGCCAGCCCATCGTCTCCGCGGCGAGCGTGGTTGGATAGGAGGCGACGATATTGCCAAGCGTGCCGACGCCGACCATCAGCGCCGCCAGAAAGGCGAAGCGCGCGGGCGGATGATCCAGCGCGAAGATGTAGTAGGAGGCCATGAGGACAGGCGCGCAGCCGATCCCGATGAGCGCCATCGCGAAGGACAAGTGAACCGGCGCCGCGGCCAGCGCGAACACCGCAGCACCACCCCCGCCGCCCAGCAGCAGGAGCGCCGCCGCCGTCCGGCGCGGGCCGACCGTGTCGAGGGCCCAGCCGATGGGCGGCTGCATCACCGCGAAGGTGAGGAACCAGAGCCCGGAGGCGAAGGCCAGATCCTCCGGGCCCGCCCCGATGTCGCGCGCGAGAAACGGGCTGAGTACGGCAAGGAATGCCCGAAAGAACTGGCTGAGCACATAGGCGAAGGCCAGCAGCGCGATACCTGCATTCATTACTTGGTGGCCTGCCATTTCTTGGCAAGCGCGCGGGCGGTGGTACCGAGCAGCAGCACATCGGCGCCGACGGCCACGAATTGCGCCCCCGCGGCGATGGCGTCATGTGTCATCTCATCGCGTGTGGAGAGGATGCCGGGGGCCTTGCCTGCGGCCCTGATGCGGCGGATGGCATCCATGATCGCGGCCTGCACGTCGGGATGATCGGCCCGGCCCATGTGCCCCATGTCCGCGGCCAGATCCGCGGGCCCGATGAATACGCCGTCCACCCCTTCTACCGCGAGGATGTCATCGAGAGCGGCGATGCCGGCCTGGTTCTCGACCTGTATCAGCAGACAAATCTGCGCATCCGCCGTGGTGCCGTAGTCGGCAATCGTGTTGAACCGTGCCGCACGCCCCAGCGCGTAGCCCACGCCGCGCACGCCATGCGGCGGGTAGGTCACGTCGCGCACCAGCTGGCGCGCCCGATCCGCACTCTCGACCATCGGGACAAGAACGGTCTGCGCACCGGCGTCGAGCATCTGCTTGATCAGATAGGTCTCGCCCACGGGGACCCGCACCACCGGATGCGCGTCCGTGCCGGCGATCACCTGCAGCTGCTTGAGGATCGAGCGCAGATCATTCGGCGCATGCTCCGCGTCGATCACCAGCCAGTCGAAACCGGCCTGCCCCATCAGCTCCGCCGAGAACGTATCGGCGAGCGCAACCCAGCAGCCGAACTGCATCTCCCCCGCGGTTAGAGCTTGTTTGAACGGATTGAGGGGGGCGGGCATGGCGGCATCCTTTCGCATGGGCGTGCCGCACCCTAGCGTCAGATTCGCCAAATTGACCAGCGGTTCAAAGAACCTTGATCACATCCTTGTCGATGGCCAGCATGTAGCCGCGCCGCGCGATGTTCTTGACCAGAAGCTCGCTCACCATCTGGTTGCCCAGGGTGTCGCGCAGGCGCTTTATGCGCGTGGCCCCCGCCGCCTCATCGCAATCGGCGGCATTGCGGCCCGAGATCACCCCTTCGATCTGCGAGCCGGTGAGAATGTCATCATCCATCCGCGCCTCCGCCAGTACGGCCAGCGTTTCCATCGCGGCGGGGGTGAGCGAGAAGCCTAGGTTGTTGAGATAGACCTTGTTCTCCTCGCGGCTGATCAGAAGCGAGGAGACTTGAATCCCCGTCCGCTCGATCTGGGCCATGCGGCGGTTGAGCGTGACCAGCAACATCAGGAACACCACCGCCGCTACCAGCATCGCGGCCGCGAAGATCAACAGCACGCCGATGAGCACCCGGTAGTTGGTCAGCGTATCGGAAAACGCGGTACCCGACTGCGCGAGGATTTCCAGCAGCTTGATCTCCGCGGCGGAGGTGAGATTGTCGTTCTCCATGAAGATGCGCTCGACCCGCGTGTTGAAGGCGTTGGCGTCGGGCAGCGCCCAGAACATCACCGCGGCGCCAACCGCCAGCAGGGCCGCCACCGTACCGATGCCGACCACCACGAGGCGCCCGCCCTGACGGCGCATGTCAGAAGCGGAGGAAGTTTGATCCGGCACTGTCTCTCCTTTGTGCAAGTCCTTCAGGCCCGAAGACGGAAACGACGTTGAGCAGCGTCCAGCCCTGCGCGCCGAGGCGCGGGGCAAGCTCGCGCTGGGCGGCGGCCTTGGTGCAGGCGCCGTTGATCTGCGCGACACCGTAGTGCAGGCGCAGGGGATTGTCCTGTTTGGCCTTATAGTCGGCATAACAGTCGGCGGCGCTGGCCTGCGTGGCCAGTGCCGCCGCGATCAGGGCGCCACAGATCAGGGTGCGGAGGGAAAGGCGGTTGGTTTTCATGACGCCACGATGCGCGTTCACGCCCCGATATACAATATCCGACCCCGCGCTGCGGCCCTGCTATCGGATAACAAGGCGGCGTTATTGCCTGTCCGGGCGCAGGTGGCGGTAATGATCGCATCCCGCTGCACACCTATCGCCACATCTGACATCACGACGGCACCGTGCGGCTCTCTTAGCAGAAGGATCCGAACGATGCGCCTTTCCATTCCAACCCGCCTGCTGGGCACCGTCACCGCTGCCGCGATTGCCCTGACCAGCTTTTCCGCCGTACCCGCCCATGCCGATGACGAGCGTGTGGCTCGTACGATCGCCACCATCCTCGGCATCGCCGCCATTGGCGCGATAATTCACGAAAACCGCAAGGACGACAAACGGCAAAAGGTCTACCGCCAGCAGCAGGTGCACAAGCACAAGCAGGTGCACAAGCCCAAGCAGGTGCACAAGCCGCGCTACGTTCAACCTAGGGCATATCAACCCCGACGGGTCCAGCCACATGGCTATGTCCAGCCAAGACCCCTGCCACAGCGTATAGACCGCGCACTGCTGCCGCAGAACTGCCTGCGCAGTTACAACACCCGCAACGGGCAGGCCCACATGTTCGGGCAGCGCTGTCTGGAACGGAATTACCGCGCGGTGCATCGCCTGCCGCAACAGTGCGCGATCCGCATCCGCACATACGAGGGATCGCGCGCAGGTTATGACGCGCGCTGCCTGCACCGCAGTGGTTATCGGCTCGGGCGCGGCTGAGACTGAATTCGGCGCGCAGCGAATCTTCGCCTGGGCGCTGATTGCCCTGCCGCATGTTTCGCGGCAGGGCATGGGGGGAGGGAGAGATGTTCGGGCATCTCTCCCTTTTCTCTTGCATGGATGCGCGGCATCCGGTTTCTCGACGCCATGGCACCCGACTATTTCCATGAGAACGCCGCGCGCGCGCGCGGCTTTGCCCGCATCGCGGGGGTTGACGAAGTAGGTCGCGGCCCGCTTGCAGGTCCGGTGACCGCCGCGGCGGTGGTGCTCGACCCTGCGCGTATCCCCGAAGGGCTCGATGACAGCAAGAAGCTCAGCGCGAAGCGGCGCGAAATCCTCCACGCCCAGATCATGGAAGTGGCGGATGTCAGCATCGCCCATGCCAGCGTGGCGGAGATCGAGGAGCACAACATCCTGCGCGCCAGCCACATCGCGATGGTGCGCGCCCTTGACGGTCTGAAAACGCTGGGACGGCCAGCCGACTTTGCGCTGATCGACGGCAACATGATCCCGCGCGGGCTGACCCTTCCGGCGGAGGCGGTGATCAGGGGCGATGCATGTTCGGTGTCCATCGCGGCGGCCTCAATTATGGCCAAAATATGTCGGGATTATGTCATGTTGTCCCTTGCGCAACAGCACCCCGGCTATGGCTGGGAGACGAACATGGGATATGGATCAAAAAGCCACATATCCGCGCTGCAAAAACTGGGTGTGACCCCACACCATAGACGCCTGTTCAAGCCCGTCCACAACATCTTGTGGCAAGAATAATTGTTAAAACTTTGATTCAAAAAACAAATTGACCGCGAATCCTGCTGCCGTCATCCTGAAGCTCAACCAACGAGTGCAAACAATGCACCGGGGACAAAGGCAGAGTTATGACAGTAAATACGAAGGAGGCGCCAGCGCTTCCCCTGAACACGATCCTCGGCGGCGACTGCATCGAGGTGATGAATTCATTACCCGCGGAGAGCGTTGACCTCATTTTCGCGGACCCGCCGTATAACCTGCAATTGCGCGGTGATCTGCACCGGCCCGACAACTCCAAAGTGGATGCGGTCGACGACCATTGGGACCAATTCGACAGTTTTGCGATCTACGACACCTTCACCCGTGCCTGGCTCAAGGCCGCGCGCCGGCTGCTCAAGCCGAATGGCGCGATCTGGGTGATCGGCAGCTATCACAACATTTTCCGCGTCGGCGCAGCGCTGCAGGATCAAGGCTACTGGATCCTCAATGACGTGATCTGGCGCAAGTCCAACCCGATGCCGAACTTCCGCGGCAAGCGTTTCACCAATGCCCATGAGACGATGATCTGGGCGGGCAAGGACGAAGCGAGCAAATACACCTTCAACTACGAGGCGCTGAAGGCGCTGAACGAAGGCATCCAGATGCGCAGCGACTGGGTCCTGCCCATCTGCAACGGGCATGAGCGGCTCAAGAACGATGAGGGCGACAAGGCGCATCCGACGCAAAAGCCCGAAAGCCTGCTGCACCGTGTGCTCGTGGGCTCCACCAACCCCGGCGATGTGATCCTCGACCCGTTCTTCGGCACCGGCACCACGGGTGCGGTTGCCAAGATGCTGGGCCGTGACTTCATCGGGATCGAGCGTGAGGAGGCATACCGCAAGGTCGCTGCCAAACGCATCGCGGCTGTGCGTAAATTCGACAGTGACGCACTCCAGACCACTACCTCTAAACGTGCCGAACCGCGCGTGCCCTTCGGTCAGCTGGTCGAGCGCGGCATGCTGCGCCCGGGTGAAAACCTCTACTCCATGTCGGGCCGCCACACCGCCAAGGTGCGCGCCGATGGCACGCTTATCGGTACCGATGTGAAGGGTTCGATCCATCAGGTCGGCGCCGCGCTCGAAGGCGCGCCCAGCTGCAACGGCTGGACCTACTGGTGCTACAAGCGAGAAGGAAAGCGCGTCCCGATCGATGTATTGCGCCAACAGATCAGGGCTGAGATGCAGAACTGATCGCCCCCCGACATTCCGAACACCGCCAGTGTCACGCCGCCCTCTACCCGAGGCAGCGCGCAGATGACACTCACCTTGGCCCCGCCTTCATTGGCGGGGCTTTTTTCTTGTCGGTGCAGCAAATCGAGTTGCGCGGCGCCGCCTGTACTTCCTGTGCTTGATACGCTTCCGGAGTCCGGCGGTAGGCGCAGGTTGTGTGCCGCCGGCGGTAGGTGCTGACCGCTCAGCACCGAGAACGCAGCATGCAGCCCAGCTCAGCCCACCCGCGCCCGTCGGCGAACACCGCTGCGCAATGCCTGATCCACATAGCGCACGCAGAATTCCGCCTTGTTCACGACATAGAGCACCCCGGCGGCGGCCGCCTTCTCCCACATGAACGGCGTCGGCCAATCGCTGACCATGATCACGGGCGTATCTGCATGGCGCGGGTCCGCCGCAAGCTCGAGCGCGAAATTTGCGCCGATCCCGTCCGGTAGGTTATTGTCGAGCAGAATGAGCGATACCTCACCCTGTGCCAGCACCCTGCGCGCCGATTGCAGCGTGGCCGCAACCTGCACGCGCATCCTGCTCTCCGCGCGGTCCACCACGCGGGCCATCATCGCCTGGTCAAAGGCGCTGTCCTCCACGATCAGGCAGGTACCGCTGTAGGGCGCCTTCGGTGCGGCTTGGCTGTGCATAGCAATCCCCCGTTGAGAGTTGCTTTGACATTCGCACGGAGGGATTAAGAAAGCGCTTATCGCGGCAGCGGATTGGCCGCGCGGTTATAGGCACTCCAATCGGTGATCTCGGGGTAATGCGCCTTGCGCCAGGCCCGTACGCGCGGGTTCATCACACGACGCCACAGCGGCGGGATCATCGCGAGAACGGTCATGACCGGGTAGCCGTAGGGCAGCTGCGGCGCCTCCTCCGGCCCGTAATTCTGGAGCACGGGAAACCTGCGGTCGGGCTTGTAGTGATGATCGGAGTGGCGCTGCAGATTGATCAGCAGCCAGTTGGAGGCCTTTTGCGCCGCGTTCCAGCTGTGATGCGGCTGGACGTGCTCATACTTGCCCGCGCCCTGATGCTTGCGCGTGAGGCCGTAATGTTCGACGTAATTTACCAGCTCAAGCTGCCAAATCGCGACCCCCGCCTGCACCAGAAATAGCCCGACGCCGGACCAGCCGCCCAAGCCGAATGCCAGTGCGACAAAGCCCAGTTGCAACGCCCAGTAGCGCCAGAAGGGGTTGCCGACTGCTGTCCAGCGCCTTCCCTTGCGCGCGAGCATGTCGCGCTCAGCGCCGAAGGCGCTGCGCCAGCATTGGACGAGCACCCGAGGGTAGAACCGGTGGAAGCCTTCATTGTACCGCGCGGTGACCGGATCGCGGGGCGTGGCGACATAGCGGTGATGGACCAGCATATGCTCCGAGCGGAAGTGCGAATAGAGCACCATCGCCAGCAGG
This sequence comes from uncultured Alphaproteobacteria bacterium, assembly GCA_963703195.1. Classification (GTDB taxonomy): domain Bacteria; phylum Pseudomonadota; class Alphaproteobacteria; order Rhodobacterales; family Rhodobacteraceae; genus Sulfitobacter. The sequence goes on along the minus strand of OY969797.1, from coordinate 2,584,981 downwards.
ATGTCCGCCAGCCAGCGCTCCAGCTTGCTCTTTTGGTGCATGAGCTCGTGCGCGTAGTTGATGCCAACGGTCCCGGTGATCACGCCAGCGCCGAAGAAGACGCCGATCCGCTCCCAGGCGACCAGATGCTCGGCCCGCGGCACGTACCACAGCAGCCACGCCAAGAGGGCGAACTGGACCGGTGCCCAGATGAGCGTGATCAACTTGTACCAATGCAGGTCGGCCTCCTCGGTTGCCGGATCCGCATTCCGCGTCTCCAGCCCCAGCGCGGCGTCGAGCGCGGAGAAAAGATACCATGTCACCACCGGGACCAGCGCGATGGCCCAGCCGCCGTAGACTGCAGCCACAATCGCCAGCGGCACCAGCAGGAGCGACAGCCAGAACGGCAGCGCGCGGACGAGCCGCGACAGCTCTGACGGCGGAATGGGGCTGATCGTATCGCTCATCGGGCTGGCCTCAGGTGGTCTTGTTGTATGTAGCTTATCAGATTTGGCCGCCCTGTCCCATGTGGCGTTGCGTCCTGACCCTAGCCGAGCAGATCGAACGCCTTGCGCATCACCGTGGGCAGATCCGAGGGGCGGAACGCCTCGGGCGCCATGAAGCTGCCGCGCTCCGGCGCCGCCTCGGGCGGTACATCCGCCACCATCACGCGCAGCATCAGCTGAAAATGGGTGAATGTATGGCGCACCTCGCCCGCAAGGACGCGCCAATCGCCGGGGGCGGGTGGCGTGCCTGCGGGCAGCGGCAGCGCCGCATCGACCCAGTCCGACCCCGGCCATCCCAGCATACCGCCCAGAAGCCCCTTCTCGGGGCGCGTCTCCAACAGCCACGCACCATCCGCGCGGCGGCCCAGGTAGACGGTGCCGTGCCGGACCGGCTTGGCCTTCTTCGGTGTCTTGCGCGGCAGGTCGGCCATCGTGCCCGCCGCCCGCGCGGCGCAGGGGTCGCGCCACGGACAGATGCCGCAGGCCGGGGATTTCGGCGTGCAGATCGTCGCGCCGAGATCCATCACCGCCTGCGCATAATCACCGGGCCGCTCCTGCGGGGTGAGCGACCGGGCCTGCGCCATCAGGATTGGCTTGGCCTCGGGCAGCGGTGTGTGGATGTCATTGAGCCGCGCCATCACCCGCTCCACGTTCCCGTCGAGCACGGCATGCGGCAGATCAAAGGCGATGGAGGAAACGGCGGCAGCCGTATAGGGCCCGATGCCGGGCAGCTTGAGCAAGGCGTCATGATCCGCGGGAAAGGCACCGCCATGCACGTCCACCACCGCGCGCGCGCATTTGAGCAGGTTGCGCGCCCGCGCGTAATAGCCGAGGCCCGCCCATTCGCCCATCACATCTGCGTCCCGTGCCGCCGCGAGATCGCGCACAGTGGGCCAGCGCGCGATGAAGCGCGCGAAATAGGCCCCGACCGTGGCAACGGTCGTCTGCTGCAGCATGATCTCGCTCATCCAGACGGCATAGGGATCAGGCTGCACGCCGCGCGCGCGATCCAGCGGCGAAACGCGCCAGGGCATCCGGCGGGCATGCACATCGTACCACTCCAGCAAGATTGCAGCCATGTTATGATTGTCACGCATTCTTTATCAACAGATCCTGAATTGCTATGGTGGCAGCACCCGTGCCTTGCGCTATGATAGGTCACGGGCCACATAGACCAAGTGCTTCCCCAGAACCATAGAAAGTCATCCATGCCGCCGCGCCGCCCCACCACCAAAGGGTTCACCCGCACCGCCAGCCTGTTGGGGGGCAAGATCCGCAAGGCATCCGAAAGCCGCGGATTCGCGCAGTCACGCCTTTTGACCCAATGGGCCGAGGTCGTGGGCGAGCAGGCCGCCGCGATTTCGCGCCCGGTGGAGGTATCCTACGGACGCGGCGGGCTGGGTGCCACGCTCACGCTGCTGACCACGGGCGCAAACGCGCCGGTGCTGGAAATGCAAAAGGAACAGCTGCGCGCAAAGGTCAACGCCGTCTACGGCTACAACGCGATTGCGCGGGTGCGCGTGACCCAGACCGCCGCCACAGGCTTTGCCGAGGGGCGCGTCGCGTTCGAACATGCGCCCAAGGCAGCCGAGCGCGAGACCGATCCGGCCCTGCGCGCGCAAGCGAGCGAGACCGCCGCCGTCATCGGCAACGAGGGGCTGCGCGACGCGCTCGCCCGGCTGGGCGAGAACATATTGAGCAAACACAAAAACTAGGCAGCAGGTCGACGCATGCCGCAGACGAAACACTGATCGAAGGAACAACCGCTATGAACCGCAGAAACGTCCTCCTTGGCGCCATCGCAACACTCGGCCTCGGGGGCTGGTATTTCACCAGCAACCGCGCCAGCACCACGGTGGCCTTTCCCGACGCCCCCCTGCCCGGTGCCGCCAACGCCCAGAGCACGGATGGCGAAGTGGATACCTCCGGCATCGTCGAGATGGTCGCGGGCAACCCTGACGCCGAGGTGGAGATCGTGGAATACGCCTCCTTCACATGCCCCCATTGCGCGACCTTCCACCAGGGCGCCTACAAGCAGCTCAAGGAGGAATACATCGACACGGGCAAAATCCGCTTTGTTTACCGCGAGGTCTATTTCGACCGTTTCGGCCTCTGGGCCTCGCTCGTGGCGCGCTGCGGCGGGCCAGAGCGGTTCTTTGGCATGGTGGACCTGATCTATGCGGATCAGGCCGGCTGGAGCCGCGCAGGCGATCCCGCAGCCATCGTGGAGGAGCTGCGCAAGATCGGGCGGCTCGCCGGGCTCGACAACGATACGCTTGAGGCCTGCCTGCAGGATGGCGATCAGGCGCAGGCGCTGGTGGCATGGTACCAACAGAACGCCGAAGCCGATGGCATCGACAGCACGCCGAGCTTCGTAATCAACGGTGAGAAATACTCCAACATGAGCTATGCCGACATGAAGGAAATTATCGAAGAGGCGTTGGCCAGCTGATGGCCCCACCGCTCGCAGGGCTGAAGGTGATCGAGCTGGCACGCGTGCTGGCCGGTCCCTGGGCCGGACAAACTCTCGCCGATCTCGGCGCCGAGGTGATCAAGATCGAAAGCCCGAAGGGCGATGACACCCGCCAGTGGGGGCCGCCTTTCGTGCAGCGCGGCGATGACCGCTCCGCCTCCTACTTCCACTCCACCAATCGCGGTAAAGCCTCCGTCATCGTAGATCTTGGCACCCAGGCAGGGCAGGAGAAGCTGCTCGGGCTGCTGGAAGATGCCGATATCATCATCGAGAATTTCAAGACCGGCGGCCTTGCCAAATACGGCATGGATTATGCGACCCTCAGCGCAAAGTTCCCGCAGCTCATCTATTGCTCCATCACCGGCTTCGGCCACACCGGGCCCTACGCCAAATTGCCGGGGTACGATTTCATCATCCAGGGCATGTCGGGGCTGATGTCGATCACCGGCGAGCCGGACCGCCAGCCGCAAAAGCATGGCATGGCGATCACCGACATCCTTACCGGCATCTATGCCACCACCGCGATCCTCGCCGCCGTGCACCAGCGCGCGCAGACCGGCGTGGGCCAGCACATCGACATGGCGCTCATGGATTGCGCGGTGGCCATCACCGGCAATCAGGCGATGAACTACCTTTGCACGGGTGTCTCGCCGACGCGGCTGGGCAATGCGCATCCCAATCTCACACCCTACGAGGTGTTCGAGACATCGGACGGCCATCTGATCATCGCCACGGGCAATGACGGTCAGTTCCAGCGGCTGTGTGACTTGCTGGACCTTGAGGGGATGGGCCGCCACCCCGACTATGCCACCAACGCGGACCGTGTCGCCAACCGCCCCGCGATGAATGCCGCGCTGGAAGGCGCCACGCGTCAGCACACGCGCGAAGCGTTGCTGGCGCTGTGCAAGGCGAACAACGTGCCCGCCGGGCCGATCAATTCCATCGCCGAGGCCTTCGACGACCCGCAGGTCAAGGCGCGCGGTATGCAGATCGAGCTCGACGGAGTGCCGGGCATCAATTCGCCGTTCAAGTTCTCAGGCGCGGAATTGTCGCTGCACCGCCCATCGCCGAAACTGGGCGAGGACGGCTGAGGCCGCGTCCGCGCTCAGCCAGACGGTTTCGCGAGGCGTCTCAGCGCATCCGCCAAGGCGTTGTCCTCAGGCAACTTCAGCCGCACCGGCAGGGTGATCACCTTCATACGGAACGCGGGCGGCAGCCGCACGGCGTCCTTCTCCGTGGTGACGAGCTGTGCGCCCTGCGCGGCGGCATCCGCCTCCAGCCGCCCCATCAGCGCGGCGGTCATCGGCTGGTGATCCTCCAGCGGTTCGGCATGCACCAGCGTCGCGCCGAGCCCGCGCAGCGTGGCAAAGAACTTCTCCGGGTGGCCGATGCCCGCAAAGGCCAGCAGCGGCGTATCTGTCCAGTCCATGCCTGTCTGCAGCGGCTCGAGCTGGGCCTTCACCCGCGGCAGATCTTCGGGCAGGGGGGTCGCATCGAAACGCGCCTGCGCTGCCGCGTCCCCGATGCTCAGCAGCAGATCCGCGCGCGCCAGACCGACCGCCGCAGGTTCGCGCAGCGGGCCCGCCGGCAGGCAAAGACCGTTGCCGAAGCCCTTGTCCGCATCCACGACGACGATGCTCAGATCATAGGCGAGCGACGGGTTCTGCAAGCCGTCATCGAGCACGATTGCCTGCGCGCCCGCTGCCTGCGCCGCGCGCGCACCGGCGGCACGGTCGCGCGCCACCCAGACCTCCGCGAAGGCCGCCAGGAGGAGCGGCTCGTCGCCGACCTGTCCGGCGGTATGCACCGCCGGGTCCACCCGCACCGGCCCCTCCAGCGTGCCGCCGTAACCGCGCGAGACGATATGCGGCACTAGGTAGAGATCGCGCAGCCGCTCGACCACGGCGATGACGGTCGGCGTCTTGCCGGTGCCGCCAGCATTCAGGTTGCCAACACAGATGACCGGCACGTCCATACGCTCCCGCGGGCCTTGCGCCAACCTGCGCGCAGTAGCGGCGGCATAGAGCATGCCCAGCGGTTGCAGCAATCGCGCGCGCAGTCCGGGACGGGGCCTGTGCCAGAAGTCCGGCGGGCGCCTCACGCGGGGCCCGCCTGCATGTCGAGCGCGTTCTGCACCAGATCGGTGATCCGGTCGGCAAGTGCTGCGCCCTCGCTCACCACGTCCCAGCCCGCATGCGCCATGAGCGCGGCCTGATCGGGTGCGACCAGCCGCGACACGGCCATGCCGAGGGCGGCACTGTCGTTGATGATCCGCGCGGCACCGGCGTTGGCAAGCCGTGAGTAGCTCTGCAAGTACTGGCCCACGCGCGGACCATAGAGGATCGCGGAGCCGAGGGCGGCGGCCTCCATCGGGTCCTCGCCTGTGCGCCCGGCCACGAGCGAGCCGCCGAGGAATGACACGGGCGCCACACGGTAGAATAGGCCCACATCGCGGCGATCCTCGCTGAGCAGCACCTGCGTCGTCTCGTCGGGGTAGGTGCCGTCGTCCCAGCTCGCGACGCGGAACTCCTGTGCGCGGATCTCCTCCAGCGCGTCGCGGGGCGACAGCGCGTCGCCCGGCCGCACCACCAGCAGCAATCGGTGCGAGAGCCGCAGCGACTGACGGTGCGCGGCCAGGACGGTCTGCAGCTCCTCGGGGTGTACGCCGTTGGCGAACCAGATCGCGCGGCCCACACAGGCGGCGGCGAGATCCGCCAGATCCGTCTCGTTGCAGGGCAGGGCCTGCCCTCCGGTCTGCAGCGCGGAGGTCACCTGGACATCATCCGCATGCAGACCCAGCTGGGTCAGACGGCGTGCGGCTGCGGGCGTGCGGGCCATCGTAGCGGCAAAAAGCGGCAGCAGGCTCCGCGACACATCGGGCAGCCAGCGGTCCCGGCGCCCGTCGAAACCATCCGTGTCGGCGTTGATCAGGAACATCGGACAGCCGCGCGCATCCGTGTCGAGCAGCAGGTTGGGCCGCAACCCGCCCCATGTCCACACGAGGCAATTGGGCGCCCAATGGTTCAGGAACGCGACGACGCTGGCCGGATGCTCGCTGCAAATACCGCTCAGGATCACGCCGCGCGGCCGCGCGCCGCCAACGGCCCCGTCCGCAAGCGGTGCCTGCGGGAGGGTGATCAGCACATTGAGCCCGGGGCGCGCGGCGATCTGGCGCTGGGCCAGATCCTGCACCGCGAGCAGCCCGTCGATCTGGGCGCAATGGATCCACAGCAGCTCGCCCTCGGGGCGCGGCTGGCTGAGGTCGGGCAGCTGCGCCTCGCCGCGCCGCGCAAGTGCGCGGTAGGCGGACAGGCCCAGCGATCCGCCCATCGCGGCCTAGCCCAGCTCTTCGGTCGGGGAGGCGGCGGTTTCCTCGTCCCGCAGGCGGTGCAGATGTGCGATGAAGTACCGCATATGCGCGTTGTCCACGGTGCGCTGCGCCTCGTTCTTCCAGGCATCGAACGCGGAGGCGTAATCGGGAAAGATGCCGACGATATGCAGATCATCGACGTTCTTGAAGGTGTTCTCGCTCGGGGTCACGAGCTCGCCGCCGAAGACAAGATGCAGGCGTTGTATCATGTGAGGTACGTCCTTTGGTTGCTTGGCCTCGTGTTTGCACGGCACAGGCCGGTGCCGTCAAGCCTCGCTCAACGCGCCCATGAGGGCGCTGTGCAGGGCGCGCCCGCCTGCCACGACGCCGTCGAGCCGCGGGTCCGCGTTGTTGAACCGCAGCGGTGCGCCGCGCTGGTCCGTGATCGTCCCGCCCGCCTCCGCCACGATGAGCGCGCCCGCCGCGATGTCCCACTCCCAGCTCGGCCGCAGCGTCAGCATCGCATCGAAGCGCGCCTGCGCCACCAGCCCCAGCCGGTAGGCGAGCGAGGGGCGGTAGGCCGGCGTGAACGGCGGGCAGGCACCGCCGCGCCACAGCGTGCCTGCCATCGCGGGCTTTGCCGCGAGAATGCAGGCCTGCGTGAAATCACCAACCTCGGACGCGGTGATCGCACGCCCGTTGAGATGTGCCCCAGCCCCGAGCGCCGCGGTATAGAGCAGATCGCGCAGCGGCAGGTAGATCACCGCCGCCGTCACGACGCCCTGCTCTGCAACGGCGATGGCATGCGCCCAGGTCTTGGCTCCTTCGGTAAAGCTACGGGTGCCGTCGATGGGATCGACGATAAACACCCGCTCACGGTCGAGCCGTCGAACCCCGTCCTCCGTCTCCTCCGAGAGCCAGCCGTAGTCGGGCCGCGCCAGCGTCAAAACGCTCCTGAGCATGTCGTTTACGGCCAGATCGGCCTCCGTCACCGGCCCGGCACCGCCCGCCTTGTCCCAGCGCTGCGCGGTCTTCCCGGCAAAGCTGGTGGCGACGCGGCCCGCCATGCGCGCAGCGTCGATCAGCAGGGGAAGGTCAGCTGCCGGCAATGGTCATGCCCGGCACCAGCAGCGAAGGGACCACGCGGCCCAGATGCGCGCGCGCGTCGTTCGCGGGCACGATTGCCAGCAGCATGTCGCGCAGGTTGCCCGCAATGGTGCATTCGTTCACCGGATAGGTGATTTCCCCGTTCTCGACCCAATGCCCCGACGCGCCACGGGAATAGTCCCCCGTATTGGGGTTGATGGTGGAGCCGATCATCGAGGTTACCAGAAGCCCGGTGCCCATGTCGCGGATCAGATCCGCACGGCTTTGCGATCCTTGGGTGAGGGCGATGTTCCAGGCGCTGGGCGAGGGGCCGGAGCTTGCTCCCCGCGAGGCATTCGCGGTCGAGGGCAGGCCGAGCTGCCGCCCCGTCGCCAGATCCAGTGTCCAGCCTTTCAGGATCCCGTCCTCGACCACCGCGCGCTTGGCCGTCGGCAGGAACTCCGCATCGAAGGGGCGGCTGCCACCCACCCTCGGACGGTGCGGATCCTCGATGAGCGAAAGCGCGGCAGGCAGCACCTGGCTGCCCATGGCGCCGCGCAGGAAGGAGGCACCGCGCGCAATCGCGCTGCCGTTGATCGCGCCGAGCAGATGGCCGATGAGCGAGCTTGCCACCCGCTCGTCAAAGAGCACGGGGTAGCTGCCTGTGGGCGGCTTGCGCGCGCCGATCCGCGCCACGGTTCGCTCCGCGGCGAGCCGGCCAATGTCACGGGCGGCGCGCAAATCGCTCTGGAAGATACGGCTGTCGCCGTCGTAGTCTCGTTCCATCCCGGTCCCGCTGCCCGTGATGGCGACACAGCTGAGGCCGCGGTCGGTGCGGCTGTAGCCGCCGGAAAAACCGTTGCTGCCTGCCAGATGCACTTGCCGCGCGCCGTAGCCGGCGCTTGCCGACTGCACCTGCGAAATACCGTCGACCTCCAGTGCTGCTGCCTCCGCCTCGCGTGCGTCTTCTTTCAGGGCTTCGGGCGCCGGCTCTGGCGTGGGGTCGTGCAATTCCAGCGCGGCCACGTCCCAATCGCGTGCGACCATGTCCGGATCCGCAAGCCCCACATAGGGGCTCGCCGGTGCCTCGCGCGCCATGGCGACGGCGCGTTCAGCCATCTCCGACAGCGTCCGCGACGAGGTGTCGGAGGCCGAGACAATCGCGCTGCGCTGCCCTATGAACACGCGCAGACCCACATCGGTCCCCTCTTCGCGCTGCGCCTCTTCGAGCGCGCCGCCGCGCACATCCACGGACAGCGAGGTGCCGCGCACGGCCATGGCATCGGCACTGTCGGCACCTGCGGCCTTGGCCGCCTCGAGCATCTGTGCGGCCAGCGCGTCAAGGGCTTGGGTCATGTCACTCTCCTGATCAAGGGGTAGAGGTAGCGGCGCCGCCCCCCGCTCGCAAGGGCGCGGGTCAAAAGAAAAGGCAGCCCCCTGGCAAGGCTGCCTCATCCCTGTGCAACATGCGGCCTCTTACCGGATGCGCTGGCCGTTGGCGAGGATCTGGCCTTCCTCGTTGAACTCGATCGTGGAGGTGAGCGTGTCCGGGGCGGGCCCCGGCACCGCAAAGACGCCCAGCATCATCCGTGCGCCCATCACCTGCTCACTGGGCAGCAGCCCCAGCGACACCAGCTTGTCCAGCAGGGCATTGGCCCCCGCGAGGTTGAAGGTCACATCGCCCACGGGCTTCGGGAAACCCGGAAGCGTGGTCCGGTCGCTGTTGTCGAAGGTGAGCGTGCCCATCCCCTCGAGCTTGGCGCCGACCGCATCGACGGTAAGCCTGTCGATGGTCAGCGCGTCGATCTCTGCAGGCAGGGCGCCCGCTTCCGCCAACGCGGCCATCTTGTCGGGATCGAGCGTGTCCACCAGAACCCGCGTCTCGCCGCTGAGCGCGAGGGCCACAGTCGCCGGATCGCGCGGCAGGGCGCCCGAGGGATCAAAGAGCGCCCAGATGATGTCGGACATCGTGAAATCCGTCAGGTTGAACCCCAGCGCGAAGTCCTGCGGCGTGTCCGATTGCAGCAGCGGCGCGCTGAAGGTCATGCCATATGCCGCCATTTCAGCGAAGAGCGGAAAGGGCAGGCCCGCGATCTGCGCGCCCATCTGGGCCTGCCGTGCGTCGGCCTGATAGCGCACGCCGTCCTGCCCCAGCGCCACCGTCAGGGTCGCACCCTGCGCACCGGTCTTGATCTTGGTCTCTCCCTCGTCCGAGATGACATCGGTCAGCGTCTCGCTGCCCGTTGCGGTGAAGGTACCGTCAAAGGCAAAGCCCGCCCCGATGAGCGGCAGCAGGTCCTGCGTCTGCGCGATGGGTGCGGCGGGCAGGGTGGTCGTGCCGGTAAGGTCGAGGCCTTCGATCGTGCTGGAGATGCTGATGGCCTCCACCGCGCCGGGTTCCCGGAACTTCAACGCATAGGACACATCGGCCAATTGCATGGTCTGTGCATAGCGGCGCGTCTCGCCCACGTTCAGCGTCGTCAGGGAGCGCAGATCGTTGCCGCCGAACGTGAACGTCGCGTTGTCGCGCGCGATGGGCGCGCCTTCCGACGTGAGGCCCGTCAGCGCGAGCTGAATGCTGTCGGCGGAATAGTCATAGGTCATATCCGTCGGGTCGCCGGTTGCGATCATGCGCTGGCCTGCCTGGGTATAGCTGAGCTCGATCACGGAAGGGGCCGAGCCATCCAGTGGTGTCACCTCGATCACCATCGGCAGGGGGGAGGGCATGACCACCTCCACGACACCACCCGCGCCCTCGACGAATTGCAGCGCGCCGAGGCGCATCTCCATCCTTTCGACCTCCGGGCCTGCGGGGATCTCGACAGTGATATCGCTCACTGACAGCGTGTTGCCGGTCGCGTCCTGCGTGGCGGTGACGGCATATCCCATCCCCTCCATATAGCTGCGCCAGTCGCCCCAGACCTGCTCCGCCGTCAGATCGGCGGCTGCGCCGGTGGCCAGAAGCGCCGCGCAAAGCGCTGCGGGGGCGACGTGAAGGCGGTAAGGGTACATGGCTCTAAATCCTCGTGGCAAAAGACGTTTCGCCAAGGGTCTGGCAAACCGCTGGGCGGGTCAAGGGGGCGCGCACGCCAGCGCGGGCTGGTGGCCGGCGCACGGGCGCGCTAGGCTGCGCGCAAAGAGTGCTCTGCAACCTGAAATGACACGGAGAAACCAGATGGATATGACTTCGAAAACGGTGATGATCACCGGCGCCAGCCGTGGCATCGGCGCAGAGGCTGCGCGGGTTTTCGCCAGCGCGGGCGCCAACGTCGTCCTGCTCGCACGGTCGCAGGATGCGATTGCCGAACTGGCGGGCGAGATCGGCCAGCAGGCCATCGCCATACCCTGCAACGTGGCCCGCTACCCGGAGATGTCATCGGCGGTCGCAACAGCGGTGCAGGTGTTCGGCGGGCTCGACGTGTTGATCAACAACGCCGGCGTGGTGGACCCGATCAGCCATCTGGCTGACGCCGATCCGGACGCATGGGGCCAGCTCATCGACATCAACCTCAAGGGTGTCTTCAACGGCATCCACGCGGCGCTTCCCGCGCTCAAGGCGCGCGGCGGCGGCTCGGTGCTGACCATCAGCTCGGGTGCGGCGCATAGCGCCATAGAGGGCTGGAGCGCCTATTGCAGCTCAAAAGCGGCGGTGAACATGCTCAACCGCGCGCTGCATCTGGAGGAGGGCGGCAATGGCATCCGCGCCATCGGCCTGTCGCCCGGCACGGTCGCCACGCAAATGCAACGCACCATCAAGGCGTCCGGCATCAACCCGGTGAGCCAGCTCGACTGGGACGTGCATATCCCTGCGGACTGGCCCGCGCGTTGTCTGCTGTGGATGTGCGGCGCGGACGCGGACAAGTACTGTGGTGAGGAAATCTCACTGCGCGAGGAGGGCATCCGCCGCGCGGTGGGGCTCATATGATCGAGCTCGACCAGCAGGACGAGATCTGGACCGTCACGCTCAACCGGCCCGACAAGGCCAACGCATTGACCGAGGACATGCTGCGCGAGCTGTGTGAGATCATGGAGCGCGCAGGCGAGGCACGGGCGGTGATCCTGACCGGGTGCGGCAAGATCTTCAGCGCGGGCGCCGATCTGGAAGCGGCGCGCGCGGGGCTCGCCGTATCGGATTTGTGGGAACGGCTGTCGGGGGCCATCGCGCGGCTGCCGGGGCTGAGCATCGCAGCACTCAACGGCACGCTGGCGGGCGGGGCCATGGGCATGGCGCTGGCCTGTGACATCCGCATCGCGGTGCCGACGGCCAAATTCTTCTATCCGGTGATGAAGCTCGGATTCCTGCCCCAGCCGAGCGATCCTGCGCGCATGGCGGAGCTCATCGGACCCGCGCGCACGAAGCTCATTCTAATGGGCGGCCAGAAGATCGCCGCCGAAGAAGCACTCGCCTTCGGCCTGATCGACCGTCTGGTGGCGCCCGACAGCCTGCTGGACACGGCGCGCGACCTTTGTGCGGATACCGTCGACGCACCTGCGCATATCGCACAGGGCATTAAGGCAATGTGCGTCTGAGCGCGGCTCAGATCAGCGGGACAAACGGCACATCGCACGCGGCCAGTGTCAACAGGGCGATAAGCATGAAGGCGATGCGCATGGGGTGTATCCTGTCTATGGCGCCCGTCCGGGCGTGGCTGACCGGGTGTTAGCACACCCTCACCGCTTGCGCATACCCCCGGGAATTTTTGAGCGGAAAGACGGTGGGCGCTTGGCGACCCAGGCTGCGAATTTCGCCAGCCGCGGATGCGCGCGCAGCGCTTCCGGCGTGTTGTAGTCGCGGGCAAGCTCGGCCTCCGTCAGCGTCGCGTGGACCTCGCGGTGACAGATGTGATGCATCAGCACCACGGGCCCGCCCTTGCCGCCCTTCAGCTTCGGGATCAGGTGATGCCGGCTCTGCGGCACGCCCGGCGGAATGGGCCGCTTGCATAACGGGCACAGCGGGTCCTCGCGCGCATCGGGCAGGCTACGTGCCACTTGATCCTCCTTGATCCCTGCGCCAAGAGAGTGGCACGGGCGCGCATCAAGGCAAGGGCGGCGAGATGAATTTTGACCTCTCTGAGTATCCTGCTGTCGTGGGGCAGATCGCCGCTTATGGACAGCAGGGGTATGATCTCGCGGTGAGCTGGCTGCTGAGCCCGGCCGCGTGGTCGCAATTCGCGCTGCTGGTCGGGGCCTATCTGCTGGCGCTGCTGATCGCGCGGCGCCTGCGGCCCGCTCTGGCCGGTTTGCTCGCCCCCGGCGAGACGCAGAACCTGTTCACAGCACCGCGCCTCTTCGTGTTGCAGTTCCTGCCCCTGATCCTGCCGCTGCTGGCCTATGCGCTCACCGGGATCGGGGAGCAGGTCGTGCGCTCCATGTTCGATAGCGGCGCGGTGATCGCCTTCGGCAAGCGGGTGTTCCTGTTCCTTGCCGTGCGCGCCTTTGTGCGCGACATCCTGCACGATCCGTTCCTGAAGGTGATGGGCCGTTTCATCCTGCTGCCGATTGCGGCGCTCCACATGCTCGGCCTGCTCGATATCGTGAGCGCCCAGCTCAGCGAAACGGTTGTGGGTGTCGGCAACATCAGCTTTTCGCTGATGGCGCTGGTACGCGGGGTGATCGCGGGCGCCTTGCTATTCTGGCTGGGGCAATGGTCCAACAGCCAGACCTCCGCCATCATCCAAAAGCAGGAAATGCGCCCCTCGATCCGCCAGCTGCTGATCAAGACGGTGGAATTCGTGATCTTCGCGGTGGCGTTCCTGCTCTTGATGAACGTGATGGGCATCAACCTGAGCGCACTCGCCGTCGTGGGCGGTGCGATCGGTGTCGGCCTGGGGTTCGGCCTGCAGAAAATCGCGTCCAACTTCATCTCCGGCGTAATCTTGTTGGTCGAAGGGCAGGCGACGGTGGGCGACTTCGTCGAGCTGGACGGGGGCGAAAGCGGCAGAATCGTCAAAATGACCGCGCGCGCGGCCATCCTCGAGACCTTCGACGGTCGCTGGATCGTGGTCCCGAACGAGGATTTCATCACCACGCGGGTGGTCAACTACTCCGATTCGGGCTCGGCCAACCGCTACGAGGCACCGTTTTCCGTGAGCTATGAGACAGACATCAACATGGTGCCCGCGATCATCGAGGCAGCGGTGGCAACCCATCCCGATGTGCTCCTGCTACCCTATCCCCCCGATTGCGAGCTGCGCGGCTTTGGCGAGAGCGGCATAGACTTTGCCGTGGAATTTTGGGTCAACGGCATCGACGACGGCCCCAACAAATACACCTCCGACGTGCTCTTCCTGATCTGGAACGCGCTCAAGGACAACGGGATCGAGATCCCCTATCCGCACCGCGTCCTGGAGATCAAGGGCGGCATGCCCGCGCCCGCAGGCGCATGAAAACCGCCGTCGTCATCGGGGCCGGGCCGGCAGGGTTGATGGCGGCGGAGGTGATGGCGCAGGCAGGGGTCCGCGTAACCGTCTGCGACGCGAAGCCGTCGCTGGGCCGCAAGTTCCTGATGGCGGGCAAATCGGGCCTCAATATCACCAAGGCGGAAGCGGCGGAGCCTTTCGGGGCGGCCTTTGCGGAAGCCGAACCACTGCTCGCGCCGATGCTCGCGGCCTTCGGGCCGGAGGCGGTGCAGGACTGGGCGAGGGGACTGGGCGAGGAGATCTTCACCGGCACGACGGGCCGCGTCTTTCCGCGCGCGATGAAAGCCTCGCCGCTGCTGCGCCGCTGGCTGGGCAGGCTCGATGCGCTGGGCGTCACGTTCCGTACGCGCTGGCGCTGGACAGGATGGGACGGGGATGCGCTCAGCTTTGCGACGCCTCAGGGGGCCGAGCGGATAAAGGCCGATGTCACAGTTCTGGCGTTGGGCGGAGCGAGTTGGCGCAGGCTTGGCTCCGACGGGGAATGGACAACGCTGCTCTCGGCGATCGATGTGCCGCTCAGCCCCTTTGCACCAGCCAATGCGGGGATCGCGGTGGAATGGTCGGCTTTCGTTACGCCGCATCTGGGCGCCGCGCTCAAAGGCATCGGCCTGCGCGCTGGGCCACATCAGTCCCGAGGGGAGGCCGTGCTGTCGCGTCACGGGCTGGAAGGCGGCGGGATCTATTCCGTCTCGCGCGGCGTGCGGGAGGGGCGTGCCTTGCTGCTCGATCTGGCGCCGGATCAGGCGCTGGGCGCACTGAACGCCAAGCTCGCCCGCCCGCGCGGCAAGGCGACGCTCACCAGCCATCTGCGCAAGGCGCTGCGGCTGGATCCGGTCAAGATCGCGCTGTTGCAGGAAATGGGACGGCCGCTACCGACCGCGCCATCGGAGCTCTCGGCCCTGATCAAGGCGTTGCCGGTGCGGCATGCGGGCCTGCGCCCGATGGACGAGGCCATCTCGACAGCGGGTGGCGTGGCACTGGCGGGCGTGGATGCGGGGCTCATGCTGCGCGCGCGGCCCGGCGTCTACGTGGCGGGCGAAATGCTCGACTGGGAGGCGCCGACAGGTGGCTACCTGATCACCGCCTGCCTTGCCACCGGCGCATGGGCGGGCCGCCATGCCGCCGCACGCCTGCTGGCTTAGGCCTCTTCGCGGGCGCGGGCGGCCTTGAAGGCGTCGCGCTTGCGCAGGCCGGAGGCCCAGGCGGCAAGGTGATCATCGACCGGTGCGAAGCCCGCGCCGATGGACCAGTTGATGCAATGCACCGCCAGCAGATCGGGGACGGTGATTTCATCGCCCATCAGGAATGGCCCCGTCAGCCGCTTGGAGAGCTGGTCCGCCGCACGGGCGAACTCCGACTTCAGGCTGTCCTTGATTTCGGGCACGCGGCGCTCCTTGGGAAAGACGAAGCTGTGCTTGGCCGCCGCCCAAAGCGTGGCGTCGAATTCGTCGATGAGCCAGAAGAGCACAGCATCCTGACGCGCGCGGGCGGGCGTACCCGCGGGAGCCGTGAGCGCGCCGTGCTTGTCGCCCAGATACTGCATGATCGCGACCGAATCGGTCAGCGTCTCGTCTCCGTCCAGAAGGGCCGGGATCTTGCCGGAGGGGTTGTGGCGTCGCGCTTCCTCCGACGCAGGCGCGGCGGGCACGTGGTCATAGCTCTGGCCCAGTTCCTCCAGCATCCACATGACGCGGAAGGCGCGGGATTTTACGCTGCCGATGACGGTATACATGATTTCTCTCCTTGGGTTGGGGTCAGCTGGCACCGTACATGGCGAGCCGGATAAACGCTCGTTCGATGATCGCCATGGCGGGGGCGGTCTGCCCCGCCGAGCGCAATTGCAGGTCCGTATCGGTGAGAATAGCCAGCGCCGTCTCGAGTTTCGCCGTACCCCAGTTGCGTGACTGACGCATGACGCGGTCGCGGTCGGGCACCCCCCAGATCGGCGCGCCGGGGTTGCAAGCGGTCCGGTGCAGCGTGCGGAAGTGGCGCATCGCCATGATGCTCAGTGTCACGGCGTTGACGCCCTGGCTTTGCAGGCGGCGCATCAGCGGGCCGATCTGCGTGGCCTGCAGCTCCGCGACAGTGTTGAGGATTTCGTCCACCCCCGCTTCCACCGACGCAGGCGCACAGGCGGCGATATCCTCAAGGGCAAGTGAACCTCCGGGATCGCTCAGCTTGTAGAGCGACAGTTTTTCGAGGGTTTGGCGAAAATCGCCGGGATCGAGGCTGCGCGCCAGATCTTCCAGCGCGCTCATCACCGCGCCATCGGCACGCAGGTGCGCCTCCGTCAGCAGGCGCTCGATCTCGGCGCGGTCGGGTGGGTCGTCGTAGATCCCCAGCGCATAGGCCTCGCGGTGCCCCTCGAACGCCTTCAGCAGCTTGGAGGTTTTCTTGAGATCGCCCGCGGTCACGACGATCTGCGCATCGCCGGGCCGCCAGTCGGCGAGGGTTTCGACGATGGTCTGCGCGGTCAGCTCATTCGCGCCCTCGACGAAGGCCGCGCGCGGACCCGGGAAAAAGCCGATGGCCTTGACCGCATCCATCAGCAACGCGGGCTCACGGCGCAGATCGGCGGCGGGGATGCGGGTCAGGCGCATCTCCTCCTCCGCCTGCGGGCCGAGCAGTGCCTTGAGGTATTCCTGCCGCTTGAGCGCCACGTGCATGGCGTCCGCGCCAAAGATCAGCAACCCGAGCTTGTCGCGCGGCGGTTTGGCGATGATGCCAGCTGCCTCGCGCCGGGCGAGCTTCATGCGGGAAGCGTGGCGGCGAAGAGGCGCGCGGTGATCTGGTCGCCAAGGATGACCATCAACCGCTCCACCGCATCACGCTCCGCGGCGAGTGTGGCCACAGGAGTGCCGGTGGCGGAATAGGCCGTGAAATTCTCCACCGTGCCGGAGGTCAGGATGCTGCCGTCCGCGGTGTCGCGCAGCGCATACTCGGCGCGCCCTGTCAGGTTGAAGCGGGTCGTGTCACCCGCGGCGTTGATCGCAAGCCCGCTGGCCTGTGTATCGAGACCCAGATCCAAGGCGTAGCGCGGCGCGCTGCCGCTGCGGCCGAGCTGCGTCTCCAGCTGGCGGACAAGCAGGTAGCCCGCCTGCGTCGAGGGCTCCTGCACCACCACCTGACCGCGCAGGCGCGCGCCGCTGCCGCCGGGCGCGTAGACCGGGGTGAAGCCGCAGGCAGCGAGTGCCAGCGGCATGAAGATCAGGCTTCTGCGGCTATACAACGACATTCACGATACGCCCCGGCACGACGATCACCTTCTTGGGTGTCCCGCCGTCGAGGATACGGATCACCGCAGGTTGGGCAAGGGCCAGCTTCTCGACCTCGTCCTTCGGCATGTCGGCGGGCACGTCGATCTCGCCGCGCCGCTTGCCGTTGACCTGGATGGGCAGGGTCACCGTATCGTCCTTGAGCATCGCCTCGTCTGCCACGGGCCATGGCGACACGGCGATGAGCCCTTCGCCGCCCTGCCTCGCCCAGATGTCTTCGGCCAGATGCGGGGTCATGGGCGACATCAACTGGGCCAGCGTCATTACCGCCTCGCGCTGCGCCGCCCTGGAGGCGCCGGATTTCTGCAGCGTGGCGGTGAAGCCGTAGAGCTTGGCGATGGCGGCGTTGAAGCCGAAACTCTCGATCGCCATGGTGACATCGTGGATGGTCTTGTGCATCTGCCTGAGCAGGTCCGCATCGCCGGTCCCTGCCGCATCGTCCATCGCGGCGATCCGGTCCGAAAGGTTCCAGACGCGGGAGAGGTGCTTGTAGGCGGCCTCGGCGCCCGATGCGGTCCATTCGACATCCCGCTCGGGCGGCGAATCGCTCAGCACGAACCAGCGCGCGGTATCCGCCCCGAAGTCCGATATGATGCTGAGCGGGTCCACCACGTTGTTCTTGGACTTGGACATCTTGGCGGAGGGGATGATCTCGACCTGCGCGCCGCCCTCCTTGAGGAAGGCCGCGTCCCCTTTCACCTCCACTTCCTCGGGGTAATGGAATACCGGGCGCCCGTCCGCGTCGATGCTGCGGTAGATCGCGTGGGTCACCATCCCTTGGGTGAACAGCGCGTCGAAAGGCTCGATGGCCGACTTCGGCAGATGGCCCGTGATCTGCATCGCGCGCGCGAAGAAGCGGGCATAGAGAAGATGCAGGATCGCATGCTCGACCCCGCCGATGTACTGGTCCACGTTCATCCAGTATTCCGCATCCTCCATCACCGTCGGGGTGTCCGCATGAGGCGCGGTGAAGCGGGCATAGTACCACGAGGAATCGACGAAGGTGTCCATCGTGTCCGTCTCACGCAAGGCGGGCTGGCCGCACGAAGGGCAAGGCGTCCTGCGCCATTCCATGTGCCGGTCGAGCGGATTACCGGGGATGTCGAAGGTCACATCCTCGGGCAGTTTGACGGGCAGGTTTTCCTTCTTCTCCGGCACGACGCCGCAGGTGTCGCAATGCACCACGGGGATCGGGCAGCCCCAATAGCGCTGCCGCGACAGGCCCCAGTCGCGCAGGCGGTATTTGGTCACGCCCTGTCCGACGCCCTGCGCCTCGCAGAAGGCGATTGCGGCGTCGATGGCCTCAAGCCCGGTCTGCCACGTCTCGCCCGCAAAGCCGCGGTTGTAGTAGACCTGTTCGGTCTTGGGCGGCACGAAGGCTTCCTGCAACATCTCCGGCGCATCCTCTGTCGGCAGATAGGTGGCGATGATCGGCAGGCCGTATTTCGTAGCGAACTCGAAATCCCGCTGGTCGTGGGCGGGACAGCCGAAGATCGCGCCGGTGCCGTACTCCATCAGGATGAAGTTGGCGATATAAACGGGCAGTTCGGCGGCCGTGTCGAAGGGGTGGCGCACGCGGATGCCGGTGTCATGGCCCAGCTTTTCGCCGGTCTCGATGGCCTCCTCGGTCGTGCCTCCCTTGCGACATTCGGCGATGAAGGCTGCGACATCCTCGTTCTCGCGCTCCAG
This sequence comes from uncultured Alphaproteobacteria bacterium, assembly GCA_963703195.1. Classification (GTDB taxonomy): domain Bacteria; phylum Pseudomonadota; class Alphaproteobacteria; order Rhodobacterales; family Rhodobacteraceae; genus Sulfitobacter. The sequence goes on along the minus strand of OY969797.1, from coordinate 2,566,244 downwards.
CAGCTTGGCGATCGGATGATCGGGCGAGATCCCTACGAAGGACGCGCCCAGCAGCGTGTCGGGGCGCGTGGTATAGACCTCGATCTGGTCATGGCCGCCGGGCGCATTCACTGTCGAGAAGGCAAACTGCAGACCGCGCGACTTGCCGATCCAGTTCTCCTGCATCAGGCGCACCTTGGCGGGCCAGTTCTCCAGCGTGTCGAGTGCCGACAGCAGCTCTTCCGAGTAATCCGAGATCTTGAAGAACCACTGCGTCAGCTCGCGCCGCTCCACCAACGCGCCGGAGCGCCAGCCGCGTCCCTGTTCCACCTGCTCGTTGGCGAGCACGGTCATATCCACCGGGTCCCAGTTCACCACGGCGTTCTTGCGGTAGATCAGCCCGGCCTCGATCATGTCGATGAACATGGCCTGCTGGTGCCGGTAGTAGTCGGGATGGCAGGTTGCAATTTCGCGCGACCAGTCGAGCGAGAAGCCCAGCGGCTTCATCTGGCTCTTCATGTCCTCGATGTTCTGATAGGTCCAGGTGCCGGGGTGGATCCCCTTCTGCATCGCCGCATTCTCGGCGGCCAGCCCGAAGGCGTCCCAGCCCATCGGGTGCAGCACGTTGAACCCGCTGGCCTTCTTATAGCGCGCGATCACGTCGCCCATGGTGTAGTTGCGCACGTGGCCCATGTGGATGCGCCCGGAGGGGTAGGGAAACATCTCCAGCACGTAGTATTTGGGCTTCGACGCCTCGCGGGTGGCCTTGAAGATGCCATTCTGCTCCCAGGCGGCTTGCCAGCGGGCTTCGATCTCTGAGGGGGTGTAGCGGGTCATGGGGGCGGGCCTTTTTACGCGGCAACGCCGGACGCGTGCAGATCACGAGGCCCGGCGTTGCGATATAGAATGTATGCTCGAACGGTGCTCGGAGTGCTAGAGTGCGTTGTCGGCGATGCGCAACTCGCGGGCACGGGTCAGGATCGCATCCTCCACCGCGCGGCTCGTGGCGGCGCTCACCGGGCCGCCCTGTGATTGCAGCGCCACATTGAGCGAGCGGGCATCGAGGGCGGGATCGTCGATCAGCACCGTGGCGCGATAGGCGCGCCCGCCGCCGGGCGGTGTGCCGAAGCCGGTCACGATCACGCCCGTGAAAGGGTCCACCGATTGCACCGGCAGGAAGTTGAGCACCTCGAGCGATGCCGACCACAGGTACTTGTTCACCTTCACGGTGCTTTCGACCCTGTCACGGTTGAAGTTGGACCAGATCGTGTTGGAGGGGTCCGTCTCGATGGTGGAGGGGTTGTTGGGGTTGCTGTACTGCGGCGCCAGATCCCGCGCAGGTGTCCCGCGCAGGGAGCCGCAGGCCGCCAAAAGGACCAGTGCCACCGCCAGTCCTGTCATGTTCCGAGCCCGCATGCGCGCCATCATCGCCACCTCATTCTTCTCGTTCGCTCTTCAATATCCAAGCGGGGCGATTGGGGCAAGGTCTATGTAGGAAAGCCACGGGCGCCTGCCCCAGCATCGCGCGGACGCCGCTCGTGTGCGGGTGCTGCGGCAGCGGTGCGGCGGAACTGTGGCAAAGCTGCACCATCGTTTGTCACATTAACCGGCACCCCGTCCCCGTGCTTGCCAAAACGGCGGTGGCGGATCAAAAGAGGCTCATACCTAGATCGGAATTCCCCGGTCGGGTCCTTATGAATTCTAACCGAGGGAAAACTCATGAAAAAAGTTCTCTTCGCTACAACAGCTCTGGTCGCGACAGCCGGCGTTGCAGCAGCAGACGTTACATTCGGTGGCTACGGTCGCTTTGGTGTCGTTGTATTCAAGTGCCGCGAGCACTGGTCTGGCCCAGCCGTGTGATGACGGCACTGGTGACAGCTCCGTTGACGTGACAAGCCGTATTCGTCTGCAGATCGACATGACAGCAGAGTCCGATGCCGGTCTTACTTTTGGTGCGCGTGTTCGCATCGAGCAGGAAAATGACGAAGTCAATGCCCCGCAGTACAATTCCGACACACGGCATCAATGCGCCTCGCTTCTTCGTCCGTTCAGGCGGTCTCGAAGTTGGTGTCGGTAACATCTTTGGTGCTCTTGAATACATGCCTGGCATGTACCCGATTGACCTTGGTCTGACCGGTCTTGGGTATGAGTACACACCATACCAGTTTGAAGCTGACTTCTACGACTGCGACGGTGCAGGTGCAGCAGCGACAAATAACGCCGTCGAAGTCCTGTACTCAATCGGTGATTTTTCGGTCCACGTTTCCGCATCTGACGGCGTAACCATGATCGTGTCGCAGGGTCACGTTTCCTACAAATATGCGGGCTACACATTCGCATTGGGGTCAAGACTCCAACAGCCCATCGACTACTGAATTTCTCGCATCCGCTTCCGGCAATTTTTCGGTCCCGTCATGGTTTCTTTGGCGTATGCAGACAATGGTACGCACGGTGAGCAAGTCACGTTGGCGGACGCTATGACGTAAGCGCTGCAACGAACATCGAAGCCTATATTTCTGATGCTGACACCATCTTCGGTACGCCAACAGAAAACATCGGCTACGGTATCGACTTTAACCATGACTTGGGTGGCGGTACGTCCATCCGCGGCGGTGTATCGAAGCAGTTCCTCGGTCACACACTTGCGGACCTTGGTGTTCGCTTCAACTTCTAAGTTGAACGACAACCTTGCGTGATTTGGGGCAGACTTCGGTCTGCCCCTTTTCTTTTGTGCGGCGCTGTTATCTTTTGGCCTGTCAGCAGGAGACGCCATGACATTGCAGACATCACCGAAAGAATCGCCAAAGCCGAAGCGATGCAGGCCGCGCCGCGGGCTCGGTCTAGTCTCATCGCGGTCAGCAAGGTGCAGCCAAACGCCCGTGTCGAGGCCGTGCTGGACCAGGCCACCGCGGCTTCGGAGAGAACAAGGTGCAGGAAGCGGCAGGCAAATGGCCCGCCTTCCGCGAACGGTTCGACGGGATCGAGCTGCATCTGATCGGTCCGCTGCAGACCAACAAGGCGCGGCAGGCGATGGAGCTGGCTGATTCGATCCACACGCTGGACCGTCCCAAGCTCGCCACGACGCTGGCGCGGCTGGCGCAGGAGATGGGCCACTGTCCCGAACTGTTCATTCAGGTGAACACCGGCGAGGAGGCGCAGAAGGCAGGCGTCGCTGCCGCAGGAGGCTGACGGGTTCGTCGCGGAATGCCGCGCGCTCGATCTGCCCGTACGGGGGCTGATGTGTATCCCGCCGGTGGAGGAGGAGGCATCGCTGCACTTCGCCCTGCTGGCCAAGATCGCGGCGCGAAACGGGCTCAGTCGGGCTGTCGATGGGCATGAGCGGTGATTTCGAGAAGGCGATCGCCTTCGGTGCGACCCATGTGCGCGTGGGCTCCGCGATTTTCGGAGAGCGCGACGCAGGCTAGACCCCGCCCTGCGGCACGATGAGACGGGTCCGGTGGCGGATCAGCGGCGCAATCGCATGCAGATCCGTTCGCGACAGTGCGATGCAGCCCTCAGTCGGATAGCCGGGCCGCCGCCATTGATGGATGAAGATGGCAGAGCCGCGCCCGCGCACCGCGTAAGGCCAGTTCCAGCCGGTGAGAATCACCAGGTCATAGAGCGGATCGGCACGGCGCAACCGCTCGTGAGAATGCGCATGGGGGGCGCGCACCATCATATTGTAATCCGCATCCCCCACGTCATCGGACCACAGGTCGCGCGGGCCGATGGGCCGCGCCCAGGGTGTCGGCCGCGCCATCCGGTCGGGGCGATAGAGCATGCCGACGATGGCATGGGTGCCGCACGGGGTGGCCCCATCGCCTTCGCGCTTGCGTGATGTGATGCCGCCTTTGCCGATGGTGCAGGGCCAGAGCCGCCCCTGAAACCGCAGACCCATGGGCGTCAGCACCATGTCGTCCGGGCTCACAGCAGGTGCCCCGATTTCGCCGCCTTCGTGGCGAGGTAACGGGTGTTGTGGCGGTTCTCTCCGACGACCAGCGGCACGCGCTCGGTGACGGCCACGCCGGATTGCGTCATCATCTCGACCTTGCGCGGGTTGTTGGTGAGCAGCCGGACGGAGGAAAAGCCCATCGTCTTGAGGATGTCAGAGCCGAGCCGGAAATCACGCTCGTCATCCTCGAAGCCGAGCCGGTGGTTCGCCTCGACGGTGTCAAACCCCTGATCCTGAAGCGAGTAAGCGCGCATCTTGTTGGCAAGTCCGATGCCGCGCCCCTCTTGGTTGAGGTACAAGAGCACGCCATGCCCTTCCGCCCCCATCTGCGCCAGTGCCGCGCGCAGCTGCGGGCCGCAGTCGCACTTGAGGCTGCCCATCAGATCGCCGGTGAAACAGGCCGAATGCAACCGGCAAAGGACGGGCGCGCTGCGGTCGGGGCGCCCGATTTCGATGGCGTAGTGTTCCTCGCTGCCGTCTTCGGGGCGAAAGACATGCAGGCGCCCGGCCTCGGACACTTCCATCGGCAGGCGGGCGTGGATCACCGAATGCAGCGGGCTCGCCTTGTCCAGCAGGGCGGCCGCGGCCGCGGTGTCCATCGCGGTGAGCCCGTGCGCCTGCGCGAAACCCGCCGGGTCATCGAGCCCCACGATCACCGCTGCCGGCAGCAGGCGCGCGGATTTCACCAGCGCAAGCGCGGTGCGGTGATCCGCCGTGCCGCCCTCCCGCCGCGCAAGAAGCGGCCCTTTCATCGGTGCCCGAAGATCATCCGCGGGATCGGCGATGCTGCGCACCCAGGTCAGCGACACGTCGGGCGGCAGGGCGATGCGCGCCAGATCCCCGTCATAGACCCGCGCCTTGAGCGTCTGCGCGCGCCGCGCCGTGATCGCCAGCACCGGATCACCGTCCAGCGCCACCGCATCGCGCAGCCGCTGGGCATCAAGCGTCTCGGCGGCGAGCACCAGCACGTCCCCTAACACAACGGGTACGCCCATGCGCAAATCGGCCCGCGCGCGGGCCAGCATTTCTGTCATATCGGGGGCAAAGGGCATGGGATTGTTACAACTCATGGGATCTGATGCATGATATCTAGGTCATGAGTGCGGGAATTGAAACATTTGAGCGTAGCGTCACACAGCGCTGTGAGGCGCGCCGCTGGCCCCTTGTTGAAACGCGCGCCGACAATATCTTAAATTAAACGCAAAGGAGGCTCGAACATGGCACAGCTCAAGAAAATCCTTTTGGTGGATGACGACGACGACCTACGCGAGGCGCTGAGCGAGCAGTTGATCATGACCGAGGACTTCGACGTGTTCGAGGCCGCCAACGGTGCAGAGGCGATGACCCGCGCCAAGGAAATGATCTACGATCTGCTGATCCTCGATGTGGGCCTGCCCGACACCGATGGCCGCGAGCTTTGCCGCCTGCTGCGCAAGCAGGGGATCAAAAGCCCGATCATGATGCTGACGGGGCATGACGGCGACGCCGACACCATCCTGGGCCTCGATGCCGGTGCCAATGACTATGTCGCCAAACCTTTCAAGTTTCCTGTCCTGCTCGCACGGATCCGCAGCCAGCTGCGCACCCATGAGCAATCCGAGGACGCGATATTCCAGCTTGGCCCTTACACCTTCAAGCCGTCGATGAAGATGCTCATCACCGAAGACGACAAGAAGGTGCGCCTGACCGAGAAGGAAACCAACATTCTCAAGTTCCTGCACCGCTCTTCGGAGGGTGTCGTCGCGCGCGACGTGTTGCTACACGAGGTCTGGGGCTACAACGCCGGTGTTACAACGCACACGCTGGAGACACACATCTACCGCCTGCGCCAGAAAATCGAGCCGGACCCCTCCAACGCGCGGCTTCTGGTCACTGAATCGGGCGGTTACCGGCTTATGGTTTAAAAGCGTGGAACTTCTTTAACCCTTCGCAGTTACCCTGACACCTGACAGATTTTTTTCATGAGTTTTCTGTCGGTTTGATCCCTGATTTGAGTGGCGGGATTGTAGCCACTCTCCCTCCCTGTTGGACTGGCCGGGCCCTTGGGTCCGGCCGTTTTTTTGTCCGCTTTGCGGTGGTTGCCGCCGAGATGCCGCGTTAGGGTGCCGCAAACCAACGCAGGAGCATGGGCATGTCTTTCACTCTCGCTACATGGAACATCAACTCCGTCCGCTTGCGCGCGTCGCTGGTCTGCAAGCTGCTGGCGGAGGAAGCGCCGGACGTCCTGTGCCTGCAGGAATGCAAGAGCCCGGTGGACAAGATCCCGATGGAGGCTTTCGCAGCCCTCGGCTACACGCATGTCGTGGCGGAGGGACAGAAGGGCTACAACGGCGTGGCGATCCTGTCACGGCTGCCGCTGGAGCCTGCGGGGTCGCATGATTTCGCGCAGCTGGGGCACGCCCGGCACGTGGCGGCGACCTTGCCCAACGGCGTGACGGTGCATAATTTCTACGTTCCCGCCGGTGGCGATGTGGCCGACCGAAGCGTGAACGAGAAGTTCGGTCAAAAGCTCGACTATCTCAGCCAGATGCGCGACCATTTCCATGAACTCGCGCCTTCCAGGTCCATCCTCGTCGGTGATCTCAACATCGCGCCGCGCGAGGATGACGTCTGGGACCACAAGAAGCTGCTGAAGGTCGTGAGCCACACGCCCGTGGAGGTGGAGGCGCTGGCCCAGACCCAGGACGCGGGCAAATGGGTCGATATCACCCGCCAGGACATCCCCGATGGCAGGCTCTACAGCTGGTGGAGTTACCGGGCCAAGGATTGGGATGCGGCGGACAAGGGGCGCAGGCTCGATCATGTCTGGGCCACTCCCGACATCTCGAACGCCGCACATTCGAGCCGGGTGATCCGCTCCGTGCGCGGCTGGGAGCAGCCCTCCGATCACGCGCCGGTTTTTGCAACTTTCGATCTTTGAGCCTATGCCTCTTTGAAACATACGCGCCAGCCCACATATAAGGGCGACGCATCGCACGATAGGAATGAACCCATGATGGATCTCAATCTCACCGCTTCCACCCCCGCGACCGACCTGATCAAGGACACGACCGAGGCCACGTTCATGGCCGATGTCGTCGAAGCGTCGCAGACCACCCCGATCATCGTCGATTTCTGGGCGCCCTGGTGCGGCCCGTGCAAGACGCTCGGCCCGCAACTCGAGGCGGCGGTCACCGCGGCCAAGGGGGCGGTGAAGATGGTCAAAGTGAATGTCGACGAGGCGCAGATGATCGCAGGTCAGCTGCAGATCCAGTCGATCCCGACGGTCTATGCCTTCTGGAAGGGGCAGCCGGTAGACGGATTTCAGGGTGCCGTGCCGCCTTCGGAGATCACCGCCTTTATCGACCGGGTGATCAAGGCGTCGGGCGGTGAGGCGCCGTCGGACACGCTCAACGACGCGGTCGAGGCCGCCGAGGAGATGCTGGGCGAAGGCGCCCATGAGGATGCCGCGCAGACCTTTGCAGCCATCCTGGGGGAAGACCCGCTGCACGCGGGCGCCTATGGCGGGATGGTCCGGGCGCAGATCGCGATGGGCGATCTCGATCAGGCCGAGGGGCTGCTCAACGGCGCACCCATCGAGATCTCGAAGGCGCCCGAATTGGAGGCCGCCCATGCCCAGCTCGCGCTGGCGCGCCAGGCCGCCGATGCAGGTCCCGTGACTGAACTCCTGGCCTCGGTGGAGGCGGAGCCCGACAACCTTCAGGCGCGGTTCGACCTCGCGCAGGCGCTCTATGCCAGCGGTGATGCGCAAGGGGCCGTCGATCACCTGCTCGAGCTCTTCCGCCGCGACCGCGAATGGAACGAAGGTGCTGCCAAGACACAGCTTTTCACCATCTTCGAAGCGCTAAAAGCCAACGATCCCGTAGTCTTGAACGGCAGGCGCAAATTGAGCTCCATGATATTTGCCTGACCGCCCCGGCGCGCTATCTCAGACAAATGATGAAACACGCAGACCTGCCCGACACGATACCGATCTTTCCGCTGGGCGGGGCGCTGCTGTTGCCGCGATCCCGCTTGCCGCTGCACATATTCGAGCCGCGGTATCTCCAGATGATCGAGGATGCGCTCAAGACCTCCACCCGTTTGATCGGGATGGTGCAGCCCAATGTCGTGCCGGGGCGCGATGGCTCTGGCCTGCATACCATCGGCTGCGCGGGCCGGATCACGCAGTTTTCCGAAACGGAAGATGGCCGGTACATGGTCACGCTCGCGGGCATTTCGCGCTACCGTGTGCTGAAAGAGGTGGAAGGCTTCACGCCCTACCGCCGTTGCGAAGTCTCATGGGAGGGGTTCGACCTCGACATGCAGGCGGAGGAAACCGACCACGGCTTCAAGCGCAAACCGTTCCTCGACACACTGGGCCGCTATTTCGACGTGCGCGGCCTCTCGGCAGATTGGGAGACGTTGCGTGAGGCCGATGACGAGCTGCTGATAAACTCGCTCTCCATGATGCTCGACTTCGATGCCGAGGACAAACAGGCGCTTCTCGAGGCCCCCTCCCTCAGTACCCGGCGCGAGACGCTGGTGACCCTGATCGAGTATGCCCTGCGCGGGGGCAACGAAGGAGAGATGATGCAATGAGCGATACGGTTGTCGAATTCGACCGCCGTATGCTCGAGGCGCTCATCTGTCCGCGGTCCCAGCAAACCCTGCGATATGACGCGGAAAAGCAAGAACTCATCTCGAAGTCGGCGGGCCTCGCCTATCCGATTCGAAACGGGATACCCGTGATGCTCGTGGATGAGGCGCGTTCCCTCGACTGAGGCTAAAGCGGCTGGCCACGCATCAGGCGCGGCAGGTCGCCATTCAATCCGGCCGCCTCGCGGATGAACCCACGGCGCAAGGCGGGCAGGGCGTTGACCACCCCCATGCCGATGTCCCGTGCGACCCGGATCAGCGCATTGTCGTTCGAAAAGAGCCGGTTGAAGCTGTCCGTAGCCAGCGCGAGCGCCGCATTGTCGAACCGCCGCCATTCCTGATAGCGCGTCAGTGCGACGCCGGCACCGAAGTCCTCACCGCGCCGCTGTGCATCCACGATCACCTCACAGAGGGCGGCGATGTCGCGGAAGCCAGCGTTGAGGCCCTGACCCGCAATTGGATGTACGCCGTGCGCGCTGTCGCCCAGCAGGGCCACACGGGGCGCGATCATCTCATGCGCCAGCGACAGGCTCAGCGGATAGGTGTAGCGCGCCCCGGCGAGGCTGATCTCGCCCAGAAAATCACCGAAACGGGGACGCAGCACGTCAAGGTAGGCGTCATCGGGCAAGGCATGGATCCGCGCTGCATTCGCGGCAGTCTCCGACCAGACGATCGAACTGCGGTTGCCGGTCAGCGGCAGGATCGCAAGCGGACCGGGCGGCATGAAGAACTGATGCGCGATCCCGTGGTGGGGCCGCTCATGCGCCACGGCACAGACCAGTGCCGTCTGACCGTAAGCCCAGCCGGTGCGCCGGATCCCGGCACGGGCCGCCGTTTCCGAGCCGCGCCCGTCCGCCCCCACGCAGAGCCGCGCGCGCAGGGTCTCGCCGGAGGCCAGCGTGAGCGTAATGCCCGTGCCATCGGCCTGCTGTCCGGTGACCCGCGTGTCGTGGCGCAAGGTGATGTGATCGGCGTCGGCGACCGCCTCCATCAGGGCACGGCGCAGGTGCCGGTCCTCGACCATATGGCCCATCGGGCCCTCCTCGATCTCCGCATGGTCGAAGTGCATGAAAAAGGGGGAGGGACCTTCGCCTGCACGCCCGTCCGTCACCTTGATCTCCAGAATCGGCTGGGCCTGCTCGGCCACCGCATCCCACAGGCCGATCCCCTCCAGCAGGCGCACGGAGGTGAGCGCCACTGCGTAAGAGCGCCCGTCGAAGCCCTCCGCGATGCGCGGCGCATCGGGCTGTGCATCGAGCACGGTGACCCGCAGACCGGCGGAGGCAAGGGCAAGGGCGAGCGCGTTGCCGTTCAGCCCGCCGCCCACGATGGCGATATCTGTATCAAAACTCATAGCCCTAGATATGGCTGCGGGCGGGGGATTGTCCATGCGCCGATGCGCCGCTACCGTTCCCCAGATCCTCAAGGAGTATTACCTATGCAAGACTGGCTCACCATGACCGCCGCGGACCTTGGTCGCGGCATCGGGGAAGGGCGGATCGATCCGGTCGAACTGTGCAAGACTTACCTTGCCGCGATCGACGCGCATCCGCTGCGCGACCGCATCTATGCCCGCGTCACCGCCGACCGCGCGCTGTCCGAGGCGCGCAGTGCCGCTGCGCGCGCAAAAGCGGGCCAGCGCCTGTCGCAGCTCGATGGGGTGCCGATCAGCTGGAAGGATCTCTTCGACACGGCGGGGATCGTCACGGAGGCGGGATCGAAGCTGCTGGAGGGTCGGGTCCCCGACCGCGATGCGCTGGTGCTGGAAAACGCGAGCGCCGCGGGGCTGGTCTGCCTCGGAAAGGTCCACATGAGCGAGCTTGCCTTCTCCGGCCTGGGCCACAACCCCTCTACCGCGACGCCGCCATGCGTGAACGATGCGGAAGCCGTGCCGGGCGGTTCCTCCTCGGGGTCCGCCACGTCGGTCGCTTTCGGGCTGGCGGCAGCCAGCATCGGCTCGGACACTGGCGGATCCGTCCGCATTCCGGCGGCGTGGAATGATCTGGTGGGGTTCAAGACGAGCCATGGGCGTCTCAGTCTCGAAGGGGTCGTGCCCCTGGCGCTGCGCTTCGACACCATCGGTCCGCTGTGCCGTTCGGTCGAAGATGCGGCGCTGCTCACTGCCGCGCTGGAGGGAAGCAAGCCGCCGGACCTGCGCGGCGCTACCCTGCGTGGTCGCCGCCTGGCGGTGCTCGAGACGGTGATGATGTCGGATGTGCGTGAAGCCCCCCGCGCGGCCTTCGACGCGGCCGTGCAAAAGCTGGCGGATGCGGGCGCGCAGATCGAGCGGATAGAGGTCGCCGCCGTGCAGCAGGCGCTCGATCTGTCGGGCCCGATCATCACGTCGGAGGCTTACGGGCTCTGGCGCGATGTGATCGAAGCGGCGCCCGAAAAGATGTACGCCGAGATCCTGCGCCGCTTCCGGCTGGGGCGTGATTTCTCCGGCCCCGATTATGTCGCGGCTTGGGCCAAGCTCGATGCGGCCCGCGCGGCCTATGATGCGGCCACCGCCGGTTTTGACGCGGTGTTGGCGCCGACGGCGCCCATTCTGCCGCCCAACCGGGCGCGGCTGGACAGCGATCCGGAGTATTACGTGAGCGAAAATCTCATGACCCTGCGCAATACGCGGATCGGCAATCTTCTGGGTCTGTGCAGTCTCACCCTGCCGACGGGCACCCCGAGTTGTGGGCTGATGATGTTCGCGGCACCCGGTCTCGACAGCGCGTTGCTGCGCCTCGGGGCGGCGGCGGAGGCCGTGCTGAAATAAGGGACCCAAAAGCCACAAGTCGCGCGGGCACATCGGGTTTTTCCTAGACGACAGGCAACGGTTTAAGCTACCTTGGATCAAACGGGACGAGAACGATCCCGATCCGAGGCAGTTTTAATGAAGTATCCTGAGCGGTTTTCGAACCTTCCTGCTCACGCGTGGCCCCGTTTGCGCGCCCTGTTGGACGTGCACGAAGGCGGTGGCCCGCTGATCCAGATGACCATCGGAGAGCCGAAACATGCGTTTCCGGCCTGGGTCACGGGTGTGATCGTGCGCGAGGCCGCGGGTTTCAACAGCTATCCGCCCAACGAGGGCTCGCCTGAGCTGCGCGGCGCAATTGCCGGTTGGATCGCGCGGCGCTACGACGTGCCTGTGGACGCAGACACGCAGGTGATGGCTCTCAACGGCACGCGCGAAGGCCTCTACAACGCCGTGATGGCGCTGTGCCCAGAGACGAAAGGCGGCGCCAAGCCTGCCATCGCGATGCCCAACCCTTTCTATCAAGTCTATATGATCGCGGCGATTTCGGGGGCGTGCGATCCGGTCATGGTGAACGCGACCGACGCCACAGGCCATCTGCCGGATTTCGGCGCGCTGGACAGCGCGACGCTCGACCGGCTCGTCGCGGTCTACATCTGCTCTCCGGCCAACCCGCAGGGGGCCGTGGCCAGCGCGCAATATTGGGAAGACCTGATCAGGCTGGCCGAGAAGCATGATTTCCTGATATTTGCGGATGAATGCTACTCCGAGATCTACCGCGCGACGCCGCCCGTGGGCGCGTTGCAGGTGGCGCACCGGATCGGGGCGGACCTCAACCGCGTGGTGGTCTTTCATAGTCTCAGCAAACGCTCGAACCTGCCCGGACTGCGCTCGGGCTTCGTCGCGTCCGGCCCTGACAGCATCCGCGAGATCAAGCAGCTTCGGAACTACGCAGGCACGCCGCTGCCGCTGCCGATCCAGGCCGCCTCCGCCGCGGTCTGGGCCGATGAGGCGCATGTGGAGGAGAACCGTGCGCTCTATGCCGAGAAGTTTGAGATCGCGGACCGCATTTTCGGCAATGTGCCCGGCTATGCGAGCCCGGACGCCGGTTTCTTCCTCTGGTTGCCGGTCGAGGACGACGAGGCAGCGGCGGTGAAGCTGTGGCGCGAAACGGGCGTTAAAGTGTTGCCGGGCGGCTATCTGGCGCAGGATGTGCCGGGCATGCAGAACCCCGGCAAGAAATACATCAGGGCAGCCCTCGTGGCGCCCAGAGACGAGACGGCGCGGGGGCTGCAGGCCATCCGTGACTGTCTCTATCCGAATTAAAGAAGGGCGCGACATGGCATATCAGACACGGCAACGAGAGCCCCTGCTCGACAGCTCGACGGCGGAAGCGATCGAAAAGCGCGGCAAGGAATTGCTGGGCGTCGTGCTGCTGGTGCTGGGGGTCATGGCGGCCATGATGGTGGGCAGCTACACGCCCGACGATCCCAATTGGATGCTGGCCACTGATGCGCCCGCGCAGAACTGGCTGGGGCGCATGGGCGCGCTGCTCGCCGCACCGCTGTTCATGATCGTGGGCTGGGCGTCCTGGGGTCTGGCGATCGTCCTGCTGGTCTGGGGGCTGCGCTTCGCGCTGCACCGCGGGCAGGAGCGGGCCATGAGCCGCCTGATCTTTGCCCCGATCGCGGTGGCGCTGGGCGCGATCTACGCTGCGAACCTCACACCGGATGCCGAGTGGCTCCGCACCCACAGCTTCGGTCTGGGCGGGCATGTTCGGCGATACAGTCATGGGTGCGATCCTCACCGTGCTGCCGATCGGCACCACATTCACGGTAAAGCTGATGTCGGTATTCATGGGCATCGGGATCCTTGCGCTGGGCGCCTTCGTGCTGGGGTTCACACGCGCCGAGCTTGGGCGTTTTGCCCGCTTCCTGCTGGTCGGTACGATCATGGCCTATGCCACGCTGATGGGCCTGTTGGGCCGCGGAGCCAGCAGTGCGCTGGGCGCCGCGCAAAGCCTGCAGGCGAAACAGGCCGAGCGTCGCACGCAGCGCCGCGCAGAGGCACAGGAGGCGGCAGCGCAGGCCGCACCAATGGCCGCGCGCGGTACGCCGCTGGTCGCCTCGCGCGCCGTTCCATCCGACCTCTATGCAGGGACCCCGGCGCTTGCTGCTACGGCCAAGTCGAGCTTGCTGGCGCGCATGCCGGGGCTGATCAAACGGCCCGACGTGATGCCTGAGCCTGAACTCGTGCAGCACGTGCACGATGTCGTGCTCGATGATGACATGGCGCCCGATGCGGACCGCATCAAGTCCAAGATTTCCGACGTGATCAAGAACCGCGTGCGCAGCTCCACCGCCGTGCATGTGCCTGCGACGGCGCCGCTGACGCGGGGCCGTGGACGCGGACCCGACCCGCTGGTGCTCAACACCGCCCGCGCGGAGCCGCCGCTGACGCGCACGGCGCCCGTGTTGCCGCCCGAGCCGCCGCTGACCGCGCGCGCCGTGGCCACGGCGCCGCCCGCGCCGGTCTATGACGATGCCGCCCTGACAGATAGCTACGACGTGCTAGACCGGGACTATGACGATGATGCGGTGAACATGTTCGTGGAGTCGGATGCGCAGGGCGAGATGCCTGAGCCAGCGGAGGCCGCCCGCGCGGTACCGCCCATTCCCGTGGCCGAGCCCAAGCGCGTGGTCATGCCGATGATGCGCAAACCCGTACCGCAGAGCAGACAGGCCCGCGCTGAGGCACAGCCGGCACTTGCCTTCGAGGACACCCACCCCGGTTTCGAGCTGCCGCCCCTGAGCCTGCTTGAGTCCCCCGAGGAAACGCCGCGCATCAATCTGAGCGACGAGGCGCTCGAAGAAAACGCCCGGATGCTCGAGACCGTGCTGGACGACTACGGCGTGAAGGGCGAGATCGTCGCCGTGCGCCCCGGCCCGGTCGTCACGATGTACGAGCTGGAGCCTGCACCGGGCCTCAAGGCGTCCCGCGTGATCGGTCTGGCCGACGACATCGCGCGCTCCATGGCGGCGCTTTCCGCGCGCGTGTCCACCGTGCCGGGCCGCTCGCGTCATCGGGATCGAACTGCCCAACGAGAACCGCGAGAAGGTCGTGCTGCGCGAGATCCTGAGCAGCCGCGACTTCGGCGACGGCAACCAGAACCTGCCGCTGGCGCTGGGCAAGGACATCGGCGGCGATCCGATCGTGGCCAACCTCGCCAAGATGCCGCACCTGCTGATCGCGGGGACCACCGGTTCGGGCAAATCGGTGGCGATCAACACCATGATCCTGTCGCTGCTCTACAAGCTGACCCCCGAAGAATGCCGGATGATCATGATCGACCCCAAGATGCTGGAACTCAGCGTCTATGACGGCATCCCGCACCTGCTGTCCCCCGTGGTCACGGACCCCAAGAAGGCGGTCGTGGCGCTGAAATGGACCGTGGGCGAGATGGAAGACCGCTATCGCAAGATGTCCAAGATGGGCGTGCGCAACATCGAAGGCTACAACGGCCGCGTCGCCGACGCGCTGGCCAAGGACGAGATGTTCTCGCCGCACCGTGCAGACCGGATTTGACGACGACACCGGCGAGCCGATCTTCGAGACCGAAGAGAACACGCCCGAGAAGCTGCCCTATATCGTCGTGATCGTGGACGAGATGGCCGACCTGATGATGGTCGCGGGCAAGGAGATCGAGGCCTGCATCCAGCGTCTGGCGCAGATGGCGCGCGCCTCCGGCATTCACCTCATCATGGCGACGCAGCGCCCGTCGGTTGACGTGATCACCGGCACGATCAAGGCGAACTTCCCGACGCGGATCTCGCTTTCAGGTGACCTCGAAGATCGACAGCCGCACCATCTTGGGTGAGATGGGCGCCGAGCAGCTTCTGGGCATGGGCGACATGCTCTACATGGCCGGCGGCGCCAAGATCGCGCGCTGCCACGGCCCCTTCGTGAGCGACGAGGAGGTCGAGGAGATCGTCAACCACCTCAAGCAATTCGGCGAGCCGGACTATGTCTCGGGCGTGGTCGAGGGGCCGACCGGAGGACAAGGAGGCAGACATCGACGCGGTGCTGGGTCTGAACGCCGGCGGCAATACCGAATGCGAGGATGCGCTGTACGACACCGCCGTGCAGGTCGTGATCAAGGACCGCAAATGCTCCACGTCCTACATCCAGCGCAAGCTGGCGATCGGCTACAACAAGGCCGCGCGGCTGGTCGAACAGATGGAGGACGAAGGTCTCGTCTCTCCGGCCAACCACGTGGGCAAGCGCGAGATCCTTGTGCCGGAACAAGGCTAACCTCCGCCAACGGCACGTCTCGTGAAACTGGCTCCCCTGCTCAGAGGGGAGCCATTT
Source organism: uncultured Alphaproteobacteria bacterium (assembly GCA_963703195.1). GTDB lineage: Bacteria > Pseudomonadota > Alphaproteobacteria > Rhodobacterales > Rhodobacteraceae > Sulfitobacter. The sequence continues at coordinate 2,550,561 of OY969797.1, read as the reverse complement.
GGCGTTTGCGGTCCAATCAGCGGCGATGAGCGGGGGAAATCCGCGTGCGACCTGCCATTCTGCACGGCTGATATCGCATATCACGCACGGCGGCCTATGTTGAGGGCAATGAACAGCAACCGACGACAGGAATACCCCATGCGATTTCTCAAACCCCTCGCCTCAGCGTGATCCTTGCCTGCGCCTCGACGGCCGCGATGGCGCAAAAGCTGCCCCTGGGGAGCATCAGCGCCTATCTCAACGGCTGACAACCGCGAAGGGCGAGTTCACCCAGATCAACGACGACGGCACGATCTGACGGACGATCTACATCAAGCGGCCGGGCCGTGTGCGGTTCGAATACAACGCGCCCGACAGCGGGCTGGTGGTGGCAGGCTCCAACACGGTTGTGATCTATGACACGAAGTCGAACCAGCCGCCCGAGACCTATCCGCTGGCGCGCACGCCGCTGTCGATCATTCTGGCGCGCAGGTGAACCTGGGTCAGGCGCGCATGGTCACCGGCCACGCCTATGACGGCACGGCGACGACGGTGACGGCGCAGGACCCCGAAAACCCGCAATATGGCAACATCCAGATGAAGTTCACCGGACCCGACCCTGAGCTGCGCCAGTGGATCATCAACGACGGCAATGGCGGCCAGACGACCGTCATGCTGGGCGATCTGACAACAGGGTGGCAATCTGCCCAACAGCCTGTTCGACATCGGCAGCGGCAGGCACGGCCAACCGCTAGGTCGCGACGAGCGCGGCCGCTGGGCTGGCGGAGCAGTCCCGACTCCACGGATACGTGCTAGCGCAGGCGGCAGGCCGCGATCTGGCGTTCGTACATCGCGGCGCGTGCCTCGACCTTGCCTGCGACACGCACCAGCCATGGCTTGCTGTTGTAGCTGCCGCGCGGAAGCCGGTATGGCCCTCGTGATAGGCAAGGTACTGGTTGCGCGCATCATTCAGCGGAATGCCGTTCCGCTCGACGCGCTGATGGTCATGTACCAGCCCATGAAATCGGTGGCATCGTTGATCCTGTCGCGCTTGGCGCCGCGCCTGCGTCCGCCGCTGAGGTATTCGTCCCAGTGCCGTCCAGCGCCTGACTATAGCCGAAGGCGCTGGACTGGCGGCCCATCGGGATCACGCCCAGCACATAGCGGTACGGTGTGCGCGCATCGCCGACGAATTTGCTCTCCTGATGGATGGTGGCCATCTGGACGTGAACGGGTACGCCCCATTGCCGCTCGGTCGCGTTGAAGGCTCTGTGATAATCGGGGCGCTCTCTGAGGATCGCGCAGGCATTGTCCAGATCCCGTGGCGGGGTCGTGGATGAGCCGCCACAGCTTGCCAGCAGCAGCACGATAATCATAGCGCGAAGGGGTCTGTTCATCTGCCTCTCGCCTCAAGTTAGTTTTTTATATTTTGCCCGAGCATACCGGATGCCGGCGCTGGTTTTACAGTGAAAACCTACAGCAAAAACGGCCAAAAGCAGCGGCAATGCGCCGACCGACATCAGCGTGGATACCACGACCAGCCCCGCGACCGCCTGCGCATCCGCGCCGTATTTCTCGGCCAGCAGGTAGGAGGTGACGGCCACCGGCGTCGCGACCTGCAAGCACCAGCACGCCAAAGGCCACGCGGTTCGAGATCAAACGCCAGCGCCCGCCGCCCACGCGATGCCGGCACAGAGCGCCAGCTTGACCACCGACAGCACGACGGCCCGCCCGATTCGCCGCCGGCGTCGAGCCGCGCCACCGCGACCCCCAGCGTGATCAGCATCAGCGGGATCGCCATCTGCCCGATCAGTTCCAGCGTGTTGGTCAGAAAGAGCGGCGTTTGCCAGTCCTGCCACAGAAACAGCCCGCCCAGCAGCGTCGCCCAGACCAGCGGTTCGCGCAGCACCTTGCCGAAGCTGCCCGCGCCTGCCACCAGCCAGATGCCGAAGGTGAACGACCAGATCGCCATGATCGCAAAAACCACCACGGCATAGCTCAGCCCCTCATCGCCAAAGGCGAAAAGCGCCAGCGGCAGGCCCAGATTGCCGGTGTTGCCGAAAATCAGCGGCGCCAGATAGGTCCGCCGGTTCAGCCCGCGTCGCCCAGACCAGACGAGCCGCAGCCACCGTGACCGCGCCAGATAGGCCGCCACCGTCGCCAGCGACAGCGCGGTGAGCGCGGCGGGTCAATCTGCGTCTGCATCAGCGCGGTGAAGATCAGGCAGGGTACCGCGAGTGTCGTGGCCAGCTGCGTGACGAAGTTAATCCGGTATTCGAACCCCAGCTTGACCCAGGTAAACCCGACCGCTGCCAGCAAGAAATACCGGTGCGACGATTTCCAGCACTGTCAGCGTCAAGTTCACAGACTGTTTCCTTTAAGTCAGCATGCAATGATTGGACAAATGTCCTTGTTTCGGGTAGTAACGAAGGGTAGGGAGCGCAATGCTATGATGAGAACACGCGCAAAATATCATCTGGGCCAAGTCGTCCGCCACAAGAAGCATCCGTTTCGCGGTGTGATCTTTGACGTGGATCCAGAATTTGCCAATACCGAAGAATGGTATGAGTCGATCCCCGAGGAAAGCCGCCCGGTCAAGGACCAGCCGTTCTATCACCTGCTGGCCGAAAACGATCAAAGCTATTACGTCGCCTATGTGTCCGAGCAGAATCTGGTCGCCGATTACTCCGGCGAGCCGGTCGATCATCCTGATATCCCCGACCTGTTCGGCCCGTTCGAGAACGGAGCATATCCGCTGCATTTCCAGCTGAACTGATCGAGCTGGACTGCGTGAGCCGCCGTCCACCCTGCCGCCGCTCAGTAGCCCAGCGCGCAACCATCCTTGCGCGGATCGATGCGCCTTCCAGCACGCCGCTCTCGTGGATCTTGATCGCCTGCGCGCCGCCGATGGCCGTCATCGGGGATGTCGACGTTGTGGCCCATATCGCGATAGCTCGGCGCGCACGGCATCGCGATAGCCGCGTTCGACCTTGCAGCACGCCTTGTCGGCAAAGGCGCGGGGCGCGTCGATTGCGGTCTGCGGGTCCATGCCGAAATCCGCCAGGTTGGATGCAAAGCGCGCATGGCCGCAGGGCTGGTAGGCCCCGCCCATCACGCCGAAGGGCATGATCACGCGTCCATCCTTCACGGATCATGCCGGGAATGATGGTGTGCATCGGGCGCTTGCCGCCCTTCAATTCGTTCGGGTGGCCCTCTTCGAGCGTGAAGCCTGCGCCGCGGTTCTGCATCAGAATGCCGAACTTGTCCGACGCGATGCCCGAGCCGAAGCCGTGGAAGATCGAATAGATCAGCGACACGGCCATGCCGTCCCTGTCGACGACGGTGATATAGATCGTGTCCTTGTGCACCGCTTCGGTCAGCGGCGCGGGGCGGCTGCATCGCGCGTGGCGGGATCAATCAGCGCGGCGAGCGTTCTGCGCGGTGTCCATCGCCAGCATGTATTCGGTGCGCGTGGTGTGATCGGGATCGGCGATGAAGCGGTTGCGTGCGTCATAGGCGAGCTTGGTCGCCTCGGCCTCGATATGGACGCGCTGCGGCGCCGAAGCGGGTCCATGCCGGCGATGTCGAACTGCGACAGGATGTTGAGCATCAGAATCGCCGTCGCACCCTGGCCGTTCGGCGGATGCTCGACCACCTCGATATCCTTGTAGGTGCCGCAGATCGGCGTGGTCGCGGTGCAGGCGACGGCCGCGAAATCATCGGCCGTGTGCTTGCCGCCCAGCGCGTTGAGCGCGGCCAGCATGTCCTCGGCCACTTCGCCGGTGTAGAAGGCGTCGCGCCCGTCGTTCGCGATGCGGCGCAGCACCTCGGCCTGGCCGGGCGCGCGGAACAGCTCGCCCGTCTGCGGCGCGTGTGCCGTCGATCAGATAGTGCGTGCGCGCAGCGCCCTGCAGCACGTGCTGCGTCCTTGACCCAGTCGAAGGCCACGCGCGGCGCGACGGGCACGCCCTCCTCGGCATAGTGGATCGCGGGGGCGAGCAGCGGCATCGAGCCCGAGCTTGCCGTCGGTCTCGCGACAGATGGCAGAACGCATCAATCGCACCCGGCATCGTCACCGCATGCGCGGAGTGACAGCGGCACGATCGTCTCGCCCGCGTCGCGCAGATGTGCGGCATCGAGCGCCGCAGGCGCGCGGCCCGAGCCGTTGAGCGCGTGGACCTCTCGCTGCCGCCCGCGCGACCACAGCACAAAGCAATCACCGCCGATGCCGGTCATTTGCGGCTCGCAGATCCCCAGCAGGACCGCACCGGCGATGGCGGCATCCATAGCGTTTCCGCCGCGTTCCAGCATATCGATGGCGGTCTTGGCGCCCAGCGGATGCGACGTGGCGCACATGCCGCCTGTGGCCAGTACCGGCGAGCGGCCGGGAAGTTGGAAATCACGCATCGGGTAAGCCTCACCTATAGTATTGCTCGGCAGACCCTAGAGCGGTTTCAGGGGGGTGCCAATGCGAATATGCTAGGATGTCGGGGAGGTTGGTCAGTGCTCCGGCGCCGCGCACTGGGTGGGGGCAATTAAACGCGACGCCGGAGGAAGCCGTATGCAGCTACAGGCTTCTGTATGCCAGTCAACCGTGGCCGAAATGTGATCCCGGCGGGGCAAGTTCAAGATGATGGCGCAGCCGTCAGGGGCGGATACCGCCCGCGCCCTCACGCCCGACATCTAGCAGCAGCGCAAGATGGTTCTCGGACCCGACGCGGCTGTAGCGGACGTCGCCGCGCAAGCGTGTGGATCATGAACCAGCCGAAGCCGCCCTCGGGCAGGGCGTCCGTCTCGACCGCCACCTCCGGCGCCTGCCCGCCGGGGGCCTTTCCCGTCAGGCATCGGCGAACCACGGTCGATCAACAGCAGGTGCAGACCCGCGGCATCGTGACGGCCCTGAATGTCGATCCGGGTGGTGCCGCCGCTGCCCGCCAGCGCATGCTCGACGACGTTGTTGAGCGCTTCGGCAAGCACCAGTTCGACCGTGCCCGCCTCCTCCGGCGTCAACATCAGCGGCGCAAGGCAGGCCATGGCGCGTGCCAGCCCGTCGCGCACCGCTTCCTCCGCCCCGTCCAGCGTGAGCGAGAAGGGCACAAAGGGGTCCCTTTCAGGCATCGACACTTCGCGCCATGATCTGCTTCACCCCTGCAGCGCGTCCAACGCCGCCTCGACCGTGCGGAAGACGCCAAAGACCGAATCCATCCGGGTCAGCCGGAACACCTTGTCCACCGGAGGCGTCAACCCGGCCAGCACGAGACGGCGCGCGGGGGCAAGGCTCTTCATCGCGGCGACGATGGCGCCCAGCCCGCTCGAATCGATGAAAGTCACATGATTGAGATCGAGCACAACCGTTCCGTGCCTCGCCCTGTGTGATGTCGCGCATCCGGTCCTTGAAATTCAGTGCCACGATCGCATCAATGCGCTGCTGTCTGGACGGTAACGATCTGTAGTCCGGTCTTCTTTTGAGCTGGTAAGTTCCATGATACATTCCTGCAAAGATTGCGTGCGACCTCCTAGCTAGGGCCAAATGGCTAAGAAGTTGTAAGCACCCGCCAAAAAGGAGAACCGGCATGCGCAAACGTGGTGATAGCAGGGGCGGCGCGCACGCCGATGGGCGGATTTCAGGGCGCGCTTTCGGCGATGACGCGCGTCCGAACTAGGCGGCGCGGCGATCCGTGCGGCACTCGCGGGTGCGGGCGATGCGGTCGTGCAGGAGGTGCTGATGGGCTGCGTGCTGCCCGCGGGACAGGGGCAGGCACCTGCACGCCAGGCGGGCTTCGCCGCAGGCCTGGGCGAGGAGGTGCCCGCCACGACGCTCAACAAGATGTGCGGCTCCGGCATGAAGGCTGCGATGATCGCCTTTGACCAGATCGCGCTCGGCCAGACCGATGTGATGGTCGCGGGCGGCATGGAAAGCATGACAAACGCGCCCTATGTTCTGCCCAAGATGCGCGGCGGTGCGCGCCTGGGCCATGCCGCGGTGATCGATCACATGTTCCTCGATGGGCTCGAGGACGCCTATGACAAGGGGCGCCTGATGGGCACCTTCGCGGAGGATTGCGCGGAGGAACTTCCAGTTCACGCGGGCGGTGCAGGACGACTACGCGCTGGCCTCGCTCTCCCGCGCGCTGGAGGCGCAGGACAGCGGCGCGTTTGCCGATGAAATCGCGGTGCTGGAGGTTCCCGCGCGTGGCGGCGCCATCACGCTCGATGCCGATGAGCAGCCGAAGACTGCGCGCCCCGAGAAGATCCCGACGCTCAAGCCTGCGTTTCGCGAGGGCGGCACCGTGACGGCGGCTAACTCCTCCTCGATCTCTGACGGGGCGGCGGCGCTGGTGCTGGCGTCGGAGGAGGCAGCGCAGGCGCAAGGCCTGACCATACGGGCGCGTATCGTCGGCCATGCCAGCCACGCGCAGGCGCCGGGCCTCTTCACCACCGCCCCCGTGCCCGCAGCGCAGAAGCTGCTCGACCGCATCGGCTGGACAAAGGAGGATGTCGACCTCTGGGAGGTCAACGAGGCCTTCGCGGTGGTGCCGCTCGCGTTCATGCAGCAGATGGGCCTCTCCCATGACATCGTGAACGTCAACGGCGGCGCCTGCGCGCTCGGCCACCCCATCGGCGCCTCGGGCGCGCGGATCATGGTTACCTTGCTCAATGCGCTGGAAAAGCGTGGCCTGAAACGCGGAGTGGCTGCGATCTGCATCGGCGGGGGCGAAGGCACCGCCATCGCGATCGAGCGGGTCTGATAGATTTCGCGCCGTCCCCGGCTTCATTTTACTCCTGAACTCACATGGCCCAAGGGCCCCAGCAACATTGGCGGCCAGCACCATGCGCGCAAACTATGAAACCTTGTCCAAAACCATCGCCGCCCTGACGACAGGCGAAGACGATTGCGTGGCCCTCATGGCGACAATCGCCTGCGAGGTACACCACTCCGATGCGCGCTTTGACTGGACGGGGTTCTATAGGATCACGGAGCCGGGGCTGCTCAAGATCGGACCCTATCAAGGTGGCCATGGCTGCCTCGTGATCCCCTTTGCGCGCGGTGTCTGCGGTGCTGCGGCCCGCACGGGACAGGTGCAACTGGTACCGGATGTGGAGGCGTTCGAGGGTCACATCGCCTGTGCCAGCTCGACCCGCTCGGAGCTTGTGCTGCCCGTTTTCGGTGCGGACGGCGTGCTGCTGGGTGTCTTCGATATCGATAGCGATCAGCCTGACGCCTTTACGCCGCATGACGCGGAGGCGCTACAGGCCATTCTGACGACTGCATTTGCACAGGTCCGCACGGCCTGAGCGGACCTCGAACGCACCCATGAAATTTTTCTGGATTTTTTCACGGAGCTCTGACAGGATTTGATGCAGCGGGACGTGTGGATCAGATTCGCGCGGGCCTGCTCTCAAGCTCCGCGAGGTACCATGCGCCACGACCCGCCTCACAAACCGCACACGCTGGGCGCGGATCTGCGCGCGTTGCGCCGGGCGCGGGGGCTGACGCTGGCTCAGACGGCAGAGACGCTGGGCCGCTCCGTGGGCTGGCTGAGCCAGGTCGAGCGTGACCTTTCGGAGCCGTCGATCACCGATCTGCGCCAGATCGCGGCGGTGTTCGAGGTGCCGTTATCAATTCTTTTCCGCCACGCGGCTGCACCTGCGCATGAGGCGGGTTTCATCGTGCGTGCCGGTGCGCGGCGCGCCATCGGAGCCAGCATCGCGGGGCTGGTGGAGGAACTGCTCTCCCCCGACCTAACAGACGACTTCGAGATGGTCCATTCGACATTCCTGCCGCACAGCCGGATCACGAAGCCGGTCACGCGGCCCACGCAGGAAGTCGGCTACATCGTTTCCGGCGCGCTGGAGATCGAGATAAGCGGCCATGTGCACAGCCTTGCTACCGGCGACAGTTTCCGGGTGCGCGGCGAGCCGTTCCGCTGGGCCAACCGCAGCGCCGAACCCGCCGTGGCGATCTGGGTCATCGCCCCGCCGGTGTATTGAGATGAGCTTCGAGGCATGGACAGTTTTTGCGCTTTTCTGGGTGGTTTTTGTCACCACGCCGGGGCCGAACGCGGTGAATTGCATCAACAACGGCATGACGTTGGGCATGGCGCGCAGCATGCCGGGCGTGCTGGGGATACTCACGCAGGCGCTGTTGTTCCTGACCCTTTCCGCGCTCGGGATCACGGCACTCATCGCTGCCTCGCCGACGGCCTTCGGCATCGCGAAATTGATCGGGGCGGGGTTCCTGATCTACCTCGGCGCACGTGGGATCCTGCAGGCCCGCAGGCCTGTGCAGGTCACGCACCGGCCTGCGGCGTCGGTCTATCTGCGCGCCTTCGCCATCGCCACGATCAATCCCAAGAGCGTCGCGGGCTACCTCGCGGCCTTCTCGCAATTCGTGCAGCCGGGGGTGCCGATCTGGGAGCAGATGGCGGTGATCGTGCCCACCGCGCTCACCCTCACCGCACTGAGCTATACCGGCTTTATCGCGCTCGGGGCGGGGTTGGGCCGGGCGGCACTGGGCGCGGTATTCAACGTCTGGGTGCGCCGCGTCATGGGCGCATGTTTCATCATCTACGGCGTTCTGCTCGGCAGTGCCGCCGCACCGGTAAAGGGATAGGGCGGATGGGAATGCTCCAGGGATCATGCCTTTGCGGAGAGATCACCTTCACGGCGACGGGCGCTGCGCGCGATCCCGCGGCCTGCCACTGCACCCAGTGCCGCAAGCAATCGGGGCATTATTGGGCTTCGGTGCAGGTGATGGACGCGGAGCTCAGCATCACGGGAACGCCACGCTGGTATGCCGCGACTGACATCGCCAAGCGCGGCTTCTGTCCCACATGCGGGTCCTTCCTGTTCTGGAAGGGGCATGCGGATCCGGATACGGGGATCAGCCTCGGTGCGCTCGACGGGCCCACAGGCCTGCGTCTGGAGCGCCACATCTTCACCGCCGACAAGGGCGACTATTACGACATCACCGATACCGTCCCCCAAGAGGAGCAAGAAACATGAGTGATCTTCCAACAACGGCCCGCGTGGTCATCATCGGTGGCGGTGTCGTGGGCACTTCGACTCTCTATCACCTCGCAAAGGCCGGTTGGACGGATTGCGTCCTGCTGGAGAAGAACGAACTCACTGCAGGCTCGACCTGGCATGCGGCGGGGAATTGTCCCAACTTCTCCTCGAGCTGGGCAGTGATGAACATGCAGCGCTACGGGCTCGAGATGTACCGCACGCTGGGCAAGGACGTCGACTATCCGATGAACTACCACGTCACCGGCTCGCTGCGTCTCGCACACAGCAAGGAACGGATGATGGAGTTCGAGCGGGTCGCCTCCATGGGTGCCTATCAGGGGTTGGAGATGGGAATGCTCTCGCCCGCGGAGTTGAAGGAATACAACCCCTTCCTCGAGATCCATGACCTGCAGGGCGGCATGTGGGATCCGCTGGACGGCGATATCGACCCCGCGCAGCTCACTCAGGCGTTGGCCAAGGGCGCGCGCGACGCGGGCGGGCGGATCGAGCGTTTCTGCCCCGTCACCGGCATCGACCGGGACGGCGACGAGTGGATCGTGAAGACCGGTAAGGGCGAGATCCGTGCGCAATACGTGGCCAATTGCGCGGGCTATTACGCGCAGCGCGTCGGCGAGATGTTCAAGCCCTTCGGCGGGCGCACGGTGCCGATGGTGGTGATGAGCCACCAGTATTTCCTGACCGGGCAACTGCCCGAGCTGGAGGCCTGGACCAAGGAGAAGGGCCACAAGATGCCGCTCGTGCGCGACGTGGACATCTCCTACTACCTGCGGCAGGACAAATACGGGCTGAACCTCGGCCCCTATGAGCGCAACTGCAAGGCGCATTGGGTCACGCCGGAGGATCCCATGCCCGATGATTTCTCCTTCCAGCTCTACCCCGACGATCTGGAGCGGTTGGAGTTCTATATCGAAGACGCGATGGCGCGTGTGCCGCTCTTGGGCGAGGGCGGGGTGGAGCGCAATATCAACGGGCCCATCCCCTATGCCCCGGACGGGCTGCCGATGATCGGCCCGATGCCAGGTGTCAGAAACGCGTTCGAGGGCCACAGCTTCACCTTCGGGATCGCCCAGGGTGGCGGTGCGGGCAAGGTCCTGTCGGAATGGATCATGCACGGCGAGACGGAGATGGACATGTGGGCAGTCGATCCGCGCCGCTACACCGGCTATGCCGACCATGACTATACGCTGGCCAAGGCGCTGGAGACCTACGGCCATGAGTACGCGATGCATTTCCCGCATCATGCATGGCCCGCCGGGCGCGACAAGAAGCTGTCTCCGGTGCATGACAAGGTGCTGGCGCTCGGCGGCCAGATGGGCGCCTATAACGGCTGGGAGCGGGCGAACTGGTTTGCCAAGCCCGGCGATGACACCTCCGAGGAGGCGACCCAGACATGGGACCGCGAGGGGCCATGGTCGCCCCGCATCCGCGAGGAGGTCGAGGCGGTGCGCGACGGCGTGGGCGTGCTCGACCTGCCGGGCTTCTCGCGCTTCGCCTTGTCGGGAGAGGGGGCGGCGGAATACCTGCGCGGCATGATCGCCGGCAGTCTGCCGAAGATAGGCCGCATGAACCTCGCCTATTTCCCCGATGACCGCGGGCGCATCCTGACGGAGATGTCGATCCTGCGGCATGGTGAGGATGATTTCACCCTGATCACCGCTGCCGTGGCGCAATGGCATGACTTCGATGTGCTCAGCAAGCGGCTGCCCGAGGGCTTGAGCCTGAGCGACCACACGGAAGACTACTCGACACTGATCGTGAGCGGTCCAAAGGCGCGGGCGCTCTTCGGGCAGATCGGCACACAGGCGGATCTAGATGCGTCCTGGCTTTCGATCCAGAAGGCCGAAGTTGCCGGTGTGAATTGCATGCTCGCGCGGGTCTCCTTCGCGGGGGAGCTTGGGTGGGAGATCCATGCCGCCATCGCGGAGGTGCCGACACTATACGCCGCCGTATTGGAGGCGGGCGCCAAACCCTTCGGCATGTACGCCCTCAATTCCATGCGGATCGAGAAGGGCTACCGCGCGTGGAAGGGCGATCTGTCGACCGATTACACCATGCTGGAGGCCGGGCTGGAGCGCTGGGTCAAGTTCGACAAGCCGCAGGATTTCCCCGGCAAGGCGGCATTGCTCGCGCAGAAGCAGCAGGGGGTCAAGAAGCGCTTTGTCACCATGATCGTCGAGGCGGGCGCGCAGGACGCGCCCTATATGTCCACGGTCTATCACGGCGACACCGTCGTGGGCGAGACGACGAGCGGCGACTGGGGCTACAGGATCGGCAAATCCGTGGCGCTGGGCACGATCCGCGCGGATCTGGCGGCACCGGGCACGGAATTGGGGATCAACATCTTCGGCACCATGTGCAAGGCCGTGGTGCAGGAGGATCAGCCGCTCTGGGATCCGGCCAATGAAAGGTTGCGCGCATGAGTGCGATCACCTTGCTGGACGGCTCCATCGGGCAGGAACTGGTCAAGCGCAGCGCGGTTCCAGCCACACCTCTTTGGTCCACGAGCGTGATGATGGAAGAGCCGCATCTGGTCAGGGCCGTACACGCGGATTACCTCGCCGTTGGTGCCACGGTGGTGACGACCAACACGTACCCCGTGCACCGTAGCAGGCTCGAACGTGTCGGGTTGGAGGACCAGCTCGGCGCGCTCATCGAGGCGGGCGTGGAGCAGGCTGTCACGGCGCGCGACGCCCATGGGTCTGGCAAGGTGGCAGGCGCGCTGGGCCCGCTACTGGCGTCATACCGGCCAGATCTGGAACCTGACGTGGCAGTCGCCGCCGCGCGGTTTGCCGAGATAATCGGGATGATGGGCGACCGCGTGGATCTGCTGCTGCCGGAGACGGTATCCTCACTGCGCGAAGCGGAAGGGGTTTTTGAAGGCGTCCGGCGCAGCGGCAGCACCGTGCCCGTCTGGATCGCGTTTTCGGTAGATGACGAGGATGGCAGCCTGCTGCGCTCCGGCGAGTCGCTCGTGGATCTGCGTCCCTTGGTCGAAAAATACGCGCCTGCGGCCGTCCTGCTCAACTGTTCACTGCCGGAGGCGATCACGCAGGGCCTGCCGAAGATCGCCGATTGGGGGCTGCCCTTCGGGGCCTATGCCAACGGGTTCACGAAGATCACCGACGAATACAAGGAAGAGTTCCCCACCGTCGACGCGCTCAGCGCGCGCACGGATCTGACGCCTGCGGCTTACGCGGCGCATGCGATGGCATGGGTCGATGTCGGCGCCACGATCGTGGGCGGCTGCTGCGAGGTCGGGCCCGCCCATATCCAGGAAATCGCCCGCCGTTTGAAAGACGCGGGCCATAGCATCGTCTAGAGGGAAACTGCCATGACGGATGTTCCATCCCACGCGCGTGTCGTCATCATCGGGGGCGGCGTTATCGGCTGTTCCGTCGCCTATCACCTGACCAAGCTGGGCTGGAAGGATGTGGTGTTGCTGGAGCGCAAGCAGCTCACGTCCGGAACCACATGGCACGCGGCGGGGCTGATCGCGCAGCTGCGCGCGACCAAGAACATGACCAAGCTCGCCAAGTACTCCCAGGAACTCTACGGCAGTCTGGAAGAGGAGACGGGCGTAGCGACCGGTTTCAAGCGCTGCGGCTCGATCACCGTGGCGCTCACGGCTGAACGGCGCGAGGAGATTTACCGGCAGGCGGCGATGGCGCGCGCCTTTGGCGTGGATGTGGAGGAGATCTCCCCCGCGGAGGTAAAGCAGCGCTATGCCCATCTCAACATCGATGGAGTGACGGGTGCGGTCTACCTCGACAAGGACGGCCAAGGCGATCCGGCCAATATCGCGCTCGCTATGGCCAAGGGCGCGCGCATGCGGGGCGGCCGCGTGATCGAGCGGACGGCGGTGACGGGCATCGCGCGGCAGGGGCGCCGTGTTACCGGCGTCGATTGGGAGCAGGACGGCGCGAAGGGGCACATCACCGCCGACATGATCGTCAACTGCGGCGGGATGTGGGGCCACGAGGTGGGACGCATGGCAGGTGTGAACGTGCCCCTGCATGCCTGCGAGCATTTCTACATCGTTACTGAAGCCATCCCGGGCCTCACACAGCTGCCGGTGCTGCGCGTGCCCGATGAATGTGCCTACTACAAGGAGGACGCAGGCAAGATGCTGCTCGGCGCGTTTGAGCCCAACGCCAAGCCCTGGGCGATGGACGGCATCCCCAAGGACTTCGAATTCGACCAGCTGCCAGAGGATTTCGACCATTTCGAGCCGATCCTTGAGAATGCCGTCCACCGCATGCCGATGCTCGCCGATGCGGGCATTCACACGTTTTTCAATGGGCCAGAGAGCTTTACCCCAGACGACGCCTATCACCTCGGGCTTGCCCCGGAGATGGACAATGTCTGGGTCGCGGCGGGCTTCAACTCCATCGGGATCCAGTCCGCGGGAGGTGCCGGCATGGCGCTGAGCCAGTGGATGGACGCGGGCGAGAAACCTTTCGATCTGGGCGATGTGGACATCAGCCGGATGCAGCCCTTCCAAGGCAACAAGACATACCTCTTCGAGCGCTCCAAGGAGACGCTCGGCTTGCTCTACGCCGATCATTTCCCGTACCGGCAGAAAGCCACCGCGCGCGGCGTGCGCCGCACGCCCTTCCACGCGCAGCTGCTCGACCGGGGCGCGGTCATGGGGGAGCTTGCCGGCTGGGAGCGTGCGAACTGGTTCGCCCGCGGTGCGCAGGAACGCGAATACCGCTACTCATGGCAGCGGCAGAACTTCTTCGAGAACGTGGCCGAGGAACACCGCGCGGTGCGCCGCAACGTGGGCATGTACGACATGTCCTCATTCGGCAAGATCCGCGTCGAGGGACGCGATGCCGAAGCCTTCCTCAACTATATCGGTGCCGGCGATTATTCGGTGCCGGTGGGCAAGATCGTGTATACCCAATTCCTCAACCGTCGCGGCGGGATTGAGGCGGATGTGACCGTGACGCGCCTATCGGAGCTGGCCTATCTGGTGGTCACCCCCGCTGCCACGCGGTTGGCGGATGAGACGTGGATGCGCCGCCACCTGGGCGATTTCAACGTCGTGATCACCGATGTGACGGCGGGCGAAGGTGTGCTGGCCGTGATGGGGCCGCGTGCACGCGACTTGCTGAACGCCGTTTCGCCCAATGACTTTTCAAATGCGGTCAACCCCTTCGGCACCGCGCAGCAGATCGACATCGGCATGGGGCAGGCGCGGGTGCACCGCGTGACCTACGTGGGAGAGCTCGGCTGGGAGGTCTATGTGAGCGCCGATCAGGCGGGCCATGTCTTTGAAACGCTGGTGGATGCGGGGCAGGATTTCGACCTGAAACTCTGCGGCATGCACATGATGGACAGCTGCCGGATCGAGAAGGGCTTTCGCCATTTCGGGCATGACATCACGGCGGAGGATCACGTGCTGGAGGCGGGCCTGGGCTTTGCCGTCAAGAAAACCAAGCCTGATTTCATCGGGCGCGCGGCGGTGCTGGAGAAGATGGAGGCGGGCCTTGACATGCGTCTGGTGCAGTTCAAGCTGACAGAGCCGGAGCCGCTGCTCTATCACAATGAGCCCATCGTGCGCGATGGGGAGATCGTGAGCTACGTCAGTTCGGGCGCCTATGGCCATCATCTGGGCGGTGCGATCGGCATGGGCTATGTGCCCTGCAAGGGCGAGACGGCGGCGGAACTTCTCGCCTCCAGCTTCGAGATCGACATCATGGGCACAAGGGTTCACGCACAGGCGTCGCTGAAGCCGATGTATGATCCGGCGGCGGAACGGGTGAAGGTGTAAGGGCTAACTGCAGCGGACGTCTGATTGCCTCAGGCTCGGGCCGGTGGGATCTGCATCCCGCGGCCCATCCCAACGCCTGAGCCTGTCCGGGCGGGCCTAGCTCAGCGCCGACCTGTGCATGAGAAAGACGGGGTCTTTGGCCACACGCGCGTTCATCGCCTCGCGCAGCGCGCCGATGGTCTTGTGGGGCCGCATCACGACCTCCAATACCTGTATCAGGCCCTCATCGTTGAGCGTGATCAGATCGACGCCGACGCAGTCGAGCCCCTCGACCTTGCATTGAAACTCAAGCGCCCAATCGTTGCCTGACCCCATCACCCGGCGATATTCGAAGCCGCTGAACACCTCGTTTACATGGGCCAGCACGGCGGATACCGCATCGCGGCCGTTCCATGTGGCCCAATAGGTCGGCGGCTGGAACGTCACATTCTCGGCCATGAGCGCGGGCAGGCCCTTGTGATCATTGGCGAGCACATGGTCGTGGAACTTCTGGATGGTCGGATGCATGGCGGATCTCCCAATTGCGCAAAGCGTGCCACGCCATGGGTTGAAAACAAACCCCCCACATGGGACTGAGGCGGTCATGGACGCCGCATATTCCCCGCCGATGGACCCGCTGGAGGTTCTGCACCTCGATCACGAAGTGATCGTCGTCGACAAGCCTGCGGGTCTGCTCTCCGTACCGGGAAAAGGGCCGGAACTTGCCGATTGTCTGCTGGCACGGGTGCAGGCCGCCTTTGCCGATGCGCTGCTGGTCCACCGGCTGGACCGCGATACCTCGGGCGTGATGGTCTTTGCCCTCACCCCGCACGCGCAGCGGCATCTGGGCCTGCAGTTCGAGAAACGGATGACGAAGAAGACCTACATCGCGCGGGTCTGGGGCGTACCGGAGGAGAAGAGCGGCACGGTCGATCTGCCGCTGATCGTGGACTGGCCCAACCGGCCGCGCCAGATGGTGTGCCACGGAACCGGAAAGCCAGCACAGACCGATTGGCGCATGGTCAGGGACGAAGGCAGCACCGCACGCATGCGCCTGACCCCGCATACCGGGCGCAGCCATCAGTTGCGTGTTCACATGCTGAGCCTCGGACATCCGATCCTGGGCGATCCGTTCTACGCCGAAGGTCCGGCGCGGGAGTACGAGCGGATGATGCTCCATTCCGAAGAGTTGCGTTTCCGGCATCCGGACGGGGGTCAGATGACGCGCGTGCGCAGCAAGGCACCCTTTTAGGAGCCGATGACGACGCTCTGCATGACTGCTCCGCCGCCGAGGCAGCAGAGTGTGATACCACAGCCGCGCTCTATGAGCGGCCCGAACCGGCTCTGGCTGAGACGGGCGGCACCCAGATAGGGCAGATGCGCCGCCGCGCAGGAAACGACCGCCGCGGCAGCGAAGATGGCCGCCGTGGCCATCGTCATGTCGGAAGGGCTGAGAAAAGTCGGCGCGATGGACACGAAAAACACCAGCGCCAGCGGGTTCGTCAATCCGACGAATCCCCCCTTCAACACGGTTTGCGGCAGCGTGCGGACGGCGGTTGCCTGCGATCTCTCCGAGCCGGTGACAGCTTTCGGTTCGCGTGCGATCAGCATCGAGGTTCCGATCAGTAACAGCACGCAGGCCCCGAAGACCTGCAGTGTCGAGGGGTGGAAGTGCACAAGATCAAGAAGCCCCATGACGATCGTGATTGCGAACAGCGCCCAGATGACTTCGGCGCAGAGGATCCCCAGAATGACGCCAAGACCGGCAACGCTGCCACGGCGGGCGCTGGTGCCGACGATCAATGCGGCATTGGGGCCGGGTGCGAGGCTGTAGGCGAAATTCAGAAAGGCAAAGGCAAAAAATGCTTCAAGTGTCACGGGTCAGACCAATCGGTAGGAGAATATACCCCCTTGGCTAACGCATCCGTTTCAATTCTGCTGTGAACTGCATCACACTGATGGAAATTTGTGCGAGAACCGGCCCGCTTCAGTCTGCGGGCCGGTCGATTTTATCCGGTTACTCTGCAGCCCAGCCGGAGACGGCCTTGACTTCGAGGAACTCCTCAAGGCCAAAGACGCCGCCCTCGCGGCCATTGCCGGACTGCTTGTAGCCGCCGAAGGGCGAGCCCTGCGCAAGGCCCACGCCGTTGGTCTCAACCATGCCGGAGCGCAGACGGCGCGCGACGCGGCGCCGTTTTTCCGTGTCCGTAGTCTGGACGTAGTTGGTGAGGCCGTATGGCGTATCGTTCGCGATGGCGATCGCCTCCTCTTCCGTCTCGAAGGGGATGATCGACAGCACGGGGCCAAAGACCTCTTCGCGGGCGATGGTCATGTCGTTGGTCACGTCCGCGAAAACCGTCGGCTTGACGTAGTAGCCGCGGTTGAGCCCGTCGGGGCGTCCGAGACCCCCTGCGACCAGTCGCGCCTCCGAGATACCGATCTCGATCAGACCCTGGATTTTGTTGAACTGCGCTTCGGAGACGACCGGGCCGATGTGGCGTCCCTCCTCGGAGGCGGGGCCGACGCGGGTATTGTTCGCCACCTCCGCCGCGGTCGCAACTGCCTCGTCATACCGTGATTTGTGCACCAGCATGCGCGTCGGCGCGTTGCACGACTGCCCGGAGTTGTTGAAACAGTGCACGGCGCCGCGCTTGGCCGCCTTTTCGTCCGCGTCCTCGAAGATGATGTTGGCACCCTTGCCGCCGAGCTCGAGGCTGACGCGCTTGAGGGTGTCCGCGGCGGCCTTGGAGATGGCGATGCCCGCGCGGGTGGAGCCGGTGAAGCTCACCATGTCGACTTCCGGATGGACCGAAAGCTGGCTGCCCACACCTGCGCCATCGCCGTTCACGAGGTTGAAGACGCCGGCGGGGAAGCCCGCCTCATGTACGAAATCGGCAAACAGCAGACCCGACAGCGGTGCGATCTCAGACGGTTTGAGCACCATGGTGCAGCCGGTGGCCATGGCGGGGATCGCCTTGAGCATGATCTGGTTCATCGGCCAGTTCCAGGGCGTGATGAGGGCGCAGACGCCGATGGGCTCGCGCAGGATCTTCTCGCTGGAACCGTAGTCCTCTTCGAAGGAGAAATCCTCGAAAGCCTTCAGGAAGCCTTCGATATGCCAGCTGCCCGCACCCACTTGGGAGGAGCGGCTCATGTCGATGGGCGCGCCCATCTCCAGGGACATCGCCTGTGCCATCTCTTCCTTGCGCGCCTCGTAGATCTCCGCGAGCTTGCGGATCAGCGCGACCCGCTCTTCGCGTGACGTTTGCGACCAGCTGTCGAAGGCGGCACGCGCCGCGGCCACGGCGGCGTCCGTGTCGGCCTGCCCGCCCAGCGAGATGATCGCGCATTGCTCTTCGGTAGATGGGTCGATGACGGCGTAGTCATTGGCCTCTGCGGGGGCCACCCACGCGCCGTTGATGTAGAAATTGCGGTGCTCTTGCATTGGTGATGCTCCTTGAATGACGTTTTGCGCTACAGTGACATTGCGCCTGACTGCCTGCAAGATGGGGATGCAAGTGAGGTCATGAATGACTAAATGATTCTAAGCATCGAACTAAAGGAGACACCCAAAATGAGTTTGCGCATCAACGACACGATACCCGACCTGAAGGTCGAAACGGATCAGGGCAGCTTCAGCCTGCATGAGTTCGTCGGCGACAGCTGGGCCATCATCTTCTCACATCCCAAGGATTTCACGCCGGTCTGCACCACGGAGTTCGGCGCGGTGGCTCAACTCTCCGAGGAGTGGGAGAAGCGCGGCACGAAAGTGATCGGCGTCTCGGTCGACAGCGTCGAAGACCACAAGAAGTGGAAGGGTGACATCGAGACCGTGGGCGGGGCCAAGGCGGGCTTTCCCATTGTGGCGGACGCGGGGCTCGAGCTCTCCAAGGCGTTCGACATGCTGCCTGCGGAAGCCTATCTGCCCGACGGGCGCACCCCTGCGGACAGTGCCACGGTCCGTTCGGTCTTCATCATCGGACCTGACAAGAAGCTCAAGCTGAGCATGACCTATCCGATGACGGTGGGGCGCAACTTTGCCGAGGTGCTGCGCGCGCTGGACGGGCTGCAAACCTCCACCGGGCGCGGGGTTGCAACGCCCGCAAACTGGAACGTGGGCGATGATGTGATCATCCCGGCGACGGTATCGGATGCGGATGCGAAGGAGAAATTCGGTGATTTCAACACCGTGCTGCCCTATCTGCGCATGACCAAGCTCAAGGACTGACGGGAACCGACTTGTCGGATGACCGACATGGAAAGGGCGCCGGAACTGAGTTCCGAGCGCCCTTTTTCGCTTAGTGCAGTACGACGCGAGTACCGTTGGGCACGCGGTCATAGAGGTCGATCACATGTTCGTTGATCATCCGCACACAGCCGTTGGACACACGCGCCGCGACCGTTTGCGGCTGGGGCGTGCCGTGGATGCGCAGATACGTGTCGCGCCCGTTGCGGTAGAGATAGAGTGCGCGCGCACCCAAGGGGTTTATGCCGCCCCCCTTCATGCCGCCGGCATGCTGCGCATAGATGTGCGGCTCGCGCCGGATCATGGCTGGGGTCGGTGTCCAGCTTGGCCATTCGGCCTTGCGACGGACACGGAAAACCCCGGACTGGTATCGGCCTTCGGTCCCGATGCCGACGCTGTAACGGATCGCCTTGCCGCCCGGTTGCGTCCAATAAAGGGCGAACTGGCCCGGATCGACGTGGATTTCGAACGGGGCGAAGCCGTCGCGAATGTCCACGATGCGGGGCTGAAGATGCGCGGGTACCTGATAGGCAGCGAGCGCGGGGCCCGCTGCGAGAGCGGCTGCGCCTGAAACAAGGAGCGTGCGACGGTTCAATAGCGACATGGCAGTGTCTCCTAAAATTCGTATGATTCTATTATTAACTGCACACTAGACCAAAAGTTTCAAAATCGTGAACCTGCGTCGCATTTATCTGGGATCTGCGAGGACAGGCGATTGGGTGGATTGTGGAGCAGGTAGTTGATTTCGTTATAGTAGCATATAGCGAAGCTCTGCAGTGCGTTCTCACATCCGGGCAAGTAGGCACCACATGGCAAGATAAGGCTGTTGCACCATGCACATCAACCTGCGCGTGGTGCCGTTATTGTCTCCAAAGCACCCTTCAGAAACGCAATATGCTTGGCGCGCTTGCGGGCCGAAAGCAACGTGAGCGGCGAGAGGACCTGCAGCAGTGCCGCCGCAATGATCCTCGTGCGCGGCAGCGGGCGGTGGTGTTTCTGCATGGTGTAGACCGCAGAAAACGCCATGTGCCGCGCCTTGAAGGCGGCGGTCGCCGGGGTGCGGGCGGTGCTGTTTCCTTCCGCGTGGTGGATCATGGCCCCGTGAACATGACGCAGCGGCCCGAATTCCCGCGCGAGCCTCAGGCTCAAGTCATCGTCCTCGTGGTAGAGGAAGATCGCCTCGTCAAAGCCGCCGACAGCCTCGAAATGGGCGCGCGGGATGAACATCGCGGCACCGTTGAGCAGCGGCACCTCCGCATCGCTGGCGGGCGGCGGGCCCGACCAATGCGCGGATTTGGGCAGCAGGCGGGAGCGGCGGCGAAACGCGGGACGCCCGCGCCCGTCGAGCACGCGAGGCGATGCTGCGGCGGCCTCCGGGTGTGCCGCCAGGTCGGCGCGCAGCTGCTCCAGACAACCGGGCGCGACCTGCGCATCTGGGTTCAGGAAAAAGAGGTAGGGCGCATCGCCATGGGCGGCACCGATGTTGCAGGCGGCCCCGAAGCCGCGGTTGGTGGCGTTGGTAATCACATGCGCACCGTGCCGCGCCGCAAGGGTGGCGAGCACCTCCGCATCGCGACTGGCATTGTCCACGATCACGATCCGCACGCCCGCAGGCAGGGAGGCGAGCATCTCGCCGATCACACCGGTGCTGTTGTAGGCCACGGTTACAATCTGGATATCGCTGAGATCGGGCATGGCAGGCTCGCATTGGGTCAGGGCTCAGGAACCACGGCGGTGCGCGGAAAACAAGAAGGCCCCGGCGTTTCCACCGGGGCCTTCGTTTTGGTCAGAAGCACGCAGATTACTCCTCTACGGCTTCTTCTTTCTTGAGCTCTTCGCCGGTTTCCTGATCGACCACTTTCATGGACAGGCGTACCTTGCCGCGATCGTCAAAACCCAGAAGCTTCACTTTCACTTCCTGACCTTCCTTCAGAACATCCGACGGGTGGTTCAGGCGGCGATTCTCGATCTGGGAGACATGCACAAGGCCGTCGCGCTTGCCGAAGAAGTTCACGAAGGCGCCGAAATCGACGATCTTCACAACGGTACCGGTATAGACAGCACCCTCTTCCGGCTCTGCCACGATCGACCAGATCATGTCATAGGCCTTCTTGATCGAATCGGCGTTGGGGGATGCGATCTTGATGATGCCGTCGTCGTTGATATCGACCTTGGCACCGGAGACTTCGACGATCTCGCGGATCACCTTGCCGCCCGACCCGATGACTTCGCGGATCTTGTCCGTCGGCACCTGCATGGTCTCGATCCGTGGCGCGTGGACGGAGAATTCCTGCGCGCCGGAGATGGCTTTGCCCATCTCGCCGAGGATATGCAGGCGGCCTGCCTTCGCTTGCGCGAGGGCTTTCTCCATGATCTCGGGCGTGATGCCCGCGATCTTGATGTCCATCTGCAGGGAGGTGATACCCGCTTCGGTACCGGCAACCTTGAAGTCCATGTCGCCGAGGTGATCTTCATCGCCCAGGATGTCGGACAGGATCGCGTAGGAGCCATCCTCTTCGAGGATCAGACCCATCGCCACACCGGCCACCGCGCCCTTGAGCGGCACACCTGCGTCCATCATCGACAGCGAGCCGCCGCAGACGGAGGCCATCGAGGAGGAGCCGTTGGATTCAGTGATCTCCGACACCACGCGAATGGTGTAGGGGAAATCGGTGGCGGCAGGCAGAACCGCCTGCAACGCGCGCCACGCCAGCTTTCCGTGACCGATCTCGCGGCGGCCCGGAGGGCCCACGCGACCGACTTCGCCAACCGAATAGGGAGGGAAGTTATAGTGCAGCAGGAAGTTGGATTTGAAGTTGCCGTGCAGCGCATCGATGAACTGCTCGTCGTCGCCGGTGCCCAACGTGGTCACCACGAGGCCCTGAGTCTCACCACGGGTGAAGAGCGCCGAGCCATGGGTGCGGGGCAGGATGCCTGTCTGGGAGACGATATCGCGGATCTCGTCGGTTTTGCGGCCGTCGATGCGGGTGCCGGTCTTGACCACGTCACCGCGCAGGATCGAGGCTTCCAGCCCCTTGAGCGCGGACCCGAGGTTCGCATCTGCAAGCTGCTCTTCGCTCAGCGCTTCCTTGATCGTCTCGCGGGCGGCGGCAACAGCGGCTGTGCGCTCCTGCTTGTCGCGGATCGCGAAGGCTGCGCGCATTTCCTTCTCGCCCGCCTTCTTCACGGCCGCAGAGAGGTCGGAATAATCGACGGGCTGGAAATCAAACGGCTCTTTTGCCGCCGTTTCCGCCAGTTCGATGATCAGATCGATCACCGGCTGGATATGCTCATGGGCGAATTTGACCGCACCCAGCATCTCTTCTTCCGACAGCTCATAGGCTTCGGATTCGACCATCATCACGGCGTCTTTCGTGCCGGCAACCACCAGATCGAGACGCTGATCGGGGTTGTTCTTGAGGTCCTGCATGTCGTCGATTTCTGGGTTCAGGATGTATTCGCCATCCGTGAAGCCCACGCGGCAGGCCGCGATCGGCCCCATGAAGGGCGCGCCGGAAATCGTCAGCGCCGCTGAGGCGGCGATCATCGCGACCATGTCGGGATCGTTCACCAGATCGTGGCTGAGCACGGTGCACATCACCAGCACTTCATTCTTGAAGCCGGGGACGAACAGCGGACGGATCGGACGGTCGATCAGGCGGGAGGTCAGCGTCTCTTTCTCGGTTGGGCGGGCCTCACGCTTGAAAAAGCCGCCGGGGATCTTGCCTGCGGCGTAATATTTCTCGTTGTAGTGCACTGTCAGCGGAAAAAAGTCCTGACCGGGCTTTTGCTGGCGCGCGAAAGTGACGTTGGCCATCACGGAGGTTTCGCCATAGGTGGCGATCACGGAACCGTCGGCTTGGCGCGCGACTTTTCCGGTTTCCAGTGTGAGCGTCTCTTCGCCCCACTGCATGGATTTCTTGACTTCGTTAAACATCATCGTTTCCTGTGTTGGCCTGTTGGCCATTTGCGTGGGAGGCGTATTCCCCCCGACCCCGGTATCTTCTTTTGTCGGCGCTGAGGTCCGGGCGCCGTCTTTCAGATAGTGGGGCTGTACAGCAAGACAGGGGAGATGGAAAGGGAGACGCATGGCCGCGCCACCGACCGTTTGAGGCGTGGAAATGCGCCGGGGCCATGCATAGAAAGGCTCAGCGGTGCTCCAGAATGTCATGCGCGGCGCCCAGGGCGTCCGCCAGCCCGGTGAGAAGGCCAGCCCCGATCCCGGTGATCATTGGAGAGGCGCCGTCTTCCTGCACCGTGAAGGGTAGATCGGGCATGGCCCGCAACTCCCGCAAGCTCTTGCCCGCGCCGTGTTTGAGCACATTTGCCACCAGATAATGCTGGTAGACCGTTTGCGCTAGCTCTCCATGCCCTTCGGCGATCAGGCGACTGCGCAGCTTCGCAAAGAACGGACCGCGCGCGAAGTGATGTTGGAGGCGTGCCGCAAAAGCGGAGACGGTCTCGACAACAACCGCCTCGATCTCGCTGGAGCTCGCGTCGGGGTTTTCGGCAACCGCCCGCGCGGTCGCGAGCAGTTGGGATACGTCAGGTGTGTCCGTCACGGCATGGTCTTTCCGGATTGAGTGCATGCCATCATTGGCTATGCCTGCCTCTTACGCGCTCAGGCTCGGGAAGTAATCCTCGCATTTGCCCTCGCGGTAGACATCCGCCGTGCAGCAATGCAACCCGCCCCCGAAAGCATAGGCATCGCGCAATTCGACTTCGACAACCTCCATGCCGAGCTTGTCCATCTGCTCGGCCTGATAGACCTCGGATTTTTCGACACAGACCGTCTTCGGATCGAGCACCAGCACGTTCATCGACAGCCATGTGGAGGAATAGCACAGCGGCGGCGGAGAGTTATGCGCAGGCTGGGCGGCATCCACGATCTCCCAATCGTTGGCCTCGAAGATGGCACGCTGGTCCTCCGGCAAACGCCGTTGCGGGTTGTTGAGGATTAGGCCGGGGCGCAGCGGCGTGAAGGTCGCATCTATGTGAATGGGGTAGGGGTCGCCGGGGAAGTTGACGGTATGCACGCGGTGCTCGGGGAAGTGGCGGCGCAGCCATTCGATACCCTTGAGGTTGGTGGTAAATCCGTGCTGGACCACCAGATCACGACCAAATCGCAGCACATCCGCCGCGTCGAACAGCGGCTCTTCCTCCGTCGTGACGAAGAACTTGCGCGCCGCCCACTCGAGCCGTTTGGCATCGCCGATCTTCTCGGAAAGGTAATCTGGGTGATAATCCGCATCCGTCAGGCGCGGCTTCGGGGCGCTCTCATGCCGGAAGTTCGGATCCTCGTAGAAATAGCGCTGCATCAGCGGACGGTAGTTGAGATACTCGAACCAGCGGCAGCGGTAGGACATCGTCGCTTCCAGCATCTCGCTGCCGACGGTCAGCAGCACGTCGCGCGGGGGCATGCAGCCGAACTGGCTGTCGGTGTGGAAATCCGGCGTGGTCGCGGGCAGGGCATGATCAATCGGTGTCGGCCTGTCCACCCGGATGCCGCGCCCCTCCAGCATGGTGGCGAAATTGTCCAAGAGCGCGTTCGCGCGGTCGATCGTCTCCTGCGGGCGGCGGCCCCACTGGCCGCGCATGTCGCTGTCCTCGGGCACTTTGGCATCCAGGGCGGGCTCGGCGGGGGGGATGTGGCAATCATCTGCACGACCCACAATGACATGCCTCAGCGGGTCCCATTCGTTCCAGCTGTTGACGACGGTATTCTGCATGATGCGCCTTTCGGGGAGGGAATATGATCAAAGGACTATGGCGATTGCAGGGCGGAGGCAAGTCACGCTAGGCTGGTTGAGAACAAGGGAGAGACCATGGCGATCTGGGAACTGGATGGCGCGGCGGTTGCGGCGCAGATCGCGCGCGGCGAAATCACCGCGCGGGAAGTGACACAAGCCGCGCTGGCGCGGATCGACGCAGTGAACCCCGCGCTCAACGCCGTGGTCGCGCGTGATGATGAGGGCGCGTTGGCCGCTGCGGATGCGGTGGATGCGGCGCGCGCGCGGGGTGATGACCTGCCACCGATGGCGGGCGTGCCCGTCACCATCAAGGAAAACGTGGACCAGGCCGGGAAAGCGACCACGAACGGCCTGCGCCTGCAAAAGGACCTGATCGCGCGCGAGGACAATCCGGTGGTCGCCAACCTGCGCCGTGCCGGGGCCGTCATCGTGGGGCGCACAAACACGCCCGCCTTCTCGCTGCGGTGGTTCACGCGCAATTCGCTGCACGGCCACACGAAGAACCCGCATAACCCGGCGATCACGCCCGGAGGATCCTCCGGCGGGGCGGCGTCGGCCACGGCGGCGGGGATCGGCGCGGTGGGCCACGGGACGGACATCGGCGGCTCGATCCGCTACCCTGCCTATGCCTGCGGCTTGCAGGGGATCAGGCCGACACTTGGCCGTGTCGCGGCATTGAACGGCTCGGCGCCCGACCGGCACATCGGCGCCCAGCTTATGGCGGTCTCCGGGCCGCATGCGCGCACCGTCCGGGATCTGCGGCTGTCTTTGGCGGCGATGGCGCAGCCCGATCTGCGTGATCCCTGGCACGTGCCGCTGCCGCTTGACCGCGGCGACTATCCCCGCCGCGCAGCGCTCTGTGTCGCACCCGAAGGTTTGCAGACGCACCCGCTGGTGGAAAGCGTGCTGCGCGAAGCGGCGGCACGGCTCATCGACGCCGGTTGGCGCATCGACGAGGTCGTGGCACCACCCCTGCGGGAGCCTGCGCGTCGGCAAATGCAGCTGTGGCTGGCGGAAATGGCGCGCGGCGCGCAGGCGGCCTTTGCGCAGGAAGATGATCCCGACGCCAATCACGTGCTTGCGGAAATGCACAAGCTGATCCCGCCGCCCGACCTCAACGAGGTGCTCGATGCGCTGCAGGCTCGCTTGGGGTTCCTGCGCGAATGGCAGATGTTCTTGGCCGAGCATCCCGTGCTGATCTGCCCTGTCTCCGCCGAGCCGCCCTTCCCCGATCTATTGGATCTGGAGGATTTCCCGCGCGTGTTCGAGGCGCAACTGACGCAGGTGAGCCTGCCGCTTCTGGGCCTTCCGGCGATGTCGGTGTTTATGGGGTTTGTCACTGGCGAGCAGGGCCGCGTCCCGCTCGGCGCGCAGCTTGTCGGTGCGCGCTACCGCGAGGATATCCTGCTCGACGCAGCCGAGGCTATCGAGGCGCGGGGTGACGCGATCCGGGTGGTTACCCCCTGAGCCTTGCGCAAAAAAAAAGCTGCGCCCGGTTGGGGCGCAGCAGAATTCTCAGCGAGGTGGCTTGCGCTTAGCGGCGCAGGCCGAGGCGCTTGATCAGGTCCTGATAGCGCGCGTCATCCTTGGACTTCACATAGTCCAGAAGCTTGCGGCGCGTGGCGACCATTTTCAGCAGACCACGGCGACCGTGGTTGTCTTTCTTGTGGGTCTTGAAGTGCTCTGTCAGCGTCGCGATGCGCGAGCTCAGTACGGCAACCTGCACTTCTGGGGAGCCTGTATCGCCTTCTTTGGCGCCAAATTCGCTCATCAGCCGTGATTTTTCTTCTTTCGTAATCGACATCGGGGTCTCCTTGTCAAAAGGTTAATCGGGATGGCGCAGGCCGGGATGTCGTCCAGCACAGGCCCATGGAGGAATCGCAGGCTGCTACCTGCGATGGGAGCGTATAGGCGGGTTTCGCGAGCTTGGCAAAGGCTTAATGCGCCACGGCACGCACCATAGGCACAGCGGTCGCGCGTCAGGTGGTCGACAGACCCACATGCACGGCGGTGCTCTGCGGGATAAGCGCGATATCAGGCGCGCTGAGGCTGGTGCCGTTGACCGTTGCCACGAGCGCTCCGTCCAGCATGACCTGCATCTGTCCCGGCGTATCGGGATCGGCACTGACGGAGATGTTGGGCTCGGGGGTGTCCCCTGTCCCATCGTCCCAGACGAGCACGATCGTGTCCTCACCGGGCGTGAAGTCGAGGATTTGCGCGGCGCTTCCGGAGGTGAGCCAGTCACCGAGCATGATCTCATCCGCGCCGTCCCCGGCGGTGACAACATCGCCCGCACCCGCCAGAATGCTGTCATCGCCGCCGCCGCCATTAAGGAAGTCACCCGCATCCATGTCACGGCCCAATGCGTCGCGCATTGCGCCGCTGAGCACGTCGTTGCCCCAGCCGCCAAAAAGCGCATCGGCCCCCGCACCTCCGACCAGTGTGTCGTCGTCGAGGCCGCCCTGCAGCACATCGTCGCCCGCGCCACCGTCGAGATGATCAGTGCCTGCGGAACCCTGCAGGCTGTCGTCGCCGTCCTCTCCGAACAGCAGATCATCGGCGTTGTGGCCAAATAGCGCATCATCCTGCGTCCCGCCGAACATCGCGTCCCGCCCGTTGAGCCCGTCTAGCGTATCAGCACCGGCATCACCAAGCAGGCTGTCATCCCCATCGTCGCCGCGGAGCGTATCGTCGCCAGCGCCACCGGCGAGCGTGTCGTCGCCCCCGTTCCCCTGAATGTCGTCGCGGCCTGCTCCGCCAAGCAGCACGTCGTCCTCCTCGCTCCCGTAGAGCGTTGTGACGCGCTGCGCTGCCGACAGGATCAGCGGCTCCAGCAGCGCCGTGTCATCGCCGCCCCTCGGGTCGTAGCCCGGCTCAAAATTGTTCTCCGGGATCTCGTCCCCGAGCATCTCATCTTCGGGCGTATCGAAGAAATCCGAGGTCAGGGAGAATCGGTCTTCGGGTCCGTGATCGGCATCGGGCGGGGGCAGATCGGCGGCATCGCTTTCCTCCTCCTCGCTCACCGGCGCCACGAAGGTCACGGCACCCACGGCCATCAGCCCCATCAATCCTGCCAACCAAAACATTGTACTAGATCCAAAATACCAAACACTCCGCGCCGCGGCCATCACTACAGCTTCCGTGCGAATCGTCAAAAGTCTACGCGCAAGGAGGTTAACGCGCGGTAGCTGACGCCGGAGGCGTCGCGTCGGCATGCCAGACCTGCGGCTGCACCGCATAGGAGACGTAGAGCGGGTGGCGCGGATGGCCGTCGCGGGTAAGCCCCAGATGGTACAGTTGATGGCCCAGCGCGCGCAAATGCGTGGCGATCGCGGGCCCCTGACCGCGGTGGGCCCCATGCACGCCCCATGCGGCGATGAGCATGTCGGCCCAGCCTGCGGCCTGGTCAAGCGCGCCGCGGTTGTCGGGGCCCTCGCCATCCTGCGCGGCGCGCATCACGCGCGGATCGGTTGCGCGCAGGGCAAAGATATTGACCACCACAAAACCGCCGAACCCCAGTGCCCGCGCGCGCCGTTCGCAGCGCTCGATCGTGGGGTCATTGGCCTCTTCGGTGGCGGTCGAGGGATTGAGCATGACGAAGCCCGCACGCGCACCCTCCGGCGCCCAGACCCGCGTGAGGCTGTAGCGGTAGCGCAGGCAGTCGGAATAGACGGCGGTGGAAGGGGCGTCGCCCTTGGTATGGGTGCGGGTGATCATGCGGAGGGTTTTGCCAGAGCGCGGCAGGATTGAAAACCGCCACAGGCGCGGGCCTGCGGCGGTGGGCATTGCCGAGAGGTTGCGTCACGCCATCGAGGCAGCCGCGCGGCGCGGCAGCTTGAACGAAAGCCCCTGCGCCTCGATCACCCAGGCGGCGACGAGCGCATAGAGGATATGTCCGTAAAGCGCGACCCAGGTGATGCCGGTGAACCCGAGAAACGCGGGCATCCCCGCCACCAGATGCGCCATCACGTAGAGCGCAAAGACCCACAGCACGGTCCCGTAGGCCGCTGCCGTGATCACCCAGTGCAGGCGCGGAAGCACCGCACGTTGCAGCGGTCGGGCGACAAGGAAGTATCCCAGAACGTAAAATACCATTCCCGTCACCGCATGCAGCAGATGGGCGAGGCCCGCGGGGCTCGCGCCGAAGACGGCGTTCAAGGTGCTGGAGGCAAGCCCGACCGGTGCGAGCTTGGCCATGCCGATGGCGGGGCTGATGCCCTGTCCGTAGGCGTCAAATGCAACAGTGGCGAGCGCACCGGCTGCGCCGAGGGTGAAGAGGGTGTGTTTCATCTTTTGTGTCTCCTGCTGGGGTCAAGGGTGTGACTGACCACAGGATGCGCGAACAGGTGGCCTCTGAGGAGGGGTCTCACACAAGCATGAAAGCATGGCGGCGTTTTGAAACAATCCCTGCAACAAAGCCGCGCCACCGGTTACAGATCCGTGAGGATTGTTCCGGTCTGTAACATGCGGGCGCTGTCAGTCCCCCGACTGAAACACCCTCGACGGGTGCAACTCGCCCGATTTGAAGATGCCGACGGCGACTGCGTGCCCGTCATGGGAGGCCCAGCAGGTATCGCCGTATTCAACATCCTTGCCGAACACCATGCCGGGGTTGCCATTGCGCAGCTTCACGGCACCCTCCGCACTGGCCGTGACCTGCGGCAAGTCATCAAGCCCGAGCTCCAGCGGGCCGAGGTAGGCATCGAGCTCTGCCGTGCGCGCCAACGCCTCGACCTGCTCCAGCGTAATCGCATCAGCGGCCTCGAAGGGGCCGGACCAGGTGCGGCGCAGGCGCTGTACGTGTGCCTTGCAGCCCAGCACCTCGCCCAGATCACGCGCGATGGAGCGGACATAACCACCCTTGCCGCAGACCATTTCGAGTGTGACGTGATCGGCATCCGGACGGTCGAGCAGGATCAGGCTCTCGACGTAGAGCGGGCGCGCGGCGATCTCCATCGCCTCGCCGTCGCGGGCGCGCTTGTAGGCCCGCTCCCCGTCGATCTTGACGGCAGAAAACTGCGGCGGCACCTGTTCAATGTCGCCGACGAACTGGTGCAGCGCTTCCTTGATCGCTGCATCGTCGGGACGCAGCTCGGAGGTGGCGATCACCTCCCCCTCCGCATCGTCGGTATTGGTCGCAGCCCCCAGACAGATCGTGAACTCATAGGCCTTGAGCGCATCGGTGATGAAGGGCACCGTCTTGGTCGCCTCGCCCAATGCGATGGCGAGCACGCCCGTCGCCTCGGGGTCGAGTGTG
The DNA here is from genome assembly GCA_963703195.1 of uncultured Alphaproteobacteria bacterium. Taxonomy (GTDB): domain Bacteria; phylum Pseudomonadota; class Alphaproteobacteria; order Rhodobacterales; family Rhodobacteraceae; genus Sulfitobacter. The sequence continues at coordinate 2,520,544 of OY969797.1, read as the reverse complement.
CCGGCATGGCCCGCCTTGCGCGCGTCAAAGGCCCAGCGGACCTTGTTGACCACCGCGGTCGATGTGGGCCCGGCAGGCTTGTCGATCACGACCCAGCCGGAGATATCGCGCCCTTTGCTCCTGCGTCCCATGTGTCATCCTTGCGGTCTTGGTAGGTGGGGAATGTCTGCGCCCCGTCTTGCAGATTGCGGGCGCTGGCGCAACGGGGCGCGCTAGTCTTGCACGCTCTCGCGATCGGGCTGCGGTGGTGGGCTCTGCCCCTCCACCACGCCGATGATCGGGCCGAGCGCGCCGAAGCCAATGTCATTGCGTCCGAGTTCCGGCGCCCGCAGGCGCGAGATGTTGCCGTCGAAATAGAGGGCGTTGGTGATCGCCAGATGGTCGCGGAACAGCCGCCCGAACTCGTGGAACGTCACGGGAGTGTTGGAAATGGCAAAGATCGCCCGGGTGCCGTCCTCGCTGGTGCCGACGCCGTTGCGGATGTAGCGGGAGGTCGAATCGATGAGAAACCGCGGATGCAACTCCCCGTCGATCACCAGCATCGGACCCGATTGCGTGGCGCTGGTGCACTCAGGCGCCTGCGCGACATAGCGCAGCGTTTCGATGACGTCGGCACGGCGCGGGCGCAGGCACAGGATGCCATTGGGCAGGAGGCCGAAGTTGCCGGGCCCGGCGCTGGTGATAACGTCCTGCACCATCACCCCGTCCTCGATATAAAGACCCACGGGCGCGCGGTCGTCGTGGTACATCCCCGCATTGGCGGCAAAGCCCAGGCCGTAGCCCTGCGCCTCCAGCGCGGTGTCGAGCGTGTTGAAATAGCCGTAGACCCGCGTGCTGCCCGGCTCATAGAGGAACAGGCGCAGCACGCTGCGGGTCATATCCACCTCGCAGATCGCGTATTCGGCGTCCTCAAAGACATCCTCGCGGCAGGTCGCGGCCTCTGCGCCCTGTGTCGACAGGACCAGGACCGCCGCCGCCCATGCGGCGCGCAGCGTCACGATTGCTGCGCCCCGTCGTCGGAGGCGTCTGTGTCGAGTGCATCGGTGTCGGGCGCTTCGGCATCGCGCCGCACCACATCCTGCGCGAGCATCCTACGCGTCTCGTCCATCTGGTCGAACGTCCGGTCCAGCTGGAACCGCAGCTCGGGTGAGAATTTGAGCGTGAGCTTTTTTGCCACCAGCTTGCGCAGCTCATGCTTGTTGCGCGCCAGGAGGTCGAGCACGTCGTCCTGTCCGACGCCCCCCAGCGGCAGCACATAGGCCGTCGCCACCTTGAGGTCGTTGGAGGTGCGCACCTCGCCCACGGTGATGGACATGCGGTTCAGGTCGGGGTCATGCACGTCGCCACGGGCCAGCACATCGCTGAGCGCGCGGCGGATGGTTTCGCCGACCCGCAGCTGTCGTTGGGTGGGGCCGGTGCTTTCGGTTGATCTGTTCTTAGCCATGAGGACCATCTAAGCGCTCTGAACTTCTTTGCCAAGCCGCCGTGCGCGCGCTACACCGCAGCATGGCGGATCAAGGCGAAAGGGGCGGCGATGACACAGACCACAGGAATCACCATCACGGGCGTGTCGGGCCGCATGGGCCAGATGCTGGTCCGAGAGGTGGCGCAGAACCCCAAGACCCATCTCGCAGGTGCGGTGGAGCGGGCGGGTCACGAGTGGATCGGTCGCGACCTCGGGCTGGCGATGGGCGGCGCCGAAAGCGGCGTGACCGTGCACGATGATATCGCGCAGGCGATCAGTGATGCGGATGCGGTGATCGACTTCACCGCCCCCGCCGCGACGCTGGCCTTTGCCGATGCCGCGGCGCAGGCGGGTATCGTGCATGTGATCGGCACGACGGGCATGAGCGCGCAGGAGACTGCAAGGCTCGCCACACCGGCGCAGCGCGCCGTCATCGTGCGGGCTGGCAACATGAGCCTCGGCGTCAACCTGCTGACCTTGCTTACCAGAAAGGTCGCCGCCGCGCTGGACGCGGATTTTGACATCGAGATCATCGAACATCACCACAACCGCAAGGTCGATGCGCCCTCGGGCACCGCGCTGATGCTCGGCGAGGCGGCGGCGGCGGGGCGCGGTGTGGCTCTCGAAGATGTGAGCGACAGTGGCCGCGATGGCATAACCGGCGCCCGCAAGCGGGGCGATATCGGATTTTCCGCCGTGCGCGGCGGCGACATCGTGGGCGAACATGACGTGATGTTCGCAGGCATGGGTGAGCGGATCATCCTGCGCCATATCGCTTCCGACCGCGCGCTTTTCGCCCGCGGGGCGCTCCGGGCCGCGCTCTGGGGGCAGGGCCGCGCACCGGGGGAATACGACATGCTCGATGTGCTGGGATTGGCGGAGTGACCGCACCCGGCACAAAAAAATGCGCGCTGAGTGAACTTTTCGTCCGTTCCTTACGTATATCTACATAGAACCGACAAACCGGAGATACATCATGCGCTACGTACTTGCAGCAATGCTGGCTTTTGCAACCCCCGTCGCGGCGGAGTTCAGCAAGGTTGAGAGCGCTTCGGAATTCCGCAGCATCGTAAGCGGCAAGACCCTCACGCGCCCGCTGGTCCGCATCAACGTAGGCTCAGATGGCGCGATTTCCGGCATGGGCGCAGCGTGGGAAGTCACCGGCAAGTGGACGTGGAAAGACGGATATTTCTGCCGCAGCCTGAATTGGGGCGGCGATGATCTGGGCTACAACTGCCAGGAGGTGAAAGCCTCCGCTTCCGGCAAGATCCGCTTCACCTCCGATCAGGGTGCAGGCGACAGCGCGGATTTCTCCCTGCGCTGATGCAGGGCGCGATCAGAAGTCGATCGCGATGCCCTTCTTCTCCCAGTCACCGTAGCGCACAGGCTCCGGGCCGTCGCGGCCACCAAGCTCTGGCGGCATATCCATTTCCTTTGCCCTGAGGCGCCGTGCCTCGGCTTCGGCCAACGCGCGCAGCGCGGCGGGCGGCAGGTCAGGTCCCGGCTCCGGCATCGGGGGCTGGGGGTTGTCCGGAATGGGCGGTTCCTTGGGCGACGGATCTCTTGCCATGATACGTTCCTTTCTTGACTTTAGCTTGATATACGCCGCGCGACGGCGCAGACAACCGCCACACCGTTATTGGAAAGAGCTTTTGCATGACAGAAACCGGCGTCGCGGCCCGTAAATCGGCAGTCTATCTGCTCGACGAGATTCTTGGCGAGGGCAAGCTGATGTCGGAGCTTCTGGGCGCGGGTGTGTTGGACCGGCTCGCACCCGAGGACCGCGCGCGCGCGCAACGGCTCGCACAGGACACCCTGCGCGGGTTGGAGCGTGCGGACAGGATCCTGCAGAAACACCTCAACAAATACCCGCCCCTGACGGTGCGCAATGCGCTGCGCGTGGGCACCGTGGAGCTGTGCACGGGGGGTGCGGCGCATGGCGTGGTCAATGCAATGGTCACGCTGGTTTCGGGGCACAAACATCTTGGGCATCTCAAGGGCTTGACCAATGCGGTCCTGCGCAAGGTCGCGGCGGAAGGCCCAGAAGCCTGGCAGGCCCGCCGCGCGCCGCGCCTGCCCAAATGGCTGCGCGGACCGCTGGTGGAGGCCTGGGGCGCCGAGGCCATCGCCGCGATGGAGACCGCACACTTCAAGGGTGCACCCCTCGATCTGACGGCCAAGGGCGACCCGGCAGAGCTTGCTGCGCGGCTGGGTGGTGTGCTCTTGCCGACAGGCTCCGTGCGCCTGCACGAGAGCGGTCAGATTTCATCGATGGAGGGTTTCGCGCAGGGCGACTGGTGGGTGCAGGACGCCGCTGCAGCGCTGCCCGCGAAGATCCTGAAGGCGCAGCCGGGCGAACTGGTGCTCGACCTGTGTGCAGCACCCGGCGGCAAGACGATGCAGCTCGCCGCGACGGGCGCCGAGGTGCGCGCCGTGGACGACAGCCATTCGCGCATGCAGCGGGTCAAGGAGAACCTCACCCGCACCGGCCTGCACGCCAAGACCTTCATCAAGGACGCGCGGCAATTCCAGGGCGAATTCGACGCGATCCTGCTCGATGCGCCCTGCTCGGCCACTGGCACGATCCGGCGTCACCCCGATCTGCCGCATGCCAAGGACGGCTCGGAATTCGGCGCGCTCATCGCCTTGCAGGAGGAGCTGCTGGATCACGCCTGGACCCTGCTCAAACCCGGCGGGCGCATGGTATTCTGCACGTGCAGCCTTCTGCCCGACGAAGGCGAAGTGCAGATCGACGAGGCGCTCGAGCGGCATGGCGACATGACCGTGGACCCCGCCGCACTCGACATCGCGGGCATTGATCCTGCGTGGGTCTCCTCCGAAGGGGGATTGCGTCTGCGCCCGGATTTTTGGGCGGAGGAGGGCGGTATGGACGGCTTCTACATCGCTTGCCTGCGCAAGGCGGGCTAGTCCCTCGGCGGGGTCGGCACCTCGAGATAGGCGCTGCGCGGAATGCGCACGAAGCCGCGCAAGTCCAGAACGCGGCGGTCCGCATCCAGCAAGGCCGCCAGCGCGTCCTCCAACGCGGCAAAGATCACTTCAGGATCATGTGCAGGCCCTGTTATGAGCGGCAGACCGGGCGTGGGCGCGGTATGTTCGAGCACGCGCAGATCCGCCGTGAAGCGTTCATGGCGCTCTATGATCCGCCAGCTTTGCGCATCGAGCGCCGCGAGATCGGCCTCCCCCTCCGCCACCATTCGGGCGGAAGGCAGATGCCCCCCGCTCTCGACGCTGTTGGCGAACCAGAATCCCAGCGGCGCGCAATGGGCATAGAGTGCAGCGTAGCCGGACTGCGAATCGGTGCCATTGTAAGCGAGCCGCGACGGCGCGAACTCCGCGAGCGTGAAGCGCGGATCATCGGCACGCACGACGATGGCCGAGCGGTAGTATCCCGGCGGACAACCCTCCAGTGCGTAATCCGGCGTGCAGACAAGCTGCACATGATCCTTGAGCCGTGTGCGGAACGGCATCCCGCAGGTCTGGCTCAGCACCAGAGCGGGATCCTGCCAGACCTCGTAGGGCGGCGCGTCCTGTGACAGCATCTCGGGCGCCTCGACGCCGTGCGCCGCAAGGCGCGCGCGGATCAGCGACCACAGGCGCTCGTTGGCCGGTTCAAGCTCGGGCCGTGTGTACATCATCAGCGAGGCGATCATATGCAAAACGTGCAATGCCACGCTTTGGAGTGCAAGAGGTGGCGGCACCCCGCCGACCAAATCGCCTGCTCGGGATGGTGCCGGAAAAGCGGTGACTCGCCGGGCGTCGCGGGTTAGGATATTTCAAACGCCAGCAGAGCGTATAGGCAGAGCACATGATCCTGATCCCTCAACTGAGTGCGAACGGCACGCGCATTCTCAACCGGCTCCATGCCCGGGCCGCGGCGCGGGCGCGCGGTCAAGTGCGCGGGTTCGTTTCCTCGCCGGAACCGCGCACCATCGGCTCCTTTGCGCGGGGGCGGCAGTTGGCGGCGGGGAATTTTCTGTTTGCGGGCAGCCTCGTCACCGCACCCGAAAAGACACCTTGGGAGATCGAGGCGCCGGATACGGCCTATGCGCAGGCGCTTCACGGGTTTGCATGGCTCGATGATCTGGCCGCGGTGGGCGACAGCGCATCGCGCCGCGCAGCGCAACGATGGCTCTGGCACTGGATCGAGCTGTTCGGCGGCGGTGCCGGTCCCGGCTGGACGCCGGATCTCACCGGGCGGCGTCTGATCCGCTGGATCAATCACGCGCTTTTCATGCTGCACGGCAGCGGCGGGAATGCGCCTGACAGCGGTGTCTTCTACCGCTCGCTCATGCAGCAGACGACGTTCCTGTCGCGCCGCTGGCAGGCCGCAGCGCCCGGCCTTGCGCGGTTCGAGGCGCTGACCGGGCTGATCTATGCGGGCCTGTCCATCGAGGGGCTGGAGACTCTGGCCGAGCCCGCGATCAAGGCACTGTCGCGCGAATGCGCCACGCAGATCGACGGGCAGGGCGGTCTGCCCACGCGCAACCCGGAGGAATTGCTCGAGGTCTTCACCCTGCTCACATGGGCGGCGGCGGCCCTGTCAGACGCAGGCCGCGGCACACCGCATCCGCATCTCGCCGCGATCGAGCGGATCGCGCCGACGCTGCGCACCCTGCGCCACAGCGACGGCAGCCTCGCGCGCTTCCATGGCGGCGGGCGCGGCGCCGAGGGCTGGCTTGATCACGCGCTGGCCGCATCGGGGGTGCGCAGCATGCAATCCGACGGTCTCTCGATGGGCTATGCGCGGCTTTCGGCGGGACGGACCAGCATCATCGTGGATGCGAGCCCGCCGCCGGGCGGCGCGGCTTCGGCCAATGCCCATGCTTCCACGCTCGCGTTCGAGCTGACCTCCGGGCGGCGGCCGCTGATCGTCAACTGCGGCTCCGGCGCCTCCTTCGGGCTCGACTGGCGGCGCGCGGGGCGTGCGACACCGTCCCATTCCGCTTTGATCCTCGGCGGCTATTCGAGTGCTCGGCTCGACGCGCCGGACCGGCGCACGGGGGTAGAGGCGCTGATCGACGGGCCGACCCATGTTCCGGTAGAGATCACGCCGGTCAGCGACGGGATGAAGTTTCAAGGCGGCCATGACGGCTATGTGCTCACCCACGGCCTCACCCATGCGCGCACGTTGGAGATCACCAACGACGGCCGCGCGCTCGCAGGGGAGGATATGCTCGTGGCGCTGGGCGAGGTGCACCGGCGCCGGTTCGACCGCGCGCTCGACCGCACGAAACTCAAGGGCATCGGCTTTGAGATCCGCTTTCACCTGCACCCGGAGGTGGATGCCACCCTCGATCTTGGGGGGGCGGCAATCTCAATGGCGCTGAAGTCCGGCGAGATCTGGGTTTTCCGACATGACGGCGGCTGCGCGCTCGCGCTCGAGCCGGGCGCCTACCTCGAGGCGACGCGCCTCAAACCGCGTGCCTCACAGCAGATCGTACTCACCGGTCGGGCGATAAAACCGGTCACGCTGGTCCGCTGGTCCTTGTCCAAGGCGCAGGAAACTGCGATTGGCGTGCGTGATTTGGAACGGGACGACCCGTACCTCGACTACGACGCCTGACCAAAGGAGCCCTGCCATGGCCGATCTTCACCCCGTCAAACGTGCGCTGCTTTCCGTCTCGGACAAGACCGGACTGGTTGACTTCGGGCGCGCGCTGGCCGCGCGGGGGGTCGAACTCCTCTCGACCGGCGGTACCGCCAAGGCACTCCGCGACGCGGGGCTCGTGGTGCGGGATGTGGCCGAAGTCACGGGCTTCCCCGAGATGATGGATGGCCGCGTCAAAACGCTGCATCCGGTCGTGCATGGCGGCCTTTTGGCACTGCGCGACGACGCCGGGCACCTCGCGTCCATGCAGGAACACGGGATCGGCGCCATAGATCTGGTGGTGGTCAACCTCTATCCCTTCGAGGAGACGGTGGCCAAGGGCGCCGCATATGCCGAAGTTATCGAGAACATCGACATCGGCGGACCTGCGATGATCCGTTCAGCGGCCAAGAACCACGGCTTTGTCAGCGTCATCGTCGATGTGGAGGATTACGGCCCCTATCTGGCGGAGCTTGAAGAAAACGATGGCCAGACGCGGTATGCCCTGCGCCAGCGGCTGGCCGAGACGGCCTACGCGCGCACCGCGGCCTATGATACCGCCGTCAGTACATGGATGGCGGATGAGGTCGGCGGCGTGCCGCGGCGCCGCAGCTTCGGCGGGACGCTCGCGCAAGAGCTGCGATATGGCGAGAACCCGCACCAGTCGGCGGCCTTCTATACCGACGGCTCCGCGCGCGCAGGCGTGGCGAGCGCCAGGCAGCATCAGGGCAAGGAGCTGAGCTACAACAACATCAACGACACGGACGCGGCCTTTGAGCTGGTGTCGGAGTTCGACCCCGCTGACGGCCCTGCCGTGGCCATCATCAAACACGCCAATCCCTGTGGCGTGGCGCGGGGGGCGACGCTTGCGGAAGCCTACGCCCGTGCCTTCGACTGCGACCGCACCTCCGCTTTCGGCGGGATCATCGCGCTGAACCAGACCCTCGATGCCGCCACGGCGGAGGCGATCACGGGGATCTTCACCGAAGTCGTGATCGCCCCCGATGCAGATGCGGATGCCATCGCGATCTTCGCCGCCAAGAAGAACCTGCGCCTGTTGACTACGGGCGGTCTGGCCGATCCCACCGCCCCACGGCTTGCGCCGCGCCAGGTCTCCGGCGGGTGGCTGGTGCAGGACCGCGATGTCGGGCGGATCCGCCGCGAGGATCTGAAGGTGGTGACCAAACGCGCCCCGTCCGAGCAGGAAATGAGCGACATGCTCTTTGCCTGGACGGTGGCCAAGCACGTTAAATCCAACGCCATCATCTACGTCAAAGACGGGGCGACCGTCGGTGTCGGCGCGGGCCAGATGAGCCGCGTGGACAGCACCCGCATCGCGGCGCGCAAGGCGGTCGATATGGCGGAGGTCTTTGGCTTGCCTGCGCCGCTCACGCAAGGGTCTGTCGTGGCTTCGGATGCGTTCTTCCCCTTTGCCGATGGGCTGATCACGGCGGCGGAGGCGGGTGCGACGGCCCTGATCCAGCCCGGCGGCTCGATGCGTGACGACGAGGTGATCGCGGCTGCCGATGATGCCGGTCTGGCGATGATCTTCACCGGCCTGCGCCATTTCCGGCACTGAGGGGGAGCGCGCGCAATGCGGTTGATACTCTGGTCGGGCCTTGCAGCCTTTGCCATCGATCAGGTGAGCAAATATCTGGTGATCCACATGATGGAGCTTGCCCGCATCCGCAGTGTCGACGTGCTACCGCCGCTGCTGAACTTTCGCTACGGCGAGAACCGCGGCATCAACTTCGGCCTTTTTGGTGGCGGATCGGAAGCCAGTCGCTGGCTGCTGATCGCCCTTGCGGTGGGGATCTGCATCGCTGTCCTGCTCTGGTCGCGCAAACATGCCCAAAGCCGTATCGCGCAGATCAGCGTCGGCCTGCTCGTGGGCGGTGCGATGGCCAATGTATTTGACCGGCTGCTCTACGGCTACGTGCTCGATTTCCTGAACATGTCCTGCTGCGGGATCAACAACCCCTTCGTGTTCAACATCGCGGATGTGTTCATCTTCGCCGGGGCGCTGGGCCTGATCTTCTTCACCGACGATGCTGGTGGCAAGTCGGGCGGGAAGACGGGGACCAAGGCGCCCCGCAAAAAAGTCGGGTGACATTGCGCACCTGCCTGCGGTAGTGAGAAGCAATGGCGGTTTGGAGGCCTGAGATGCGTAAGCTTGCTTTGATGTTCGTATTGCCGGTGATTGTCGCGGGCTGTGCCAACGTGGGGCTGCGCGATCTGCAAAGCAACTCCAACGGTCCGGATGAGTTCGGAATCGCGCCCGTAGGCGAGCTGCAGGAACCCGCAAGCTACAACGAATTACCGACGCCGACACCCGGCGGCGCCAACCGGGTAGACCGTTCCGCGCTGGCCGAAGGCGCGCAGGCTTTCGGCGGGCAGCTGGGCGATCCCAACGGGCCGATACCGGGCAGCGATGCCGCCCTTGTCCAGCACGCGAGCCGTCTGGGCGTGAGCCCCGGCATCCGCGCGACACTGGCCCAAACCGACGCGGACTTCCGCCGCCGTCAGGCGCGCCTTACCCAGTTCCGCATCGTGCCGGTGGACCGCTACAATCAGGCCTACAGGCGCCAGGCGCTCGATGCGCAGGCCGAGCAGAGACGTTGGCGCCGCGCTGGCGCACGCACGCCCTCTGCGCCCCCGGCGAATTGAGCCCTGCCGCGCTACGCGGCCATTACAATCGTGTGATTTATCGCCACATGGCTTGAACCGCCCTGTGACAAGCGTACCTATGTGCCATCCGCGCTGATGAGTGACCGAAGAGGAATGATTGATGTTGCGATACGCAAGAACCCTGTGGCTGACGCTCGCGCTGCTGCCTGCCGCCGCCACGGCGGAAACGACGCAGACGAGTGGCCGTGTGACCGACTTCATGCTCGACAATGGCATGCAGGTCGTCGTGGTGGAGGATCATCGCGCGCCCGTCGTTCAACACATGCTGTGGTACCGCGCAGGCTCCGCGGACGAGCCGAAGGGGTCGTCCGGTGTGGCGCATTTCCTGGAACACCTGCTGTTCAAGGCAACTGACAAGATGGAAGCAGGCGAATTCTCCGCCGTCGTCGCCGCCAACGGCGGGCGCGACAACGCCTTCACCAGCTACGACTACACCGCCTATTTCCAGCGGGTCGCCGCCGACCGGCTCGGCCTGATGATGAGCATGGAAGCGGACCGGATGAAGAACATCCGCCTGACGCCCGAGAACATCGAGACCGAACGCAACGTCATCATCGAAGAGCGCAACCAGCGCACTGAGAACAACCCGCAGGCGCTCTTCGGTGAGCAGCTGAGCGCGGCGCAGTATCTCAATCACCGCTACGGCACCCCCATCATCGGCTGGATGCACGAGATGGAGGAGCTCGACCTCGCGGACGCGCTGAGCTTTTACGAGCTCTATTATTCACCCAACAACACCGTGCTTGTCGTGTCTGGCGACGTGACGCCCGAAGAAGTGCGCGCGCTGGCGCAGGAGCACTACGGTGCGATCCCGCGCAACCCCGATCTGCCGGCGCGCCTGCGCACGGAAGAGCCGCGCCAAAATGCCGAGCGGCGGGTGATCTTCCGCGACCCGCGCGTGGCGCAACCCTATGTCTCGCGCAGCTACCTTGTGCCTGAACGTGACAGCGGCGCACAGGAAACCGCCGCAGCGCTGACCATCCTTGCGGAAATTCTCGGCGGTGGCACGACCTCCTATCTGGCCGAGAAATTGCAGTTCGACGCGCAGACAGCCACTTTCACCGCGGCATGGTATTCCGGTGTCTCGCTCGATGATACGACGTTCCGCATGGTGGTTGTGCCTGCGGCCGGCGTGACCCTGGAGGAAGGCGAGGCAGCCCTCGACCGTGCGCTTGACGAGTTCCTCCAGGCGGGCGTGGACCCCGAACAGCTGGACCGCATCAAGCTGCAGCTTCGCGCCTCCGAGATCTATGCACAGGACAATGTGGACGGCATCGCCAACCGTTATGGCGCCGCGCTGACCTCCGGCCTCACGGTGGAGGACGTACAGGCGTGGCCCGACATCCTCGACGCGGTGACCGCCGAAGACATCATGCAAGCCGCAGATTTGCTGCGCCGCGAAGCGTCCGTGACAGGATGGCTGATGCGCCCCGAAGGAGTGACCCAATGATCCGCCTTGCAACTGCACTGTTCCTGGGGGCCATGACCGCCCTGCCGGCCCGCGCTGAAGTCGAGATACAGGAAGTGACCTCGCCCGGTGGCATCACAGCATGGCTGGTCGAGGAGCATTCGCTGCCTTTCGTAGCGCTCGAGATCGCGTTCAAGGGCGGCACGTCCCTCGATGCGGAAGGCAAGCGCGGCGCGGTGAACCTGATGTCGGCGCTGCTCGAGGAGGGCTCGGGTGATCTTGATGCACGCGGTTTTGCCCGCGCGACCGAAGCGCTCGCGACGAGCTTCGGTTTTGACGCGGGCAGCGAAGAGCTTTCGATTTCCGCGCGTTTCCTGACGGAGAATTTCGACGCCTCCGTCGCGCTGCTGCGCGACGCGATCCAGAATCCGCGTTTCGATCCCGCAGACATCGAACGGGTGCGCGCGCAAGTGATCTCGGGTCTTGCGTTCGATGCAAAGGATCCGAATGACATCGCCGCCCGGACCTTTGCCGAATTGGCGTATGGCACGCATCCCTATGGCACCGTGGACGCAGGCACGCCCGAGAGTGTCGCATCGCTGACCCGTGAGGATCTGCTTGAGGCGCACAAGAACGTGCTGGTGCGCGACCGCGTGCTTGTCGGCGCGGTGGGGGACATCACGCCCGAACAGCTGGGCGCACTTCTCGACGCGCTGCTGGGCGATTTGCCGCAAAGCGGGGCGCCGATGCCCCCGGAGGTGGAGCCGATGCTCGAGGGCGGCCTGACGGTGGTGGAATTCGACACGCCGCAATCGGTGGCGCTCTTCGGTCACGGGGGCATCGGAGTAGATGATGATGACTACTTCGCCGCTGTCCTGCTGAACCAGATCCTCGGCGGTGGCGGATTCGAGAGCCGCCTGATGCAGGAAGTGCGCGAGAAGCGCGGGCTGACCTATGGTGTCTACTCCTACCTGCAATCGCGCGATCTGGCCGATGCCTACATGGGGCAGGTAAGCTCCGCCAATGACCGCATCGGCGCGGCGATCGACGTGATCCGCGACCAATGGCGCCTTGCCGCCGAGGAGGGGGTCACGGCAGAGGAGCTCGATGCCGCCAAGACATACCTGACCGGCGCCTACCCGCTGCGCTTTGACGGCAACAGCACCATCGCCGGGATCTTGGTAGGGATGCAGATGATCGGGCTGGACACTGACTACGTCAACACCCGCAACGAGCGCGTCGAGCGGGTCACGCTGGAAGACGTGCAGCGCGTAGCGGCGGATCTGCTGGACCCCGAAGCACTGCATTTCGTCGTCGTCGGCAAACCCGCGGGATTATTCTCCGAGTGATCCCGCGTTGATATATCCCTCTGAAGAGGGGGAGATATGCCGAGTTTAGAGGCAAAATGAAGCCGGGGATCATTCCCCGTAGGGCACCCAGATGTTCTTGACTTCCGTTGATTGGATCAGGAATGCCTTGGCATTTGTACCGGAGAAATCCGGTGCGGCACCGTTCTGGACCCATGTACGCTTGAGATTGGTGGCCGAGCCCGCTTCGATCACCTTGTCGAGGTCCGGATCGCCGAAGCTCCAGACGGCGTCGATGTCCATATGGCGCGACATTTGATCAGCAATATCCGCATGCGGCCCTGTGAGCACGTTGACCACACCCGCCGGCACATCCGATGTCTCGAGGACTTGCGTGAAATCGGTAGCGGCGAGCGGGAACGGCTCGGACGCGCTCAATACCACGCGGTTGCCCATTGCGATCGCCGGCGCCATCAGCGCCACCAGCCCCAGGAGCGGTGTCGCCGCAGGGCATAGCATACCGATCACGCCGACCGGCTCCTTCATGGCAAGTGCTACACCGCGGATCGGAACGCCGTGCACCTGCCCGTCATATTTGTCGGCCCATGCGGCGTAGGTGAACAGGCTCTGAACGGCGGCCTCGACTTCGCCTGCGCCCGATTTTCCGCCCTGCATCTGGTCGAGCCTGCGGGCGAACTCATCGCCGCGCGCGGCCAAATTTTCTGCGAGGTAGTAGAGGATCTGTGCGCGCAGGTGTCCCGATGTCCTGCTCCAGCCTGCGGCGGCATGGGCGGCTTCCACGGCATTGCGCAGATCCTTGCGGTTGGCCTGCGGTGCGTGGCCCAAAAGCACGCCGTTCTTGCCATGCACGGCGCTGGAATAGCCGCTGTCGGGGCGCGCCTGCTTGCCGCCGATGTAGAGCTTGGCGGTGCGGTCGATGCCCGGCTCCGGCGCGCCATTGCCCGTCATCGCCTGCGGCTGCTTGAGCGGTTTGGCCTTGGCCTTGGGTCGGGTGTAGGCTGCGAGCCCTTCCCAGCCGCCCTCCCTGCCAAAGCCGCTCTCACGCACCCCGCCGAAGCCCGCGGCAGCGTCCATCAGGTTGGTCCCGTTGATCCAGACGATGCCCGAAGCAAGCTTCGGTGCGATGTCCAGCGCGAGATTGATGTTCTCGCTCCAGACCGTCGCGGCGAGGCCGTAGCGGGTGTTGTTGGCGATGCTGACCGCTTCGCCGGGGGTGCGGAAGGTCGTGGAGACCAGCACCGGGCCGAAGATTTCCTCCTGCATGAGCGTATCGGCTGGATGAAGGCCGGTGACCAGCGTCGGCGGGTAGAAGCAGCCGTCTTGCGGGATCTCGCAAGCGGCGACATGGGTCTGGCCCGCGGTATTGGCGGCGACGAGGGCGCGGATGCTCTCGAGCTGCTTGGGGTCCACGATGGCGCCTACATCTATGCTTTTGTCCAGCGGCGAGCCCACGCGCAGCTTGTCCATCCGCGCCCGCAGCTTGGCATGGAACAGGTCCGCGACCGGCTCATGCACCAACAGGCGCGAGCCCGCGCAGCAGACCTGGCCCTGATTGAACCAGATCGCATCGACAAGCCCTTCGACGGCGGAATCGAGATCTGCATCGTCGAACACGATGTAGGGGGATTTGCCGCCAAGCTCGAGCGTGAGCGCCTTGCCGCTGCCTGCAGTCGATTTCCGGATGCGGCGGCCCACGGCGGTGGAACCGGTGAAGGCGACCTTGTCCACCTCGGCACCCACGATCATTTCGCCAACGGCGCCATCGCCGGTGACGATATTGACCACGCCCTTCGGCACGCCCGCCTGCGCGCAGATGTCCGCAAACAGCAGCGCCGTGAGGGAGGTATATTCGGCAGGCTTCAGAACCACGGTGTTACCCATGGCAAGCGCGGGCGCGACCTTCCACGCGAGCATCAGCAGCGGGAAGTTCCAGGGAATCACCTGCCCGCAGACGCCGATGGCGGCGCGGTCGGGCAGTTCCGCCTCCATCAACTGGGCCATGCCTGCGTGGAAATAGAAATGCCGCTGGGCAAGGGGTATGTCGATGTCGCGCGATTCCCGGATCGGTTTGCCGTTGTCGAGGCTCTCGAGCACGGCGAAGAGGCGGCTGTGCTTTTGCAGGAGGCGGGCGAGCGCGTAGAGGACGCGCGCACGGGCCGCACCGCCGGCGTTCTCCCATTTGGGCTGGGCGCGGCGGGCTGCCTTCACGGCGTTGTCCACATCCGTCTGCGTCGCCTGGCTCACATGCGCCAGTACCTCGCCGGTGGCGGGGTTGCGGCTCTCGAAGACATTGGCGGGAGAGGTCATCGCACCGTCGATGAAATGGCCGAAGCGCCCGCCCTGGTCCACGATCCACGCCAGCGCCTCGGCGGCGGATTCCGGTGCCTTGCCATAGTCCATGGTCTCGAAAATCTCGGATACGGTCATGTGATGCGCGCCTTCTGGCTCAGGAGGTGGGGTGGCGGTAGGCGGCGGAATAGCTGCCCGAGAGATGATGCTCGAGCTGTCGCTCGATGTCGCCCAGCAAGGAGGAAGCGCCGAAGCGGAAGAGATCGGGACGCAACCAACGGTCCCCGAGCTCTTCCTTCATGAGCGCCAGATAGGTGATTGCGTCCTTGGCCTTCGAGATGCCGCCCGCGGGCTTGTAGCCGACGCGGATGCCGGTCCGCGCGTGGTAGTCGCGGATCTGCCGGATCATCACGAGGCTCACCGGCAGGGTCGCGTTGACGTTCTCCTTGCCGGTGGAGGTCTTGATGAAATCGGCGCCCGCCATCATGCAAACGAGCGAGGCACGCGCCACGTTGCGCAAGGAGCCGAGCTCCCCCGTGGCGAGGATCGCCTTGACATGCGCCGCACCGCAGGCCGCGCGAAAGGCGCGCATTTCGTCGTAAAGCGCCTGCCAATTGCCTTCGAGCACATGGCGGCGCGATATTACGATGTCGATCTCCTGCGCGCCTGAGGCGACGCTCTGCTCAATCTCCGCGATGCGCAGGGGCAGCGGCGACAGGCCCGCGGGAAAGCCGGTGGAGACGGCGGCGACGGGGATGCCGCTGCCGCGCAGGGCCGCCACGGCGGGCGCCACCATCTCATGGTAGACGCAGACGGCGCCGACGGTGATAGGCCCCATCCCGAGCGCTTGCAGCGTGGCGGCGGCGACGGGCTGGCGCGCCTTGGCGCAGAGCCGTTCGACCCGCCGCGCAGTGTCATCGCCCGAGAGGGTCGTGAGGTCGATGCAGGTCACGGCCCGCAGCAGCCACGCCGCCTGATGCGTCTTCTTGACGGAACGCCGTGCGGGCAGGGAGGCCGCGCGCCGCTCTATCGCCGAGGTATTGGCCTGCGCACCCAGCACCCATTCCAGATCCAGCGGCATGCCTTCATTGCGCGGCTCCGTCAGCTGCGGCAGGTGTTGGCCCGGCTCGCGGACAAGCTCGGATGCGGGGGTGGAAAGAGGGGCGGACATGGGCAATCCCTTCGGCAAAACGCAACAGCAAACTCGCATGCCGGACAGGTGTATTGCAAGGCAGCCCGAACAGAAGCGTACCCTGCGTCGCGAAGTGCTTTCGGCTCCGTTGCGGTGGCAAATCCCTGCAATCGGCGCGGTCTGGATGTTCTTTCGCTCTCAAAGTGAAAATCACCCCAATTCCCGGTTTTTGCCGAAACGATTCGTTTTTGTTTTGACCTGCGAATCACTCTTGGCCTATATCTTGTGCCAAATCTCTCGAACTCCGCATCTGTGGCAGCAGAAACAACATGTGGTGTTCAGGGTCTGGGGGACGGCATGATGAATCGGGCAGCGGTGTTCGCGGCGGCATTGGCGTTGCAGGTGGCAGCAGCTCACGCACAGGGCGATATGGCGCGCGGGCAGGCGTCGTTCATGTTCGACGGCGACCGGGTTGAAGTGTCGATGGACGGTGCGGATGCCGCCAGATTTGCCCCCCGCTTTGCCACTGTCGCACCATCCTGTGATCCGCAGTGCATCGGGCCTGCGCAGGCGGGCGTCGGGATCGACACCGTGGTGGAGCCGGAGGTTCTGGAGTTTCTGGTTGACGCCGTCGGGCAAGGTCGCGGTCTGCTGGTCGATGCGCGCTTGCCGCAGGATCGCGCCATGGGGTTCCTGCCCGGCTCCGTGAGCCTGCCGCACACGACCCTTGCGCAGGATGCCGAATACCGCGACGAAATCCTCAAGGCGCTCGGTGCGCGTGCCTTCGAAGATGTGCTCAACTTCGCGGACGCGCAGACACTCGTCATCTACGATAACGGCCCGACGCAGAATGATGCAGGCGTCTTGATCGCGCATCTTCTGGAGGCGGGCTACCCGCCGGAAAAGATCCGCTACTACCGCGGTGGCATGCAAGTGTGGTCCATTATCGGCCTGACGGTGCAGGAATGATTGCCGTGACAGAGCAGAAAAAGAAAATCTCCTTTGACCCCACACCGCGCCCGGCCTCCGCGACGGCCGAAAAAGCGGCGCCGCAGGAAGCGGGAGCCGCGAGCGCGCCGCTGTTCAACCGCCAAGTATGGGAGCGGCCATTGACCGCCCCCACCGTCACGCCCGCGATCAGAAAGGTGCGCGTGGTTCCGCAACCCCGGACTCCACAGGACGCCGCGGCAGAGCAGGCCATCCTCGACGACATCGCCCAGCCCGCGGCCAAGACACCCAAGGCACCCGAATTTGCCGCGACGGGCTTGATGTCCGCAGCCCGGCCAGATCCGAACGACCGGCGTCCCCTTGCCATCGCAATCGGCGGTGGCGCGGTGGCGGCGATCATCCTGGGGATGACGGCAGCCTTCTGGGTCGTCGAGCAACGACAGGACCGGCAGATGATCTCGGCGCTGCGGGCCGAGGAGACCACACGCACGGCGCTGGCCGATCTCACCGATACCGGTGCAGCGGAGCGGCAGGCCGTTCCGGCGGGGATGCGCGCGCCCGAGCGCCCAATGAATCAGGCGCAGACGGTCGCAAATGCCATCGAGACCCTCGACCGCAGCAGGCTGCACATGCTGCGCCAGAGCGTTCTGGCGGGGCAATTCTCGGTCGAGGTTCTGGAGGTGGACGGCGTCGCGCGCGCGCGATTGCGCACGGTCAATGTCGATCAGGCGAAAGGTGCTGTGGGCGACGTGCTGGCCAGGGCAGCGGCCGAAGGGCTGATCGACATCGCACCTGCCCTGCGCACACCGGAGGGCACGCTCGATCACGAAACGATGGTGTTCAGCCTCGTGCAGACATCGCTGCTGCGCGACCATGATCCCGCCAGCACGGCCGCTGCGCGCGAGATGTCGCGCAAGATCTTTGCGGCATCGCCGTTGCGCACCCAGTTCAACGGTGGCGTGCGCAGTTATACCGTGCAACAGGGTGACAGCCTTGCCTATATCGCCCTACAACTCTTCGGGATGCCGAGTGCCTACACCCGCATCCTTTCGGCAAACGCCGACACCCTACAATCGCCCGATCAGATCCGGATAGGCCAGCGGTTAATCATACCCAGCTGATAACAAGAACAATAAACAGTCTCAGTGACATTCGGGCGAGCAGCGGGCTGGACAGAAATGTCCGGCCCGACTGTCTATGGCCCCCCGCACGTTTGCAAATTGCGGGGCTGCACGGATCCGTGCAAGGATGCGCCGCGCCACATTCGAGAAGGCTCCATGACCCGCTATCCCAGAGATTTCACCGGCTACGGTGCCACCCCGCCCGATGCCCGTTGGCCGGGCGACGCCCGCATCGCGGTGCAGTTTGTGCTCAACTACGAAGAGGGTGGCGAGAATTGCCTGCTGCACGGCGATGCCGCCTCGGAGGCGTTCTTGTCGGAAATCGTCGGCGCCGCGCCCTGGCCGGGTCAGAGGCACTGGAACATGGAGAGCATCTACGATTACGGCGCACGCGCAGGGTTCTGGCGTCTGCACCGCCTCTTCACCGGCAAGCGGGTGCCAGTCACCGTCTACGGCGTTGCCAGCGCGCTCGCCCGCGCGCCGGAGCAGGTGGAGGCGATGCAGACCGCAGGCTGGGAAATCGCGAGCCATGGCCTCAAATGGATCGACTACCGCGACCACAGCGAGGCGGCGGAGGCCGCCGATATGGCCGAGGCGATCCGACTGCATACGGAAGTGACGGGTGCTGCACCGCGCGGCTGGTATTGCGGACGCACCAGCGTGAACACCGTGCGGATGGCCGCGGCGAGCGGCGCCTTCGACTATATTTCGGACACCTATGATGATGACCTGCCCTACTGGTCCGACATCGCGGGCACCGATCAGCTGATCATCCCCTATACTCTCGACTGCAATGACATGCGCTTTGCCACGCCGCAGGGGTTCAACTCGGGCGATCAGTTCTACTCGTACCTGCGCGATACCTTCGACGCGCTCTATGCCGAAGGGATGGCGGGGGCCGCCAAAATGATGTCGGTCGGCCTGCACTGCCGCTTGATCGGGCGCCCCGGACGGGTGCAGGCGCTAGCGCGGTTCATCGACTACATAAAGGGGTTCGAAGGCGTCTGGACACCGCGGCGGATCGAGATCGCGGAGCATTGGCGCGCCACCCATCCGCCCGCGGCGGTCCGCAATCGCCCCAGCCGCATGGCCCGCGCGGAGTTCGTGGACCGCTTCGGCGGCATATTCGAGCACTCACCCTGGATCGCCGAACGCGCCCATGATCTCGAGCTTGGCCCCGCCCACGACAGCGCGGCGGGCCTGCACAGCGCGCTCGTGCGCATGTTCCGATCCGCCAGCGCCGAAGAAAAGCTAGGGGTTCTGACGGCCCACCCTGATCTCGCGGGCAAGCTTGCGGCGGCCAGAAGCCTCACCGCCGAGAGCACTGCTGAGCAGGCGAGTGCCGGTCTCGATGCGCTGACCGATACCGAGCGCGCGCAGTTCACCGCACTCAACAACGCCTATGTCGCCAAACATGGCTTTCCCTTCATCATCGCGGTGAAGGACCACACCAAGGCAGGCATCCTGCGCGCGTTCGAGGCGCGGATTGCCAACGACACCGACACCGAATTCACCACCGCGTGCACACAGGTTGAGCGTATTGCGCGCATCAGATTGGACCAGATCCTATGAGTTATGCCTTCCCCCCCGGCGGTCTGCCGGATCAGAGCGTCTCCCCCGAAGGCACGGCTGTGTTTACGCCCGCCTACGCGGTGCTGCCTGCGGTGACGCAGCGCGATATCGTCACCAGCCTGCTGCCGGGCTGGACGGGGATGCGCATGTGGGTGCTGGCACGCCCGATGTCGGGCTTTGCCGAGACATTCAGCCAGTACGCGGTCGAGCTTGCGCCCGCAGGCGGCTCGGACGCGCCCGAGGTGGACGAGGAAGCGCAATCCGTGATCTTCGTCGCGGCTGGCCGGATCACCCTCAACATCGACGGCGCGCGGCATGTGCTGGAGCCGGGCGGCTATGCCTATATCCCACCGGAGACGATGTGGACCGTCTGGAACGACGGCGAGACCGCGGCGCAATTCCACTGGATCCGCAAACGCTACGTCGGGGCCGAGGGCGTGGAGCTGCCGGAAGCCTTCGTCACATCCGATCAGGCCACAGCCCCCACTCCGATGCCTGAGTGCGACGGCGTGTGGGCCACCACCCGTTTCGTCTCCCCCGACGATCTGCGCCACGACATGCACGTCAACATCGTGACCTTCAAACCGGGTGGCCGCATTCCCTTCGCGGAAACGCATGTGATGGAGCATGGCCTCTATGTCTTGCAAGGCACTGCCGACTACCTGCTCAACACCGATTGGGTGCCCGTTGGACCGGGCGATTTCATGTGGCTGCGCGCGTTCTGCCCGCAGGCCTGCATCGCCACGGGTGACGCGCCATTCCGGTACCTCCTCTACAAGGACGTGAACCGTCACATGCCGCTATGACCCGCGAGATCCGCACGGAGCCGTTGACCGCCGCGGCCTTCTCCCCGTTCGGGGATGTACTGGAGGCCGCGGGGACACCGGACAAGATGATCAACGCAGGTCTTTGCGCGCGTTTCCACGACCGGGCGCTGCTTGAGTTCGCAGGTGACGGGCGCGCGGGGCTGAGCCTCTTCGACGCGCAGCCGCGCAGCCTGCCCTACACCTTCGACCTTCTGGAGCGGCACCCCGAAGGATCGCAGGCCTTCATCCCCATGACGGAACATCCTTTTCTGGTCATCGTCGCCCCCGATGAGGGGGGTCGCCCCGGCGCCCCGCGTGCCTTCCTGACAGAACCGCCATCAGGGCGTGAACCTGCACCGCGGTGTCTGGCACGGCGTCCTGACCCCGCTGCACGCGCCCGGCCTCTTTGCGGTGGTGGACCGGATCGGCACCACCGCCAATCTGGAAGAGGTGATGCTCGATTGCCCCGTGACGGTGGCCGCCTAAGAGCGCAAGGTCTCTGCCCCGCTTCTTTATTTTGCCCATAAACCGCATCCCGTTCCCGCCACCTTTGATTCCGGTCGCGAAATCAGTCTGAGCGGTGCAAAATAACGCGTCCGGCAGCGCGCCGCATGCTTTTAGAATCGCCGCCTCCTATGCTAGGTATTGCGGCATGGCCCAACCAAACCCCAAGATAAGCGCTGAACAGCCCGTCATTCGCCAACTCGACGAGGCGGCGATCAACCGCATCGCCGCCGGCGAAGTGGTCGAGCGTCCCGCCTCCGCGGTGAAAGAGTTGGTCGAGAATGCCATTGACGCGAAGGCCACCCGCATCAGCGTCGATTATGCAGATGGCGGCAAGACGCTGATCCGCGTCACGGATGATGGCTGCGGTATCGCGGGCGCGGATCTGCCGCTGGCGCTATCGCGCCATGCCACCTCCAAGATCGACGGCAGCGATCTGCTGAACATCCATTCCTTCGGTTTCCGCGGCGAAGCGCTGCCGTCCCTCGGTGCGGTCGGCAGGCTCAGCATCTCCAGCCGCGCCGCGGGACAGGCGGGCGCCGAGATCGCCGTGACCGGCGGCACGCGTCGGCACGGTCCGGCCCGCCGCACTCAACGGCGGCACCGTCGTCACCCTGCGCGATCTCTTCTACGCCACGCCCGCGCGGCTCAAGTTCCTGCGCACCGACCGCGCGGAGGCACAGGCCATCGGCGACGTGATCAAGCGGCTGGCCATGGCGGAGCCCTTCGTGCGCTTCGTGCTGCGCGATGTCACGGGCGGCGGCGCGGGCCGCGAAGTTTTCCGCGCGGAGGCGCAGCAGGGCGATCTGTTCGATGCGCTGCACGGGCGTCTGACTCAGGTGCTGGGCCGCGATTTCGCACGAGAATGCCCTGCCGATCGATGCGGAGCGGGAAGGGTTTCACCTCACCGGCTTTGCCGCCCTGCCGACCTATTCGCGCGGCTCCGCGGTGGCGCAATACCTCTTCGTCAACGGGCGGCCCGTGCGGGACAAGATGCTTATCGGCGCGCTGCGCGGCGCCTATTCGGACTTCCTGAGCCGGGACCGCCATCCGGCGGCGGCGCTATTCGTGGATTGCGACCCGACGCTCGTGGACGTGAACGTGCACCCCGCCAAGTCGGAGGTCCGTTTTCGCGAGCCGGGACTGGTGCGGGGCCTCATCGTCTCCGCATTGCGCCATGCGCTGGCGCAGGCGGGGCATCGTGCATCGACGACCGTGGCCGATGCCACGCTTGGGCGCCTTGCGGCCTGAGCAGATGGATGCGCCGCGCGTTTACCAGATGGACCGCCCCGGCAGCGGCGCGCGCCATGCCGCGTACCAGGCCCAGGCGCCGCAGGGTTTCGCCGAGACGGCGGGCGTCTGGGGCCGGATCGAGGCGCCGGCCGAAGATCCCGCGCAGGCAGGCGAGACGCAAGCCGACTACCCCCTCGGGACCGCGCGCGGGCAGGTGCATGAGAACTACATCATTTCCCAGACAGCCACCGGGATGGTCATCGTGGACCAGCACGCAGCCCATGAGCGCCTGGTCTACGAAAAGCTCAAAAAGCAGATGGCGGGCGCGGGCGTCGCGGCGCAGGCCCTGCTGATCCCGGAGATCATCGCGCTCTCTTCCTCCGACCGGGCCGCGATCCTTGCGGTGGCCGAGGAGCTTGCCGCCTTCGGCCTGCGGATCGAGCCCTTCGGCGGGGACGCCGTCGCGGTGCGTGAGACGCCCGCCATACTGGGTGAGGTGAACGCGGAGGCGATGATCCGCGATATCCTCGACGAGTTGGAGGGCGAGGGCGAGAGCCTGCTGGTGCAGGCGCGTATCGACGCGATCCTGAGCCGGGTGGCCTGTCATGGCTCGATCCGTTCAGGCCGACGGATGCGCGCGGAGGAGATGAACGCGCTGCTGCGCGAAATGGAAGCCACGCCGCATTCGGGCCAGTGCAACCATGGCCGCCCCACCTATGTCGAGCTTAGGCTGAGCGATATCGAGCGGCTGTTCGGGCGCACATGATCCAGCTTGGCGATGTGACCCTTGATCTCAGCGACCCGGTCATGCTCGGCCTCGTGATCGCCGCGGCGGGCCTCGCACTGATCTTGCTGCTGCTGATCGTTATCCTGCTGCGTCCGGCCCGCGTTCCCGAGCCACTGATCGCGCAGCTGCAAGGTCTGGGGCGCGGGCAGGAACAGTTGCGCGGCAATCTGCAGACGGTTTCCGATACCCAAGCCAATGCCCAGACCCAGCTCATCCAGAGCCTCGAGGCACGGCTCGCCACCGTCCAGCTTCAGATGCAACAGCAACTTGCCCAGATGCAAGAGCGCACCAACCAGAGCCTGCACGGCTCGGCCCAGCGCACGACCACGAGCCTCACCCAGCTGCAGGAGCGGCTGGCAGCGATCGACAAGGCGCAGGACAACATCACCAAGCTTTCGGGCGATGTCCTCTCACTTCAGGATATCCTGAGCAACAAGCAGACGCGCGGCGCTTTCGGAGAGATCCAGCTCAACGATATCGTCTCCAAGGCGTTGCCGCGCGACAGCTACACGATGCAGAAGACGCTTTCCAACGGGCGTCGCGCGGATTGCCTGATCCACCTGCCCAATCCGCCCGGACCCATCGTGATCGACGCGAAATTCCCGCTGGAGGCCTATGAGGCGCTGCACCGGTCGGGCACGGATTGGGAGCTGAAATCGGCAGTGGCCAACATGCGCACATCCGTGCGCAAGCACATCCGTGATATCGCGGAGAAGTACATCCTCGATGGAGAGACTGCCGACGGCGCGCTGATGTTCCTGCCGTCCGAGGCGGTCTATGCCGAACTGCACGCCAATTTTCCCGAGCTTGTGCGCGAGGGGTTCGATGCGCGGGTCTGGATCGTTTCGCCCACGACCTGCATGGCCACGCTGCACACCATGCGCGCGATCCTCAAGGACGCACGCATGCGCGAACAGGCAGGCGAGATTCGCAAGACGCTGCGTCTGCTGCACCGCGATGTGGAGCTGGTCGTCGCGCGTGTGGGAAAACTGGACACGCATTTCCGGCAGGCGCGCGAGGATCTCGATGGGATCGGCACAGCGGCCGAGCGCGCGGGCAAACGTGCGGCGCGGCTCGACAACTTCGATTTCGAGGAGGACGTGAGTGCTGCACCCGAGCTGCCGCTCAGCGCGGCCAAGAAGGCGCCGCTGCCGCTGGACTAGATGCGCACGAATTTCTGCCAGATCCGGGGCAGCAAGCCCGAGAAACGCAGCGGTGCATCAGTGACCGCGAGGCAGATGCAATCCTCGCCGATGTCTGCTACCGGGATATGCTGCAGGTCGCTGTCCGCCACTTCCACGTCGCCGCGGCAGAAGTAGCCATCCGCGTCATGGAACGCACCGCGCAGCACCAGCGTCATCTCTGTACCGTGGTGGCCGTGATCGGGCATTGCCGCACCCGCCGGAATATGCAAAAGCCGCGCCGTCGCACCCTTTGCCACCGGCAAGATCGCCTGCCGCACACCCATGCCGAGCGGGCGCCAGCGGACGTCCGCCAGATCACCGCCGATATAGTCGCGCAGCGGCGCGGGCAGATCGCCGGACGCGGGGGCAAGGCGCGGTGCCTCGATTTCGGTCCCGTCGAGGCGGGCCATGACCTGTGCGAGGCTCTGCTCGTCCAGCGTGACGGGATCGCGCATCAGCAGCGCGCCGCCGACGGCCTCATAGGCCTCGATGTCCGCGCGACAGTGATCGCACATCGAAACATGGCTGGCCACGAGCAGGCTGAACGCCTCCGGCAGCGTACCCGCGGCATACGCCATCAACGTCTCTTCGCTCAGGTGGTGGCGGATGCCATTCTGGGTCATCTTGTCTTTCTTGTTCTGTGTCATGTCGGTCACTTCAGTGCGTGGCGCAAACGGTCGAGCGCGAGGCGGATACGGGATTTGATCGTGCCGAGCGGCAGACCGGTTATCTTGGCGATTTCTGCCTGTGTCAGCTCGCCGAAATAGGCTTGCTCAATCAGGCTGCGTTGGTTGGGCGGCAAGGTCGCAAGCGCCGCGACCAGCCGGGCGGATTCCTGCTGCAGCTCGATCACTTCGCTCTGCTCGGGTTCCGGCTCCGGCCCCCAGGGCAGTTCCTCGGGCTCCGGTCTGCGGTCGCGCCGCAGCATGTCGATCCGCCGGTTGCGCGCGATGGTGAAGATCCAGGTCGCGACCGAGGCGCGGGTGGGATCGAACTGCCCGGCCTTGCGCCACAGGGTCGTCATGACGTCCTGCGCGCATTCCTCTGCCGTCGTCGCATCGGCACCTGACTTGATCAGGTAGCCTTTGATCCGCGGCGCGAAATGCGCGAAGAGCGCCGCGAACGCCTCCTTGTCGCGGGCATCGCGCACGCGCACCATCTCGTTGATCCAAAGGGGGGTTGTGTCTGTGTCGTCGCTCACGCGCGGGCGCCTTGAAATCTTTGCTGACCCCGTCAAGGGAATTGCCGCCGGTCCGCGCGTGCGGGCAGGCATTTTGCGCGAAGAGGTCTGATCCAAGGCTAACATGCAAGACTTACGGTGCAAGGTCCTTCTTGGATCAAAAAAAAGAGATTGCGAACTCATTTACATCCATAAGCGGATCTGGCCCGTATAGCCTTTGACAAACAACTTCAGGACCGCCCTCTTTATGCTCGACACTATGATGACCGCCCCCGCCCGCCGTATCGCTGTGATTGGAGGGGGCATATCGGGCATGGGTGCAGCACACATGCTGGCCAAGGACGATCAGGTCACCCTGTTCGAGAGCGGTACGCGCCTCGGCGGGCATGCGCGTACCGTTATGGCGGGCAAGCGCGGCGACCAGCCCGTCGATACGGGTTTCATCGTCTTCAACTATGCCAACTATCCGCATCTCGCCGCGCTCTTCGAGGAACTCGACGTGCCGGTGGTCCCCTCCAACATGAGCTTCGGCGCATCCTTTGACGGGGGGCGGCTCGAATATGCGCTGACCAGCCTCAACGCGATCTTCGCGCAGCGCCGCAACATGGCGAATCCGCGTTTTCTGGGCATGATCCGCGACATTCTGAAATTCAACAGGCATGCGCTGCGGCTCGCGGAGGATAAATCGCTGAACCTTGGCGATTTCCTCGACAGGCTGGGCACAGGCAGGTATTTCCGCGACCACTACCTGCTGCCGTTCTCGGGCGCGATCTGGTCGACGCCCGTCGAGAAGATCATGGATTTCCCTGCCCATGCGCTCATCAAGTTCTTCGAAAACCATGCGCTGCTCGGCTACTCCGGCCAGCATCAGTGGTACACGGTCGAGGGCGGATCGATCTCCTACGTGGACCGTCTCGCGGCCGCGATGAAAGGCAACGGCGTGGACATCCGGCTGAATGCGCCGGTGCAGGCCGTGCGCCGCGACGCGGACGGGGTCGGTATCAAGCTGGCGGATGCCGAATGGGAGCATTTCGACGAGGTCGTTCTGGCCACCCATTCCGATGACAGTCTCGCCATGCTCAGCGATGCAACCCTGCACGAACGCACCGCGCTGGGCGCCATCGCTTACCAGCCCAACGAGATCGTGCTGCACGCCGATGAGAGCATCATGCCCAAGCGCCGCGCAACCTGGGCCTCGTGGGTCTACACCGAGGACGCGCGGGTCAAGTCCGACCGCATCGACCTCACCTACTGGATGAATTCGCTCCAGCCGATCCCCAAGAACGATCCGCATTTCGTCACCCTCAACACCAAGCGTACCATCCGCGAAGAGCTGATTTACGATCAGGTGACGATGCGCCACCCGGTCTACGATCTGCCCGCCCTCGCGGCGCAGGATCGGATGCGCGCGATGAACGGCCAGAACCGCACGTGGTTCTGCGGCGCCTGGATGCGCCACGGCTTCCATGAGGACGGTCTGTCGAGCGCTGTCGATGTCGTCACGGCGCTGCGCCGCGCGCCCGCCGGGGCACTGGCCGCCGAATGAACGCCACCGTCGATCATATCGCGGGTCAGACCTTCCACGGGCGCAAGGGCAAGATCGAAAATGCGTTTCGCTACTCCGTGGACTACGTGCTGCTCGATGCCGAGGCGCCCCTGCAGACGCCGCGTCTCTTTGCGCGCAACGCACGCGGGATCACGTCGCTGCACGACAGCGATCATGGCGGCGCGCCGGGACGGGGTCGGGGGGCGGCCTGGGTCCGCGATGTGCTCGAGCGCTACCAGATCAGCGGGGTTACCCGGATCGAACTCCTGGCCCAGCCGCGCGTGCTCGGCCACGTCTTCAACCCGGTGAGTTTCTGGCTCTGCCGTCGCGAGGATGGCGCGCTGATCGCCGTGATCAGCGAGGTGACCAACACCTATGGCGACCGCCACAGCTATCTGTGCCACCACCCCGACCAGCGCGAGATCCTGCGCACCGACAGCTTGCACGCGACCAAGATCATGCATGTCTCCCCGTTTCAACCTGTGGAAGGGGATTATACATTCCGCTTTGACATCACCGCGGCCCGCATCGGCGTCTGGATCGAGTATGGCCGCGCGTCCGGCGGGCTCATCGCCACGCTGACCGGCCCGCGTGCGCCGCTGGGCGATACCGACGATCCTGCGCAGCCTGCTTCGCCGTCCCTTCGGCGCGCGCCGTGTGCTGGCGCTGATCCATTGGCAGGCGCTCAAGCTCTGGTTCAAGGGAGCCGCGTTCCGCAGCAGGCCCGTGCCACCCCGGGACGAGATCTCCAAGGGATGAATGCCGCCGCACGCCTGCCGTCCTACGCGCTCTTCGCGGCGCTGCTGGCATGCGCGGGCCTGCCGATCTACATCCATGCGCCGAAATTCTATGTCGATGAGTATGGCGTCTCCCTCACGGCGCTGGGCGCGGTGCTCTTTGGTCTGCGTCTGCTGGATGTGGTGCAGGACCCGCTGCTGGGGCGTCTGTCGGAACGCATGCGCGCGCAGCGCGGGGCGGCGGTAGGCCTTGGCTGCGCGGTGATCGCACTGGCGATGCTGGGCCTTTTCGCCGTGCCGCCCCTGACCACGCCGGTGGTCTGGTTCGCGCTGATGCTCACCCTTGTGTTCTCGGCATTCAGTTTTCTCACCATTTGCTTTTACGCGCAGGGCGTGGCCAAGGCCGACCGGATGCCGGGACAGGGCCATCTGCGTCTTGCGCGCTGGCGCGAGACGGGGGCGCTCTTGGGCGTTTGCGTGGCTTCGGTGGCGCCCGTGGCGCTGGGCTTCTGGATGGCGGCCCCCTTCGCGGGCTTCGCCGCAGGCTTCGTGGTCCTTGCGGTAGCTGCGGCACTGGCCATGCGCGGCGAATGGCTCTCGGTGGATGTGCCCGCGGGCACGGGCTTCGGCACGGTGTTGCGCGACACGCTGGCCCGGCGGCTGCTGTTCATCGCCCTGCTGAACGCGGCCCCCGTCGCGGTCAGCTCGACCCTCTTCCTATTCTACGTCGAAAGCGCACTGGAGGCCCCCGGCTTCGAGGGTCCGCTGCTGTTGCTGTTCTTTCTCTCCGCCGCCGGTGCCGCGCCGCTGTGGGGCATGCTGGCGGAACGCTTCGGGGCGCGCCGCGTGTTGCTGGCCGCGATGGTGCTGGCCATCTTCGCCTTCGGCGGGGCGCTCTTTCTGGGCCCGGGTGATCAGTGGTGGTTCGCGCTGGTCTGTGTCGCCTCCGGCGCCGCCATGGGCGCCGATCTGACGCTGCTGCCTGCGATTTTCGCCACGCGCATGGCCCAGATCGCCCCTTCGGCGGCCGAAGGTTTCGGACTTTGGTCCTTTGTGTCCAAATTCACCTTGGCCCTCGCTGCGGCCATCCTACTTCCCATGTTGGAAGGCGCAGGCTATGTCAGCGGCTTGCAATCCACCTCGCCGGAGGCCGCGATAGATTTGCTGCGCCTCCTCTATGCCGGTGTGCCCTGTGTGCTCAAGCTCGCGGCGATATACCTGCTATGGCGCACGCGATTTGAAGGAGAAACCGCATGATCGAGGCCCTGCTGTTCTTTGTCCTGGGGGCGGGGCTGGTGCTGTTCGTGCTGCTGCTGCGCCGCCGCTTTGCCGATTTCATGGGGCAGTCGGCAGATGATTACGCAGACGACTTTCCCCAGTTCGACATGCGCGAACATCTCGACGGCCCGATGCAGTGCGATGGCGTGATCTTCGGGCCGCTGGGCCGCGTCACCAGCACCTTCGACGCCGATTTCGACATCAGCTGGGAGGGCAACGTCTGCACCATGCGCGAGCATTTCCGCTACCACGACGGATCCACCCAGGACCGCAAATGGCGGATCGTGCTCGATGGCGGCGGCGGGTTCGAGGCCTTCGCCGACGATGTCCCCGGCACCGGCCGCGGCGAGATCGCGGGGCCTGCGGTCCTCTTCCATTACCCCATCAAACTGCCCGCAGAGGCGGGCGGCTACACGCTGCGTGCCTTCGACTGCATGTATCTGACGAAGAACGGAACAGTCGTGAACCGCAGCCAATTTCGCAAATACGGGATCAGGGTCGCGGAACTGGTCGCAACCATCCGCAAAAAGGAAAACACATGACGCAATGGCAAGGCAAGACGCTACTGGCTGGTAGGCGCAAGCGACGGTCTGGGCGCCGCACTCGCCGCTCAGCTGAGCCGTGCAGGCGCCGAGGTGATCCTCTCCGCACGCTCGCTCGACAAGCTCAAGACACTCGCCGACAGCATGCCCGGCAAGGCGCGTGCAGTGGAGGTCGATGTGTCTGACGCCGCCAGTGTGGCACAGGCGGCCAGGGACGTGGGCGAGGTGGACGGCGTGGTATATCTCGCCGGTGTCTATTGGCCTTTCGGGGCCGAGGAGTGGAACGCCGAGCAGGCCAACGCCATGGCCGACATCAACTTCACCGGCCTCATGCGCGTCATGGGCGAGGTCGTGCCAGGGATGGTCAAGCGCAACGCAGGCCACATCGTCATCACCTCGAGCCTTACGGGGTTTCGCGGCCTGCCCGGCTCCATCGGCTACACCGCGTCCAAGGCCGCGACGATGTCGCTCGCGGAATGCATGTACGCGGACCTGCGCAAGACCGGCGTGAAGGTTCAGGTGGCCAATCCCGGCTTCATCAAGACCCAGTTGACCGACAAGAACGATTTCAAGATGCCGTTCATCATGACGCCGGAGACCGCCGCGCGCGAAATGTTCGAGCATATGAACACCGACAAGTTCAAGAAGAGCTTCCCCTTCGTCTTCTCACTCTTGTTTCGGGGTAGCCAGTTCCTGCCCGACTGGCTCTACTTCCGCATCTTCAGCTGACCCGAAAGGCGCGAGACGCATCCGCAACTGGCTGGCGCGCGCAGGCCCTGCGACCCGGCGCAAGCGGTCGCGGATGCAGCGCGGAGGAGCCGCGTCAGATCATGCCTTTTTCCCGGATGGCCCTGACGCTTTCACGCGCGTTCATCCGGTCCATGAAGGCGCCGATACCGGGATAGTCGCCTAGCGCGACGCCATCGCCTTCGAGCCAGTTGCACACCACGAAGAGGTAGAAATCCGCGAGGCTGAGCGCGTCGCCACAGACGTAGTTGCCGCGCAGACACTCGGTTTCGACGTATTGCGCGCAGGCGTTCATCGTCTGAGGTACCTTGGCGGTCATGTCCGCGTGGCTCTCGGGGCGGTCGGCCCATCGGCTGCCGCGCATCTTGTGGGCATGGGCCACGTGCATCGTGGACGCAAGATAGTACATGACGCCACGCATATGTGCCGCCTGCACAGGGTCCTCGGGCACCAGCCTCGCCTGCGGCGCCAGTGCCGCGACATACTCCAAAAGCGCACCCGTCTCTGTCAGCACCGTGTCATCGGGCAGCACCAGCGCGGGCACCCGCCCCTTAGGGTTGAGCGTGAGGTAGGCAGGTTTGGTCTGTTCGGCCTGTGCGAAATCGATCCGTGTCAGATCATGCGCCAGCCCCGCGTCCTGCAGGGCGATGGCCACGGCGACGGAGATGGTACCATTGGCGTAATAGAGGTTCATGCGGAGGTTGCCTTTCGGGATCAGATGTTGGTTTTCGACAGGCTGCGCGCGGCCGTGTCCAGATGCGGCGTCGCATTGAAAAGCACGGGCGTCAGATGCCCGCCGATGGGGTGGAACTGGTGCACGGAGGTGTGAAAGATCGCGATCGCGGTGCGGGCCGTTGCCACCACGCCTAGCTCCATCTGCTGTGCCATCGCGTGCGCGATGAGCCCGCCGGAGGTCACCACGAGCGCCGGACCGCTGCCCGCAGCGATCTCCGCCAGCGCATCCGCGATGCGCGCGCGAAAATCCGCATAGGTCTCTGGCGCGCCTTCGAGCCGGTCGTCTTTCCAGTGCTGGAAAACCTCCGGCAGATGCGCGATGAACCCGGCCTGCTCGGTCGGAAAGGCGATGCCGTGCTGCTCGGAGAGCAGACGGCCGAGCGTGAAATACTCCAGCTCGTTGAGCCGCGGGTCGCGCACCGGGTCCATCCCCATCGCCATCCCCTCGGCCGTCTCGACGTGCCGCCGCAGGCTGCCGGTATAAAGCCGCGTGTAGGGCGCACCCGTTTCGCGCAGATGCTCTCCGAGCCAGCGCGCCTGCTGATGACCCAGATCGCTCAGCCGGTCATAGCTCACCTCATCCGTGGCGGTGGAATTGGCCTGACCATGGCGAATGAGGGTGATGGTGGACATGGGCGCTCCTGCGGCTGTGCGCCTCTGTGATAAGCGAGCGATGCGGGCAGGGAAAGGGGGCCTATCGGAAACAGCGCCGCACCCCGATGGCGGAAATGCAAGCCTCGGTGTCGGGATCAGCCCTTTCGCATGTTCCATGCCCCGCTAGAAGGGGCGCAAGCGCTTTGGAGGGTACGATGGCAGATAAGGTGACATTCACGCTCGACGGTCAGACCGTCGAGGCGGAACCGGGTCTGACGATCTGGGAAGTGGCCAATGGCCGCGGCCTGAAGATCCCGCATCTGTGTCACAAGCCGGCCCCCGGTTACCGGCCCGACGGCAACTGCCGCGCCTGCATGGTCGAGATCGAGGGCGAGCGCACGCTGGCCGCCTCCTGCATCCGCGAGCCCGCCGAGGGAATGGTGGTGACCACCAATAACGCCCGCGCGGTAAATGCGCGCAAGATGGTCGTCGAACTGCTGCTCGCAGACATGCCACCCGCCAAGGCGGCGCATGACAAATCCAGCCATATGGCCGAGATGGTCGCCCTCAACGGTGTGGAGCAAAGCCGCTTTCCCAAGCTCGCGGAGGGCCGCATCCCGCTGCTCGATGACAGCCATGTCGCGATGCGCGTGAACCTCGATGCCTGCATTGCCTGCGGGTTGTGCGTACGCGCCTGCCGCGAGGTGCAGGTGAACGACGTGATCGGCATGTCGGGCCGCGGCATGGACGCCTATCCGACCTTCGACATGGCAGACCCCATGGGCGCCTCTACCTGCGTGGCCTGCGGCGAATGCGTGCAGGCCTGCCCCACCGGCGCGCTGATGCCTGCGAGCGTGCTCGACGACGACGAGGTCGGCGATTCCGCGGATTTCGACCGTGAGGTCGAGAGCATCTGCCCCTTCTGCGGCGTTGGCTGCCAGATCTCGCTCAAGATCAAGGACGACAAGATCAAATACGTGGACGGGATCAACGGTCCTGCGAACGAGGGTCGCCTCTGCGTCAAGGGGCGCTTCGGCTTTGACTATATCCACCACGATCACCGCCTGACCAAGCCGCTCATCCGCCGCGACGACGCCCCCGCCAAGGGGCTCAACGTCGATCCCGGCAACTACCTCGAGGTGTTCCGCGAGGCGACATGGGACGAGGCGCTGGATGCAGCGGCAAACGGCCTTCGCGGGATCGGTGGCAAGGGTGTCGCCGGATTCGGCTCGGCCAAGTGCACGAACGAGGAAGCCTACCTCTTTCAAAAAATCATCCGTCAGGGCTTCGGCCACAACAACGTCGACCACTGCACGCGGCTGTGCCACGCATCCTCCGTCTCCGCCCTGCTGGAGAACGTGGGCTCGGGCGCGGTTTCCGCCACCTTCAACGAGATTGAGAACGCAGACGTGGCCATCGTGATCGGCGCCAACCCGATCGAGAACCACCCCGTTGCCGCGACCTATTTCAAGCAGTTCACCAAACGCGGCGGCAAGCTGATCGTGATGGACCCGCGCGGGCAGGCGCTCAAGCGCTTCTCCTCGCATATGCTGCAGTTCCGGCCCGGAACGGATGTGAGCATGCTCAACGCCATCATGCATGTGATCGTGGAAGAGCAGCTCTACGACACCCAATACATTCAGGCATATACCGAGAATTGGGAAGCCGAGAAGGCGCATCTCAAGGATTTCACCCCCGAGAAAATGGCTCCCATCTGCGGCATTGACGCGGAGACCCTGCGCGACGTGGCGCGCACCTTTGCCGGTGCGAATGCTGCGATGATCTTCTGGGGCATGGGCGTGAGCCAGCACATCCACGGCACCGACAACGCGCGCTGCCTGATTTCGCTCGCGCTGATGACGGGTCAGGTGGGCCGTCCCGGCGCAGGGCTGCATCCGCTGCGCGGCCAGAACAACGTGCAGGGTGCCTCGGACGCGGGGCTCATCCCGATGTTCCTGCCCGACTACCAATCGGTGACCGACGACGGCGTGCGCCGCGCGTTCACGGAGGTCTGGGAGAGCGGCGATTTCAGCGCCGAAAAGGGCCTGACCGTGACCGAGATCCTTGATGCCGTGCACGCAGGCGACATCCGCGGCATGTACATTCTTGGCGAAAACCCCGCCATGTCCGATCCGGACGTGGAGCACGCCCGCGACGCGCTCGCCAAGCTCGAGCATCTGGTAGTGCAGGACATCTTCATTACCGAAACGGCGAATTTCGCCGATGTTATCCTCCCCGCGAGTGCCTTCGCCGAGAAATCGGGGACCGTGACCAACACCAACCGGCAGGTGCAGATGGG
This sequence comes from uncultured Alphaproteobacteria bacterium, assembly GCA_963703195.1. GTDB lineage: Bacteria > Pseudomonadota > Alphaproteobacteria > Rhodobacterales > Rhodobacteraceae > Sulfitobacter. Next base: position 2,486,813 of record OY969797.1, on the reverse strand, counting down.
CCGCCAAGCGGTCAGCCCGCCCGGCGAGGCGCGCGAGGATTGGTGGATCGAGACGGAACTGGCCAAGCGGCTGGGCCTGAACTGGACCTACACCTCCCCCGCGGAAATTTTCGCAGAGATGCGCATTAACATGAAATCTCTCGATAACATAACATGGGAGCGGCTCGAGGCGCAGAACGCGGTGACCTATCCGTCGCTCAGCCCTGAGGATCCCGGCCAGCCGATCGTCTTCACCAACGGCTTCCCGCGCGCGGGCGGGCGTGCGCGCTTTACCCCTGCAAGTATCATCGCGCCGGACGATACACCCGATGCGGAATACCCGATGATTCTGACCACGGGGCGGCAGCTTGAGCATTGGCACACCGGCTCCATGACGCGGCGGGCCACGGTGCTCGACGGGTTGGAGCCGGAGGCAAACTGCTCGTTGCACCCCTCCACGCTGCGCAAGCTCGGCGTGGAGCCTGGCGATCTGGTGCGCCTGAGCACCAAGCGCGGCAGCATCGAGATCATGGCGCGGATGGACCGCGCGGTATCGCCGGACATGGTGTTTCTGCCTTTCGCCTACGTCGAGGCCGCGGCGAACATCCTGACAAATCCGGCTATTGATCCTTACGGCAAGATCCCTGAGTTCAAATTCTCCGCGGTCAAGGTCGAGGCAGTGAAGGCGTCTGTCGCCGCGGAATAGGCTGCATCGCTCTTGCGCTTACCAGGGGCTGCCGGTCAAACTGCACCCTGCGCTTATGGGTGATGCAAGAAGGGGCCAGCCATGCAGATAGACGCAAAGCGATTTCTGTCGGACCTGCACAGGCTGCGTTCCTTTGGGGCCAGCGGTGTGGGCTACGGCGTTGTTCGGCCTGCATATTCTGAGGCCGACAGCGCGGCACGGGAATGGCTGGCGGGGCGGATGCGCGCGGCGGGGCTGCGGGTCGAGGTCGACGCGATGGGCAATCTCTTTGGGCTCGCGGACGGGCCCTCGTTGCTACTGGGCTCACATAGTGACAGCCAGCCGGAGGGTGGCTGGCTTGACGGGGCGCTGGGCGTTATTGCGGCGCTGGAAGTGGCACGCAGTAGTGATCTGCCGGTTTCCGTCGTCTCGTTCCAGGATGAGGAGGGGCGGTTCGGCGTCACCACGGGCAGCGCCGTGTGGTCGGGCCTGCTCGATCAGGCGGACGCCGACCTGCTCTGCGATGACAATGGGATAACGCTGGGCGATGCGCGGGCGGATATCCCCGTAACTGGCGTGGTGGACCCCGCGCATTTCACCGGTTTCATCGAGATGCACATCGAGCAGGGGCCGGTTCTCGACACGTCAGGCGAAAATATCGGGGTGGTAAGCGACATCGTGGGCATCCGCGATATGAGGATCACGTTCGAAGGTCAGCAGAACCACGCCGGCACCACGCCGATGCCCCTGCGCCGCGATGCGTTTCAGGCGGTGTCCCATTTCAATCAAGAGCTTGGCGAACGCTTTGCCAATGTGGTCACCCCAGCGAGCGTCTGGACCATCGGGCATGTGAGCCTGCATCCTAATGCCTCCTCCATCGTGCCGGGGAAGGCCGTATTCTCGATGCAATGGCGGGACGGCGACGCGGACCGGCTGCGGCGGATGGAAGGGATCATCCGCGAGCTGGCGGCGGAGGTTGCAGCGGCGCGGGGGATGCAGGTCTCATTTGGCCAGATGCTGGGACTGGAGCCTGTGAGGATGGACCTGCGCTTGCGGGAGGCACTTGAAGCCAGCGCGGAAAACCATGCCAAGGGGGCTTGGCGGTTGATGCCGTCGGGCGCGCTCCATGATGCGACGAACGTGGCGCGTCTGATGCCCGTGGCCATGCTCTTTGTGCCCTCCATCGACGGGATCAGCCATGCGTTCGAGGAAGATACCGCGGAAGCGGATCTGGTGCTCGGCGTTCAGGTACTCGCCGACGCGGTCGAGGCGCTTTTGACCCGGAATTAAGCCATCCAACCTCAGCGCCGCCTCAGCCCCAGACCACATCCCCCAGGAATATGTAGCCTGCGCCGTAGATCGTCTTGATCAGCTGCGGATTCCTGGGGTCCTCGCGCAGCTTGGTGCGCAGGCGAGAGATGCGCACATCCATCGCACGGTCGAAGCTTTCGGAGGCTGCGCCGCCCAGGCTCTCCTGCATCTGCGCGCGGCTGATAAGGCGCTTGGGCGCGTCGAGGAACAGGCGCAGCACCTCGCCCTCCGCATGGCTGAAGGGCGTCTCGGCGCCGCTCGCGTCCTCCAGCAGGTATCGGTCGAAATGCGCGGTCCAGCCGTTGAAGCGCGCGGTGCTGCCGGTGCGGGCGCTGGGCCGTGTGCTGCGCAGGCGCGCGCGGATGCGGGCCACGACCTCCGCCGGGTCGAAGGGTTTGGAGATGTAGTCATCGGCCCCGAGTTCCAGCCCGGTCACGCGGTCCTGCACCTGCGCGCGGCCCGAGATGATGATGACCACGGCGCCCTGTTCCAGCGCCAGCCGGTGAACGAGGGTGAGCCCGTCCGTGTCGGGCAGCGACAGATCCACGAGGCAGACATCCGGCGTGCGCTTGGCCAGAGCGGCCTCGAAGGCTGCGGCGCGACCGAAGCTCTGGGTTTCGAACCCGGCCTCCTGCAGGACGTCCGACAGCAGCGTTCGGATCTGCGCCTCATCGTCGAGAATGCTGATCAGGGGCTTTTTCACGTGGCGGCCTCCTGCGGCTGGGTCTGCGTCTGCGGCAGGATCAGCGCCCTGAGATCCTCGGCGGTGAAGGGCTTTCGCAGGACGGGGGCATGTTTCTGCGCCTCGATGAACAGGGGCGCATCGGTCGGCAGCGAAGTCATCAGGATGAGCGGCGGGCCATCCGTCCCCAGCCGCTGCGCGAGATCGGTGCCCGTGCCCTCGCCCTCCAGCTGCAAGTCGCTGAGAATGAGGGAGATGTCAGGCAGATCTGCGAGCAGTGCGACGGCTTCGTCCACCGACGCCGCCTCGATCACCGAATGGCCGAGGTCCATCAGCATGTCGCGCATCAGCGCCCGCAGATCGTCGCGGTCCTCCACCAGCAGGGCGAGGCCGGTGGTGGCGGGCACGGCTGCGCGGTAGGGCAGGCGCAGCGTGACCTGCGCGCCGGTGGCGGTATTGCCCAGCCGCAGGTCACCGCCTGCGAGTTTCGTCATGTCGTAGACCATCGGCAGGCCGAGCCCGGTCCCCTCCGCCCCCTTGGTGGTGAAAAAGGGATCGAGCCCCTTTTCCAGCGCGGCCGCCGAGAAGCCGGGGCCGGTGTCGCGCACCTGAAACTCGATCCAAGTATCATTCACACGACGCGCGCGCAGGGTGATCTCACCACTGGCCCCCATGGCGTCGCGCGCATTCAGGATGAGGTTCAAGAGCCCGTCATGCAGCTGGCCGCGGTCCAGCAGCACCGGCTCCAGCGGATCGAGGTGCAGCGTCAGTTTCATCGCCGCGGGCAATGTCGGTCGGGCGAGTGTCACCAGATCGCGCATCAGGGCCGCCACATCGGTTGCGGTGGGCCGCAGGCTGCGTGGATCGGTGATGCGGGCGATGGAGTTCAGGAGCGTGCCGCCGCGCCGCGCGGCCTTGAGCGTGCCGTCGATCAGCGTGGCGGCGCCTTGCGGCAGCTCGGGAAGGCCCGACAGGCGCGTCTGCATCCCGAGGATGATGGTGAGCAGGTTTGAGAAATCGTGGGCGAGACCGGAGGTGATCTGGGCCGCCAGCGCGCGGCGGCGGGTCTGGCCCAGTGCCGCGCGGGTCTGCGTCTCTTCCGTGACGTCCATGGACAGGATGTAGACGCCGCCCGCCTGATCCGGGGTGAAGGCAGTGCGGATGCGTCGCGCGCTCGTCTCGTCGGTGAACTCCTGCACGGTCGCGCGCCCGTCATACGCGGACTGGAGCGCGGGTGCTATTTTGTCATGGGTGGCAGCGCCCAGCACTTCCCTGATGGGGCGGCCGAGGATGTCGGAGGGGCGGTGCGGGATGATGGTGCCGAGCCGCTGGTTGGAGTAGGTATAGCGCCCCTCGCCGTCCACATGGGCGATATGGGCGGGCATCATCTCCGTCGTCAGCCGCGCGCGGGCCTCCGACGCGGTCAGCTGCCGCTTGGTCTCCTCCAGCGTGGTGATCATCGCGGCAAGCTCGCGGTTGGTCTGGCTGAGTTGCTCGGTATGGGCGAGGAGCTGATCGCTGAGCGCACCTGCCCGCGCGCGCAGCAGCGCCTCCTGCGCCTTGGTGGCCGAAATGTCGGTGTATACGGTGACCCAGCCGCCCCCTTCCAGCGGCGATCCCTCGACCGAGATGGTACGGCCGTTCGCGCGGGTCCGCTCCATGTAATGCGGCTCAAAGGCGCGGGCCTGCTGCACACGCTCGTCCACGAAGCGGGCGATATCCGCGACCTCGCCGTATTCGCCGCGGGTGACGAGGTGGGTCACGGTATCATGAAAGGACGCGCCGGGCGTCACGAGAGCGGGCGGCAGATCGAACATCGACTGGAACGGCGCATTGCACAGCACCAGCCGCAGGTCACGGTCATAGATCGTGAGCGCCTGCGCGATCAGGTTGAGCCCTGCCATGGTCATGGATTTGGTCTGGTCATCGCGGAGTTGCATGGACGGCAGTTTGCACTGGCGCTGCGCAGTGTCAAAGGGGCATCCATCCTGTTACAATTCGTAAGGATTGAGAAAACATCACGAAAAAGTTGACGATCAAGCTCATGCTGCCATTCTAGGCGCTAGACTGAATCGCGCGAACGCGATCGCCTGTCGGAAAAAGGCAGGATCTGGGAGGATACACATTGGCTTTGATCGAATGCCCTGCGGGGCAACCTGCGTCCGTACCGGGCCTACTGCACCGGAATGCCAAGCAGTTCGCCGATGCGCCTGCCTACCGCGAGAAGGAATACGGTATCTGGCAGAGCTGGACCTGGAGCCAGACGCGCGACGAGGTCGAGGCGCTGGCGCTGGGTTTCCTCGATCTGGGACTGGCGGAGGGCGACTTCGTCGCCATCATCGGGCGCAACCGTCCTTATCTCTATTGGGCCATGATGGCGGCGGAGATGTGCGGCGCCGTGCCCGTGCCGCTCTATCAGGACGCGAACGCCGAAGAGATGGCGTATGTGATGGCCCATTGCGGCGCGCGTTTCGCCGTGGTCGGTGATCAGGAACAGGTGGACAAGATCATCGAGGTCAAGGACCAGCTGCCCGATTTCGAGCGGATGATCTACCTCGACCCGCGCGGGTTGCGCAAATACGACCATGAGCATCTCGACCAGTACGCAGCGGTGCAGGAAAAGGGCCGCGCGGCGCGCGACAGGCTGATCAAGGAACTGGAAGCGCGGCAGGCCAAGCTGAACTACGACAGCATCGGCGTAATGCTCTATACCTCCGGCACGACCGGCAAGCCCAAGGGCGTAGTGCTCAGCAACCGCAACATCATCGAGACGGCGAAGTCCTCCTCCGAGTTCGACAATCTGCGGCAGTCCGATGACATCCTGGCCTATCTGCCGATGGCCTGGGTCGGCGATTTCATCTTTTCCGTCGGTCAGGCGCTCTGGACCGGCTTTTGCACCAATTGCCCGGAGAGCGCGGACACGATGCATGTGGACCTGCGCGAGATCGGGCCCACCTACTACTTTGCACCGCCGCGGGTCTTCGAGACGCAGCTCACCAACGTGATGATCCGGATGGAGGATGCGAGCCGTTTCAAGAAGTGGCTGTTCGACACCTTCATGGGCGTCGCACGGCGGGTGGGGCCGGATATCCTCGATGGCAAGGATGTCGGCATGCTCGACCGGCTGAAGTACCGCTTGGGCGAATTGTTCATCTACGGGCCGCTGAAGAACACGCTGGGGTTCTCCCGCGTCCGGGTGGGCTATACCGCCGGGGAGGCCATCGGGCCGGAGATCTTCGATTTCTATCGCTCGCTCGGCATCAACCTCAAGCAGCTCTACGGTCAGACGGAGGCCACGGTGTTCATCACCGCGCAACCCGACGGCGAGGTGCGCAGCGACACGGTAGGGGTGACCTGCCCCGGTGTGGAACTCAAGATTTCGGACAGCGGCGAGGTGTTCTACCGCTCCCCCGGTGTTTTCGTGGAGTATTACAAGAACGCGGAAAGCACGGCGGACACCAAGGACGCGGAGGGCTGGGTCGCGACCGGCGATGCGGGCTTCGTGGAGCCCGACACCGGCCATCTGCGGATCATCGACCGCGCCAAGGATGTGGGCAAGATGGCCGATGGCTCCCTCTTTGCGCCCAAATACGTCGAGAACAAGCTCAAGTTCTTCCCCAATATCCTCGAGGCGGTGGTCTTCGGCAATGGCAAAACGCAATGCACCGCCTTCATCAACATCGACCTCACGGCGGTGGGCAATTGGGCGGAGCGCAACAACATCGGCTATGCGTCCTATCAGGAACTGGCGCGGCACCCACAAGTGATGGCGCAGATTCAGGAGCATGTGGAGGCGGTGAACGCGAGTGTTGCCGAGGACGAAATGCTCTCGGGCTGTCAGATCCACCGCTTTGTCGTGCTGCACAAGGAACTGGATGCCGATGACGGGGAATTGACGCGGACACGCAAGGTGCGGCGCCGCATCATCGAGGAGAAATACGCCGACATCATCGCCGCCCTCTATGACGGGTCGGACAAGGTCAGCACAGAGACGGAAGTGACCTACGAGGACGGGCGCAAGGGCTCGATCAAGGCGACGCTGGAAGTGCGCGATGCAAAGGTCGTGCCGGTGGCGCGACAGATGGCGGCGGAATGAGCGCGCGGGCCCATGCCGCTGCGCCCTCCCGCACCGCACCGACTGGCACCGGTATCCGGGCCAAGACGGCGGGTCTGGACACGGATCATGAAATGAAGACTGGAGACCGCGGGTGAAGGATACGGCTGAAAGCTATGTGACCGAGGACGGGCGCACGATCGGTCCCGTCGTGATGGAGATGCGCAACATCACGCTGCGGTTCGGCGGCGTGGAGGCGATCAAGGACATCTCCTTCGACATCCGTGAGGGCGAGATCCGCGCGATCATCGGGCCGAACGGGGCTGGCAAATCTTCGATGCTCAACGTCATCTCCGGCTTCTATGTCCCGCAGGAGGGCGAGGTCTGGTACAAGGGGGCGCGCCGCCCCGCCATGAAGCCGTTTCAGGTGGCCCAGCAGGGGATCGCGCGCACGTTCCAGAACATCGCGCTCTTCGAGGGGATGACGGTGCTCGACAACGTCATGACAGGGCGCCTGACGCATATGAAGACGGGGATGCTCTCCCAGATGATCTGGCGCGGTGCGGCGGAGCGTGAGGAAATCGAGAACCGCGAGGTGGCCGAAAAGATCATAGATTTTCTCGAGATCCAGGCGATCCGCAAGACGCCCGTGGCACGGCTGCCTTATGGTCTGAAAAAGCGGGTGGAGCTTGCCCGTGCGCTGGCAGCGGAGCCGTCGATCCTGTTGCTCGACGAGCCGATGGCCGGCATGAATGTGGAGGAGAAGGAGGACATGAGCCGCTTCATCCTCGACGTGAACGACGAATTCGGCACCACCATTGCGCTGATCGAGCATGACATGGGCGTGGTCATGGATCTGAGCGACCGGGTGGTCGTGATGGATTACGGCAAGAAGATCGGCGACGGTACACCGCATGAGGTGCGCAACAACCAGGCGGTGATCGACGCCTATCTGGGCGTGGCCCATGATGAGGAGGAGGCGACATGAACCAGCAGCTTGCATTCACCATCGAGGTTTTCGCCAATGGTCTGATGGCGGGCGTTCTCTATGCGCTGGTCGCACTCGGTTTCGTGCTGATCTATAAGGCGAGCGGGATCTTCAACTACGCGCAGGGGGTCATGGCGCTCTTTGCAGCGATGACACTCGTGGGGATCCAGAACGGGCAGGTGCCCTTTTCCCACCTGATCAACGCGATCTTCGGAACGGATCTGCATTATTTCGGCTGGGACGTGCACTCGTTCCTCGCGATCCTGCTGACGGTCGTGGTGATGATCGCCCTCGCCTGGGCGGTGCAGCGGTTCGTGTTCCGCCATCTGGTGGGGCAGGAGCCGATCATCCTCTTCATGGCGACCATCGGTCTGGCCTATTTCCTCGAAGGGGTCGCAGATCTGATGTGGGGGTCCGAGCTCAAGGCGCTCAACGTCTGTGCGGCGGAGGGGACATGCCTGCCGCAGGGCATGAACGTCTGGCTCGAAAGCACGACATTCGACGCGCTTGGCTACGGCTTCTTCATCGACAATCTCGACATCGTGGCCTCCATCGTGGCGGCGATCCTCGTGGTGGGGCTGGTGATGTTCGCGCAATACACCAAGCAGGGGCGCGCAATGCGGGCGGTGGCCGACGACCATCAGGCGGCGCTGTCTGTCGGGGTGTCGCTCAATTTCATCTGGGTACTGGTCTGGTCGCTGGCTGGGTTCGTTGCGCTTGTCGCGGGGATCATGTGGGGTGCTAAATCCGGGGTGCAGTTCTCGCTGTCTCTCATCGCGCTCAAGGCATTGCCCGTGCTGATGCTGGGCGGGTTCACCTCCATTCCGGGGGCGATTGTCGGCGGGCTGATCATCGGGGTAGGCGAAAAGCTGTTCGAGTTCCTGATCGGCGCGCCCTATCTCGGCGGTGCGACGGAGAACTGGTTTGCCTACATGCTGGCGCTGGTATTCCTTGTGTTCCGTCCGCAGGGCCTGTTCGGGGAGAAGATCATTGAACGGGTTTGAATTTGGAATGCGCATGGGTCTCAGCCACCCAGCGCGACCATCCATGGGGTGGGTGACACCCACGCGTAAGGGGGCGATGTAATGTTCTACCGTGAAGCAGGTGATTTCAGCACGACCTATGCGCAGGATCAGCAGACGTTTCCGATCAAGTTCGACCGGATCCGCTATTACCTCGTGCTCTTCGTGGCGATCTTCGTCGTGCCTTTCGTGATCAATGACTACTGGGTCAACTCGCTGCTGCTGCCCTTTCTGATCTACGCGATCGCGGCGCTTGGGCTCAACATCCTGGTCGGCTACTGCGGGCAGGTATCGCTCGGGACCGGCGGTTTCATGGCCGTGGGGGCCTACAGCTGCTACAAGTTCATGACGGGCGTGGACATCTGGTGGGGCGGCGAATTGCTGTTCCGGCTGCCGGAGTTCAACATCTTTTTCTCCGTGATCATGGGCGGCGTGATGACGGCCTTCGTGGGCGTCCTCTTCGGCTTGCCGAGCCTGCGGATCAAGGGGTTCTACCTCGCCGTGGCGACGCTTGCGGCGCAGTTTTTCCTTGTGTGGATGTTCAACCGGGTCTCGTGGTTCTACAACTATTCCGCCTCCGGCCAGATCAGCGCGCCGGAGCGGGAACTCTTCGGGGTGCTGATCACGGGGCCGTCCGTGGCACCATGGGCGGCGTACATGTTCTGCCTGGTGTTCACGATCGCCTGTGCGTTGATCGCCCGCAATCTAACGCGGGGCGCCTCGGGGCGCAAATGGATGGCGATCCGCGATATGGACATCGCCGCCGAGATCATCGGGGTGAACCCGCTGCGCGCCAAGCTCACGGCCTTCATGGTCAGTTCGTTCTTCATCGGCATCTCGGGGGCGCTGTTCTTTTCGGTCTATCTTGGTGCGGTGGAAGTGGGCGAGGCCTTTGGCATCCAGAAGTCGTTTCTGGTGCTGTTCATGATCATCATCGGCGGCCTTGGCAGCATCTTCGGCTCCTTCGCGGGGGCGGCGTTCCTGGTGCTCCTGCCGGTGGCGCTCAAGGTGGTGGGGGTCGACTGGCTCGGCTGGCCCACCGATATCGTGGCGCATTTGCAGCTGGTGATCGTGGGTTTCCTGATCATCGTGTTCCTCATCGCGGAGCCGCATGGCATCGCGCAGCTGTGGCGCGTGGCAAAGGAAAAACTGAGATTGTGGCCCTTCCCGCACTAGCGGGGGCCATACCAAGAAGGTGGGATTTGCCCACCCTGAAACACTACCAACATTCCTAGGGAGGAAACGACGAATGAAACTTAAACTAACCTCAATGGCGGTCGCGGCCGTGATGGCGGCAAGCCCTGTGCTGGCGGATCTTGTATTCCCGTCGATGTCATATCGGACCGGCCCCTATGCCGCGGGCGGTATCCCCTTCGCGGACGGCTATGCCGACTACTTCACCTTGCTCAACGAGCGGGATGGCGGGATCAACGGCGTGATGACGTCCGTGCCCGAGTGCGAGACGGGCTATAACACCGAAAAGGGTGTGGAATGCTACGAATCGCTCAAAGGCGGCGGCGGTCTGGTGTACCAGCCTTTGTCGACGGGCATCACCTACCAGCTGATCCCGAAAACCACCGCCGATGACATTCCGATGCACACCATGGGCTATGGCCGGACATCGGCCAAGAATGGCGAAGTGTTCACGCATACGTTCAACTACCCGGCCAACTACTGGGATGGCGCCTCGGGAGCGATCAACTATCTGCTCGAAGAGAACGGCGGCGATCTGAGCGGCAAGACCATCGCGCTGGTCTACCACAACTCCGCCTATGGCAAGGAGCCGATCCGCACCCTGCAGGAGCTCAGCGCCAAGCACGGCTTCACGTTCAACGAAGTACCCGTCGATCACCCCGGTCAGGAGCAGAAGTCGCAGTGGCTGCAGATCCGTCGGGACCAGCCCGACTATGTGATCATGTACGGCTGGGGCGTGATGAACCAGGTCGCCATTCAGGAAGCGGCCAACATCCGTTTCCCGATGGAGAACTTCATCGGCGTCTGGTGGTCCGGTTCCGAGAATGACGTGCTGGCTGCGGGCGATGCGGCCAACGGCTACAAGGCGCTGACATTCCACGGTGTGGGCCACGATTTCCCGATCTTTGACGACATCCAGCAATATGTCGTAGATGCGGGCAAGGCTGCGGGAGCGGGCGACCAGATCGGCACGGTACTCTACAACCGCGGCCTCTATGCCGCGATGCTGGCGGCCGAAGCTGCGAAAACGGCGCAGGACATCCACGGTGTGACGCAGATCAACGCGTCCCAGATGCGCGATGGCATGGCCGCATTGGAGATCACCGAGGAGAAGATGGCCTCCCTTGGTCTACCGAACTTCGGCCCTGCCTTCAAAGTGTCGTGCCAGAACCACGGCGGTGACGGCCTTGTCGGCGTGACCCAGTGGGATGCCGCGTCGCAGACATGGACGTTGATCTCCGACTTCGCGCCGACGGACAAGGAGCTGATCGACAAGCTGATCGCCGAGGATTCCGCAGCCTACGCTGCGGAAAACAACATCACACCGACCTGCGAGTAAGCAGATCCTCCCCTGGCCGCTGCATGCTTGCGGCGGCCAGGGGACTTTCAAGAGACTTCAGACAAGGGACCAAGGGACATGTTGGACGCACAACCCGCCGAGGTGCAGGTCGAGAACCTGCTCGAAGTGAACAACATCGAAGTGATCTACAACCACGTGATCCTTGTCCTCAAGGGCGTGAGCCTCAACGTGCCCAAAGGCGGTATCACCGCCCTGTTGGGTGGCAACGGGGCGGGCAAGACGACGACGCTCAAGGCCATCTCCGGTCTGCTGGCCTCCGAACGGGGCGAGGTGACCAAGGGCTCGATCAAGTACCGAGGTCAGTCGATTGCCGCACAGGACCCCGCCGAGACGGTGAAAAAGGGTGTTGTGCAAGTGATGGAGGGGCGCCACTGCTTCGAACACCTGACGATCGAGGAGAACCTGCTGACCGGTGCCTATACGCGCCGCGACGGCAAGGGCGCCATCGCCTCCGATCTGGAGATGGTCTATGACTATTTCCCGCGTCTGCGCGAGCGGCGCAAATCACAGGCGGGCTATACTTCCGGGGGGGAGCAGCAGATGTGCGCCGTGGGCCGCGCGCTGATGAGCCGTCCGGAGACGATCCTGCTCGACGAACCCTCCATGGGTCTCGCACCGCAGCTGGTTGAGCAGATTTTCAACATCGTCAAGACGATCAACGAAAAGGAAGGCGTGACCTTCCTGCTGGCCGAACAGAACACCAACGTGGCGCTTCGCTTCGCGCATTACGGCTACATCCTCGAGAGCGGGCGTGTCGTCATGGACGGCCCAGCCAAGGAACTGCGTGAGAACCAGGACGTCAAGGAGTTCTACCTCGGCATGTCGGATGAGGGCCGCAAGAGCTTTCGTGACGTGCGCAGCTATCGCCGCCGCAAGCGCTGGCTGTCATGACCGCCCGACCTTCGGCGCACGCTGACGACCCGCATCTGGTGGACCGTGTAAGCTGGCTCCGCGCGGCGGTGATGGGGGCCAATGACGGGATCGTTTCCGTGGCGTCGATCATCGTAGGCGTGGCGGCGGCGGAACCCGATCCGCGCACCGTGCTGATCGCGGGTGCCGCGGGGCTCGCCGCCGGGGCGATGTCGATGGCGGCAGGCGAATACGTGAGCGTGTCTTCGCAGGCGGATCTGGAAGCCGCCGACATTGAACGGGAACGCCAGGCGATCGCCGATGATCCTGCCGGTGAGGAGGCGGAGCTTGCCGGGATTTTCCACGCCCGCGGTCTGTCGCGGGAGACAGCGGCGCGCGCCGCGCGCGAGCTGACCGAGCAGGATGCGCTGGGCGCGCATGTGCGCGAGGAGCTGGGGCTGGGCGAGGCGCAGGCGGCGCAACCCCTGCTCGCGGCGATAACCTCCGCAATCACCTTCAGCCTCTTCGCCGCCGTGCCGCTGGTGGCGGCGGTGCTGGCACCGGCGGATGCGATCATCCCGGTGGTCGTGGTCGTCACGATGCTGGCGCTTGTGGTGCTGGGTGCTCTGGGCGCCGTGGCGGGCGGTGCCCGGCTGGGTCCGGCAGCGCTGCGCGTCGTGGTCTGGGGCGGTCTCGCGATGGCCGTGACAGCGGCGGTGGGGCGTCTGTTCGGCGTTGCGGTATAGCGCGCCACCGCGAGAAGGATGCGGGCGAGCGCCCGTGCATGAGAAGAGACGCGGGCGTATCCGCGATGGGATGATGAGGCTGACATGAGCTATTTCGACGAACTTGAGACCCGCAGCACAGAGGCGCGCGCGCAGGCGCTGGCAGAGGCATTGCCGGCCCAGATTGCCCGCGCACAGGGGCTCGGCGGCTATGCCGGTGCGCTCGACGGTGTCGATGCGGCGGCGTTCACATCGCGCGAGGCGCTTGCCGCACTGCCGGTCCTGCGCAAGTCTGACCCTGGGCAAGGCGCAGGCGGCGGATGCGCCATTTGGCGGCTTCACCACGCGGCCCGCGCATGGCTTCTCGCATGTGTTCCAGTCCCCCGGCCCGATCTATGAGCCGTCGAGCAATGCGCCGGATTGGTGGCGCATGGGCCGTTTCCTGCATGCCTGCGGCATCGGTACGGGCGACATCGTGCACAATTGCTTCGGCTATCATCTCACCCCTGCCGGCATGATCTTTGAGAGTGGCGCGCGGGCGGTGGGGGCGGCGGTGCTGCCCGCGGGCACTGGGCAGACGGAGCTGCAGGTGATCGCGGCGCGCGACATCGGCACGACCGCCTATGCGGGCACGCCCGACTACCTCAAGGTCATACTGGAGAAGGCGGACGAGATGGGCGTGAGCCTTGCCATCACCCGCGCGGCCGTCGGCGGCGGCGCGCTCTTTCCCAGCCTGCGCGAGTGGTACGTGGCGCGCGGCATCGCCTGTCTGCAAAGCTATGCCACCGCCGATCTGGGCAACATCGCCTACGAATCGCCAGCGGTGGAGGGGATGATCGTGGACGAGGGCGTGATCGTGGAGATCGTGACCCCCGGCACCGGCGATCCGGTCCCCGAAGGCGAGGTGGGCGAGGTCGTGGTGACCACGCTCAACCCCGACTATCCGCTGATCCGCTTTGCCACTGGCGATCTGAGCGCCGTGATGGCCGGGCAGAGCCCCTGTGGGCGCACCAACATGCGCATCAAGGGCTGGATGGGCCGCGCGGATCAGACGACCAAGATCAAGGGCATGTTCGTGCGCCCCGAGCAGGTCGCACAGCTGGTCGCGGCACACCCCGAGATCACCCGCGCGCGTGTCGTGGCCAGCCGCGCGGGCGAACAGGACGTGATGACCGTGCAGATCGAGAGCGCGGCCCCTCAGCCCGAAGCCTATGCCGCCTCCGTCGCGGCGCTGCTGAAGCTCAAGGGGCGCATCGAGGTGGTCGCACCGGGCAGCCTGCCCGAAGGACGGTCTGGTCATCGAAGATCAGCGGACCTACGACTGAAACCGCGGCGCGCGGCCCCTTTCCTTTCCGACTAAAATGGTCGACATAGAGGCATGACGGACGCCGCGCCAACCCGACAGCCGAGCCGGACGCGACAGTGCCCGCGCGCTGTCGGGGGTCGCACTTGTGGTCGCGGGGATCTGCGCGCTGCCGATGCTTGCGGTGCTGCTTGCCGCGTTGTCGGGCGGCACGGAAACGGTGCAGCTGCTGGCGCAGACGGTGCTGGGCGGACTATGCGCGCACCACGGCTGACGCTGGTGGTGCTGGTGGCGTCGGGCACCTTCATGATCGGTGTCGGCACAGCCTGGCTGGTGACGATGACGCGGTTTCCCGGCGTGCGCCTCTTCGAGATCGCGCTGGTGCTGCCGCTGGCCTTTCCGGCCTACGTGCTGGCCTATGCCTATACCCATGTGCTGGACCATCCCGGCATCGTGCAGTCGACGCTGCGCGACGTGACCGGATGGGGCCCGCGCGACTACTGGTTCCCCGAGATCCGCTCGCTGGGCGGGGCGGCCGTGATGCTGGTGCTGGTGCTCTATCCTTATGTCTATCTGCTGGCCCGGGCGGCCTTCCTGCAGCAGAGCGGCACCACGTTTCTCGCCGCACGCGCGCTTGGGTCCTCGCCGTGGGCCGCGTTCTTCAAGGTGAGCCTGCCGCTGGCGCGGCCCGCGATTGCGGGCGGTGTGCTGCTGGCCGTGATGGAGACGATCGCGGATTTCGGCACGGTTGCCTATTTCGGGGTGCAGACCTTTGCCACAGGGATCTACACCAGCTGGTTTTCGCTGTTTCGACCGGGTGGGGGCGGCGCAACTGGCGCTGTGCCTGCTGAGCTTTGCGCTGCTGCTGGCGATGCTGGAGCGGATCCAGCGCGGCGATGCGCGCTACCACGATCCTGCGCGGCAGGCGCAAGCGGCACCGCCCGCTGCGGCTGCGTGGCTGGCGTGCGGGGGCGGCCATGCTGATGTGCGGCGTGCCGGTGGTCTTTGGCGCGCTGCTGCCGATGGTGGTGCTGTTCTGCGATGGGCATCGGGTCGCGAGCAGAACCTGCTGAGCGCGCGCTATCTCGGATTCATCCGGAACTCCGCCACGCTGGCCTCGGTGGCGGCGGTGGTGACGGTGACGGCGGCGATCAGCGTCGGCTTCTTCCAGCGGCTGCGCAGCGGGCGGCTGTCGCAGGGTGCGGCCTATGTCGCGCGGCTGGGCTACGCGGTGCCGGGCGGTGTGATCGCCGTAGGGCTGCTGGTGCCCTTCGCGGCATTCGACAACGCGCTCGACGCCTGGATGCGCAGCACCTTCGATATCTCGACCGGGCTGCTGGTCACCGGGTCCATCTGGCTGCTGGTGGTGGCCTATATGGTGCGGTTTCTGGCGGCGGCGCTGGGTGCCTACGAGGGTGGGCAGGCGATGGTGCATGTCAACATGGACGCGGCCTCGCGCTCACTCGGTCAGGGGCCGGTGGGCACACTGCGCCGCGTGCACCTGCCGATCCTCGCGCCCAGCCTGCTGACGGCGCTGCTGATCGTCTTCGTCGATGTGATGAAGGAGCTTGCCCGCGACGCTGATCATGCGGCCCTTCAACTTTGACACGCTGGCGGTGCAGGCCTACCGGCTGGCCAGCGACGAGCGGCTGGAGGGGGCGGCGGTGCCCAGCCTGGTGATCGTGGCGATGGGGCTGCTGCCGGTGATCCTGATCTGCCGTCAGGTGCGGCGGCGGTGATGCATCCGCCCCTGTCGGTGTCCGTGGAGGGGTCGGGATGCAGTTTAAGGGGAAAATAAACAAGCGGGCCGCGCGCGCCATCCGTGAGGTGGCGCGCGCGGTACGTCTCAGTCCTTCTGCGAGCTTGTCCTGCGTCTTCGTCTCGAAGTCGGACGCATCGTGACGTTCGTGCAGCTGCATCGACAGATCGTCCCCGAAGGCGCGGTTGACCATGCGGCCGCGGGTGACGGCGGGGCGCGCGTCGATCGCTTCGGCCCAGCGCATGACGTTCTTGTAGCTGGCCACATCGAGGAATTCCGCGGCGGAGTAGAGACGTCCCAGCACCAGCTGGCCGTACCAGGACCAGATCGCGATATCGGCGATGGAATAGTCGCCCGCCATACCAGTCATTGCTCCGCCAGATGACGGTCCAGCACATCGAGCTGGCGCTTGGTCTCCATCGTGAAGCGGTTGATGGGGTATTCGAACTTCTCCGGCGCGTAGGCGTAGAAATGGCCGAAGCCGCCGCCGAGATAGGGGGCCGAGCCCATCTGCCAGAAGAGCCAGCTCATCGCTTCGGTCCGCTGCGCGGGATCCGTGGGAAGGAGGGCGCCGAACTTCTCCGCGAGATAGAGCAGGATGGCGCCGCTCTCGAAGACGCGCTGGGGCGGTGTCGCCGGAGTGATCCATCAGCGCGGGGATCTTGGAGTTGGGGTTCGCCTCGACGAAACCAGAGCCGAACTGGATCGCCCTCACCGATGTTGATCAGCCATGCGTCGTATTCCGCACCTTGTGGCCGAGCGCCAGCAGTTCCTCCAGCAGGATTGTGACCTTGACGCCATTGGGCGTCGCCAGCGAATAGAGCTGCAGCGGGTGCTTGCCGACCTCGAGTGCCTTGTCATGCGTCGGTCCCGCGATGGGGCGGTTGATCGAGGCGAACGTGCCGCCGCTTTCGGCCTCCCACGTCCAGACGGGGGGCGGTGTGTAGGTCGGATCGCTTGCCATGGGAGGCTCCTTTCGGGAGGGGTGTCAGTCGCAGGAAGGTAAGGGATGGCGCGCGCGGTGCAAGGGCTGAGCGGAAATTGATGCCCCAACGGCAAAAAGGCTGCCCCGGCGGGAGCAGCCTTTCAGGTCAGCCGATGTGGCGACCTCAACCCTGACGGGCCTTGAAGCGCTTCTGGGTCTTGTTGATCACGTAAACGCGGCCTTTGCGACGCACAACACGGCAGTCGCGGTGCCGGTTCTTGAGCGAGCGGAGCGAATTGCGAACTTTCATAAGTTCCATCCTTCCAATGTATGGCGCGGGCCAGCGCCGGGTTACGGGCAGCACATCCGCGAGGCGGACATGCCAGTGAATACATGGTGGGCGATACTGGGATCGAACCAGTGACCCCTTCGATGTCAACGAAGTGCTCTACCGCTGAGCTAATCACCCACTTATATGAGCGCGATCTGCCTGCCCCAAACAAAATGGGGCGCGAAAGCATCGCGCCGTCCGGCGTGCTATAAAAGGAGTCGGCAGCGTGATCAAGGGCTTTTGGCTTTGATGCATAATCTGCGCTATGTCTTTTGTCACAAAGGAGACATCTATGCCTGTTGCCGCCTTCGATGTGACACTGCCGGCCACCGCCCGCGTCCTGCGTGGTGTTCGCATCCCCCCATTCCGGGCGCGACTACACCTGGTCCTTCCTGCGCAAGACGGTTCTGAACGAACATGCGATCCGCTCCTCCGAGGATGCGTTCGTCGATCAGCTCTTTGACTGCGCGCCCCAGTTCGGTGCGGCGTTTCTCGGGCGGGGGCGCCGCGCGCCTATGTCGATCTGAACCGCGCGCGCGACGAGCTCGACCCAGCGCTGATCGAGGGGGTCCGGCGGCTGGGACATAATCCGCGCGTGGCCTCCGGGCTCGGGGTGATCCCGCGGGTGGTGGCGAACGGGCGTGCGATCTACCGCGGCAAGCTGACGCTGGCAGGAGGCGGAGGAACGGATCACCCGGATCTGGGAGCCCTATCACAGGCGCTTGCAGGCCCTGCTCGATGCAGCTCACGACCGGCACGGGCAGGCGGTACTGATCGATTGCCACTCCATGCCGCATGAGGCGATGGACGGCGTCGCACGGGCGGGCATGCGCCGCCCGGACGTGGTGCTGGGTGACCGCTTCGGCGCCGCGGCGGGCGGCGAGGTGGTGGACCGCATCGAGGCGGCCTTTACCGCTGCCGGTTTCATCGTGACGCGCAACGCGCCGTTTGCAGGCGCCTATATCACGCAGGCCTACGGCAAACCAACCAAGGGCCAGCATGCCGTGCAGGTCGAGATCGACCGCTCGCTCTACATGAACGAGCAGCTTATCCGCCCCAACGGCGATTTCGATGCTGTGCGGGCCGCGCTGGCGCAGGTCATCGCGGATGTGGCCCAGATCGGCCAGGGGCGTCTTCCGCTGGCGGCCGAGTAAGCCTTCTTCTGTCGCTCTCAGCTGGGAGCCGTCCGGGGAGCCGGGCTGTGGTGGACCAAGGCTGGCCCGCCAGACGCGGCTCACCTCAATGTGCGCCCTTTCACGATTGCGCGTTCACCGAACCTGCCGCGAATCGCGTCGGTGGCGCGCTCCGCCTGCGATCTGCGCGCGGCACCGGGATCAAGCAGATCGCCAAGCTTGTCGCGCCTGTGCCGCATCGCTCAGATCAGACAGGCCACACCCCAAGGAGGCGGTACGGCCCCTTGCCCTCCAACCTGATCGAAAAGGCCCCGCGCGGTGCGGTAGATGCGATCCGCCAGCTGTGTCGGATCACTGCAGCGCGACCCGGCGCGACAACAGCGTATGATTGGCGCGCTTGAGCTTGAGTGTGACCACGCGGCCCGCGAGCCCCTTGGCCTTGGCGCGGTCCGCGACTTTTTCGGCCATGCGCCAGATGTGGCCGTCCAGCAGGTCGGGGTCGGAGGTGTCCTCGCCGAAGGTGGTCTCGTTGGAGATGGATCTTCATCGGCGCATGGGCGCGAGACCCGGCGGCGGTCCTCGCCGCGTGCGAGGTGCCACAGCCGTTCGCCCATGCCGCCGAAGCGTGCCACGAGATCGGTCTGCTCCCAGCGCAGCAGGTCGGAAAAGGTGCGGATGCCCGCCTTGTCGAGCGGGCCTGCGCTGCGGCACCCACGCCCCAGATCATCCGCACCGGCTTGTCGCGCAGGAAGTCCATCGTCTCGGCGCGACCGATCACCGAAAACCCGTGCGGCTTGTCGAGGTCGGAGGCGACCTTGGCCAGAAACTTGTTATGGCTGAGCCCGATGGACCCGGTCAGGCCCAGCTCGGTCTTCATCCGGCGCACCAGCCGCGCGAGCATCACCGCAGGCGGCGCGCCGTGCAGGCGC
This sequence comes from uncultured Alphaproteobacteria bacterium, assembly GCA_963703195.1. GTDB lineage: Bacteria > Pseudomonadota > Alphaproteobacteria > Rhodobacterales > Rhodobacteraceae > Sulfitobacter. The sequence continues at coordinate 2,467,584 of OY969797.1, read as the reverse complement.
GCGGTGCCGGTCATGTCGAGAAACGCCTCGTCGAGCGACAACGGCTCGATGGCGGGGGTCAATTCCTCCATCATGGCGCGGATGGCGCGGGAGGCCTTCGACGTATTCCTCCATGCGCGGGCGGATCACCACCGCCTCGGGGCAGAGTTTGAGCGCCTGGAACATCGGCATCGCCGAGCGCACGCCGCGGATGCGCGCGACGTAGCAGGCGGTGGAGACGACGCCGCGCCGCCCGCCGCCGATGATCACCGGCTTGCCCTCTAGACTGGGATCATCGCGCTTCTCCACGGAGGCGTAGAAGGCATCGCAATCCATATGTGCGATGCTCAGATCCCAGAGCTCCGGGTGCTGGGTGACGCGCGGACTGGCGCAGGCGGGGCACCGGCGTGCATCGTCGAACTGGGTCAGGCAATCGCGGCAAAGGGCGGGCATGGCGGGGATTGTGATCACTCTCGGGATGGCCAATTATAGGCCGAGGCGCAGGAGAGAGCCATGAAATTCGACATCGAGCCCTATGACGGGGCGCCCTTCGGCGGGGCGAAACTGGCGCTCTATCTCGGGGATGCGCTGGCGGTGCTGTTGCGCGACGCAACGCCGGACCTCATCTGGGCGGGCTACTGGGATCTGCCCGGCGGCGGGCGCGAAGGGTCGGAGACGCCGCTGGCACTGTGCGCTGCGTGAATGCGAGGAAGAGCTGGGCCTCGCCGTCCCGCGAGACGCGGTCATCTGGGGTACGCCGTTCGCCGAAGGAAGCGAGACCAAGTGGTTTTTTGTGGCGCGCATGCCCGATTCCGTGCGCCACGATGTGCGTTTCGGCGACGAGGGGCAGGGCTGGTCGCTGATGACCGAGGCGGAGTTCCTGCAACATCCCAAAGTCGTGCCGGACTTTCAGGACAGGCTGGCGGCTCTGGGTGGCGCAGCGTTCAGAAGGAATTGATTTTACATAAAAAACCCCCCCGCTGCGCTTAGCGGGGGGAAGGTGACGAACATCAGGAAGAGTGCGTCCGTCGGGGAGTATCACCACCTTCAGGCTAGCATCAAATGCGCATCCGACAAAGTACGGCGATGCTTTACGCTAGGTCAAAGAGGTCGTCTGTGGCTGAATTGGCACAGACGCCGCTTGTTTTCAGAGCGCCGCGATTTCGGACAGTACGGCGCGCGCGGCGGCGGCGGGATCGGCCGCCCGGTGGATGGGTCGGCCCACGACGATGTGGTCCGCGCCGTCCGCGATGGCCTGTGCGGGCGTGGCCACACGCTTCTGATCGCCCGGCGCTGCACCCGCGGGACGCACGCCGGGCGTCACGATCAGCTTGCCTTCGGCCTCGGGCATCGCACGGATCAGCGCGGCCTCCTGCGGGGAGGCGATGACGCCGTCGGCGCCCGCGTCAAAGGCATGACCGGCCCGCGCGATCACCAGATCGGGCAGGTCGCCCGCGCGGATCAGGCTCGCATCCAGATCGGCGCGGTCGAGCGAGGTGAGGATTGTGACCGCAAGGATCTTCATCCCGCTGCCGGCCGCGCCCTGCCGTGCCGCAGCCACCACATGCGGATCGCCATGCACCGTCAGGAAATCCAGATCGAACTGCGCCAGGCCGCGCACCGCCGCCTCCACGGTCGCACCGATGTCGAAGAGTTTCATGTCGAGGAAGATACGCTTGCCATGCTCCTGCTTGAGCTCATTGGCGAGGGCGAGCCCGCCGCCGGTCAACATCCCTAACCCGATCTTGTAGAAGCCCACCGCATCGCCGATCCGCTCGGCCAGTTGCAGCCCTGCGACGGCGTTGGGAACATCGAGGGCGACGATCAGGCGGTCATCTGTCATGGGGCGCTCCATCTGGCCAAGGGTCCGGCAAACCTGTTGCGGCCTAGGGGACAATCCGGATCATGTAAACAAAAAAAGCCCGGCTGCGCGAGGGCAGCCGGGTCAAGTTTCACAGACAGTGCAGGCAGGCAAACGTCTGTGGTCTTGCGTGGCGTAGCCTAACTTACGGGGACAATTGCAAGAAGGCCGGGAATGCCGACGCAAACTCTGAATATCGTGCGCGCCTCAGGCGGCGCGGTCTTGGGTGCCGAAGCCGAGTTGCGCCAGCCATGAACGCGGATCAAAGCGTGGGCGTCCAGCGCGCATGCCCGCCACTTGGCGGCGCATCTGCGAGTACATGCCACGGCCCGCCTTGTGGCTGCGCAACGCTTGCTTTTGCAGACCTTCGGCGGCCTGTTCAAAGCTCATGGAGATCGGCGCCTCGATGGCGCAGGGGTATTTGTAAATTCGGTCTTGCTTGCGCACCGTGACCAGAGCCTCGAAGCACTGGGTGGCGGCATTGTAGGCCACGTCATTGATCTGAACGCTTGTCAGTGTCATTTGGTACCTCATCTACCCCGTTATTCTGTAGGGTTATCTCTGCTGCTTGTGTTAATTTGGTTACTTACCTTCAAAAAATTAACGGTTCACCGGCAAAAAAGTTTCGTGCAATTGGAAGAGAATCGCCTACCTAAATAATTACCCATATTTTTCAATAGCATATGATAGGTGGATTTTTGCCGATCAGGGTGGCAACCCGCTCACCCTCCCCGACCTGCCAGCAACCACGCCCGCTCCGGCCTGCAAAAAGGGGTTGCGGATGATCTTGATCAAGCAGCGTCCACAACCCAAGTGATAGGGGTGAGGTCCCAGACAGTTGCATGCCGCCGGGCGGGTGCAGAGCCAAGGGGACGCTTTTGATAAGGAGAAGGCCATGGACTTGAACAAGTTCACGGAGCGGTCGCGCGGATTTGTGCAGGCTGCCCAGACAATCGCGACGCGTGAGAGCCATCAGCGGCTCGCGCCGGAGCATCTGCTCAAAGCACTGATGGACGACGAGGAGGGGTTGGCGAGCAACCTGATCAACGCGTCCGGCGGGAACGCCGCAGCGGTCAAGCAGGCCGTGGATATCGCATTGGGCAAGATGCCCAAGGTGAGCGGCGACGCGGCCCAGACCTACCTCGACGGCGCGACTACCCGCGTTCTCGCCGAAGCCGAGGCACTGGCCAAGAAGGCGGGTGACAGCTTCGTCCCGGTCGAGCGGGTCCTGATGGCGCTCTGCATGGTGAAATCCGCCGCCAAGACGGCGCTGGAGGCCGGCAACGTAAGCGCGCAGTCGCTCAACACCGCGGTCAACGATCTGCGCAAGGGGCGCACGGCGGACACCGCCAGCGCCGAGGACGGTTATGATGCGCTGAAGAAATACGCGCAGGATCTGACCGCGCGCGCGCAGGAGGGCAAGATCGACCCGATCATCGGACGGGATGAGGAAATCCGCCGCACGATGCAGGTGCTCAGCCGCCGGACCAAGAACAACCCCGTGTTGATCGGTGAGCCGGGCGTAGGCAAGACGGCGATCGCCGAAGGTCTCGCGCTGCGCATCGTGAACGGCGACGTACCCGAAAGCCTGCGGCACAAGAAGCTGCTGGCGCTCGACATGGGTGCGCTGATCGCCGGTGCGAAATATCGCGGCGAGTTCGAAGAGCGGCTGAAGGCCGTGCTGACCGAAGTGACCGAGGCAGCGGGCGAAATCATCCTCTTCATCGACGAGATGCACACGCTGGTGGGCGCGGGCAAGGCGGATGGCGCGATGGACGCGGCGAACCTGATCAAGCCCGCGCTCGCGCGCGGCGAGCTGCACTGCATCGGGGCGACCACGCTGGACGAATACCGCAAGTATGTGGAAAAAGACGCGGCGCTCGCGCGCCGGTTCCAGCCGCTGATGGTGCTGGAGCCTACGGTGGAGGACACGGTCAGCATACTGCGCGGGATCAAGGAGAAGTACGAGCTGCACCACGGCGTGCGGATCACCGATAGCGCGCTGGTCGCCGCGGCGACGCTCAGCCACCGCTACATCACGGACCGCTTTCTGCCCGACAAGGCCATCGACCTCATGGATGAGGCTGCGAGCCGTTTGCGCATGGAAGTGGACAGCAAGCCCGAAGAGCTCGATGCGCTGGACCGTCAGATCCTGCAACTGCAGATCGAGGAAGAAGCCCTCAAGATGGAGGACGATCAGGCGTCCAAGGACCGGTTGGAGACCTTGCAGAAGGATCTGTCGGAGCTGCAGGAACGCAGTGCGCAGATGACCGCGAGCTGGCAGGCGGAGCGTGACAAGCTGGCCGGTGCGCGCGACATCAAGGAAAAGCTCGATCGGGCACGTGCGGATCTCGACATCGCCAAGCGCGACGGCAACCTGGCAAAGGCCGGTGAGCTTTCCTATGGCGTCATCCCGCAATTGGAGCGGGACCTCGAGGCCGCGGAGAGCCGCGACGACGGCATGATGGTGGAAGAGGCCGTGCGCCCCGACCAGATCGCGAGCGTCGTGGAGCGCTGGACCGGTATTCCCGCCGGCAAGATGCTGGAGGGCGAGCGCGACAAGCTGTTGCAGATGGAAGCACAGCTGCATTCCCGCGTGATCGGTCAGGATCAGGCGGTCAAGGCGGTCGCCAATGCCGTGCGCCGTGCGCGTGCCGGGCTCAACGACGAGAACCGCCCGCTGGGTTCGTTCCTCTTCCTCGGGCCGACCGGTGTGGGCAAGACGGAGCTGACCAAGGCGGTGGCCGAGTTCCTGTTTGACGATGACAGCGCCATGGTGCGCATCGACATGTCAGAGTTCATGGAGAAACATTCGGTCGCGCGTCTGATCGGCGCCCCTCCGGGCTATGTCGGTTATGACGAGGGCGGCGTGCTCACCGAGGCGGTGCGTCGCAGGCCGTATCAGGTCGTTCTCTTCGACGAGGTCGAGAAGGCGCATCCCGATGTGTTCAACGTGCTGTTGCAGGTGCTCGACGACGGTGTGCTGACCGACGGTCAGGGCCGGACGGTGGATTTCAAGCAGACGCTGATCGTCCTCACCTCCAACCTTGGCGCGCAGGCGCTGAGCATGGCGCCGGACGGCAGTGACATGTCGCAGGCCAAGCGCGACGTGATGGACGCGGTGCGCGCCCATTTCCGCCCCGAGTTCCTGAACCGTCTGGACGAGACGATCATCTTCGACCGGCTTAACCGCGAGGACATGGACGGGATCGTCACGATCCAGATGGCGCGGCTGCTCAAGCGGCTAGCGGCGCGCAAGATCGATCTGCAACTCGATGACGGTGCGCGCAAATGGCTGGCCGATGAGGGCTATGACCCGGTGTTCGGGGCGCGTCCGCTCAAGCGGGTGATCCAGTCCGCGTTGCAAAACCCGTTGGCGGAGATGCTGCTGTCGGGCGATGTGAACGACGGGGATACGATTCCGGTCAGTGCCGGGCCGGACGGGCTGGTCATCGGGGACCGTATCTCGGCGCCGAACAAGCCAAAGCCCGCGGATGCGACAGTGCACTGAGGCATGAAGCAAAGCGCCGCCCGTCTGGATGACGGGCGGCGCTTTCTTGTAATCCTGCGTGGGCAGCGCCCCGCCGTTTTCGCTCAACGCGAACTTACATGAGCAGGTCGAAATCCGCGCCGCTCAATTGCGACACCATGATATCCTCGACCGTGATGCTGTCACGAAGGCTCAGCGTGATCACGACATCGTCGCCAACCTGCGCCAGCGACAGGTCGGAGAAATCGGTGAAGCCGTATCCGGCAATCTGGATCATGTCGCTGCCACTCTCGAAGTCGGTGATGGTGTCGGCGCGGGTCTGGTCATCGGCAAAGACGAAGACATCCGCACCGGCGCCTCCTGTCAGTACGTCATCGCCCCAGCCGCCGATGAGCATGTCATCGCCGTCACCCCCTTCGAGTATATCCTTTCCTGCGCCGCCATCCAGGGTGTCGGCCCCGGCGCCGCCCCATAGCAGGTCATTCCCGTTCTCGCCGATCAGCGTATCCGCGCCCGCGTCGCCATAGAGGCGATCGTTCGCATTGCCGCCGTCGATGTAGTCATCTCCTTCGCCGCCCATGATCTTGTCGTTGTCAGCCTCTCCGAGCAGGATATCGCCTCCATCGCCGCCCCTGATCTGGTCCGCACCCGAGCCGCCCGTGATCATGTCGCTCCCGTCGCCGCCGTCGAGCGTGTCCTGGCCAGTGCCCCCGTCGATGGTGTCATCGCCTGCACCGCCGCGGATGCTGTCCGCCCCGCCGCCTGCAAAGAAGATATCCGCCCCGTCCGTGCCGGTGATCCTGTCTGCGCTTTCCGTGGTGGTGATTACGGGGGCGGCGTCGAGGATGAAATCCGCGTTCGTCAGCATTCCTTCGCTGACGCCGGACAACTCGACGTAGTTGCCATCGCCTGTAGCGATCCGCACGCCGGTGCCTGCGGCCTGGATGCTCAGCTGCGAGATGTCCCAGACGTTAAGCATCGTGAAGTCGATCTTGTCGGTTCCGATGGTGAAGTCCGTAATGATGTCGCGCCCGTCGCCGCGGCGGAAGAAGAACGTATCGGCCCCGGTGCCCCCGGTCAGCAGGTCGTCATCCGTGCCGCCGTTGATCAGGTCGGCGCCTTCGCCGCCGTCGAGCGTATCCGCGCCCTTGTCCCCCAGAAGTGTATCGTTGCCCGCGCCGCCGCTGAGCAGGTCTTCCTGATTGCCGCCGTCCAGCAGATCCTCGCCCGTCCCGCCGTAGAGCGCGTCGCGGCCATTGCCGCCCAGCAAGGTATCATTGCCGTCATCACCCGAGAGCGTGTCGTTGCCGCAGACCCCGTCAATATGGTCATCACCCATCCCGCCACTGACACGGTCCGAACCGCCGAGCGCGGAATAGACGTCATTCCCGCCCAGCAGATCGACCCGGTCGGATGTCATGTTGCCGATGAGTGTGTCTGCACCCTCGGTCGGGCCGGTGGCAGCCGGTCCTGCAATAATGTCGATTGGCATGATACTTCCCCAGAAAGCGCTTCATAAACGAGCAGAGCGGGTGGCAGTCCCGTTGCTATGGAAGGCTACAGGCAATCGGTGGGTGGTGTCCAAAAATGTCCGAAAAATGGTTAATTTAAGGCAAATTCCCGTTAACCTTGTGCGGGCTGTTCTCGGAGGAGATACAATGCGTTGGCGGGATTCCCTTTGTATCGCGGCCGCCCGCAACTCCCAAAGAATCATCGCGTGAATTCAGGTGAGCGGTGCTCGGTTGCCGTAGCGCTTTATCGCGCTGACATGCCTGCATGCCCCCAGTCACGTTTCCCGACCGGCAGGCAGGGGTGGATCCCCGGCAAATCGTCAATCGGTCCTTCGTCAACGAAACGCGCCCGCCGATGTAAATCGGCGGGCGCGAATGGTGCAAGTGCTGAGATCCGGACTTAGGAGTCGGGCAGCATCACTTTGTCGATCACGTGGATCACGCCATTTGACGCTTCGATGTCGGCTGTAACGACATTGGCCTCTTCGACCATCACGCCATTATCGAGGTCGATGGTGATGGTGCCGCCGTTGACGGTCTCGGCTTCGGTGTCATCTGCCAGGTCCGTGGACATGACCTTGCCCGCTACCACATGGTAGGTCAGGATCGCGGCAAGCGCTTCCTTGTTCTCGGGCTTCAGCAGGTCAGCGACAGTGCCTTCGGGCAGGGCTGCGAAAGCTGCGTCTGTCGGTGCGAAGACGGTGAAGGGACCTTCGCTCTTGAGCGTTTCGACCAGGCCCGCTGCCTCGGCTGCGGCGAGCAACGTGCTGAAGTCGCCAGCAGCTGCGGCTGTGTCGACGATATCGCTGTCTGCGGCGAAGGCGGACGTCGCCATTGCGGCTGCGGCGGTCAGGGAAATTACTGTTGTACGAAACATGGTGTTCTCCTCGGTTGGTGATAAATGCATCACGTGCATCGCAAAGGATACGCGCGATGCGGCTTTTGGTTCATTGAGGGCGCCATCTTTATTTTTTTGCCTGCAGTGGTGTTTACACTGGGGCCGTCTGGGGCGGCGACTGGCCGCCAAGATATTGGAAAAAAGGCGGAAAATCGCCCATCCCACCGCATTACCTGCGGCATTTGTTCCACCTCTCTTGCCTTCTAATTTCGCATGTTCGTACGGTTTCTGGCCTGCCTGACAATCCGGTGTGATTGCTGAAATGTGATGCAAAATGATTTGGCGCAAGGCCTTTGCGCCCCTAGGTATACCTCAACGCAAGAGGAGACCTCACAATGGCAAATCGCTGGATTAATACGCTCAAGGACAAGGACGTGACGGATGAGGCCGCCTACCTCAACCGGCGCCAGCTGATGGGCGGCGCGCTGGCGGGCATCGGGCTTGCCGGGATGGGCACGTCGGCGGGGGCAACAGAGGCCCTGGTGCCCAGCAGCTATGAAGACATCACCAACTACAACAACTTCTATGAGTTCGGCACAAACAAGGATGACCCCGCGCGCTACGCGCACATGCTGACGACAAAGCCATGGAGTGTGAAGATCGACGGCATGGTCGACCGGCCCGGGGATTACGCCTTCGAGGATATCATGGCCGCCATGACCATCGAGGAGCGAATCTACCGCCTCCGCTGCGTCGAGCAGTGGTCGATGGTGGTCCCTTGGAACGGGTTCGAGCTGGCCGATCTGCTCGATATGGCCGGTGTCCAGTCGGGCGCGAAATATGTGGCCTTCGAGACAGCCATGCGCCCCGATGAGATGCCGGGCCTGCGCTCTCCTGTGATCGACTGGCCCTATGTCGAGGGCCTTCGCCTCGATGAGGCGGTGCATCCGCTCACGATCATGGCGACGGGCATCTATGGCAAGGACATCCCAAACCAGAACGGCGCACCGCTGCGCCTCGTGGTGCCATGGAAATACGGATACAAATCCATCAAGTCGGTCGTCCGCATCACGCTGACGGACACTCAGCCGCCGACCGCCTGGAACAAGTACAGCGCCGAGGAGTACGGCTTCTATAGTAATGTGAACCCGAATGTGGATCATCCCCGCTGGAGCCAGGCGACGGAGCGTCTTGTTGGCGGCGGGCTGTTCTCGCAGCGGATCCCGACGTTGATGTTCAACGGCTACGAGGATGAGGTCGCTGAACTCTATGCCGGTATGGACCTCGCGAAATACCACTGAGGAGTCTGGCCTCGGCGGCGGGGTATCGTAAGATGCCGCACCCGACCCTCAGCCAAGGAAGACCCGGTAGCGTGCAGGAGAACACTTCATTGACCAACGTGACGGACAGCATCAACAGCGCTCTGCGCCGCGTGCCTGTCTGGGTCGTCTATTTACTATGCCTGTTGCCGGTCCCTTGGCTGCTCTATCTTGCGCAGACCGGCGGGCTGGGGCGCGAGCCGATCAAGGCGCTCGAGCATGAGTTGGGCCTGATCGCGCTGCAGCTGCTGATCGCGGGTCTTTGCGTGACGCCGCTGCGCCAGTATCTGGGCCTGAACCTGATGAAGTTCCGCCGCAGCATCGGCGTGTTGGCCTTCACCTATGTCGCGCTGCACTTGGCCGTCTGGGTGGTGCTGGATATGAGCCTGCTCTGGGGTCAGATGTGGGCCGACATCTGGAAGCGTCCCTATATCACCGTCGGCATGGCGGGGTTCGTGGTGCTGCTGCCTCTGGCGATCACCTCCAACAATTTGGCGTTGCGAAAACTCGGGGCGGTCAGCTGGCGCAAGCTGCATAAGCTGACATACGTCGCGGTGCTGCTTGGCGGCATACATTACCTCTGGCTGGTGAAGGGCTTTCAGGTCGAGCCGATCCTGTACATGGCCGCGATCGTGGGGCTGCTCGCCCTGCGACTGGTTAAGCCGCGCCGCAGAAGCGAGTTCGCGTAGCGCTGTCTGAGCGGGGAGTCAGCGCCCGGTTTGTGGCACTGCCGCAGGCAGGCACAACATGTGGCCGGAGCGCGCGTTGAGGTGACCCAACGTCCGCGTAACAAACCTGCGTGAGCCACGCCCCATACGCAACGATGTCACTTTAACACTATGAAATCATGTGCGAATAATAGGTTCTCGAAAAAATTAACATTTCCGGAAAAAACCACTTGCGGCTTTCCGGCGGTAAGACTAGAACCCCCTAACCGGCGGGGCTGAGATGCTCCAAAGGCCAGCGGAAGGAGCCAAGCGGAGACGCAAGGAACCCGAAGTTGGACAGAGAAAACCCAGAGGCATTTTCGGCGGTTTGCGTCATTTGATTGACGGATCGTGTTTGTTTTTGTCTCTACGTTATTTG
>OY969797.1:1960000-2455000 GCA_963703195.1 uncultured Alphaproteobacteria bacterium | reverse complement strand
AATTACAATCTTGTTTGATTGCGCCGAGTGTGGCGTTGATCTCGGATTGGTGCGGCGGGCTTCGGCCCAAAGCGAGCATCTGGCCGGACTGTTTCCTCGGTCCATCAGATGTGTGCCAGCCGAAACGAACATGATTGTCCAAGTCAAGTACACTAACCGGAACGGTCGCAAGGCCGTTCGAAAAGATGCAGATCCGCACGGGTTTGCATCAGTTATGTATGCTTTTGATCTGGAAACAGGGACGGCAGTTTCTTACCAGCTTCTGTTGTCCGCGAGGGGCGTCAAGTCCTTCTCTTTCTGGATCAAATCAAGCGCGAAAAGGGCGTTTGGTGAATGCCTTGGCAGTAAGAGGCGATGAAAGACGTGATACTCTGCGATAAGCCATGGGGAGCTGAGAATAAGCTTTGATCCATGGATTTCTGAATGGGGCAACCCACCTGATACTGTGTTATTTATTCTACCAGAAGTTTGGTTATGCGGGGTTCGTCCTCAAGTAGCCCTGCGGGCGGTAGGACAAAATAATGCGGTAAAACAGGTATTTCTAGACTGAATACATAGGTTTAGAAAAGCAAACCCGGGGAACTGAAACATCTAAGTACCCGGAGGAAAGGAAATCAATATGATACTCCCCTAGTAGCGGCGAGCGAACGGGGACCAGCCGAGCCATGAGTGTGGTTAGAATGCGTTGGAATGCGCAACCAGAGTGGGTGATAGTCCCGTATAAGAAGCATGATTGGACGTATTAAGTAGGGCGGAACACGTGAAATTCTGTCTGAAGATCGGAGGACCACCTTCGAAGGCTAAGTACTCCTTACTGACCGATAGTGAACCAGTACCGTGAGGGAAAGGTGAAAAGCACCCCGACGAGGGGAGTGAAACAGTACCTGAAACCGAACGCCTACAATCAGTTGGAGGGCCCTTGCGGCCTGACAGCGTACCTTTTGTATAATGGGTCATCGACTTGGTCTATCTAGCAAGCTTAAGCCGTTAGGTGTAGGCGCAGCGAAAGCAAGTCTTAATAGGGCGCATGAGTTAGATGGATCAGACCCGAAACCGAGTGATCTAGGCATGGCCAGGTTGAAGGTAAGGTAACACTTACTGGAGGACCGAACCCACATCCGTTGAAAAGGATCGGGATGAGCTGTGCCTAGGGGTGAAAGGCCAATCAAACTCGGAGATAGCTGGTTCTCTGCGAAATCTATTTAGGTAGAGCGTCGACCGAATACCCTCGGGGGTAGAGCACTGGATGGGTAATGGGGCCCCACAGGCTTACTGATCCTAACCAAACTCCGAATACCGAGGAGTACTAGTCGGCAGACACACGGCGAATGCTAACGTCCGTCGTGAAGAGGGAAACAACCCTGACCTACAGCTAAGGCCCCTAATTCATGGCTAAGTGGGAAAGCAGGTGGGACGACCAAAACAACCAGGAGGTTGGCTTAGAAGCAGCCATCCTTTAAAGATAGCGTAACAGCTCACTGGTCTAAACAAGTTGTCCTGCGGCGAAGATGTAACGGGGCTCAAGCCATGAGCCGAAGCTTAGGATGCATTTATTGCATGGTAGCAGAGCGTAGTGTGACATAGGACTACGTCTTTATGACCTTTTGTTCTTCCAAGACCGATTACGAGGGTGTTCGCACTCAAGTAGCCGGAGGCGGTAGTGCATAAAAAGGTCAGAAAAGACAAAGTCTTTTCTGTGAAGCTGGCGCGTGAGCGATCCGGTGGAGAGATCACTAGTGAGAATGATGACATGAGTAGCGACAAAGAGTGTGAGAGACACTCTCGCCGAAAATCCAAGGGTTCCTGCTTAAAGCTAATCTGAGCAGGGTAAGCCGACCCCTAAGGCGAGGCCGAAAGGCGTAGTCGATGGGAACCAGGTTAATATTCCTGGGCCAGGTGAAAGTGACGGATCTCGAGGGTAGTTCATCCTTATCGGATTGAATGGGCTGCTTAGAGGTTCCTGGAAATAGCTTCACCGCTAGATCGTACCCTAAACCGACACAGGTGGATAGGTAGAGAATACCAAGGCGCTTGAGAGAACTATGTTGAAGGAACTCGGCAAAATACCTCCGTAAGTTCGCGAGAAGGAGGCCCGGTTCGTAGGCAACTATGGGCTGGGGGCACAAACCAGGGGGTGGCGACTGTTTATTAAAAACACAGGGCTCTGCGAAGTCGCAAGACGACGTATAGGGTCTGACGCCTGCCCGGTGCCTGAAGGTTAAAAGGAGGGGTGAGAGCTCTGAATTGAAGCCCAGGTAAACGGCGGCCGTAACTATAACGGTCCTAAGGTAGCGAAATTCCTTGTCGGGTAAGTTCCGACCTGCACGAATGGCGTAACGACTTCCCCGCTGTCTCCAACATAGACTCAGCGAAATTGAATTACCGGTCAAGATGCCGGTTACCCGCGGTTAGACGGAAAGACCCCGTGCACCTTTACTACAACTTCACACTGGCATTAGGCCGAGCATGTGCAGGATAGGTGGTGGGCTTTGAAGCGTGGACGCCAGTCTGCGTGGAGCCTCCCTTGAGATACCACCCTTGCTTCGCTTGATGTCTAACCGCGGTCCGTTATCCGGATCCGGGACCCTGTGTGGTGGGTAGTTTGACTGGGGCGGTCGCCTCCTAAATCGTAACGGAGGCGCGCGAAGGTTGGCTCAGAGCGGTCGGAAATCGCTCGTTGAGTGCAATGGCAGAAGCCAGCCTGACTGCGAGACTGACAAGTCGAGCAGAGTCGAAAGACGGCCATAGTGATCCGGTGGTCCCAAGTGGGAGGGCCATCGCTCAACGGATAAAAGGTACGCCGGGGATAACAGGCTGATACTGCCCAAGAGTCCATATCGACGGCAGTGTTTGGCACCTCGATGTCGGCTCATCTCATCCTGGGGCTGGAGCAGGTCCCAAGGGTACGGCTGTTCGCCGTTTAAAGAGGTACGTGAGCTGGGTTTAGAACGTCGTGAGACAGTTCGGTCCCTATCTTCCGTGGGTGTAGGATACTTGAGAGGAGTTGCCCCTAGTACGAGAGGACCGGGGTGAACGATCCACTGGTGGACCAGTTGTTATGCCAATAGCAGTGCTGGGTAGCTATGATCGGACAGGATAACCGCTGAAGGCATCTAAGCGGGAAGCCCCCCTCAAAACAAGGTATCCCTGAGAGCCGAGGTAGACCACCTCGTCGATAGGCCAGAGATGTAAGCGCAGTAATGCGTTCAGTTGACTGGTACTAATGGCTCGATAGGCTTGATTTGATCCAGTAACAGAGAGACTTGTCTCGCTGTCATGTGACCGCAGGCCAAAAAGCAATGCGGACCACATGAAATGGCATCAAAAGCATACACACACAGGTCAGCGCCCGCCAAGAGCGGTAGCGCATGACCAGTATACTGACTTGGACAGAGGCTTTTTTTGGTTTGGTGATCATAGCACGAGCAAAACACCCGGTCCCATCCCGAACCCGGCAGTTAAGTGCCGTCGCGCCAATGGTACTGCGTCTTAAGGCGTGGGAGAGTAGGTCATTGCCAAACCTAATAAAGCCTCTGCGTATCTCTCTATGCGATCAATACTACTCAAAACGCCGCCAGCTCAAAAAGCTGGCGGCGTTTTGCGTCTGGAGAAAAAGGGAGAGAGGGGTCAGAGCCACCGCAACATATGACCTTCTCCACTTATCTGTCTCCTTAGTTGGAAAACAGGCTAACCTTAAATCCAGTGTATTTCAGGGGAGCAGGTCAATGTGGGCCTGGGTCACGGTGCGGGGGAACACCCTGACCCAGGCCGCCGGGCAGTCTAGCGGTCGAGCCAGACAGCCTCCATATGCATCTCCCGCAGCGGATGACGCACATAGTTCTTGACCGCATCGGTGTGGTGCATGGCAAGCTCCCGCCAGTACGGCTGCACGATCACGCCGCTGTCCTGCAGCATCTTCTGAAGCTCCGCCATGAGCGGCCGCCGCTGGTCCGGATCGAAGATCCCGAGCGCTTCGCTGAGCTTGGCATCGAACTCCGGATTGGAATGCGCACTCTCGTTCCAGGCCTCGCCCGATTTATAAGCGAGCGCATAGACCTGCACGCCCAGTGGTCGACCGCCCCAGGACGTCGTGGAGAAGGGATACTGCGTCCAGTCGTTCCAGAAGGTGGCACCGGGCAGGGTGCGGCGCGAAATGTTGAACCCGGCATCGCGCAGCTGTGCGGCGACGGCATCCGCGAAATCACGCAACTCGCCATCGTCGATGGAGATAAGCTCGATCTCTCCGTCAAAGCCGCTCTCAGCCAGCATGCGGGCCGCTTCGGCGGGATCGGTCGGCGGGCGCGGCACCTCCGCATATTCGGGATGTACGGGGGCGACATGGTGGTTGTCTCCGACGGAGCCGAGCCCTGCAATCGCCAGTTCGAGGATGACCTCGTTGTCCACCGCGCGCTGGACGGCGTTGCGCAGCATCTGGTTGTCGAAGGGCGGCTGTTGCGTGTTCATCCGGGCCACGGCGGTCGTCGCGGTCAATGCGACCGCGCGGTTGAGCCCGATTGCATCGAAGATTTCCTCGGAGTTGCTCTGGGTCTCGTCGTTCATGTCGATCTCATCGGACTCGAAAGATGCCAGGAACGCCGTATCATCATTGCCCAAATCGATGAACTCGATCCCGTCGAGATAGGCCTCGCCGCCCCACCAGCCGCTCTCGCGTCGTTGCAGCACCGCCTTGTCGCCCACGGCGAAGCTGACGAGCTCGAACGCGCCGGTGCCGATCGGCGCATCCTGCAGTTGGCCGCCAAAGCTGGGGTGGACGCAGAGCGCCGGATAATCGCCGAAAGACGGGATCAGCGAAATATCGGGGGTGAAGAGGTTGAGTTGCACGGTGTAGTCGTCGATCTTCTCGATGGCCCCATCTGAGGCGACGGTATCTTCGCCCTGCCGCAGCGCCACGAGCCGCGCGGCCATGGAGTTCGCCTCAGCCGTGCTGTCCGACATCCGGCGGATGTTGAAGATCACGTCGTCGGCGGTGAAGGGATCGCCGTTGTTCCACAGCGCGTTGCGCCGCACATTCAGCGTGTAGGTCATCGCGTCATCGCTGACCTCCCAGCTCTCCAACAGGGAGGGCGAGAAGCTGCCATCCGCTTCCCAGCGCACAAGCGGTTCGCAGAACTGGCGGGCCACGTTTGATTTCTGCGGCCAGTCATAGGTGCGCGGATCGTTGATATCGAGGATCTGCTGGCCCACGCGCAGCACACCGCCGCGCTTTGGCTCTTGGGCCATGGCGGGGCGCGCGGCCCCGATCAGCCCGTAGGCCGTGGCGGTGCTCACCGACAGGATGCTGGCCAGCGCCAGGAACTCCCGGCGGTCCAGTCGCCCCGCCTTTACATCTTCCGCCATCTTCTCGACGCGGGGATCAATCTTCTGCTTCATTGCAAGTCTCCCAGGTTGGACAAGTCGTTCAGGTTTCAGTGCAGGCATGGTCCGGGTCGCTGTTCGGATGGGTGGTTTGGCATGAGGGTAGCACCGGTTTTGACCATGAAGAGCCGGTCTTCGAGCTTGGCGCCTTCATTCGAACGGTCCCACCTGATGCAGCTTTCGATATGGTTGATCATGCCCGCCTCCTGCGTTCCCGCAAGCGGTTATGCGTCACCTTTGGTGTCGCAATGGGGAATGTCGGGAAAATCGCCCGCACTGCCCAATCCGTGATCGCGCAATGCTCGCTGCTCTGTAGAAGTTCCTCAGGCACATGGGCCTATACCGCCTCCCAGAAATCTCAGAACTACCAGCCTGCGCCGCATTTCTTCGTATAGGTATGCCAGAGGTTCACATCTCAAACGAGGAACGGAGCGTGCCGATAGAACGGCGCTTCTGTCCCGCCCCTTCAGCGCGCGCCGTCCATGGTATCCAATGCGGCGAGCACTTCCATCACCAGCGCCCTGCTCGGCGCATCGAGATTAGCAAAGGCGGCATCATCGCGGGCCAGTGCCTCGGGCACGATCAGGTCGAATAGCGTCCAGCCGTCCTGCGTGATGCGCCACTGGTTGCGCTTGCTGTTGGCGGGATCCGGTGTAGCCTGCACCCGGCCCGCCTTGGCCAGCCGCCGCAGGGATCGGCTGACGCCCATCTTGTCCATGCCCATCTTGCGCGCGATATCTTCGCCCGAAATCGCGGGCTCCGTGGCGAGCGCCATCATACAGCGCCACTCCGGCAAGGTAAGGTCATGCTTCTGTCCCACCCGCTCCGCGAAGGGCTGCGCGATCCGGTTGGCGGCAATCAGAATGCGGAAGGTGAGTGTATCGGCAATGCGCTCATCCGTGCGGTCCTGCGGCGCATCTGGCGGTGGTATGCTCATGGTGCGAACGCAAGGCCGGGCAGCCAGAGCGTGAGCGCGGGCACGCAAACGATCAGCACCAGCAGCACGATGAGAGCGATGAGGAAGGGCATAACCTCCGCGATGACGGCGGTTGCGCGCGCGCCCGCCTGAGCGGCGGTGATATAGAGAAGGATACCCACCGGAGGAGTTATAAGGCCGATCGCGGCGGAAAGTATAGAGACGACCCCCAGATGTACGAGGTCGATCCCGCCCGCCACTGCCGTGGGCACCAGCATCGGCACCACGACCACCAGCAGGGTAATCGGCTCCAGCACCGTGCCCGTCACGAGCAGCACGAGGGCGATGAGTGCGAGCAGGGCCACACCCTCAAGGCCGGTCGCGGTGATGATCCCGGCCAGTTGGCGCGCGACGCCGAGCGAGGCGATGATCCAGACGAAGCCGCCGGAAATGGCGACAATGATCAGCACCCGCGCGGAATCCGTGGCGGCGGCGATCACGGCGGCCCAGAGATCAGCGAGCGTGGCCTCACGGTAAATAAGGCAGCTGACGAGCCCGGCATAAACGGCGGCAACTGCACCGATTTCCGCGGTGGTGGCAAGGCCCGTGGTCAGCCCGCCGACCACCAGCACCGGCATCAGGAGCGCCAGCGCCGCACCGCGAAACGCGGCCCAGAGCTCCGACATCCCTTGCCACGGCGTGCGCGGATAGCCACGGCGCCGAGAGAGCCAGTAGGACGCGGCAAGCAGGAAGCCCCCCATCAACAATCCCGGCACGACCCCTGCCAGAAATAGAGCACCGATGTTCGCCCCCGTGAAAAGGCCGAAGATTACCATCGGGATCGACGGTGGAATGACCAGCCCGATGGTGGCCGAGGATGCCGTGACTGCGGCGGCATATGCACCGGGATAGCCTTCCTTCGTCATCGCCGGGATCATCACCGAGCCGACCGCCGCCGCATCCGCCACCGCGGAGCCGGACACGCCGGCAAAGACGACCGATGCCCCGATGTTGGCGTGGCTCAGCCCGCCGCGCATGTGCGAAAGGGCCGCACGGGCCAGCCGCATCAGCCGGGCCGACATGCCGCCGAGGTTCATGATGGCACCGGCGAGGAAGAAATAGGGGATCGCGGTGAAGGCGGTGTTGTCGAGCCCCTGCATGAACGTCTGGATCAGGACGATATCCGGCAGCGCGGGGGCAAAGACGATCGCAAAGAGCCCGACCGCCGTCGCCATCGCCAGCGCGATGGGCGCCCCGAGCAGCAGCAACCCCAGAAAGCTGCCGAAAAGGAGGGCAAGCTCAATCACGCGGTCCCGCTCCGACGCGGCGGATCAGAACGATTGCCGCCGCCAGCACCACAAAGGCGATCCCCGCCGCGACCGGCATGTATTTCACAGAAGCCGAGAACGGCAGCGCAGGCAGGTCGATGAAGCCGTAAGCCTGCATCGTCTTGAGGGTCATCGGCAGCAGGACGATGCCCCCGACCAGCACCAGAATGTCGAAGCCGAGCCACAGCACCCGGCCAAGGCGGGAGGCGGGCGCGATCAGGTCGACCGCGATATGGCCGCGCGTGAGCCACAGATGCCCCGCACCAATCCATGCCAGCGTCAGCAACAGGATGATCGACACATCCCCCGCCCAGGGCCAGCCGATGCCGAAGCCGTAGCGCAGGACGACCTGCGCGAAGTCGATGCCGACAAGTGCGATCAGGCACAGGCCCATGAAGATGGCGGATACCCTGCACAGGATGCCCGCCGCCGGCGCGATTAGCTTCAATTCACAACCCGCCGATCTCGCCGCTCAGACCCTCGGGCCAGGCGGTGCCTTCCATATTGCCGACGATGCCGTCCTTGGCAAAGCGGAAGCTGTCGATGTCGGGCTGAACGATCTCGACGCCCAGCGCTTTCATGTCCTCCTCGGCCTTGGCAAGCTCCGCCGTGTGCAGCGCGCGCCCCTCAACGCCGGCCTTCTCGGCGGCGGCTTTGAGCCAGCCCTGCTGCTCAGGCGTCATGGTCGCCCACTTCTGCGGGCTCATCCAGATTCCGACGCCGGAATGGATGTAGTCGAGCGGCATGTAGTAGCCCTGCGCCTCCGCGTAGCCCGCGCCGACGAAGTCGATGGACCCGTTGTCCTGCCCGTCAACCAGCCCGGTCTTGAGCGCGTTGAAGAGCTCCGACCCCTTGATCGGCGTGGGTGCCGCGCCCCATGCGTTGAACGCGCCGATGATCATCGGATGTTCGGGCGTGCGGATCTTGAGGCCCTTGAGGTCCTCGGGCGTGCGTACGGGTGTTGCACCGGTCGTCAGCGCGCGCGGCGGGCGGTCACCGGCATAGCCGAGGTAGACCACGCCGGTCGCATCCTCCACTTCGCCCATCATCCGCTCAAACGTATCGCTGGCGACATAGCGGTGAAAATGGTCCTGATCCGAGAAGAGGAAGGGCGTCCAGAGCACCAGGAACGGGCGTGCCTCCTGCATCGCGATCATCGCGGCCAGATCAATGAGGTGCAGGTCGAGCGCGCCGACGCGTGTCTGTACCCAGAGTTGGCTCAGATCGCCCAGGGTGCCGCCGGGAATGATATCCACCGCCATGGTTCCGGCGGACATCTCCGCCAGGTTTCCCGCGAACCGCTCGGCGGCGGTTTGGTAGGTGGTTTGCGGCGGCGCCACATGCGCCAGCCGCAGGGTGATGTCCTGCGCGGCGCCGCTCTGCGCTGCCAATGCGAACGCGGCAGCGGCCAGCATGGATTTGATGAATGTCATGAGGTCTCCTCCCAGAAACACGATTCTTCTTGATCATAAGGCCGAGTAGATCCACTGTGATGTAACAAATGTTACAGATCAAGTAGCAATTTTCGGGGGATTTGGAATGGCTGATATTCTTCATGCGCGCGTCGGCACCGGTATCTACGGGTATGACAAGCGTGATCTGGTCTGGGCCGGAACCGACAAGAAGGGGATGCAGCTCGCCGCGGTGCGTGCGGACCGTGAACACGGGAAATTCCTGGGCTACCTGAGCTTCGACCGTTTCGCGGAGACGGGCGTGCACCAGCATCTCGGACCCGCCTTCAGCTATTTCCTGCAAGGCGGGCTGGCAGATTTTCAGGGGATGGCGCGCGAGGGTGATATGGGCATCAATCTCGAAGGGGCGACGCATTCGGCGATGTCCTATGCGCCGACGCTGATGGCCTCGCGGCTCGAAGCGCCGGTGATCTACCCCTCCGAGGACAGCGTGAAGGGCGAGGTCCTGCACACCGGCGCCCGCCCCGGCGATATCGTGAACCACATGCCCGAGGTGATGCCCGACATCAACATCCCGCTGGAAAGCCTGCCGTGGATGGGCACCACCCTAGCGGGGGTCCAGCGGCGGATGATTTTTGACTACAACCAGACCGAACATGACCGGCGCAACGTGCAACTGCGCCTGTTGCCCTACACCCAAATCCCCACCTTCCGCACGAGTGCGCCCGTGGATATCTTCATCATCGGCGGCGATCTGACCATCGGCGGCGAAACCCACACCCACGGCAGTTTCTTCGTTCTCGACGAGGGCGCGCTGGTGGAGATGTCCACGGAGTTCGGCGCGCTCATCCTCGTCTGGGCCGAGGGTAGGGTGTCATGGCTCAACGCGGAGGCAAATGATCTGTTCGGGTTCAACGGCCGCTGCTGAGGCGTGAGCGTGGCGGCAAGCCGCGTCCCGCGGTCCGGCAACACCCGAGACGATGTGGCGCCCGCTCCCTGCAGGTCCTGCGGATTGGCCTTCGCGCAGGACCCTGTGCCAGCTGTCCCTCTCCTCGCGAAAACAATTGCTCAAAATGCGCCCAAACCTGTAAGGTGGCGCGATAATTCGGGGAGGGGTTATGAACCAATCAAGACATCCATGGTCCGCGTTCTACGGCCCGTCGGTACGGACCGAGATCGAGGCGGCGCAGTACCGGACCATCGGCGACATGGTGAGCGCGGTTTCCCACCTCTACAAGGACCAGACGGCATTCACCACCTGTCTGCCCAACGGGATGAACGGCTCGCTCACCTTTGAACAGGTCGATGAGATGTCCGACGGGCTCGCCGTTTATCTGCGCGAGATTGCCGGACTCAAGCAGGGTGACCGCGTCGCCGTGCAGATGCCAAATAGCCTATCCTTTCCGGTGGCGGTCTTCGCGATCCTGAAGGCTGGCTGCGTGGTGGTGAACGTCAATCCCCTCTACACGGCTGAGGAAATGGCGCATCAATTTGCGGATGCGCAGCCGCAGGCGCTCATCGTGGTGGACATTTTCGCCGACAAGCTGACGCGCGCGCTCAAAGGGCATCCCGTGCCTAATATCATCGTCACCCAGGTGGCCGAATTCTTTCCCGCCATGCCGCGCGGGATCGTGCGGCTTGTGCAAAAGCACTGGGACCGCACGCTGGCGCCGATCACCCTGCCGCATATCCGCTTGCCGGATGCAATCGAGGCGGGGCGCCGACAGAGCACCAGCGGAAGCATCGCGGTCGAAGGCTATCGCGGCGCGCTGTCGCCAGACGATGTCGCCTGCCTGCAATATACCGGCGGGACGACCGGCGTCGCGAAGGGGGCGATGCTGACCCACGGCAATCTGATGATGAACATGGAACAAACCCTGGAGATGGTCAGCGGCGTCGAAAAGGGCCGCGAGACGGCGCTGACGGCACTGCCGCTCTACCACATCTTCGCGTTCACGGTGAACCTGCTCGGCTTCTATTCACTGGGTGCGCGCAACATCCTGATCCCCAATCCGCGCCCGCTCAGCAATCTAAAGCGCGCTTTCGAGAATTATCCGGTAAGCTGGATGAGCGGCGTCAACACGCTCTTCAACGGGTTGAGCAATGAGGTCTGGTTTCAGGACAGCCCGCCCAAGCACCTCAAATTCGCCTCCGCCGGCGGCATGGCGCTGCAAAGCTCTGTCGCGCAACGCTGGCAGGAGGTGACGGGCAAGCCGGTGCTGGAAGGTTACGGGCTGACGGAATCCTCCCCCGTGATCACGTTCAATCCGTTGGGCAAGATGCGCGCGGGGTCCATCGGCATCCCCCTGCCATCGACCGACCTGCGCTGTCTGGACGAGGATGGAAACGAGGTGCCTCAGGGCGAGGCAGGGGAATTGGCCGCGCGCGGCCCGCAGATCATGGCCGGCTATTGGAACAAGCCCGACGAGACCGCCAAGACCATGCGCGACGGCTGGCTGCTGACCGGCGACATCGGGGTGATGGACGAAAACGGCTACTTCTCGATCGTGGACCGCAAGAAGGACATGGTGCTGGTGTCCGGCTTCAACGTTTATCCCAATGAGATCGAGGATTGCCTGACCCGCCACCCCGGCATCGTCGAAGCTGCGGTGATCGGCGTGCCCGACGGCGCCTCCGGCGAAGCGGTCAAGGCCTTCGTCGTGCTGGGTGACAGCGGGCTGGACGAGGCTGCCATCCGCGCCTACTGCAAGCAACATCTGACCGCCTACAAGGTGCCCAAACAGGTGGAGATCCGCGACGACCTGCCGAAATCGAACGTCGGCAAGATCCTTCGCAAGGATTTGCGCGCAGAGCAGACCACGATGCGCACCGCTTCGTGAAACACTGATTACAGGTAGATACCCTCCATGGTCGGACCCCTCGAACAGGCAATCCTCGCGCTGATGATCTTCGTGATCATGCTGGGCATGGGTGCATCTCTCACGCCACGCGATTTCCTGCTCGCGCTTAAACGGCCCTACGGGCTGATGATCGGCGTCGTCTCGCAATACGGCTTCATGCCCTTCATTGGCTTCTTGCTGGCGCTGACGTTGCCGGTATCGGATACGATCAAGATCGGCATCCTCATCATGTCCTGCATGCCGGGCGGGACGACATCCAACATCTTCACCTATTTCTCGAAGGGCAATCTGGCGCTTTCGGTGCTGATGACGGTGACCTCGACGGTGTTCGGCGTAATCCTGATCCCGATTGTGCTCGTCCTCTACGCCGGTGCGCTGGAGGTGGAGATCCCGCGCGAAAACATCATCGTGACCCTTGTTCTGCTGCTCGTGCCCGTGGCCATCGGCATGGTGCTTCGCAGGCTCAACGCCAATGTCGGCGCCGTGACCGAGTTCATGGGCTCGCTGCTCGCGATATTCTTCATCGTGTTCCTGATCGTGTCATGGATCCCGCGCAACTTCACCTTCCTGATGGAGACGGGCTGGGCGACCTATGCGGCATCCATCGCGCTGGGCCTGATCGGGATCACAGCGGGCTATCTCTTTGCCAAGGCGCTGCGGCTGCATCCGCGCAACGCCCGCACCGTGGGGCTTGAGACCGGGATCCAGAATGGGCCGCTTGCCATCGCGATCATCGCCTTCACCTTTTCAGGTCTCGAGCAGCAGGCGGTCAACGCGGTGCCGGTGCTTTATTCCCTGTTCATCGTGATCGTCTCGACGCTGGTCACGCTCTACTTCCGCCGCGCGAATACGGCGGCGGAGCAGAAGATGCCCGACGGCCTCCTCTAGCCGCTATTCCGCCGCGTGCAGATGCGCAGCCGGGGCGGGGGCGTAGCCGTCGCGCGTCTGCGGTGTCTTGATCCCGAGGGCGGAGCCCGCGATCTGCGTGCGCAGGACCTGTGCGGTCCCACCGCCGATGGTGAACATCCGCACATCGCGGTACATCCGCTCCAACGGCTCTTGATCGCCATACCCGCGCGCGCCGAACATCTGCAGCGCGTCGTTGACGACCTTGATGGCCATCTCGGAGGCAAATAGTTTTGCCCGCGCGGCTGCCGTCATGTCCGGAAACTGGCTGCCGTCCGGGCCACGCGACCGCGCGGCATCGTGCAGCATCAGGCGCGCGGCGTGGATCTGCGTGTCCATGTCCGCCACCATCCATTGCAGGCCCTGAAACTCCGCCAGCGGGCGCCCGAACTGGTGGCGCTCGTGCAGATAGGCCTTGGCACGCGCGTAGGCGCCGGCAGCGACGCCCATCGCAATAGTACCGGCACCGACACGCTGCGAATTATAGGCGTTCATCAGGTCCGGGAATCCACGCCGGAAGCCTGAGGGCGGGACGACTGCCCACTCCTCACCGATGACGAGGTTATCGAACGTCAGCTCCGCCTCCGGCATGCCGCACAGCCCCATTGTCCGCTCGCGGCCCGTGATGCTGAAGCCTTCCGGCGTGATGCCCGCATCCGGGTCCACGTGGACGATGAAACCGCCGATGCCCAGATCCTTACCCGTCTCGTCCAGCACGCGCGCGAACAACAGATGCAGCTTTGAGACGCCGCCGCCGGTGATCCAGTGTTTCTTTCCGTTGATCACGTAGGTCTTGCCGCGCTTTTGCGCCGTGGTGCGCATGTCGGTCGCGGCACTTCCTGCTTCGGGTTCGGTGATGCAGATCGCAGGCTTGTCGCCCGCCAGAACGATCGGTGCGCAAAACGCTTTCTGTGCGTCTGTGCCGTAGGCCATCACAGCGCTGATCCCGCCCATGTTGGCCTCGACCACGACGCGGGCCGTCAGCGTGCAGGCCTTCGCGATTTCTTCGACGACTTCGACCACCTCAAGGAAGCTTGCGCCCATCCCGCCGAGCTCTCTGGGGATGCTCATCCCCATGATCCGCGCATCGACCAGATCGGCCACATTCTCCCAGCAGTAGGTTCGCTTGCTGTCCCATTTCGCCGCCCGTTCGGCGAAGACCGGTGCGAGGTCGCGGGCTGCGCTGAGGGCTGTATGGGTCATGGCGTTTCCTCTGGGATGTTCACGAAGAGTTTATCATCGGTTTTATTCAGGCCAACGTAATAAGTATCAATTTCAAATACAGGATTTGTGAATTTATGCAGACACGGGCGCTCAGAAACCTCATCGGGATCGCCAAGATCGGATCGTTCTTGAAGGCATCCGAGCAACTGAACATGACCCTGTCGGCGCTCTCGATGCAGATGAAGGCGCTGGAGGCTGAACTGGGTGTGCAGCTCTTCGACCGCTCGGTCAGGCCGCCGCGCCTCACGCCCATCGGCCGCGCGGTGGTGGACAAGGCGGCTGATCTCGTGGCGCGGGAAGACGCCCTGCTCGAGATCTGCATCTCCGATGATGATCTGGTCGGCAAGTTCAGGATCGGGCTCGTGACCTCCGCCGCCGCCCGCCTGCTGCCGAGCTTTCTCAAGAACACCCAGGCGCGGATGACGCGCGCGGCCTTCACCTTCGAGACGGGGCTGTCCAAGGTGCTGGAGGAGAAGGTGTTGACCGGAAACCTCGACGCGGCAGTCGTCACGGGCACCGGAGGCAACCTGCAAGGGCTGAGCCAGGTGGCGCTGCGCCGCGAGCCCTTCGTGTTTGCTGCTCATGCGGACATTGCCAAGGACGGCCTCGAGCCCATGTTTGCGCGCCGCACGTTCTTTCACTTCATGCCGCAGACCGGGATCGGCCAACTGATCGCAGATGCGATGAAACCCATTGATCGCCCGGCGGGCGCGCCGACCGTCCTGCTCGACAACCTCGAGGCGATCATGGGCTGTGTGAAGGCGGGGCTCGGCTTCACGCTCCTTCCGGCGCCCGATGTGAAACGGTACGCGGATGGTGATCTGATCGAGTTTCCGGCACCCGCGAATGTGCGTCGCTCGCTGATGCTGGTGACCCGCACGGGTGACTTTTCCGCCCGGCGTCTGGACTTGTTGACAGCCCAGTTCGGCACTGCAGATGCGAAGTGACGCGGGCAGCGGGTCGTCTGGAGGAGCGGTGCGCATTGGCCCGGCCTGCCTGAGCCGGGACATTCTGGCCGCTCTGCGGTGTCGCGCCCCGGAGGGATCGACACAACAACCTCCTGAAAGCCAATCGGCCTGCAAGAATCCTGCAAGGTGGCATGGTTATCTGTTTTGAATCTTCCCGGCAGAGGTTACATTCCGCCGAATGGAGTGCGCAGAGTAGCCTCCATCAGATCAAGCCGACCCATCAAGGATCGGAAAAATAGTGGAGGATTCACTTATGAAGATGATTGCAGCTATTGCAGCGACAACGCTTGTCGCAACGACCGCTTTTGCACAGGACCGGACCGGCTGGCCCGAAAGCTTCACCGTGGCGACGGCGTCCCAGGGCGGCACCTACTTCGCCTATGGCTCCGGCTGGGCGAACCTCGTGGCCGAAGAGCTGGGCATCACCGGCGGCGGCGAAGTCACGGGCGGCCCCGGCCAGAACATGGCGCTTGTGCACACCGGCGACGCGCAATTCGGCATGACGACGATGGGCCCTGCCGCAGAAGCCATCGCGGGTGAGAACCCGATCGCGCCCGGCCTGCAGATGACCAACGCCTGCGCGATGTTCCCGATGTACCAGACACCGTTCTCCGTCACTGCACTCAGCTCCTCCGGGATCACCACGGTTGCTGAAATCCCAGCAGGCGCACGGATCGGCTTTGGCCCCGCAGGCTCCACATCCGACACCTATTTTCCGCGCATGATGGAAACGCTCGGCGTCGAGTTTGACCGCCGCAACGGGTCATGGAGCGATCTTGGCGGCCAGCTCCAGGATGGCCTGATCGACGTGATCGCATTCGCAGCCGGGGTGCCGGTGCCAGCGGTCAGCCAGCTCGAGGTCCAGACCGACGTGAACATCATCGAGTTCACCGAAGAGGAGCAGGCCAAGATCATGGAAGCCTTCCCCGTCGCCCCCTTCGAGATCGCGGCGAGCACCTATACCACGCTCGAAGCGCCTGCGCGCTCCGTGTCCATGTGGAACTTCGCCATCGCCAACTGCGATCTGCCCGACAGCTTCGTGAATGCGGTCGTGGACATCATCATGTCCGACAATGAGCGTATGATGAACATCCACAGCGCGGCGCGCTCCACCCTGCCCGAGAACTGGGACAAGAACCGCGGCGTGATCGCGTGGCACCCCGGTGCCGCCCAGTGGTTCATCGACAACGCAGGTGCCGACATCCCTGCAGACCAGATCCACGGCAACTAAACTACGATACGGTGACCGCGCCCAAAGGTGCGGTCACCGTTTTTTCATGATATGTGACTTCCAATAAATGCAGAAGACTGCTGCTCTCATGCAAAAGCAGTCTCACCATCCGGGGGGCGGACGATGGCCGAAGAAGTGAAGCAGGACATTCTGTCCGATGGTCCGATCAATGTCGAGGGCGTCGACGACGAGCCGGTAGAACACAACCGCCGGATCTTCGAAGGCCGCGCGTATCTGGTCATCGCCGCACTCTCGGGGCTCTATGCGATCTTCCACATGGCGGTGCTGAACGGCTGGTCGATCCGCGCCTGGACCGGCGTCGATATCCCCGGCCTTCCGGTCTTTCCCATGGAGACGTGGAACTTCCGGATCGTGCACATCGCGGGCGCCCTGATCCTGGGCTTCCTGCTCTATTCCGCGCGCGCCTTCCCCGATGAGGACAAGGGCAGCAGGCATCCGCTCGATTTCGTCGCCTACCTCACACTGCTGCCCGCGTTCTATGCCTGCTACACGGCGGTGAGCTTTGCAAACCAGATCAACGGCGGTGTGATGTGGAACGGCATCGATGCCGGCATCCGCGCGGCCGAGATCTGGCATTTCGGCGTCCCGCTCATCGCCGCGACGGCGGTCGGCATCGTGCTGGGCTGGCTGCGCCCACGGGTGCGCGGCAGCATCGCGTCGGCAGATCTGGTGCTTGCGGTCTGCTCCGTCGGTGTCGCGATCTACCTGATCACCATTTTCGGCACGCTGATGCGCAACGCCACCGGCACCCCCTTCGCGCCCATCGGGATGAGCCTCGCGGCAGTGGCGGGAACCGCGCTCATTATGGAGATGACGCGCCGCGTGGCGGGCCTCGCGCTCATTGTCATTGCGGGCATCTTCCTTGTCTACGTCTTTGTCGGCGATATGCTGCCGGGCTTCCTAAACGCGCCCGATATCGCGTGGGAGCGGTTCTTTAGCCAAGTCTACACGGACGCCGGGATCCTCGGCCCGACGACGGCAGTGTCGTCGACCTACATCATCCTCTTCATTATTTTCGCGGCCTTCCTTCAGGCCTCCAAAGTCGGTGAGTACTTCGTCAACTTCGCATTTGCGGCAGCCGGCCGGGCCCGCGGCGGTCCGGCCAAAGTGTCGATCTTCGCCAGCGGCCTGATGGGGATGATCAACGGCACCTCCGCGGGCAACGTGGTGGCGACCGGCTCCCTGACGATCCCGCTGATGAAGAAGGTGGGCTACAAGCCCACCACCGCCGGCGCCGTCGAAGCGGCTGCCTCCACGGGCGGACAGATCATGCCCCCCATCATGGGCGCCGGTGCCTTCATCATGGCCGAGATCACCGGTATCCCCTACACGGACATCGCCATCGCGGCGATCATCCCCGCAGTGCTCTATTTCGTGTCGATCTATTTCATGGTCGATTTCGAGGCGGCCAAGCTCGGGATGCGCGGCATGCGTGAGGATGAGCTGCCCAAGTTCCGCGACATGGCGCGCCGGGCGTTCCTGTTCCTGCCCATCGTCATCCTGATCGCGGCGCTCTTCATGGGCTATTCGGTGATCCGCGCGGGCACGCTCGCGACTGCGGCTGCCGCCGTGGTCAGTTGGTTCACGCCCTACCGCATGGGGCTCAAATCGGTGTCCAAGGCGTTCGAGCTTGCAGGCATCATGTCGATCCAGATCATCGCGGTCTGTGCCTGTGCGGGCATCATCGTCGGCGTGATTTCCCTGACGGGCGTGGGCGCTCGGTTCTCCTCGGTGCTGCTCAACATCGCGGATGCGAACCAGTTGCTGGCGCTCTTCTTCGCCATGTGCATCTCGATCCTCCTCGGTATGGGGATGCCAACCACGGCAGCCTATGCAGTCGCGGCGAGCGTTGTGGCCCCGGGCCTCGTGCAGCTGGGCATACCGGCGCTGACGGCGCATTTCTTCGTCTTCTACTTTGCAGTGGTGTCCGCCATCACGCCGCCTGTGGCGCTCGCCAGTTATGCCGCTGCGGGCATATCGGGTGCCAATCCGATGGAAACCTCCGTCGCGTCCTTCAAGATCGGGATTTCGGCCTTCATCGTGCCGTTCATGTTCTTCTACAACGGCAACCTCCTGATGCAGGGGGCGAACCTTATCGAAGTCAACGGCGAGATGGTGTTCGAGTCCGCGCTTTGGTACAACATCATCCGCGCCGCGATCACCGCGATCTTCGGCATCTTCCTGTTGTCTTCCGGCATCCAAGGGTGGTGGGCCGCGGGGCGGGCAAGCTGGCCCATCCGCATCGGCCTGATCATCTCCGCGCTCTTCATGATCGAAGGGGGGCTCTTGTCTGATGTCATCGGGATCGGTGGCGCCGCCGCCCTGTTCCTGTTGACCCGCGCCACCCGCGGAAGGACGGCCTCACCAAAGGCATGAGACCGGCGTGAGATCGCGTGTCCGGACAGCGGCGCGCCGGTCTTGGTGTTCAATCGCCACGCTTGGGTAGGACTCCGGCGCAGTCAGACGGCTGCTAGTCCTCCGGGCGTGCGGAAGCAATCTGCTCTTCCGGCGTGATGCCGGATATCTCGAGGACGAGCTTGCGGCGGACCGTTTCGGCGAAGCTGTCGCGCCCCTCCGCCGTGACCATGAAGGCGCCCGGTCCGCCGATGATGCGGGTGGCGTATTCTTCCTCGAGGTTGGCGCCTGCGCGGCGGCCATCTTCGGGCCGCAGGATCGGCAGTGCGTTGATCGTGACCCCGGCCGCCAGCACTTGGGTGCGCGCGTCGCTGATCGAAGGGCCGGAGGAATTGCCGATGCTGTCGCCCGAAAAATCGATCACGGCACGTGGCGCGCGAATATCATTGCCCTCGATCAGCCGAAGCGCATCGAGCAGGGCGCCGCCAATGGCATTGCTGCCGAAGGCCTGCCGCGGCTGGCCGATCAACGCATCTGCAAAGGCGCGCGCGGTCTGTGGGCTGTCCACGATGGTCCAGGGCACCACGACAGCCGTATTGGTCGCCCACTCGACATAGGTGATGGCGACATTCCCGTAGATCGAATTCTGTATGACCGAGATCACGGCCTCATCCGTGATGGCGAGCGCGTAGCCCTGACGCTGAAACGCGAGCTCCTCGGCATCGATGGAACCCGATGCGTCGGCAAGCAGTACCAA
Source organism: uncultured Alphaproteobacteria bacterium (assembly GCA_963703195.1). Classification (GTDB taxonomy): domain Bacteria; phylum Pseudomonadota; class Alphaproteobacteria; order Rhodobacterales; family Rhodobacteraceae; genus Sulfitobacter. The sequence goes on along the minus strand of OY969797.1, from coordinate 2,435,645 downwards.
TTCCAGACCCGCCTCACGCTGGGTCTGGGCATCAAGGGGGCTGGCGAGGCACAACAGGATCGCTAGTCTGGCAAGCATCCCTCGATAGTCCGCGACATTCATGTGTTGGGCAAGAAGTTTGGCGCAGCGCACACATCTTCGTCAGCAGGCTACGGGATATGTGCCTGCGACGCGGGCATTAACTGGCGTGCTGACGCGCGACGGGCAGTATCGTCCCCTCGATCAGCTGCATGATATCACCGAAGTATCCGCCGCTGCGGGCTGGGCGTGTCGGATCCGAAGTGAGTGCGATCGTCAGGGCGAGTGAACCTACGACACAGATCACCTGGCCCCCGTAGCCGCGTGCAAGCGCATAGGCATCCCCGCCTGCCTGCCCCAGGAACCAGCCGTATCCATACCGCAGGCCGGACCAGGGGGAGCGGGTCTTGGGCCGGAAAGACGCCGCCACCCAATCGGCGCCGAGCACTTGTGCGCCGTCCCACATGCCGCCCTGCCGGTACAATTCGCCAAAGCGCACCATCGCGGGCAGGCTCAGCGACATCTCGTTGCCGCCTAGGTATCGCCCCTGCGGGTCGCGGGTCCAGCCCGGTATCTCGATGCCCAGGGGCTGCCCGAGGCGGTCCCGCGCGAGCTGCAGCAGGCTGCGCCCCGACACTTCCGACAGGATCGCGCCCAGAATGTGGAAAGAGCCCGTGGAATATAGCATCCGCGCGCCCGGCTCGGCCACAAAGCGGCGGCCCAAGGCATTGCCCACCCAATTGGCACTGCTGACCCAAGTGCCGTAATTGGCGCCGGAGGTGCGTTCGAGGCCGGCCTGCATCGTGACGAGGTTTTCGACCGTGATCGTGCCCACGCGCGGATCGGCGTCGCGCGGGATGAGGTCGGGTGCGAGCTCCTCTATCGTCGCCTGCAGGGAAGCAATTTCCCCACGGTCGAGTGCGGCCCCCGTCAACGCCGCAATGACCGTCTTGGAGACCGACTTGATCGGCACTGTCCGGCCCATCGCGGGTCCGCGGAAAACCTCCGACACTACCTGCGTGCCGTGCTGATGCACGAGTATCGCGTGGCACTGCTCCAGCGCCGCCGCCGCCTGCGCGACGGTGTCCCATGACAGCGTCTGTGCGCGAAGCGGGAAGGCGGTGAGCGCGGTAGAGCCGGCAATGAACTGGCGGCGATCCATGAGGGGCATAATTTTTTGTCCTTAAAGCTAGGTTTAGAATAGGGCCCCGCGCCTACGCGGCAACCAACTCCAGTACCTGATGCGCGCGCGACGAAGGACCGCCATAGAAACAATCACGCCATGCCCGTCCGGCATCCGCTGTGGTGGAAATGAAGGTCAAACGGTTTAGGTTTAAAGCTTCCGGTAAGTAGGGGCGGCATCTTGCGCCTCGTAAGTTGCCGCCCATGCATGCACCGTTGACCTGCTTCTCTGCCAAGGTGATGATTTAACAAACCAGTTGGTGACCGAAATGACGTCCTTGTGGAAACAACTTGCCGTTTGCGCGGTGCTGATCGTCGGGGCTGCCGTGTCGTGGCAGTACCGGGGCGAGCTTTCATCGCTCTGGGGCGCGTCCTTCGCTTCGCCCGCGCAGGAGAGACAGCAGCGGACAGATGGTGCCCCGGTGATCGTCGCCCCGGCGCAGACGATGCGCGACGACAGGATGCTCGCAGCCATCGGAACGGGGTTCGCGTATCGGTCAGTGACCCTGCGCGCGCCCTCCGCGGGTGAGATCATCGAGTTCAACATCGCACCGGGTCGGCGGTTTGAGGAAGGTGACACGCTGATGCGGCTCGAGGACGCGGATGAACGCTTCGCCGTCTCCCTCGCGCAGGCCCGCTTTGACCGCTCCAAGGATGAATTCGACAGGTACCTGCGCCTGCAGGACAGTGGCGTGGCCGCCGCCGCGCGCTGGGAGCAGGTCCAGACGGATTTCGAAGTGGCCGAGATCGAGCTCGAGATCGCCAAGAAAGACCTCGACAACCGCGTGTTGCGGGCGCCGTTCCCGGGCATCACGGGGCTCGCGTCAGTCGAGATCGGCGACCGGATCGCCACCGATGACATGATCGGCAATTTCGACGACCGCAGCAGCATCCTGGTGGAATTCGATGTGCCGGAGGCGCTGCTGGGGCGGGTCTCCATCGGGCTTGGCGTGACGGCGACCACGCCCTCCGCCGAAGGGCGCAGTTTCGACGGCGAGATCAGCGCCATAGACAGCCGGGTCAGTGCCGATACCCGCTCGGCGCGGGTGCGCGCCACGATCGACAACGCGGCAGACCTGTTGCGCCCCGGCGCCTCCTTCGCGGTGGAGCTTGACCTGCCCGGTGCGCCTTTCCCTGCGGTGCCAGAGCTTGCCTTGCAGTTCGCCGAAGGATCGCTGCACGTCTGGCGCGTCACGCAAGGCGTGGCGGAGCTTGTGGAAGTGCGGCTGATCCGGCGGCGCGCGGGTCTGGTGGTCGTCGACGGCGCACTCGCCGAAGGCGATCTGATCGTGGTCGAAGGCACACAGAGGCTGCGCAGCGGCAGCGCCGTGCAGGTGCTGAACACAGACGCGCGGCCCGCGACATGAAGTTCGCAGGGCAGGGGATCAGTGATCTCAGCGTGCGCCGCCCTTACCTCGCGGCGGTCTTCAGCCTGTTGATCGTCATCGCCGGGATCGGGGCGCTCTTCGGGATCGAAGTCCGTGAACTGCCCGATGTGGACCGGCCCATCGTTTCCGTCAGGGCCAACTATCCCGGCGCTTCGCCAACGACGGTGGATGCCGAGGTTGCCTCGATCGTCGAAGGGGCTGTCGCGCGCGTCGCGGGGGTCAGATCGGTACGGACCTCCTCGGAGGAGGGCAACTTCAGGATGCGGGTCGAGTTCACGCCCAGCCGCGAACTCGACAGTGCATCCAACGATGTGCGCGAAGCCGTTGCACGGGTCGAGAACCGTCTGCCCGGCGGTGTGCAGGATCTTTTTGTCGTCAAGTCGGAGCAGGACGCGGACCCCATCGTGGATATCGCGGTCTGGAGCGACAGCCGCCCCATCGACGAGCTGACGCGCCTTGTGGAAGACGCCATCGCCGCGGAGTTCACCGCCCTCGACGGCGTTGCGGAGGTCGTGCTCTTCGGCGCGCGGGAGCGTGTGCTGAGGGTCGAGGTGCGCCCGGACCGCCTCGCCGCCTTTGAGCTCTCCATCGGGGAGGTCGCGGATGTTTTGCGGGCCGCGCAATTCGACGTGCCCGTCGGCAGCTTCGGTTCCGGCGCACTGGAGGTGCTGGTGCGTGCCGATGCCACGGTGTCCAATCCCGAGCGGATCGAGGATCTGATGCTGCGCGACAACGTGCGGCTGGGCGATGTGGCGACCGTATTCTTCGGGCTGGCCACGCCAGAGAGCGTGGCGCGTCTCGATGGGCGGATGATCATCAGCCTCGGCATTGTCCGGCAGGCCCAATCCAACACCGTCAGTATCTCCAACCAGATCGCCGATGCGGTCGACGGGCTCAAGCTGCGCTTTCCCGACCTGGGGTTTCAGATCACCAGCGATGCGGCGGTCTTCATCAAGGGCTCCATCGCCGAAGTCATCAAGACGCTGGCACTGTCGCTTCTGATCGTGATCGCGGTGATGTGGGCCTTCTTCGGAAGGCTCTCCGCCACGATGATCCCCGCCGTCACGATCCCCATCGCACTGATCGGCTCCATCGCGGGCATTTGGGCGCTTGGCTTCTCCATCAACCTGATCACGCTACTGGCGATGGTCCTGGCAACCGGCCTTGTCGTGGATGACGCCATCGTCGTAACCGAAAACATCCAGCGCCGCAGACAGGAAGGCATGGGGCCGAAGGCGGCTGCGGTCGTGGGCTCCGGTCAGGTGTTCTTCGCGGTCGTGGCGACCACCATCACCCTCATCGCGGTCTTCGTGCCGATTTCCTTCCTGCCGGGAGAAGCCGGTAGGCTCTTTACCGAGTTTGGCTTCGTGCTGGCCTTCACGGTCATCATTTCCTCCTTCGTCGCACTGACGATGTGCCCGATGCTCGCGTCGCTGGGTGATCCGCTGGGCAAGGGTGGCGGCATCTTCGAAAAACCGGGGCAGTGGATTGCGAGGAGCTACGCAGCCCTCGTCGGCCCGATGATCCGCGCGCCGCTCGTCACGATCGTGGCGGCGTCGCTGCTCGCCGGGGGGGCCTTGCTGGTCTACGATGATCTGGGTGAGGAACTCGTGCCGCCGGAGGATCGCGGCCGCGTGTCCGTGTGGATCCAGGGGCCCGATGGCACCAGCCTCGATTACACCGACCGGCAGGTCGTTCAGGTCGAGGAGATCCTGCAACCTTACGTGGACCAAGGGCTCGCGGAGCCGCTCTACTCGATCACTGGCCGCTATGACCTCAACCGTGGCGCGATCAGCATGGGTCTGATCCCCTGGGAAAATCGTGAGATCAGTCAATCGGATATCGAGGCCGAGATACGCGGCAAGCTCGCCATGATCCCCGGCGCACAGAGCCGTGTGCTGGGCGGCAACAGCCTCGGGCTGCGGGGTTCGGCGGGGGGCGGTCTGAACATTGCCCTGACCGGCCCGAGCTATCCCGAGATCGCCGCTGCCGCGGACGTCTTTGCGCAGGATCTGGCCAGGGTCGAGGGGCTCTCGGGCGTGCGGGTCCAGTACCAGGCGACGCAGCCGCAGCTCAGCATCGGTGTGGACCGCGCCCGCGCGTCCGACCTGCGTGTGCCGATGTCCACGCTCTCCGCGACGCTGCGCGCGCTGGTGGACGAGGATGAGATAGCGGAGCTGACGATCAACGACGAGGCGATACCCGTGCTGCTGCAATCCGCAGCGGGTGCGGTGCGCGATCCGGTCGATCTGATGAGCCTCTATGTCCGCTCCGAAGCAAACGAGCTGGTGCCGCTGAGCCAGATCGTGACGCTGGAGGAGAAGGGCGTGGCTGCCGAGCTCGACCGCCACGCCCAACGCCGCGCGATCGAGATCGACACGTCCATCTCGCCCGAGGTGAGCCTGCGCGACGCGATAGACGACGTGCGCGCATTGGCGCAGGAAGAGCTGCCCGATGGTATCGGGCTCATCTTCCTGGGCGAGGCAGCCTCGCTGGATGAAACCTCCTCCGCGTTGATGGCGACCTATATCATCGCGCTGCTGGTGGTGTTTCTGGTCCTGCTCGCGCAATTCGAGAGCCTGACCAGCGCTGTCGTGGTCATGATGACCGTGCCCTTCGGTGTCTGTGCCGCGATCTATGCGATGCTGCTGACCGGCACGACGATCAATATCTACAGCCAGATCGGGGTGCTGGTGCTGATCGGCGTCATGGCCAAGAACGGCATCCTGTTGGTCGAGTTCGCCAATCAGTTGCGCGATGGTGGAAAATCCGTCATCGAAGCCGCGCTGGAAGCAGCGCAGGCGCGCCTGCGGGCGATCTCGATGACGTTGATCTGCACCGTGATGTCGGGCCTGCCGCTGATCCTCGGCAGCGGGCCTGGGGCCGAAGCACGCGAAGCGATCGGCTGGGTGATCGTCGGCGGTCTTGGGCTCGCGGCGGTCTTCACGCTGTTCCTGACCCCGGCTGCCTACGCCCTCGTGAGCGGCTTCACGTCATCCCGCGCCTCGAGCGCGCAGGCGCTGGAGAAGGAACTCGACGCGTTGCAGCGAACTTGAGATCCGTAGGAAGCGCTCACCAGATCGTGTTTCATTGGTCGGTTCCAATGATCCAAGCGGCATCATCAGGCGCGTTACTCCGGCGCCGATAATACCCGCGTCCCCAGCACTGAAATACCGAGCCTCACCAACTCTCTGCCCTGCAGATTGTGCAGCAGCGACTGGGCCGCGTCCACGCCCGGCGCAGTCCCCGTCGAAATCATATCCACCGGCTGCAGGCTCATGAAGCGGCTGCAACATGCGACATGATGCGGAACCTCAATGATCACTTGCCGGTCGAGCCGATCTGCATCTTCCCCGCCACCTTGACCAGCAGCGGATCGCCGACCTGGTCGCGCAGATGGGCAAGTGCGTGGCTGATCGCGGACGGCGTCTTGTTGAGCTTGACCGCCGCCCTGGTGACGCTGCCACCAGCATGAGCGCCTCGAAAGCCACCGGCAGATTGAGGTCGATCTGATGGCGCTGAATTCCCCTCATGCGCGTAGAAAACCATTCGTTTGTCTGAAGCAGAAGTTTCGCGCACAGTGGTCTGACTTCATAAGGATATCATTTTGACAAAAGGATAGGGTTTCATGGGACTGAAAGTAATTGGTTCGGGCTTCGGGCGCACAGGCACGATGTCCACGAAGATGGCGCTGGAGCATTTGGGCTTCGCGTCGTGTCATCACATGGTGGAGGTCATGGGCAACCCCGACCAGCTTGCCCATTGGCAGGCCCATGCCGAAGGGCGCGATCCCGACTGGTCGGAGGTCTTTTCCGGATATCAGGCACAGGTGGATTTCCCCGGCGCCGCGGTCTGGTACGAGCTGTCGATCGCCTTCCCCGACGCCAAGGTGGTCCATACCGAGCGTCCCGAAGACGCGTGGTGGGCCAGCTATTCGGCCACCATCAACAAGTTCTGGATGCACCGCAAGCAGCTGGAAATGCCGCCGCCGGTGGCCGCGATATTCGAGACGATGGACAAGATCATCGTCGACGGCGTGATCGGAGGCACAGACCGCGAAAGCGCGATCAAGGCCTACCGGCGCAACAACGAGAAGGTCCGCGATACCATTCCAGCGGATAGATTGCTGGTGTTCACGCCCACCGATGGCTGGGAGCCGCTGTGCCGTTTTCTTGGTGCCGACGTGCCGGACGCGGATTTCCCGCGCAGCAACGCCCGCGATGAGTTCTGGGCCCTGTTCGGGGGTGAACCGGCAACGACCTGAGGCACGGGAGCAAGGGAGCCCGCCTTGCGCGGGCTTCGCCCGGCGTGCCCTGCAACCTGAGCGGAGATCTGGCGCATTGCCCTCTCCGTTCACCCGGCGAGTGTGTTAGACCCCCAGCTCAGGCCGTCTGCCCCATGCCCTTCATACGCACTTTGCCGCGCGAAAACAGCGAGGCGTAGGCAGGCACCAGGATCATCTGGATCACCAGGACGAACAGGATGCCGAAGCCGAGCGATACGGCGGTGGGCACCAGGAATTGCGCCTGCACCGATGTCTCGAGGATCAGCGGCGAGATCCCGAGGAACGTCGTCAGCGTGGTCAGAAGGACCGGCCTGAAGCGATCCAGCGTGGCATCCTCGATCGCCTCGGCCCAATCGGCGCCCTCTTCCTCGCGCTGCTGAATGAACGTCACGATGATCAGCGCCCCGTTCACGACCACGCCGGACAGGCCGATAATGCCAAAGAGGCTCAGAAGCGTGAGATCGAGCCCGAGAACCGCATGGCCGAGCACCGCGCCGATCAGGCCGAAGGGCACGATGCCCAGCACGATCAACGGGCGCAGGTAGCTCGAGAAGGCCAGCGCCAGCACCGCGTAGATCGCGAGGATGGCAAGTGAGAAATTCGCCGCGATGGAAGAGCCGAAGCGCCCCGCCTCCTCCTGCTCACCGCCCGTGGAGACGGTGAGGTCGGGGTAATCCTGCTCGATCTGCGGCACGATGTTCTGCATCAGCCAGGCGGTTTCCGTGCCGCCGGTGGTCTGCACCGTATCCACGTCTGCGGTCAGGGTCGTCACCGTGCGCCCGTCGACCCGCTCAATGCTGATCGGTGCGGGTTCCAGCGCGATGTCTGCCAGCACGGTAAGGGGCAGGGGGCCATCGGCGGTTTGAATGCGCAGGGCCAGCAGGTCGGTCAGGCTGTCGCGTTGATCCGCGACAAGGCGCAGGCGCACATCGACCTCCTCGCGGTCGCGCGCGATCTGGTCGATGGTGACACCGTAGAATGCACCGCGCACCTCCGCCGCAAGGGTCTGGAGCGTGACGCCATAGCTTTCGGCAGCGGGTTTGAGGCGTATGGCGATCTCCTGCGCGGCGGAGGTGCGGTCATCGCGGATGTCTCGCACGCCCGCGCGCCCCTCGAGCGCATCGCGCAGGATGCCAACCGCCGCATCGCGGTCTTCCTCGCGTTCCGCCGACACTTCGAGCAGGATCGGTGCACCGACGCCGACGAGAGAGGAGGAGAAGATCAATTCGCGCGCACCTGCGATCTCGCCCACTTCCTCGCTCCAGGCATTGCGGAAGGCACCGGCGCTCACCTCGCGCGCCGAGGCGTCGAGCAGCTTGACCGAGACCGTCGCGCGGTTCCCGGATGACAGGGCGCCGCCGCCGTCAGGACCGCCCCCGCCTGCCGCGAAACCGATGGTGACGGACGTGTTCTGCAGCAAGTCAGGCCCGCCAAGCTCCTCGCCCACGCGCCGTGCGGCGGCGCTCAGCTCTGAGGCGCGCTCCAGCGTCGCCTCCACACTGGTGCCTTCGGGAAAGCCCAGCTCGGCGGTGACGAAATTGCCTTCGATCTGCGGAAAGAACGTGAATTTCACAAGGCCGCCCGTGAACAACCCCGTCACCGCGAGCGCCACCGCAAATGCGCCCGCAACCGCGACGACCGGATGCAGGATGCAGCTGCGCACGACTCGGCGCAGCGGGCCGTCCGAAAACCGCTCGAGGGTCCCGGCCACGCGCTTGCGCACCGTCTCTTGCACGCGGCGTGGCGACCACCGCCGCGGATCGCGTGCCTTCACGCCCTGCAGGTGGCGTGGCAGGATCAGGAAGCTTTCCACCAGCGACATCGCCAGCACGTAGATCACCACCGCCGCCACGGGCGAGATGAAAGAGCCCGATGATCCGGGCAGGAACAACAGGGGCACGAAGGCAAGGATGGTCGTGGTCACCGAAAACAGGATCGGCTTCCAGACTGCCATAATGCCGTCTTCCGCGGGGTTCTCCGAGCCGTCCTCGATCTTGGAATAGACGGATTCCCCCACCACGATGGCGTCGTCCACCACGATGCCAAGCGCGAGGATGAAACCGAAGAGCGAGAGCTGATTGATCGTCGTCCCGAAGGCAAGCATCGGCGCGAAGGCTGCGATGAAGGCGATGATCACGCCCCCCGCGACCCATGCCGCGATGCGGATGTCCAGAAACAGCATCAGGACCACGAGGATCAGCGCGACGCCGATGGCGCCGTTCTTGATCAGCAGGTCAATGCGCCCGCTCAGCTGGTCGCCCGAATTACGCCAGATCACCGCCTGCACCTGATTGGGCAGGCTGGGTTGCAATTCGGTGTCGAGATAGTCCTGGACCCGGTCCATGATTGCCAGAACCTGTTCGTTGCCCGCGCGGTTGACCGAAATGAACAGCGCCTGCGTGCCGTCGATGGTCGCGGCGATGTTGCCTTCGGCCAGCGTATCGCGCACCGCTGCGATGTCCGACAGGCGTACCACTGCGCCGTTCTCACCTGCAAAAACGATGGTGTCGGCGTATTCCCTGGCGCTGCGCGCCTCGCCCAGCGTGCGCAGTTGCAGATCGGTCTGGCCCGTGTCGATCGTGCCGCCCGAAAGATCGAGCGTGCCCGCCTCGATCCGCTGGCCCAACTCGGTGAGGCCGATGCCATAGGCGCGCAGCGTGTCCCGGCTCACCGCGATCTCGATCTGGTCGGAGGGGATGCCGGACAGGTTCACCTGACTGACCCCCTGCATCGCCGTGAGATCGTCGCGGATCTGTTCGCCGAGCGCCTTCAACGTCACTGCCGTGACGTCACCGAAAAGGGCGATCTGAACGGCAAGTTCGGTCGGCTCCACCTCAACCACGCGCGGGGTCTGGGCGGCATCCGGAAAGGTTGTGATGCGGGCGACGCGCGTCTCGATATCGTCCTTCACAACGGTGATGTTCGCCCCGCCCGTCAATTCAGCGGAGACCGTGCCTGCGCCCTGGACCGCCGAGGACGTCAGCTCCCGCACGCCTTCCAGGCCCTGCAATTCCTGCTCGATCGGGGTGAGGATGGCATCGGCGATCTCGGAGGGCGTCGCACCGGGATAGGCCACGGTGACGCTGACCGTGTTCACCGCGATCTCGGGAAAGGTGCGCACCGTCAGATTCTGAATTGCAAAGATGCCCGCGGCGATCAGTGCCACCATCAGAAGATTGGCCGCGACGCGGTTGCGCAGAAACCAGCGGATCAATGCGGGCATCTCAGGACCCCGCGTCGGCTTCGGCCTGCGCGACGCGCACCGTCTGCCCGTCGAAGGCCGCAGCGAGGTCCGATATCATCACCTGCGCGCCCGCTTCCAGCTCTGCCGAAACGATCAGAACGCGGGTCTGCGTCCGTTGCAGCACATCAACCTGCGTGCGGCGCAGGATGCCTTCCTCGACCCGCCAGACGGTGTCGCGGTCGGTGAGCGCCGTCGCGGGTATGTCCAGCACAGTCTCTTCCGAGAGCCGTGCCGGCAGGACCAGCTCGACCAGCTCATTCATCCGCAAGGGGCGCGCGGTATCGCGTGAAAACGGGTCTTCTATGCGCACAACGAGCGATGTGGTGCGTGTGCGCGCGTCAATCAGCGGGTCGATCTGGCTCACGACGCCGTCTGCCAGCTTCTGTGCGTCCGGGCCAAGGCCACGGATTTCGACAGGCGCGCCGATCAACGCGTTCAAATCGCCCAGCAGCGCCAGATCCGGCGGCACGAGGCCCATCTCAACCTCTGCCGCCTCGAGTGCGATGATTGTGCCGACCCGGCTGCCGGGTTGCACGATCTGCCCCGGCGCGGCTGTCCGCTCCGTCACCAGCGCATCGAAGGGTGCCGTGACCGTGGCATCGTTGAGGTTGCTCTGGGCGCGGGTGATTTCCGCGCGGGCAGTGGCAAGGTTGGCCTCGGCCTGCGCAACGCCCAAAGTGGCTTCCTGCAGGCTTTCCTCCGTCCCGAAACCGCGATCTTCGAGTGCTTCGGCGCGGTTTCGGGTGATTTGGGCTTCGGCCACTGCGGCGCGTGCCTGTTCGAGCCGGGCATTCGCCTGTTCAAGATCCGCCTTGAACGTTTCGGGTTCAAGGCGCAGCAGCACGTCGCCCTTGGCCAAGCGTGCACCGCGGCGGAAATCCGGCCCAAGGGTGGCAATACGGCCCGCCACCTCCGTCGCCACATCGACTTCGAAGAGCGGGCGAACGAAGCCTGTCTGACGTACCTCTAGGCTGTCGGCCCGCTCCACCGTGGCGACACGCACCAAGGGCGGTAACGGCCCGCTTTGCTGTTGCGCGTTCTCGCCCGCGAAGGTCAGCCACGCAAAGACCCCGCCGCCGATGGCGAGCAGGATCAGACCAATCAGCGCCCAAATCCACGACCCCGCGCCGCCGGAGTTCTTATCCGCCTCGGTGTCGCCGTCCACCCGCGCGCTGTCATCCGCGCGCGTCGCCGACTGTGCCTTCGTTTCTTTTCCGGCAGAGGCGGCACGAGGCTCGAGCGTACCGCTGCGCTCTTCATTCATGCGCTTGATCCTCCGGCGCCTTCGACCCCAGCAGCCCGGAGCGTCAGCGCGCCGTCGGCCCGAGCAGGCACCCCTGCAAGCTCTGCATCGGGCGCGCTCCACGCCCTACCGTCCGAGAAGGGCTGCGCCTGCAACGGTGCGGCGGCGAAAGGCAGGGCGGCTGCGACCGCTCCGGGGCGCATGAGGGATATTGGGAACACGCGGGGGATGACCTCTTTGTTGGATCCAACGATTAGAAACGGCTCGCGGGGCGTTTCGTTCCCCGGCGCGCGTTGTTGTCGCAGGCGGTCCGGCAGTCATGAGGTGCTCGCGGGTGGCCGGACTATGCTCCAATCTCGTCGCCTGACCTCACGCCCGCGCACGGTTCAGCGCAGTCTCCACCGCGTCGTGCAAGGCACCGTTGCTGGCCAGAAACGACCCCGACATCAGCACGGGCCTATCGTCCCAAAGGGGCGTGAACCGCCCGCCTGCTTCCTGCACGAGCAGCATCCCCGCCGCGATGTCCCATGCGCCAAGGTTACGCTCCCAATAGGCGTCGAACCGGCCCGCTGCGACATAGGCGAGGTCGAGTGCCGCCGCCCCCCAGCGCCGTATCCCTGCCGTCTGTGGCATGAGCTGCTCCAGATCCTCGAGGCAATGCGGCAGGTAGGTCGTCCGCCCGCCCGCAGGCACCCCAGTTGCCAGCAGGGCCGCATTCATCGGCACGGCCTCGCTCACCATGATGGGATGTCGATTCAGATAGGCGCCGCCAGCCCTCTGCGCGCTGAACGTCTCGGCCTTGCAGGGATCATGGATCACGGCCGCCAAAGGTTCATCACCCTGGAAAAGCGCGATGGACACCGCCCAATGCGGCAGCCCCTTGAGGTAGTTCGTCGTCCCGTCGAGCGGGTCCACGATCCAGCGCAGCCCGGCGTCTCGACTGGCGCGTTCGGGGGATTCCTCGCCCAGCCACCCATAGTCCGCGAAATGCTGCATCAGGTAGTCGAAGATCGTCTTCTCCGATTGCACATCCGCCTCGCTGACGAAATCGCCCGCGGTTTTCTGCGCGATGGTGAGCCCGCTCAAATGCCTGGACGCCGCCAGCAACCCTTCCCCTGCCAGAACGGCGGCGTCGCCCATGATGCGCAACGTCTTTGACGCATCCGGCGGCAGGCATCCCGGTGCGTCAGCCTTCATACCGCACCCGGTGGCAGAGGGTGGCGGGGTCATGCAGAATGCCGTGATAGGCGTCAGGCAGATCGTCGAACGCGCTCTCCCCCGAGATCAATGCATCGAGCACGTCGTCATTCAGCAGTGTCAGCGCCTTGGCGAGCCTGCGGCGGAAATCCCAACGCGCGGCCTGTCTCGCCGGTATGCGCCCCACCTGGGAGCTGACGATGCGCAGGCGACGCTGATGAAACCGCCCGCCCAGCGGAACTTCTGTAGCGTCCGTCCCATACCAGCTCGCCTCGATCACTGCGGCCTCGGTTCCGGCCAGCGCAATCGCGAGGGACAGACCGGCGGCAGTCGCGGAGGCATGGATGACGACGTCAGCCTCCTCCGGCGCCGCATCCGGACCGGCGAACGCGCAGCCTAGCGTGGTGGCGAGCGTGGACCGCTCTGGGTCAATATCGACGACAGTGACCTCCGTTCCGGGAACTTTCGCGGCGAGGTAGCCGACCAGCGCGCCGATCACGCCGCAGCCGATAACCACGACGCGGTCCCCCACGCTGATCGCCGCATCCCATATGATGTTCACCGCCGTTTCCATGTTCGCCGCCAGCACGGCGCGGGCGGCGGGGACGTCGGCAGGCACCGGCAGCGCCATATGCGCGGGCACGGCAAAGCGCGTCTGATGCGGAAATAGGCTGAACACGGTCTGGCCGCGCTGCGCCGCGCTCACCACTTCGCCCACGGCGGCATAACCGTATTTCACCGGAAAGGTGAACGCCCCCTCCTGAAAGGGCGCGCGCATCGTCTCATGCTCGGCTACGGGCACCTGGCCGCGGTAGACGAGACGCTCCGTCCCCCGGCTGATGCCGGTGAAGAGCGTTCTGATCTCCAGATCGCCTGCGCCCGCGCCAAAGGACGTATCGCGCAACGCCACTTCCTGTGGTCCCGTGATCCACAGTGCACGGGCGAGCGTCACAGGCTGTGGCCCGACTTCAGCGCCTTCACCGACAGGTAGTCGCGGTTGTGAAGGTTGCGCCCGACGCGGAGGGGCAGTTGCTCCACCACCGTGATGCCGCTGTCCTGAAATGCCTGCACTTTTGCCGGATTGTTGGTCAGGAGCCGGATCGCGGAGAACCCCAGACTGCGCAACAGCACCGCCGCAACGCGGAAATCCCGCTCGTCGTCTTCATAGCCGAGCCGGTGGTTCGCCTCGACAGTATCGAGCCCCTGCGACTGAAGTTCATAGACCCGCATCTTGTTTGCAAGTCCGATCCCGCGGCCCTCCTGATTGAGATAGAGCAGAACACCGGCCCCCGCAGCGCCCATATCAGCAAGCGCACTGCGCAGCTGCGGGCCGCAATCGCATTTCAGGCTGCCCAGTACGTCGCCAGTAAAGCAGGCCGAATGCACGCGTGACAGAACGGGCTGGCTGCGGTCCGGGCTGCCGATCTCAATCGCGTAATGCTCCCGGGTCCCGTCGGGGTCGCGAAAGATGTGGAGACGGCCCAGATCATGCGCTTCCAGAGGCAACGCCGCCGCTGAGACATTGACCAGCATCGGCGCAAACATCAGGGCCTCCGCTGCCTCCTTCACCGCGAGCGGGGCAAGGGCCAGATCATCCAGAAGGTCGTCCCGCGCCACCGCAAAGAGCGCGACTGCGGGCAAGAGCTCGGCGATTTTCACAAGTTTGATGGAGAGATCGTGCAAGGCCGTCTGTGCGCTGCGGATCACGTGCAGCGGGCCTGCAGGTCGGCGGCCTGCATCGAATTGCGTATTGGCCAGACCCTTGAACCACGCGAGGCCCGACTGCGCGGGCGGCTGCAACCGCAACACCGGGCCCGGCATCGCATCCGCCGCAGGCATCAACGCCTGCGCGCGCTTGGCGGTCAGGATCAGCTCCGGCCGACCGAACCGTGCGCACAGCGCGTCAAACCGCGCCTCCGAGAGCGTCTCCACCGCGGCGACCACGGCACGCGTTCCGTCATGCGTCAGCAGGCAGGGCAAACCCATCGAGAGATCCCCGCGCGCCCGTGCGAGACGCTCTGTCAGGGTCGGCAGGAGACTGTCAATATTGATGTCCATATCGTCGGTCTCGCTTGTGATCAAAGGCGCTGGGCTTGGGGGGTCGGCACCGCGTTGCGGCAGCACAGGGCGGCGACGGGAAGGGCCCGCGCGGGATTGAGCGCGCAATCGAAAAGCACGTCGCTGCCGAGGTTGTACACCTCCGTCTTCGGGCGGCGTGCCTGCGCCAGCGTCCCGATGGGCGCGGTGGTCAGGCCTTGCGGACCGGACCCGATGAGCAGCGGCGCAATCGCCATGTGCAGACGGTTCAACAGGCCCGCTTCGAGGAACTGCGTGATCGTGATGCCACCACCCTCGATCAGAATGGTCCTGAAGCCGCATGTAGTGAGGGCAGCCATGATGTCTTGCGGAGAGATCCATTTGTCTCGCGGCAGGATGACCGTCTCCACCTCCGGCGGGCGTGCCTTGTCGACCGCCTGTATCACGATGCGGCGGGTTGAGGCGTCGGTCAGCAGGCGCGCATCATTCGGCAGACGCCCGTCGGGGTCGATCACCACGCGCGCGGGGCTGGTGCCGTCGGCCAACCGTACGGTAAGTTGCGGATCGTCGTGCAGGGCGGTCTTCACCCCGATCACGACCGCATCGGCCAGCGCGCGCAGCCGGTGCAGATGCGCGAGCCCATCCTTGCCCGACACATCCTGCGCATCGCCCGTCTCCGTCGCGATGCGCCCGTCGAGCGATTGACCGATCTGCGCGAATACCTGTCCGCGCACGGTGGGCTGCGCGAGCGCCCCGTAGAGGTCCAGCGCCAGCCTCTCGCCCTGGCTCCAGTCGCCGCAGCACAGGCAGGCGGCGCCCTTCCTGACGCCGAGGATCCGGCTCCACACCCGTTGGGTCACCTCCACATGCTGCATGCTATCTCTCAACTCCCTGGGGCAACGCCAGAATATCGGTATGCCCGATGTATCCGGCTGTCTGCGCCACCGCCGCGAGACGGTCCGCGACCCAGTCGGGCGCCTGCTCACAACCCGCCTCGGCCGCGGCGGTTCCGATGCCGACGAGCAACGCGTGGTGCAGATCGGCCTGCGCCGCGGTCAGTTCCCACGGGCTGTCGCCCAGATGGACGTCGAACCCGTTTGCCGTGAACACCTGTGCAGTGGCCGCGCCCGCCGTTGGACCGAGTGCTGCGCCGATGCCCTTGTCTCCGCGCTGGTGTGCGTTGAACGCTTGCCTGACGCTCTCATCCGCGGCATGGGGCGGCGACCAGTGCATTACGCCATTGTAACTCAGTGCCGCATAGAACGGGACGCCCGCATCCTTTAACCGCCCTGCCAGCGCGGTAACCCATTCCAGCGGCATCAGGTCCAAAAGGGCGGAGGCGGTGACGAGCCCCACGTCCTCCAGCGGCAGGGTATCGATGTCCCGCAAATCCATGACGACCTGTTGCGATCCCGGGTGCCGCGCCTTGGCAAGATCCAGCAGTTCAAGCTCTCCATCGAGGAAACGCCAGCGCAGGTCGCTATCACCGAAGGCGCGTGCGGTCGAACCCGTCCCGCTGCCCAGATCGAGCGTGACGGCCCCGCGCCGCGCGCAGGCCAAGGCATGCTCGAGCAGGCCGGGATCGCGGGACGCGTGGTCCGCAGGCTCGCGCAGGGCCAGCCATTCAGGCGAGAACCCCACCCTAGATGTCCGCCTCGTACCAGCCGCGGGCCACATGGCTCTCCTCCAGCGACACCTTGATCCGGCACAGCCGCCCGTTGTCGCCCAGCCCGGTGGTCTTGGCGGTGTCGCGCAATTGCTGCCAGATGTGGTGGCACAGGAATTCAGTCGTGGTGATCTTGCCCTTGAAGCCCGGCACTTCATCCAGATTTGCGTATTTCAGCGGCTTGAGCGCATCCGACAGCGCCTCCATCGCGAGCCCCATGTCAACGACAAGCCCGTTGTCATCCAGATCCTTGGTATAGAACGCGGCATCTACGACAAAGGTCGCCCCATGCATCCCCTGCGCCGGGCCGAATACCGGCGACGGCAAGGAATGGGCGATCATCACGTGATCCCGGACTTCAACTGCAAACATTTGTTTCCCCGTTCGTATCGAATTGAGTGACCATAAGGCTATTGTTCCGCTTAGCTGAATTCGGAAAGCCACCAGCAAAGGCAGAGCGTTGCGCCATCTAGAGAGACAATTTAGTTGCCTGAGCTGGAACATCCACCGCTGTCGCGGCAATGACGGGATCATCGACCCCGATCGCACACTTGCGACCCTGTGCGCGGAGACCCCGGTAGCGCGGATCGACGCACTGATACTGCAGGAAGCCGATGAGGAGGTCCCGCCACATGCAGGGCTTCTGGACATCGCAGCGGTCGAGGCGGCGACCGGTCTGCGCTACCTGCACCGCGACAGCGCGCACCGCTGGTCGGACGACAGCCACGGGTTTCTGGGCACGATCATCCTTTTGCGCCCGGACATCGAGGTGGAGCGCGTGACGCTGCTTGATCTGCCGGGCCGCTGCCACCGCGGCGCGGTCATCGCGGACCTCGTGCGCGACGGGCAGCCGTTCCGGCTGATCGGCCTGCATCTGTCGCTGATGCAGGCGTTGCGCTGGGCGCAACTGCGCACCGTCAGCCAGTTCATGTTCCGCAAACCGCGCCGGTCCACGATCCTTGCGGGCGATCTGAACGAATGGCGCCCATGGGGCGGGCTGGCGCTCTCGCGGCGCTTGCTGGGGGTGGATCTGCGCGGCCCGGCCAAGCCGACATTCCCGATCAACCGCCCTTTCCTGCCCCTCGACCGCGTGCTGACAACGGCGCCCGCGCAGATCCGCGCGACGACCGTGCTCGACGGGCCCGGTATTCGCATGGCGTCCGATCACAGGCCGCTGCACGCGCAGGTCGACCTCGGCGCCTAGCGGCGTCACACGCCGCCGTCGCGCGCACGCGTCCAGCGGTGCAGCCATACGGGGCTGAGCGGCGTGCCGTCCGCCGCCCGCAGGCTCAGCCGGATCTCCGCCGCATCCTGCGCACCGGGTGTAAACAGGAACGTCACACGTGTCCCGCCGCCATCGGGCAGCGGGAACGAGCTGGCGCCGAGCACATCCGCCCCCTCACTCGCGGAGATCTCCGGCACAGCGCCGTCCTGCCACCTCGCCACATCGACGACGAAACGGCGGTGGCCCGGTCTGTCGTGTTCCCGTCCGCTTCGGCTCTGCAAGAAAGGCGCGAGCCCCCCGACATCGGGGGCCGTGAGCGTCCATGTCAGCTTGTAGGCGTAGCGGTACTCACCACCCGCCAAGAGCGGATCGCGGGGCCGCCAGAACGTCACGATATTATCCAGGAACTCGGTTTGCGTCGGCAGTTCGACGAGCATGACAGCCCCCGGACCCCAAGGCTCCGAAGGTTCCACCGTTGCCGAAGGACGATCATGATAGCGCGCTTCCGTATCCTGATAGTCGTCATAGGCGCGCGGTGTCTGATAGAGGCCGAAGCGCCGCGGGGCGTCGTCCACGAACGCTGATGTCTCGACGTTGCGCGGGTTCGCGATGGGCCGCCAGATCCGCTCGCCCGCCCCGTTCTCGATGACCAGAACATCGTTGTCATGCACCCGCGGGCGGAAATCATCCGACACCGCCGCCAACATCGGCCCCTTGAGATACATCGACGTGAGCGGCGCGATGCCGATGTCGGCAATGTCGACGCGCGGAAAGACGGTCGTCGCGATCTCCATTTCGGTGTCCGCGCCGGGGTGCAGCAGCATGTCGAGATGCGCCGTAAGCGACGGGCTGTCGATCACCCCCTCGATGCGCACGCGGTCCCCCTCCGCCGGGTGCAGGCGAAGATGGATGAAACGGGGAAACTCCTCCGGCCCGCCGCCGCCTGTCCCGAGCGCCACCGTCCGGGCCGACAGCCCGTAGACCATGGCCTCACCGATGGCGCGGAAGTAGCTCGCCCCCTGCATCACCAGCACTTCGTCGAGCCTGTCCGCGGCATTGAGCGGATATCGCAGGCGCATGCCGGAGAAACCGGCACCGGGGCTCGTCTGCGGCACTTCGTCGAAGTAGCGTGTGTCGAACTCGAAAAGGCGCGGGCTGAAGGCGATCTCGCGCAGACCCTCCGGCGTCACCTTGTCCACCTTGATCGGATCGGGAAAGAACAGGCCCGGCGGCAGCAGGTCCACGGCGAAGCGTTCCCCGTGGGGAAGCATGGACGCCTTGCCCACGACCGGGCGAATGCCCCGGTAGGCGTTGTAGTCGAGCCCCGCGAAAGGCGGCGCGAGCGGGGTCATATTGGGCAGGTAGGTCTGCTGCTGCAGCGCTTTCGCCGCCTCGATGAGGCTGTCGCCGGGCTGGGCAAGGACGGACTGGGCAGGGACGGGCAAGGCAGGTGCCAACGTCAGGGCCGCCGTACCCAGCAACAGATCACGCCGCTTCATGACGGTGCCCCGATCACTTGGCTGCGGTGTGCCATGACCGCAAACGGCGTGGCAGAGGCCCTGTCGCGCCGCAGCGTGTCGGCCGCTGCAGCCGCGTCATCGAGACGCGCCTGACGCGTCATAAGTACAGCCGTTCTCGTCATGTCGAGTATTCTTTCTGCCCTCTAGGTCCGTGGCCCCACAGGTGGCCACATGCGCGAAAAGATCCCGTCCTGCCGCACCAGCCCGTGATACGCCGCCGCACAGATATGCACCACGACCAATGCGGCAATCGCATAGGCACCGTAGAAGTGAACGGATTTCGCGACCTCCGCCAGGGCATCGGATCGCGGAACGAAACTGGGCACTCCCAAGGCATCGAGCGCCTCGATCGGGAACCCGCCGGCCCGCACCCGGACATATCCTGCCAGGGGCATGATCAACAAAAGGGCATAAAGACCGAAATGCGAGGCGTTGGCCGCATATTGCTGCAATGTGGGCAACGGAACCGGGACGAGTTCAGGCGGGTAGCGCCGGCGGTAGATCAGGCGCACAAGGATCAGGATCAACAGCAGCACACCGAAGTTCTTGTGAGAGATGAAGAGAAAATTCTGCAGGCTCCTGTCCAACCCTTCGCGGATCATGAAGAATCCGACGGGGATCATGCCGAGCACCAGCAGGGCCATGATCCAGTGGAGCAGACGGGCTGGGACGCGGTACCGCGATCTGACTTCTGTCATGGGTCGAACTCTCTTTTTTGCGGAACTTCTGAATACCAACCCTACCTTGTACGTACTATGCATAGGAAATATTTTTTAGAGTGCCGCGAATGAGACCCTCCACCACCGACAAGCCTATGGCCGTGGCGCGCGCAAAGCCGGGCGGCTTTCCCACGTCGCCGTTTCAGGTGTTTTGCGGCGCGGCCCTGATCGGCGCGCTTTGCCTGGTGCTTCTCTACGATGCGCTCTTTGGTATCACGTCGCGCACGGGCCTGTTTGTCGCCATCGGCGTGGGTCTCTACCTCGTGGCGTCGGGTTTCGCGGCAATCCGCCTCTACCGGGCATTTCCGCACAGAGCGCTCGGGCTTTGCAACCTCGTGACGCTCGCCCGGCTGGTGATCGTGGGCGTGCTCTGTGTGGTGGTGATGGCCGGGATCGCGCCCAATTGGGCGACGTTTTCCATCGCGGCCGTGGCACTTTCGCTCGACGGGCTGGATGGCTGGCTTGCGCGCAGACAGGCGCTCTCCTCCGACTTCGGCGCAGATTTCGATGTTGAGGTCGACGCTGCCCTGGCATTGGTGCTTGCCCTTTATGCCGCAACCAACGGGGCGGCGGGCGCCTTCGTGATCTTGCTGGGCCTGCCGCATTACCTTTTCCGGGCCGCACGGATGCTTGTGCCATGGCTGGATCGGCCCCTGCCGCCGCGTTTCAGCCGCAAGGCGGTCTGCGTCTTTCAGATCGGCGCGCTGATCGCGCTCCAGGTCCCGTTCCTCACAGACGGGGGCCTGGATATGCTGATCGCTGCGGTCGCGCTCGCGCTCATCTGGTCGTTCGGCCGCGACATCCTGTGGCTCCGGCGCAAGCGGGAGGGTCGCGCTTGACGCGGCGGAGGGTCTTCGCGGTTGTGCTGGCGGGGGTGGTTCTCGATCTGGTTCTGATCCAGCCCAATCATCCCGATGCGGTGGCGTGGGACGCCTTCGTGCTGTTCCCGCTGGAACTGCCGGTTATCCTGCTGGCGCTCCTGGCACTGGGTGGATCACGCATGGGTACTGCGCTGCGCGTCTTGCTGGTCGGCGCCCTGACGCTAATCACAGTCCTCAAGATCGTTGATTTTGTCATGTTCACCTCCCTCAGCCGGACCTTCAATCCGGTGGGCGATCTGCCTCTGGTGGGCTCGTTCTATGATCTGATCGTCGGCAACCTGGGGCCTGTAGCTGCTTTCGCAGCGGTGATCGGGGCGATCCTTGGCATCGCGGGCATTGCCGCCACCTTGTGGTGGGCGATGCGGGTCTTGGCGCGGCTCTCCCTGCCGCGGCCCTTTCCCGCGGTTGCCGGCGTTCTCGCGGTGTTCGGCGCGGCCCTCGTGGTGGTCGACATCGGCGACAAGATGGGACGTTGGAGCGTGCCTGTCGCCTATCCCGGTACCGCATTCACCACCCGCCTGGGGGTGGAGCGTGTCGGGATCGCGCGCCAGACCCTCGCGGATCTGCTGGTGTTCCGCGATGCGGCCCTGAACGATCCTTTCGCCGACCGTGTCCCGCTTTTTGATCTGGTGGACCGCGACGTCATCGTCGTTTTCGTCGAAAGCTACGGGCGCACCAGCTTCGACACGCCGCTCTATGCCGACCTGCATCTCGAAACGCTGGCCACCGCACAGTCGCAGCTCGAGGCGCTCGGTCTCTCCATGGCTTCCACCTTCCTCGCATCGCCTACCCAGGGTGGGCAGAGCTGGCTTTCGCATTCCACCTTCGCCAACGGTCTGTGGATCCCCGATCAGACAAGCTACCGCGCGGCGCTGGCCAGTGGCCGCCAAACCCTGTTCCACCTCGCGCAGCGCTCGGGCTTGCACACTGCCGCCGTCATGCCGCAGATCACCATAGACTGGCCGGAAGCCGAGGTGATGGGCTTCGACACGATCCTTGCCGAAGCGGATCTCGGCTATGCGGGGCTGCCCTTCAACTGGGTCACGATGCCGGACCAGTTCACCTTCGCCGCCATGGACCGTCTGCTGCGGGACGCACCCGTGGCCGATGGCCCGTATTTTATCCAGATGGCGCTGGGCTCTTCCCACGCCCCATGGGTGCCTGTGCCCGACCTGATCGCGTGGGACGATCTGGGGGACGGTACGGTGTTTGATCCCGTCGTCACCGCCAGCGATACGCCGCGGGTGGTATGGCAGGATTACGACCGCGTGCGCATGCAGTACCGGCTGGCGGTGGATTATGCCCTGCAGACGGTTTTCGCCTACGCCGCCCTGCACGCTGATGATCCGCCCCTGATGATCATTCTGGGCGATCATCAGGCCGCGGGTTTCATCGCATTGGATGAGCGCGCGCATGTCCCCATGCATGTCGTCGGGCCCCAGCCGCTCGTCGATCTGCTGGCCGATGCTGACTTCACCCCCGGTCTCATTCCAGCGCAGACGACCCCCGTCCGCCGGATGGAGCTGATGCGCGCTCACATCCTGCAAGCGCTGTCGTCCAAAGAGATCGCCGAGGCCGCCCGATGACGCGGGCGAATGCGTGGCGTACGGGACAACTCGCCTTCACCGCACTCCTGATCGCCCTATTGTGGTCCGCCGCCGACGGCCCCGAGATCCTGCGCATCCTCGCTCAGGCCCAGCCCGTCTGGCTGCTGATGGCCGTGGCAGTGCTGATCTGCCAGACGGTGCTCTCGGCCCTGCGCTGGAAGCTTACCGCGGCGCATCTTGGCCAGAGCCTGCTGCTTCCCCATGCGATCAAGGAATACTTCATGTCTCAAGTCGTCAATCAGGCGCTGCCTGGTGCCGTGGTCGGTGATGCCGGCCGCGCGGTGCGCGCCCGAACGCAGGCGGGCCTGGCGGTCGCCACGCAGGCGGTGGTGTTCGAACGGCTCGCGGGGCAGATCGCGATGTTCATCACGATGGCCTGCGCCTTCATCGCGACGAGCCTGCTGCAGGGCGGGCTGGACTGGCCGCCGGCCTACGGCGTCCCGATCGGAAGTGCGGTCGTCATCGGCGCCGCACTCATGATCCTGCTGGCCTTGGGGCAGGGGTTTCCGACGCTGCTGGGCCGCAAACTCGGGGGCTGGATGCGTCCGTTCTATCTAGCGGTATTGTCGCGGCGGGCCTTGCCCGCGCAGATCGGGATCGGGGCGGCGATCACCTTGTGCAACCTCGCGGCTTTCGGCCTCTGCGCATGGGCTGTGGGCGTTCATCTGTCACCCGCGGCCCTGCTCGCCATCGTTCCGGTGATCCTCTTTTCGATGCTTATCCCCTTCACCGTCAGCGGTTGGGGCGTCCGCGAGGGCGCGGCGGCGGTGCTGCTCCCGCTCGTCGGCATCTCCGCGGGCGAGGGCATCGCGGCAAGCGTGATGTTCGGCATCGCGATGCTGCTCGCGGTCCTCCCCGGCCTGATCGCGGTGGTCCTGAAATGAGGCCCGCGCGCGCAGCCTTTGCGGTGCCGGGAGATCTGACGACGCTGACGGGAGGCTATATCTACGACCGGCGGCTGCTGGAAGAACTGCGCGCTATGGGCACCGAGATGACCCACATCGCCCTCCCGGGCAGTTTTCCCGAACCGCCCGAAAAGGACATGAGAACCACCTTCGAGCAATTGGCAGCGGTGCGCGAGGACTGTCCGATCCTCATCGACGGTCTTGCCTTCGGCGCGATGGATCCGGCCGGGGTGGCGCAGATCCGCGCACCCATCGTGGCGCTGGTCCATCACCCGCTGGCCCTTGAAAGCGGGCTCGACGGTGCGCGCGCGCAGCAGCTTCGCGAAAGAGAGCGCGCCAACCTCGTCCATGCCACCGAAGTCGTCGTCACCAGCCCGCATACCGCCGCCCTGCTGGTATCACAGTATGACGTGCCGGAGGGGCGCATCCACGTCGCGCGCCCCGGCACAGACGGGCCCACGGGGCAGCACGCCCCCCTCGATCCGCCTCTCATCCTGTCGGTGGGCATCCAGCTGCGCCGCAAGGGGCATGACGTGCTGCTGCGCGCCCTGGCAGGGATCACCGATCTGGAGTGGCAGGCGCAGATCGTCGGCGCACCGCTCGATGCGGCCTTCGCGCGGGAGTTACAGGTGCTGCATCGATCGCTGGATTTGAATGACCGGGTCACGTTCACGGGCCAGATCGCGCAGGACGCGCTCGGCGCACTCTATCGCTCTGCGCATGTCTTCGCGCTGGCGACACGCTTCGAAGGCTACGGCATCGTGTTCGACGAGGCACTGGTGCACGGATTGCCCATCGTATCGTGTGACACTGGCGCCGTGCCGGACACGGTGCCGTCGGGTGCCGGGCTGCTGGTGCCGCCCGACGCGCCGGATGCCTTTGCTGGTGCCCTCCGCCGCATGCTGGGCGATGCTCAGACCCACTGCGCCCTGTCGCGCGCGGCCCGAACCGCCGCGCAGACGCTGCCCGGTTGGCAGGACACCGCGCCTATCGCGGCCCGCGCCCTCGCACTGGCACAAAACCGCTCGAACCGATGACGCCTGCGTTTCCGATGACCAAGGCGCATCTCGACGCGATTTCCAGATCGCTTGACGTCTATTACCGCGACGCGGAACGCACCGCGCGGATGGACCGCCTGAATGCGCAATTCGTGCCCAAGGGCGGGCTTGCTTTCGACATCGGCGCGCATGTGGGCGACCGCAGCGGCAGTTTCCTGCGGCTAGGCGCGCGTGTGGTAGCTGCCGAACCGCAGCCACACGTGTTTCGCGCGCTGCGCCTGCTCTATGGCCGGTGCACTGGCGCGCACCTGCACCGCGTGGCCGTCGGGTCGCAGGCGGGCCTCCTCGATCTGCATGTGAACACGCACAACCCCACGATCACCACCGCCTCGCGTGATTTGATCGCTGTGGCGCGCAGCGCTGCGCAGTGGGAAGGGCAGGTGTGGGACAGCAAGATCTCGGTCGAGGTGACCACGCTCGATGCGCTGATCCGGCAATACGGGCTCCCCGATTTCGTGAAGATCGACGTGGAAGGGCACGAGCTCGAAGTGCTCAGGGGCCTGACCGGGTGCCCGCCCGCGCTCTCATTCGAGTTCACCACCATCCAGAAGGAGGTGGCGCTTGCCTGTCTTGATCAGATGCGGCGCCTCGGCGACTATGCGTTCAACCTCAGCCTCGGGGAAGATCACGCGCTGATCAACGTCGAATGGGTGGATGCGGACAGCTTGCAGGCGCAGATCTCAGGATTGCCGACCGAAACGAACTCGGGGGACATATTTGCGCGTTTGAAATAGCGTGTCCGCCCGCGCCACGCGCAGGTGGTCGACAGAATTCTGCACGAGCCGATAATCTGGCTCCGCCTCATCTGTCAACCATCGCTCCGCTCTCAGCTCCGCGAGCATCCGAACTCAGGTCACACCATCCATCACCAAATGAGACCGGCGTCAGGCGCAGCGAGGAATAGGCTGCCACCCAGCCGACCATGGCCCCTTGTGTCAGACCAGATCAGACATTCGGATCGGCAATTTGCGCAAGCGCTTGCCCGTAGCGTGATGTACAGCGTTCGCTATGGCAGCCGCAGTGCCGACGATGCCGAGCTCCCCGATGCCCTTGACGCCCAGAGGATTGACGTAATCGTCCTGCTCGTCCAGCATTTCGACCCGGACCTCGCGGATATCGGCGTTCACCGGCACCAGATATTCGGCGATGTTGGCGTTCAGATACCTTGCGCGCGGCTTGTCGACTTCGGTCACCTCATGCAGCGCGGAACCGATGCCCCAGACCATGCCCCCCATCAGTTGCGAATGGGCGGTCTTGCGGTTGAGTATCGTGCCCGCGGCGAACGCGCCATGCAGCCGCGGAACCCTGATCTCATGGGTCCACCGGTTCACGTGCACTTCCACCATCTCCGCGCCGAAGGCGAACATCGCGAATTCAGGCGTCACCGGCCCGGCGGTGCCGTAGCCCCCTGCGAATGTGGCGCGGATCAGCTTGTCTGTCAGGGCAGGATGGCGGAATTCGCCCACCGCTTCCATCTCGCCCGTGGCAGTCGCGGCGAGCGCCTCCAGCAACGGCTGGCTTTGGCCATCAGGTCCGCGCAGAACGCCTGCGTCGAGGGTGATCTGGCCCGAATCGACCCCCGCGAGCGGACCTTCGCTCTGGGCCGAGACCTCCTGCGCGACCATGCGGCCGATCCGCATGCATGCGTCATGCACCGCCGACCCGGCAGAGGCCGCCGTGGCGGACCCTCCGGCCAAGGGCGCGACGGGCAGATCGGCCTCGCCCATCACCACATCACAGGCGTCGACAGGCAGGCCGAGGCGGGCTGCCGCGATCTGCGCGAAGATGGTGTAGCTGCCCGTGCCGACATCATGGGCGGCCAGTTCGACATAGGCGTTGCCACCCGCCTGCATCCGCACCCGCGCATTGGAGGCGAGGATGTTCGTCGGATAGGTCGCCGTCGCGCATCCGTAACCGACCAACCAGTCGCCATCCGTCATGCTGCCTATCTCGGGGTTTCGATCTTTCCAGCCAAAGCTTTCGGACACTGCGTCGTAGCATTCCATCAGCGAGCGTGAGGAGAAGGGCACGTCTTCGACGGGGTGGCGGTCGGTATCATTTACCCGCCGCATTTCCACAGGATCGACCCCGAGTTTCAGGGCCAACTCGTCCATCGCCTGCTCGAGACCGAAGAAGGTCTGCGTCTCGTTCGGTGCCCGCATGAAGCCGCCCGTGTTCGTGTCCGACCGTGCCACACGCTGTTCCGTGTGGATATTGGGGCTGGCATACATGGCCCGCGTGATATGCGTGCCGGGGTTCGTCACGACATCGAACTGGGAGGTTTGGGAAATCTCGATATGCTCGAATGCCGTCAGCTTGCCGCTGGCATCCGCGCCGAGCCGGAAACGCTGCACCGATTCGGGCCGGAACGTGGCCACGGTATACATTTGCGGGCGCGTCACGATCAGCCGCACTGGCGCGCCCACCGCCTTTGCCGCGGCGATGGTCAACATGGCATATGGCGTGATCCCGGCTTTCGAGCCGAAGGCGCCGCCCACGAAGGGCGAGATGACGCGCACGGACGTCTCGGGCAAGCCGTAGGCCGCAGCGATCCCGCCGCGCAAAGTCCGCACCGATTGCGACGGCATCCAGACGGTCAGCTTGTCGCCGCGCCATTCCGCGGTGGTCGAGAACATCTCCATCGGGTTGTGATGCTGGAAAGGCGTCACATACTCCGCTTCGACAGTCTGCGCGGCCTCGGCGAGGCCTTTGGCGACGTCGCCCTTGGTCGTCACCATGCCCTTGCTGTCGCCTTGCGCGCCGATGACGAAGCTCTCCTCAGGGTTCATGTGCACCTGCGCGGTCCCGACTTCATACTGGGCCGAGACCAACTGCGCGCCGCGACGCGCCGCGGCGGCAGTCTGCGCGACGACATAGGCGATGGGCTGTCCCGCGTATTTGATTTCCGTACCTTCCATGGGCCAGAAGCTCGCGGAACCAGGCCCGCCCGCGTAGAAACCCTTTACCGACTTGTAGTCGGGCAGGGTTTCATGGGTCAAAACGGCGATAACGCCCGGCTCGGCCTGCGCGGCGCTGGTGTCGAGCGCGATGAGCGTTCCGACAGCAATGGATGATGTCACGAGCGCGCCGTGCAACATGCCTGACGGTGTGACGTCGGCGGCATAGGTCGCAGTCCCCGTCACTTTGCGTGGGGCATCCGTGCGGGTGACTGCGGTGTTGATCGTCTGGGCCATCAGTTGCCTCCATTCGCACGTGAAAGTGCTTTCATCAGGGCACCGGCCACGACGTCGGCGCCCAGCTTGATCTTGTACTCCGACCCCGGCAGAGTTTGCGCATCGGCAAAGGCGATGCGCCCAGCCTCGCGTGCGCTCTCTTCGGTGAGAGGGCCGCCAATGAGGCTTTCCTCCGCCGCGCGCGCGCGCCACGGCACTGCTGCCACACCGCCCAAGGCGATGCGCACGTCCCGCACGGTGTCTCCGTCCATCTCGACCCCTACGGCGGCAGACGCATTCGCGAAGGCATAGCTTTCGCGGTCACGCGCCTTCAGGTAATGGCTCGCTTTCAGCGCCGGGATGACAGGGATGCTGATCGAAGTGACGATTTCACCCTTCTTGAGGATGGTTTCGACGTGCGGCGTGTCGCCGGGCAGCACATGCAGGTCGGCAAACGGGATCGTGCGCCCGCCACCCGGTGCGCGGGTGGTCACCTCTGCGTCGAAGGCGACCAGCGCCTGCGCCCAGTCGCCGGGATACATCGCAACGCACGCATCTGATCCGCCCAGTATCGCATGCAGGTTGGTCTCGCCGCCATCCAGGGCCGCGCATCCCGATCCCGGCGCACGCTTGTTGCATTGGCTATAGGCGGTGTCGCGGAAATACGGGCAGCGCGTCTGCTGCAGGATGTTCCCGCCCAACCGCGCGGCATGGCGCAATTGCGGGCTTGCCGCCTTCCAGAGCGCCTCTGTCAGCACCGGCGCTGCGGCCCTCACCGCAGCGTCATCGCCGGCATCCGACATCCGGGCGAGCGCTCCGAAGCGGATCCGGTCCGGGCCGACCGTGATCTCATCGATGCCCGGCAATAACGTGATATCGACCAGCGCGGCGGGCTCCCACACGCCGATCTTCATCAGATCGACCATTGTGGTGCCGCCAGCGATGATCTGCGCGCCATCTTTGCTGGCCGCTTCGATGGCGGCGGCGATATCGGCGGGGCGGTGGTAATCGAAACTGCGCATCGCTCAACCCTCCTTGCTGTCGCGGACGGCTTCGACCGCGGCGACGATGTTGGGATAAGCGCCGCAGCGGCAAAGGTTCCCGCTCATGTATTCGCGGATTTCGGCTGCGTCATTGGCATGGCCCTCGTCGATACAGGCAATTGCCGCCAGGATTTGACCGGGCGTGCAGTAGCCGCATTGGAATGCGTCGTGTTCTGTGAATGCCGTCTGCATCGGGTGCAGCGTGCCGTTTGCGTCTGCCAGCCCTTCCACCGTGACGACGTCGCTGCCGTCTGCCGTTGCGGCAAGGGTCAGGCATGAATTGATGCGCCTGCCGTCGAGCAGAATGGTGCACGCGCCGCACTGTCCCTGATTGCAGCCGATTTTCGTGCCGGTCATACCGAGGGTATCGCGCAAGGCCTCTACCAGCGTGGTGCGCGTCTCGACACTCAGGGTGCGGCGTTGGCCGTTGACCGTCAGCGTGATCTGCCGCTGATCGTTCGCCCCCGCCGCGCGATCGGTTTGCTGTGCGTCGGCGGCGGTGGAAGCGAGACCGAGCGATGCCCCGATGGCGCCGGACGCCCCCAGGAAACTTCGGCGCGAGACGCCTATCTGCGGCGGTTCTGAGCGTTTTTTCATGGGAACTCCTGATCGGATATGGGGACAGGCTTGCAGCGCGTGTGCGCGGAGTCACTGCAGCCGAACCCCGCGAAAGCCGGAACGGTTCCGAAATTGATTCCGCTTATTTGGTGTCGGTGCGCGAATTGCATATCACGACGCTGTCAGGGCGAGTGGGCGTTCCTGCTGTGGCTTTGAGCAATCACAAGGCCCTGAGCGGGACCTTTGACGTCGTCACCGACCTAGCTGAGCCGGATTCGCCTTGCCGTGACCCCCTGCACAGGTGCGATTTGGCCAAAGCCCCCGGTGAAGCGCGCCGCGAGAGATCCCGCGTTGGCACGATGAGCATAATGGAGGAGGTCATAAAGCTGGCCTTCGACACCGAGGGCCCGGTAGGCGGCCATGCAGGGCTTCCCCTGCGTTTCGCTCACTGGGGCGATTGCTCGCGCGTCCCAAACCGTGATCGCAGCCGCACAATCAAAACCTGTGCACCCTCATGCAAAAAACTGGCCAGCTGACACAATTCTGTAGCCAAAGCTATGCACCACTACTCCCGAAGCGTCGGCGCCTGACGGGTCGGCGGTGAGATTTTCAAGAGGGATAGATCGCAATGACCATTCAATTCAGTGAATTTCAACCAAACCCGCCGGGCGCAGATCCGGATAACGTTAGCTTTGAGCTTTCAGGAACGCCGGGGGAGAGCTTTGAAGGACACATCATCAGCATTGAAAGTGATTCCGGGCTTACCGCCGGTTCAATCGACCGGGCAGCCTTTGTCAGCGGCGTATTCGATGCAAATGGCCTCTTGACCATAACCATCCCCGATCTTGAAAATCCCAGCTTCACCGTCGCGCTTGTGCAGGGTTTCACCGGCGAAGTCGGTGATGACCTCGACACCGACGACGACGGGGTCGCCGATGACATCAGCGCGCTTGGCACGGTCCTCGATGCGATTGGCATTCCGGACATCGCGGATGATGAAACCACGCTCTATGGCGCGCAGCTCGGCGGGTCGGATTTCGCCTTCACCGGCGCAGAGCCGCAGCTCGTCTTCCGCGCGGCCTCCACGGGTGAGATCTATGCCGTCAACGTCGTCGACATTGTCTCTCCGGGGGCGGTTTTCGATGTGTCCGGCACGGATGTCACTGCCGCCGCTTTTGACACCGATCCGACAATTGCGCCCACCTTCGGCGCGGTAAACCCCGGTCTGGTGGGTGCACCGGCCGCCGCCTTCACGCTGGAGCTGCTGCATTTCACCGACCAGGAGGCGAACGCGGCGACGATCGACAATATCGATAACCTGTCGGCGGTCCTCAACGCCCTGCGCGCCCAGGATCTTGGCGGCGACGGCATCGCCGACAACACGCTGACGCTGTCGTCGGGCGATGTCATCATCCCCGGCCTTTTCTTCGACGCTTCGGCGGCTGTATTCGGCTCCGCGGGCATCGCGGACATCCGGATCCAGAACGAGCTCGGGCTCGACGCGGCAGCTCTCGGCAACCATGAATTTGACCTTGGTACGGCGTTCCTCGCCAGCCTGATAGACGGCTCGGCCCCGGGTGATTTCTCGGCTCTGTCCGGCACCGCGCTGGACGGCCTCGATTTCGAAGGCGCGCTCTTTCCCTATCTTTCGGCCAATCTGGGCTTTGGAACGGACCCGAACCTTGCGCCTCTGGAAGTCGAAGGTGGCTTGAACACCGAGACGCTGACCAATGTCGTGACCTCCTCCAGCGTCTCGAACGTGAATGGCGAGTTGATCGGCATCGTCGGCGCCACGGTCCCGACGATCGACACGATCTCGAGCGCGGGCGCGGATCTGGGCATCTTTCCCGCGGCATTCGACGCGAACCCGACCGACGAACAACTCGACGCTCTGGCCGCGGTGCTTCAGGCGGAAGTAGACCAGTTGCTCGCCGACAATCCGTTGATGAACAAGGTGGTGATGCTGTCGCACATGCAGCAGATCTCCATCGAGCTGGAACTGGCCGAGCGGCTCGAAGGTGTCGATATCATCGTCGCCGGCGGCTCGAACACGCGTCTGTTCGATGACAATGACCGCATCCGCGATGGCGACAGCGATCAGGGCCAGTACCCGCTCTTCGTCACGAACGCAGGCGGCACCACAACGGCGGTGGTCAACACCGACGCCAATTACAAATACGTCGGCCGTCTGGTCATGGACTTCGACGCCGACGGCAACTTGATTACGGGAAGCTACGATGAAACCGTATCAGGGGCCTACGCAACTGACGCCCAGGGCGTCGCGGATCTGGGGGCCGAGGGTCTGATCGATCCGGAAATCGACGCGATCACCGATGCGATTCAGGCACAGATCGTGGCAACGGAAAGCAATGTCTTCGGTGTCTCGGACGTGTTCCTGAACGGCAACCGGTCGGGCACGCTCTCGCCGGATGACCCGGACGGTGTGCGCACGCAGGAAACCAATCTCGGCAACCTGACGGCTGATGCGAACCTCGCGTATGCCAACGACATCGTCGCGGCGGAAGGCCTGGGCGATCCGGTCGTCATCTCCATCAAGAACGGCGGCGGCATCCGCGCGAACATCGGCGAAATCGTCGTGCCCGCGGGCGGGACCGAAGCGCAGCGTCTGCCCAACAGCCCCGTGATCGACGAGAACGGCGTCGAGGTGAAGCCGG
Source organism: uncultured Alphaproteobacteria bacterium (assembly GCA_963703195.1). Taxonomy (GTDB): domain Bacteria; phylum Pseudomonadota; class Alphaproteobacteria; order Rhodobacterales; family Rhodobacteraceae; genus Sulfitobacter. The sequence continues at coordinate 2,404,021 of OY969797.1, read as the reverse complement.
AGGGCGGCATCAGCCAGAACGATATCCAGACGGTGCTGGCCTTCAACAACGGGCTGGCTCTGGTGGATATGACCAAGCTGGAGATCAAGCAGTTCCTCGAGGGCGCGATATCCGCGCTGCCGGGTGGCGCTTCGGGTGGTTTCCCGCAGATTTCGGGCCTCGAATTCTCGTTCGACGAAACCCGGACGGCACAGGTTTACGATGACGCGACGAACACGATCACCGTCGCGGGCGAGCGGGTGATCAACGCAGCCATCGTCGACGCGGATGGCAACGTGATCTCCACCATCGTGGCCGATGGCGAAATCGTCGGCGACTCCGGTGAAAGCTTCCGCGTCGTCACGCTCGATTTCCTGGTCAACAGCGGCGACGAAATCCTCTCGACCCTGTCCAACCCGAACCGCGTGGATCTGAAGGATCTCGACGCGGACGGTGTGGAGGACGGGCTGACCACCGGTGACGCGGTCTTTGCCGACGACGGGAGCGAGCAGGACGCGCTGGCAGAGTATCTCAACGACAACTTCAATCCTTTGAACGGCGGCAGTGCCTTCGACCAGCCGGACACCGGGCCGGAAGCGGACGCACGCATCCAGAATCTGACCTTCCGGGAGGATACCGTGGGTGAGACCAATATCGTGGACCCAATGAACCCGGTGCCCCCCGTAGCTTCGGGCGCTCTCGAAGCCACGATCGTCGCCGAGCTTGACAGCGGTGCGGGTGCAGACGGCGCAGAGGTCGTGGCCCATGAAAACGGCAAGCTCTACGTCACCAACGGCGCATTCGACACGATCGACGTCTTCGACCTCGCCGATCCGCAGTCCGGACCGGTGCGCATCGATCTGGCCAGTCTGCCCGGATACGACGGCGTCCAGTCTGTCGCCATCGCGAACGGTCTCATCGCCGTGGCCATCGCACGCGCGCCGCAGGATGTTGAGATCTTCGGATCAACGCAGAGCATCGGCGCACCCGGCTTCATCGCCTTCTTCGACGCGGAAACGCTCGGGGCACTGGGGCAGGTGGATGTCGGAAACCTGCCGGATCAGTTGACGTTCAACGATGAAGGCGCGCAGCTTCTGGTCGCCGGCGAAGCCGAAAAGAATGACGACAGCGACAACGACAACAACCCCCTCGGCACTGTTGCCGTGATCGACATCGACGCCGCGGATCCCGCACAGTCAAATGTCGAGCTGATCAACTTCACCGACTTCAACGGGCTGGAAGACGCAGCGCGGGATGCGGGCATCCGTATTCAAGACGGGGTCAGCTTCGGCGCAGATGTCGAGCCGGAGTATATCGCCATCACGGCGGACGGGCAGACGGCATTCGTGTCCCTTCAGGAAAACAACGCCATTGCGCGGATTGATCTGTCCTCGAACACTGTCGCGGACATCTTTTCGCTCGGCACCGTTGATTTCAGCCAGCCCGGCCAGGAGATCGACCCCAACGACAACGGTATCATCGAAATCCGCAACTTCGACAATCTGGTCGGCTTCCGCATGGCGGACAGCATCGACACATTCGAAGTGGCGGGCACGACCTATATCGTCACCGCGAACGAAGGCGACAGCCGCGGCTTTGACGAGGACCGCGTAAGCGGCCTTGTCGAGGACGGTCTTGTCGATGAGAGCGTGGATACGACAGGTCTGGAGCGGCTCGAGGTTTCCTCGGTCGATGGTGATACCGACGGCGACGGCGATATCGACGTGCTGCACAGCTTCTCCTCGCGGTCGTTCTCGATCTTCGATACCGACGGCAACCTCGTGTTCGACTCCGGCTCGCAGTTCGAAGCGATCATCGCCGAGGTTGCACCGGAGCGTTTCAACGACGACGACGGCGATGACGGCGAAGACCGCTCTGACGCTAAGGGGCCGGAGCCCGAAGCGATCACCATCGGTGAAGTTGCAGGCAAAATCTACGCCTTCATCGGGCTGGAGCGCGACAGCGGGATCATGATCTACGATGTGACCTCCCCCGCTGATGCGAGCTTTGTATCCTACATTCCGCCATTGCACGTGGACAACGCCGAAGAAGGTCAAACGGCCAGACATGCGCCCGAAGTCATCACCTTCATCGAAACGGCCGACAGCCTGACGGGCAATCCGCAGATCGCGGTGAGCTACGAGGTGTCCGGCACAACCATCGTCTACGACCTTGTCGACACGACGCTCACGCCGATCTACGAAATCCAGGGCGCTGGCCACGTGTCCGCTCTGGTAGGCGAAGAGGTCAGCACCATCGGGATCGTCACGGCGATCGATTTCAACGGCTATTACCTGCAGGACGCAACCGGCGACGGCGATGATGCCACCTCTGACGGTGTCTTCGTCTTCGTGGGCAACGGCAACACCGGGGGCGTGTCCGTCGGTGACGAGGTCAGGGTCTCCGGCACGGTCAGCGAGTTCATCCCCGGCGGCGCAGGCACTGGCAACCTGTCGACCACGCAGATCACCGATCTGGGCGGCGCCGGGGCTCAGGTCCTGTCCTCCGGCAACGCCTTGCCCGAGGCGGTGATCCTCGGGGAGGCGGGCCGCAATCCACCGACCGACGTCATCATCTCTGCGGATGAGCTGCCGGTGAACCTTCAGGAGGTGCCCGGCACCTTCAACCCGGAGATCGACGGCATCGACTTCTACGAAAGCCTCGAAGGCATGCGCGTGACGGTGGACAACCCGATCGCCATTTCCACGACCAACCGCTTCAACGAGACGTGGCTGGTTGCCGACGAAGGTGCCAACGTCACGGGCGGCGGTACTGCCGACGGTGGCCTGACGGACCGCAGCGGGCTCATCATCAACGCCGACCCCGATGGCTATGGCGATCTCAATCCCGAGCGTATTCAGATCCAGTATGACGGTGATCTGCTGCCGGAGGGCTTCGTGGCGCCGGAAATCGCGCAAGGGGATGTGCTCTCGGATGTGACCGGTGTCGTTGGCTACGGCTTCGGGAACTTCGAGGTACTGGTGACGGAGAGTTTCGGCATCGAGCGCGCCTCTACCAATGCTGCGGAGGTTACCAACCTTGTTACACCCGATGGCCCGCCGACATTCCCCGAAGACCTGCGCGAGGTATTCTCGGAGTTCCTGAGCGGCAGGCGTCTGGACCGGACGGTCGAACGCTTCGAGCGGCAGCTGGAGCGTGCGGAAGGAAACGAGCGCAGAACCGAAAGGGTCGAGGAGCGCATCGAGCGTGAGCTCGACCGGCTCGAGGATCGCTTCGGCTCCCCGGAGGATGATGTATCCGGAAAGCTGACCGTCGCCACCTACAACGTGCTCAACCTCACATCCAACTTCGACAGTGGGGATGATGACGATGCAGATGCGGACCAGATGGCGATGATCGGCCAGCACATCGCGCTCAACCTCGGCTCTCCGGACATCGTCGCATTGCAGGAAATCCAGGACAACTCGGGCGTCAACTTCAACGCGGAAGACGGTGTTCTCGATGCGGATGAGACGCTTCAGGCGCTGGTCGATGCAATCGAGGCTGCCGGTGGGCCGCGCTACGAGTTCGTATCGGCCATCGTTGACGAAGAGGGCGAGACCGGCGGCGTACCCGGCGGCAATATCCGCAACGCCTTCCTCTGGAACCCGGACCGTGTCGAAGCCGAGAACTTCGTCACATTGGAAAGCGCTCAGCTGACAGCGCTTGGCGTCAGTGATCCGGAGGCCTTCAACGATGCCAACGCGCGCGACCCGCTTCTGGGCGTGTTCCACTTCGAAGGCGAAGAGATCACACTGATCAACAACCACTGGGAATCCCGGTCCGGATCGGAGCCGGTCTTCGGTGGGCCGCAACCCTTCGAGCAAAACGGTGAGGAAGCCCGCGCGGCACAGGCGCAGGTCATCAACGAAGTCGTGGACATTCTGCTGGCGCTCGATCCGGAGGCGCGGGTCGGTGTGCTGGGCGATCTGAACACCTTCGAGTTCACCGACGAGTTGGACGAGATACTGGAAGGGATCGCAGACGAGCAGGTTCTGACAAACCTCGCGGGTTTTGCGGAAGACGGAGACGCCTTCACCTTCAACTTCCAGGGCAACATGCAGAATCTCGACCATATTTTGGTCACCGAGAACCTGCTGAGCGGTGTCGAAGTGGATTACGTGCACGTCAACACAGACGTTACAGATCCTGCGTCCGATCACGATCCGATCGTCGCGATTTTCGATCTCACCCCGGACGACCTCGCCTTCGTGTGATCCGCGACAGGTCAACAAAGCAAGAGATGCGCCTTCTGGCGCATCTCTATTTTTTGCGGCACCCGGTGCATGCGGGGCCCAAGACAGGTGGCGCTGCCACAAGAAGGAGGCCAGAGCGTCACAGCTGAAGATGACGCTATCGAGATCTTGAACAAAACAAAGCCCGCCGAAAGGCGGGCCATATTTCGCTAACGAATTTTACCAAATTTGGTTGCGGGATTAGGATTTGAACTCACACGATTTTTTCTTTAGCCAAGTGAACACAGGACTGTGCTGGGAGGGCTCCCCGACTCGCCCGCGCCGATCACTGCGAGGAGGAATCATCGGACGAAGCAGCTTGCGGCGTAGGCTTCGAGGGCTTGCGCTCACCGTGAACGGCCTTCTCAACAGCGCGCTTTACTTCCTCGACGGCTGCGCGCTCCGCCTGTTCGTGCACTTCATCGAAGATCTCGGGCCGAAGTGGGTGCGACGCGATACGACGGCGGTTTGCCTATGTCGCGAGGCGCTCCAACGAGAAGAAGAACCGGGCCAGGACATCTTCGTCCATCGCCGCGATGAACTCGGGCATCGTGTCGTTGATCGCCTTCGTGATCTCGCGCTCCTTGCTGTCAGACTTCTTCAGGTCCTTTCCCAGAGAACGCCTGAGAGACGCAACGGCACGCTCCGTCGCCGAGGATTCCTCGGGTCGGGCGATCTGCTTGCGCTCGTTGCGCGTGGCTTTGGAGGCAGCGAATTCGGAATTGAGAAAGTTGGTCATGGCAGTGTCTTTCTAAAGTTTTACGGCCTCCGCGGAGGTCCGGGTTTCGAGGGCACCCTCTCGGGCTGACCCGAATATGTTGCGATCCGTTTTGATCGAGTCGTCGTTTTCGCGAACTTTTTCGCAATGATCGCGTATCCGACTGATGCAGCTCAAAACTTTTCTTCATCTCCCGGTTTGGGGAGTTCGCGATGGGTCTTTCCCGAGCCTTCAGACCACCCTTTTGTCCGACGCTCCAACCGGCGAAGTATGAATAGGATCGTCCGCCGAATGCCCGCCACCAGCGATCGGGTCTTATCCGGCAAATGAAGTGCCGCCTCGACGATTACGTCGTCGGCTTCGGCGATTTCCATCATCGCAGTTGCTATTTCTGCCTGTGCCTCTCTCTCTCTCGGCAACTTGCTTAGCACGGTCATCCAGAGCCGCCCTGTCCGTTTCCAGCGCCTTTGCTTCCGCCTTCAAAAGAAGCTCTTATTCGGCGCGCCACTTCCAGGTTTTCGCGTGATGCCGCCGCTTCGGTGGCTCCTCGCCGTTCTCTCGGGCCTCGCGGATGGCGGCCGCACGGCGCTCGCCCCGGACAAGTCCAAGGTCCGAGAACCACTCACCGACGCTGTCCTGCGCGGCCTCGTAATCCTTGATGAGCGGATGGATCGAGGGCTGAAGCATCCGGTGTGTTGCTGTCGCCGTCGGCACCCTCGCCTTCGGCTTGGCAATCTCCACCGTCGCCCGGGGCATGATCACCGCGTGAATATGATATGCCGCCTCATCCCGATCTGCTCGGGCGTGGATGACATCGTCGCCGAAATTCTCAATCAGCCAGTCTTTCGCGAGTTGTCCGAACTGCTTCTCGCGCTGGTTCTCGCCCTCGCCAAAGAACCCGGACAGATCGCCGTCGAACCAGTCCTTGTTGACCGTGAGGATCACCTCGCGCATCGGCCCGTGCCGCGTGGCCCGCCAAGGCTGCTTCGGACCTTCGACCGGCCGCCGTTCGACGTCCTTCTTCCGCTTGCGCTTTTCAAGCGACTCCAGCTCGGCCGCGAAGTTCTCGGTGGTCATCTCCCGGATCTCGGCAAGGGCCCGCGCCGCCCAATCCTCGGACCCGATCAGTGGCGGACCGTTCAGCTTCGTCCGCGACCGGTCGATATGGTTGAGGTCTCCCCCCTTTCTCAGTCTGTGGGCCTCATTACTGCCCAGCTGGTGCGGGTAGAGCCCTTCGAACCGAAGCACGATGGGGTAGTCTGTTTTGATGCTTGAACCATCCATCGTTGATCTCCCAAAAATGTGAGATCAAAAATTGGGTGGATGTCCGCAGATCAGGAAACGCCGTGGCCGAACTTGGATAACATTTGGACCTGTCGCGGTTTGATGCCGCTCCTTTGATAGCATTTACTGCAACAAAGGAGATGAACTATGGGACTGAAACGGACGGACGAATTCCGGCAAGATGCGGTGCGTATCGCATTGACCAGTGGGCTGACGCGTAAGCAGGTGGCTGACGATCTGGGTGTTGGCATGTCGACGCTCAACAAATGGATCACCGCAAACCGAGACACAGACGTGGTTTCCAAAGAGGATTTGAGCCTCGCTCAAGAGAATGATCGGCTTCGGCGTGAGAACCGTCTTCTCAAGGAGGAGAGGGAGATCTTAAAAAAGGCCACCCAGTTCTTTGCGGGCCTAAAGCAATGAGATTTAGGTTTGTCGAAGAACACAGGTGGACCTTCCCAGCCAACCGGCTGTGTGATGTCGTTGGCGTCAGCACACGTGGGCTACGCGCATTCCGCAGCCGGCCAGCCAGTCGCAGACAGCGATCTGACCTCGTTACACTGGCGCATATTAAGGAACAGTCGCGGCTTAGTTTGGGGAGCTATGGCCGCCCACGCATGACCGAAGAGTTGAAGGAGATCGGTTTGAACGTGGGCCACCGTCGTGTTGGCAGGTTGATGCGCCAAAACGGGATATCCGTTGTTAGAACACGCAAACACAAGATCACGACAGACAGTGACCACAAGTTCAATATCGCGCCGAACTTGCTGGATCGAAACTTCTCAGCTGACCTACCAAATCAAAAGTGGGCGGGGGATATCAGCTATGTCTGGACCCGCGAAGGCTGGTTGTATCTGGCCGTGATCCTGGACCTGCACTCGCGTCGTGTCATCGGCTGGGCCGTGAGTAACCGGATGAAACGTGATCTGGCGATCCGGGCGCTGAACATGGCCATCGCATTCAGGACACCGCCCAAGGGCTGCATTCACCACACGGATCGCGGCAGCCAATACTGTTCTCACGATTATCAGAAGATCCTGCGCCAACATGGCTTCCAGGTCTCGATGAGCGGCAAGGGCAATTGTTATGACAATGCCGCCGTCGAGACGTTTTTCAAAACCATCAAGGCAGAGCTGATCTGGCGACGGTCATGGGAAACACGGCGGCAAACCGAAATGGCAATCTTCGAATACATCAACGGCTTCTACAATCCGCGCCGCCGCCATTCAGCACTGGGCTGGAAAAGCCCAGTCGCTTTCGAGCGGAAGGTGGCCTAAACGAGCACCGGGGGCGGCACAAAAACGGGACAGGTCCAATTTGCGGATATGAAGGTGGGTAGACCCGAGTCCAAAGAGAGAGAGAGAGAGAGAGAGAGAGAGAGAGTTCCAGCTAGGAAAACTGGGTCGAGGTTGTCGGCGGAAAAGCGGACTTGAGCTGTGCCTGGCACCGATGACCGGAGTGGGCTCGAAACGTAAGTTCGCGGCACGTTCAGGTTGGATGCACGGGCAAAAGAAAAGCTCACATCCCGTCCGCCGCGCGCATGGTTCCATCGCAAGCTTGGCTGTTCACTAAGCGCACCGTAGAATGCGGAGCATGGGATATGTCACGTCGCTCTTCGCGCGCAAGGTTGTCGCTGCTGCGGGCGGTGGGGTCGATGCTGCGGAGATGCTGGCCAGTATTGGTATAGACGCCGATGCGGCATGGGACCCGGGACAGATGATCCCGGCCGAGCGCTACTATGACATGCTCGAAAGGATCGCCGATCAGATAGACGCGACCGATCTGCCGGTGCGCACGGGCGCCTCCATGCGGCTGGACGAATACGGCGCACTCGGGCTGGCCTTCAAGGCGGCCACGACCCTTGGGGCATCATACGCACGTGTGGAACGCTACGCGCGTCTGTGGACCAGCGTCGTCGAATACGAACTGCGGCCGACAGCGGGGGGTACGCTCTTCATCCTGCACCGTTCCGGGGAACGGCGCCTCGGGATGCGGCTGTCGAACGAGGCCACATTGGTCAGCGCCGTGTCCATCGCGAGACAGGTCTGCCCGGTGCCGCTCGCGCCGGTGGAGGTGCTGGTCAGTCATCCCGCGCCGCGCTCCAGCGCCGCGCACGAGGCGTGGTTCGGCTGTCCGGTGCGCTTCGACGCGGACCTCGACGCGATCCTTTATGCCGACGAGATGCTGGCGCGGCCCAACATTCTCGGGGACGAGGGGATCTCGAAATACCTGACTGTGCATCTCGACGCGGAACTGTCCGAGTTGACCCGAGCGCCCGCGCTTGTCACGCAGGCACAGGCCGCGATCGCGCAAGCTCTCAGCGAGGGAACGCCGAAGATGGCCGAGATTGCCCGCGGCCTCGGGCTCAGCGCGCGATCCTTTCACCGGCGCCTCTCGGAGCACGGCATGAGCTTCCAGAGCCTCACTGAGGAAACCCGCCGTGACCTCGCCGAGGGCCTGTTGCAGGACGAGAGCCATTCGCTGGCCGAAATCGCCTTTCTCACCGGATTCTCCGAGCAGAGCGCCTTTACCCGCGCGTTCAAGCGCTGGAGCGGCAAGACCCCCGCGAGCTATCGCAAGGACATGGCCCATCGCTGACGGCGCAGTGGCGGCGGCAGTCAAAAGGCTGGCAGTGCCGGTCAATACCGCGTGCAGGCACGTCGCCTATCCCTTGATCATCGAAACCGAAGCCAAGGAGATATCCCATGCAAGACCAACCGATCCTCGTCATCGGCGCGACCGGAAAGACCGGCCGCCGTGTCGCCAGCCGCCTCGAAGCGCGGGGCCTGCCCGTGCGCCGCGGCTCGCGCAGTTCCATCACGCCCTTTGACTGGGAGGCACCCGAGACCTGGGCGTCGGCCCTGCGCGGGGTTCGTGCGGCCTATGTCACCTACTTTCCCGATCTTGCCTTCCCCGGGGCCGTGGAAAAGCTCGAGTCTCTCTGCGAGACGGCGCGCGACGTGGGTGTCGAGCATCTCGTGCTGCTCTCCGGCCGCGGCGAACACCATGCGCGATTGGGCGAAGAAGTGGTGCGCTCGTCCGGCGTCGACTTCACCATCGTGCGGGCCGCCTGGTTCGCGCAGAACTTCTCCGAAGGCTACCTGCGTGATCCGGTCCTGGCTGGCGTCCTTCCGATGCCTGGCGGCGATATCGCCGAGCCCATCATCGACATAGACGACATTGCCGACGTCGTTTTCGCCGTGCTAACCGAAGACGGCCACAAGGGCGAACTCTACGAGGTGACGGGCCCGCGGCTGATGTCCTTCGCGGACATGGCGGATGAGCTTTCGCGCGCGACCGGGCGCGAGATCCGGCATATCCCAATCAGCTTCGAGGAGTTCCAGGCGAACATCGCGCAGGCTGGCGGCCCCTTCGTCGCCGACGTCTTCACCGCCATCGCACGCGAAACCCTGGACGGACGCAATGCCCACACCACGGGTGGCGTGATGCGCGCCTTAGGCCGCGGCCCGCGCGACTTTAGGGATTTCGCCCGGGACGCCGCGCAAACCGGCGCTTGGACAAGCGCCGCCTGATATAACCCCATGAGAGGACCATGACATGAAACCCACCACATTCGAGAAGATCGCGCTCGGCCTATCCGGCCTCACCGCGCTCACCATCGGTGCCTTCATCCTGTTCACACCGCACGCCTTCTACGCCAGCTACGGCATCACGCTGGGCCGCGACGCCAACCTGCTGAGCGAATTGCGCGCCCCCGGCGCCGGTCTCGCGGGGTTCGGCCTCCTGATGCTGCTCGGCATCCGGCGTCAGGCGATCCTGCCTGTCGCCATGGCTGTGGCCCTTACAGTCTTCATCGCCTTTCCGGCAGGGCGGCTGATCGGGATTGCGGTGGACGGGTTGCCGTCCGGCAGCATCATCGGCGCGCTCGTTGTCGAAGTGATGATCGCCGCGCTTTGCCTCGCGGCCTTCCGCCGTCGCCTCTGGCAACCGGCGTCCCGCCTCTCTGCGGCGCAGCCGACGAACTGAACCTGCCGCGGCGGCATGGCCCTTCACGTCCTGCCGCTGCCGCAATCCAAGGAGCTTTTAATGTCCCCGTTTCTCTTCACTCTCGCTCACGTCGTCGTCATCGCCTATGCGCTGGTCGGCGGCGTCTTCCTCGCCTTCTCGGATTTCATCATGCGCGCCCTGTCCGTGACCAGTGGTCACGGTGGCGCGGAGGCAATGCAGGCCATCAACCGAGAAGTGTTCCGATGGGTGTTCATGACCCTCTTCCTGGGCCTCGCCGCTGCGTCGCTGGCGCTGGTCGTCTACGCCGCCTTGGGCCTTACCGGCCCAGCCGCGACGCTGATCGCGGCAGCGGGGCTGGTCTACCTGCTTGGTTGCTTCGGCGTCACGGTTGCCTTCAACGTTCCCATGAACGAGGCGCTGGCCCGCATGGACCTCTCGCAAGAGGCGACCCACGCCTACTGGACAGGCACCTATCTGCCGCGCTGGACGTTCTGGAACACGGTCCGGACAATCGCCTGCGGCTTTGCGGCGGCATTGTTAATGCTCGGGCTGGCGTCGCTATCACAAGCGCGGTTCGCCTGAGCGCAGCAAATATCGTGCGGTGCAGCGAATGTCCGTTCTGGCAAAGTCGCGCCGCAGCACTTGATGACATGCAGGAGGTCCGGAAAGGGCCGCTATTGCCGACAGAGCACCTCGACACCAAGGATTGTTGGCAAGTGCCGCGCGATTTCGTCCCACGTGTCGCCTTCATCGTGGCTGGCAAAAACGGAACCCGTATTTGTGCCAAAATTGATTCCCGCTGGATCGCGTGTGTCGCCCGCCATCGCCTGACGCAAGACCGTGAAGTAACAGCCGTCCTGCGGTAATCCCTCACGCAATTCTTCCCAGCTTTCGCCGCCATCTCTGGAGCGCCAAACGGCGGCAGCTGCATCCGGCGGGAAACGACCGATGGCGTCCCCGTTCAATGGCACCGTCCAGATCGTCTTGGGATCATGCGGGTGCACGCGGATGGGAAAGCCGAAGGTCGACGGCAATCCATCGGTGATGTCGTCCCAGCATCGCCCGCCGTTGGAAGACCGCCATACTCCGTGGTGGTTTTGCTGATAAAGCACGTCTTCCGATCCGTTGGCGCGCATGATGTTATGCACGCAATGCCCCGTTTCGCCGTCACGGGGGGCTGCGGGGTGATCGTGATGCTCGCAATCCTGCGCGTTGGACAGTCGGTTGCGCCGTTCCCATGACGTGCCTCCATCTTCCGACGCAAAGACACCCGCCGCAGAGATCCCAACCCAGAGTTTCTTGGGGTTGTCGGGGTCAGAAATGATTGTGTGCAAGATCAAACCCGCCGCGCCCGGATTCCATGTCTTTGCTTGCCAGCAGGTTCGCCGGCTTGGTGCCCGCATACAGAATTCCATCGGTATGATGCAGCGACCAGATCTGGGAAAAGCTGTCATTGAACGGCAGTTCGGTTTCCGTCCACCCGATCATTTGTGCGAAGTCCGGGTCATTGGCGGCCCAACTGTCCATCTCGCCCTTGGTAAGTCGCGCGACCTGCCATGTCTCACCACCATCCTCGGATCGCCAGACTCCTGCGCCGCTCCACTCCCCGCCGCCGCCAGCCCAGATGGTCCCCGTCTGGGCGTCGGCGGCCAGATGGTTGATCGGCCAGCCATCGCAGAACGGTCCGCTGGTCGTCCATCGCGCGCCAGTCTTGTCGGGCCGAAGAAGAAATGCGCCTTTGGTGGTCCCAACAAGATTTGGTGGTCCCAACAAGAATGGTCAGTTCTGTCTTTGGCATGGCGCTTTCTCTTTCAATTGTCGGGCTGCATCTTGCCGGGTGTCGCTACGCCTCGACCACGGTCTGGAAACTGGCAAAGATCATGCGTTTTCCATCGAAGGGCATGGGATTGTCTTTCGACGCTTGCTGCATCGCCGCCATGACCTTTTGCATGTTTGCATCATGTGTTTCCTTGTCGGGCCAGATGACGTGAGAATAGGCCACCGTTTCGTCCGCCTCGCATTTGACGGCCATCGGGAAGGAAGTCGTCTCTCCGTCCGGGACGTCATCGCCCCATGCGTCAACAGCGGCAAGGGCACCGTGTTTGGTAAACAGCGGGGTCAGGGTCTTGGAATGCGCAATGAAGGCATCTTTGTTTGCCGTCGGTACGGCGTATGCGGCGACTGTGATGTAGGACATGGGGATCTCCTTAAGGTACGGGCTCCGCAAAGGCGGATTGCAATGCTGCAATATCCCGCTTCTTCATCGAGTACATGGCCTGCCGTGGGCGTTCGGCAGCGACCTGATCGTCGGCGGCCTGCATTTCAAGCAGAACCTGCGGGTAAATCTGCCATGACAGACCCCAACGGTCCGTCAGCCACCCACTCTGCCTGTCCTCTACGCCGTTTGCGATCAACGCGTTCCAAAGGCGGTCCATTTCGGGCTGGTCTTCTGCCATCAAGCTGATGGAGGCAGCTTCGTTCAGCTTGAAATGGGGGCCGCCGTTGAGGATCTGATAAGGGACACCGGCGAGCGAGAAGTCGACGATCAACGGCGCTGTGTCGCTTGGACTCAGGGAGTTTTCGATCCGGCTGTCTGGCAGCAGAGTTTTATAGAACTCCGCAGCCTCCGCACCGCCCTTTTCGAACCACAGACTGGTGCGCAGTTTTTGCATCATGCCGTTCCCGCGCTGGCTTGGGCGTCCATTCAAAAGGGCTCCCAGATATGCCCGTCCGGGTTTGTGAAGGCATGAGCATACATGAAGCCGTGGTCTTCCGCAGCGCGGGCTTCAGCACCGCCATGTGCGACCGCCGCCGCCGCCATATCATAGACGGCCTCTTTTCTGTCCAGTTGCAGGGCGATCAGAACCTGCGAGGTTTTGCTGGTATCGGCGATTTGCTTGTCGGTGGATCCGGCGAATTCCTCATGGGTGAGCAGCATGGCAAATGATGACTCTCCAATCACCATGCCAAGCGCGGTGTCATCGCCGAAATCGTCATTGAACGTGAACCCAAGCGCCCCGAAGAACTGCGCAGAGCGGGCGAGGTCTTGAACCGGCAAGTTGATGTAGGTGTTCATCTGAAATTCCGATCGGGAATCGCTCTTTGAGAACTCAGGATATTGACAATTAGGTTGATGTCAACATATTTGACTTCCATGAGAGCAGACTTGCCACTGGACGTGACGCTTGAGGTTCGGGGCAGGTGCCTGTGTCTACACCTGCAACGGGCTGCCCGAGCGATGGCGCGCCGCTTTGATGAAGCGCTGCGGCCAGTTGGTTTAACGCATGGTCAATACTCGCTCCTCATGGCGCTGAACCGACCCGGCGCCCCCCGTCTCGGGGAATTGGCTCGTTTTCTGGCGATGGACCGCACGACCATGACCGCAAATCTCAAACCTCTGGAAAGACGCCGCCTTTTGACGATGCTGGCTGACAGCAAGGATAAGCGTAGCAGGCGTATCACTTTGACAGATGCCGGGCGAGATCTGCTTGTCCAGGCGGTGCCAATCTGGCGCAAGACACATGACGATGTCGATGCCGTCCTTGGGCGGGATGACACCAAATCGCTGAAGGCAGACTTGCGAGCGCTGTCAGTCGACTAACATATGCAGACTTTGAACCCGTTCAGTTTTGGATCGCGCATTTGCAGATATTGGCGGCAACGCCCGCAATCGCAGCATGATAGCAACATGGCGTATGACCGAAGTAGGTCGATTTTCAACGGCTGGTCTTCCCGCTTTCAAGGAAAATGGTACTATGTAGCGGATGACTGGAACGAGCCCAAACCTACATCTTTTGGATACCAGCCGGAGCGTGATATATTGACGGTATGATGATCTCGGACATCGAAGACTATTTCGCGAAAGGCTGCGGACGGTGTGACCGGTTCGACACCAAAGACTGTTCTACCAAGGTCTGGGAGAGCGGACTGGCGAAGCTGCGCGACATTTGCTTATCGGCTGATCTCAAGGAGACCGTGAAGTGGGGTCATCCATGCTATATGCACGCAGACCGCAACATCGTCATCATCGGTGCGTTTCAGGACAATTTTCGGCTCAGCTTCTTCAATGCCGCTCTGATGAAAGACCAGGAAGGCATTCTGGAAAAGCAAGGTAAGAACACCCAACACCCTGATATGATCCGCTTTACATCGAATAGCGGACCTTCGGAGAAAGAAGATGTGATCCTCGCCTATTTGGTGGAGGCAAAGGATTATGCCGAAGCTGGAAAGAAGCCGCCGAAAGACGATAGCGCGCTCGATCTCCCCGATGAGCTTGTCGAAGCCCTCGATGCCGACCCGGAGTTGTCAGAGGCATTCCACCCCCTCACTCGTGGCCGACAGAAGAGTTACGTGATCAATCTCAGTGGCGCGAAGAAGTCAGAGACAAGGGTGAACCGGATAGAGAAGTTTCGATACAAGATCATCGAAGGCAAAGGTGCGAACGAACGGTAGCGCCGACATTGCGCCAACGGCCGAAAAGTCCGCTCTTTGCCAATTCGTTCAACGTGTAGCGAACGGCGCAGCCTCCCGAACCGGCCACTCATGACCAGTGCAGCGAAGGTGTCAGAAGAGCCCGTTGTGTGAGTTGGATTCTGTCGCTGTACGCGAACGCACCGCAAAAACTGCAATAGCTGCGAAGATATCAACGCCGCCGCGCATCGGAAGATGCTGGCCATTCATAGCTCGTGCAGCAAATCAGTGAGTTCCGATCCAGATAATGCAGAAACAATTGGTCAGGCGTCAGCAACATGGCGCTTTCAGCTGCAGATCAGGGCCGCAAATCATCACCCTCTCCGTTAAGAACTATGATCTCCGCGCCGCATCAAGTTTGTCATAAGCAGTCGCACCTGAAAGCACGCAGGGTTCCATCTGCCGAAAACGTGCGGAACATGCCTCATCGAAACGAGCTTTGCCCAGAACCACAGCAGTTTCTCGATCAGATGAAGGAACAGTCGCCGATTGGGTTACTGTAGTGGTGCTCGAACTTCTGAAAAATCCGTCAACCCGGTCTGAGCCATGGCGATGCTCAGTTCTTCGCTGATCACGTCCCAAAGTCTATGGAGTCCTGCCTCGCCACAGGCAGCGATGGCAAATTGCAGGATGCGGCCCAAGAAAGCAAAGTCGGCACCCGCGTGCAGGGATTTCAAGATGTCCTCGCCGGTGCGGATGCCGCTATCAAAGAACAGCGGGTAGTCCGGGCCAACCGCTTTGCGGATTTTCGGCAGTATGGCGAAGGGGGACGGGGCGCTCTCCAGCTGGCGCGCCCCGTGGCTGGACACCTGAATGGCGTCCACGCCCGCGTTTTGCAGCAACACGGCGTCTTCGACATCCAGAACACCTTTCACCACCAGCTTGCCGGGCCAGGCTTCGCGCATTTTTGCCAACGTTTCCCAGGTCGCCTTCGCGCGGCTTTCGGTGCGGTCAAAGTCGTAGCCGGGCATGTCGAAGTTCGCCATCTGCGGTTTGCCCGCGAACAGAGAGGTCAGCGACCAACGCGGGTGCAGGGCAAAGTCCACAAACTGACGGGCGCCGATCTTGAAGGGCATCTTGAACCCATGGCGCAGCTCACGCGGGCGGCGGCCGACTTCGGGCACATCTGCAGTCAGCACCAGCGTCTCATATCCCGCAGCCCGCGCACGCTCGATCAGCTTGAAGGTGCCAGTGCCATCGCCGCTGAAGTAGATCTGGAACCATGCGTGGCCTTGGGCCGTTTCGATGATTTTCTCCAACGGGGTTGAGGCCACGGTCGATACGCCATGGGGGATTTTGTATTGTGCGGCAAGGCGCGCCAGCATCAGGTCGGCCCCCGGTGCGGACAGATTGCACATGCCCATGGGCGCTATGCCAAAGGGGCGGTCTGCGGCGGCCCCAAACAGCGAAACGGCCATCGAGCGTTTGCTGACGTCGCGCAAAATTCGCGGCCGCAAGGTGAATGCATCAAGGGCGGCACGATTGCGCGCCGCCCCTGTTTCAGCGCCCGCAGCGCCATCAATATAGTCAAACACCATCCACGGTAGGCGCCGTTTGGCCACGCGGCGGGCGTCTTGGGCGGAATGGATGTCTGCCGCGCCCATTTAGGCCTTAACAGCTTCCATGAAGCGGTGACGGATCACGACCGGGTCCAGTGTGATCACCGGCAGCTTGATGTTGCCGCTGTCGCACTTGCACACGATTATGGTCATCTCGTCGCTGTCGATTGCCGATTGCAACACCAGGCCAAGGTCCTCGCCCTGCACTTCGATGACGTTTTCGCAACCGCAAGCCTTTGCCACGGCCGTCAGGGACGTCTTTTTGCCCGCATAGGTCGGCTGATCCCCGGTGGAGCCATATGACCCGTTGTCGATGATCAGCAGCGTGTAGTTGCCAGTGGCATTGTTGGCGATGGTGGGCAGGGTGCCGAGGTTGGTCAGCACGGAGCCGTCACCGTCAATGGAAATGACCGGCTTGTCTTGCACCAGTGCCAGCCCAAAGCCGATGGAGGAGCTAAGGCCCATGGTGCCGAGCATGTAGAAGTTGCGCTCATTGTCATCGATCATGTGCAGCTCCTGGCTGGGCAGACCGATGTTGCACACCACCAGATGCGGGTTCAGGATTGGTGCGATTTCTTTCAGGATTTCAGAACGGATCATTGGTCGCCATAGCCTCCCCAGAAGTTGGCATCGGTCAGGATGGCCACAGGTTTGTTTGACATGAAAGTGTATTTCAGGATGTTGTCGAATTCCTCGACATCCTTCTGCCAATGGAAGTGGTAGGTCGGGATGTTGAGCTGCGCGAGCAATGCCTTGGTGTGCACCGCCATTTCCACCTGACAAGCGACCGGTTCGCGCAGCTCACCGCGATAGCTGATCAGCATCGGCAGCGGCATACGGTAGAACTGCGTCAGCGTGGCCAGCGTGTTAAGCGTCACCCCGAGGGCGGTGTTCTGCATGATAATCATCGGGCGCTTGCCGCCCATGAAGGCACCGGCACAAAGCCCCATGCCTTCGTCTTCCTTGTTGGAGGGAATATGGAAAATCTCTTCGCGGTTCTCCACCTCATCGATCACACCGGCCAGCTGTTTGCAGGGAACCGTTGTGACGAATGAGACGTCGTTTGCGACAAGATCATCCACGATCTTCTTGTCGATATTCATGCGTAGGGGCCTTTCAAGAAAGCGCGGGTGCGCGCGGGATGGACTCAAGAGCTTCGGTAAACATGTACGGCACAGGGCGCATGGCGCACTACACGCGCCGCCGTGGAGCCCAGCAGGTAGTCGCTGAAGCCCGGCCTGTGCGACCCCATGACGATGCAATCTACTTTGTGGTCAGTGGCATAGTCGATGATGGAGCGGTATGTATGGCCGACGACCATTTCTGCGGCAACACCCTTAAGGTGTTCGGTCTTTGATGCCAGATCAGCTTTCGCACGGGCCATGTCTTCTTTGCGGACGTCGTCGTCCACATAGGACCGAACGCTGCCGTGAAGTGCCTCATAAACATGCAGCGCGATGATGTCGCCGGTCCCGCCGGTCAGTGCTTGTGCGATCTCGAGCGTGCGTGCAGATACGCCATGATCAAGTGCCATGGGAACAAGTATCTTTTTATACATGATCTTCATCCATTGATTGCGGAACAGACATTCAGGCCCAAGGGTCCAGAACGATTTTGGGTGACGCAACGGCCCCTGCCTGCAAGTCTTTGAACGCGGCCGCGCCCTCAGCCAACGGACGGTGATCGGTCCAGTCGAGAGGGCCAAGCCGTCCGTCAAAGATGGCAGCAGCCGTGTCGCGGAAGTCTTGCGCGGTGTAGGTATAGGTGCCGATGAAAGTCACTTCCTGAAGCGTGTAGCGGCGCACGTCAACGCCGCCATCGTCCTGGCCCAAGCCCACATGCGCGATCACGCCGCCGGGCATAACCCGTTCCGACGCCGTTGCGCGGGTCGCGGCATAGCCTACAGCGTCGATGATCAGCGGATAGCTGTCCGTGACCTGCGCGACAGTGGTTTGCCCACATCTGTCGATCAGCATCGCCCGGCGCGCATCATTCGGCTCTGCGATGGTCACATCCTCGACACCAGCCGCCCCAAGCGCCAGTGCCGCGGCAAGACCGATGGCCCCACCGCCCAGAACTAGCGCACGCCGCTCCATCGACGGATGCAGTGTTTCCAAGGCCAGGCGTACCGTGTGCCAGCTCACCCCAAGCGGTTCGGCAAGCGACGCCTTGATCAGCGGTACACCATCCGGCACCGCCACAAGATTGCGGTCTGGCATGGCGATGTATTGTGCGAACGCCCCTTCACGGGGCTGCATTGAGATGATCTGCCGGGTGGGACAGAGGTTTTCGCGCCCGCCCAAACAGGCCGGACAAGCCATGCAGGTCACCAATGGATTGACGGTCACCCGCTCCCCGTCACGGGCACCTCCCTGGATAGTGCCTGCGGCCTCGTGACCGAGGATCAGGGGCGCAGGGCGGCGCGCGTCATGGCCGAGATAGGCGTGCATGTCTGAGCCGCAAATACCAACGGCTTCGATTTTGATAAGATGCTCACCCGCCTGCGGTACCGCATCAGGCACATCACGATACCCAAGCATTTCAATACCTTCATAGACCAGTGCCTTCATTTTGCGGTGAACCCCCCGTCAACCATAAGCACTTGCCCCGTCACATAGGATGACGCATCGGAACACAAGAACAGTATGGGGCCGTCGATGTCTTCAAGCGTGCCATTGCGCCCTATGCAGGTCTGCGCGGCGTTGCGGGCCGCTCGGTCTTCGTCTTCAAAGACGGCCGCTGTCAGTTCAGTCGGAAAGAACCCTGGACCGATGGCGTTGGCGGTTATGCCATGAGCAGACCACGCTTCGGCCATCGCACGGGTCAACTGCCCGATCCCGGCTTTTGTCGCCCCATAGGCGATGCCGCCGGGAAAGGCGCGTGCGGTTTGCAATGACGCGAAATTCACGATCCGGCCCCAACCTTTTTGCTTCATCGCAGGCACCAAAGCCTGACTGAGAAAGAACGGGGCAGAGAGATTGAGCGCAAGTGTCTGGTCCCAGCCCTGCGGTGTCACCTCATCCGCGACTTCGCGCGTGTTGATGCCTGCGGCGTGTATCACAATGTCGGGGGCACCAAAGGGTGCCGCAATGTCGCGCACCAGATCGGGCAGATTTGCCCTGTCGGCCACATCCGCCGCGACGCCTGCTGCCGCCGTACCGATTTCATCGCGCAAACCATCCAGCGCATCCCTGCGCCGCGCCACACCCACAACCTTCGCCCCGGCCGCTGCCAGCACAATGGCCGCACGACGGCCCAGACCCGAGCTTGCCCCGGTGACGCAAGCCACCCGTCCGCCTAGGTCAAAGAGGGCACTTGGATCAGCCATCAGCAGTCAGATCAAAGTTTTCGCCAGGAAAAAATTTGGCCAGACGCACATCAGCAGCGCGAGCATGGCCTTCCATCCCTTCAAGGCGGGAAATGCGGGCCGTTGCGATTGCGATGTTCTTGGACGCATCTTGCGTGGCGCGCTGCCATGTGACGATCTTCATGTATTTGTGCACGGACAGACCACCAGTATAACCCGCCGCTCCAGAGGTGGGCAGAACGTGGTTCGTGCCGGACGCCTTGTCACCGTAGGACACAGTCGTCTCTTCGCCCAGAAACAGCGAGCCGTAGCACGTCAGAGTTTCCAGCCACCAATCAAGATCTTTGGCCATCACGGTCAGATGCTCCGGCGCGTAGTTGTCGCTGCACTTTGCCATCTCGACACGGTCCGCGCAGACGATAACTTCGGCATAGTCCCGCCATGCGGCAAAGGCATTGTCGCGGTTCAGCTCTGGCAGGTCCTCGATCAGGTCAGGGACCCGCTTCATGACATCCTCGGCCAGTTCCTTGCTGTCGGTGACAAGCCAGACCGGAGAATTGTAGCCATGCTCGGCTTGGCTGACGAGATCGGTTGCCACGATATGCGCGTCGGCGTCCTTGTCAGCCAGGATCAGGCTGTCCGTCGGACCTGCGATCATGTCGATGCCGACGCTGCCAAACAGGATACGCTTGGCTTCGGCCACGAATTGGTTACCGGGACCGACAAGGATATTGGCGCGTGGCAAATTGAACAGACCATAGGTCATTGCCGCAACACCCTGCACGCCACCCATGGCAAGGATCTTGTCCGCGCCGCAGATGTGCGCCGCATAGATGATCGCCGGGGCCACACCGACACCGGGGCGCGGTGGGGAACAGGCGGTGATGTGTTTGCAACCTGCAACCTTGGCGGTGGTCACGGTCATAATGGCGCTGGCAATGTGGCTATAGCGCCCGCCGGGGACATAGCAGCCTGCGGCATCCACCGGGATCGCCTTCTGACCCGCGACATAACCGGGTTGAATTTCCATCTCCACATCCGCAACCGTGCTTTTCTGAAGCTCTGCAAAGCGTTTGACGTTGTCATGAGCAAACTGAATGTCTTGCTTTAATTTTTCAGGCACCAGCGCACAGGCGTCATCAATGTCATCCTGCGTCAGCAGCACATTGCCTTCGTAGCGGTCGAACTTGGCGGCGTATTCCTGCGCCTTCGCGTCCCCGCCTGACTTGATGTCATCAAGGATCGAAACGACCGTCTCATGCACATCCGACGCGCCGGAGGCGGAGGTCAGTGTCGCTTTCTTGAGGTATTCGAGCGTCATATCAATCGGGTCCTATTTGTAGATATCTGGAAGGAGGGTTGTCGACACAGCCGGGACATAGGCGATGAACAGCACGACTACGAACATGCATAGCACGAAAGGAACAGCGCGAACGGCGATCTTGAGGATCGATTCACCGGTAATGCCGGAGACGACGAAGAGGTTGAGCCCAAGTGGCGGCGTGATGAAACCCACACCCAATGCGGTGATCATCATAATGCAGAACTGAATTTCGTTCATCCCGATGTTCTGGGCCAAAGGCATCAAAATGGGGGCAAGGATCACGATGTTTGGTGTCGTCTCCATCACACAACCCGCCGCAATCAGAATACCGATCATCAGAAGGATAAGCAGCCAGGGCTCATTCGTGAGGCTTGTGGCGGATGTGACAAAGCCCTGCGGCACGCCCATAATTGCGAGGGCTTCGGCCAAGGGGGCCGAGAAGGCGATGATCGGCAGGATCACACCGTTTACCTTGGCAGAACTGACCAACATTGCCGGGAAATCCGCCCACCTCAGCGTGCGCAGGATGAAACCCATCAGAATTGTCACGACCACAGCTGTCGCACCTGCTTCGGTAGGGGTCAGGCGGCCAGAGAAGATGCCGTAAAAGATGATACCGGGCACGATGAACGCGTACCAACCCGTTTTCAAAGATCGGCCCAGATTGGCCAGCCATTCGCCGAATGTCAGGTTACCGCCGCCTTCATAGGCGTAGATGCGGTTCACCACGAGGTTGGTAATCAGGATGGCAAACAGGATGCACAGGCCAGGGATCAGCGCGGCCAGAAACAGTGTCGATGCAGATATGCCCAGCACAAGGCCGATGATGATATAGGCAATCGACGGCGGGATCAGGATGCCGGTACAGGCACCGGCGGCCACAAGCGCGCAGGCGTAGGGACGAGGGTATCCTGCCTCAACCAGCCGCGCGATAGTCATGCGGCCCACGGCGGCGGCGCCGGCGGCGTCTGAGCCGGAGATCGCGGCGAACATTCCGCAGACCAACACGGTGGCCGACCCGAAGCCACCTTTGGTAAAGCAGGTCAAGGCTTCGGCAACATCGAGAAACTTGCGGCTTAGTCCGGTGCGCACCAGCACATCCCCTGTGAGGATAAACAGAGGAATGGCCGTCAGCGCGAAGGCGTCAATACCGCTGAACAGGCGTTCGCCAACCAGCGACAACGGCAGATCGCCGGACATCAGCAGCATCAGGATCGCAGACGATCCGATGGCGGCCCAAACGGGCACGGCCATGGCAATCAGAACGACGAAGATGATGACCGGAAGGTAGAAGTCCCATCCAAGTTCAACGGTTTGCGCGACAGTGTTCCAAAGCATAGCGCGCGCCCTTAATCAAACAACGTGTCGCCCTCATAGACAGGCTGTCCTGTCTTGAGGGAAATGAAATCGCGGTAGAGCGACTGAAGCAGCCGCCAGATCATCAGGGCAAATCCGACAGGAACTGCCATCAGGAACCACACTTGCGAAATACGCAAACCGTGGGTGACAGAGCCGAACTTGTAAGATACGTGGACCGCTTCCATCGACCAGTAGAGCGCGATCACCGCGACAGCCATCATCACGAGATCACCAAACATATAAAAGAGCGCCTTGGGGCGCGGCCTGAGGTAGTGCATGACCACATCAATACGGATATGGGCGCGTTCCTTGACGGCGGCGGCAGCGCCGATCCACGCCAGATAGATGAAGGAATAGCGCACGATTTCTTCGCCCCAGATCGACGAATAGGCAAAAATCTCGCGGCGCAGCACTTCGACGGCCATGGTGATGACCAGCATCACGTAAAACGTCAAAAGCAGCCAGCGTTCGGCGTTTCGGTCTATATTGCGCAACAGGTCCATGGGCGGGTCCGATCGTGTCACGTGAGGGCACAGAATGCTTGCCGCGTTCCTGCTGCTTCATAATGAAAAGAAGGGTGTCGGGTGCCGTTTCGCTGGCACCCGACCAAAGATTTAAGCGTCGTGGACGTAGTATTTACCCTGCGTGCCAGCCGCCTCTTCCATTTGGACGAAGGCATCCATTGAACCGGCAAGCTCGACCTTGAACTCGTCCCATTCCGAACGCTGATAACCGCCCGCGTCTTTCCATTCAGCGAGCTGATCGTCGCTCAGTGAGTGGAATTCAACGCCAGCCTTGGTCAGCTCTGCCATGGCATGCGCCCGCGCCGATGGCACCTTGGCGAGGTTCTGGTGTGCGGTCATCTCAGAGCCCCACATGATCCCTTCCTGCACATCGGCAGGCATGGAGTTGAACCACTCAAGGTTGCAGGAATAGACCTGAGAATCCGGCACGGCCTGCGTGAAGGTCACATGGGACAGGATGTCCTTGAAGCCGAACACGAACAGTGCGCCCACGGATGGGTCAAGTGCATCGGCCACACCCTGCTGGATCGCCGAAGGTGTTTCGCCCCAAGCCACAGGCGTCGGGTTCGCGCCGACCATGCGGTAATACTGCTGCAACATCGCAGAGCCTGGAACGCGGAACTTCACACCTTCCATATCACCCGGCGTGATCACGGCGTCGCCGCCTTTGCGCACAGCAACAACCCGTGGGTCGATGTTCACGTAGAACAGCGGCTTAAACCCGTTCTCTTCAATCTTGGGTGTCACATTGGCACCCCAGAATTCGGAGTTCACGAGGTTGGTGAACCGCTGGTTGGACCCGCAGAGATACGGCATGTTGATCAAGTCAACAGTGGATGCGAATGGCGCGAAGTTGGACAGCGAATGCTGTGCCGCCTGAATGGTGCCACCCTGAACCGCGGAAACCAGCGCGCCGCCTGCACCCAACTGACCACCGGGGGCCAGCTTGACATAGACCTTGCCGTTGGTCGCGTTCTGGATGTTCTCTTTGAGGTCCAGTTGCATGATCGGATAGCTTCGAGACGCGCCCAGCACATAGGCTGTTGCGATGGTCATTACGTGTTCGGCAGCGGCCTCGCGCTCACGCTCTTCGTTGGCAGACTGGGCCGCGGCCTCCGTCGACCAAAGCGTGCCGGCGGCACCGGCCACCAAAGCTGCAGTAAAACCTGCTGTTGATGCGATTTTCAGGAAATTCCGGCGTTCTACTGACGCAATTTCTTTGCGGTCTTGATTATCCATTTGGTTCTCCTCCCGTTGGACTTAGGCGCTGTCGTCGTTTTTCGACCGATCAGCTTCTTTCTTTAGAATAGCGACGACAAAAAGCACCGACGCAGAAAACAGAACCAACATCTCCCCGACGTCCCCAAGGAACGCGCTGTCCGCGAACGCCCCGAGCGCGACGTTCAAAAAGAACACTGCAAAGACAATGAATGAAATGACGAGGAACACGGGCGCCTCCACACGACTGGTTCAACATCTTGTGTAAGCGCTTACAGTTGATTCGTGCAAGCCTTTACATTTTTTCTATGTCCAGGCTGTAAAACCGCCCTATGTTGCGAGGCAAATTAATAATCGCGAGTGCATTGTTTTCATGTCTCATCGGCCCGCCGTTCCAACACTGGATGATGTTGCGCGAATGGCGGGGGTTTCCACGGCAACGGTATCGCGCTGTTTGAACGAGCAGCAGAAGGTGTCGGCCAAGACGCGTGAACGGGTAATGAAGACAGTTGAGGAACTGGGCTACACGCCTAATTTCAACGCGCGCGCCATGGCCGCGCGTCGGACCCATACCATCGGTGCAATCATACCGACGATGGAAAACGCGATTTTCGCGCGGGGCCTGCAAGCGTTTCAGGAAACACTCCATACCTCAGGCTATAATCTGCTGGTTTCAAGCAGCGCTTATCAGCCCGAGCTTGAAGCAGAGCAGGTCCGCGCATTGGTCGCGCGTGGTGCAGATGGACTTTTGCTGATCGGCTACGAACGCGGTCAGGAGGTTTATGACTATCTTGCCCGACGCGGCATTCCCGCTGTGCTTGCCTGGACATCAAGTCCTGACGCGTCTCATGCCTCGGTCGGATTCGATAACTGCGCGGCCATGCGAATGCTTGCCGATCGGGTGCTTTCAATGGGACACACCAGAATTGCAGTTATCTCTGGCATCATCAAAGGGAACGACCGCGCGGAAGGCCGACTGAAGGGGATCAGGGAAAGTCTTGCGGCTCACGGCCATGACCCAGACAATCTACCGATCATCGAAACCGCCTATGAGATCGAAAATGGCGCAATTGCGTTTGAGAAACTAATAAAGGCAGAGCCAAAGCCCACAGTCGTGATGTGCGGCAATGATGTTCTGGCTGCGGGGGCGATCTTAAGGGCGAAACAGCTTGGGCTCAGTGTCCCTGATGACGTTTCCATCACGGGGTTTGATGACATTGAATTAGCGAACATCGTTCACCCGGCGCTCACAACCGTGCATGTTCCCCACCGGGAGATGGGTCGTATTGCGGCGCAGGAACTGATCGAAATGGTCGAAAACCGAAGCAATGGTGCGATGCGAAAACTTGAGGTCACGATTGCGATGCGGGGTTCACTGAAACAGATGTGAGTGACGTGGGCTCCGTTCCTCGAGTTCATTGACAAATGCACCCCTGTCCAAGTTATGGGGAAGCAATCCCTTCTGCCGTAGCTTCCGCTGGTTTCGTTGTACCTGATGCCGCGTAGCTATCGCGCGGGCGGTGCCGCTTGGCCGCGTTTAAGGTCAATGAGCGTGGTATATCCAAGCCGATCCGAAACTTTCGGCCTAAGACTGTCCCGCAAGCCTCCGGACCGCCGCGATAGACCCAGTGATGATCTTTGCTTAGCTCGCTATTTGATCCCGCAGTTTGATGGTGCGAAGCTTTCTCAAACTTGCGAGGACGCAACATCGGACGAGTTGGCTATCGGAGCGCGAAGGCCACGAGCGCCGTCAGAGCTGCGGCACAGCGATCGCAAGAGTCGCTGTCGCAGCTGAGCCGAGAGTTGAGCATCAATCCGGAGACGACCAACAAGAGGCGGAACTGATGCCTGCGGATGGCCGGTTTGCAGGCTTGTGCTGTGACGCTGCGCATCTTGTGCTGCAACTGCAACCGAATGCTGCGTTAGCAATATTGCAAAACGACACTGTCCGGAATGTCCGCATCCCAGACTTTGGCAAAGGCCGAGACTGATTAGGTGCAGCGAACGGCGGCTATGCGGGCTGCGACCGCAGCATCAAAAGCGGCAAGTGGACGGCTGGTATGAGCCGTGACCGCCGATGGCGCTTGCCACTATTGATCCATATTCACTTCGCCCTGACCGTATCTGATCTTCAAGCGCAACATTCTGTGCCTTCGTCTCTTAGGAACGCTCAAGAAATAGACAGACGGTCAAAATTCCAACGTCCCCAGCGTCGTGGACATATGCCCTGGTTCGCTCAAGCGCTAATCCATGAGGGTGAGAAAGAGCCTTCGTATTCTTGTCGTGGAGGCTGATGATGCCAAAGCGAAAAATATCATCGACGCACTGCTGGATGCAGGGTGGAGCGATGTGCATGCGATCGCTCAGGTGTCTGGCCTTGAGCAGTCGATCATCAAACATGCGCCCGACATCGTACTCATCGATATGGCCAATCCGGACCGGGACACGCTGGAGCATATCGGAGCTGTTTCCGATACCAAATCGCGGGCTGTGGCCATGTTCGTGGATCAGACGGACCCGCATTTGACCCAAGCCGCCCTTGCCGCCGGTGTCAGCGCCTATGTCGTCGACGGGTTACAGATGAATCGCATCAAATCAGTCATAGAGACGGCCATTGTACGCTTCCAGATGATGCGCCAGATGCAATCGGAATTGGATGCGGCCAAACAGGCACTGGAAGATCGCAAGACCCTCGACCGCGCTAAAGGCATCCTGATGCGGCGGCGATCGATATCCGAAGATGAAGCCTATAAACTGATGCGCAAGGCGGCAATGGATCAGGGGCGCAAGGTGATTGACGTGGCACAAGCACTGGTGACTGCGGCGGATCTGATGTCATGAGCCGGACCGTACTGAATTGTGGCTATGTCCCACTGGTGGATTGCGCACCGCTGATCATCGCGCGCGAACTGGGGTTCGCCGACGAGGAAGGGTTGGACCTCAATCTGATCCGCCAGCCCTCTTGGTCTGCTTTGCGCGATATGCTGGCGTTGGGGCATTTGGATGCCGCCCAAATGCTTTCGCCGATGCCGGTGGCGATGTCGCTGGGGCTCGGGGGATTGGCGGCAAGGATTGATACGCTGATGGGACTATCAGCCAATGGCACGGTATTCGGTCTCTCGACCCCGCTGGCAGAGGAACTGGGCGACGTTCCTTTTGGAGATCCGCAGGCTTTGCTTTCTGTTTTGACGCGGGCGATGCGTAAACCCCTGCGCGTCGGCGTGCCATTTCCCTTCTCCATGCACCGGTTGCTTTTGTCCTATTGGACTGCCTCTGCCCCTGATCTGGAGGTAGAAATTGTGACCGTACCACCACCGCGCATGGCCACCGCCGTGGCGGAAGGGCATGTGGATGCCTTCTGGGTGGGGGAGCCTTGGGGGAGTGCCATCGTCGGGCGCGGTGTGGGAAGCATTGTGATGGCGGGGCGGCATGTATGGGGCTTCGCCCCTGAGAAGGTGTTGGCGGCGCGCCATGACTGGATCGCGGAAAACCCTGATACGACAAGCCACTTGATGCGGGCCGTCTATCATGCCGCGCGCTGGTTGGACGTTGAAAACAATAAGCCATTGGCAGTCGAGATCTTGGGCCGCAGCGAACACCTCAACCTCTCCCATGACGTAATCGAGCCTGCGGTTACCGGCTTTCTCACCCTCACGCGGGGCGGAAATCCGACGAAGGTCGATCGCTTCTTGATGTTTCATAACCACGCTGCCTCTTTTCCGTGGCGCAGTCAGGCGGCGTGGATTGCGACACAACTGGGTGCGGGTGCTACGGGCATCAAAGAGGCAAAAGCGTGCTTTCGGACGGATCTCTACCGCAAGAACCTTGGCCCTATCGGAGCAGACCTGCCCGGCGCATCCGAAAAAGTCGAGGGGGCGATTTCGCGGGAGACCGCTGTTGCTTCGTCGCGAGGGCAGATGATTCTTGCGCCGGATGCATTTTTTGACGGCAGGACGTTCGATTTTTCAGCAGGGTCTGATGAATAATGAGGCGTTCGAGAGTTCCGTAAAAGGATTTCATGCGGCAGCGCAGAAAGTCCTTGAACCGCCCAACAAACAGTTAAATCTTGGAGCTAACAGGTCAGACATCGTTGTCTGAACCCATTTCGCCAATGACGGTGAAACACTTCCAAGAGCAAAGCCGCTCGTAAGAACCATGGAATTTTTCCGTGATGCTTACGCGCGGCTTTTTTCGTTTTACGGGCTTTGCCCGGTTAGACAAAGGACACTCACGATGTTGAAAAAACTACCCTACGTGCTTGCCGCGACTGGCATGTTGGCGACAGCCTCCTATGCCCAGATGCTTGACCTTGAAAAAGACGAGCTGACCTTTGGCTTCATCAAGCTCACCGATATGGCGCCCTTGGCCGTGGCCTATGAGAACGGTTATTTCGAGGATGAAGGTCTGTTCGTCACACTGGAGGCGCAGGCGAACTGGAAAGTCCTGCTCGACGGTGTGATAGACGGGCAATTGGACGGGGCGCATATGCTGGCGGGTCAACCACTTGCGGCGACCATCGGTTATGGCACGCAAGCGCACATCATCACGCCGTTTTCCATGGATCTCAACGGCAACGCCATCACCGTCTCCAATGATATATGGGCGCAGATGAAGCCGAACGTGCCCACGATGGATGATGGACGTCCCCAACACCCGATCAGCGCCAGCGCCCTAAGACCCGTGGTCGAGAGCTTCAAGGACCGAGGTGAGCCGTTCAACATGGGCATGGTGTTCCCGGTATCCACCCACAACTACGAAATCCGCTATTGGCTCGCCGCAGGTGGGCTTCAGCCGGGCTATTATTCACCCCAAGACATCTCGGGCCAGATTGGTGCCGATGTCTTCTTGTCCGTGACGCCCCCGCCGCAAATGCCAGCCACGATGGAGGCCGGCACCATCTTTGGCTATTCCGTCGGAGAGCCGTGGAACCAGCAGGCCGTGTTCAAAGGCATCGGCGTACCTGTGATCACTGACTATGACATGTGGAAAAACAATCCCGAGAAAGTCTTTGGCATCACCAAGGAATTCGCAGACGAAAACCCCAACACCACCATCGCGCTGACCAAGGCGTTGATCCGCGCCGCGATCTGGCTGGACGAGAATGACAACGCCAACCGCACCGAGGCTGTCGAGATGCTCTCACGTTCCGAGTATGTGGGGGCGGATGCAGAAGTGATCGCCAACTCCATGACCGGATTTTTCGAGTTCGAGAAAGGCGACGTGCGGCCCGCACCCGATTTCAACGTCTTCTTTCGCTACAATGCGACCTATCCCTTCTACTCCGACGCGATCTGGTACCTGACCCAGATGCGCCGTTGGGGCCAGATCGCCGAGCCCAAGAGCGACGAATGGTTCATCGATACCGCCAAAGAGGTATACCGCCCCGATATTTATCTCCAGGCCGCGCGGCTGCTGGTGGATGAAGGCATGGCAAACGAGGCCGATTTCCCTTGGGACAGCAACGGATTCAAAGCGCCGACACCCGCCGAGGATGTCATCGACGGCATCGCCTATGACGGACGCACGCCCAATGCATATCTCGAAAGCCTGCCGATTGGCCTGAAAGGGCAGCAAATGATCGTGAACAGCCAAATCCAAAACTGAGCACAGCACCTCCCGCGTCTCCCGCGGGAGGCAAACCGCCCAGCCCGTATTCAGGAGCCCAGATATGTCCGTCACCGATCCCGAAATATTGAGTGCCGAGGCCCGCCGCGCGCGCCTTTTCACCCGCATCAACAAGGCCGATACCTGGTTTCAGGTGTTGGGAATGGGCTGGCTGACGCCGATGCTGAAAGCAGCAGCAGGCGACAACCCGCGCGCGCAGCTATCGGAAATCTGGCGGCTCTTGGGTGTGCCGCTGCTCGCGATCGTGCTGTTTCTGGTGGCATGGGGGACACTGGCCCCCAAGGTGCAAACGTCGTTGGGCGCGGTCCCCGGTCCCGCCCAGGTCTGGACCGAGGCTGTCGGGCTTCATGCGGATGCACAGCGCGAGCGTGAAAAGGAAGCGGCTTTCTATGAGCGCCAGGATGCGCGCAACGACAAGCTGATTGCCGCTGGCCGCGCCGATGACGTGCGTGAGCGGGTCTATACGGGCCGTCCTACCTACTACGATCAGATCTGGACCTCGATCCTGACGGTCTTCTTCGGGTTTCTGATCGCGTCGGCCATCGCCATCCCGCTGGGTATTGCTGCCGGGCTGTCAAAGACGGCCAATGCAGCGCTCAACCCGCTGATCCAGATTTTCAAACCCGTCTCGCCGCTGGCGTGGCTGCCTATCGTGACCATGATCGTCTCGGCGGTCTATGCCACGAACGACGGCATGTTCTCGCGCTCGTTCCTGATCTCTGCAATCACAGTCACACTCTGCTCGCTCTGGCCCACGCTGATCAACACGGCCTTGGGCGTGAGCAGCATCGACAAGGATCTTGTCAGCGTGTCGCGCGTGCTCAAGATGAATACCTACACCAAGATCACCAAGCTGGTGCTGCCTTCCGCGTTGCCGCTGATCTTTACCGGTTTGCGCCTCAGTCTGGGCGTGGGCTGGATGGTCCTGATCGCTGCTGAAATGCTCGCGCAAAACCCTGGTCTCGGCAAATTCGTCTGGGATGAATTCCAGAACGGGTCCTCGCAATCGTTGGCGAAAATCATGGTCGCCGTTTTCACGATCGGAATCATCGGCTTCTTGCTCGACCGTGTGATGTACGCGCTGCAATCGGCCTTCACCTTCTCGGCAAACCGATGAGCGATATGAGCATTCTGAGCATCAGGGATGTAAGCAAGGGCTTCGGCGTGGGCATTCACCGTGCGGAGGTTCTCAAGAACATCGATCTTGACGTGAAGGAGGGCGAATTCCTCGCCATCCTCGGCTTCTCCGGCACCGGCAAATCGACGCTGATGAACCTCATCGCGGGGTTGGAGATGCCGGATAGCGGCACGCTGACCTATCGCGGCGCGCCCATCACCGAGCCGGGGCCAGAACGCGGGCTGATCTTCCAGAGCTACTCGTTGATGCCGTGGCTGACGGTGGGCGGCAATGTGGGCCTGGCGGTTGACGCGGTGTTTCCCAAGCTGAGCCGCGCGGAGCGTCAGGCTAAGATCGACCACTACGTGGCGATGGTGGGCCTCTCCCACGCCACGTCGCGCCGCCCGGCTGAACTCTCCGGCGGCATGCGCCAGCGGGTTTCGGTGGCGCGCGCGCTGGCGATGAACCCCGAAATGCTCCTGCTGGACGAGCCGCTCTCTGCGCTCGACGCGCTCACCCGTGCCAATCTGGCGGATGAAATCCTGGAGATTTGGGAGCAGGACAAAAAGACATGCATCCTGATCACAAACGATGTGGATGAGGCGATCCTGATGGCGGACCGGATCATCCCGCTCAACCCCGACGGCACGTTGGCCGACCCGGTCGAGGTCAACATCCCCCGCCCGCGCGACCGTACCGCGATGAACAATGACTCAACCTTCAAGAAGCTGCGTGCGCAGGTCACCAAATATCTGATGGACGTCGGCATTGAGGCGAAAGTCGAGGAAAAGCGCGTTCTGCCGAATGTCACACCGATCCACGCGGTACCGAAGGTCGTGGCAGATGCCCAGCGGGGCGCCATTGAGGAGCGCTATCTCACCTTCTCGCAGCTGCATAAGATCTATCCGACACCCATAGGGCCGCTTACCGTGGTCGAGGATTTCGATCTCAAGATTAACAAGGGTGAGTTCATCTCGCTCATCGGGCACTCGGGCTGCGGCAAATCCACGGTGCTGACCATGGCCGCAGGGCTCAACCCGATCTCGAAGGGCGCGATCAAGCTGGA
Source organism: uncultured Alphaproteobacteria bacterium (assembly GCA_963703195.1). Taxonomy (GTDB): domain Bacteria; phylum Pseudomonadota; class Alphaproteobacteria; order Rhodobacterales; family Rhodobacteraceae; genus Sulfitobacter. The sequence goes on along the minus strand of OY969797.1, from coordinate 2,372,267 downwards.
CGGCTGGAATGTAGAAGGGGCCGACCCCGAGCGCGCCGTGGTCTTCCAGTCGCCCAACCTGTTTCCCTGGCTGAGCGCCAAGGAGAATGTGGCGATCGGCGTGGACAAGGTCTATCCCCGCGCGTCGCAGGCGGAGCGGCAGGATGTGGTGGAATACTACCTCGAGCGCGTGGGCCTTGCCGACAGTATGGACAAGAACGCAGCGTCGCTGTCGAACGGGATGAAACAGCGCGTCGGCATCGCCCGCGCCTTTGCGCTCTCGCCCAAGCTGCTGCTGCTCGATGAGCCTTTCGGCATGCTCGACAGTCTCACCCGCTGGGAATTGCAGGAGGTGCTGATGGAGGTCTGGTCGCGCACGAAGGTCACTGCCGTATGCGTCACGCACGATGTCGATGAGGCGATCCTTTTGGCGGACCGTGTGGTGATGATGACAAACGGGCCGAAAGCCACAATCGGCAAGATCACGGACGTGAAACTGCCTCGCCCGCGCACGCGCAAGGCACTGCTGGAGCATCCCGACTACTACGCCTACCGGCAGGAGGTGCTCGATTTCCTGGAGGAATACGAACATGGCAACACCTCCAAATCCGATCCTAAGAAACCAATCGCGGCGGAGTAATGGGATGACACAAAAGCTCATCATTATCGGGGCAGGCATGGCGACGGGCCGCGCGCTGGAAACCTTGCTGGAGCAGGCGCCCGACGCCTATGACGTGACCCTGTTCAACGCGGAGCCGCGCGGAAACTATAACCGGATCATGCTGTCGCCCGTGCTTGCGGGGGACAAGACCTATGCGGAAATCGAGACGCATACGCCTGCATGGTACAAAGAGAATGGCGTGACCTGTCGCTTTGGGGAGCGTGTTACCTCGATCGACCGTGAGGCCAAGACGGTGACGGCGCAGAACGGTGACGTGCTGCCCTATGACAAGTTGATGTTCGGCACCGGCTCGAACCCCTTCGTGATCCCTTTGCCCGGGCATGATCTGGAGGGCGTGATCGCCTACCGCGATCTGGAGGATACCGAGCGGATGATGTCCCTTGGGCCCGATAAGAAATGTGTCGTGATCGGCGGTGGCCTGCTGGGGCTGGAAGCCGCCGCGGGGATGGCCGCACGCGGTGTTGACGTGACGGTCGTGCACATCATGGGCCATCTGATGGAGCGTCAACTGGACGAGGCGGCGGGCTACCTATTGCGCCGCGCACTGGTAGACAAGGGCATCACGGTCAAGTGCTCCGCCAATTCCAAGGAGATACTGGGCGCTGATGGCCATGTGCGCGCATTGCTGCTCGACGACGGGGCGGAACTGCCCTGCGATCTGTTGGTCATGGCGGTGGGTATTCGTCCGAATGTTGCACTCGCTTCTGAGGCGGGTCTGGCCGTCGGACGCGGCATTCATGTCGATGACCAAATGGTGAGTTCCGACCCGGACATACTCGCCGTTGGCGAATGTGTTGAACACGACGGCGCGATCTTTGGCCTCGTCGCACCTCTCTATGATCAGGCGCGGGTCGCGGCAAAGACCTTGCTGGGGGAAAAGGCGACTTTCTTGCAGAAGGAGCTGTCAACCAAGCTCAAGGTCACCGGCTGCGATCTGTTCAGTGCGGGTGATTTTGCGGATGGCGAAGGGCGTGAGGATATTGTGTTCCGTGATCCCGCACGCGGGGTCTACCGCCGCTTGGTGATCGAGAATGACGTGGTGATCGGCGCCGTGATGTACGGCGATACCGCCGACAGCAACTGGTTCTTTGGACTGATCCGCGACAAAACCGACATCGCGCAGATGCGCGACACACTGATTTTCGGTCCAGCTTATCAGGGAGGGACCCCGCTGGACCCGCTCGCAGCCGTTGCAGCCTTATCGCGTGACGCGGAAATCTGTGGCTGCAACGGCATTTGCAAAGGTCAGATCGAAGATGCGATTGCGGCGGGGGCAGGCGATCTTGCCGCGGTAAAAGCAACGACCAAAGCGTCGGCCTCATGCGGCACCTGCACCGGACTGGTGGAGCAGGTTCTGGCAGTGACTTTGGGCGATGATTTTGTGCTACCGGCCGCCGCATCGATCTGTGCCTGCACCGATATGACCCATGAGGACGTGCGCCGCATGATCAAATCGCAGCGCCTGACGTCCATGCCGGCGGTCTGGCAGGAATGCGGGTGGAAGACGTCCTGCGGCTGCCACGTCTGCCGCCCCGCGCTCAACTACTACCTGCTGGCCGATTGGCCGCTGGAATATAACGACGACCCTCAAAGCCGCTTCATCAACGAACGCAAGCACGCCAACATCCAGAAGGACGGCACGTTTTCAGTGGTGCCGCGCATGTGGGGCGGGATCACCACGCCGAACGAGTTGCGCGCGATTGCCGATGCGGCGGATAAATACAGTGTGCCGACAGTCAAGGTGACGGGCGGTCAGCGCATTGATCTGCTCGGCGTGAAGGGCGAAGACCTGCCCGCGATCTGGGCGGATCTGAACGCTGCGGGCATGGTATCAGGTTATGCCTATTCCAAAGGTCTGCGCACGGTGAAGACCTGCGTGGGCACCGATCATTGCCGCTTTGGCACCCAGGACAGTACCGGCCTGGGCATCAAGCTGGAAAAGACGCTGCATGGATCATGGACGCCGCATAAGCTCAAGCTTGGCGTGTCGGGTTGCCCGCGCAACTGTGCCGAGGCGACCTGCAAGGACATTGGTGTGGTCTGTGTCGACAGTGGATATCAGATCAGCATTGGCGGTGCGGCAGGGATGGACGTCAAAGAAACCGAACTGCTGGTGCAGGTCGCCACCGAGGAAGAAGCGATCGCCGTCATCAAAGCGGTGACACAGCTCTACCGCGAGAATGCGAAATACCTCGACCGGATTTACAAATGGATGGCCAAGGTCGGGCTCGACTGGATCAAGGAGCGGGTGGAGAAGGAGCTTGAGGCGCTGGTCGAGCGGTTCGAGCTGAGCCAGAGCATCTACCGCCATGATCCTTGGGCGGCTCATGTGGCGCAGAAGTCCGAGAGCTACCAGCCTATGGCAACCTTTGCCCTGGAGGCCGCAGAATGAGCGATTGGATGGATATTGCCGCCTTGGATGAGGTGCCACGGCGCGGGGCGCGGGTGGTCAAGACGGTGGAGGGCTGCGTCGCGGTGTTCCGCACTGCCGACGACGCGGTTTATGCCCTCAATAACAGCTGTCCCCACAAAGGCGGGCCGCTGTCGGAGGGGATCGTACACGGAGCATCGGTCACATGCCCGTTGCACAACTGGGTGTTTTCGCTGGAGACGGGTGAGGCGCAGGGCGCGGATAGCGGCCGTGTTCAGACCTATCTTGCACGTGTGGAAAATGGGCGCATATTGCTGGACAAAGCCGTGATTGCGGCGAGGACAGCAGCATGAGCCTGACACGCACCACATGTCCTTATTGCGGTGTAGGCTGCGGTGTTTTGGCAGGGGCGGATGGCACGATAAAGGGCGATCCGGATCATCCTGCGAACTTCGGGCGGCTGTGCTCCAAAGGGTCCGCTCTGGGCGAGACGATCGATCTGGACGGGCGTTTGCTCCATCCGCAGATTAATGGCGTGCGGGCGGATTGGGACAGCGCGCTCGATCTTGTCGCGGGCAAATTCAGCGCAGCTATTCGCGATCACGGGCCGGGTAGCGTGGCGTTCTATGTCTCCGGTCAATTGCTGACCGAAGATTATTACGTCGCCAACAAACTGATGAAAGGGTTTTTCGGCTCAGCCAATATCGACACGAATTCGCGGCTCTGCATGGCGTCCTCAGTCGCGGGGCACAAGCGGGCGTTTGGCACCGACACCGTGCCGGGCACCTACGCCGATCTGGAGGAGGCAGACCTGATCGTGCTCGTCGGCTCCAACCTCGCTTGGTGCCATCCGGTGCTCTACCAGCGCATTGCAGCGGCCAAGGAAGCACGTCCACACATGAGGATCGTCAATATAGATCCACGCCGCACGGCGACCTGTGATTTGGCAGATCTGCATCTTCGGATCGTGCCTGACAGCGATGTGGCGCTGTTCAACGGCTTGTTGGCCTATCTGGCCGATCACGACAAATTCGATAGGGAGTATGTCACAGCGCATGTAAGCGGATGCCGTGCAGCACTTGCAGAAGCCCGTTCCACTGATGCGTTGGAATGCGGTGCAGCCCCCGAAGACATCGCGCAGTTTTTTCAGTTATGGGCTGGGACGCCCAAAGTCGTAACCGTTTATTCCCAAGGCGTGAACCAGTCGGCGAGCGGCACCGACAAAGTCGGCGCGATCCTAAATTGTCATCTTGCCACGGGGCGCATCGGTAAGGCAGGTTGTGGCCCGTTTTCCGTAACAGGACAGCCCAACGCCATGGGCGGGCGTGAGGTGGGGGGCTTGGCCAATCTGCTGGTCAACCATCTCGACATTGAGAACGAAGCCCACCGGGACACGGTGCAGGCCTTCTGGAACAGTCCAACCATTTGCGCGGTGGCGGGGCTCAAGGCCGTCGATCTGTTTGATGCTTGTGCGGCAGGCAAGATCAAAGCGCTATGGGTCATGTCGACCAATCCCGCGGTATCCATGCCCGATGCCGATGCGGTGAGGGAAGCGATCCGGAACGTGCCCTTCGTCGCCGTTTCTGACATCATGGCCCGGACGGATACCGGCGATCTGGCCGATGTGCTGCTGCCCGCGACAGGATGGGGAGAAAAGGACGGCACGGTCACCAATTCGGAGCGCCGCATCTCACGCCAGCGGGCATTTTTGAGCGCCCCTGCCGAGGCCCGTCCCGATTGGCGGATCATCAGCGATGTGGCCGCGCGCATGGGGTTTGGCGCGGCGTTTGCCTATGACACGCCTGCCGACATTTTTGCCGAGTACATTGCGCTGAATGCGGCCACTCGCTCCTTTGCCCGAGATCTGGACCTGAGCATTTTTGAGGGTGCGGATTACGCCAATTTGATCCCGACGCAGTGGCCGCGGAACGAGACGCGCTTTTTTGCGGACGGGAAATTCTTCCACGCGGACGGCAAGGCCCGCATGCATCCAGTGCAAGCACCTGAAAGACAACACTTTGGGCTAACCCTGAACACAGGCCGCAACCGCGACCAGTGGCATACGATGACGCGCACGGGTAAGGCCCCGAAGCTCGCAGCTCATCTGCCGGAGCCCTATCTGGAAATCCATCCTGACGACGCGGCGGAGATGGGATTTGTCCACGGCGATTTGGTTGATGTGCACAACACGCTGGGGCGCGCGATCCTGCGTGCGTTGGTCACGGACCGTGTCTCCAGGGGACAGCCTTTCGCGCCCATGCATTGGACACGACAGACCGCGCGGGGTGGCACGGTCAACAGCGTGATCGCCGCTGTGACCGATCCGTTCTCCGGTCAACCTGCGCTAAAACGCGGACGCGTATCGGTGAGCCTGTTTTACGCCAATTGGTACGGTTTTATGGCCTCTGTGGCGCAGCCCTTAGCTAAGACATCCTACGCCGCGATTGCCCGTACGATGACGGGTTGGCAGGTTGAGATGGCAGGGCTTGAGGCGCCGCAGGATTGGGCGGAGTTTGTCCGGGACATGGCGCAGATGCCCGATGCGACCGCCTCCATCTCGGAAGATGCCACACAGGGCGTCACGCGCATCGCGCTCTACGACAAAGACGTGGTGAAAGCGGTGTTTTATGCCTCCCCCCAGCCTGTCGTCCTGTCCCGCGCCGCCGCGATCGCACATGTGGGCACGACCGCGCCGCCGCTTGCCGCTTTGTCGGGACGCATGGATCAGGACCAGATTGACCCAGGGAATGTCGTCTGCGCCTGTTTTAACGTGGGTCAGAACACGTTGCAGGCTGCCGTCGATGCAGGCGCGCGTTCGGTCGATGCCTTGGGGGCGATAACCTTTGCAGGCACGAATTGTGGCTCCTGCAAGCCGGAGTTGGCCCGTCTTGTGGCGCAAGCGGCGCTGCCGGTGGCGGCGGAATGAGCCTCGCGCCGTTTGTCAGGATCGTTGCTCAGGGAAAGGGGCTCGCGCGTGCGTTGACGCTGGACGAGGCGCAAGAGGCGATGGCTGTGATCCTTGAAGGGCGCGCTGCACCCGAGGCCGTGGGCGCGCTCCTGATGGTGCTGCGGTTGCGCGGGGAAGAGCCGCAGGAGATCGCCGGCTTTACCGCCGCGCTGCGGGCGCATGTGATTGGTACACTGCCCCCCGCGGATCTGGACTGGCCGAGCTATGCTGCTGGTCGCAGCCGCGGTGCGCCGCTCTACCTGCTGGCGGCACGGCTGGTGGCGCAAACGGGGCTCCGCGTCTCAATGCACGGGCATAGCGCCTATCAAAACGTTACACTCGGGCGCGATGATATCCGTACATTGGCGGGGCCGTTGGTGCGTTATGACTCGCTGGCAGAGCTATGTCTGAAGGCGCATGAAATGTTGGATCTGCGTGCCGATCTGGGCCTGCGCTCCTGCATCAATACCGTTCTTCGGATGTGGAACCCCTCGCGGGCGCCAGCGACAGTGCAGGGGGTTTTCCACCCGTCCTACCGCAGTCTCCAGGCCCAAGCCGCCCAGTTGTTGGGGCAAAAAACGCTCACCATCATAAAGGGTGGCGGCGGGGAGTTTGAGCGACACCCATCCAAGGACATCATCTGTTTTGGTCTGCGCGGTGGCGCGCATATCCAACAGACCGCCCCAGCGATCTTGTCGCAGACCCGCCGCTTGCATGATCTGGACGCCGAGGTGGACCCTCTCGCCCTTTGGCAGGGTAAGCTGCACGATGCCTTTGCCCAAGCGACTGTGACAGGCACCGCCGCCCTTGCGCTATGGACAGTCGATCCGGCCATCACGCTCGATCACGCGCAGCACAAAGCACAGGCACTGTGGGCCAACCGAACCCAAAACGAAGGAGTTCCCGCATGAAAACCTTTCCCATGTTCATTCAGATGGAGGGCCGCAGGGTCGTGATCATCGGAGGGGGTGAACAAGCGGCGCAAAAGATGCGGCTGATGCTCAAGACCGAAGCCCAGATCATCCTGCGCAGCGACAGTCTCGACGATGAGCTGGCCGCTTTGGCGATCGCGGGCCGCATCACACATCAGCACGGCGCGATTCGTGCGGATGAGTTGAAAGACAGCGCACTGGTCTTCATTGCAACTGGTTGCCCCGGAGCGGATATGGCACTGCATTGCCTCGCCAAGACGGTGGGGGCCACTGTGAATGTGGTGGACCAGCCCGCTCTGTGCGATGTAATTACGCCGTCCATCGTGGATCGCGATCCAGTTGTCGTGGCCATCGGAACAGAGGGTACGGCACCCGTGCTCGCGCGTCAGATCAAGACACAAATCGAGCAGATGTTGGAGCCTAACCTTGGCGATTTGGCCTCATTGGCGGGACGTTTGCGGGCCAGTGCGTCAGCACGGCTGGGGCCGCGCGCACGGCGCGACCTTTGGCGCTGGGTGTTCGGCGATGCCCCGCGCCGCGCCCACGCACGGGGCGCTGCCCGCGAAGCGGCGCAGATGATCAAACAGGCCATCGCCACAGGTGAATTCGGCCAGGAAACCGGGGGAAGTGTCGCACTTGTCGGTGCAGGCCCCGGTGCCAAAGACCTGATTACCTTGCGCGGGGTGCAGCGACTGCAAGAGGCGGACGTGATCTATTATGACCGCCTCATCGACCCCGCCATTCTCGAACTTGCCCGCCGCGATGCTGAGCGTGTTTATGTTGGCAAACAACCCGGTTGCCACAGTTGGCCGCAAGCGAAGATTACACAGACTGTGGTTGCAGCGGCGCGAAATGGTGCACGTGTAGTGCGTCTGAAATGCGGTGATCCGGGTATATTTGCACGCAGCATGGAAGAGTTGGACGCCGTTTGTGCCGCAGGAATTCCGCTGGAAATCGTACCCGGCGTGACGGCTGCTTGCGGCGCGGCTGCGGCAAGCGGGCAAACGCTGACAGAGAGAGAGGCGATCGACACATTGATCCTGTTGACGGGACATATCACAGATGGATGCGCTATCCCCGATGCCGTGAAAACCCTCACGCCCGGAACCTGCATAGCGCTTTACATGGCGGTCTCCACAGCTCCGGACATCAGCGCATATTTGGCGACACGCCATGATGTGTCCGATATTAGCGTCACCATTGTGGCTCATGCACAGTCGGACAGGCAGATCGTGGCGACCTGCGATATCAAGTCACTTGCAGCAACATTGGACCGGCACCAAATTACAAATACCGCAATGCTCTTCCTGAAATTGCGTAAAAAGAGCGGCCATCACAACTCTCTCACTCAAGTAAAAATTCGTGGCGAGTGTGAGATTAGCGCTGCCTGAACCTATCGATAAATGGTCATTTGTCGTGTTCAGAGAAAATGTTGCACCTAAGCAGCCCCACCTGAGTGGTCCAATTTTAAAGGTGGTGCATGGTCGGCCTTTGGTCCATCAGTACGATGGCCTTTGGCGCAGGTGGGCGGTAGCCCAGAGCACTATGTGGTCGTTTGTTATTGTAGTGGTTCCTCCAGCTTTCGATGATGATTTTGGCTTCCCGCAGCGAGTAGAAGGTTTCACCGTAGAGTAATCGTCTCTCATTCGTCCATTGAAGCTTTCTCAGTATCCGTTTTCCCAAGGTAACCCGGGCTCGATACACGAAGTTTTTGCCCCGACTTCTTTGATCCAGTCTCTGACCGCCTCAGCAATGAACTCAGGGCCGTTGTCTGATCTGATGTAGGCTGGCACGCCACGCAAGATGAACAAGTCTGTAAGCGCATCGATGACTTCGGTTGAGTTCAGCTTGCACTTCGCCCGGATCGCCACGCATTCCCGGCTGTGCTCGTCCAGAATGTTCAATGTCCGGAACGCCCTGCCATCGTCAGTCCGGTGATGCACAAAGTCATACGACCAGACGTGATTGCGATGCTCGGGACGAAGCCGGACACATGAGCCATCCGCTGCCCGGCAGGGCATTGCATAGCAATGTCCCGAGAGGGGGCCAGCCTGCGACTTTCAGCAAGGCCGCGACGCAACGATAGCCATGTTGACCCTAATGACGGGTCAGCTCGATCATATCGGCAACCAGACGCTCTTGGTCAGCACTATCAACCGGCACACACCTTTGCGTGGAGCGGTGCTGGCCAAGGACACGGCAAACTCGAAGCTCAGAAGCCTTCATCTGGCTGCGGATCAGGTTGATGCAGGCGCGGCGACGCCAAGGGCTCAGAAGTTTCCCCGTGTGGCCTCTGACGGGATCAACTTGTCCAGCGTCAGGTCCGAGACGGCCCGACGAAGACGCTCATTCTCCCTTTTTGGAGCCGCTTCAGTTCCTTCAGTTGTTCTGCGCCCATTCCGCCGTACTTCTTCTTCCAACGGTAATAGGTTTGCTCCGTCACACCGATCTGTCTGATCGCATCAATCCGGGGCATGCCTTGCAGTGTTCAGAGCGCCCTTATTGTGTTACTCTTTTGGCATTTGATCCGACTTTTTCTTTGAACCCGCCCACAGGATGTCAGAAATGACAATTACCGAACATAAATGGCCGCCAAAAGACTACCAAACTGATTTCTGGCCCCCAAATTGGCTGCGCGAGGAGGTGGGGTACCCAGGATCCGGTCGTCCTTCAAGGCTCCTTTCGCATAGCAATGCGCCGTATATTGCCACTATCACCCCCGACGAAGACCTTGAAGCAGCCCTGAAAACAGTCGCCGGTCGGTACGTTCACACGGTTTTCGATCTGCTTGGGGCAGACTGGCAGTCGCTCGATCCTAAGGCACCTGAGCCGGAGGTGGAACCGCTCATGCCGGAGAGCTGGCAGGATGCACTTGTGCCGGGCGGTGCCATACCTCATCCGGCAGCGATCAGGTGGCGCGATGTCTGGCCCAGCATTCGAACGGTCGCCGATGCTGTCAGACCCACGCTTGCATCGTGGAACTTGTCACGGCAAGAAGATGGTGACCTGCCGGCCTTGGTCGTGATGACAGGTGCTGAGATGTACCCCCCACAGCAAGATGTCCTCTCCTATTCGTTTGGGGCCCGTGTGCCGATGACGGTTGAAACCGTAGGCGACGACGTTCGGGTGATTATTCGGTCCATTACCGTGGAGTATCCCGCCGAAGGCTATATCAGTGTGACCGAGGCCTTGGCGTCGGGCGGCCGGAGGTTTCGTGAGCAGTTGGACGCATTACTGTCGCCAGACCGGGACACCCTCGGCGTGTCAGTCCTGGGCAAACTCATCGCACTCAGCGCCGCCGATGCGTTTGTTGACGAGAAGACAATGAGCGCGGAAGAGTTGCTGTTTTCGCTTACGCCACCTGACCCGGGCGCGACGCCGACGCTTCGGTTGACATTGTCGTCGAAGGCCGCAGCCGCTGTGACGGTCTATGAGGACTACAGCATAAGACCGCCATTTCCGATGCCGCAGAGCTATGGGGTTCTTTCCACGTTCGATCTGCTTCCTCCGCCGGGTGCCGTGGGGGGCGATTTCGCCAAGCTGGTGTCGACCGAGGTTTGCCCACTTGTATCACATGCTGCGAACCCTGGTGCGGCCGACGTGTTTGTGCAAACACCGGCCGGATGGGTTGAGCCAAACGGCCAGTCCTACCTTTACACGTTGCGACGCCCCACACGGGACGACAAGGTGCTGGAGACCTACCGCGTCGCGCGTGACATCGGACCCGCCGCGGGCAAGGTTCTGGAGGCCGACGGATTTGAGGTGCGCCGCTGCCCAGGATATGTTCCTGCGGACGTGCCCGCAGGCCCCGGTGTGAAGTCGGTACCCTTGCCGGGCGGGCAGGACCCGGCACCGCGCCGCAACGATTACTCGGCGATTATGGCCTATTGCTATAGCGTCGACTTCTTCCAGTTTCTAAGCGATATCGGTCTACCCCCACTACTGTTTGCGGTGCGCGCGCAGGAAAAGGTCGATGTGTTGTATCGTTATGGGATCTTTCCGGGCCCCGGGCGCAATGGCCGAACGATCAATGCTCAAGTAGCATTTGACTGCACCGAAGCGGCGCAGGGCATTAAGCCAAAGGTACACGTCCGCCTTGCTTTGGCCACGCTCAACCGCTGGTCGCGGCCAAGAAACCCGCATGCCACACCGACTACGCACCCCGATCGCCGGTTCCTGCGGCCCGAACCACTGGGGATCGGGGCAAGCGGGCGCTGGATGCTGCACGAGTTCGGGCATTTCTTGATCGCGGCACGTCTGGGCAAGCTGGAGTTTGATTTTGCGCACAGCGCGGGCGATGCGCTTGCGGCCGTCTGGTACGATCCGTATTCACAGCTGTCCGAAAAAAGCAGTGATGTCAGCGAGCAGTTTCGCGGGATCACCTACCCCTTCGTGTTCACAACCCGGCGACACGATCGGTCGCCGCTGTTGGGCTGGGCCTGGTATGGCACGTTGAACCGTTCCGTGATCGAAGCGCCTCCGGCACATTGCGAGACGCTGAAAGGATATCTGACCGAACAGATCCTGTCGTCGTCGATCTTTCGGCTATACCGCGCACTGGGAGGCGACACGGTTCAGCAAGGCAACCCGGACCGTTACATCCGATATCGCGCGTCTTTCCTGACGCTGTTTCTATTGGTCCGCGCAATCGCCGGATTTGCGCAGGCGCCGTCGAAGGCAGAGATGCTGGAACTTGGCATGGAAGACGCGTCATTGTCGATGACCACCCCCTTGGACGTGCCTCCACCGCCGCATGGTGCCCTTGATACCATGCCTGCGCCAGCGGTTGGGGACCTTTGGTCCGGCGGGGTTGCGCACAAGGTGGTGCGCTGGGCCTTTGAGGCGCAGGGCATGTTTGTCGAAGATGTAGCGAATACCACGAACGGACCAGGTCAGGCGGCACCTGTCGATATCTTCATAATGGACGGCAGGCCTCAGGAGGAGGTTCTAGCTGCAGGCACCACGCAATATGGGCCGGGCAGTTACGCGCCTGTCTCGCTTGATTGGATCGGTACGCGGAAATGGATGGTCGACAACAATCAGGGCTTTGTCCTGGGAAATCGCGGACAACAACCTGCCGTCGGGGTCCGCCGACGGATGTGGCTCGGGGTTCTGCTGGGCGACATGACGCAAGATCAATGGGATTTTGGCGATAACATAGATTGGATCGCCTCACATTCCTTTGCCCAACCGATAGGTCTAGCTCCCGGCGAAGAGGTTTCGTTGGAAATCCCGACCGAGATTTCCGACGCAATTGAAAATGCCGACACGGATAGTGGCCTGAAACTCATCGTTCTGCTTGAGATCAGTTGCAATGACGATCTGGCGAATTCTGATACGCAGGCCCTGCTTGCCGCAGCGATCCCCGATGGCGACAGCCCGCCCGTCAGACCACGTTCGCTAACCGATCTGGTGGCGGGGGACAACAATCTCGGCTTGATGCTCTTGGACTTCTAAACATCGTCCGCTCTGGCTATCTTGACGAAAGCGCCCAGCAGGTCATGCCCACGGTGTCGGCCATTCGCTCTTGGCGTGGGCAATAATCGTATCCAGAGTCGGGCAGTCGATGCGTTCAACGTCGCCTTTCGGCTTCATCAGCCGCTCCCAGATTGCCGCTGCAAGGTGGCGGCTGGCATAACTGTCGGAGGGATAATGCACCCCGATACGCTCACGATTGACCGCGATCCGCTGCGCGATGGTGAAAAGCGGTGATTTGACGACCTTGCGCCCGTCAAGATCGCCAGGCTGCGGTTTCCTCAACAATCCGCCATCCCCCGGTGAGGCACCGTTGGGCAAAACGCCATAGCGGTATGCTATACCCGGAATCTCGCACAAGAGCAGCGAAATCAGATGGGCGAGGAAGGAGTGCCCGCTGGGAAAGGCCGGGTGGGCAGGCGGGCCAAAGGGCACCGTCAGCCCGGGGCGGAGGATCGAAGGACGTACCCTTTTGAAGAACGCCTTATAGGACATATAGATCACGTTCCCCAATGCCAGACCCACGTCGATCAATTGCAATGTATTGGGGTGGTCGAAGGAATTGATGCCCAGAAAATGGATCAGGTAATTCGGCAGACCGTCTGCCTGTATGTCCGACTCCACAAGATAGTTTTGCCGGTCATCCTCCATGTAATGCATGAGAGTTTCCAGCTCGCCCTTGATGAACTGGAATGCAATTGCGGCGTCACCTTGGCTGTCGCTTGCAGGCAACCACTTTAGATCATTTGTCTCGAAACAGTTCAGAGGATCCTTATTGGCAACGAGGGGCAGCCACTTGGAGTGATTTGCGGCGAGTTCCAGCGCGGCCAGTGTCCCCGGCTCAGAGCGGTCGGCAGCGCGCAGCCATTCGCCAAGATTAGGGTCAAACGGCAGGGTCCAAAAGCGCAGGGCCGGGTCCCAGTCCTGCGTGTTCCATTCCAGCCACGGCTTGGCCGCGCCGGTTAATGCATCAAACTGGTATGGGTTGATGATGTAAGCCAGCGGAAACGGGTCATTGCCCGCGTTGTCAGGCGTGAAATTCAGCGACCATGGCAAAAGCGCCAACTCGATAGGTGTGGCGTAGTAGCTGCGGATAAGGCCGATGCCGCCACCTGCGCCAACAGGGATCGCGCCGACACCATTTCCCGTGCCCATGCCCATGCCCATGCCGTTACCCATGCCCATGCCGCTACCCATGCCCATGCCGTTGCCCATGCCCATGCCGTTGCCCATGCCGCTGCCCATGCCCATGCCGTTGCCCATGCCCATGCCGTTACCCATGCCCATGCCGTTGCCCATGCCCATGCCGTTGCCCATGCCCATGCCGCTACCCATGCCCATGCCGTTACCCATGCCCATGCCGTTGCCCATGCCCATGCCGTTACCCATGCCAGAGGTCATCAAATTTCTCCTTTCCTATGTCAGGGCCTTGAAATCTTGTCTGTTTAGAATCTGTCAGCGGGGCAAGCCCGCGATAAATAGTCCGCTTTTCAAGGCTAATTTGTCCTCGCTACGTACAAAAGGGTACCACGAAACGAAGCCGTCTACTGAGAAATCTTTGTCGAGCGCCAAAAGCTCCGCTCCCACGGCCCTTGCCTTATCCTCTTGTCCGTCCATCGCAAGGCTGGCGGCCAACATCCTCAATGTTGCAATAAAGCGGGGATTGACGTGACGCGCCTTTTGCAGCCAGGAAATGGCTTCTGCGTAGTTGCCGGATACGAACTCCGCGATGCCCGCGCCGGTCCACCATGTAAAATTCAGCGTGTCAAAGGGGCTGAGTTTGAAGGCATTTTGAAACCGCGGCATCGCTTCGTCGCCGCGGCCCAGATAGGACAGGGTTACGCCACTTGTGGCCCAACCCAAGGCGTTGTTCTGATCCAGCGACATGGCCAGATCAAACATTGACATCGCTTGATGGGGGTCACCTTCGATTAGACTGGTCAAATGGCCCGCGACTACCTGACAAAACGCATCGTCAGGATCGAGCGCGATGGAATGTCGGGCATGCTCAACGGCGAGTTTCTTGTCGCGGTCCGGATCGTCAGAGCGCCCTTCGCCGAAAAGATAATTCAATCGCCAGGCGGAATAGGCGTAGGCCCTAGCATATGTTGGATCAAGCTCCATAGCGCGTTGCAATGCGATGCCGGAATGGAAATACCCGTCTTCGGTGAAACGGTATAGTTCAGATGCAGCCTTGAGAACGCAATCATAGGCGTCAAGGCTCTCTGTAGGGCGATTTCGAACGCGTTCAATCCCATGCGCGTTCAGGCGCGGCTCAAACGAGCCGACAACTGCCGCCACGATGGTATCCTGAAAATCAAACAGATCTTCGGCGGTGCCGTCGAATGTCTCGGACCAGATTGAGCGGTTTATGGCGACATCGACCAGCTCGGCTGTGATCCGAAGCCGGTTACCCTGGCGGCGCACACTGCCGTCCATCACGTAATTGACACCCAGCTGCGACGCCACGTCCTGCAGATCTATCGTACGCTTTGCAAAGCGCAACGTCGAGGCGCGCGCAATGACGTGAAATGCACGGCTGCGCGACAGGCCGCAGATGATGTCTTCGGTGATCCCTGAGCCAAAGTATTCTTCCATTTCATGATCCGAGGACGAGCGGAATGGCAGCACCGCAACCCCTGGGCGCGATGTCCATTCGATGAAGGGCTGATGCAAAGTCGTTTCTTGGCCGTCGGCATCTGCCAAAGAGACGACCTGGAAGAGGTGGATAATGCGCTTGATATTCTTCAGTCGGGGGGTTCCGAGGTCTCTGAAATGAACTCTGATCTTGTTTCCCGACAATTCCCGAACGAGACCCGTCGCCACGATTTGACCTGGAGCAGCGGCGTCGTGAATACGCGAAGCAATGTTGACACCGTCTCCGAGTATATTCCCCTGGCGCACCAGTACATCGTTGACATTAACCGCAATGCGCAGCTGCAAAGCCTTGCCCTTGTCGTTTCCGGAAGTCATCTTTGGTGCATTCTGAGCGTCCATCGCCCAATTCAGGGCCGCGACGACGCTTTTGAACTCAACGAGGATCGCGTCACCCCCTGTTTCAACCAATCTGCCTTCGTACTGCTCTAGCAAAGGCAGTAGCAGATCATCTTTCAGTGATTTCCATTGGTTGCTGGTCCGAAGATCGTCTTCGGCCATCAGCCGTGAAAACCCGGCGACGTCGGCAAATGCCACGGCTGCAAGCCGACGCGTTTCGGTTGCCGGAGGTTCGTCTTCATTAACCATCAAGAAACACCTTAGATTGAACCAGGTTCGCTATCTGTGATCGTCGGCACAGTTGGCATGCTAGCGGGGCATGGGCTTTCGGTCTATCGCTGCTTTTTGGACTGCAAAGCGACCTTGCGGCCAGGATTAGACCTCCAGGCTAGCACGTTCTGACCTACTTTGACCAACCAGGGCCACTCACGGCGTGAACGTGGCCCCTTTGCCCGCCGTCGGGAGGCGTCGAACACTGGCGCGGTGAACAGACGAAATGGCGCTTGCTCCACGAACAATTCCGGCGGCCGACTTTTCCCGCCGAGAGGCGGATTCCCTCCTGATGATCAGCTTGTTGCAGGTTTCGCAGCAAGCTGATTTATCCTCGATCTGGGAATTTAACGCCCGATCTTTGCTGCGTTTTGGCTGAACGGCCGGTCCAGGATGGCTTGCCTTTCGCCGCACCTTGCACGGACTGGCAAGACGCGGACAACGCGTGAATACACTGCGGACGCTTCAACGGCAGCCTCGCTCTTCGCGCGGCCTACATGACGGCCCGCAAAATGTATGTGTCAACGGTGGGGCTCAACGAGCGAACCGGGTGCCGCAACAAACCGCCGTCGGTCATCACGGAACTCTTTCGCCGGCACGCTGCCCACCCGGTTTCATAAGCCACAGATCAATGCTCTTGGACCGTCCGCGCAGCGTCACGGGGCCAGCATGATGTAAGCTCGGCAGATCCGGACGCCCGGCCTCTTGGTATATGTCATCCGAGATCGCCAGGGTTGCCCCGTGGATTTTAGCCTGTTCCTGGAGACGGCTTGCCGTGTTGACCACGTCACCCGTCACGGTCGGCGTAGAACGGCCCTTTTCGCCCAAGACGGTCGCAAAGA
Source organism: uncultured Alphaproteobacteria bacterium (assembly GCA_963703195.1). Taxonomy (GTDB): domain Bacteria; phylum Pseudomonadota; class Alphaproteobacteria; order Rhodobacterales; family Rhodobacteraceae; genus Sulfitobacter. Next base: position 2,355,775 of record OY969797.1, on the reverse strand, counting down.
CATCGCCCGAATGTGCGCCGATCCGAACAGATGCCGGGCTCGAGGCGGTTCCGGTCAAATCATCCGCGCCGATCTTGCGCAACAAATCTTCGGCGCAGCCAATTGCTCGTTTCGCATCGTTGACGGCCACTTTCGGCAAACCAAATATGATCATGGCACCATCGCCAGCGGTATAGGACACAGTGCCGTTCCAGCGATCGGCCGCAGTATTGACCAGCGTGTGAAATCTATTGAGCAATTTGCCGGTGTCAGCCGATCCGATCTCAGCGCTGCGTTGCGTGAAATCGGCGAGGTTGACAAACAAGATCGAGGCCCTTTGCATCCGACCTTCGAATTCTGGCGTCGCACGACTTGCCAGCGCCTCCATGAGCTGTGGCGACTGATAGCGCGACAAATTCAATGCGCGCGTTCGGTTCATCTGCCAACGCGCAGCGGCCCCCAGCAACGTACCTGTCAAAAGGGCAGAGAGGACGGTGGCCGCGTCCAGCCAGAGGTAGTTCACAAAGCCCAACTGCAGGACCCCGACGGCCGCCGCCCAAACTGAGAGACTGCCCAGAGTAGCAATCAAAGGGCGTGAGAGGGATGCAGCCAAAGCGGCGAGCGTTGCGCCGACAATCGCCAGAGACGCCTCTAGCGGCCACGTTGTCTGATCGCGGCGCAAGGTTGACTGGTTCAGGATGTTGGAGTGCCCCCACTGAAGTGGTCCACCAACTGGGATAGTATTATCCCGTTTCAGGAGGATCAGAGATGGCTGGAAAGCGAGACAAACCCGAAGACGTGGTGCTGAAGCTTCGGCAGGTTGAAGTGCTGCAAGGACAAGGCATGGGGATCGCAGAGGCGGTGCGCCAGATCGGCGTGACCCAGCAGACCTATTACCGATGGCGCAAGCAGTATGGCGGCATGAACCGGGATCAGCTCAAACGGCTCAAGGAGCTGGAGACCGAGAATGCCCGGCTGAGGCGCGCCGTGTCAGATCTGACGCTGGACAAGATGATCCTGACCGAGGCCGCACGGGGAAACTTCTAAGCCCTTCCCGCCGTCGTCGATGTATCGATCATGTGCGGCAAACCCTCAGCGTATCGGAGCGCCGGGCCTGCCGCACTCTCGGGCAGCATCGCTCGACGCAGCGCAAGGTGCCCTGCGGTCTGCCGGACGAAGAACGGCTGACCGAGGACATCATTGAGCTGACACGAGAGTTCGGGCGTTATGGATACCGCATGATCACCGGGATGCTGAACAACAGCGGCTGGCATGTGAACCATAAGCGCGTCGAACGGATCTGGCGGCGTGAAGGGCTGAAAGTCCCACAAAAGCAACCCAAGAAGGGTCGACTCTGGCTGAACGACGGGTCGTGTGTCCGGCTTCGGCCGGAGCGGCCCAATCACGTCTGGTCCTATGACTTCGTCCAGGACCGCACCCACGACGGGCGGATCTTCCGCACGCTCAACATCATTGACGAGTTCACGAAGGAGGCTCTGGTGATACGTGTCAAACGCAAGCTCAATTCCGTCGACGTGGTCGATGCCCTGACCGACTTGTTCATCATGCGCGGCCCGCCGGAATACATAAGGTCCGACAATGGCGCCGAATTTATCGCCAAGAAGGTGCGGGCATGGATCGGCGCGGTGGGCGCCAAGACGGCCTTCATTGCGCCTGGTTCACCATGGGAAAACGGCTATTGCGAGAGCTTCAACGCCCGCTTTCGGGACGAGCTGCTGAACGGTGAGCTCTTCTACTCGCTGCGCGAGGCCCAGATCCTGATCGAGAGATGGCGTCGTCACTACAACACCATCCGACCGCACAGCGCTCTCGGATACCGTCCACCAGCGCCCGAAAGCATCGTCCCGATAGACCAAAGGCCGACCATGCACTAACATTTATACTGGACCACTCGATGGGGGCAGACCAGCTCAAAGGCAGAGTGCTGGAACCGATCTACCGGCGGCACTGAGCCCATCTCCACCACTTCTGCATTTTCCGAAAAGCGCTGCGGGGGGCTGTTCGGAGTTGCGACATAGGATCGATGGCATATTGATACCGCACCACTTTTCAGGAAGCTGATGTTCTGCAAATGACATAAGTGTCCTGACAGCGCTCTCGCGTGGCATAGTTGGAAGATGGTAGGCAACTTAGACAGTGGTTTCACTTTCGTTAGGAAAACAGGTGATACTTTGGGTCGGCATAAATCGACCTTTTTGATACTCGTTGCAGGGGGTCGAAGGGCTATGCGCACTCGCCAAACAGATCACCTCGGAGTGACTATATATCTTCGAGAACCAATACTAAAAGGTCTTATGATCAAAATATCCATCTACTGTCATTCAGAAGATTCATTTCACAGAATAGCAAGGCCAAAAACTGTATGAAAAATTGACAAACAGTCTATTCAAAAAAGGAAAACTACAACAAAAGTGTAGGTTTCAGTAGATCGCCAGCTGTACGCCCTCAGATATTAGCAATTTGAACCGGGTAGTCCAACTTTAGGCGCTATTTGACTACCTTGAATACACGCTTTTGTGTTCGTCTGGTCAATATAAACGCGCAATGAGGCAGCTTACACTGGGTGAGTATCTTACCATTGGAGGCGACGATGTTAGCAAGGTTTATTTCTAGAGAATTTAAATCAATAGAGCGTTTTCTGGACCGGAAGAAATGGGTAGATTCCGCATTCGACAAAGCCTTGGAACGCGTCGAGAAGCTAGCCGAGACCATATCTAAATTGTTTGGCTGGGCCACCGATATCGATAAATCCCCGATAGCGCTCACGCTTGAAGGAAGTGCCGATGCCTTCGGCACCGACACCGTGAGCCGAGCGGAGCTTGACGCCAACATCGTCGACTACGGTTCAGCCGCTGTCGCGCACGGGTCGGCAAGCTTTCGCGCGGCGGCCGAGGGCGGTACCGAGGTCGCCCTTACGGACGCATTTGGCGAGGTGAGCGGAGCAGATTTCGTGCTGCAGATGGACACAGACATTCAAGGCGAAAACTGGGCAGAGAGTACGCATCGGTTTATTGCGCTGGACCTCGATTTCCTCGACTTCCCCGATCTGACGCGCGTCAACGTCGAGCTTGCTGCGGATGCAGACGACCGCGCGCATGTGGGCGCTGGTAACATCGCAACTGCAACCTTTGATGCCGCAGTCGATGCACCAGTTGGTGCCGTCGATGTGGTTGCCGAAGTGCTTGCCGTTGAAGACGTTCTATCGGGGTCGTCTCTCCAGGCGACGCTCGCAATCGGATAGGTGCAACGCATCAGCGCTATGACTTTCGGATAGGTCTTCCTTAGCGAAAGGGTTGTGTGAGGACTGAATTCGAACCCGAAGGGCGATAATCCGTATGATCTGTTTCTCCAAACAATTTTGGTTAGTAAAGTTGCTCATGTCGAATAGTTCGACACCATTTCTACCTTAAACAAGAGGGAAATTTCTATGAGTACTGTAGACATTGACGTAGACCAAGAAACCGACATCGACTTTGACTTCGATTTCGACGTCGATATTGACCTGGACAAAGACATTGATGTCGACATCGATTTCGACGCCGATGTCGATATTCAAGACAGCATCACAACTGTGACATTTGACGCCCAGGCAATCGGAAACAACACCGCCGTCGAAGTTGACATCGTCGTTCTTACGGTCGACAACGAGCTTTCAAGCGCGTCCGGTGTAATTATCGCCGCGGCTGACTGAACGGAAACCGCCCGGGGCGGCCATGAAATATGGCCGCCCTATTGCACCGATATGCAAGCTGCCGGGGCGATCGGCCTGGTCGCGAGGCGGCGAATTCAATTTCTTAGACCAGATTTGAGGGAGCCGTAGGATTTCGGCACGTAGCTGTAGGAGATTTCAACATGGTTTTGACAGGGACTGAAGCGAGCGACCAATTGCGGGTGCGTACGGCCGGGGCATTCGACGTGCGCGGTCTCGGTGGTAACGATTTAATCAAGATCAGTGTGTCGCGCTTTCAGAGTATTTCAGACTTGGGTGATACGCTCGACGGTGGCGCGGGCAACGATACAATCCTTGCCGCGGGCACCGATGACACTCTGATTGGTGGCGTCGGCAATGATCTTTTGCGTGGCGGTGACGGTAACGATCTGATGGAAGGCGATCCTGAGGACGGCAACTGGAATGATATTCTTGACGGCGGTTCGGGCGACGACACAATGAACGGCGGCGGCGGCGACGATCTGCTGATCGGCGGTTCGGGCAACGACGTGATGAATGGCGGTTCTGGCGACGATCTGCTAACCGGCGGTCGCGGCAACGACGTAGTGAATGGCGGTTCCGGCGATGACACGATGACGGGCGGCTCAGGCGATGATGTCATGGATGGCGGTGATGGTGACGACTTCATGGAAGCTGGATCGGGTGCCAACGAAATCAACGGTGGCGCAGGCGATGATGAGATAATCAGCCTTGGCGGCGATGATACCGTCGATGGCGCCGCCGGAAACGACAGCTTCTCCACAGGCGCTGGCAATGACATGGTCATGGGCGGTTCGGGCAACGACAGGGTCCTCGCGGGCGCTGGTGATGACCTCGTTTCAGGCGGCGACGGTGACGATGATATTCGCGGAAATGACGGCAACGACAGGCTTTTTGGCGATGGTGGCAACGACACGTTGGCGGGCGGCCAAGGTGCCGATCTTGTCGTCGGCGGCGCGGGCGACGACCTGTTGATCGGTGGTGGCAGCGACACCCTGATCGGCGATTCTGGTGCTGGCGATGACGGCTTTGACCTTGTGAGCTACGTGGACGCACTGACCTTCGTCGAGGTGCAATTGTCGGATGCCGGGGCGACGTCTGGTGCGGGTGCGGCGGCGGGCGACATCTATCTTGAAATCAACGGAGCGATCGGTAGCGCATTCGACGACATAATGCTCGGTGGTGCGGGCGATCAGAGTTTTTTCGGCGGCGATGGCAACGATCAACTCGGCGGTGGCGCGGACAACGACTTTTTCGAAGGTGGCGCGGGTGCCGATACGATGGATGGCGGGACCGGATTCGATATCGCCAGCTACGCCAACTCGGCGGCAGGTGTGACTGTAGGACTTTCCGATCTCGGCGCGACGACCGGAAGAGGCGGTGATGCCGAGGGCGACCGGCTGACTGAAATCGAGGCCGTTGAGGGCAGCGCATTCGACGACAACCTGATCGGGCTGACCGGTGACAATCGCCTGATCAGCGGCGATGGCAATGACCTTTTGCGCGGAGGCGATGGGAGCGATACACTTGTCGGTAGTGGTGGAACCAATAACCTGCTTGGCGATGGCGACGCCGACACGTTCGTGCTTCTCGGCGGGACCAACCTCGTGCGCGACTACCAATTCGCCTCTTCGGGTGGCAGTCTCATTGGGTTCGACGCGATCGGCGTAACACCCGGAACCTCGCTCGTCGGCCTCAACTCCAGCGTATTCGGCACTCTAGCGGCGGTGTTCGAGGGCTCCGGCCAGACAGCGCTTGTCGATCTTCGCACAACCGACACGAACGAGGCGATTGAGCGGCTCAATGCGCTCGATGTCTTCGAGATCGGTGATCCCGGCCTGTTTCTGGCCTAGCTGTTAGGGGAAGGCGGGCCATGGCGAAGCAGGCTGATATCCTGTCTGACGCGGTCGCGCGCTGTCGCGGCGCTTTCGGACTGGTCGCGCTCTTCAGTTTCTTTGTGAACCTGCTGATGCTCGCCGGACCGATCTACATGCTGCAGGTCTATGATCGCGTGCTGACCTCCGGTCGTGTCGAGACGCTGATGGTGCTGACGGCGCTGATGGCTGCCGCCGTGCTGGCGATGGCAATTCTCGAAACCCTGCGCACGGCCGTCACAGTCCGTATCGGCGCGTGGCTTAACGGCGTACTCAGTCCCGGCTACTTGGACGGCGGTATACAGGCGAGGCTCGCGGGCGATCCCGGTGGCTCTCAGGCGTTTCGCGACCTCTCACAGGTGCAATCTTTTATCGCCACGCAAGGCATGACCGCATTCTTCGACCTTCCATGGACGCCGCTCTACATCGCGATCATATGGCTCCTGCATCCTTGGCTGGGGATGCTGGGCGCTGGCGTCGCGCTGCTTCTCATCGCCCTCAGTCTGGCCAACGAAGCCACCACTCGCGGGCCGCTGAAGGACGCCAATGCCGGACAACTCTCTGCTCAACGGCGTGCAGAGGCTGCAATCACCAATGCCGAGGCCGTGCGCGCCATGGGCATGACGGCTGCGATGACCGATCTATGGCAGCAGGCCAATACCAAATCACAAGACGCATTGTTGCGTGCCAGCGAGCGCGGTGGGCTCATTACCGGATTCGCCAAGTTTTCCAGAGTTTTCGCGCAAAGTGCCATCCTCGGTCTTGGCGCGCTTTTGGTGCTGAGGGGCGAGAGCACCCCTGGCGTGATGATTGCCGCATCTATCCTGCTTGGCCGTGCGTTGGCGCCGATCGACATGGCGATGACGGCATGGCGCAACTTCACGGCTGCGCGCATCGCCTATGGGCGTCTGTCCGATCGCGCCCGCCGCTACCCTGCGTCGGCGCGTCGTATAGCACTGCCGGCCCCCATCGGTGAAGTTAAGGTGACCGATCTGACCGCGATGGGCCCATCAGGGCCGGTGCTGCGCCGTGTCAGCTTTGCGATTGCGCCTGGCGAGGTTGTTGCGGTGATTGGGCCATCGGCTGCGGGCAAGAGTACGCTCTGCCGGTACCTGGTGGGACTTGCACGACCACATGCCGGAGTGGTGCGGCTAGACGGTATTGAAATCGGGCAATGGAACGCCGACGACCTTGGCCCTTATGTTGGCTTCCTTCCGCAGGAGGTCGGGCTTTTTGCCGGCACCGTGCGCGAGAACATTGCACGGATGGCGGACGCGCCTGATGAACATGTGATCGCCGCAGCGCGTCTTGCCCATGCTCATGAGATGATCGCCGCGCTCCCAAACGGCTACGAAACGCGGATCGGCGACGGCGGTATTGGTCTTTCGGGCGGGCAGCGCCAGCGCATCGGCCTTGCGCGGGCCGTGTTCGGTTGACCACCGCTCATTGTTCTAGACGAGCCCAATGCCAATCTCGACACCGTCGGCGAAGCTGCGCTATCCGCAGCGATCCTCGATCTCAAGAGCAGCGGCTCGGCGCTTGTGATTGTTGGTCATCGCCCTTCCACTCTTGTACAAAGCGATAAGGCGCTGCTTTTGCGGGATGGTATCGTGCAAGCTTTTGGTCCGCGGGCCGAGGTCCTGGGTAAGATGCGCGACGCGACGCGGCGACGGGACGGCGACATGCCTGCATCCGCGAAGGAGGACCAGAACGTGCGCCCACCACCGCTTGTGCTCAAACGCGCGATCGCCGCCGACCCAGGGCACGCGCCCGATCAGACTTCCGAAACCTATCCGCAAACCGAAAATCGAAACCGGATCGGCAGTCGATCCCGGCCTGAACCGGCTTAGTGGCTGCCGAACACCAAGGAAAGCGCCATGTCTCGATCCGACCCACTTGCGACACGACCTGATATCGACCGCCAGCGCCGCGCGGGTTTCTTGGTCATTCTTGTTTTCTCGGCATTGTTCATCGGTTGGGGTGCGTTGGCGCCGCTGGCCGGAGGTGCTGTGGCACCCGGCGAAATCAGCCCCGATGGCGGTGTGAAAACAGTGCAGCATCTCGAAGGCGGGATCATCGCGCGCATTCATGTCCGCGAAGGCGACAGCGTTCGCCGCGGCTCACCTCTCATCACACTCGAAAGCGTGAGCGCACGCGCCGAGGTCGAAACGTTCACCGACCGGCGCAACGCACGCCTGATCGAGAGCGCGAGACATGAAGCGGTGCTACTCGGGCACACCGACATAGTTCTTCCAAACGATCTGCCGATCAGTGATCGATCAACGCGCGCTGCAATCGCTGCCGAGAAGCGGTTATTCGAAGCAAGCAACGCCCGCGTCTCTGCGCAAAAAAGGGTTTTGAGCCAAAGGGTCCTGCAGCTTGAAGAGCAGGTGCGTGGATTGGAGGCGCAGGTCACCAGCGTGACAGATCAATTGGAGCTGATAGACGAGGAACTGACAGACAAATCGCGCCTGCTCGAGAGCGGCCTAGCCAAGAAGGGCGATTTGCTGCGTTTACAGCGCATGCAGGCCGAGTTGCGCGGTACGCGCGGTGGAACGCTTGCGGCCATTGCCGAGGCCCGCCAGCGCATCGGCCAAACGGAACTCGAGCTTATCGCCATTGATGCGGAGCGCTCCGAGCGCGTCGCTGAACGGGCACGGGAAGTGCGCGGCGAATTGGCAGAGATCGATCAGGCGCTGTCGGCCAGCCGCGACATCCTGCATCGCCGGATCATTGCGGCGCCCGTCGATGGTGTTGTCGCCAACATGCGCATCCGCACGACCGGGGGCGTGGTACGGGCAGCCGATCCGATCCTCGATATCGTGCCCTCGAACGAGCGGCTTCTTGTCAACGCACGTGTTTCGCCAACCGATATCGACGTTGTTCATGCCGGATTGAAGGCGCATGTGCAGCTGCTGGCCTATAGCGGCCGCGCCCAGCCGCGAATTACCGGAACTGTCACTCATGTGTCCGCCGATGCGCTTCGCGATGACGCAACCGGACGGACCTTTTATCGGGCCCGGGTCGAGGTGCCGATCTCAGAACTGAGCCATTCAGGCGAACTCCTTGATTTGATGCCTGGAATGCCCGCCGATGTGATGATCGTGAGCGGCGAAAGATCGCTCATGGCGTACATCCTGGAGCCATTTTCCGATATTTTATGGTATGCTTTGAGGGAAAGCTAATACTTCGAATTCTCATGAACACCACTGGTTTGAACTTTAGAACCTTTCGCGATCATGGAAGTGCAAAGTATAACTGCGGTGATCGCGTATTTGCACGCGTTCATCGGGCCGCAACAATTTGATTGCCATTGATCTCTGAAAGAAATTGGAATGTAGGATTTGACCGCCCGCGCATTGACGCCGGCCACTAATGGATTTGGGCGAACATGCGCTGATGGTGATTATTGCAAGTCATCTACCTTTGCGATTGGCGGCTCTCACGCAATTGGTCGGAGACATTGCCCGTCGGCGCAATATGGACACCCTGATACTTAAGGATGCCGAGGGACAACTCTTGCTAGATGATATGCGGACGCAAATATGCGTGTTGGACGCGGGCGCGACGGTCCGGTCTGACCCAGCTTACCACCTATTGCGATCCATTGTCTCGCTTCCGTGCGCGCCGCCGGTCTTGGTAATTTGTGACGCGACAGATCCCCAAGAGATGCGTCTGGCCTTCGATATCGGTGCGCGTGGATATCTCCCTACAGCGAGCGATCTGGCACTGCTTGAAAGCGTGTTTGACTTCATGCGTGCCGGCGGAACGTATATCCCTCCCGAGATGCTTTCGATCAGTGATCCGGTGCAGATCGGGGCGACTGATAGCCTTGCGGCGCCCACTCTCCCAGCCGTGTCGAATGACATTGAGCCCGAACAATTCGATAATTCATCAAGTGAGAAAATGAATACCTCCCCGACAGATCCCACAGCCAGCCCCGATCCTATCGCAAGCAACGCTGCCGTCGAGGAAGGACGCAGGGTGAGTCTGACAACGCGACAGAACGAGGTACTGATGCTGCTGAAATCCGGAAAGTCGAACAAACAGATTGCGCGCGAAATCGACAAGTCGGAGGCGACGGTAAAGGCCCATGTTCGCCAAATAACCAAAAAGCTGGGTGTTTCGAACCGCACCGAGGCCGCGCTTATCGCTCAGCGTGCTGAAACCAGCGCGGATCTGTCAAAGAACAGATCCGGCAACCATTTCGACTATTCGGCCCGCAAGGTGTTGCATCGCTCGCGACATTTTCATGGTCTGCGATCATCGCAACAGTCGAGTTGAGGTGTCGATGCCCGATTTTGGTGCGTTGGTCGTAAGACCAACACTTGCAGGCGATTTCCGCCGATCTCGTCACGCGCGTCCAGTGCGCGATGAAAGGCGTGGTCGGTAGTATGACGGCGGCCAAGAAACCGAGCGCGGCTCGGCTTGCATTGACTTGCCTCTTGAGATGGTGGGTATCGATGTGCACTTTCATTACATGATCCATCTTCTTCGCTTTCCGGGTTAGAGTACTCAACCCAAATTGATGTTTCATGAGACAGGGAAGCCGCGGTGACTGGTCGTTCTACCCCGCGACCTTCAAATTCGACGCTTCACCCATGTTCTAGCGTGCACGAACGGCCATGTCAGACGATGCGCCGCGGCATGTAGTTTTTCGCTCACCCCGCATTTTTCGCGCTGTGAGTGCACGTAGAAAGAAATGGAGACTTCCGCAATGGGCTCTTCGGGAACCTTCGTCGCACAGATCACGAAAGGTGGTCTGCCCCCATCGAGTGGTCCAGTATAAATGTTAGTGCATGGTCGGCCTTTGGTCTATCGGGACGATGCTTTCGGGCGCTGGTGGACGGTATCCGAGAGCGCTGTGCGGTCGGATGGTGTTGTAGTGACGACGCCATCTCTCGATCAGGATCTGGGCCTCGCGCAGCGAGTAGAAGAGCTCACCGTTCAGCAGCTCGTCCCGAAAGCGGGCGTTGAAGCTCTCGCAATAGCCGTTTTCCCATGGTGAACCAGGCGCAATGAAGGCCGTCTTGGCGCCCACCGCGCCGATCCATGCCCGCACCTTCTTGGCGATAAATTCGGCGCCATTGTCGGACCTTATGTATTCCGGCGGGCCGCGCATGATGAACAAGTCGGTCAGGGCATCGACCACGTCGACGGAATTGAGCTTGCGTTTGACACGTATCACCAGAGCCTCCTTCGTGAACTCGTCAATGATGTTGAGCGTGCGGAAGATCCGCCCGTCGTGGGTGCGGTCCTGGACGAAGTCATAGGACCAGACGTGATTGGGCCGCTCCGGCCGAAGCCGGACACACGACCCGTCGTTCAGCCAGAGTCGACCCTTCTTGGGTTGCTTTTGTGGGACTTTCAGCCCTTCACGCCGCCAGATCCGTTCGACGCGCTTATGGTTCACATGCCAGCCGCTGTTGTTCAGCATCCCGGTGATCATGCGGTATCCATAACGCCCGAACTCTCGTGTCAGCTCAATGATGTCCTCGGTCAGCCGTTCTTCGTCCGGCAGACCGCAGGGCACCTTGCGCTGCGTCGAGCGATGCTGCCCGAGAGTGCGGCAGGCCCGGCGCTCAGATACGCCAAGGGTCTGCCGCACATGATCGATGCACAGTCGGCGGCGGGAAGGGCTCAGAAGTTTCCCCGGGCAGCCTCGGTCAGGATCATCTTGTCCAGCGTCAGATCCGACACGGCGCGCCTGAGCCGGGTATTCTCGGTCTCCAGCTGCTTCAACCGTTTGAGCTGATCCCGGCTCATGCCGCCATACTCTTTGCGCCATCGATAATAGGTCTGCTGCGTCACACCAATCTGGCGCACCGCCTCTGCGATCCCCATGCCTTGTCCTTGCAGCACTTCAACCTGCCGAAGCTTCAGCACCACGTCTTCGGGTTTGTCTCGCTTTCCAGCCATCTCTGATCCTCCTTAAATGGGATCATACTATCCCAGTTGGTGGACCACTTCAGTGGGGGCACTCCAACCCGACCTTCGACGACGTATCAGCGGCGATCGCATCCGGCAGCACGATCGGGATCGGCCATCACGAGGTCGAGGATATCGCAAAAGCTGTCATGTGGTTCGCAGGCGACGCGACCAAGAACATGACGGCAGAAGTAATGGATGTAAGCTACGGCTCTGCCGCGCAGAATATCGGCTAAGCAGCAACCAAAGTGCCTCGCTGTTCGGGCGGGGCACACAAGTTCAAAAGGAGCATAGATTATGTGGAACAAAGCAATCGAGGCCGGAGGCGTCGCGGTCATCACGGGCGGTGCCAGCGGAGTGGGCCTTGCCATGGCAAAGGAATGCGCCACGCGGGGTTTGTCCGTGGTTCTGGCGGACACCTCGGAACGCGAGATGGAAAATGCGGCGCGCAGCTTGTCAGCACTGGGCACAGCCGTCAGGACCGTCAAAACGGACGTCAGCGACCCCCAAGCCGTCCAACGGCTGGCCGACATCGCCTTTGACGTTGGGCCGGTCGCGCTGTTGATGAACAATGCGGGCGTCGCGCGACCCACAAAGGCCTGGGAGAATGCAGACAACTGGCGTCGCATGCTTGAGGTCAATGTCTTCGGGGTCCTCAATGGCGTACAGACCTTTCTGCCCCGCATGATTGAGGCGGACAGGCCTGCCGTTGTCATCAACACGGGCTCGAAACAGGGCATCACGACACCACCGGGCAATCCGGGCTACAACGTTTCCAAAGCGGCCGTGAAGGTGCTGACCGAAATGCTGGCCCATGAATTGCGCACAGCAAATGCGCCCGTGTCCGCTCACCTGTTTGTCCCGGGCTTCACCTATACCGGCATGATCTCTTCCTTTCTGCCGGAAAAGCCCGCCTCTGCGTGGACGTCGGAAGAAACGGTGGCCTATATGCTTGAACGGCTGGATCGCGGCGATTTCTTCATTCTGTGCCCGGACAACGAGGTCACGCCAGAGATAGATCGCAAACGCGTTGCCTGGGCTGCTCAGGATATCATCGAGAACCGCCCTGCTTTGTCCCGGTGGCATCCAGACTTTGCCGAGAAGTTCGCGGCGTTTGAGAAGTCGGACCGCAATGCCGAAAAGGTCCGCGCTCCCTAACTGCACTCTAAACGGCACATGATCCAGGTCAATTAATCTGAAAAACGGAAAGTGCAATTTTCATGTGAGATCGGCTTCGACCCTGTCGCGTGAGTTCAAACCATGCGTCTTTTTGCGTGCTTAGCGAATGGCGGGAATGCGGGCTGCGGCCGCCGCATTCCCGTGCAAGGTCGAGAGTCCGCTGTGGGCCGTCTGTGAAGACGGCCCAGGCGTTTAGATTTCGATAGCTTCGGCGATGGCCAGCGCATCTTCAAGTTCAACTCCGAGGTATCTGACAGTGCTGTCCATCTTGGTATGCCCCAACAATAGCTGGACTGCCCGGAGGTTGCCCGCCTTCTTGTAGATTTGCGTCACCTTTGTGCGCCGCATCGAATGCGTGCCGTATGCGCTGGCTTCCAAGCCAATAGATGTCACCCATGCTCGCACAATCCGGGCGTATTGACGGGTCGAGATATGGAGCCGTTCGTGAAAACGCCCAGGCCAAAGGTATTCTGACCCAATCATAAGCGGCTCCCGCATCCACCGTGCCAGCGATGTACGGGTGCCATCTGAGATTTCGAAGCGCACGGGCTTCCGGGTTTTGCTTTGCAGCACCGACGCGCGCTCTTTAATTTGACCAGACGCCATGACATCTACCACCTTCATCTTCACAAGATCGCAGCCACGCAGCTTGCTGTCGATGGCAAGATTGAAAAGGGCAAGATCGCGATAGTTCTCGGCCAATTCCAGTCTAACCCTTACTGCCCAGACGTGTTTGGGCTTTAGCGGGCGTTTCTGACCAACGATCCTGCCCTTGTTCCAGGCAGGGCGCAGGGCGCGGATGGCGGGTAAGTTTGGTGTTTCCATGATGAAGCCTCCGATCCACCACGCCCTCGCACATCGACAACCCAACGTTGACAAGACATCATACCACATGATGCTGCGGTGCATCGGAGGTCTCCTGCGTCCGGATATCGTTGAAAAAGTCGAGGGTTGAATGGTTTTGATGAGATTTCGGAACAGGCCGAATACCATTCCGATTCACCCAGGCACCGGTACTGGCACCAATTTGGCCAGTTTCCGGAGGTTCTGGGCGGTTGCTGCGAGTTGAAATTTTTCGGTTGCGCCTTTGGGTCCGCGGAGCCGCATCATTCGCAGGCCGATATAGCGTTTGAGATGAGCAAACAGCATCTCGACCTTTCGCCTTTGCATGAACGAAGTCATGTAGGCGTCGGTTTTGCGAATGTCGCGAGCGACGTCTCTTGCCGCTTCGTGGATGGATCTCAGCACTTTTCTGGCAGGCTGTGTGGGGCAACATTGCGCCTTGAGCAGGCAGGCATCGCAATCCTGTTTGCGTGCCCGATACCGGATCAATCCGTCCTTGCTGACGTTAGCCTGGCGGGGTTTCGAGAAGTTGCGCCGTGACTTTTTCAGCGTGTTTCCGGAGGGACACGTGTAATTGTCGGCGGTGGCATCATAGGCAAAATCGTCGCGCGAGAATGTACCGTCGGTTCGCAGTGACTTGTCCCAAACGGGAATGTGCGGCGCGATCTTGCGGTCCTCTACCAACCATCCCAGCATCTGGGCCGATCCGTAGCCTGTGTCGCCGACAAGCTTGTCGGGCTTGATGCCGAACCGGTCATGCACGCGATCAATCATATCCCGCGCGGCCCGCGCCTCGGCTGGCCGGATCGGAGCTGTGGGTTCGACATCAACAATGACGGCATTATCCAAGTCAAACAGGTAGTTGGTGGAATATGCAAAATACGCAGCTCCCCCGTCAGCTCCAGTCCAGCGGGCCGCGGGATCGACCGGCGAGATGTATTTGGGAATTGCCGTGGTCGATGCACCGAAAGCGATGTGATCGAGTGTCTCAAGATATTCATCGACGGCGCGGGACGTCAATTCTGATGGCAGGCCGTCCTTGCTATCAACCCCACGTGTCTGATTGGCATTCGGCGGGATCAGACTGGCATCAACGCCAAAACTGGGGCCCCCAACAAGTCCTTCATCCATGCAGCGCTGCAAGACTGTCTCAAACAGATGCCGGAACAGGCCGCTTTCGCGGAAACGGCCGTGGCGGTTCTTGGAGAACGTTAATGGTCCGGAACAGGGTCAGCCAGATCGAGCCTGCAGAACCATCTATAAGCCAGGTTGAAGTGAACCTCCTGGCACAGCCGCCGCTCGGACCTGATCCCCTGGCAGTAGCCAAGCAAAAGCATCCGGTTCATCAGTTCGGGGTCAATCGAAGGACGGCCATGTGAACTGTAAAACGGGGCCAGAAGCGACCGCACATCTTTCAGATCCAAGAAGCGATCAATCCCACGCACCGGGTGATCCTGCGGCACAAACCCATCTATGGAGAACTCGTAAAACAGCGCACCCTGCGCCACTTGCCTCGGTCCCATCATCGCCACGCCCTCCACTCTCAAAAAGAGTGAATCAGCACATCGAAATCCAATCAACAGACTTTTTCAACAGTATCTTCGCATAGTGGACGTATACTTGGCTGGGACCGATGCGAGTGCAGCGAAGGGCCAGTTCGAGCCCTCTTTACCAAACGCCGGTCCGCAGCATTTCACAAAAGCAGAAAATCCAGCCTGTCGATCACGGCCCACTCCGGACCTTCGCGAGGTTCGGCCTCGCTGCGGCGCAGCTTCCCCGAACCGGCCCTTCATGACATCGTGCAGCGAAATCGGATGGTCGGAGGTCTGCTGAGCGGGACAAAACGCGCACTCGCTGCGACTGCGCCAATGGCGGCTTTCGGTTGGCGGAGGAGAAAAGTATGTGTCTTCGGTAAAGTCTATGGCTGCTCAGCCCAGACCTTGTAGTCAAAAAGAGCACCATCGGCCTTGGCATATTGAACTTGTTCACGGATATAGGCAGCTGAGCGAACGGGGTCGAAGTGGTTCATCCAGTGATCATCGTCTCCGGGAAAAGGCTGCGGAGCAACCTCATAACCGTGATTAGGTGGGACGGTCCCGCCCTGGGCTCGTTTCACTTCCATGCGCGAAACGCCGAAACCCCGTTGAGCGAGGTATTCGTTAAACTCCAGTAGTTCGGCTTCGGAAAGCCATTCTGTACCGTCACCAGTTTGTGATTGGGCTATGAGTTTTTCGAATCGTTCGTTCATGTTTGGTCTGCCCCCATCGAGTGGTCCAGTATAAATGTTAGTGCATGGTCGGCCTTTGGTCTATCGGGACGATGCTTTCGGGCGCTGGTGGACGGTATCCGAGAGCGCTGTGCGGTCGGATGGTGTTGTAGTGACGACGCCATCTCTCGATCAGGATCTGGGCCTCGCGCAGCGAGTAGAAGAGCTCACCGTTCAGCAGCTCGTCCCGAAAGCGGGCGTTGAAGCTCTCGCAATAGCCGTTTTCCCATGGTGAACCAGGCGCAATGAAGGCCGTCTTGGCGCCCACCGCGCCGATCCATGCCCGCACCTTCTTGGCGATAAATTCGGCGCCATTGTCGGACCTTATGTATTCCGGCGGGCCGCGCATGATGAACAAGTCGGTCAGGGCATCGACCACGTCGACGGAATTGAGCTTGCGTTTGACACGTATCACCAGAGCCTCCTTCGTGAACTCGTCAATGATGTTGAGCGTGCGGAAGATCCGCCCGTCGTGGGTGCGGTCCTGGACGAAGTCATAGGACCAGACGTGATTGCGCCGCTCTGGCCGCAGCCGGACGCACGACCCATCGGTTAGCCAAAGCCGACCCTTCTTGGGTTGTTTCTGTGGCACTTTCAGCCCCTCACGCCGCCAGATCCGCTCTACGCGCTTGTGATTTACATGCCAGCCGCTGTTGTTCAGCATCCCGGTGACCATGCGGTATCCATAACGCCCGAACTCTCGTGTCAGCTCAATGATGTCCTCGGTCAGCCGTTCTTCGTCCGGCAGACCGCAGGGCACCTTGCGCTGCGTCGAGCGATGCTGCCCGAGAGTGCGGCAGGCCCGGCGCTCCGATACGCTGAGGGTTTGCCGCACATGATCGATACATCGACGACGGCGGGAAGGGCTTAGAAGTTTCCCCGTGCGGCCTCGGTCAGGATCATCTTGTCCAGCGTCAGATCTGACACGGCGCGCCTCAGCCGGGCATTCTCGGTCTCCAGCTCCTTGAGCCGTTTGAGCTGATCCCGGTTCATGCCGCCATACTGCTTGCGCCATCGGTAATAGGTCTGCTGGGTCACGCCGATCTGGCGCACCGCCTCTGCGATCCCCATGCCTTGTCCTTGCAGCACTTCAACCTGCCGAAGCTTCAGCACCACGTCTTCGGGTTTGTCTCGCTTTCCAGCCATCTCTGATCCTCCTGAAACGGGATAATACTATCCCAGTTGGTGGACCACTTCAGTGGGGGCACTCCAGGGGCTGGAGTCGCTACGCCGAAAAGCGATGAGCATCGCAAACCGACAATCCTACTGTATGCTCGCTACTCCACGACGATGCAGAATGAGATGTCATGCGAAGATCAACTTTCCATTGCAAGAGAGATGTCCGCGATGCTGGGATTCCAGGTCGTTGGTGAGTTTACGGACAGTGCTATTTCCGGTCGGACACTACTTCGTTCCAGACCCGGTGTCATGGCGATGAAAGAGCGCGTAAGCGAAGGTGGAATCGACGCGATCATGGTGGAAGGGATCGAACGGATTGGCCGCCGCGCAGTCGACGTAGGTGCCATCGCCGAATTTTTCGAAGCCCGTGGCGTAGATCTATATGCGGCTCATGGCGGAAAGTACGATTGGAAGCTCTTGCCGTTTTATGCGGCCATCGCAGAATTTCAGTCGAGGGAGATCGCTGATAAGACCCGTAGGGGGCAGATCGGTGCGGCGAAGCGCGGACACGTTGCTGGTGGTTTAGCCTATGGTTACCGCGTTCTTAATGGCTCGAAGGACGGCAATCGTGAAATAGATCCCATTCAAGCCGAAATCGTGCGCCGGATATTTGCGGAGTATGCGTCGGGTCTTTCTCCCAGAAAGATCGCCGCGCGACTTAATGATGATGGTGTTCCAAGTCCGTCAGGTGGCGCGTGGAACGACAGCACCATTCGGGGAAATGCGAAAAAGCGGGACGGCATTCTGAGAAACGAAGCATATGTCGGGTATGTCGTGTATGGCCGCAATGAATTCAAACGTGATCCGGACACAGGTCGCAGGCTTTCGCATCCTGTAAAGGGCGATGTCATCTACACCGACGCTCCACAATTGGCAATTTTATCGGATGATGTTTGGAACCATGTGCAAGACCGGCTGGAGGCAGTTCGGGAAGACCATGCAAACCGGGATGTCGGCCTCAATGGCACACATCGCGCGAAATATCTGCTTAGTCAACTGATTACGTGCGATTGCTGCGGTGCTGGATACACCGTCGTCTCGCAAGATCGATATGGCTGTTATGGCCGCAAGACGCGCGGCTTACGGCATTGCGACAACAGGAAGACTATCAGTCGTCATAGATTGGAACAGCGCGTGCTGGATCGTGTGCGTACCGGTTTGATGACGAAAGATTTTGAAAAGGTATTTGCAACCGAAGTAGAGAAAATCCTGAAAGCGGCGAACCAAGAGGAACCCGATCAGAAGGCCGCCCTGGAACGCGAAATCAAACGGGTGCATGCGGCGATTGAGAAATTACTGGATCGCATGGAGGCCGATGACAGTAGCAACGCACTCAGTGAAAGGTTGAAAGCCAGAGAACTTGAGGCCGCCAGGTTGACCGATCAGCTCCGCTCATTGACCAGTAAGGAGGTGGTAACGATTCCATCGGTGGACGAGCTTCGGAAGGTCTATGAGGGGATCGTCTTGCAGATGGAGAGCCTGCTTATGCACGCCGACTATACAATCGAGGCAAATGAGATTCTGAAAACGCTGATCTCGGATGTACGAGTTCGCCCCGACGAGAATGCCAGAGATGGCTTGGCAGTTGAGATACGGGGCGATCTGCCCCGATATCTCACTGAGAAAAAGCAAAAAAGCCTCCCGAAGGAGGCTCTCTTGCATCTGAATCAGATTTCAGTGGTTGCGGGAGCTCGCAACCGTCGTAGCCTACCTCTGCTCATTTGCGTGGTCTGATAATTTCTTAAATCCTTGAAACCTTCATTCAAGGCAAAACTTCAAGCGGAAACAGCGCGACGTTCGTGACAATTGTTGCCAACAGAGGTAGCACTTACTCTGGCTCCAATCCTACACTCACAAGATCAGACACCATCTTCGCATTCTTAAGAAATGTTTGGATTCTATTGTCTCCGTCATTGCAAAGTCGGTTTCTCAAGAAATTATGGGCTCTTTTCAATGTATCTATGTCGAAAGACATAGCCCCAATAGGAGTTGGAAAGCCCAAGTTTAGCATTATCGGTGCGTGAACAGAGACAGCCACTAATATGCCGGGAATAAATAGTATCTCAAGCTCTCTTGGAAAACTCTGAACCCCAACATCAACAACGAAGTCAAATACATGGCGAAGGTGGAGGGGATGACTTCCCGGAAAGAGACACAAGTTTGCTATATCTTGAATACTGACTGCACCTCCTGATGAGTCGGCTATTTTCGTTTTAATAAGATCATTAGTGTTTCGGGCAACGGAAGATGCAGCCCAAGTCGGAATTTGCGGTCCAGTCCATAAATAGTCTGCCCCCTCACGCTTTAATGTTTGGTTAAAATTCTTTGCTCCGTATTCGATCACTTGACTGATGGCCCTCGAATTTCTTTTCGTAAAAAGCGAGCCGACTACTGGAACGGTCTTGCGGTTGACCCTTGGAGCTGGGTCCTGACCTGCCACTTCCCGCCAAAAACGTTCAACGTTAAGGCCCCGCCGCGTGGAAAACCGATCTAGGTAATTTGGAAAAATCGTTGAGAGTATGTCATAGGCTTCATCTCCATCGCCAGTTCTCGAGAGAGCTTTCAAAGTGTCGAACGAACTTCGAAACTTCTCGCTCAATTTCCAGTCTGTCCGCAATTTCATGGTCTGGTCTCCATTCACTTAAATCCGCGGTTACATTACTCGGAGAAGATATATTCGCCACAAGTGAGATCGGAATACTCTCTTGAAAACGACTATCTGCCCTTACGTTGTCTACAGAATATAATGTCGAAGGTGCCTCGCCTTCCCGACTACGAGATAGGCCCAATTCGCCAAAATAGCGTCGCAAGCTACTTATCTAAATCTCATTTGCCACTCCCTTAGAAGCGGCTTCGTTTGAAATTGGTAATTCAGGTAATGATTTTACCCGGAGATTTTTTTGGCTAGTAGGAGAAATTGACAAAAGGTCAAAAGAGACTTTGTCAATCTTCTTTCGCACCGAGAACAGCCTTGGACCATCGGTCAACTTTTCAAAGAGTTCCCGTCCAGCAATCGTAAGGTTTAACCGGCTATCTGCTTCGCTAACGAAGCCATGAACTGTCGCTTCACCAACGACGAACGCGATCTCGTCGTCGTTGTAGCCAAAAAATGCAGCGACTTGCCCTCTTTCAATACCCGGTGCTGAATGAACAATACGAAGCAAAAACTCAAGAGTAGGCGAAAATTTTTCAGAACTTGCGACCTTATAATCGACTAAGAAATGTCGGCAAGGTAACGCTAATTCGATAGTTCCAACGACAATTTTATCTTCTGCAGCCTCATTTTCTTCTCCCGTTAAGCGGTAAGTTTGGCTCAGCTTTTGGCTTACAGAAAGTGTCTTCCTCTTAGACCGATTCATTCTCAACCCTCCTGCTCTATATTTCCGATGCTCCGGTCAATTAAGGTCTCTGCGTTGATCACTGTTGCTCGGCCTTGTGAGGCCAGCTCTGAAAATTCCGATGCGGCCTTCGCAATTGGGGTCCCGGGGCGCCATGCATTCCTATTTCCTACGATAAACAATCGATCCATCGCGCGACTAAATGCGACATTAATTCTGTTTGGGGCAACCAAGAACCCTTCCCGTATAGACCGTTCTCCGTTCACAACTAATCCGTTTTTGTTGTTTCGAACCAACGAAAGTATGACGATTGGGTTCTCCTTACCTTGATAACTGTCTACGGTTCCCACCTTTAGACCTTTGTTCAAATACTTACTGGCACACGACATGTTCAATTTTCGCTTCAGAAGGTCGCGCTGTGCCGCGTACATGCAAATTACCCCAATTCCCGCTTCATAATCATTTTGGCTTTCGAGCCATCTTGCAACGGTATCGTCACCAACCCACTTTTCGATGAGTCCTACGATGGCATCCGCTTCAGCTTCATTGACTTTACTGGAGCTTCCCTTTGGGCTCGTTTCATATCCCGCCTTCCCCAAGCTATCTGTCTCTACCCAAGCGACTTCATTTTCCAGGACCTTTTCAAGCACACTTGGTGGGAGGATTGGTTTATGGCGTCCGGCCGAAAGGTTTAATCCAGGATAGAACGTCCTAGAAACAATTTGATTGATTGCCGGTAACATTCTGTATTGGCGCTGCAAACTGAATCCACCAGTTTTGGCATAGGGTGAACAAAATACCCGTTCGAAATCTGATACGAGTATATCGCTTCGCCTCAGGTTAAGTTCTCTGGAAACCCTTTCGACGACGGCTGGCTCGTGGTGAGGTTGAAGCTGAGCGTGGTCACCGACCATGACTGTCCATCGCGAGGCTTGAAGCGGCACGAGCAGTTCGCTAGCTGTACACCGCGCTGCCTCGTCAACAATAACAAGGTCAAAAGGCGTAGTGGTTAGCCCTAGAGAGCGACGACCTAGCCCTACGCAAGTTCCCGCGACTATCTGGCGCGTGCCGGCAAAGAAGGGTTCAAAACTTCTAGACACAGACGAGCTCGCTCCAATAAAATCTTTCGCAAGGCGTATGATTTCGCGTAGCTTTTCGATTTTGTCGTCCCCGAGACCAATAGGCCTACAGTCTAACTTAATGATTTGAGAAACGACAGCGCTTGGAACTCCCAAAATTTCGTTCTCGTCTGTGCTAATCTGACCTTCTGGGATAACCGATGCGATCTGTTGGTCCAGAGACACTAGCAAATTATGCTTTCGTTTATTGTGTTCGTTGGGATCACTTGAAGCCATCGATAATCGTTCGATCGAACTTACCATATCGTTAATTGTAGTTTCTACCACGCAGATTTTATCAGAAATCGTTTCAGGAACGCCAAGCGCTTTCCCAGCGATACGAATTCGGTCTTTAAAGGAAGCCGAAAACCGATCCTTGAGAGATTGCTCCAAATTACGTGCGAAATACTGTTGAAGTTCGCCCGTGGCATCCACTGTATTTGCACCCACGCGGAAGACACTTGGCTTCTCCCCCTCATTTGCGAAATGCTTTATTACACCCTCAATAGCAGTGTTAACGGCTTCATGGGATTGGCTGCTTAACAAGACGCTTCGCGCTAGCCCATGAGTAAGGGCATAATGAGCAAGGGCGGCAATAAATCGCGTCTTACCTGTTCCTGGGGGGCCTTGGACAAGACTCAGCGGTCTCTTTGAAATCACTCCCCTCAATGCCAGTTCTTGTTCCTCGTTCAACTTATAGGACGCAATGAGGTTATTATCTGGGACCCATAAAAAGTTGGTTGGTATAGATTTTCTCTGGGGATCAAACGCGGAGACTAAGCTTGCCGTACGTCCGCTGCCTTGTAATACTCTATCAACGGCATCTTTGCGACGCTTCAAGCTTTCCGACGTGAAGAAGCTTTCAAACCGCAAACGTGTTCCGGTTTCAATCCTCAAGCCAGCCTTTTCCCAAAAGGAATCAACGTAAACACAATCTCTTCTGGACTGTCGTACATCCAATTGTCCAATCTTTGCCCACCTTCCAGCTTTGGTTTCTTTCTCAACTAGGACAGTGTCTTCACGATCAAACTCAATCTGGCCCAAGTCTAAACTAAAAGGAACGGCGGTCAGTTTAAGGCGTTCATCGAACCAACTATCGGCTGTCGTATCCCCCTCAATGGACAGTTGGCTCTCTACGTCAATGAGTTTTCTCCAAAGCTCCGGCACATCGATATCTGTCGATGGTGTTAGGCTTTCATCTCCTAATACCTTTTCTGCCATGGCATTTTCTACAAGAGCGTCCATCTCATCGTCTGTCGATCCTGTTAGTTCATCCTCTGTGTCTACGACGCTCGGTGTCGTCGCGTTTCTTAGCAGGTTTCGCAGATCGTAGCGTTCGATGAGATCGTTCAGTGAACCAAGGCTATCCCGTGTGTTCTCTTGGACGCTAACAAGCAACTCACAACGGAAAAATTCACTTTTTTCGCTTCTTATCAGGTTTTCCTGTGAGATTTTTTGCCTCTTGGTCCATTGAACTTCCCAATCTGGTGACAAGGCAATCATTAACTCTTCGTTGGCCCCACGCAGGTGTATGAACTCCATGTCTTGGTTCTTCGATACACGGTGCCGGAAGAAGAAATGGCCTTCGTCAGGCTCGATTGGACCGGTCTCCGCATTCCGGATCGAAATATCCAGCCGCTGCACATCATTGCCAGAGCTTACAGGATTTTCTATTTTATTAATTTGATCAATTATTTTTTCTTGAAACGGAATGAGTGTGGCTAACGCCGGTTCCTGATTAATGCACAGTTCTGCACATTCTTTTATTCCTTCAATATTAGAAATCGGGTCTGCTGAGCAATTGAGAACTTCGAGACAGATCTTCATTGCAGCATAGCGGTCTCTTTCAAATCTGTCTCCGGCATCAGGTGCATAATCAGACAAACTGTAGCCGCTATCAGCTTCGAGCTGGAGATCCAAAACATCCACGAGGAATACTTCATCGTCATCGTTCACAACTACGTTCGACGGCTTGAGGTCGCCATGGGAAATGTTTTGATCGTGAAGTGCTTCAATCGTATTTAAGAGTTTAAGCGATAATTTTAGAACACCAATGGCAGTAGGGCTCTTGCTTGCATCGCAACTTTTTAGGTATTCCTCAATTGAAACACCTTCTATCCATTCTTGAGTGAGGATTATTGCGTCAGATAGCCATGAGCAATGCCGAATAGGGGCTATTCCTTTCGGCTGGTCGGCAATCATATTTTTGGCTTGCTCCAAGAATGACAGTATTTTCGGAGAGTTCTTTGCTAAGTCGCCTATTGCTGCTTGCTTCCACATTTTGACAAGAAGCTTGCTTCCTGCATGTTCTGTGATCCACGCTTCCAATGCATTTGTTTCACATATGAAGTCCTCAGTCAGAGGAAACATTCGAGCAGCTTGCATTTGTGACTTTATTGACGAGTGTTCGATCTCAATTTTTTCGATTATTTTCGTGCTAGATGGCGACGTAGCTGTTGCTTTATTAAACAAAGAAAGGGCATCGCTACACGTGCGAATTCTATTGTTAGGATCGTGCTCGAGAACTGCACTAAACCATCCATGAAGATTTGCATGACAATTATCTAAATCTACGTTTAAGTTCCAATCAGGTGGATTACCCTTGGGCACGTGTCCAAATAGAATTGAATGGACTGCGACACCAACTAAAAATACATCTCGCCGTTGTGGAGAAGAGTGTACGTCCAAGATCATTTCTGGCAAAGTGACACTTGAGAGAAACTGATAGCGGTCTATTCCCAATGACCGACCCTCAGGAGTATGTGCTGCCATTAAATGGGATAGTCGAACCGTAGTCGGGGCTTCCATCCAGATACTATGAGGTCCAAGGTCTAAATGTGCGGCTCCGCTTTCGTGAAGTGACGCTACGGCAGCCAGCAGCTGTCGAGACATTTCCAACCGCTCTTCAGCACTCAACCGCTCAGCTTCGGTTAGAACAAAATCTGAAAGCCTTTTTTGTTTTTGCCTTCGTTCATAAGCCTCCCAATAGTCGACGGTGCTGTCAACATCGTGAGCTGCTGGTGTGAGTAGATACTTCTCCGTGGAACTGTTTCGATCCCGCAACCAGTGGAATACGCTCTTTTCGCGACCGGATATCTCGGACCTTCCCTCTTCAGTCTGAAATCGAGAGTTTTCACACTTGGCGAAATCCCACAGTCTCAAGGTTGAAGTGTTGAGAGGTATTTTCTCTTCGTAAGCATCGAATTCTGAATAAATTCCGTTGGGATGAACGAAGGTAGGAGCATTCTGAGCTAGCAGGCCCTGAAATCTTCTTTGTCCCGGTTGAAAAAAGGGCGAGGACTTTACGTTGAAGAAGCGAGTTAAGACTTGCTTCCACTCCCGATCAGAAAAAGAAGCTTTAACATGATCGAAAGGCACATTCCC
Organism: uncultured Alphaproteobacteria bacterium; assembly: GCA_963703195.1. Taxonomy (GTDB): domain Bacteria; phylum Pseudomonadota; class Alphaproteobacteria; order Rhodobacterales; family Rhodobacteraceae; genus Sulfitobacter. The sequence continues at coordinate 2,330,957 of OY969797.1, read as the reverse complement.
GAAGTTTTCACGTAGCTTGCTAGGGCTATTAGCAATTCTGATAAACTGCTCTAAGTCTAGCACGTTGTCCTTTTCAAGATCAGAGATGCCGGAGTAATCAGACTTCCCGGACATAAGAACTAAGCCTATCACTCTAGGAACGGATAGCTCTCTTGTATCTTTCCTGCTTTTTAAATGGCCTTGTAGCTTTTCAAATATTTTTCTTTGGATCTCGGCTATTTTCTTAACAGGTGACCCGCCGCGGTCCTTGCCATTTTGAACCCAGTTACCCTCTCTAGACTCGATCGCTCCATACCAATCCTTTACGTCGATCACAAAAATATAGTGGTCGGCAACAATCACAAGGTCAACTTCTCTGGTTATTCCTCTTCCCAGAACTAATTCCAAATTTGAATACGCATACCACTTTTCCGAAAGCGCCGCCTTCAAAGCTTCGGCACATTTTATCTCGCGAACATGAAGTCCAGCCCCACATGGTAACAGTCTCATCACAGGATCTCACACTTTATTTTCTAGGCTGCACCAAAGGTCTTTAAGCCTCAGCGCTGGCTCCATTTTCGTTAATAGCATCTCGTGTTTACGTATCACTAATCTCAAGATCCCAATGCGGACGTTCTCCACCTGTTTTTCCGTGCGCAATTTCTCAAAGCTGCGATTACGCACTATTTTTACGCTCTACAATGTTGGAGATAAGCGTGGCGCTCTCATCGCTAAGATCAGGACCTTCCTGCGTCGTCGCAAGCTGGCCCGGAAACCACTGGTCATACCAAAGGCGCTTGCGCTCCCATCCTTCAGCGTAATGGGGCTTGTCAAGCATTCCAAGGTGCTCCCAGAAAGTCGTCTTCCCGCCCGACGTAATAGTGAAGTCTGGCAGGTGCATTGAACCGTCTTTGGCAACTAAAGGGCTCTCATATGCGAAGCGAACATCCTTTTCATGTAGAAGATTAGCAATGATCACTTCTGACTTTGATCGCACCATATCGCCGCTCAGCGCCTTGTGAATGCGCCCCTCTTCATACCATGATCGGTCCCGCAAAAGTGGGTCAGCCTTGTTTCGCTGAAATAGCCAAGATGAGATACTCGGCACTTGGGCATTCTCTCTACGGCGAGCTTTAAGTAGCGATGAGATATCGTCCTTTAGGAGTAGAGTGCAGTGTCCAGTAGCACGGGTTAGGGCAGTATAGACCAATTCCATGGCGAGCGGGCTTTCCGCCTGCGGCAGAACTATGATTGTCTCATCAAACTCGCTCCCCTGCGCTTTGTGGACCGTGATCGCGTAACCCAATTCGAGATTTTCGTTAGCACTTACAGTTCCCCACTGACCGTTGGATCGTTGGATGTCTTTCCCGTATCCAACGTCCAGCCCTGGCTTTCGCGCGAATTCTACAGCAAATCGACTTAGTCGTTTGCCCCGACCGCTCCTCATACGCACAGCCAAATCTTTAGCATCCATCCCGGATGGCTTCACTATTCCGATTTCACCATTAAAAACTTCAACATCTTGGACCTTACGCAGATTCCAGTCATACGCCGACAAAGGATTCGACCGCGATCGATTTCGAACCTGAATAACTTTATCACCTAAAGTCAGTCCGTCGACCGCACCTAGGCGTTCAATCGTGGATGCGTTTCTTCGACGCTGGCACGCTTGGTTTAGGTTCTCGACACCATGTGAGCCGCCTCGATGCGGCGTCAGGATCTGAAACGCGGCTGGTCCCTTTGAAAAGGCATCTTTCCACAAGAGATATGGTTTTTCTTCGTCAACTTTTAATCCGGTCTTCAAGGTCATCCGTTGCTCCAGCCGGTTGATCAAAAGCGCGGGAAGCTCTTCAGGCTTGGACCAGAATTCCACTGCGAGGTCCTTATCGATTTCGCCTCCTGCATGTAATCGCTCAAGCATATCCTTCTGCGCCAATGTGGTCGCCCCAGTATCGTCTGGACCATCCTTTTCAGCCGACATTTTGTGCCAGGCAGGACTTGCGCGGAACATACCAGCAACCTCAAGCACTGCCGTTCCACGCCCTTCAATCTGATTAAGTAACTGGCGAAGATTTTGTTGCAACCGACCAATTGCCTCGGGACGCTCGCCTTCGAGCCAACGAATGACATCTGCGAAAACTCGGCCCCTGCCGACAGGTGGGAGTTGGCCCTCATCACCGACGAGCACGAGTCGTTGCAAGGTATCCCAGTCAACCATTCGTGCGAATGCCGCAGCTAGCTCCAAGTCAAGCATTGATGTCTCGTCAACAATGAGCGTTCCAACATCAAGCTTCTTTCCGCCTCGTCGATGAAAGGTCAGATTATCTGCAAGCCACCCATTGGACGCTAAAACCGAATGAATGGTATCGACCTGCGCAGGAACCTTTGCTTCCCGTAGAAGTTCCCGGACCCGATCACCTGCCTTTCCTGTTGGTGTCATAATTCTGATGGAGGTGCCGTCGCCGTCCGTAGATTTGACCGCCCGCACAATTGCTTGGATTACACTTGTTTTACCTGTTCCCGCTGTTCCCGCGAGTACGGATAGTGGCTGTCTTAGTAGACGCGCAGCGATCTCTTCCTGCTCTTTTACGGCAGCTCCGTATTTTTCTGTTGCCTTGAGGGCGAGTAAACTGTCCTCACGATAGAGCCAGCGGCGCCAAGTGTCCGACGAGATCGGTCGTCGAAGCGTGATCTCAGCACGTTCGGCAAGGCCAGCGAGAGCTTTTTCGACCGCACGTTCATCTTGATAAACACTACTCAAGTAGACGACGGTCTCATTCTCGTCAGCACGGAGGGTAAGTGCCTCATCGAGGTAGTCCGCCCCCACATCAAAAAAATGATCGTTCAACTGATATCGTTTCCAATCCGGAAGTCAACCAAGCCGAAAATTTGCTCGCACAACCAATTCGCCCACCGGGAGAAAGCTATGAATACCTTCACGAAGCAGGCAATCCACCATAAGAGCGCGCAGCCGCCGTTCGTCATCAATCTCGAGTTCTTCTGCACCCCGAGGCCCAAGGTCAGGAGATGGTAGCATAGCACGGTCCACTGCGGACCAAGGAATACGATCCGCTGGATCATCACCAATGAACGCCTCTGACAAGATATAAGGATTCTCAATAATTTCGTCCACGTCGTGTGGAAGCCCGTGCTTATTCCGGTGTAAGAGAATCTTTTCAATTGTTTCGGCGGGCAGAGAGAGCCGTGATAGGGCCCCCTTTGCTAAAATACGGATACTCTCGGGATGCCGTGCCCACCTATTCTGAAGGTTTCGAACTTTTCGATCCGATAGGAATTCCCCCATCCCAACCGGATTCTGACCGTCTAGAAAAGAAAAAGCTGCCTTATGGGCGGCACTGACGCCCAAACGCAAAGCGATATTTTTCGTGTCCGTGATAAGATCCGAGGCATCTAATGCATCAAGGACCGTCATGAGACCTGGATATAAGCCGCGAGCTTTCCATAGTCGCCCGATCGTTTTTTGTAGCCAGTCTTCTCGCGCTTGCCAGTCCTCGCTCTCATCTCCCCATTCTTTTAGGAGTCGAACACGGTCCAAGAATTGTTCGAGTATGCCGATGGCGATGTCGTCATCTACGTGACGAGATCCCATCTTGAAGACGTGCTCGTCCTCAGGAACCATCGCAAGTAGAGCCAATTTTTCCGGTTGGTCACGATAGAGATGGTAGGGCAGGCGCAATCCGGTTTCCGGGTAGGAAGTTGATACTTCCCGTCCCCAGATCATTCCTCCAGCGTAGTTCTCCTCAATATATGGCGTCACGTTGTCGTATGTCATCATTTCGCCGATGCCCACGATCTCAGAAACACCCACAATTACAAAACACTGATGGTCCTCAGTGGAGATCGGATTAGATCGATTTGCGTAAGCGAATAAGAGGTTCGAGCCTATGTCCTTGGCAACATCATCAAAGTAGCGTTCCACTTCAGCCCGGCGCTTCGTATTGTCCAACTTGCCATCGGTCTTTATACTCTCGTCATACATAGCGTCAAAAAACCATGCGCAAACGGTCGCTGGAGGAAGACTCCAAGTCCTGCGATCAGCACCGTCTCGGAAAAAGTCGGGCGGGTCCGAAGCAGCTGGTGCATTGTCCGCGCCGAAAGCATTGTAGCTATAGTTACAGGGGGGAACATAGTCTCCGAGTTCATTTCCACTCAGGCCTGCTAACTCTTTTTCTTTAGCCAAATCACGTGTCAAGGCTATCAGATCGCCGGGATAACTTTTGCAACCGATGCAGTAGGCATTTTCCCCCGGTTTTTTACAAATTGCGCCGTTCCAGCCATCATCGTGCCAAGCAAGGCGCGCGGTCATGTGAGTGGTCATAGGGTCACCTATCTTCTTTCATCGTATGTCTCGTTCTAGGGGGGGGGCTCAAACAGGGCTTTCGACTACCGTATTATAAAGCCCGTAGCGCGCCAGCCCCCGATGTGCTGAAATCCCAGTATAAGATAACGAAGCGTCCTCATATCTGCGGAATGCGAATACCGCCTGGTTCATGTGCTCTGTATTGAATACCTTCAGCCGAACCAGAAGATGGAAATCAGCCACAGTTAAACCAGTCACCCTTAAAAATAATTTGGGTTCCAGTTTTGTGATCACGTCTTGCACAGTATTTTCTCTAAAGTCAGTCAGATACATAAAGGCCGGTATACGAGTTGCGAATTTGACCAGCTTTTCTTGGACCAGTTTGCGTTTTGATTTGTAGTCGCGCTCTTCGGCGGTCAGTTCTTTCTTCTCTTTCGCTGTCAGGCCTGCGGCAGCTGCCTTGCCCTTCAGGTCTTTGACCTTCTCGCTTTTGTTGATGATCGTCTCGATGACGTTGTCACCAAGGGCGCGCCAGCCTTCGATCCGCTCAACGGCGGCCATCGCCTCTGGATTATTCATGATTTTGCGCAGCGTGTCGTTGTCGACATTTACCAACAGTGCGCTTTCCCATTTGCGGGCCAGCAACGTGGCCGAGGTGCCCGCCATCGCGATGTCGAGGATGCCGCCTGCGTCAATCTGGGTCATGTTCGCACCGTCGAAGGCCAGCACGGGCAGGAACGACACGAGGTCTTTCACCGCGTTCTCGGGGTTGGACTCGTTCGGCGACAGCCCAATTGCATACTCAGACAGTTGCCGGAGGGCGCGGGTGGGGGCGAAGTCGAAGACGAAGCACACAGGTTTCAGGATGTCTTCGCGGTGTGGATCATCCCCTTCGGGGTTCTTGAGCGTCCAGGGTGATTGCACCCGAAACGCCGCCTGAAAATACGTCTCAGGCGATTTCAGGTTTCGCAGCATTAGAATGGACGACCATTGCGGCACGGTCACGCCGGTGGTCAGCTTTCCGCATGACAGAGTGATGCTCTTGCTCTCGAACCCGCCGCCGATCGCCTTGCGGACCGGCGGGAGGGCATCGAGCCCGATCCCGGCAGACATGCCCGCCGCGACCACGACCTTATAGTCATGCCAGAATGTGTTTTGCCGCTCGGCCAGTAGATGCGCCATCGCGTGACAGGCGGCGACGTTGGGCAGAAACCAAAAAGCGTGCTGCAGATAGGGGAGAAGACGCACATCGGAATAGGGAAATGGGGGTCTTGTTCCTGATTTCAGCGCATCGACTGCAGTGGCCGCATATTGCCCGCGAATGATATCCAGCCATTGCTGGACCTCGTGCTTGTGTTTGAATTCGGCGTCCTTGTCGGTGCCGGTGGCCGCAAAAAACTCGTTGAGGTCGAACTCATCGAACTCGCCAGAGCTGGCGATGGCCAGCAACTCGTCCGGCATCTGGTAAGTCAGCAGGCGCATCTGCGGCAACCCGCCGTAGGGGTTCCACGCATCCAGGTGCGCTGCGGCAAACGCAGCCTTGGCGCGCTGCTCGTCTGTGTAGGTCCAGTTGAAAATCTGCTCTTCGATGAACTCCCCCGTGGACAGCGCCTTGAACGGGGTGCCGGAGAGGTAGAGATAGGCGCGGGTCTTGATCGGCAGGAACTCGGCTTCGGCATTCGACAACACGCCGAGGTCTTCGTTCACAACCTCCAGACCCGCGCCATATTCCGCCTTGGCCGCCGTTTTGGAAACCGCCTCATCCTCACCCTCGAACAGTTCCTTGGCGGTGTCGCGCCATGCGCCGAAATGGTATTCGTCAAACACCACAAGGTCCCAGTTCTCTTGGTGGATCCATTCGTTCTTGGGCTTGATCGTGCCATGCGGGCCGTGACCCAGCAGATCCTGAAACGATCCGAAATAGACAACCGGCTTGTCCCTGTCGATCCGGGTCGGGTCACCGCCGGAGGCTTTGGAGAGGTATTGCCAGCCGTCAAAATCCACATGGCTTTCCAGATCATTCTGCCACGCATCCTCGACCGCCGGTTTGAACGTCACCACCAGCACCCGCTTCGCGCCCAGCTCCTTGGCCAGCTGATAGCTGGTGAAGGTCTTGCCGAAGCGCATCTTGGCATTCCAGAGAAAGCGCGGCACGGCGGTCTCGTCCTCGCTCCAGCGCGAGTGGTAATAGGCCTGGGTCTGTCTGACTGCCGCTGCCTGCTCGCTGCGCATGCGGAACGTCTGGTAATGCATGCCGCTGCGCTTTTGGCCGGTGCGCAGCTCGGTCAGGACGGTTTGCACATCGGCGGCGGTGCAGCGCATCCATTCCAGCTCGGTATTCTCGAACCCCTTTTTGACCAGCGCCGCGCGCACCTCGTGGTCGGAAAAGACGGTGCCATCCTCCCGCTCGGCGCTCTCGTCCAGCACGATCCGGTAATTCCGGATCGCGGCGGTCTTGAGCTGCTGCTCCACACGGGTTTTCACGCCGCGCGCGGTCTGGCCGACTTTCAGCAGCCCCTCATGGGCGGCATCCTCAATCGTATAGGCATAGATGCGCGGGCGCGCTTCGGGTTTGGGCGGCAGGATGGCGTCGATGGGTTTAGTCATCGGTCGAGGTTTCGCCCACAGGCATCGGACGCACGATCTTTTCGACAAAGGCGATTTCCGCGTCGGTCAGGCCATATTTTTCATAGAGTGCCTTATCCGTCCACTGCGTTGACCAATCCTGCTTAGGGACAAACGTATAGACCTTCCGCGTCACGTGCTGTGACGACTTGTGCAGCAGGATCAGGAAGCGGGTGAAGCGGCAGCTCAGGTAGCTCAGCGCGCTTTCTGCCTGCTCTTTTGTGTCAAACGGCCCCATGCACAGATAGGTCTCGGACGAAACGGTTTCGGGGCCCGCCACAAAGGGTGTGCTGATAATTCTGTGCGGATACGTGTCCTTGTTCCCCGTACCGGGGGCCGCGTAACCGGCGAACAGCTTCCACTTGTCGATGAAGTGTTTTCCGCTCTCAACTTTATCCCGTGTCACATAGCCAACGCCACCGTTCTGATGGACAAGTAAATCACCAGCGGCCTTCCTTTGCTTTCCCTTGAAGGTCGTCGAAAACCCAAAAGGCTTCCGTGAACTCACAAGACTGTCGAAACGCTTGGCCTCGGGGATCACGAGCGCATCCGTATCACCCACCTCATGCGCGATCACTTTTTTCAGGATCGAGACACCCTCGTTAAAGCGGATGAAAATATCATTACCCTGTTCCAGCAAAGGCCGCTCTGCCTCGGACACAGGCCAATCCTTGAAATTCGTTTTGACGCGGCACGGGCCACGGCTGTCGCGGTTCCACAGAAAATAGCACACGCCACCTTTCAGTCCGACACCCGGAAACACATCCGCCGCACTCAGGTAATCGTCAATGGACCGGAGACGATCATCGGACAGCATCGCCTCACGAAACTCGTCCAGCCCCTTGCCCCCCGCAAACCAGCGGGACGGGATGACCATGCTCAGATAACGCGGATCAAGCGCCTTCGCCTGCTCCACAAACTTGTGATAGATCGGCGCGGCACTGGTCCCGTGACCGCCATCATCCAGCTGATAGGGCGGGTTCCCGATGATTACATCAAATTGCATGTCGTCTCCAAATATCCCGGCAATCCGGGCTTTGATATCGTCGTTGTGTATAAAGGCATAGGCGTGGGATTCCCGCTCGTCGCCACGGTCGAGCGTGTCCTGACTGGCCCTGCAGTATTTGCATTTACCCTTGTCCCAGCTGTGCTCCACCCGCTCGAACCAGATATGGCCATGCTCGTCGTTGAACCCTTTGGTGACCGAATGCTCGCCATTGGCACGCCTTGAGCAATAGACGCTGCGCCGCGCCAGCATCGCTGTCAGCTCGGTAATGCCAATCCCGTAAACCTGCCGCGTCAGGATATGATCGACCCGCTGCTGAAGGTCCGGCATCTGCTCCGCCAGCCCCTCGGTCAGCCGCCGCGTGATCTCGCGCAGAAAGATCCCCGACTTGGTGCAGGGATCAAGGAAGCGGACCTGCGGGTTCGCCCAAAGGCTCGCCCCGCCATTGTCCCGCGCCCAAGCGCCCGCCAGTGTGTCGAGCATCCGGTTGGCAAACTCCGGTGGGGTAAACACCTCGTCGTTCGACAGGTTCGCGATGCACGAGAGCACATCAGGGTTGCGCCCGCGCAAGGCAAACTCCGCCTCGCTCATGATGTCTCTCCGGCGGTCGCCAGATCGCGGATTGTCATCGCCGGATATGTTTTGACCGGCGTGAAAATCTCGTGCGTCCCGAGCTTCGCAAACAGCGAGTCCTCGGCGCTGAAAGCAGATGATCCCGTGAGCACATCCAGCCGGAAATCCCGCCGCTGGAATTTACCCTTCCCCAAATACCCCCACTCCGCAAATGAGATGGGCTTGCCCGCCGTGGTCTGCATCGTCAGCGCATCGCCTTGAAGCAGGTTCTCGGCCAGCACATAGGCGGCCGCGCGGTAGGCGTCATCCTCGTAACCTACGTTCAGATACTCCGCGAGCACCGCCAACATATTGCCACGACATTCCTCGATATTGTCCGCCAACAGCTCGATCCCGTAAACGCACATCACCGCCAGCATGGAATAATGGCATTTCTCGAAATCCGATTTGCCGAACTTTTGCTCTACCGCGGCGAGTTTCCGTTGAAGTACGCGGACAACAAAGTTGCCGCTCCCGCAGGCGGGCTCCAGAAACCGGGCATCAATCCGGTCCGCTTCGCCCTCAACAAGGTCCAGCATCGCGTCCACCATCCAAGCCGGAGTGAACACCTCCCCATGGTCGACGACGCGTTTTTTTGATTTGATCAGGCTCATGGGAGGACAATCGCAGAAGCGGCGCGGGTGGCCAAGCGCATCTTTGCGGGAGTTCAGGCGAAATCCGTTGCCGTTCAAGTGCAGGAACCGCCAATCTGCATTGCAGTTCTCGATGAATCAGGGCGGCTTGATCGGACCCGCATAGAAGCTTCTGCGGCTGTTTGACTGAAACCGCCCAGTCAGAACTCGCCAAATTCGCGTCGGACCGCTTAGTTGTCAGTTCGTCGGTGGTTTTCTTTGAAGGATGCAGTAAATTTTATGAATGCTTCCAAAATGTTTCGAGAGTCCAGATTCATTGGTGTTAATTGCCGATTTCCGGTAATTTCTGGTGATTTACCGGAAACCGTTCATTTCGCCAGCTATCCGTAAAATTCCACTTTCCAGATTTGAACTACGACAATATGGGGTTAACGAGTAAATTGGTCGGGCCAAGGGCTTTCGGAAGAAATTTCGGCGAACTTAGGGAACAATGAAACAAGTAAGAAAATTCAAGCGAGATCAATAAGACATAGAAGTTTCTCGAAATTAACAGAAAATTAGTTGGATAATTGGCAGGATATACTTTCGGCCAGATTATGAAATCAGACGATGCTCAGTAAGAAAAGCTGGGCAAGAATGCCTGAATTTTGTCAAAAAATCAGTGTCGATAACGACTCAATAGGCTTTGATGGACCCTCCGTTTTGCTCGAAACAAAGCCAATCCATTAGATCATAAGCTTTGAAGATGACCAGTTTTGCTCAAAATCCACTTACAATACAGTCCAGATGAAACGCGAATAAAACAGTTCAGAAACCTGAAGTCTGCGTCCACAACTGTCGTCCTGCAGCGCAAGTCAGTTGGGTTATAGACCCGCCCCAACTGCAGCAACGCGTCTCAGCAAGAGACCATCGGCCACCAGATGCAAGCCTATTGCCACTGCGGATCCGACACGCCATCAAATGACACATAGCTTCCAGCTTAGGAAATCCGATGGCCCGTAAACCTTCCCTCTCGATTGAAAGCCTCGCCGAACTTGGCGCCGAAAAACTGGCAGCCTTGGTTCTGGACGAGGTGCAAGACAATGCCGGTTTCAAGCGCAGGATGAATGCGGCGCTCGCGGGCAAGTCCGGTCCGATGGCGATTGCCAAAGTGATCGATCGCAGGTTGGCTGGACTGGACCGTGCCCGCAGCTTCGTCGATTGGGACAAGGCCCGCGCTTTCCGCGAGGACCTGAAAGGTCTTTGCGACAGCATCGTCAAGGAGCTTGCCCCCGCGGATCCGGCATTGGGCATCAGCCGTCTTTTGCGTTTCATCGCGACCCATGACGCTGTGTTCCAGCGCGTCGACGATTCTGGTGGGCGGCTTCAGGATGTCTATTGGGAGGCCATTGAGGCAGTGGGGCCGGTTGCTGCGCGATTGTCGCCTGAGGCCGCTGCAGACCTTCCGGGTCAAATTATGTCCGCGTTGGGGGACATGGAGCATGGCTATCTCAAACCTTTTGCCGAGCGCGTTATGCCACATCTGCCAATCGAGATGCGGGCGTGCTGGGATGTGGATCTGGTGGAGCGGATTACACAAAGGGATGCGGCCGAGGCAGGACAGCGGGCCTCCGGTCGCTGGTTCTATTCGATGACGGATCAGTGGCGCGAGATTCGCCAGTTGATCGCAGCACAAGGCGCTGATCTGGACCGGCTCATTGAACTAGAACTGCAAAAACCGGATCACCGACATGACACCCTTGGTATTGCCGCAAGGTTGTTGGATGCGGGACGGGCAACAGAGGCGCTGGACTGGGTGCGCCGCGCAGACATAGCGATGAATATACTGAGTCCCGAATTTGATTTGGAAACAGATAATGCCTCCGAAATCGCAGGTGAAAGCCCCGCGGTGCGTCAGGCAATCCTCGAGGCCAGAATTCTGACTGCGCTTGGCCGCACCGCTGAAGCGGCGGCAGTGCGCTGGAATCGGTTTGAAAAGGTCCTCTCGCCATCCTTGTTGCGGGAGCATCTCAAGGCCTTGCCGGATTTCGAGGATATGGAGGCCGAAGACCTGGCGATGACCGTCGCCCTTGGTCATGAGAACACGATGGCCGCGCTGCATTTTTTTCTGTCATGGCCCCGGCGGGATTTGGCGGCGCAGCTGATCATCGAGCATCATTCTGGTTGGGACGGTCAGGACTGGCATATCTTGCCAAAGGTCGCGGATCTGTTGCAACACGAGCACCCGCTTGCGGCATCGGTGCTCTACAGAGCGCTGCTGGATGACATTCTGGCCCGCGCGCGCTCGAAGGCCTATCCGCATGGCGCGAAGTATTTGCACCGGCTGGATCAGCTTGCGGCGGAAGTGCATGCCGATCCAGCTCTGCCTGAAGACTACATTCCACATCCTGCCTATCGCGAAAGGCTACGCGCGGATCACGGACGCAAGACCGGCTTTTGGGCGCAGGCGGGTGAGCCCCTGGCGCCTTCACAGGATGATGCGACCCGGCAAGGTCGCCCACCACGTTGGGTGAATTGAACTTGGTTGAAGAGCGGCATGCCCAATGGGGAGATACTTGCAACATCAGATACGCGCCTTGAAATTTACGTTGCCTGTTGCGGGGCTGAACCAGTCCAGCGATCCGAACAGCCGATGGCTGGCAATACATCAAGCTCAGGATCGAAATTCGAGGGCGCATGGGAATATGCCAAACCGCAATGCCTTTTGTCCTCTGGACGGTCTGCCGGACAAAGCTCAAGCTTGAGCGAGCTGCAATATTCGGAAACTGATCTGATATCAGTCAGAGCAAACGCCGAAATCTGATCCCAAATTATCGCGTTCATGCTTATGGGCGACCTGTTGGACCTGTTGGACCTGTTGGACCTGTTGGACCTGTTGGACCTGTTGGACCTGTTGGACCTGTTGGACAGGTGAGGCGCTTGGCAGGTGTGTGCAAGCAAAATTCGCGGCTGCCGTCCAACTCGTCCGACTTGTCCAACTGGACCGGCGCGCCCTCACACCAGACGCGCAACCACCGTAACGCCAGAGTTTATCAACAGAATTCTGCAAATCGGCCTCAGATTCTCGTGGACATCAGGATGACAGCTGGCCCGCTGGCCCCCAAGGTTCAGGAGCAAGTCGCGTTCTGAACGCGCGCTATCCCCCAACAGAATTTGCGAGACCATCATGAACCAGCCCGGCAACAATTTGTCAATAAATGAAGATACGAGCATCAAGGAGACCAGACCACCATCAGATCTGCACAACGAGCAAACGGGTCCGATCGATTCGCATCTGGTAGTCGAACCGACTTCGAGTGGCGCCGCGCCTGCCAGTGCAGGCGCCTCGTCTGAACCACAGGACCAGGTGCCTGAGATGATATCTGGTGATATCGAGCGCGATGCGTTTTTTGCGGCGATGGAGGATGACCTGCCTGCCGGTTATGTCTGGTGCCCTGAAGACAGCCGGATCCACAAGTCCGATGACGGCAAAGACCCAATGCCGTTCTGCGGCCCGATCCGCATCGTCCGCTACCTCCGCACATCCGAGGGTGAGAACTGGTCCTGGGAAATTGCATTTCTGGATCGCGATGGAAATCTGCGTCATGAGATCGTTTCAATCGCTGAAACCAATGCGTCTCCCGCCAGCCTTGGCAATCGCCTCACGGGCCGCGGGTTCGATCTTCTGGCGAAAGGCCCTGATCTATGCAAATTTCTCGCCTCTTGGCATGTCGAGGACCGCGGCTGGATCGTAACACAAAGCGGCTGGGTTGAAACACCGACTGAAAAAGGCGCCAACCCCAGCGCCTATGTTCAGCCCGACGGAACCATTCATCTCGCCAAGGCGGCGGCCGATCTCTCAATCAGATACAGCGGTATAAAGTCCGAAGGTGGCAAAGTGGGCAGCCTTGTAGGCTGGCAAAACAGCGTTGCAGCGCTCGCGTCAGGCAATCCAGCGCTGATTTTCTCCATATGCGTTGCGCTCTGTGGTCCTATGCTGAGATTTGCCGGTATTGATACAATGGGGTTCAATTTCTTCGCCAGGACAAGCTCGGGCAAAACCCATGCGCTGAAAGTTGCAGCGAGTTGCGGGAATGACCCCGATACCATCCTGCAATGGAACGGCACCCCTTCTGGCCTGGCTGCTATCACCGCAGCTGCGAATGACCGCACACTGCTATTGGATGAATTTCCCCATAATCCCGGCAATGAGGTGAGCGAGGCGCTCTATTCAATTGGCAACGGCACCGGCAGAATTGTTGCGAACCGGAAGGTGGAGCGCTGGCGTGTCGCACTCTTGTCAACATCCGAGAAAAACTTGCCAGAAATGTTTGCGACCTCGCGTCGCAGCATGCCTGATGGTCTCAGAATGCGCCTGCTCGATATCCCTGCGCGCTCTTGGACATATGGGATAATTGACGAGTTGCATGGCCATTCAGACGGCCACACGTTCCTGGTGTCTCTGTCACAGGCTTGTCGTGAAAACCACGGTCATGTGCTGCCCGGCTTTGTCGATTTCATCCTGCGGCAGGATGAAAATTTCACCAAAGTGCTTCTTTCCATTATGGCCAAATTTCGCAGGGAAATTCTGAAAACACTCGGCCTATCGGAATTAACGGCATCCGGGCAAGTTCAGCGGGCAGTTGAACGGTTTGCCCTTGTTGCAGCAGTGGGAGAAATCGCAATCTTTAAGGGCCTGTTGCCGTGGCCCGGCCGCGCTGCATCAACTGCAGCTACAGATATCGCGCAGCTTTGGTTTGGAGCATTCATCGCCAGGCCATTGGCCGCCAAGTCCGGACCTACCGGTGAAATGTGCGCCTGGATCGCTGAAAATATTGAACAGTTTATCGATCTCGAAGCAGCTCGACACACTGGGGCTGAACTCGGCCCGGGATGGAAAGACAGCACGTTTATCTATCTTCGGGGTGAAGCTTTGAGTGCCGAAATCCTCAACGGTGAAACAATCCGCGAAGTCGCTCAGCGCCTTGATGATGCTGGAATCCTCGCCCGCGGGAGTGAGGCACGCTCATTCCAATACCGAATGCCGGAGAGTCTTGTCCGCTCCCGCCCGCGTGTTTACCGCCTCCGGCGGGCGGAAATGACAGAGTAACTCGGGCAGGGGAGGGGTTCTCGGTAATTGTTGACATTGCTTCGCACCGCTCAACCGCCGCCCCATATGATCGCTTCCGTCAGAGGCTCCTGCAAAAGTTCCAGATAGGCCTCCGCACCAGTGGGAGATGATAGGTCGAATTTTTCCGGGCGCCGATCACGGGCAGTCAGGTCTTCAAGCAACTTTGCCGTGGTCCTCAGCAGCAACCGATGTTTTGGGACCAAAGTTACCGTCTGATCCACCTGCGGAAATCAGGGCTTGAATGTATCGGCGCTGAGCCAAGGGTAATTGATTGAACGCAGACTCCACAATCGCGGGCTCAAATGGAACCGTTTCAGGACTCGTTCCTGCCGGAGCACAGGATCGGAAACCGGAATCCAGTAAACACAGCCCAATCTCTTTCAGAGCATCACGCGCCTGATCCCGTGCGCCGCACCACCCGTCAATATTGGCCTGACCGGCAGCCCCACGGCATTCCTCTACATAGATGTGCCACCTTGTCAGCAGCTTGGACTCGTCGATTGTCAGCCCTTCGTAGAGCTGCCCGCCGGACGCCAGTTGCGGCGGGTTGTAGCCTCGGCATTCGGCGAAGCCTGCCTCAGTCAGGCATTGCCCTGCCGCAATGGACGTGTGCCAATCCGTATTAATGCTGGCGAGCTCCACCGGGGCGTCGGGTATTCTGACCGCGACGGTGGGCGCGGCGGGAGCACTTCCCTCAGGTGCCACCGTCCCATCTTCAAGCCCCGCAGACCTGCAATCACTCAGGCGGTTCTCGTCAGGACAAATGCTCAACCGATTCATCTCCTGAACCGCCGTAGCTATGTCGTCGCAGGCTCCAGACTCGTCGGCACAATTATGGGCCAGATCCCAAAACTTCGCGATCGCTTCAGCCTGAGGGTCGGACAAAGGCTGCGCCACGGCGGTTGAGGTGGTCAGCAAGGTCACGGCTGTGAACAAGGAACGTTTGAAGGTGATGATCATGAGACATCCAATAGAGATTCAGTTTTGGTTCGCAGCAAGGTAGCAGGCCTATCTGTCGTCGTGGTAGTCAAAGATCAGATGCCGTGGATGACCCCGCCACGCTTTTCAGCCATTCCGCGTGAGCAGCCTCCGCCTGAGCAGTGATCGCCTTGGCATTTTCAAAACGCGCGATGTTGTCGATCACATGCACATCTATACGGTCGATGGTATTCGGCAAATCGCCAAAATGCAGTTGAACAAAGACATTCGCATCGCACTGTTCTTTTGATGCTCGCGGGTCGCGCCCATTCCCAAACCATGCGTTGGCATTCACGTCGCTGTAGAGGATATCCGAAACGCCACGAGAGATGCCCTGTGGTTTACAATTCAGGGAAAACAAGGTGCGTCGGCTATCGGTCTCGGCAGCCAACTCACCGTCTTTGTAGTAATACGCGATGTCGATCCATGAGCGGCCCAGTGTTTTGATCCGGCTCGGCGGGCCGTATTTTTCAGTGATGCTGTCCAGCATGACTTGAACATCGACAGGCTCGTCAAGCATCTGGCTGCGCCGGATCTCCTGCACCCGCCCCCCGACCGAAGGACTCCCAAAGCTGACCCAGAGATACTGGCCGTTTGTGTATTCTGCCACGGCACCGAACGCGTCAGCCTGTTCGGAATACATCGTCATGCCCGCTGAAGCCCGAATCGGCTGGAACGCTATGCGAAATCCGTCGTCCCACGAAAATGCAGGCGCGATCTCTCCGGTCCTTGAGCGATAGCCGATCCGCTTTGGCCCGAACGGTTGGGCATCAGCGATTTCCTCAGCGTTCTCCATCAACGGGAGGCCCGCATTCGCAAGCGCTGCGTCGGCTTCTGCCTGCGTCATTCCGATGTTCAGCCCCAGCACATCAGTGATCGCACCCGGAGTAAATCCGGTGGCAGGAGCGACTTCATTCGCCTCAAGAGCGATAACGGTCGCAACTTCTTCTGCCGATACGGGCACCGCACCGGCGATGGAAAACGACAATACAACTGCCGCACAAAAATTTTGAAAGGGACGATGAATATACATGGCAAGAACTCCAGACAGGATGCAAAGGGGCATTCGAGATCTGAAGGTTTCACAGGTAGATGGTGAGCACACTACCGCCATTGGGAGGTAGTGTCAGGTCGTGCTGTGCCAGTCACCGTTATCGGCGTGCAGCATTCACTATACGCACTTGGCCGATTTGCCCTGCTTTAGCCGTGTCCGCAGTAAGGTCTAGGTGTGATCGTCGGGTGTTACGAGATCGACGCGGGCTTACCCCAATCGCTTTCGCCAAGTCATGGAGGGTGATCACCGTCGGGTTGCGGCGCCCGCTTTCGAGACCGCTGATATACTGCTGGCTGATCCCGGACACGGCCGCCACCTGCTCTTGCGTGAGGTTCTTTTCCCTCCGCAGACGTGCAAAATTTCGTCCAACAAGCTGCCTCATATCCATCTGTGACAGATGCCACTTTACATACTATAAGTTTATCAACTATTGTATGTATTCTCCGGAGCCATAGATGAACGTTCCCGAACGCGTCCATCAATCAGTCCCACAGTCACAAAATGGAGTATCGAAAATTCAACAAGAAAACCGCAGCAAATAGACCGAAACTCAACACACCCTCCCAAAAGGTAAAGCAAACACAGGATGAGACCCGCGTTAAATCTATAAAGTCTGACTGCGGTTCCTCCCCCGACATTACCCCGATCTCACAACCTGATCTGCCCCGGCTGTCTCCCCGCCAGCGTGAAGTCCTGTTGTGGGCAGCACGAGGGAAAAGCGCTTGGGAAACCGGCCGCATCCTTGGTCTGACGGAGGCGACGGTCAAATCCTACATTGGACATGCGTGTAAGAAGCTGAATGCCCAGAATAGAGTGCATGCCGTTGCCATCTGCATCACACGAGGTGAGTTCGGCATCTGACCCGCCCTGAGAGCATCATTTTCTGGTAATTAGCCGTTGTCCTTGGTCAGATGACCCTGCTCTTCCAGCCATT
The DNA here is from genome assembly GCA_963703195.1 of uncultured Alphaproteobacteria bacterium. Lineage (GTDB taxonomy): Bacteria > Pseudomonadota > Alphaproteobacteria > Rhodobacterales > Rhodobacteraceae > Sulfitobacter. The sequence goes on along the minus strand of OY969797.1, from coordinate 2,313,745 downwards.
GAGTTAAAATGACCTCGGCCATTGATGCGACAGATCGACTGTCTGCCTTCGCAGCCTTTTCCAGCGCTTCTTTCAGCGTAGGTGTAATGCGCAATCCCAAAGGGGCTGACTTAAGTTCGCGTTTGTTTGACAATGTTAGTAATCCGCTATTGACTCGATATCCAGACCTGATGCATACTCACATCTGCTAACATATGCAATAGACGGGACCGCCGGTGTTACCAGCACCATGCGGTCCCTGATCAAACAGATCTGATTAGGAGATCCAAATGACTGACTATTCACTTATCACGGAAGGCCAAGCCCATGAAGCCTTCCGAGAAAAACTGTTCTCGCGCCGCACCTTTCTTGCAGCGATACCTGCAACGCTGCTGATGCCCCACATCTCACACAGGAGTTTCCGGCTTTTGCCCGCAATGACCGCCCGCCGCATTCTCCCACCGTTTTGCCTTTCGTAAAAGATACAACAGAAGACGAACGGTTGTCCGGTGCCAATCCCCGCTGCTTCTGGTCCATTGTCCCCACCGGGGAGTATGGCTCGGATTGCGCCACCGGCGCACGTTACGCTGGCCTCGCCTTGGACTACATGGTGGCAGCGCAATCCCCGCACCTCCTGCAGTGGTCGGTGTTCGACATGATTGCGAACGGTCGGCCCCACACTGGCATCGAAGTCGGCTATCTGTCCGTCTTCGGGCGTCTCGTGACACTGGCCCATGCCAACGGAACCTTCGTTGAAGGAGGCGCGGCATGAGCATGATCTTCACACCCGCCCAGACATTTGGGCCGCACCGCGCGTCAGCCTGGACGATGGCCTTCGAAATCTTCCTGTTGCACTACACCGCTTACGTCGAGGCGGAGCAGGAACTTGAGTATATCGATCACAACACTGATCCGTCTTTGAGCCTTTGGCAGCGCGACAAAGACGTGGCGGAAATGCAGTTGAAAAACACGATCGAAAAAGCTGCAGAACCTCCCTGTTCGCATGCTCGAAGATCGCCCGCTGCAGCTTTTCGTGGTGCTGGTTGGCAAGATGGTGGACAACGACGGTCCGAAAACGGCGCGCCAGTTGAACCGCGAGATGTGTGGCCGCTTTACCCGGCAGTATCAGATTGCGGGTATTGGTCCGATCGCACGGCACCGGAACGAAATGCTGCTTCATGCTCGTTCTGTTGCCAACGCGATGGTCGCGCTGTCGTTCTACGATTACGTGCCGGCGGACGACGGCTGTTTCGAAGGCGTATCGGAGGCAGACGAGTTGCTGCCCTGCGAGACCTAACCTCCGTCTTAGCTCATCATCTTTGAAGAACGGAGGCCCGCGACCTCTGCCCAATAGCTGTGGCTTGTGGGCAGAGGGAGGCGTCCCTGCGTCCTTTACTCAAAAAATATACGTCAACCATGCACTTGGAGATGACACACATGACCCATTTTCCGTTTTCCGTTCCCTTTTCACACGATAACCTTCCACCAAATCAGATCGTCGAAGTGATCGACACACTAGCCGACGGCGACGCTGGTCGTTGACGCCAAAGGCTTCCTCAATGCTCTTGATGCGGAGGGTCTGGCCCTTTTGCGTCGGACGACGCATCAGCAGCGCCGCGAGGGAAACCCCCGGTTTCTCTGCGGCTTTTGCAAACATCCGCTGCATATCCGCGTGATGTCCGTCGCCGAGAGCGGCGTTCTGGGCGGTCGCCGTGCGCACTTCGTCCATGATCCCCGCACGGAGAACCGCGATTGCCCTTTTGGTCATTTCGCAGACGGGTCTAGCCCCGCAGAGATTGACGGAGTCCGCTTTGCAGGCCGCCAGGAGGGCGCTCGCCATCGGTTTCTGAAGTCAGCCCTGCGTAATATGCTGCTGGCCGATCCGCACATCGCAACGGCGGCCTGCGAGACGCTGGTGACTGGCGTCACCCCGGACGGAAGCCCCATTTGGCGTCGCCCGGACGTGGCTGCAGTAACAGTAGATGGCCGTCAAATTGCATTTGACGTTCAGCTGGCATCGCCCCTGATCCACACGATCGAAGGACGCGAGAGGTTCTACGCGTCCCAAGGCATCGCCTGGCATTGGATCGTGGATCCGGATCAACTCTTGCGTCTGCAACGTCAGGGTTTTCAGGATCTGATCTGGCCGCAGGGAGGGCGGGTGCTGGGTTTTAACGAGAAGGTCCACAGCCTCACAACAAAGGATCACCAGAGCAGATTTGCCCTGCTGCACGTCCGGGAGCACGTCGGTCGGCTTAATCTCGACGTGTCCCAAAAAACTATCGGCCTCGAGACTACATTCCGCATCGCTGGCTTTCCGGCAAACGCACCACACCGGTTTGCAACGGACTTGCGCGCATTGGCGTTTTTTACGGCAGTGTATGGCGGGAATCTGAAGCGCGCCGGTCGCATTTTCGATCTGCTCTCGGCAACCTCTGGCACCCCGGACTGGACCTCGGCCTGCCGCGATCATCTGCCTGCCGTTCTGAAGACGCTTGTCGCCCTGCTCACAAACAGAGACCTGCTGCCGGTCACTCCAACTGTCGGCCCCGATTAAATTCCGGTGAGCACGATCACGGAGCGGTGGTCGCCCTTGGCGACTGGTCGTTTCTCTTCGACCGTCTCGCGGCAACGGACATCCATCTTCGCAACCGCATGTCCCATGTAGGTCCGGGCACTTGCGTCATGATCGACGGCGCACTGGCTAAGATCGTCTCGCAGCCGGATGTATCGCAACAGCTATTAGAAAAATGGTCACCGCTTCTGCGCCGTCTGTTCCCGCGTCTGGACATTTAAACCAGCAAACATTTTTCAAAAAACGCATCACATTTTCCCCATGGAGACCTGCATGCATAAGAATATGAAACCCATTGTAACCCCGGTCTGGTTGCCCCTTGCCAGCGGGACCCTGCGCGCGGTGCAGCATCGCCGCACGCCATCCTACGCACACCAGAAAATGGAGCACGATCCCATCGACGAACTTCTCGGCGAACCCGATCCTATGCCGCCGATGATCGACCTCTGCGATGAGTGGACAGCGCAGAACGGCACGGACGATCATGCGTTTACGATGAAACGCCATGATCAAATCGGAACCACGCTGGAGCTTCTCACCGTGCTCCGCTTGAGTGCTACATTCGAGGCTTACCAGACTGCGGATGCGATGACGGATCCTGCCGCAATCACGGTGCTGAATGTCAGCCATCCTGACTGGATCCTGCCCGCCACCCGCACTCTTCAAGACCTGTTGCCTGATCATACGATATTCTACGATACGGATGAGCGCCGTGGCGGCGACCTGGTTGTGCTTGCCCCGCAGCCCTCAGAAAATCTGGGCATCACGAAGGATGCCGAGCGATTTGCCAGCAGGATCGGCGACGCCCTTACTCGCGACACGCCAATCCTGCTGATTACTGCCGGACATCGCACTCTGCCCGACAGTATCTCACGCATCCTGCCGCCCGCCATCCGCCTTGCACCGGTAAGCGCGGACATGGTTCTCGCTATGTTGCATCTCCGTTTTGAAGACGGAGATGCAGGTTGGCACGACCAGTTGCGCGATGCGCTACCCGCAGAGCCGATGCTTGCCCGTCTCGAACTTGACGCCTTGCATGCCGCGTTTCGTGCGCCGACCGGTTCGGATGTCGTCAAGACATTGGCCATTCAAGCCAACGCCCTTTTGCCAAAACATGGACCGACGCTGGACCAGATAGAGGAAGAGAGTGAGGCGAAGACCATCGCCAGCCAGATCGTTGCCGATCTTGCGCTTTATGCAAAAGGCGATCTGCCCTGGTCGATGTGCCCGCACTCCCTGCTGCTCCACGGCAGTCCGGGAACCGGCAAGACCTTTCTCGCCCGCGCAATGGGAGCCTCAAGCGGCGTTCCCATCATCATGTCCAGTCTGGCGCGTTGGCAGGCAAATGGCCATTTGGGGGACTTCCTCAAAGCGATGATCGAAACCTTCAATGAAGCCATCGCTGCAGCGCCCTGCATCCTGTTCATCGACGAGATCGACGCTGCGGGGTCCCGCGACAGTGGCGAGAAACAAAACAGCAGCTACCGCCGTCAGGCCATCAACGGACTTTTGGAACAAATCGATGTTGTGATGCGCGCTGAGGGAGTGATCCTGATCGGCGCCTGCAACGACCCGACCGCGCTGGATCCCGCCATTGTGCGGCCTGGTCGGTTTGACGCAATCGTCGAGGTGCCCCTGCCGGGGCGCGCTGGCGTGTCCGCCATTCTGAAGCGTCAGCTTGGCAATGAGATGGACGCGGCTGATCTCGCCAAACTGTAGCCGCTGCCATCGGCGCAACCCCTGCTGTCATCGACGGCGCCATCCGCGCGGCCCGCAGCCATGCGCGGTCCCTGAACCGAAAGGTTCGAGGCCAACGATGTGATCAGCCGCTTCAACAATGGCGTCATCCCCGACACCGCATTGATGTGGCGCATTGCCATCCACGAATGCGGTCACGCCATCATGGCCGTCGACCAGGATCTTGGCACGCTGCGCCGGGTCCGGCTGGGACTCAGGGACGGAAATACCGAGCTCCTCCAGGATACCGGTGCGGGTCTGCTTCGTGATCATCGCAATATGCTGACCTATACGCTTGGTGGCCGAGCTGCGGAATCCGTGATCTTCAGGTCTATCGGCAGCGGGTCAGGTGGTTCGGCGCATTCCTGTGATCTGGCCTGTGCCACCCGGAGCGCTTTGGCGATGGAGACGTCCTATGGCTTTGGCGCGCATGGTCTGATCTGGAGCGCTGCTGACTCCGGCAACGGGATCGACGATCCAGCCCTACGTGAAACGGTCCGGAAAACACTGGAGGCCGCCGAGAACAAGGCAAAACACCTGTTGGAAGAACACCGTGTTCTGCTGCTTGAAATGGGCAAGGATTTGATGCGCCAACGCATTCTCGAAGGCGCGGATCTCCAGCTTTGGGTCGACCGGATTACCGGCGATGCGCCGTGGGATCCTGATGATCCGTTCGGCAAGCGCAAACAAATGCGGAAGACGCGATGCAGGGAAGTGCAACGATTGTTGATCTGGATGCGCATCGGGGCAGCTCTTTGTAAGTCAGGCCGCCTTTCAGGCACTGCGTTGTGAGGGAGGGCCTGCATCTGCGTAGATACGCAAACCTTGGAAAGCGGTCATCGGAGTTGGGAAAGGGATAGCCGGATTAGGGAAGGCTGGGGTTCATTTCCACCTGTGGTCCGCGTTTTGGAAGTGTCTTTGGTTTCCCTGTTTTTTAGTGCCTTTGTTTTTTTGGTTGCTGAGAAGCAAGTGAGTTTTTCAGTTTTTTGAAGGAAGAGAGAAGTTGAATTTTTCCAGTTTCTTCGTTTTTAGCAGAAGGAGAAATTACGTATTTTTAGGATTTTTAGGGTTCTTGAATTTTTCTGATCTTTGATTGCTTCGGTTTCACCTCAAAATATTAGACATATTTTTTCCAACCGATTGGTTATCCCCAATATTCCGACAATCACTCCCGTTTTACGCCAATCTTGCCAATCAATGAGGCCTCCCATGTTTTATACATATGATCAGACCGCCGAACAGAATCTTCGGCCTAAATCACAGCAAAATGCCCCGCCCGAGCAATCGTTCAGGACGGGCAGGAGAACTCGGCCAATGGCACGGGACCGGAAAAGACATGCACGCGACACGGAGGTGCCATAAGCGGCACCGCCTCTGCTGCATGCCTTCGAAGGTTCCTATTGCCAGCAGCTTCACAGCAGCCACATCCTTGCCTCATCCAGATCGTGCGTCTGCTCGCGCGTCAGGCTGCAAAGACCGATATTGCAGCACAGCGAGCGCCACACCGGAAGGATTAATATAATGCCAAACCAAGCCCCTGCGCGTCGCGACCTACGCCCGCTATTCGACCGATATGCAGTCCAATGCCTCCATCGAGGACCAGCAGCGCATCTGTCATCGATTGATCGATGATCGCGGCTGGATCGTCGCACGGGATTATTCCGATGCGGCCATTTCGGGCGCATCGCTGCAGCGGCCCGGTTACCAGCGCCTGCTCGATGACGCCCGTAACTGGCATCTTCGACGTCGTCGTGGCCGAAGGCCTTGATCGCATCAGCCGTGATCAGGAACACATTTCCGGCTTCTTCAAACAGATGCAGTATCGCGGCATCCGCATTGTGACCGTGTCACAAGGTGACGTGAGCGAGATGCACATCGGCTTCAATGGCGTCATATCCGCGATGTTTCTAAAGGACCTCGCCGCCAAAACCCGTCGCGGGTTGGAAGGTCGCGTTCGCAAGGGTAAATCCGCTGGCGGCGTCAGCTATGGCTACCGCGTGATCCGCGCGTTTCAAGCCGATGGCACGCCGGTCACGGGCGAACGCGAGATCGACGTCGATCAGGCCGCGGTCGTCTCACGGATTTTCCGGGAATATGATGCCGGTCATTCCGCCCGCACCATCGCGGCCGGGCTGAACGCAGATGGCATTCCCAGCCCAGACAGCGGCAAGGGCGACGGCGCCTGGGGTCCGTCGACGATTTCGGGGAACTGGAAGCGCGGCACCGGGATTTTGAACAACGAGCTCTATATCGGGCGGCTGGTCTGGAACCGGCAGACCTTTGTGAAAGACCCGATACCCAAAAACGACAGGCACGGCTCAACCCGCCGGAAGAATGGGTGATCGAAGAGGTTCCTGATCTGCAGATCATCGACAACGTCCTCTGGGACCGGGTCAAAGCGCGGCAATCCGCTCTGCGCGACGACATGAACCCGGCAGGCGTCAAGAATGAACGCACACGCCCCGAGAATGCGCGCCGCCCCAGCTATCTGTTTTCGGGTCTGCTCAAATGTGGCTGCTGCGGGACGAGCTACACGCTGATCAACAAGACCCGCTACGGCTGCGTCGCCGCCCGCAACAAGGGCGACGCGATCTGCACCAACCGCGCCACGATAGAGCGTGAGGTGGTCGAGGACCGGGTGCTTACGGGCCTGCGCGACAGGCTGCTGCACCCGGACCTCATCGCCACCTTCGTCGAAGAATACCGCCGCGCCTTCAACGCGGAAGCCGCAGGTGCTGACGCTGCGCGTGAAAAGGCGCGGCGCGATCATGGTCGCAGGTCGAGAAGAAAGATCAGCGGCATCCTCGCCGCGATCGAGGACGGGATGTATCAACCGAGTATGAAAGACAGAATGTCCGAGCTGGAAGCCGAGAAAGAAAACGCTGACCGTATTTTTGGAGGAAAGCCCTGAACCACCGGCCCTCCGGCTCCATCCGAGCCTGTCAGACCTCTACCGCAGCAAGATCCGCAACCTGTCGTCCGCGTTGCAAGACCCCGACCTCAAGATGGAGGCCACCGAAGCGCTGCGCGGGCTGATTTCCGAAATCCGGATGATGCCGCATGAGAATGCGCCGAACGGCCATCACATTGAACTTGCTGGAGAACTGGCGGGTATCTTGGCATTGGGGGAGGCAGAAACGACAAAACCCGCGCAATTTGCACGGGTCAAGTCGGTTACGATGGTTGCGGGAGTAGGATTTGAACCTACGACCTTCAGGTTATGAGCCTGACGAGCTACCGGGCTGCTCCATCCCGCGCCAATTCGTTTGCGCTGGATAGTCGGTGTCGCGCAGGACCGCAAGGGCATCCGGGCGGATTTTTCGAGAAAAGGGGCAAGTTCTTTCGCGCAGCCGTGATACGAGCCGGATCTGGGCCGTGCTGAGGGGGTGGAGCGTTTCCATGCGGCACACGAAACCGCGCATGGCGGCCGTTTGCAGGTCAGCGTGCCGTTTCATGCCGCTAATCAAGGCGACCAGGTATGATGCCCGGCACCATCGCACGACCCGCAGGTTGCGCCCAAATACCTGCAGGCAAAAGAAATTGACACATCACCCCGCATACCTGACAACCGTGCGGACATAGATTTTTTGGGAGGAGAACATGAAAACAATGCTGAGGACATCCGTCACCGCGCTGGCCCTTGCCGCCACCGCCACGCTCGCATCCGCCGATGAATTCCCCGAACGCCCCATCAACCTCGTGGCACCCTTCAACGCGGGCGGCGGCACGGATCTGCTGATGCGCGGCTTTGCTCCGCATTTCGCCGAGGCGCTCGGCGGAGACGTCTTCGTCTCCAACATGGCCGGCGGTTCCGGCACCGTGGCCGCAGCGGCGCTCGCCGGGCAGCGGCCTGACGGCTACCAGCTCGGCTATTGGTCCATCACCGTGGCCACGATCCAGCCGCAGATCAAGGATGTGCCCTACGGCGTGGACAGCTGGACGCCGATCTGCTCGGTCGCGTCTTCGCCGACCGTGCTCTTTACCCAAGCGGACAGCCCGTTCCAGACCATCGAGGACGTCGTGGCGGCGGTAAAGGCGGAACCGGGCAAATACATCTTCGGCTCCTCCGGGCCGGGGGCGATGACCCATTTGACGACGGTGGCCGCTTTTGCAGGGCTGGGCGTGATCGACGACATGAAGCATCTGCCGTTCCAGGGCTCCGGCCCCGCGCTGCAGGCGATGGCCGCCGGTACCATCCAGTTCTTCGGCGATACGGAGATCCTGTTGACGCGCGGTGATTTCCGCCCGCTGGTGGTGTTCAACGACGCGCGCCTGGAAAGCATGCCGGATGTCCCGACCGCGGCAGAAGTTGGAATTGAGGCGCCGCTGAACGAGCTCTACCTCTGGGGCGGTTTCTTCGCGCCCGCAGGGCTTGACCCCGCCGTGACCGAAAAGCTGAGTGCTGCCTGCGAAACGGCCGTGAACTCCGAAGGGTTCAAATCCTTCGCTGCCGACACCAGCACCGTAATCGAATACCGCAATGCCGCCGATTTCGAGGCGTTCTTCCGCGCGCAATACGAAGCGAACTCGGCCATCATCGAAGCGGCCGGTCTCTGAGCCGACGCAGAGCGACACACCCCGTGCCGGACACCACCGGCGCGGGGTTTTTACGTTTTGGGGCAAGGGGGGCATATGCAACCGTTTCTGAGCGAACAGCGGATCATGGCCGTGGTCATTCTGGTGCTGACGGCTGGGCTCGTTTTCTCCACCTTCGGGCTGGAATTCGCAGACCTTGGCGGTGCGTTCAGCCCGATGTTCTTTCCCCGCATCATTCTGGTGATCCTCTTGGGACTGGCCGCACTCAGTCTGGTGGCCGAGTTTCTGGCAACCCCTGCGCGCCAGCCAATTCAGCTCGCTCCCGTGGTCGTGATTGCGCTGGCCCTCATCGCCTACGTCCTCATGATCATCCCGCTTGGGTATTTCTTCAGCTCGCTCGGCATGGGTATCGTGATCCTGCTGGCGCTGGGCCTGCGCAACCCGGTGCAGGTGGTGCTGGTCCCCGCAGCAGCGGCGGGCGCGCTGGTAGCGCTCTTCAATCACGTGCTCAAGATGCCGCTGCCCACGTCGCCGTTTACATGGTGGTTCTGAGGATGCCCGCATGATCGCTTCCATCCCCGACGCGCTGAGCCTCATCTTCACCGTCGAGGGGATGCTCGTGCTGACGCTCGGCACCATGCTCGGCATCATTCTCGGTGCGCTGCCGGGCATCGGCTCCACCGTGGCGGTGGCGATGATCCTGCCGTTCACGCTCACGATGTCGCAGGCGCCTGCGATCCTGCTGCTGCTGGCGATCTACGCGGGCTCGGTCTACGGCGGTTCGATTTCCGCGATCCTGATCAATACGCCCGGCACGCCGCAATCGGCGGCGACCTGCCTCGACGGCTACCCGATGGCGCAGCGCGGGGAGGCGGGCAAAGCGCTCGGCTGGGCCACCGTGGCCTCCGTCTGCGGCGGTCTCGCCTCGGCGGTCGTGCTGATCTTCGCGGCACCCCAGCTTGCGGCATTCGCGCTCAACTTCGGCCCGATCGAGACATTCGCGCTCATCCTGCTGGGCCTGACCTGTATCGTGTCGGTCTCCGAAGGCTCACTGATCAAGGGGCTGGTCGCGGGGTTCATCGGCATCTTCCTCTCCACCGTCGGCGGCGATCCGATCACGGGTGAGGCCCGCTTCACCTTCGGTCAGTTCCAGCTCATCGCAGGCTTCAACCTGCTGGCAGTGGTCATCGGCGTCTTCGCCCTGTCAGAGGTCCTCACCCGCGCCGCCGCCGCGCGCGAGGACGCAGCCCCGCTTGTCAACTTCGACGGTATCGTGCTCCCGAAGCTGAGCGAGTGGAAGGGCCGCGTCGGGGGGCTGGTGAAATCCGTGCTCATCGGCAACGGCATCGGCATCCTGCCCGGCACCGGCGCCGCGACGGCGGCTTTCATTTCCTACGCGGAGGCGCGCCGCTCCGCTCCGACCCGCGCCAATTTCGGCAAGGGGGAGCCCGATGGCCTGATCGCATCGGAAGCGGCCAACAATGCCGTGACGGGCGGCGCGCTGGTACCGACGATGGCGCTGGGCATCCCCGGCGACGCGATCACCGCCGTCATGCTCGCCACGCTGACGCTGCACGGTGTCACCCCCGGCGTGCGCCTGATGAGCGAGAACCCCGTGCTCATGGCCGCCATCTTCTCGGGGTTCTTCGTGATCAACGTGATGCTGCTGCCGCTGGGCATGCTGGTGTCGCGCATGGCCGCCCCCATCCTGCGGATCCGCGAGGCTTACATGCTGGTGATGATCACGTTGCTGTGCACGGTCGGGGTCTATTTCGTGCGCGGCAACCCCTTCGACCTGATCGTGATGGCCATCGCGGGGATCGTGGGTTTCATCCTGCGGCGTCAGGGTTATCCGATGGCACCGCTGGTGATCGGCATGGTGCTCGGCCCCACGCTGGAGATCAGCCTGCGGCAGGGGCTCATCATCACGGACGGCAGCTTTGCCGCCTTCTTCGTCGGCCATCCCATCGCGGCGGTGTTAGTGGTGGCGGCGCTCGGCATGCTCTCGCTGCCCTTCATCCGCATGCTGCGCGCGCGTAAACCGGCCTGAAGGCCGCGCGTGCGCCACCATATGGACGCGGTCCTCTAACTGTGCTTTGCCATTGCCAGAACGTCCCTAACCTTCGTCAGACATCCCACCAGCCAAGGAGCCGCGCCAATGCCCCAGACCACCACATCCATCGTCGGGCTCGGCTCCATGGGGTACGGCATGGCCACCGCGCTGCTGCGCGCGGAGCATGTCGTCCACGGCTTTGACCTCAACGAGGCGGCGGTCGAGAAGCTGCTTGGCGAGGGCGCCCAAAAGGCCACGCAGGACGAGGCGGCGGCGGCGTCGGACATTCTCGTGCTCGTCGTGCTGAATGCCGCGCAGACGGAGGCGGTGCTCTTTGGTGAGGGCGGCTGGGCCGCCGGGTTGCGCTTGGGGTCCACCATCGTCTCCTGCGCGACCGTCGCGCCGGAATTCGCACGGGCGATGGAGGCGCGCTGCACGGCGCGCGGTCTTCACTATCTCGACGCACCGATCTCTGGCGGTGCGGCAAAGGCGGCGCAGGGCAAGCTCAGCATCATGGCCTCCGGCACGCCGCAGGCCTTCGACGGCGCAGCACCGGCACTGGGTGCGATGGCGGAAAAGCTGTTCCGTCTGGGCGACGCGGCGGGGGCTGGCTCCGCCATGAAGGCGGTCAATCAGCTGCTCGCCGGGGTCCATATCGCGGCCATGGCGGAGGCGCTGACCTTCGGCATGACGCAAGGCGTGAGCCCCGCGCAATTCGTCGAGGTGATCAGCCAATGCGCAGGCAGCAGCTGGATGCTCGAGAACCGCGCGCCGCATATCGTCGAAGGGGATTACACGCCGCGATCCTCCGTCGACATCTGGCCCAAGGATCTCGGGATCGTGCTCGACATCGCGAAATCCGCAAAATTTGGGGCACCGCTGACCGCTGCCGCCCTGCAGCAGTTCCTCGCCGCCTCAGGCTCGGGCCTGGGCGCAGAGGACGACGCGGCAGTGGCCAAGGTCTATGCCCGCAACGCCGGGCTGACCCTGCCGGGCGACGCATGAGCGCGCGCTTGCGCTCCGCCGCTTGCCCGTGGCAGCCTGCCGCGGGTTACCCATGGGGAACCGACCGATGACCAACGCCCTGCGTGAGCAGATCTGCCTGCTGGCGAAATCGCTCTTTGACCGGGGCCTGACGGGGGGCAGCACCGGAAACATCTCCGCGCGCACGCCAGACGGTGGCCTGCTCGTCTCGCCCACCGGCACCAGTTTCGGCCGTCTCGACCCTGCACGACTGTCGCATTTCGACGAACAGGGCCGTCTGATCGGCGGCGATCCCCCGACCAAGGAGATGCCGCTGCACGCCGCCTTCTACGACACCCGCAGCACGGCGGGGGCCGTCGTGCATCTGCACAGTTGCCATTCCGTCGCCTGGTCGATGATGCCGGAGGTGGATTGGGACAACTTCCTGCCGCCCCTGACGCCCTACGCGATCATGAAGCTGGGGAAGGTCAAGTTGCTGCCGTTCTTCCGGCCCGGCGATCCGGCGATGGGGGAGGCGGTGCGCGGCTTGGCGGGCAAACGCGCCGCCGTGATGCTGGCCAATCACGGCCCGGTCGTCGCAGGCAAGGACGTGGAGGCCGCCTGCAACGCCATCGAGGAGCTGGAGGATACCGCGCGGCTCGCCATGCTAATGCGCGGCATCCCCGCCCGCATGCTCGATGAGACGCAGGTCCGCGATCTGGTCACGCATTTCGACATCGAATGGGATACATGATGCAGTTTTCCGCCAACCTAGGGTTTCTCTGGACCGAGCTTTCGCTCCCGGACGCCATCGACGCCGCCAAGGCCGCGGGGTTCGACGCGGTCGAGTGTCACTGGCCCTATGCCACCGACCCCGCCGCCGTTGCCGCCGCCCTGAAGCGGACAGGCTTGCCGATGCTGGGGCTCAACACCTCGCGCGGCGATGTGGCCGCGGGCGAGAATGGGCTGAGCGCGCTGCCCGGGCGCGAGGCCGATGCGCGGGCTGCGATCAATGAGGCGGTCCGCTATGCCGCCGCCATCCGAGCGGCCAACATCCATGTCATGGCGGGCTTTGCCGATGGTGCGGCGGCGCATGCGGCCTTTGTCGAGAACCTCGGTTATGCCTGCGCGCGTGCCGCGCCGCAGGGCATCACCATCCTGATCGAGCCGCTCAACGGCTACGATGCGCCTGGCTACTTCCTGCGCACCACGGATCAGGCGGTGGCGATCATGGCGGAGGTCGGCGCGCAGAACCTCAAGCTGATGTTCGACTGCTATCATGTCCAACTCATGCAGGGTGATCTGTCGCACCGGCTGGTGGCGCTGCGCGAACACATCGGTCACATCCAGTTCGCCAGCGTGCCGGACCGTGCCGCCCCCGATCACGGCGAGATCGACTACGCCCACATCTTCGGCGTGATCGAGGAGATGGGTTATGACGCGCCGCTTGGGGCGGAGTATAAGCCCGGCGGTCCGACGGCACCTACGCTTGGATGGCTCGCCCGCTACAAAGGCTAGAGCTGCTCGATCCGCGCGAGCATCTGCGCGGCCTTCTGCAGATCCGCCAGCAAATGCGCCCGCAGCGCTGTAGGATCCGCGCCCCGCAAAATGGCGGAGGGGTGCAGCGTGATCAGGACGGGCAGCCCGTCGGTTCCCTTCTCCACCCGCCCGCGCCGCGCCATGATCCCGGCGCCGTCCCCGGTCAGCGCCTGCGCCGCCACGGCCCCCATCGCCACGATGAGCGCGGGCTGCACCTGCGCGATCTCGCGCGCGAGCCAGGGGCGGCAGGCGCTGATCTCGCTGCGGTTGGGGCTCTGATGGATCCGCCGTTTGCCGCGTGGGGTGAATTTGAAATGCTTGACCGCATTGGTCACATAGGCCGTGCGCCGGTCGATCCCGGCCTCCCGCGCCACCGCGTCGAACATCTGCCCCGCTGGTCCGACAAAGGGCACGCCCGCCAGATCTTCCTGCTCGCCGGGTTGTTCTCCCACGATCATCAGGGCCGCATGGTCCGGCCCCGACCCGGCGACGGCTTGCGTGGCCTGCGCGCCGATGGGGCAGCGCGCGCAGGCGTGCAAATCGCCCAGATCGCCGCGCGTGGGCAGAAGCGCCCGGATCCGTTCCGCGCGTTGCGGCGGCAGGCTCGGCGCCTCCGCGCGCATCTGCGCCACGCGCGCCTCCGCCTGCGCGATGAGGCCGGGAATCAGCGCCGCCTCCGGCAGGTTCTTCCAGTATTTCTTGGGCATCTCCGATTGCATCGCCTTGATCTTGAGACGTGCGGGATTGAAGATGTTTGCGTAATACGTCTGCCAGAGCGCTTCGGTCTCGTCGCTCAGATCCATCCGCGCGCTCTCGATCTGACTGAAATCGAGGGTGCCGCCCTCGAACCGCGTGGTCACCTCCGGCGTGACGATCACCCAGTCCATATCGCCGAAGCGCCGGGTGAAGAAAGGTGCCGTCAGCTCCTCGATCCGGTGATCGGGCTCGAACCAGCTGAGGAAGGCGCGGCGGTTGGCGCCCTGCGGCGTGACCTCGCGAAAGCGGACGAAGGCTTTCATCTTGTGCATGTCGCGGCGGATGTTCTTGGCCAGGCCCTCCAACCGCTCGACATCCGCATCCGCACGATTGCCCAAAAGGCCCGATGCCCCGCGACAGCGCAGCAGCACGCGGTAAAGCAGATCGAATGCGCCCGCATCGCGGTGCGCGCAGACGAGCCTTGCGAGCGGCACGAAGCCTGCGGGCACCGTCATCTCGCGCGCAGAAGGGAGCGGGGCGCCGTCCCCGAAGAGCCCCGCATCGCCGCCCTCCAGCCGCCAATCGATGTCGCCCGGCGACACATCGTTACTGGCCAGCGCCCGCGCCGCGTTGCGCCAGGCCTCGAACGTGCCGAGCCGGGGCAGACGGGGCGCGTAGATCACAACAAGCTCAGCTGTTCCGGCGGCGGGGCGAAGCGCGCGCGCAGGTTCGCCGCATCCGTGAGCCCGCCCGGCGACCAGTCGCGCGTGATGATGAAGGGTTTGGCCTTGTTCACCAGCGCGCCTATGCGCTTGAGATCCGCGAACCCCAGCGCGCCGGAGCGCCGTGCCGAGAGGATGCGCGACACCGATTTGGTCCCGAACCCCGGCACCCGCAACAGCATCTCGCGGCCCGCGCGGTTCACATCCACCGGAAACCGCGCGCGGTTGGCGAGCGCCCAGGCGAGCTTCGGGTCGATCTCCAGATCGAGCATGCCGTCCGTCGCAGCCGACGCGATCTCCTCCGCCTCGTACCCGTAGAACCGCAGCAGCCAGTCCGCCTGATAGAGCCGATGCTCCCGCGCCAGCGGCGGCTTGATCAGGGGCAGGGCGGCAGTGCTGTCCGGGATCGGCGAGAAGGCGGAATAATAGACCCGCTTGAGCTTGTAGGAGCTGTAGAGCCGGGTCGAGCTTTGCAGGATAGTCGCATCATTGGCGCCGTCCGCGCCCACGATGAGCTGCGTGCTCTGCCCGGCGGGCGCGAACTTCGCCGCGCGGCGGCCCGTATGCGTGCGCTCCTTCGCCTCCTGCTTGCGCAGCTCGACCCGCCCCATGGCGCGGCGGATCTCGTCGCCGTTCTTCTCGGGGGCATAGGCCTTGATCCCCGCATCGGTCGGCAGTTCGATGTTCATCGACAGACGGTCCGCCAGCAGCCCCGCCTCCTCGATCAGCGCGGGCGCCGCATCGGGGATCGTCTTGAGGTGGATATAGCCGCGGAAGTTATGCGTATGGCGCAGCTCGCGCGCGATGCGCACCATGTCTGCCATCGTGTCGTCCGGGCTCTTGATGATGCCTGAGGATAGGAACAGCCCCTCGATGTAGTTCCGACGGTAGAATTCGGTCGTCAGATGCACGACCTCCTCCACCGAGAAGCGCGCGCGCGCCACGTTTGAGGACACCCGGTTGATGCAATAGGCGCAATCGTAGATGCAGAAATTCGTCATCAGGATCTTCAGGAGGCTGATGCAGCGCCCGTCGGGTGCATAGGCGTGGCAAATGCCCGAGCCTTCGGTGCTGCCCAGCCCCTTGCCATCAGCACTGCTGCGCGTCGTCGTGCCCGAGGAGGCGCAGGACGCATCATATTTTGCCGCATCGCTGAGCAGGGCCAGCTTTTCCGAGAACTCATTTTTGCCATGATGTTCTTGTAATGTTCCAAGCCTTTCTGCGCAAGCCCGATCCGGCTGCGACAGATTGCGCGCAGCGGCGCGGGCATCGGCAAAGCTTCGCCCGCGGGGTGTGAAACGCTGTTGCCCCATGCCCGCAATCAGATAGCATGGCGCAAAACAAGAGCGCATGAAGAGGCAGCAGTCATGACCCTATCCCGCCGCACATTCTCCCTCGGGCTCGGTGCCCTGTCGCTCTCCGCCTGTGGCGGCGCGCCGCTGTCGGGTGCGGGCGCTTCCGCCGGTGCAGGCGGGCTTCCCGATGATCTGCGCCCCGTACCCAATCCAGGCTATGACGCTTGGGTCGCAAGTTTCCGCGCCCGCGCCCCCTCCAGCGGCATCTCGCAGGCGACGCTGTCGGAGGCCTTTCGCGGCACCGGGTTCCTGCCCGGCTGCGTGAAGCGGGACCGCAACCAGACCGAGTTCAAGCGCTCTCTGGAGGATTACCTTGCCATCGCCGCCTCCGACGAGCGGGTGAGCAAGGGCCGCGCCGCCTTCGCGCGGCATCGCGGGACGCTGGAGACACTCGAGGGGCAATACGGCGTGCCCGCCGAGATCACCTGCGCCATCTGGGGGCTGGAGAGTTTCTTCGGCGAGCGGCGCGGCGATGTGCCGGTGGTCTCCGCCACCTCCACGCTGGCCTTCGACGGCAGACGCGGCGCGTTCTTCGAGAAGCAACTCGTCGCGGCGCTCAAGATCGTTCAGAATGGGGATATCCCTGCCGCCCGCATGACCGGCTCCTGGGCCGGGGCGATGGGGCACACGCAGTTCATCCCGACCTCCTACCAGGCCTTTGCCGTCGATTTCAACGGCGACGGCCGCCGCGACATCTGGTCGGAGGATCCGACGGATTCGCTGGCCTCCACCGCCGCCTACCTGCAGCGCAACGGCTGGACCCGCGGGCTGCGCTGGGGCGGGGAGGTGGGCAATGGCGCGCCCAAGGGCAGCATCATTCAGCCGCAACCCGGCGGTCCGCGCTTTGCCGTGACCAGCAATTTCGGCGCCATCAAGCGCTATAACAACTCGGATGCCTATGCCGTCGGCGTGGGCCATCTGGCGGACCGCATCGGCGGCGCGGGTCCCCTGCGCGCCAGCTTTCCGCCCGATGAGAATGGGCTGACCAAAGACGACCGCATCGCCCTGCAACAACGCCTGACCGCCCGCGGCTTCGACACCGGCGGCAGCGATGGCGTGATCGGCCCCAACAGCGAGAAAGCCATTCGCGCCTATCAGGCAAGCCAGGGCCTGCCGGTCACCGGCACGCCCTCCCAGGCATTGCTCGCGCAACTCGGGTAGCCGCGGCGCTTCGGCGTCTGTTTGCGGTGGGGCTATGATACTGCGGAAGGGTATTTGACTCCCGCACCCAGCGCGTCCGCAGGACCGGGAAGTCGAGAGACCACTTTCAGCTTCATGCCGACGGGTAGTGGGTGGGGTGGGAACCATGGTGCACCTGGAGAGAGAATGTTTGAACTCTCTCATTCAAGCCTTAGAGCGTTGGGAGGTGCATCTCCAAGCGGAGAAAAACAAATAATCTCTCTTAGAATTCGGTTTACTTATGAACGCGTTGAAAGCTTACCTTCAGCAATGAAGGGAGCTTCTTCAAACTTTGGAAGTGCGCTACCCCCGAGGTGGAGTGCCCCCACTGAAGTGGTCCACCAACTGGGATAGTATTATCCCGTTTCAGGAGGATCAGAGATGGCTGGAAAGCGAGACAAACCCGAAGACGTGGTGCTGAAGCTTCGGCAGGTTGAAGTGCTGCAAGGACAAGGCATGGGGATCGCAGAGGCGGTGCGCCAGATCGGCGTGACCCAGCAGACCTATTACCGATGGCGCAAGCAGTATGGCGGCATGAACCGGGATCAGCTCAAACGGCTCAAGGAGCTGGAGACCGAGAATGCCCGGCTGAGGCGCGCCGTGTCAGATCTGACGCTGGACAAGATGATCCTGACCGAGGCCGCACGGGGAAACTTCTAAGCCCTTCCCGCCGTCGTCGATGTATCGATCATGTGCGGCAAACCCTCAGCGTATCGGAGCGCCGGGCCTGCCGCACTCTCGGGCAGCATCGCTCGACGCAGCGCAAGGTGCCCTGCGGTCTGCCGGACGAAGAACGGCTGACCGAGGACATCATTGAGCTGACACGAGAGTTCGGGCGTTATGGATACCGCATGATCACCGGGATGCTGAACAACAGCGGCTGGCATGTGAACTGGACCTGTCGCGGTTTGATGCCGCTCCTTTGATAGCATTTACTGCAACAAAGGAGATGAACTATGGGACTGAAACGGACGGACGAATTCCGGCAAGATGCGGTGCGTATCGCATTGACCAGTGGGCTGACGCGTAAGCAGGTGGCTGACGATCTGGGTGTTGGCATGTTGACGCTCAACAAATGGATCACCGCAAACCGAGACACAGACGTGGTTTCCAAAGAGGATTTGAGCCTCGCTCAAGAGAATGATCGGCTTCGGCGTGAGAACCGTCTTCTCAAGGAGGAGAGGGAGATCTTAAAAAAGGCCACCCAGTTCTTTGCGGGCCTAAAGCAATGAGATTTAGGTTTGTCGAAGAACACAGGTGGACCTTCCCAGCCAACCGGCTGTGTGATGTCGTTGGCGTCAGCACACGTGGGCTACGCGCATTCCGCAGCCGGCCAGCCAGTCGCAGACAGCGATCTGACCTCGTTACACTGGCGCATATTAAGGAACAGTCGCGGCTTAGTTTGGGGAGCTATGGCCGCCCACGCATGACCGAAGAGTTGAAGGAGATCGGTTTGAACGTGGGCCACCGTCGTGTTGGCAGGTTGATGCGCCAAAACGGGATATCCGTTGTTAGAACACGCAAACACAAGATCACGACAGACAGTGACCACAAGTTCAATATCGCGCCGAACTTGCTGGATCGAAACTTCTCAGCTGACCTACCAAATCAAAAGTGGGCGGGGGATATCAGCTATGTCTGGACCCGCGAAGGCTGGTTGTATCTGGCCGTGATCCTGGACCTGCACTCGCGTCGTGTCATCGGCTGGGCCGTGAGTAACCGGATGAAACGTGATCTGGCGATCCGGGCGCTGAACATGGCCATCGCATTCAGGACACCGCCCAAGGGCTGCATTCACCACACGGATCGCGGCAGCCAATACTGTTCTCACGATTATCAGAAGATCCTGCGCCAACATGGCTTCCAGGTCTCGATGAGCGGCAAGGGCAATTGTTATGACAATGCCGCCGTCGAGACGTTTTTCAAAACCATCAAGGCAGAGCTGATCTGGCGACGGTCATGGGAAACACGGCGGCAAACCGAAATGGCAATCTTCGAATACATCAACGGCTTCTACAATCCGCGCCGCCGCCATTCAGCACTGGGCTGGAAAAGCCCAGTCGCTTTCGAGCGGAAGGTGGCCTAAACGAGCACCGGGGGCGGCACAAAAACGGGACAGGTCCAAACCATAAGCGCGTCGAACGGATCTGGCGGCGTGAAGGGCTGAAAGTCCCACAAAAGCAACCCAAGAAGGGTCGACTTCTGGCTGAACGACGGGTCGTGTGTCCGGCTTCGGCCGGAGCGGCCCAATCACGTCTGGTCCTATGACTTCGTCCAGGACCGCACCCACGACGGGCGGATCTTCCGCACGCTCAACATCATTGACGAGTTCGCGAAGGAGGCTCTGGTGATACGTGTCAAACGCAAGCTCAATTCAGTCGATGTGGTCGATGCCCTGACCGACTTGTTCATCATGCGCGGCCCGCCGGAATACATAAGGTCCGACAATGGCGCCGAATTTATCGCCAAGAAGGTGCGGGCATGGATCGGCGCGGTGGGCGCCAAGACGGCCTTCATTGCGCCTGGTTCACCATGGGAAAACGGCTATTGCGAGAGCTTCAACGCCCGCTTTCGGGACGAGCTGCTGAACGGTGAGCTCTTCTACTCGCTGCGCGAGGCCCAGATCCTGATCGAGAGATGGCGTCGTCACTACAACACCATCCGACCGCACAGCGCTCTCGGATACCGTCCACCAGCGCCCGAAAGCATCGTCCCGATAGACCAAAGGCCGACCATGCACTAACATTTATACTGGACCACTCGATGGGGGCAGACCAGCTCCGCTCGCCGATTCTATTGCGCCGGAAGGTGGATTTCTTGGCTGTTTCATGATGACGGGCTGGTGATGCCATCGGGATAAATCATGGCGATAGGGACATTAAATCCAATCGCGTTGTAGGGTCTGTCCTCTTTGTGGTGTTTGCGCCGAAGTTTCAGTTTTTCACTCATACGGAAAATAGGGTGGGCGTACCGCTTACAGACTATGAAAAAGACCATCAAGAACTCAGATACTGGATCGCATCCTGATGTACGATGAATTTATCATCCCGAAGAGGATGGCCGAAGCTCGGGAACGGTAACCTCAGGGTCAGGATAGCTCGCCGCCTGCACCGCAGTCCAAGTTGCAGAACGCTTGGCAACCTCGGAGAACTGGGCGCCCGCACCGACGGTTGTGAACACTTTGTTAACCACACATGCCCATTCCCAAAGCAGTCGGGACATCGGGCCTGACGTGTCTTGACGTTGCCATACCTGCATCAAGTCGAAACGATCTCCAAGACGATCAGCAATTACCGCAATAGTGTAGCTGGCAATATTGACGTATCCTTGTTTGAAAATGAGTTTTGCTTCTTTGGTCTTGATTTGCTTTTCGATGGCCTTGAATAGGATCACCTTTGCGATCATTTCTTTGTACCAGATTACGTCAAGGTTTTCGGGAACGATTTTGTCTGATTCATCCAGTGCTGCCATGAATGCAGAAAAGTTCTTCTCTCCGCCAAGTGCGACCTGTGAAGGCAATCCGCGCCAGCTATCGTGGAACTTCGCAATATCATTCTTTGTAAGTTTTCGACGAGTTGGGATCTGCTCCAGAAGGCGCTTCTTCTGCGCTGGTGTTCGACCTTCCCTTAACATGAGGACAGCGTATGCTCCGGCAGCGCGTTCATAAAACCATCGTCCTGTGCCATCTGGGCACCAAGTGTCGTTCGCTAATTTCTCCAATTGAATGTGAAATGCTCGATTTGCGGAAAGGTCCGACGTTTTCACGGCGGTCTGGCTATTCGCATATTGTGAAATTCTGGAAATCAGTGTCTCGCGGCCTTGATCATTATCCTCTCGTAGGATCACGATCTTTGCCGGGATCATCACATGCGACAGATCGAGGGCCTTATTGTCCCGGCTGGCAAAATATATGGAGGAGGTCGTTTGGCCACCATTCACGATCTGCAACCCCTTGAGAAGGGAGATACCGACTTGTCCGTCCTGCGCTTTGGTCAAGACGGCTTCGTCACACACGATGACCAGACCGTTGTTATAGGCGAGAAAATGCCCCGGCTCCTCTTGCAGGGTCTTGGCAATACCTGCGTTCACCTTTCTGCGCGTCCCGAGAAATGATCTGACGTTCGCTTCCAAAAGTGTGGTGTTAAATCGCTCGTACAACGCTCTGATGACCTCTCCTGGAATGGCTGTCAAAGCGTAGTCGTAGTCAGCGTTGGGGTCAGACACATGAACGCATGGTAGGGCGCGCCCAATTGCCTGCTCGAAGCTAATTGCTATTTCGTCTCGGGGCTTGCCTGTCGTGTGGCGGAACAATCGTTCCATGTCCATGGCTTCAACCTGAACGAGCCGGCCTTCGACTTCGCGCGGCGTAAAGCGCTTCGATTTTGTCTGGCCGTCTGTCAGAATAATTACTCGCAACTGGTCGAGATCATGCCATCGTCTTTCCAACGTATCGACCAGTTCCAGAACCGGGCTTGTTGGGTCAAGACGGCCTGACAGTTTACCCGCCCCTGCATTGGCAGCGAACTGCACTGCCGCCTTGGCGACCATGGCTACGTCGGAATCCCTTAGCTGACTGAGATGATCCGTCCCGAGAAAGTGGGTAAGGAAAAGATCAACCCGGGTATCGTCGGCAGAGATGCTGTAGCCGGAGATACGGAGCTTTGCATTTCGGATTGTCGACTCCCAGTGGCAGACCTCCGGTGCTTCGGATATGCCAGCCGCGCTGACATCGTCCATGGCCAGTTCGGCAAATACCAATTCCTCGTGTGGATACGCTTCGTCTGGGTTGCTCGCCCTCTCGGACATCACACCTCGGACATGGTTGCGAAATTCGGCGTGAAACTCAGACAGAGTTCATCGAGAGTCTCCCCGAAATATTCGAACATCCCGTCCATTGAACGTGAGCCGCATTCGAGACCGTCAACATCCAAGTCGTATTGTGCATTCCGGATCTGTCCGGGAAGCAAGGAACGCCTTAGGCATGGAAACTCATCATCGACTTGGAAGCAATGTATGTCGCCTGACAACAGTTTTTTGGTATAGCGCTCCTCATGTTCATCGAGATACCGGGATAAAAGTAGCAAGGCGTCAAACTGTTTCCGTACGCCAGAGCCATCCATGATGTGGCGGAGCTGGTGAACGCGCTGGGTCAGGGTATCACCCGCTTCGTCCTCGACAAAGCGCACTGCGCAGAGAAACATGGGCCACCGCTCAGTATTCAACTGTTCGATGGAGTTAATTCGCGCAATAAATCCCTGCGCCTTCGCCGTGCTCTTTACCTCGATGGCGCCGCCATCCACATGGAAATCCTGCGCCGCCCTCAATGGTCCCTGCCAGCTGTCGAGCGCTACCATTGCCGAACCAGTATGAGCGACAAGCGCCTCGAGTATGACAAGCTCACCCAACAATCCCGCCTGTTTTTCGGTCGAACAATGGCTTTCTGCGCAGATTGGCCATGAATTCCTGCCATTCACGAACCCGCACAAAGAACGCATCCAACGTGGCGCGGGGTGTGACGCCGCCCAAATGTTCCAAGTAACGAAGAACGTTTACGGCCATGAGTGTGAATAGTTCGTGTGAGCCGTCTAACAGCCGCACAAGTGCGACGGCTTCTCTCCCTTGGTCATTGCAATGGGAAGGGAGACGCTTGACGTCAAAACCGCCGCCTCCCGGCAGACGGTCCGCAGGTTTTATCGTGCCTTGGGGAAAATCCACAACTATGGCCTCTCGGCTCCCTGGGAAGCTGCGGCCTGCCTGAAAAACAACTGCACCATTGCCGTGAAGGGGAGACAGCGCCCAGTCTTCGCCATCAACGTCTTTAAGCGCACGCCAAGTTCGTGCGAGACCTTCTTCACTCCAAGTCATTGTTCAGCACTCCCAGCAGAACAGAATTTCCCATATAATCCGCATCCCGCACACGTCGCTTGGAAGGGCTACCTGGGAAGGAAATCGACCATGCCAGTATCGGCTTTCGTTCCTTCAGGATTTCGTTGCGTGATTTTTCGGGGTCGAGAACATACAGCAACAGAAGACCACGTTCCCGTTCTGGCGGTACGTTGAGTTTATCGTGGCCAAACCCGAGAACGTGTCGGATTGCTGGTCCTTTTGGAACCTTTGGTGGTTCCTGTGACTCATTACGCTCTGCATCACCGCGCCACGTCTCCTTGCTGCGGGCCAGGGCGGCATCGTATTGAATTTTCGAAAGATCAATTGCCTGATCCCGGGGCGAAATTAGCGTCTTGATAGAATGCTTGTTGTCATCATTGCCGATACCCTTCCGCTCGAGCATGCCGACTTCAAGATCGGCAATGGAGCAAGTGTCACCCGCACTGGCCCCTACGAGGGCGATCGTCCAACGTGTCAATTCACCATCAATATTCATGCCGTTGATGAAGTCTGCGATCATGGGAGTGACCACTCGATACGAACTGGGATGAGGCTGATAAGACCTCAGAAACTCGATGACTTTGAGTGACGCCACATCGCGCCATAGGGCCCCATTCCAGTTTTGGCCGGCAGGAACGTATCTCTGCTCCTGCAAGTGCTGTGCCGGACCCATTGCCCTGATCAGCGCTTCTCCCGAAGTGAAGTTCTGTTCGTGCCTGTCATCAACCGGGAAGGCGACAGTCTGGAGCAGATCACCGGAATAGGTTAGATGCACTGGCTGGGCCGAACGCATCTTTGCTTTCGATGTAACGGTTAAAATCGAATGAGACTTGACCCGCAGGCCGAATTCTTTCGGACTGGCACTTACGGCAACCATATTATCGAACTCTTGCCTGAGTTCTTCTGCTGCGTCCGCGATATGACCGAACCACTCGATCATTTCCCGTGATGTGTATAGGCGGCAGACATCGAGATACTTGTCCCGGTACCCGAACCAACGACCCATCTGCATCAGGGTGTCGTACATCTTAGTTGTCCGCAGGAAATAGCTCGTACAAAGTCCCTCCAATGTCAGACCCCGAGCAAGCTTGTCGCCGCCAATCGCAATCACTTTCAGACCTTTTTTCTCGTTTTCTGCATAATCGAGTGCGTCTTTAGCGGAGCCGTTGATTTCCCTGACATCGATATCCTGAAGCACTAAAGGAAGGACTTTGCGAAGTTCGGTCCAAGTCACATCACTCCCTTGCGGCACGTCAGGGAACGCAATTCGAACTCGCGTCATATCCGGACGAAAGCGAGATTCGTAGTCTGATCGCATCAGAGCATCGAGTTCCTCCAGATCTATGTTTCTTTCATAGCGGCGCTTCATGCCGCCGACGAATTCTTCCACTTGTGTCACAATTTCATTTTGCACAGACGTGAACCGCGATACGTGAATCAGCATGGAGCTGTGCTTGTCTCCTTGTCCACGGATCTTCCTAACCCCGCAGGCAAATACGAAGGATCGTACAGCTTCCTCCAGCCCTCGGGGAAGAATTCGCTCACCACCAATTCTCGGTCTCCAGCCGTTCTTGTGGGTCGCCGGCATCCATTCGCTGTAATCTGCGCCATCAAGCATACGCGCTAACGGAAGGTCTTCTGCCACCGACGATGCAGAGCCGAAGACCCGGCCCGGCCCTATGTAGTTGGTGGGAGCTCCAAGACTTGTGATGAAGGCCGACGGGAATAGGTCGGGACCATGTTCATCCGTCGAACTCTTTTCATGGATAAAAATGTTCGCGAACGGCGTGGCCGTATATCCTACGTATGCCTTACGCGTGAAGGTGTTGAGTACGCGACGGATTAGACCATTCAAAACCGTCGGCGAATGCTCCAGATCAGGCTTCCCGTCGTCGCCTACCGGCGTCTCACCAGTGTCAACGGAACCATGATCGAACTCGTCGTCGATTACCAAGGCTGGCAGAGCCCCAACCAATTTTCTTCCCGTCTCCGGGTCCACCATATCGGCGGCGTGGTTTTCGAGCCAATACAACAGCCGCTCAAGTACATGCTTCTGCTTTTTTACAACAAAGAGCCAAGGGCGCTCCTCGGGCTTGACATTGAGTTTTCTCGCTGTCGCAGTATCGAAGTCCCCTTTGTCAGAGCGGTTAGTAGCGCAGTTCGGCTGGGCTTTCTTGTCCTTGTCTATCAGACCAACTCCGACCAGCGGAAGGGCATCCACATTCACGAGTGTGGCGTAGCCCAGAAAACCCTCGTCGAGCCGAATTTGTGTCTGTGATCGCAAGTTATTGTGGAGCCCTGCCAAGACGATAATGATCTTGTATCCGGCATCTGCGGCTTTGCATATCAGACCGGTGTAGTTTCCTGTCTTGCCCGACTGCACATGTCCTACCACAAGGCCGCGACGATCCCAGTTTCCCGTTCGTAATGGGTCTTCGAGATTTCCGAGGATCTCGTCCGTTGATGTATCCAGTGCGTCGAGTGCCTTCCAAGGAAGCTTCTCTTCCATATGCTCGGAGTATCTTCGCCAATATCTCCAACCCTGCTTCCTGTCCGCATCCAGCCAAGGTTCGTGGTCTTCATCGCCTATCAGTGATGCATCCTTGCCGATACCGTGGCTTGAGCGCCGGATCATCTCATCTATGACGAGTTCACGATCTACGTGCTCGAAGAGCTCCGGATCGATCATCTGAACCTTGCGTAATATTTCGTCGATTAGGTCAGCGGTCACGAATTCCCCTGTTTTCTCGACGTGACGGCGGACGAACGGCTCACTGGCCTTCAGTATGTCTGCGAAATCCCTGCTGTCCGACATCATTGGCGGCCCCTTTTATATTGATCATCGGCCCAGCCGCGCCACAAGGTCAGGGCGTTTGTCGAAAGGTCGAGTGCGTTCAAGACGTTCCTTGGCCTCTGTCTCACTTAAACCGCGCGATTGTACCAGCGCATTAAACATCGCCTCCAGCATTTCGACCAACTCCGGATCGGGCTCATCGTCCAGAATACTGGTCGGAGGTTCGTCATCCTCGGCAGTATCAAGCCAAATTCTTTGGACAGGCACCGTACCTTCAACCAGACGTAGAAGAACTTCGATATCCTTGGCAAGAGGACCAGCTCTTTCCATCACCGAAACATACAGATCGTGCTGGCGCGACAGTCGATAGGCGGTTGCTCCCGATGGCCGCTTTATCGCTTGCCAAATTTCCGGCACCCCAACCTTATCCGGATTTCCATCCGAAATGAGTCGACCACGAAATGCATACACGTTCCTGGCCGCCTGCCGAGTTTCCTTCGCCAAACGCAACAGCTGTGACCGGAGACGCACCGGTGGGCTGGCAGTAGATTTCAGAACATTGATATTCCACTCGCTGTCCATGCTGTTTGGAATATCGAGACGGATACGGGCGAGGCGATGAGCCTCGTCACGGGTCCACTGGCGCCCACGTTCGCCAAGGCGCAACCACCCTGACACGGTGAGCAGCCGCTTGTTTCGGTATATGTAAAACCCCTGTTGCGAGGTCCAGCCTTCCGGTCCAGCGGCGGCTTCGATTTCAGATGCGTCTAACATGTCCTTGTGCGGTAGCACATTGCACTGCACCCGGACGTCGGACGAGCCTACAAGATGGTATTCCGGGCTCTCCCACCGTTTCGACAGATGGCCCATCATGAAAGGGTCCCACGGACGCACCCGCTTGCCATTGATCTTGAGGTCAATCTCGCCGGCGCCAGTACCAATAAGACGATGAAAAACCATTCCGAGATGAGCTTCAACGACATCTATCACTTCCAGCATGTCGTCACTTCCAAAACCAGCCGTAACAATCCGGTCAAGGTCTTCCCACAAAACAACCGTTCCCGAGGCAGCGCCCTCCCGAAACATCAACCGGGCTTCCGATCCGGAGCGTGGGCCTTCGATTAACGGCCACTCCCCTCCGACGATTTCCTCGAGCATATTGAGATCCCAACGCAGGCATGCGGCGTCCCGCCCCTCCCTCTGCGAAAGCACTGTCAGAACGCGTGCTTGTGAAAAACTTGCCGTCTTCAGGCCCATCCCGAACCGACCAAGATCGTCGCTCTGTCGAACATCACGTGGGTCACTTGCGCCAAGTTGCATGGCCTTTTCGAGTTCAGAATCGTTCATGCCCCAACCATTATCGGAAATCCTGATCCAGCTGTCAGGCCCGGCCCATTCAAACTGGACATCGACAAGTCCAGCACCAGCTGAAATCGCATTGTCGATAATGTCAGCGATAGCCGTGGCTGTGGTATATCCGAGCCCCCGCAAAGATTCGATCATCATTCCGGCGCGAGGAGGCGCATTCCGCGTCTTTAGACTTGTCATCAGAAAAAGTTGCGTAGGAGTTTGGATTGGGCAGGGTGTTTGAATTTTTTGAAAGCCTTCGCTTCAATCTGGCGGATTCGTTCTCGCGTCAAATCGTATTTCGAGCCACATTCCTCGAGAGTATGCTCTTCATATTCGCCAAAGCCGAAGCGCATTTTGAGAATATCCCTCTTCCGAACATCCAAAGCATCAAATACCGATTGGATTGCTTTTTCCATTTGCTTGCCAAGAACTACATCGAATGGATCTCTGAATGGCATAGGATGCTCATAATTCATTTCGTCAAACATCTCAAATGTCCCTGAGACCAGTTTCAACAGATTGTATTGCTGTAATGAAATTCCTGCCTCCCTTTCGATGAGAGCGGCCTTGGCCTCAAAGGTCGCATTCAATGGCAAGTATTCCAAGGCGTCATCTCCCTTGCGAAGTTTCTCTCCTATGTGCACAGGCAATCGAACCAACGACCCAGTGTCAGCACAGGCGCGGGAAACACAGTTTCGGATGTGGAATTGAGCATATGTCATGAGACGATATCCCATTTCCAAGTCAAACCTCTCTATGGCCCTCATCAACCCGATGAAACCATCTTGAAAAAAGTCTTCTGGATCACCGATACCGCCATACCGCGAGGAGACGCGGCGTAAATGTGGCAGATGCCAGACTACGAGTTGCTCGAAAGCCGCCGCACGTTGCGTCATGGATTGTTCGATCTGACGCCGAGCCTTATCAAGATTGGGGTTTTCCTCTATTCCTTCCGCAATAAGCTGAATGGCCTTTTTGGTCAGCTTCAACTCCAGAATGGCTTGCAACGCTTGGTTGCTATCTTCGGCTGAGATGTCATCGTCTTCCAAAAGGCTCTGGTATCCTGCCAGATACGATAGCGCTGACGAAAGCACCTCTGCGTCTGGCGTCTGCCGACCATACTGGATGTCCAAATCCGTCACTAAACCTGGGGCGAAGGTACCCGCTTCGACCTGCTCGCCCAGCAATAGCACCACCGCAATCAGCATTGAATCGCTTGCCAAGGTACGACAGATATCCTCTCGGCTGGATGCCATTTCCAAGAACAGCTTGGTCTCTGTCCTCGCTGAGATTTGGGTGAGCTCCATTCCAGGACGCATGTTAGAGCCGTTGCAGATGCATGATAGGATGTCTACAACGTCATCGGTGTCCAAGGGTACCTCGGCGAACGAGTTTTCTGTAGGCCTACTCCCGTCCTCATCGTCTAAAAGGAGTAGTCCAAGGCACTTCAGTTCATGGACGATATTGCCCTGAACACTGTCCGCTTCAAAGCTGCCCCGGATACACCCAACAAGATTCGAAATATCCTCCAATGTGCATCGGCGGCTTTCGAAAACGTTCTTAACCCATTCTACCAATTCATCTTCATTAATGGAGTGATAGCGTGTGGTTGGTACCTTCACCTTTACCGACGACCTTCGCCCCGCATGTACATCGAGAAACGACCGAAATAATGCATCGTCGGCGAACTTCGCCGTTCTTGGCCTGAGTGCCATGATGTCGTCTGCGTAGAATTCGAAACCCGCCATCTCGGATTTCGCCAAGTTCGAGTTCGGCACCGTCCTCGTCCCCAAAACTGGCGATACGACCATCCGTGGCCTCGAATTCAGACACGTAGCTCCCGAGGTTTAGCTCTTCGTGGAACGTTTTGGCTTCTTCTTCACCGTCAAACTCAAAGTCGAGATCATCAAAATCAAATACATCGCCCTGCGGCGGCAATGGTGGAGAACCAGAAGTACCTGCAACATCCCTTTTGATATTATTGCCATGGCGGGATTTCATTTCCGCTTTTGGAAATGGCAGCTCAGGCAAAATGCTTTGAAGTAGCTCTGCTACAACGAAATGTCCGTTTTCCGCAGCCCGCTCGTGGGGTCTTTTTCCATCAAAGTTGGCGAAAGAGGGGTCCGCTCCCGCCCTGATCAATTGATCACAGAGCTGCAATCGGCCTTGTGCGGCACAAATGTGGAGCGCTGTGTCTCCCTTGCCATCAATTGCATTTGTACGTGCGACTTTGATCAAATTAGAAACGGTATCAGGTGCCCCTTGAACGAGACCAAATAATTCCTTAATGGACAGTCGGTCCTTCGCATGTACTGATAATCGGTCCGCGGTGGCGGCATTCTCCTGTTCTTGCAGTTCCGCTGCGAGGGCATGGTGGCCAGACTGCCGAGCCCGCTCTGACGCACGAAAACCTTCATTATCAAGTGTGCGAAGACTATGTCCCCGCTCCATCAGTAGCCTTACTACCCGCCGATGGCCATTCTGCGCAGCGTTATGAAGCGGAAAGGCGGCAGGCTCAACACCCGCAATGCTACCGTTTCCATCATTACTTTGAATAATACCTTTAGTCATTAAACTGATGGAAATCCATGCAAAAGAAACGGGTTGCGGTAGCTTAAGTTGGGGTTAGTTTACGCTGAAAGGTGTCGAATTGAGGGCCAGTTAAGGGTGATCTGTTGCCTCCATCCAAAGCTCACCGATCCTTACTTCTTCCGAGTGTGGATTTATCTCGTGCCCTTGCCAACCCGACTTCCTCTCAAATCCCAAATTTTTTTGATGCGCCAATCTCCCGGTACCTCGGAGCCAAATCAATTCTACCGGAAATAAAATCGATGATTTCGTCAATGAATGGCGCAGAATTCGCCCTGCCAAGCGCGCATTCCCATACAATCAACACACTCCAATCCTTTTCCAGCAGCTGTTTAGTTACCGCTTCGTCCCGTTTCACATTGGAGTCGAATTTTGCCTCCCAAAATTCGACGTTTGTTGCGGGCATGGTCGCCTTGTCGCATGCCGCGTGCCGATGCCAAAAACAACCATGCACCAGTATTACTAACCGCCACTTAGGCAATACCACGTCAGGCCGACCAGGAAGGCGACGATCATCTACCCTGAACCGGAAGCCGCGAGCATGCAAAGCCTTCCGCACGAGCAACTCCGGCTTTGTATTCTTCCTGCGTATCCTCGACATCATCTTGGATCGCGTCTGCTTGTTCACCACATCGACCATGGATTCAATCTACACGAGTTAAGGGCCATTTCCACCTGGCACTTGACGCGAAACCTGGTAGAGGTGAAATTTTGGAGGACTTGTCCATGTCGAAGAGCTTTGCCATCATTGATCTTTTCGCCGGGCCAGGTGGGCTCGGCGAAGGGTTTTCGCAGGCTGGACGCCATGAGGACACCCCAATGAAAATCCATCTATCCATCGAGATGGACGAACATGCCATTCAGACGCTTCGACTCCGTGCCTTCTTACGAAAATTCGACGATTTTCCACCTGAGTACTATGAAGCGCTGAACCGCGGTACAAATTTACCGGACTGGGAAAGCCTTTATCCAGAGAACTGGAGAGACGCAAAGGCGGAAGTCAGACAGTGTGTTCTTGGCGCCGATGGAGTATTCGAAGAAGTCGCTGTGGAACTTGATCGGGTTAAGGAAGCCCATCAAGGCAATACGATTTTGATTGGAGGGCCTCCCTGTCAAGCTTACTCTCTTGTCGGTCGATCAAGAAACAAAGGAAAAACCGACTACGTTGCCGAAGCGGACCATCGGCATTATCTATATCGCGAATATGTGCGTATCTTGGATCGCCTCAGCCCGGCAGCTTTCGTCATGGAGAACGTCAAGGGCATGCTGTCAAGCAAGGTTGACGGCGGTGGCATCTTCAATCGGGTTCTTGACGACCTCGAAGGTGCAGGCTCCGGATACCGCCTACTCCCATTGACTGCGCCCATTCAGTCGAACGGAATCCGCCCCGAAGCCAAAGATTTTCTGGTGCGTGCCGAGCAACATGGCATTCCCCAAGCGCGCCACCGTGTGATTATTCTTGGTATACGATCAGATATCGCTGTGAAGAATTCACCTGGAGAAATTTTTCTGGACGGACCTCAATCACCTGTATCAGTTAGTGATGCGATCTCAGACTTGGCGACACTCCGCAGCGGGCTCAGCTCGAAAGATGATGCCGATCGTTGGCAAACCACAATTCGGGACCAGGCATCCCGGCTTGCAGGGTCCAACGACTTGCCCGACGCGGTGCGACAGATTATACATGCCATCGCGATAGCCAAGGACCTGCCACAACTGCGAAAAAGCGGATTGAAGGTAGAAAACACAGCCATTCCAGAAAATCTGCGCGTCTGGTGTAGCGATCTTCGCTTAGAAACGAATTTACAGCACGAGACTCGCGGCCATATCCCTAATGACCTTGGGCGCTATATGTTTTCTTCCGCGTGGACCCAAAGCTTCGGGCGATCTCCGAAGTTGTCGCAATTTCCGGCATTTTTGCAACCAGAGCACCGAAACAGAGCTTCAGGCAACTTTGTGGACAGATTTCGCACGCAGGCTGCTGATCGTCCTTCGACCACCGTCACAAGTCATATCTCGAAGGATGGTCATTACTTCATCCACCCAGATCCGATGCAATGTCGCTCATTGACTGTCCGCGAGGCCGCGCGTCTACAAACGTTTCCCGATAACTATTTCTTCTGCGGCCCCCGCACAAAGCAATATCACCAAGTTGGAAATGCGGTGCCTCCTTATCTTGCCTATCAGATCGCATTGGCCGTAATGCAGTTACTTAAATAACTTTGCCTGAGACCTTTTTCGTGTCCATGTTTTCGTATATCTATAGCGTACAAACTCCAGCATCAGATCGATTATATCCTCGATCAGCAGCTCTCCATCTCGCAAGCCATACCAAACTTTGCGCTATTTGGAGTGCCGCTGCCCCTCTTTTCCCCGAAAGAGTAGTCGGAAGGTGGGGGGGAGCAATCGTTTCCATACCGTCATTTGGTTGGTTTTATTGGTCGAGAGCTTTTCTGACCCGCGCGATCATCCGCAATTGCTGGTGGGCGGAAAGATCCTGTACTGAATGTGGTTCCAAATCGATTACGTCGCCGCCACCTGATGGGCTAATCCGCCATCCAAGTGGGCTTTGTTGCACAAATCGGGTGAAGGGCGGACTTCCCCTTTCCCCGGTCGGACTTATCCTACGGCCTCGTTGACAGGTATGCCAAGCCCGGTGTAGCGGTTGAGCACGGCGATGCGGATTTGGATTTCCGCAACCTGCCTATCAAAGTCCCGGGCCATGACGGATTGACCCAACAGTTTGATGCAGTTCATCTTACTCTCGACGCGGCTCCGGCGGTGGTATCCGGCCAGCCGTCGCCAGAGAGCCTTTCCCAGGTATCGCGACGCATTGACCGCTTCGTTGCGGGCGACTGCTCCGGCACTTGTGGGCTTCCAGGGTTTGGCGTTCTTGCGCGGCGGAATGACGGCATGGGCGTTACGTGCGGCGATCGCGTCATGGCACTTGCGCGTGTCATAGGCCCCATCGGCCGTGACCGATCTGATATCCTGATCGGGTGGTATTTGGCTCAGCAGTTCCGGCAGCATGGGTGCATCACCGACATTGCTGGTCGTGACCTCCACGGCCCGAACCTCCAGTGTTTCGTCGTCGATCCCGATGTGTATCTTGCGCCAGACACGCCGCTTGGGACCGCCGTGCTTGCGGGCGTTCCACTCGCCTTCCCCCTCGGCCTTGATACCGGTGCTATCGATGAGAAGGTTGAGCGGGCCGGTTCCGCCGCGATATGGAAGGCTGACATTCAGTGTTTTCTGGCGGCGGCACAGCGTGCTGAAATCGGGCACAGCCCAATCGAGGCCAACCAACTCCAGCAAGCTTTCTACGAACCCAGTCGTCTGCCGCAGCGGCAGCCCGAACAGCACTTTCAGAGTGAGGCAAGCCTGGATCGCAGTGTCACTGAAGCACCGCTGCCGACCGCGTTTGCCGCTCGGCGGCGGCACCCAGATCATCTCTGGATCGAACCAGATCGACAACGATCCTCGCTGTCTCAGTGCGGTGTTATAGCTCGACCAGTTTGTGGTCTTGTATGATGTAGGGGCCCAACTGCTCATACACTCCAGCTATCATGCTGGATTCGCAAGTTGAATCCACTTAGCTGATTTATGCAACAAAGCCATCCAAGTGCCTCAAGTGCTCGAGTCGCATCAGCCCGGATCGCGCGCCGTTTTTCCCTCTCTGGCCCGAGGATCACGACGTAGGCGATCTCCTTGCGAGATTTCTGATGGCGATAGTAATCGACCATCAGGGAATGATTTTCTCCTGGATATCTTCCTCTCAGCCAAACTGCGACATCGGTAATGTCATTGCGTAGCACGTGGTGGCGCGTTGTGGGGTCGATCTCCGTGTCTTTCATGCGTTCTTCTCCCGTGGTTGTGAGAGGAACCTTGGCCAAACTCGGGCAACACAAAGCAGATGTGCTCAATCAATTGGGACTATGTCTCTCCTGGTGCAATAAATCCGGACTTTGAAAGGAATTTCTTCGCCATCAGCACGCTTGGCCAACCTTCGTTGCATCTGAAGCATTCCGCTTGAGATCAGAACTCCCATGAAGGGAGCATCAGCCCGGAAGGCCGAAAGATGACTAAGAAACGAATTTCATTTCGAGAGCAGATGGACCTTGCGCGTCCGGATGTGGTCGAAAGGCAAAGACGCAACCGCAGTAAAAGCGCTATCGCGATACAGCTTCGTGCTCTGCGCGATGCGAAAGGCATGACCCAAGCTGATGTCGCCCATGCGACGGGTATGACCATAAAGCGCATCGAGCGCATGGAGTCACTGGTTGGTGCGCTTCCAAGCATCAGGGATCTCGAGCGTTTCGCCTTCGTCTGCGGCGGTCGCATCGACGTGGTGATCTCACCTGGAATTGCCGATCGGCCAACCGATAGACCCGAAGGTTCCCACTCGCAGTAGCCTGTTCACGCCTCCGGTGTGAAAGCAGAGACTTAGCTAAGCATCTGGCAGAAAATAGAAACTAAAAATTCCGAATTTCCAACTTTTTTCTTCGATTCTTGTGACTTTGGCCAACATTAAGTTCGACAGAAGCGAAAGAGCAAAGGAACCTCGGAAAGCCAGCAAAAACCGTCGATGTACGGCACGACCCTCCAGTCCCAAAATCTTGACGATAACATTAACTATGGAGGTTCCAAATGAATGCAGTTTCCACTTTCGATATCCACGATGCGACTTCGGTGTGTCGCACGCCAATTCATGAGTTCTTCGAGCAGAACTGGTCTGCTCTGCGCAACGCGGCCGAGTTTCTTGGCGGCCAGTCCGCGATTTTGGAGGCAGAGCGGTTGTTCGAAGATCTGTCCCATAGCCTGAAAATCGGGGTTCATACATGGCGGCGTCTTGAACGGATGATGCGCCGTCTCGAGCTCGACGATGACAGCGTCAGCGAAGACGTCTTACTGTACGTAATCGATCCATCTGATCCCGTTGTCAACGAGATTTGTCTGCTGGCGGATGGCCTGCGGTACGCCGTCGATCAGATGTTCCCAGAGCCTCATGTAATCTGAAACTGGATCAGCTGAAAAATTTTACAACTCGCATCCCCCCAAAATCTACTCAGGAGAGTCAGAGATGAACTACGCTATTCCACATGCGCAATTAGAGATGGACGACGCACTCAAAGATTACCTTTCCGAAAACGGAGAGATTCTGTCGGAACTTCTCCTCGCATATGCCGATATTAAGGCCATGGCCGCCCTGTCTCGGCTGCGTGATGGCGCGCCGCAGACACACAGATGCCAGAAGGCTCAAATTGTGCTTGTGCGAGACTGCCTCGCGCAGGTTCATGGTGCGGAAGGTAGCAATCGTCCGGACTTCGATGCGGCGGTTCGCTGGCATGGAGCGCGCCTCGACGAAGCCCTCGAGCGGTTCGAATATCCACGCTGATCCATTGGAACCGGCTGCCTCAAAAAACGCCAACTCAAATCCTCTTAGTTGCGCGGAGGTTGCTACGTATCAGTCAGAAATTTACATAGAGATTGAGGGGAAAAACATCCTACATCAAATCAAAGACGACGACAGGGAGTTCGGGCAATGTCACTTTCGAAATGTGATGTTGATCGTAGACCCTATTGGTGCAATGCAAAGAGCTGCGACCGCGAATGAACAGGATAGATCTATTGCAACTTGTTTGGTGCATCGTTTCGAGACTTTTTCAGAACGACAAAGAGCTAAAGCCCAACCAAAAAAATGCTATCTGATAGATGCACTCGAAGGGCTAAATTCACGATCGCCCAACGACCATCATGAGGCGCAGCTTCAAGATGTAATTTACTCACAGCCAGCCGAGCAGAAAAATCTCTTTGCGAACGAGAGAATCTGCGGTAATGATCTCTTGTTGGATTTCGATGAAATGTTCTTGCCGAGGCGGCAAGAACTTCACGAGGTGAAAACCCTCCTGATAAGCGAAACTTGGGTGACGAGGCGTCCCTCCAGCGCAATCGAAGTTTGGGCAACTGTAATGCCCGTTACATCGGCGTCGCGGAAGAACATCCGTTGTAGTCATGTGATTTTTTTATGGAGCGCCTCAACATGTTAGATATCCAATTTAAGCATCAATGTCGGGAACATGAACTGACCGGCAAATCATCGAAAAACTTGTCGCTTTGGCGGCCATCCAGATGCGCTGTAGTAAATTGGGAGTATTTGGAACGTCTCGCGGATATGTTGGAGTTCGGAGATGACTAATGTGCATCCAAAACTGCCTTCCGAGGATCTTGCCTATCAACCTATAATCTCAGGCACCGAGATCGAAGAAAACCCAACAGTCAGTATCGATGTGAAGCGTTTTCAACGGATGATCGATGATCCAAATCTGTCTGAAGAAGAGAAGCGTGAAATCGTTCTCGCACTTTGGTCACTTTTGATCACGTTTGTGGATCTCAAATTCACACTTCGAACTGCAAAACCCAACCGCCAATAACCTGAACCAAGACAACAAGCTGCCGAAGCGCTCTGGCGATGATGGTCTTGTTTGTGTCCTTGGGTTGCAACCTGCAACACCTGTTACTCAAAAAGATCACTTAGCCCACCTTGATTGTTTTGTGCGGCCAAGAAAACGCGTCGTTGATGGCTGCGGCAGCTTCACACTGGACTTTTTTTTAAGTCAATCCCGTCGGCACAACTGCCGTAATGATGAAATCAACCCGAGAAAGGACAAACCATGAACAATTCAAAAACTAACGAGATGGCCAGAGCGAAGGCGATTATCTACTGCCGCGTTTCGTCAATTAAGCAACGCATAGAGGGATCGGGGCTGGAGAGCCAAGAACAGCGCTGCCGCGTGTATGCCGAAGAACGCGACTATGATGTCGTTAACGTTTACCCCGATGACACAACCGGCGGCGGAGATTTCATGAAGCGTCCGGGAATACGCGCCGCTTTAAAATATTTGGAAAGCCAGCGTGGTGAACCACACATTATCATTTTCGACGACCTGAAGCGGTTTGCGCGCGATACAATGTTCCACTGGAAGTTACGTGAGACATTCGCATCGTACGGGGCAGTGGTCGAGTGCCTGAACTATCGGTTTGAAGATACTCCCGAAGGTAAATTTGTTGAGACTGTTTTCGCAGCGCAGGGGCAACTTGAACGGGAACAGAACGGCCGCCAAGTTCGGCAAAAAATGAAGGCTCGGATCGAGAGTGGCTATTGGGCTTTCCATGCGCCAGTTGGCTATAAATATGTCCCTGCGCAGACCGGTGGTGGCAAAGTCCTTATTCCTGATCAACCCGTAGCTTCCAGCATCGCCAGCGCGTTAGAAGGATTTGCAAGCGGGCGTTTCTCCTCTCAGGCTGAGGTCCAGAGATTTCTGGAGAAAGACCCATATTTTCCTAAAGCGTTCGCCGATGGTGGCATTCGGTTTATGACCGTCACTCACCTGCTGAGGAACTGTATCTATGCAGGGTACGTGGAAGCCCCAAAATGGGAGATAGGCCTTCGAAAGGGACGCCACGAAGGGCTGATCAGTTTCGAAACACATCAAAAAATTCTTGGTATCTTGGAAGGAAGAAAGCGGACCGCAGCTCGTAAGGACTATAACAAGGATTTCCCCCTTCGCGGGCACGTACTCTGTGACGTGTGTGGTAGAAAAATGACCGCAGCGTGGTCCAAAGGCTGCCGACGTCGATACCCCTACTATATGTGCATGACTCGCGGTTGTAAGGAAAAAGGTAAGTCTATCCGACGCGCCGACGTGGAAAGTGGTTTTCATGAGATTCTCAAGTGTATGGAGCCTTCCAGAGAGTTGGTGAGCGTTGCGACAGCAATGATCTCGGATGCATGGACGGCGCGGATCTCTGAAGCTGAGGAGGCCAAAACGGAGCTGGCTCGGCAGATAAAAGCGATTGAAAAGCAAACTGACGCGCTGTTGGAGCGGGTGGCTTTGTTGCACAAATCGGGTGAAGGGCGGACTTCCCCTTTCCCCGGTCGGACTTATCCTACGGCCTCGGTGACAGGTATGCCAAGCCCGGTGTAGCGGTTGAGCACGGCGATGCGGATTTGGATTTCCGCAACCTGCCTATCAAAGTCCCGGGCCATGACGGATTGACCCAACAGTTTGATGCAGTTCATCTTACTCTCGACGCGGCTCCGGCGGTGGTATCCGGCCAGCCGTCGCCAGAGAGCCTTTCCCAGGTATCGCGACGCATTGACCGCTTCGTTGCGGGCGACTGCTCCGGCACTTGTGGGCTTCCAGGGTTTGGCGTTCTTGCGCGGCGGAATGACGGCATGGGCGTTACGTGCGGCGATCGCGTCATGGCACTTGCGCGTGTCATAGGCCCCATCGGCCGTGACCGATCTGATATCCTGATCGGGTGGTATTTGGCTCAGCAGTTCCGGCAGCATGGGTGCATCACCGACATTGCTGGTCGTGACCTCCACGGCCCGAACCTCCAGTGTTTCGTCGTCGATCCCGATGTGTATCTTGCGCCAGACACGCCGCTTGGGACCGCCGTGCTTGCGGGCGTTCCACTCGCCTTCCCCCTCGGCCTTGATACCGGTGCTATCGATGAGAAGGTTGAGCGGGCCGGTTCCGCCGCGATATGGAAGGCTGACATTCAGTGTTTTCTGGCGGCGGCACAGCGTGCTGAAATCGGGCACAGCCCAATCGAGGCCAACCAACTCCAGCAAGCTTTCTACGAACCCAGTCGTCTGCCGCAGCGGCAGCCCGAACAGCACTTTCAGAGTGAGGCAAGCCTTGATCGCAGTGTCACTGAAGCACCGCTGCCGACCGCGTTTGCCGCTCGGCGGCGGCACCCAGATCATCTCTGGATCGAACCAGATCGACAACGATCCTCGCTGTCTCAGTGCGGTGTTATAGCTCGACCAGTTTGTGGTCTTGTATGATGTAGGGGCCCAACTGCTCATACACTCCAGCTATCATGCTGGATTCGCAAGTTGAATCCCCTTAGCTGATTTATGCAACAAAGCCGGAGCGGGTCGTCGAGGCTTCAAGTTCGGTTCTGGTCAAGGCTTATGAAGAGCGTATCAGCAAGCTTGAACGTGAGAAGTTTGTATTGATCGAGCGCGTTGAAAAGTGTGGTCTGCCCCCATCGAGTGGTCCAGTATAAATGTTAGTGCATGGTCGGCCTTTGGTCTATCGGGACGATGCTTTCGGGCGCTGGTGGACGGTATCCGAGAGCGCTGTGCGGTCGGATGGTGTTGTAGTGACGACGCCATCTCTCGATCAGGATCTGGGCCTCGCGCAGCGAGTAGAAGAGCTCACCGTTCAGCAGCTCGTCCCGAAAGCGGGCGTTGAAGCTCTCGCAATAGCCGTTTTCCCATGGTGAACCAGGCGCAATGAAGGCCGTCTTGGCGCCCACCGCGCCGATCCATGCCCGCACCTTCTTGGCGATAAATTCGGCGCCATTGTCGGACCTTATGTATTCCGGCGGGCCGCGCATGATGAACAAGTCGGTCAGGGCATCGACCACGTCGACGGAATTGAGCTTGCGTTTGACACGTATCACCAGAGCCTCCTTCGTGAACTCGTCAATGATGTTGAGCGTGCGGAAGATCCGCCCGTCGTGGGTGCGGTCCTGGACGAAGTCATAGGACCAGACGTGATTGGGCCGCTCCGGCCGAAGCCGGACACACGACCCGTCGTTCAGCCAGAGTCAACCCTTCTTGGGTTGCTTTTGTGGGACTTTCAGCCCTTCACGCCGCCAGATCCGTTCGACGCGCTTATGGTTCACATGCCAGCCGCTGTTGTTCAGCATCCCGGTGATCATGCGGTATCCATAACGCCCGAACTCTCGTGTCAGCTCAATGATGTCCTCGGTCAGCCGTTCTTCGTCCGGCAGACCGCAGGGCACCTTGCGCTGCGTGGAACGATGCTGCCCGAGAGTGCGGCAGGCCCGGCGCTCAGATACGCCAAGGGTCTGCCGCACATGATCGATGCACAGTCGGCGGCGGGAAGGGCTCAGAAGTTTCCCCGGGCAGCCTCGGTCAGGATCATCTTGTCCAGCGTCAGATCCGACACGGCGCGCCTGAGCCGGGTATTCTCGGTCTCCAGCTGCTTCAACCGTTTGAGCTGATCCCGGTTCATGCCGCCATACTGCTTGCGCCATCGGTAATAGGTCTGCTGGGTCACGCCGATCTGGCGCACCGCCTCTGCGATCCCCATGCCTTGTCCTTGCAGCACTTCAACCTGCCGAAGCTTCAGCACCACGTCTTCGGGTTTGTCTCTCTTGCCAGCCATCTCTGGTCCTCCTTAAATGGGATCATACTATCCCAGTTGGTGGACCACTTCAGTGGGGGCACTCCAAGTGGGCGCCGCCGAAGGGCAAATGCGAGGAATGTATCGAACTCGCCCTCGAATTCCTCTCAAGCCCCTGTAAGGTATACGAAAAAGGGGGGCATGCCGAGCGCAGACTTGTTGCCAAACTCGCCTTAGCCAAGCCGGTTCGTTATAGCCGAAAACAGGGGTATCGAACTCCAAAAATTGCGTTTCCCTTCAAAGTCTTGAGGGATATTTCAGACCGGAAAATTGATATGGTGCTGCTGGAGAGAATTGAACTCTCGACCTCTCCCTTACCAAGGGAGTGCTCTACCTCTGAGCTACAGCAGCGCCGATAGCGGGCTGAGTAGCGGCAATCGCGGTATCGCGCAACCCAAATTCGCGCGCAATCTGGACCCTGCGCGGCACCTGCGCTAGACAGGCGCCATGGCAGATAAAGAGCCTCCGAAAACACCCGCCCAAAGCGCGAAGGCACAGGCTGCCGCGCTCAAGGAGGCGCGTCTGGCCGCAGCGCTCAAGGCCAATATGGCAAGGCGCAAAAGCCAGGCGAAAGCACGTACATCCGGGGGCGGCACGACAGGCAGCGCAGATCCCGCGCAACACATGGAGCCCTGAGGTATGGACGCAATTCTGGTACGCGGGGGCGGGCCGCTTTCGGGCGCGATCCCCATCGCGGGCGCGAAAAACGCCTGCCTCACGCTGATGCCCGCCACCTTGCTGAGCGAGGAGCCGCTGACGCTCACCAATGCGCCGCGGCTGAGCGACATCCGCACCATGACGCAGCTGCTGCAGTCGCTGGGGGTCGAGGTCACCTCGCTGCAGGAGGGGCGCGTGATCGCCATGTCCTCGCATGCCGCGATCAACACCCGCGCTGAATACGACATCGTGCGCAAGATGCGCGCCTCCAACCTCGTGCTCGGCCCGCTTCTGGCGCGCGAAGGCTACGCCGAGGTCTCATTGCCCGGGGGTTGTGCCATCGGCGCGCGGCCCATGGACATCCACACCGACGGTCTGGCCAAGATGGGTGCTGAAATCGATCTGCGCGATGGCTACCTCTATGCCAAGGCGCAGGGCGGCAGGCTCAGGGGCGCGGAGATCGACTTCCCCTTCGCCTCTGTCGGCGCCACGGAAAACATCATGATGGCCGCGACGCTGGCGAAGGGCACGACCGTCATCAACAATGCCGCGCGCGAGCCCGAGATCGTGGATCTCGCCGATTGCCTGCGCCGCATGGGCGCCCAGATCGAAGGCGACGGCACGTCGCGCATCATTATTCAAGGCGTGGACAGGCTGGGCGCTGCGACCCATCCCGTCGTCGCCGACCGGATCGAACTCGGCACCTATATGCTCGCACCTGCGATCTGCGGCGGTGAGGTCGAGCTTTTGGGCGGCAGGCTCGCTCTCGTCGGCGCCTTCTGCGAGAAGCTCGACGCCGCGGGCATCGAGGTGACCGAGACCCCGGATGGTCTCAAGGTCAGGCGCCGCAACGAGCGGGTTCAGGCCGTCGATGTCACGACAGAGCCTTTCCCGGGCTTCCCGACCGATCTTCAGGCCCAGATGATGGCCCTCTTGTGCACCGCCGAGGGGACCTCCACGCTGGAGGAAAAGATCTTTGAGAACCGGTTCATGCACGCGCCCGAGCTGATCCGCATGGGCGCGAAGGTGGACGTGCACGGCGGCAAGGCCGTCGTCACCGGCGTCACGAAGCTCAAGGGCGCGCCGGTCATGGCCACCGACCTGCGCGCTTCCGTCTCGCTGATCCTCGCCGGGATGGCGGCGGAAGGGGAGACCAAGGTCGCCCGCGTCTACCACCTCGACCGCGGCTACGAGCATGTCGTGGCCAAGCTCCGGGGCGTGGGCGCAGATATCGAGCGGGTAAAGGACGTATGAGCGAAGATGCCAAATTCGAAGACGGCGCGGAGGCCCCGCTGAACCTCGGTGCGCTCGATGCCGAGGATCTCGCGGTCATCTCCTCGCTGGCTCAGGATGCGGTCTTTCCCGCATCCGAGATGCGCTGGCACAAGCGGGACGGTCGCTTTGCGCTGCTGCTCAACCGGATGCGATGGGAGGATAAGGGTGCCGCGCGCCACGCGCCCGAGCGGGTGCAGTCTGTCTTGATGTTCACCAACGTAAAGTCTGTCGCCTCGCAGGGTGTGCCCAAGGGTGACGCAGACACGGTGCTGTCGCTGCTGCACATCGCATTCGAGCAGACCGATGCACCCTCCGGTCACGTAATACTGACGCTTGCGGGTGACGGTGCGATCCGCCTGACGGTGGAGGCGCTCGAGGCGACGCTCAAGGACGTGACCCGGCCCTATGTCGCGCCGTCCGGGAAACGCCCCAGCCACCCCGACTGATGATCAGCATCGTTCAGGCCACCGCCGCCGATGTGGATGTCTGGCGCAGCCTGCGGCGGGACGGGATCATGCGCTATCCAAACGCTTTCATCCTGTCGCTGGATGAGCATGACGCCGGCGATCCGGCCGAGGATAGGGCACGGCTGGCCAGCGGCGGCAGGTTTCTGGCGCTGAGCGGTCAAACCGCCGTCGGCATGATCGGCCTAAACACCCACGGTCCGGTCAACATGCGCCACCGCGCCGAGGTCGGCCCGCTCTATGTCACGCCGGATTATCAGGGATCTGACGTAGCCAAGCAGCTCTTTCGCACCGCGGTCGCGCACGCCGCGCGAGCAGGCTTGCGGCAGCTCGAGCTTGCCGTGAATGAGGCCAACGCCCGCGCCGTCGCCTTCTACCTGCGCGAGGGATTCACCCAATACGGCCGCCTTCCCAACGCCGTGATCGGCGAAAACGGTCCCGAACACGACCTTTTACTGCTGCGCATCCTGCCGCAGCCCTCTTGAGCCCCGCGTCGTTCCCCGCTACCTGCTGATGCCAACACAGGAGCCACCGCCCATGCCCGTTTTCCTTGACGCCACCGCAACCGACTTCGAGCAGGCCTTTCAGGCGCTGCTTACGGCCAAGCGCGAGGACAGCCCCGATGTCGACGCGACCGTCGCGGCCATCATCGCGGATGTGCGCACGCGCGGCGATCAGGCCGTGATCGAGCTTACCGAGAAATTCGACCGCATCACGCTGACCCCTGACAGCCTGCGGATCACGCCGCAGGAGGTCGCGGCGGCGGCCCGCGAGGTGAGCGCGTCCGAACGCGACGCACTCGAGCTTGCCGCAGCGCGCATCCGCGCGTATCACGCCCGCCAGCTGCCCGAGGACGCGGAGTGGACGGACGAGACGGGCGCCACGCTGGGCTGGCGCTGGTCCGCCGTCTCCGCCGCAGGGCTCTACGTGCCCGGCGGGCTCGCGAGCTATCCCAGCTCGGTGCTGATGAACGCCATCCCCGCCAAGGTCGCGGGGGTCGGGCGTCTGGCCATGGTC
Organism: uncultured Alphaproteobacteria bacterium; assembly: GCA_963703195.1. GTDB lineage: Bacteria > Pseudomonadota > Alphaproteobacteria > Rhodobacterales > Rhodobacteraceae > Sulfitobacter. The sequence continues at coordinate 2,270,153 of OY969797.1, read as the reverse complement.
GTGCCCACGCCCGACGGCATCCTCAACCCGCTCGTCCTGCTCGCGGCACAGATTTCCGGCGTTGATGAGATCTACCGCATCGGCGGGGCGCAGGCCGTGGCAGCACTGGCCTATGGCACCGAAACCGTCGCGCCGGTGGACAAGATCACCGGCCCCGGCAACGCCTTTGTCGCCGCCGCCAAGCGCCGGGTGTTCGGCAAGGTCGGCATCGACATGATCGCGGGCCCGTCCGAGATCCTTGTTGTGGCGGATGGTGACAACGACCCCGACTGGATCGCGCTCGACCTGCTGTCGCAGGCCGAGCATGACGAAAGCGCGCAGTCGCTGCTGATCACCACCGATGCCGATTTCGGCCGTGCCGTGGCGCAGGCGGTCGACAAACGGCTCGAGACCCTGGAGCGGCGCGCCATTGCCGGCGCCTCATGGCGCGATTTCGGTGCCGTCATCACCGTGCCCGACCTCGGGACCGCGGCAAGGCTAACCGACCGCATCGCCCCCGAGCACCTTGAGCTCTGCGTGGCCGACCCGCACGGCCTGAGCGCGCAAATCACGCACGCGGGTGCCATATTTCTCGGTCAATGGACGCCGGAGGCCATCGGCGATTACGTGGGCGGCCCCAATCACGTCCTGCCGACCGCCCGCTCGGCGCGCTTCTCCTCCGGTTTGTCGGTCCTCGACTTCATGAAGCGCACGACGCTGGCGCACATGACGCCCGAAGCCTTGCGCGCGATCGGTCCCTCCGCCGCGACCCTCGCGCGATCGGAAAGCCTTGAGGCGCACGGCCTTTCCGTCACCGCACGGCTCGACAAGCTCAACCGCTAAGGCGCCCGTACGCGCGCCGGTTCTTGCCCTCCATTGCCAGCGCGCCAATGCTCGCGTATTCAACCGCCCAAACCTTTCCGCAAAAGGATGCGCCGATGTCCCGCATCGTTCAAATAGATCTAGACGACGCCAATTTGCCGCCCCCCACAGCTGAGATCGAACAGGAGCGCCGCGTCGCCATGTTCGACCTGCTGGAGGACAACACATTCGTGCTGCCCGCGCGCGATGGCCGTCCCGTGCCCACGGGGCCCTACGTCCTCGGCCTGTCGATCCGCGACAAGCGGCTGGTGTTTGACGTCAACACCGAAGACCACCAGAAAGCGGCGGAGTTTCACCTCTCGCTCGGGCCGTTCCGGCAGGTGGTCAAGGACTACTTTCAGATCTGCGAGAGCTACTTCGACGCGGTCAAGAAACTCCCTCCCGCGCAGATCGAGACGATCGATATGGCCCGCCGCGGCATTCATATGGAAGGCAGCCGCGTCTTGCAGGAACGGCTCGAGGGCAAGGCGGAGATCGACATCGACACGGCCCGCCGCCTTTTCACCCTCATCTGCGTTCTGCACTTCGGGGGCTGAGGGGTGACGCAACCGCTGCCCCAGTCAGTCCTGTTTTGCTGTGATCACAATGCCGTCCGCTCCCCCATGGCCGAGGGGTTGATGAAGAAATTCTACGGCATGGACGTTTATGTCCAGTCCGTCGGGGTGAAGAATGATCTGGAGATTGACGGCTTCTCCATCGCGGTGTGTCAGGAGATGGGAGTGGAGCTGTCGCGCCACCGCTCGCGCAGCTTCGATGAGATGGAGGATTGGGGCGACGATCTGAGTTCCTTCGATCTGGTGATCGCCCTCTCGCCTGCCTCCCAACGCCGCGCGCTGGAACTCACGCGGTTTTTCCATCTCGAGGTGGAATACTGGCCCATTCTCGACCCCACGGGGCTGGGCGAGAGCCGCGAAGCAAAGCTCGCGCAGTTCCGCGCCGCCCGCGACCAGATCGTCGAGCGTTTGCAGGACCGCTTCGGCCCGCCCACACGCGCCCCGGAATAAGGGGCGCAAGATAGCCTGCAGCCGCGTACCGGGCCGATAGCGCCGAGCGTTCGGCATGCATGCTTAGGGTCCCGCAAGCCGGTCGAATTCGTGGTGGACCTCTCCCGCCTTTGCCAGCGCTTGTTGCTCGCACTCGTGTCAATGGCGTTCATTCCCGCCGTGCAAAACGCGGCAGTGCTGCGCGACGCGGTTGGCGTGGCAGGCATTTGGCTCTACTGAGGAGCATGTGAAGATCCCGCAATGAGGAGCCCCGTGAATGAATGCCACCGTCCAAGCCTATTTCGCCGCTTTCAACGCAGGTGATACCGATGCCATGCTGGACTGCCTCAGCGATGATGTCGCGCATCACGTCAACGAAGGCAATGTGCGCATCGGCAAGGCCGCCTTTGCCGAGTTCTGCGCGCACATGAGCCGCTGCTACGCGGAAGAGCTGACCGATATGGTGATTTTCGAGGCGGAGGGCGGCACGCGCGCGGCGGCAGAATACACCGTGAACGGCACCTATAAGGCGACCGACGCAGGCCTGCCGGAGGCGCGCGGCCAGACCTACAGGATCCCGGCAGGCTCCTTCTTCACGCTCGAAGACGGCAAGATCACCCGCGTGACGACCCGCTACAACCTCTCCGACTGGACCGCGCAGGTCGCATGAGGGTCGAGGCGTTCCGCGGTCCGGCGCTGGAGGCCGCGCTGCAGGATGTGGCACGTCTGCGCATCGCGGTCTTCGCCGAGTGGCCCTATCTCTATGATGGCGACCTCACCTATGAGGCGCGCTATCTCGACAGCTACCGCAACGCGCCGGGGGCCATCGTGGTGGGGGCCTATGACGGCGCGCGGCTGGTAGGTGCGAGCACCGGCACGCCCCTTGCCGATCACGCAGAGGAATTCGGCGCCGCCTTCGCGGGCACCGGGCTCGACCTCACGCAGATCTTCTATTGCGCCGAAAGCGTGCTGCTGCCGCCCTACCGCGGGCGCGGGGCAGGGCACCGGTTCTTCGATCTGCGCGAGGCGCATGCGCGCGGTCTGGGATTTGCCAAATGCTGTTTTTGCGCGGTGGTGCGCCCGGCCGATCATCCCGCGCGGCCCGACGGTTACCGCCCGCTCGACGCCTTCTGGCGCGGGCGTGGCTATGCCCCGCTCGACGGCGTCGTGGCCGAATTTCAATGGCGTGATCTGGGGGAGACAGCGCAGACCGCCAAGCCCCTCCAGTTCTGGATCAGGGATCTTTAGGCTCGGGTGGTCTCAGGCGTTGGAGCAATAGCGCGCGGCACTCTCGCCAAAGGCTTTCCAGGTCGACCAGAAGGCATTGTCGGATGTGCGATCCGACTGGCGCCATTCCTGCATCTTGTGCGGATCCTTGAAGGCCTTGACGCCGCGGCGCTGCTCGGTAGAGGAAAGCTCCCGGTCCGCCACCGCCTGAACGCAGCCACAGCGCGAAGATGTCGCCGCGCGGCGGTCTTGCGCCATACAGGCACGCTGAAGCGGCCCCGTCGCATAAAGCTGCGGCGGCGCATAGGCCCCCCGCGTCGTATAACTGCTCGCCCCGCCACCGCAGGCTGCCAGTGTCCCCAGCGCAACGAGCGCCAAAACCGCTGATTTCATGTCATCTGCCCTTGTCTCAATGCCGCAGGCGGGGTTGTCCCCTTTGGGTGCGGCGTTCTGTGATCCGGAAACAGTATGCACGGATTCGGGACATTTCGCAACAAATCCCGCAAGCGCGCAGGGCTGGCGCGGCGATCAGGCCAGATGCAGCAGCGCGCTTTCGAACCGTTTCATCACCGGATAGCTGCAAGCGGCGGCCTCCGACCACGCGCCGTCCGCAAGCTCCGGCATCAGCGCGATGAGCTCATCATAGGCGGCGGGCTGCACCGCGTTGAGCGCCTGCGTGCCGGGATGGAAGCTTTCGCTCCAAGTGCCGTTGGTCTGGATCGCGGCGTGGGTCTCGAGCAGCAGATGATGATACCGGACATGGCCGCCGGGCCGTAGCCGCACGCTGGCGTCGTTCACCAGATGCACCGCGGGCACCAGCACCTCGCTTTCGCCAAAGAGAAGCTCTGCCTGCCAGCCGGTCAGCAGCATCCTGTGCTGCTGGGAGACCATGAGCGGCGCGCTGTTGCCCAATGCACCCTGCCTGAACCAGACCGGCGCGCACGTCCCCCGCGCCGCAAAGCTGCGCGCGCCTGCCCATTGCACAGGCTGCACCCCGTGATCGCGCGTCACCACCGCATCGCCTGCGCGGATCTCCTCCACCGCGCGCAGGCCGTGCGGCGTCAGGATCTGCGTGCCGGTGATCACGCAGATCGGCGTGGCATAGGACGTCGCGGCGAAGGACGGCGACTCGGACGTGGAGACAACGGTAAGCGGCACGCCCACCGGGGGAAACCCGCCCGGCCCGCCGATGAATGCGAGCCCCTCCACCGTCGCATAGGCCGGGCTGGAGTTGTTGACGTTGAACCCGACCAGTTGCCAGGTGCTGACGCCGTCGGTCACGGAAATGCCGTACTCGGCCTCCACGACCGTGTTGCCGGCATAGCTCACGCCATCGATGGTCTGCGGACCAAACAGCCGCTGACTGGTGTCGCTGTCCTGGAAATTCGGATCGTCATCGGAAATCTCGACAGGCGCCCAGGCGCCGCTGTTGAGGGTGATGGTCCTACCGTTGAGATGCACGCCGCTGCCTTGGGTGACGCCATCGAGCTGACCACCGCCGCTGACGGTGATCTGGCTCTCCCCCAGTACGTAGATGCTGTAATCTGCGGGCATTCTGTCCTCCCTGCCTGTCCGGGCAGCCGTCGCAGGTCTATCAGACGGTTTTGTGGCCAAAGCGTGGTGAATTGCGGCTCATTCCGCGCGCCAGGGGCATTTTGCGCCCCGATCAGCCCCGTCGCGCCCGCCTGTCGCCTGCGGTCGCAGGCCGCGACATCATCCACCTTGACCGGCCCCATAAAGCGCATCATATCCATGCCATGACACCGCTTTCACACATCCGCAATTTCTCCATCGTCGCGCACATCGACCATGGTAAATCCACCCTCGCCGATCGTCTCATTCAGGAGACGAACACCGTGTCCCTGCGCGACATGAAGGCGCAGATGCTCGACAGCATGGACATCGAGCGGGAGCGGGGCATCACCATCAAGGCCCAGACCGTGCGGATCAACTACACCGCCAAGAACGGCGAGGAATACGTCCTCAATCTCATCGACACCCCCGGTCACGTGGACTTCGCCTATGAGGTCTCCCGCTCCATGCGCGCGGTCGAGGGATCGCTGCTGGTGGTGGATTCGACGCAGGGCGTCGAGGCGCAGACGCTCGCGAACGTCTATCACGCGATCGACGCGGACCATGAGATCGTGCCGATCCTCAACAAGATCGACCTGCCCGCTACGGATTGCGACCGCGTGGCCGAACAGATCGAGGATGTCATCGGCATCGACGCCTCCGGCGCCATCCGCGTCTCCGCCAAGACCGGGCAGGGCATCGTCGAGACGCTCGAGGCGATCGTTCACCACCTCCCCGCGCCCAAGGGCACGCTTGACGCGCCCCTCAAGGCGATGCTGGTGGACAGCTGGTATGACAGCTACCTCGGCGTCATCGTCCTGGTGCGCATCATGGACGGCCAGCTCAAGAAGGGCGACCGTATCACGATGATGCAGAACGGCTCGGTGCATCATGTGGACCGCATCGGCGTCTTCCGCCCCGCCATGACGGAGATCGACGTGCTCGGCCCCGGCGAGATCGGCTTCCTGACCGCCTCCATCAAACAGGTCCGCGACACCCGGGTGGGCGACACCATCACACATGAGAAGAAACCCTGCGCCCAGGCCCTGCCGGGCTTCAAACCCTCGCAGCCCGTCGTCTTCTGCGGTCTCTTCCCCGTGGACGCCGCCGAATTCGAGGACCTGCGCGACAGCATCGAAAAGCTCGCGCTGAACGATGCGAGCTTCAGCTACGAGATGGAAACCTCCGCCGCACTCGGCTTCGGCTTCCGCTGCGGATTCCTCGGCCTGCTTGCACCTCGAGGTGATCCGCGACCGGATCGAGCGCGAGTATGACATCGACCTCATCACCACCGCACCGAGCGTCATCTACAACATCCACATGCGCGACGGCTCCATGCAGCAGCTGCACAACCCCGCCGACATGCCCGACCTCACCTTCGTCGACCATCTGGAGGAGCCGCGGATCAAGGCGACCATCCTCGTGCCCGACGACTACCTCGGCGACGTGCTCAAACTCTGCCAGGACCGCCGCGGCGTCCAGATGGACCTCACCTATGCCGGCTCCCGCGCGATGGTGGTCTACGACCTGCCGCTCAACGAGGTGGTCTTCGACTTCTACGACCGCCTCAAATCGGTGACCAAGGGCTACGCGAGCTTCGACTACGCGATGATCGGCTACCGCGAGGACGCGCTGGTGAAGATGTCCATCCTCGTCAACGACGAGCCCGTGGACGCGCTCTCCACCATGGTCCACCGCGACCGCGCCGAGATGCGGGGCCGCGCGATGGTCGAAAAACTCAAGGACCTCATCCCCCGCCACATGTTCAAGATCCCGATCCAGGCAGCCATCGGCGGCAAGGTCATCGCCCGCGAGACGCTGTCCGCGATGCGCAAGGACGTGACGGCGAAGTGCTATGGCGGCGATGCCTCGCGCAAACGCAAGCTGCTGGACAAGCAGAAGGCGGGGAAGAAGAAGATGCGGCAGTTCGGGAAGGTCGATATTCCGCAGGAAGCGTTTATTTCTGCGCTGAAGATGGATGGGTGATTTTTCTTTCCGATATCCATCAGAGAGATGTTTTTACCTTCTCGGAAAACTAATCTACCTTTTTAGAACTCTCCTATTCTGTTCTCGGCTCGGACAGTCTAATGAGTTCAGTCGCAATCCAAGCCCTAGGATACACTCCTTTGAATTCATGCAAAATGTTAACTTCGCACAGACGGGCAAGCAGCGTTCGGGCGGCTGCGTCTGTAATTCCAATTTTTTCGACGATCGCTTTGGGTCGGACGACAGGTGTTTCAAATAGCATGTCAACGACGGCCAGCAGGTTGGACGATGTAGACACTGATCCTGCACGCGACTTATATTCCTCCTGTAGGTTTATAATGCGATCAATAGTCGCTACTGTATCTTCTGCGGTCTTAGCGATGGCTTGAAAGAAAAAATTCAACCACTCGTTCCATTCGCTAAACGCCGAAACCCGGTACAGGCGCTCGACATATTCATCTTTGACTCCTTCCAGCGCTGGGCTCACAAATAGCGCCGGTACATCGAGAAGTCCTTTTGAAACAGCCATCAAAGATATGAGCATTCGCCCAACCCTTCCATTACCATCTGCGAAGGGATGAATTGTCTCAAATTGGTAATGTACCAAAGCTACATCAAGTAGAGCATATTTAGGATCTCGCTCACTATTTATAAATTCTTCAAGGCGTGATATACAGTCCAGCGTCTCTGCGGGCGGTGGCGGAATAAAGCGAGCGGACTGAAGAGTTCGACCTCCAATCATGTTTTGGTCCCGTTTAAATTCTCCAGGACGTTTGTCTTCGCCTCGCGTCTTTCCGATGCCATTAAGGAGGGTAAGATGAGCTTGCCTTAGCGTGCGATGCGTGATGGGGAAGTCTTCTAAGCTTTTGGTCGCCTGCCTCAGCGCGCCAATGTAATTTGACACCTCGCGCGTCTCCGAGTCATCTTCATCACTTACGCCAGCCTCGGCTAGTGCTAGTTTGTCGGCAGTTGTGTGAGTGCCTTCCATCGCCGAGGATGTCTGTGCCTCAAGCCTTTGCAGAGGCGATATGAAGATGTAAGGGTTAGGCAACCTTCTACAGGCGCCGCGAAGCTCGCCCAACTTGCCAGTTGCGTGAGCCATGTCTAATGCAATTTTCGAAAAATCAATCTTTGGTGGTAGTGGGTGCGGTACAAACGCCTTTTCGTTGTAAAGCGTTCCGACTAAATAACCAGCTGACGTGTGGACGAAATCATCGTAGTTCACTTCATAGGCTCCTATAGACTCACCGCTACACTTTATAGTCGTGCCCACATCAACTATAAAGCTAACTCTACACATCCAAGTTGACTATAAAGTGTTGGCAGGTTTCAAAGAGCTATCTGGCGCGCAAGTTTAGATAGCCGCTCTAAGCGCAGCAAGAATGGCGCGCTCGAACCAACATTTTCAAGCAATGAAAGGTTTCGTAGCAAGCAAAATACTCGGTGACCAACTAAAATTGAAGCCTCTCATGCTCCACTTCGCCTTCGCCATCTACTCCATCGTCTTCAGCGTCCTCTCCGGCGCGCTGGCCGTCGCCGTTATCGTCGCGGGCTACTTCTCTTGGCCCAGCATGATCGGCGCCATGATCGCGGGCGCCCTCATCTCGCTCCCCGCCACCTACGCCGTTCTCAAGCAGATGGACTGGTCCAGGCCCGACCCCAAGCATGAGGCCGAGCCGGATCGCTGGCACATCCGCTAGGCGTCGCGCCCCGACGCCTCCTGCAGCGCCTCGATCCGCTCTGACGCTTCGGCCTTGCTCAGCGTATCGTCGAAATCCTCGCCCGTCTCCTCGCACAGCGTCTTGAGGTAGCTCGCCTGCGCGCCGGTCATCGGCTCGTCGCCCGTCACCCAGTCGTCGGGGTCCTTGATCGCGTTGCCGGTGGGTGTGTCTTTCGGATTTTCCATGATATTCTCCTTTTGTTCACATCCCAACTGCAGCACGCCGCGGTTGGTTCCGGTATACGCGCGGGGCCGATCTCGTGTAGGGTAGGCGACACGCCAAGTTCAACCGATCCGAGGCCCCATGACCCCCTGCATCCTCTGCGTCGCCATCACAGGCTCCGTCCCGACCAAAGCCGCCAACCCGGCCGTCCCCATCACCCTCTCCGAGCAGATCGAGAGCACCCATGCGGCCTATGAGGCGGGCGCCAGTATCTGCCATGCGCATGTCCGCAACGCCGATGAGAGCCCGAGTTCAGATCCCGACAAGTTCGCCGCGCTGCAAGAGGGGTTGAAGAAGCATTGCCCCGATATGATCATCCAGTTTTCCACCGGCGGCCGCTCCGGCGCGGGGGAGGCGCGCGGCGGGATGCTGCCCCTGCGCCCCGACATGGCGAGCCTCAGCGTCGGTTCGAACAACTTCCCGACGCGCGTGTATGAAAACCCGCCGCAGCTTGTCGACTGGCTCGCCGCAGAGATGGTGAAATACGACGTGAAACCAGAGATCGAGGCGTTCGATCTGTCCCACATCCACAAGGCCGCAGAGATGCACCGCGACGGGCGGATCCCGGCGCTCCCGTATATCCAGTTCGTCATGGGCGTGAAAAACGCCATGCCGGCGGACCGCGAGACGTTCGATTTCTATATAAAAACGGTGGCGCGTCTGCTGCCCGGCGCGGTCTGGTGCGCGGCTGGTATCGGCGCCGACCAGATCGTGGTGAACGAATGGGCCATCGCCGCCGGAGGCCATACGCGCGCGGGGCTGGAGGATAACGTCCGGCTCGACAGGCACACCCTCGCCCCCTCGAACGCCGCCCTGATTGAGCGCGCCGCAGCCCTCTGCGCGCAGCACGAGCGCCCGGTGGCCACCCCGGCGCAAGCGCGCCGGATGCTCGGCCTGCGCCCCGTCTAGAGCGGTGAGGCAGATGCCGCGCCGCCCTCCAGCAGCTCCCGCAGGAGCGCGCGGCTGAATTCCCAGACGGCTTCTGTGTGCACCAGGTGATGGGTCAACAGCCCCAGCGGCTCCGTCCCGTCCGCACGGCCCTCACGGCGGTCCCGCAGGGTCCCGACAACGCCGTCAAGCAGCAGATCCACGGGCGCCAGACCCCGGTCCCCGCGCCAGAACACGGGGTCGATATGGGTATTGACCTGCCGCAGCCCGGGGGCCGCAAAGGCGGCATGGCGCGCCCCGAAGGTCGACACACCGCGGTAGCCCGCCTCCGCCAGCAGCGGCAGGACCGACGCGTCGATCCGGTTCCACGGCGGCACGAAGAGCGGCAAGAGGCGCGCGCCGAACAGCGTTTGCAGGCGGGCCAGCCCCGCCTTCACATCCGCCTGCGCAGTGGCGCGTGGATGGCCGAACTCCGCTTTCTTGGCGCCGGCTGGCGCGTGACTCAAGTGCTGCCACCCGTGCACAACCGGCACGAGGTGTGTAGGCATCTGTCGCAGCGATGGCTCTGCCAGCGCGGGGATCACGGCCACATGCACAGGCAGTCCCAGATCTTCGGACAGACGCGCGAGGCGTTCCAGCGCGGGCGTCGCCGCCACCGCATCGTCATCACGCCACCACAGCGGCAGGGCGCGCCCCTCCCGCCGCCACAGCGCCAGTTCAGCGCGCAACGGGCCCCAATCGGGCGTCATCCGCGCTGCTCCCGCGCATGGACGAAAGCCACCGTCTGCGCGGCACCGTCGAAGCCCGCGCGGGCGCGCGCCCGACGTGGCGCCGCGATCACCGCTTCCACCGCCTCGCGCAAAGCTCTGCGCGGACAGGGCCGCCTGGGGCAGCACGCAGATACCTTCCTGTCCGGCCAGCGCGTTGGCGCGCAGACCCTGTTCCACCTCGCGACCCCTCATCGAAGGGGACGAAGACCGCGGGCGTTCCGGCCTGCAGGATGTCGAGGGCGGTGTTGTAGCCGCAGAGTGAAACAGACGCTGCCGTATGGTGCAGCATCTGGCGAAAATCAGGGCGCGCGGCCTCGACGATGACACCATCCGGCGCCTGCGCGCGCAGCGCCGCCACCCGCGCTGCCGCCGCTGATCCCGCCGACAAGCAGCCGCATGGGACGCGCGAGGAGCGGGGCCGCCGCCAGCGCTGTACGGTAGACTGCCGTGCCCACGTCGCCGCCGCCCGCGCTCACGATGATCTCGCCTGTCCCCAAGCCGGCGGGATGTGGTCCGGCAGGCGGGGGGGCGACGAAGCCGGTATAGTGCAGGCGGGGCCGCAAGGCGTCCGACACGGGCCAGCTCAGCTCCAGCGGCGTGAGCGACGGATCCGCGTGGACCAGCACGGCGTCGTAAAATTCCGCAATCATGGCATCGGCATACTCTGCCTTCTTCGGCTTTGACGGCGGTGCCAGGATGTCGCGGATGGAGGCGCAGATCAGCGGCGGGGTCGCTTGCGCGCGCGCCGCCTGCAGCACCGCGATGAACTCCGCGCGCAGGATGCGGCGGCCAAATGGGAACAGCTCGGTGATGAGAACGTCGGGGGCGAGGCGCGCGAAGACCGCGAGCAGGGCGCGCGCGCGATCGGCCATGTAGTCAGGGGCAGCGACCGTCCCGTCAGGCATCAGCAGCCGCGAGAAATCCACCCCGTCGGAGCGGACGGGCGGGAGTTGTACCAACATGCCGTCCGGCGCCGTTATCGCCGCCGCCGGCATCCCACCCGAGACCACATGCACCCGGTCCCCCGCCGCGGCAAAGGCACGGCCAAGGGTCAGCGCGCGTGCCAGATGGCCGCTGCCCAGCAGATGCGTGACCAGGATCATCACCTTCACGGCGACCGCCTTTCCAGCGCGGACGGGATCGGGCCAGAGGCGCCAGGTGCCAGCGTCGATTTCGATCACGAAGAGCCGCCCGCGCTTGACTGCGAAAGGCGCGGGACCATCGAAGTCCCACCCCGTCGCCTGCGCCATCAGCACGCGCATCACCCCGATGTGACAGACCGCCACCGCGTCGCGCGTCAGCGCATTCGCCCATGGGACGAGACGCGCGCGCACCGCCGACGGGCTCTCTCCATTCGGTGGCGTATAGTGCCAGCCCCAGCCCTCTATGTCGCGGTGATCGCAGGCGGGGTCCTCGCGCAGCTCCCGCGCCATCCGTCCTTCCCAATCGCCCCAGTCCATCTCGATGAGGGCCGCGTCGAGCCTTGGCGCACGGTCACTTACCAGCTGCGCCGTCTGCGCCGCACGGGCGAGCGGGCTCGACCACAGCTCGGCCCTGTCCCAAGGCGCGGGCAGGCGCAGGGCACCGAGCTCTGCGACCGCTTCGGGATCGAGCGCGATATCGCTGCGCCCCTGTACCCGTCCGGCGCGGTTCCAGGGCGTGTGCCCGTGGCGCAGAAGGGCGAGGCGGATCATCTGACCCCCGCCTTTGCAAGGCCTGCGCGCAGGGTTTCCGCTGCGGCAGGCAGGAGGTGATGTGCGCGGACATGCGCGCGAATGTCCCCAGCCGCGGGTGGTGTCGCGCGCGCCAGCGTCGCGAGCCCCTCGGCGCCTGCCGCGACATCGGGGTAGGCGCGCGGGTAGAGCACATCGCGCACGCCGGGGCGGTCCTGCGCGATGACGGGCAGGCCGTGCGCCTGTGCCTCCAGATAGGTCATGCCGAAAGCCTCATCGACGCCGGGCCAGATCAGCGCACCTGCGCGCATGTAGGCCTGCGCCAAATCCTGCGGGCCGAGCGCGCCGAGGAACCGCACCCGCGTGCCGAGCGGCGCCATCGCCGCCGCGACCTGCGCGCGGGCAGGCCCGTCGCCCGCAATCTCCAGCGTGGCACCGGGCAGCAGTGCCAGCGTCTGCGCGATGAGCTTGTAGGAGCCGAGCTTGGCCGCCTGCCGCATCATGCCGACCGCCAGAAGATGCGCGCCCTGCGCCTCTGGCGGCAGGTCCGCGCGCGCGAGGAACGGCGGCAGATGCATCAGGTGCTGGCCGGCGGGCGCGTACTCCGCGAGCGCCACCCGGTCGCGCCCGGTCAGGTAGAACACCACATCCGCCGCATCGCAGGCAGCCTCCGCCGCGCGCGCGAAGGCATCCCACGGACCGCCCAACCGCTTGCGGGCGCGCGTCGCCTCCACGGCGAGATAGGGAATGCCGAGCGTCCGCGCGACGGCCGGTCCCAGCAGATCGGGCGCCTTGTAATAGCTGTGGTAGGTGATCCAGGCGCGCCAACCGGCCTGCTTGCCCGCGTCCACGATCCGCGGCACCAGCGCTGCGGCCTCGCCCAGCAGGGCGGCCTGCACAGCGGCGGCGCCCTCGCCATCTCGGCTGCGGAAGGTCGCGGCCAGATCCACCTGAGCGCCCAGATGTGACAGTGCGGCCATCAGCGCACGCGCCATCGCGCGGTCTCCGGATGGGACCGGATGCGCCGGCGGCTTCAGGGGAGCATAGAACGCCAGCCGCATCAGGTGTTTTTCAGGATGCCGCGCAGGCGCGTTGCAAGATGCGCGATGCCGGGCGCCATGGTGAACCCGTCCCTGAGCCGGACAAGCGCCGCCTGCGCCAGACGCGGGCCCAACGCAGGGTCCTGCGCAATCCGCTGCATGGCGGCGGCGAAGGCCTGCGCGCTGTCTTCCGCTAGAAGACCGTGCTCACCGTCGACTGATGAACTCCGGGATGGCGGAGACCGGCGTGGCGAGGATCGGCAGCAGTTGGCTGGCGGCCTCCATCAGCACGTTGGGCAGGCCGTCGCGGTCCCCATCCGCCGCGATGCGCGACGGCAGCACAAAAAGATCCGCTGCGCGCATGGCGGCGATCACCTCCGGCTGGTCGCAGGCGCCGTGCCACGTGATCCTCTCCGCCACGCCCGCCGCCTGCGCGCGGGCGCGCATCGCCGCATCCAGCGGCCCGCCGCCGATATGGGTCCAGTGCCAGTCGAGCGTGGCAGGCAGCAGCGCCAGCGCGTCGATCAGCGTGTCAAACCCCTTCTTCTCGACCAGCCGCCCCACCGACATCATCCGCAGCGGTTCACCTCTGGTCCGCAGCGCACGCTCCGGCGGGGCGGGAAAGCGGTCGAGGTCGAGCCCGTGATAGACCAGATCGACACGCTCAGGCGTATCGGCGAGCCCTTGCAGATGTGCCGCGCCAAAGCCGGTGCAGGTCGCACCGAACGCAGCACCGTAATGCGCCGCCGAGAGCTTCTCGCGCAGCTCCCAGTCGGGCGAGGTCCAGATGTCCTTGGCATGGGCGGAGAAGGACCATGGCAGCCCGCGCAGGATCGCGGCATAGCGCGCCACCGAAGCGGGCGTATGCAGAAAATGCGCATAAAGCGCCTCCAGCCCGCCTTCGGCTTCATGCGCCAGCACGCAGGCCTGACCCCAGCGGCGGCGTCGGTTGGGTGTGTCGTCGCGCAGCAGATCGCGGGCATAAACCTCCGCGGCGGCGTCGAAGCCGGGCAGGGCGGTCACCGCGCCCATCGCCTCATGCACGCGGCGCGGCTCCTGGTGCAGGTATTCAGGGAGATAGCGCAGGCGCGCCTGCAGCCGGTCATGCAGCGGGTGGGTCTTCACGTCCGTCGGATGGCGCAGCGACCACAGATCGAACCGCAGCCCCGCCTCCTCCAGCGCCACCAACTCCTGCGCGATGAAGGTCTCTGACAGGCGCGGCCAGCCCTTGACGACGACGGCGAGCGGGGGGTGCGCCATTGCCTACCCCTTCTCCATCATCAGCGCACGACCGCGCTGCACCACCACGTCGAGCCCGTCCAGAAGTCCCTGCGCCCCGGCCGCGGAGGGCTTTTGCTGGTTCGGCAGGTTGCGGATCGCCGCGATCATCGCCTCCACGGTCATCCCGTCGCGCCCGTCATCGAGCATGCGCACGAGGCCCAGCTCCTCGGCGCGGCTGGCGCGGATCCACTGCTCGAGCCGCGGCACCGTCCGCGGCACGATCACCGCGCGCTGATCAAAGCTCAAGACTTCGCAGAAGGTGTTGTAGCCGCCCATGCAAACGACCCCCTGCGCATGGGCGAAGAGCGTCTCGATCCTGCTGTCGAAACCGCTGGCGATCACGCGCCCGCCCAACCGCGCCACCCGCGCATCCATCGCGTCGCGCACGTCGCCCGACAGGAACGGGCCGTAGACCAGCATCGCGCGCGGGCGCAGCGTCGGGTCCGCCTCATAGGCATCCAGCACGAGGCTCACCATCGCGGCACCGTCGCCGCCGCCGCCCGGCGTCACAAGAATGTAAGGGTCCGACGGAACCTCCGCCGGATCGGTCAGTGCGCGGCGCAGGTAGCCGGTGTAATGGATCCGCGCGCGGGTCGCGTCGCTGAACGGCAGGCCGATCGTGGGGTCGTAGATCGCCTCCATCCCGTAGACCCAGAATTCGTCGTAATAGGCCTCCGCTGCCTTCACGGCGCCTTTGCGTTCCCATTCGGCGGCCAGAACCGATGGCTCGTCGAGCACGTCGCGCAGGCCCAGCACCACCCGGCAGCCCCCCTGCGCCTGCAACCATTCCAGCGTCGCCAGAAGTTCGCCGCGAAAGCCGGTAGGCTCCTTGTCCACGATCAGCAGGTCGGGCTTGTACTGCTCCACCGCGGACTGGATGAGACCTGCGCGCAGGTTGGTCGTGCCGTCGATGTCCATGCCGAAGGTCGAGCTCACGTAGGAGCCGTCGGGCAGTTTCGTGACACCGGGCAGGCGGATGTGGTCGACCCGTTCGGGAAAGGTAAAGCGCCCCGCCACGGGAGAGCCGGTCAGGATGATGGCCGATGCCTGCGGATCGCCCGCCGTGAGCGCCGTGGCCAGTGCGCGCGAGCGCCGCAGGTGGCCCAGCCCGAAGGTGTCATGGCTGTAGAGCATCACGCGGCGCGTGGGGGCGCGGGCTGTGGCGGTGGCGATGGCCTGTTGCGGCATAGGAGGATGTCTTTCCGAAATGGCTCAGGCCTGTGGCCCCAGTTTGCTGCCCGATATGCCGAACAGTCCCGTTGAATGATAAAGCACCGCACGCGGCATGAAAAATACGCGGGTGGCGTCCCTGCCGCGGTCACCGCAGGCGCGGGGCCGCACGACCAAAATGATGGCGTCAGACGCGCGAGTTTCGAGAGTTGTCGTGGTCGATGTCCCGTGCGCCGGGCGCGGCCCAGCGGCTTTGATCCGGTCGCGGCCCTTCTGCGTCTGCGGCAGGCCCAGATGCCCGCACCCCGGCATGGCGATCCGGTTTCTGGTCGGCGGTGCAAACATGCTCGGATCCTTTGGCAGTTCGGGACCGGCGGCATCTTACGCAATCCCTCCTTCCGCTATGGCATGAAAACCCGGCTCTTGTAAAACACCATCCTTTGAACCGCAGTCGCGTGCCGCATTTGCAATGAAGGCCGCAACATCCTAGCGTCATTTTACATGCCTGCGGGCAGCGTCCCGTCACAGCTGAAGGACCCGACGAATGAACACGCGCTTGTTTCTCGCTGTCTGCGTCGCGCTCGCGTTGTTGCTCATGCCCGGTGCGGGCGCGCAGGCGCAGGGGCTGCCATCCTTGCTGCAGGGCGGCGCGGAAGAGGCGGCGCCTGTGGACGAGACCCTCGCCGAGACGCTGCGCCGCGCGGCGCGCGACGGGGTCGGGGTGATCGTGATCGACCCGGACGGGCGCGTGATCGGCCAGACGGGCGCTGCGGCGCCGGATGCCGGTGCACAGCCAGTGGCGGAGGACAACTCGGGCCTGATGAAAGCGCAGGAGCGCGTCGACAGCGTACGCGACGCGCTGCTGGAGCGGTTGCGCCAGATGCCCGCGGCGTTCAATGAAGTCGTCTATATCCTGCGCGCGGCCTCGCCCGACGGCACGCTGACCCTCTATGCCTATATGCTGGTGATGAGCCTGCTTCTCTTCGGCGCCGGGGTGGTGGTGGAGCGTGAGATCTTCGGCAAACGCATCGCGCGGCGCTTTGTCGTATCGCGGGTGATGGCAAACCCCACAGGCTACGCCGAGAAGATGCCGTTCCTCGTGTTTCGCTTCTTCATGGGTGTCATCGGGATCCTCGTCTCCATGGCGGTGGCCTATGTGTTGGGGGTGCTGCTCTTTGATCCGCTCGTGGACACGGCACAGCAATTCACCGTTGCCATCATCAACATCGCCTATTTCTGCTGCCGCTTCACGGCCGCGCTCTGGCGGATGATCCTCTCGCCGTTTCTGGCGCAATACCGCATCCCGGTGTTTTCGGACCGCGACGCAAAGCGGCTGCACCGGTGGATGTGGATGCTGGGCAGTTTCGATATCTGTTCGATCCTGTTCGGCATCTGGATCGGGGAGCTTGGGCTGAACTACGACATCTACGCCCTGGTCGCCGCGACCCTGTCAGGCGTCGTGGTGCTGCTCAACATCCTGCTGGTGCTGGTCAACCGCCGCGCGATTTCCAACGCGCTGCGGCACGGCAAGGATCTGAGCGAGGTGGGGATGCTCGTGCGCGTGCTCAGCCGGGCGTGGGTGCCCGTGGTGATTTTCTATGTGCTCTTTGCCTGGTTCGAGCTTACCTACGATCTGATCTTCGAGAACCCCAGCTCGATTCCGCTCATTGCCGGTGCCTACGGCATCCTTTTGTCGATCATCGTGGTCTACGGCGTCGTCAACTACATCATCGAGCGCGGGTTCGCCCGCGCGCGCGTCGTGCGGCTCATGCGCGAGAAACAGGCGGCCTTCGAGGCGTCCGAGCAGGAGCTGCTGCAAGCGGAGGCACGGGCCCGGCGCGAGATGCAGGAGGATGGGCCCGATCCCGACCTCATGCCGCAGGACGCGCTGGAGGGTGAGAGCCCGGCAGGCCCGCTGGCGGCCCGCATCGAGCCCGCCCAGCCCGTGGACGTGCAGGTCCAGACGCTGACCGAGGAGGAGCACGATATGCTGTCGGCGGCAGCCGAGGAGCGCGGCCAGCCCGTCCGCGTGCTCAACAGTTTCGAGGCGCTGGCGCGGCGCGTGGCGGGCATCCTCGCCTTCGTCGCGGGGGCCTATGCGTTCTTCTACATCTGGGACAACGACGGCGCGCGCATGGTGGAATCCGTGCTCGACCGGCTGCTCGACATCATCATCATCATCTTCATCGGCTATGTCGTCTATCACGCTTTCCGCATCTGGATCGACACCAAGATCGCCGAAGAAACCGCCGATGAGATCAGCGCCGAGCCGGGCGACGAGGGCGGCGCCTCCTCCGCCTCGCGGCTCGCGACTTTGCTGCCGCTCTTTCGCAACTTCACGCTGATCGTGGTGGTGGTGACCATCGTGCTGATCGTGCTGATGGAAGTGGGCATCAACGTGGGCCCCCTCTTTGCCGGTGCGGGGATCGTGGGCGTGGCCGTCGGCTTCGGCTCCCAGGCGCTGGTGCGCGATATCTTCGCAGGCGCGTTCTTCCTCTTTGACGATGCGTTTCGCAAGGGCGAATACCTCGATGTGGGCGGGGTGAAGGGCACGGTGGAGAAGATCTCAGTGCGGTCCTTCCAACTGCGCCACCATCTGGGCGCGCTGCACACGATCCCCTTTGGCGAGTTGCAGGTGATGACCAACTATTCGCGCGACTGGGTGATCATGAAACTGCCCCTGCGCGTGACCTACGACACGGACGTGGAGAAGGTGCGCAAGCTGATCAAGAAGCTCGGTATCGCACTTCTCGACGATCCGGTGATCGGGCAGAACTTCCTGGCGCCGCTGAAGTCGCAGGGCGTGATCGAGATGCAGGACAGCGCGATGATCATCCGCGTGAAGTTCATGACCAAGCCGGGCGATCAGTGGCTGGTGCGCAAGAAGGTCTACGAGGAAATCCGCGAACTCTTCGAGCGTGAAGGCATCAAGTTCGCCCACCGCGAAGTCACGGTGCGCCTCGCCGACGGGAAGGTGGAGGATCTGACGCCGGAGCAGAGGCGCGAGGTGGCCGCCGCCGCCCATGCCTCCATCGAAGAGGATGAGGTGCCGGGATCGGATGAGGTGAACGGCGACGACCGCTAGAGGAATTTCGGACAGGCAACAGCTGTCCGACCGGCCGCGCGTTGCTGCGCCACGCGCGGGTGCCTCGATCGCTCCGGTGCTTGTGTGGCATGTGCCGCTGGAGGGGCCATAGGCCCCAGCGAGAGGCGCTGCCTCTCGCGCTCTCCGGAGTATTTTCGGCCAGTAAGATAACAGGCGTCAGCTGCGGTAGGGGTCGAGCGATGCGCGCAGGCCGTCGCCGAGGAAGTTGAAGGCCAGCACCACGACGATGATCGGCAGCATGGGGATTGCCGTCCAGGGATAGATCTCGATGCTGGCGAGGTTCTGTGCATCGTTGAGCATCACGCCCCAGCTGACCGCGGGGGCGCGCAGGCCGAGGCCCAGAAAGCTCAGCGCCGTCTCGCCGAGGATCATCGCCGGGATCGACAGGGTGGCGGAGGCGATGAGGTGGCTCATGAAGTTCGGCAACAGGTGGCGCCGGATCACGCGGGAGGGTTTGGCGCCCATCATCTCCGCGGCGCGGACGTACTCCTCCTCCCGCAGGCTGAGGAACTTGGCGCGCACCGCGCGGGCAAGCCCCGGCCAGTCAAGGATGCCGAGGATGATCGAGATGATGAAGAAGACCGCCACCGGCCCCCAGTTCGACGGCACGGCAGCGGAGAGCGCGAGCCACAGCGGCAGTTCCGGCAGCGAGCGCAGCACCTCGATGGCGCGGTTGATGGTCCAATCCGTCTTGCCGCCGAAATAGCCTGCCATGGCGCCGAAGAAGATGCCGAGGATGAAACTCACCGTGATGCCGATGAGCCCCACCGTCAGCGACAGCTGCGCGCCGTAGAGAATGCGGCTGAAGACATCGCGCCCCAGCCGGTCCGAGCCCCAGAGGAAAACTGTCGCCCCCTCCGGCGCGCAGAAGAGATGGGTGTCCGACGCGATGAGCCCCGCGATGTGGTACTGCGACCCTTCGCAGAAGAACTGTAGTTGCATCGGGCGCGCGGTATCCACCTCGTAGCGCCAGCGGTAATTCTCCAGATCGGCAACGGCCGTGGTGGCATAGACATAGGGGCCGATGAATTGCCCCTCGTGCCACAGGTTGATCTCCTGCGGCGGATGATAGAGGTGCTCGGCGCTGCGCTCGTTGGCGGTATAGGGCGCGATGAAGCCCGCAACCGGCAGGATCAGGTAGCAGATCAGCAGGAAAAGACCCGAGATCAGCCCAAGCTTGTGACGCCGGAACTTGCGCCACATGAGCAGGGTCGCGGAGGCGTCGAAATCGGCGCGTTCCGGTGCGGAGAGGTCGACCGCATCTGTCCAGGGTGCGGTATCGACAAAGCGGTTGTCGGGCTGGGTGCTCATGTCTTGCGCCCGCCGAGCCGGATACGCGGATCCAGCAGCATCAGCAACACGTCCGAAATCATCGTGCCGATGAGTGTCAGCAACGCCACGAACATGAGCACGAATCCTGCGAGGAACTGATCCTGGGATTTAAGCGCGGTCAGCAGGTAGGGCCCGATGGTCTGAAGCCCCAGCACCACCGACACCAGCACCGAGCCCGAGATCATTGCAGGCAGCAGATTGCCGATGTCCGCGACGAAGGGGTTGAAGGCCATGCGCAGCGGGTACTTGCGCAACATCGCCCCCGGCTTCATCCCCTTGGCGATCGCGGTCTCGACATAGGGCTTGCTCAGCTCGTCGAGCATGTTGGCCCGCAGGCGCTGCATCATCGCCGCTGCCCCGGAGGTGCCGATCACGAACGTGGGCACGATGAGGTGCACGAGGATGGATTTGACCTTCTCCCAGGACATCGGCTCCCCTTCGAACTCGGGCGCCATCAGCCCGCCGATGGGCAGGTCGAAATACTTGTGACCATAGTAGAAGAGGATCAGCGCCAGCAGGAAGTTGGGCGTGGCAAGACCGAGGTAGCCCACGAAACCGGCGGTGTAATCCACCCATGTCTCGGAGCGCGCGGCGGCCAGCACACCCAGCGGCAGAGCGACCACATAGACGAAAAGCACGGCGGCAAGGTTCACAAGCACCGTGAGCCAGAGCGCGTCGCCCACGATCTCGGACACCGGGCGGTCGAACTCGAAGGACCAGCCGAAGTTGCCCTGGATGAGCCCGGAGAAGCCCTGCGGGCCGGGCATGAAGCCTGCCCAGATCATGTATTGCTCCCACAGGGGCCGGTCGAGCGCGTATTCGCGGCGCAGGAACTCGGCCTTGGCGACCCCTTCGGCCTGACCTGTCGCGCGCAGCTCCGCGATCTGGTTGCTCAGGAAATCACCCGGCGGCAGGTTGATGATCACGAACACGAGGATCGACACGACCCAAAGCGTCAGCAGCATCGTCACCAGCCGCGACAGCGCATAGCGCGCGATGATCACTGGCTCACCTGCATGAAGCCATCGGCGAAGTAGAACTCGTCGATCCGGTGGATGCCGAAATGCGCGCCCGGATCATAGGCCCAGATGCCCTCTTCCGGCACATTGCGCAGCCGTTTGGAGACGACGACAGGCTGGGGCGCGCCCGACAGGATGCCGATGGCGAATTGCTGCTGGGCATGGATCTCGAGCATCTCGCGCCAGATCGCCGTCCGCGCGTCGGGGTCGGTGGTGCCGGACCACGCCTTCTCCAGCTCCAGCAGCCGCTGGGGTGCTTCCATGTCCGGGGCCTCGCCCGCCTGTCCCATGGTCTGGTGGTACTGCCCCCATTTGGGCCAGGCAAAGAATTCCTGTTGCGTCGGGGCGAGATAGTCGGGCGATGTTTCGGGCCGTGGCAGCCCGTTGTCCCAGCCGTACCAGACGGCGGCCATGCCGGTGCCCGCATAGATCCGGTTGCGCAGGATGTCGCGGTCGAGCGGGCGCATGATCAGGCGGATCCCTAAATCGCGCCAGGTGTCGGTGATGATGCTGAGCGCATTCTCTTCCTCCTGCCGCTCGCCCGCGGTCTCCACCACGAACTCCATCGGCCGCCCATCGGGCAGCAGGCGCAGGCCGTTGGGTGAGCGTTCCGTCAGGCCCATCTCGTCGAGCAGGGCATTGGCCTTGTCCAGATCGAACTGTGACCAGGCCTGCAGATCGGCGTCGTCATGGAGCGGGCTTGCGGGCAAGAGCCGTCATCCCGCCCTCGTCGGCCAACCCGAAGTAGAGCGCGCCGTTGATCATCCGCCGGTCGATGCCGAGGCTCAGCGCGCGGCGGAACCGCACGTCGCGCATCACCTCGCGCCAGACGGGATCCGCGAAATTGAGGTTGGGATAGATGGCGATCTGGCTCGCCGTGCCATTGTCCCACAGCAGCGTGCGGTAGTTGCCGCCGTCCGCCTCTCCCTTCTTCAGGATCGCCACATCGCGGAAGCTGAGCCCGCGGGCCTGCAGATCGACCTGTCCTGCATTGGCCTTGGCGGCGACCAGACCGCTGCCCACCACCGTCATCTCGACCACGTCGATATAGGGCAGCTGCGTGCCGGCCGTGTCGATGCGGTGGAAGTAGGGGTTGCGCACGAAGATGTTGCGCGAAGACGGCTCGCCCGAAGCGTTCATCCAGGGCTGGAGTGTCGGCTGATCGGGGTTGTCGAACTGGTAGAGCGCGTCCTGCTTGTTGTGCAGCGCCGCCCAGCTCTTGACGCGGGCCTCCTCTATCTCGCGGGCGAGGAAGTCCGGATCGGCGAATTTCGCATGGAACTGCTTGAGGTAATGCGCCGGGCGGTAGATGAACGGCGGGCTTGCCTGTGCCAGCATCGGCAGGAACCGGGGATTGGGGGCGGCCCATTCGAATACGACCGTCTGCGCATCGGGAAAGCTGACCGTGCCGTAGGTGCCCTCCACGATCATCCACTCCGGCGGGCCGGAGGGGGTGATGTCGGGATCGTTGGCCACATGCTCCCACCAGTAGGCGAAATCGGCGGAGGTGAAGGGGGCCCCGTCCGACCAGCGGTGACCCGCCCGCAGATGCAGCGTGTAGCGGCGGCCGTCCTCCACGGTGACGTCCCGCAGGATGTCGGGGGCCAGCGTGTAATCGGGCGCATAGCCCACCAGCCGCGCATAGCCGTAGACGACCATCTGGCGGATGTCCTTGCTGCGCGACACCAATGTGCGCAGGGTGCCGCCTTGCTTGCCGAGGCTGCGGCCCTTGGCCTCAAGATCGACGACCAGCGGCTGAGCCGGGATCCGCAGGGCCGCGGGCGGCAGGTTCCCTGCACCGACCTCCGCCGCCCAGAAGCTGCTCTCCTGCACTGCGGGCACTTCGACCGGTGCCCCATCCGCGGTGGCGGCTTGCGCCATCGACGCTTGCACCGCGGTCGTCTGTCCTGCGCTTGCCAGTTCCCCCGCCGCCTGATTCGCCACCGTCTGCGCGGCGGCAGCGCCCGCCAGCATCATCACGGCAAGGGCAGTCGATCTGATCACTCTATGCATGCATCCGTACCTTGTGTCCGGGTTCCAGCTCCCGCAGGTCCGGGGCGTGCTGCCCTTCAAAGCGGTACATCTCGGGCCACGCCTCGGGGCTGCCCGCACCGCGCGCCACCAGATCGAGGTCGATGGGCCGCGCGATGTCGGGCTCGGGTTGTGCCGCGATGAGGGCGCGGGTGTAGGGATGCTGCGGGTTGTAGAATAGCGTATCGGGCGGGGCCTGCTCCACGACGACGCCCGCGCGCATCACCGCCACCTCATCCGCGATCCGCGCCACCACCGCCAGATCGTGGCTGATGAAGAGATAGCTGAGCCCCGCGCGGTCGCGGATCTCCTCCAGCAGCGTCAGGATCTGGTCCTGAACAGAGACGTCGAGCGCCGATGTCGGTTCGTCGCAGACCAGCAGCTTGGGGTCGAGCGTGAGCGCGCGCGCGATCGACAGGCGCTGGCGCTGGCCACCCGAGAAGGCATGCGGATAGCGCGGCAGCATCTCCGGGCTCAGCCCGACGAGGCGGATCATCGCCTCCGCCTTCTCGCGCCGCTCCGCGCGAGTGCCGATGCCGTGGATCTCCGCAGGCTCCGTCAGCGCGTCCTGCACACGCATGCGCGGGCTGAGCGAAGAGTAGGGGTCCTGAAACACCATCTGCGCATCGCGCTGGAAGCGGACACGCTCGGCCCGCGTCATCGCGTGGACGCTTATGGCGGGCGCATCCGGTGCGGGCCGGAATAGTACCTCGCCGCCCGCGTCGGGCTGTACCGCCCCCAGCGCCACAGTGGCGCAGGTCGTCTTGCCGGAACCGCTCTCGCCCACCACGGCGAGCGTCTTGCCGCGCGGCAGCTGCAGGTTCACATCCCGGCAGGCCGTGATGACCTGCGGCGCGCGCCAGCCGCCCGCGCGCATGGTAAAGCTCTTGGTGACGCCGCGGATGTCGAGGATCAGATCGCGCACCCCGTCCGCGGCCATCACGCGCGGGGGGGCTGCCACCGCCGGGATCACGGGGGCCGCGGCAAAGAGTTTCCTGGTGTACCCGTGCGCGGGACTGCCCAGCAGGTCGCGCGCGCGCCCGCTTTCCATCACGCGGCCCTTGTGCATCACCACGACGCTGTCGGCCATGTTGGCCACCACGCCGAGGTCATGGGTCACGAGGATCACGGCCATGCCGGTCTCCCGCTGCAGCTCCTTGATCAGGCCGAGCACCTGCGCCTGCGTCGTCACATCGAGCGCGGTCGTCGGCTCATCCGCGATCAGCAGGTCGGGCCGGGAGACCATGGCCATCGCGATCATCGCGCGCTGGCGCATGCCGCCCGACATCTCGAACGGATAGCTCGACCAGGCGCGCTGCGGATCGGCGAAGCCGACGCGATCAAATTGCGCGAGCACCTGCGCCTTGGCCTCCGCCGCACTGTATTGCCCGTGCAGATGCAGCACCTCGGCCACCTGGTTGCCGAGCCGGTGCAGCGGCGAAAGCGAACGCATCGGCTCCTGGAAAATCATCGAGATCCGGTCGCCGCGCAGGCTGCGCATCCGGCGCGACGAAGCATGCAGCAGCTCCACCGGCTCATCGCCGTCCCGCGCGTAGCGGATCCGGCCGCCACGCAGCTGTGCCGCCGCGGGCAGGATCCGCAACACGGAACGGCAGGTCAGCGTCTTGCCCGATCCACTCTCGCCGACCAGCGCGAGCGTCTCGCCCGCGGCCACGCTGAAGCTCACGTCCTGCACCACAGGTGCGGACTTTCCGAAACCGATGGTCAGCGATTCGACTTCAAGCAGTGGCATGCAGCTTCCTTGTCCCTTGGTGCCGGAGTGAACCCGAATACGGCGACAACGTCCAGCATGTTGCGCGCAAACGCCGCTCCTGATGCTGCGCTGACGCGCCAAATCCACAGCTTCTGGCGATGGGCGTACTGGAGCCGCTGAAATTCCGTTGCGGGACAATGCCGACGCGCGGCTTGATCTGGCGGCGTATTTGCGGAACCTTTGCGCGGCGTCCCGTCGTCGGGCGCGCGCAATCAAAGGTGCCTTTATGTCCAACCCCGTCTCCTATCAGTCCCACGGTGCTGTGGCCGTGCTGCAGATCGACAATCCACCGGTCAACGCGCTCTCCCGGGCTGTGCGGCAGGGGCTTGCGGACTGGATGGACCGGGCCGAGGCGGATCAGGCCGTGCGCGCGGTGCTGATCACCGGCGACGGGCGGGCCTTCATCGCGGGCGCCGACATCACCGAATTCGGCAAACCGCCGCAGGAGCCGAACCTGCCCGATCTGTGCACCCGGATCGAAGGCTCGCCGCTGCTGGTGGTGGCCTCGATCCACGGCGTGGCACTCGGCGGCGGGCTCGAGGTGGCGCTGGGCGCGCATTACCGCATCGCCAGGCCGCAGGCCCGCGTGGGGCTGCCGGAGGTCAACCTCGGCCTGCTGCCCGGTGCGGGCGGCACCCAGCGGCTGCCCCGTCTGACCGGTGCCGCCGCCGCGATCGAGGCGATGACGACCGGCCGTCAGATCCAGGCCGAGGAGGCGCTGGCGCTGGGCATCATCGACCGCATCGCCGAGGGCGATCCGCTGGAGGTCGGGCTGGCCTATGCGCAAGAACTGCTTGATCGAGGGCGCGCCGCGCCGGGTGGTTTCGGACCTGCCCGCGCCGGAGCCTGTCGACTGGGACGCCGCCTATGCGGGGGCGCAGTCCCGCGCACGCGGCCAGATCGCGCAGACAGCCATCCTGCGCGCGGTGCAGGCCGCCTGCGAGACGCCCTTCGCGGAGGGGATGAAGACCGAACGCGCCCTGTTCACGGAGCTGTTGCAGAGCGACCAGAGCAAGGGGATGATCCACGCTTTCTTCAACGAGCGCAGCGTGAGCAACCTGCCGGAGCTGAAGGGGGTGATGCCGCGCGCGCTGCAGACCATCGGCGTGATCGGCGGCGGCACCATGGGTGCGGGCATCGCCACCGCGGCCCTGCTGGCGCAGATGCAGGTCGTGCTGGTCGAGACGGGCGAGACGCAGGCCGAAGCGGCGCGCGACCGAATCGCCGGCAACCTGTCCGGCGCGCTCAAGCGCGGCAAGATCACCCAAGAACAGTTCGACGCGCTCACCACGCAGGCGCTGACCGTGGCCACGGCCTACGACAGCCTGCGCGATGTCGGATCTCGTGATCGAGGCCGTCTTCGAGGACATGGCCGTCAAGAAGGAGGTCTTCGCCAAGCTCGATGCCGTCTGCAAGCCGGGTGCGGTCCTGGCCACCAATACCTCCTATCTCGACGTGGACGAGATCGCCGCCGCCACGGCGCGCCCCGCGGATGTGATCGGGCTGCATTTCTTCTCGCCCGCCCATGTGATGAAACTGCTCGAGGTCGTCGTGGCGGACGAAACCGCCCCGGATGTCGTCGCCACGGGCTTCGCGCTCGGTAAGCGGCTGGGCAAGATCTCGGTCCGCGCGGGCGTGTGCGACGGCTTCATCGGCAACCGGATCCTCGCGCATCTACCGCACCGCCGCGGATCACATGGTGCTCGACGGCGCCTCGCCCTACCAGATCGACACGCGCGCTGGTCGAATTTCGGCTTTGCCATGGGCCCCTTCGCGGTCGCGGACCTTGCCGGGCTCGACATCGGCTGGGCCACGCGCAAGCGCAAGGCGCCGCACCGCGCACCTCGAAGAACGCGTGCCGACCTACATCGACCGGCTGTGCGAACAGGGGCATTTCGGCCAGAAGACCGGCGAGGGCTACTACCTCTACGAGGAGGGCAGCCGCGCCACCGTACCCAACCCGAAAATCCCCGAACTGATCGACGCCGAGCAGGCGAGCCTGCAAATTACGCCACGTGATTTCAGCGACGAGGAGATTGTGCAGCCGCTACATGTGTGCGATGGTGAACGAGGCCGCCAAGGTGGTGGGCGAGGGCATCGCCCGCCGCCCGCTGGACGTGGATATGGTGCTGCTGTTTGGCTATGGCTTCCCGCGCTACCGGGGTGGGCCGCTGAAATGGGCCGACCTGCAGGGGCTGGACACGGTGCTCGCCGACATCGAGCGTTATGCGCAGCAAGATGCGTGGTTCTGGCAACCCGCGCCGCTGCTGCAAGAGCTGGTGGCGAGTGGTCGCAGCTTTGATGACCTGAACCGCGACGCCGCTACATAGCTGCGCACAGAGATAAACCTGATGGAGAGGAACCTGAAATGGACCTGAGCTATTCCGACGAAGAAAAGGCCTTCCGCGACGAAGTACGCGCCTTTCTGGAGGAGAAGGTCACGCCCGGAGATGCGCGACAAGGTGCGCGGCAAGGGCGGAGCTGACCAAGGCAGGACATGGAAGACTGGCACGCGACGCTGAACGAGCACGGGCTGGCTCGCGCCCAACTGGCCCAAGAAATTCGGCGGCGCCGAGTGGAACGCCGTGCAGCGGCACATCTTCGAGGAAGAGGCCGCCGCCGCCTCCGCGCCGCGCATCGTGCCTTTCGGCCTCGGCGATGCTGGCGCCCGTGCTGCAGAAGTTCGGCTCCCAGGAGCAGAACGACTACTGGCTGCCGCGCATCCTGTGCGGGGAGGACTGGTGGTGCCAGGGCTATTCCGAGCCGGGCGCCGGGTCCGATCTGGCCTCGCTCAAGACGACCGCCGTCAAGAACGACGCGGGCACGCATTACATCGTCAACGGCCAGAAGACATGGACCACATTGGGCCAGCACGCCAACATGATCTTCTGCCTCGTGCGCACGGACAAGGACGTCAAGCAGCAGGAGGGCATCTGCTTTCTGCTGATCGACATGGACACGCCCGGCGTCGAAGTGCGCCCGATCATCCTGCTGGACGGCACGCACGAGGTGAACGAGGTCTGGTTCACCGACGTCGAGGTGCCGGTCGAGAACCTAGTGGGCGAGGAGAACAAGGGCTGGACCTATGCCAAGTACCTGCTGACCCACGAGCGGACCAACATCGCGGGCGTGGGCTTCAGCCAGGCCGGTCTGGCTTCGGTCAAGCGTCTGGCACGCGCCGAGATGTCGGGTGGCAAGCCGCTGATCGAGAACCCGCATTTCGCCGCCCGCGTCGCACAGGTCGAGATCGACCTGATGGCGATGGCCACGACCAACCTGCGCATCGTCTCCAAGGCCGCCGCGGGGCAGGCGCCGGGCGTGGAAAGCTCCATGCTCAAGGTCAAGGGCACGATCATCCGGCAGGAGATCAACGATCTGGCGCGCCGCGCGGCGGGCGTCTATGCGATGCCGTTCGCATCCGAGGCGGTCGAGGGCAGCAATGCCGTGATCCCCGATCCGCTGGGCGCGGGTCCGGTGGCGGCCAAGTATTTCAACAACCGCAAACTGTCGATCTTCGGCGGATCGAACGAGATCCAGCGCGGGATCATCGCCAAAGTGACGATGGGAGGCTGAGCCATGAATTTCGACCTGACAGAAGAACGGCAGATGCTGCAGGACACGCCTGCGCCGTTTTCTGCGCGACCGCTACGATACGGCGACGCGCAACAAGATCCTCGAAAGCGACACCGGCATGTCCACCGACATCTGGAACGAGCTGGCGGAGCTGGGCGTCATCGGCGCGCTCTTTACCGAAGAACAGGGCGGTTTCGGCGGTGCGGGTTTCGACATCGCCGTGGTGTTCGAGGAGCTGGGCCGCGCGGGCGTGGTAGAGCCGTTCCTCGATACCGCCGTGCTGGCAGGCGGCCTGATCGCGGATCTGGGCAATGACGACCAGCAGGCCCACGTGGAGGAAATCATCGCGGGCAGTCTGCAGCTGGCCTTCGCCCACGGCGAGCCGTCCAGCCGCTACGACCTCACCCGGGTCAGCACCACGGCGACCGAAAAGGGCGACGAGATCGTCCTGAGCGGGCGCAAGGCCGTTGTCGTGAACGCCGAAGCCGCCGACATGCTGGTGGTTTCCGCGCGCGAAAGCGGGCAGTCGGACGATGCGGAAGGCATTTCGCTGTTCCTCGTTCCCAAGGACGCCAAGGGGCTGACCATTCAGGGCTACGCCCTGCTCGCCGGTGGCCGCGCGGCGGAAGTCACGCTCGATGACGTCGCGGTACCTGCCTCCGCGCGGCTGGGTGAGGCGGGCAAGGCGAGCGGGCGCCATCGAGACCCGCATCGCCGTCGCCAACGTGGCCCAGACCGCCGAAACGCTGGGCGCGATGGAGACGGCGACGAAGCTCACCAAGGACTACCTGATGACGCGCAAGCAGTTCGGGCGCCCCATCGGCACGTTCCAGGCGCTGGCGCACCGCATGTCCGATCTGCTGATCGAGATGGAGCAGGCCCGCTCCGCCGTGATCATCGCGGCCGGGCATCTGGACGCACGACCGCGGCACGCGCGAGCGGCATGTGTCTGCGGCCAAGAACCTGATCGGGCCGCGTCGGGCGTCTGGTGGGCGAGGAGAGTATCCAGCTGCACGGCGGCATCGCGATGACGCAGGAATACGAGCTGGCGCATATCGCCAAGCGCATCGTCATGGCCGATCACCGCTTCGGCGATACGGACCACCATCTGGAGCGGTTTATTGCCCTCGCCGCAGCCTGACCACCGCAGCGACGAAGAGGCCGGTTTCATCCGGGATGAGACCGGCACGCAGCGGCTGGTCGGCTACGTCGTGGATGTGCGCGATCCGGCGCATGGGCGCTGCATGCTCGACGTGGGCGAGCAGCATCTCAACCGCCACGGCGTGCTGCACGGCGGCATCGCGGTGACGCTGCTCGACAACGCCTGCGGCACGACCGGATCGCTGACCGTGGACGCGAGCGGCACGGCGCCGTTCCTGACCATCTCGATGAATACGCAGTTCGTGGGCTCGGGGCGGCCCGGGCGCATGACCGCGACGGGCACCGTCACGGGCGGCGGGCGCAGCCTGCTGTTCATCGCCGCCGAGCTGCGCCATGAGGACGGCACATTGATTGCCACATCGACGGGCGTGTTCAAACGCGTCCCGCAGGAGAAACTGAAATGAGCGCACGAATCGAGGACGCGGGCGACCGCCTGATCATCTGGAACGGCAATACCGACAAACGCGGCGCGCTGTCGCCTGAGCTTTATGCCTGCATCCTCGAGGCCTGCGAAATGGCGCGGGAGCGACGCGTCCGCGCGATCATCCTGACCTCCGAGGGGCCGTTCTTCTGTGCGGGTGGCGATCTGAACGTGCTGATCAAGAGCCAGGGAATGCCCGCCGAACAGCGCAGCGCACGGATCGACGGCCTGCACGACGTGATCCGCGCGATGCGCGCCTGCCCGGTGCCGATCATCGCCGCCGTCGAAGGCGGTGCCGCTGGTGCGGGTCTGAGCTTTGCGCTGGCCTGCGATATCATCGTGGCGGCGAAGGGGGCCAAGTTCATCGCGGCCTACGTCAAGGCGGGGCTGGTGCCCGATGGCGGGCTGACGGCGCATCTGGCGCGCGCGGTGCCGCGGCAGCTCGCGATGGAGATGTGTCTGCTGGCGCAGCCTGTGCTGGCGGAACGGATGCACGATCTCGGCGTGGTGAACCTGCTGACCGAGGAGGGCGGGACGATGGAGGCCGCGCGCCTCTTTGCCGACCGCCTCGCCGCGGGGCCGCGCGACGCGCAGGCCGCGATCCGCAGGATGGTCGCGCACGCCTATGACGCGACGGAGGCGGACCAGCTCGACGCATGAGCGCGACGCGATGGGCCGTGCCACCGGCGCGCCGGAAGCCGCGGAAGGCATCGCGGCGTTTCTGGAAAAGCGCGCGCCGCACTACGGTTGAGCGCAGGCGTCACGTCGGGGAGGACGGGGAATGGCACGGGTTGAGGATTTTCTGAGGGACCGCGTCGCGGCGGCGCCGGACGCGATGGCGCTGAGCGATTCGAGCGGCGCGCGCTGGACTTACGCCGATCTGGACCGCGCCAGCGATGATCTGGCGGCTGAATTGCGCGCGGCGGGAGTGCAGCCCAAGGACCGCGTGCTGCTGCTGGTCGAGAATTGCGCCGCCGCGGTCGCCTGCCTGCATGCCACCTGGAAGCTGGGCGCGGTGATCATTCCCTTCAACGCGCGCCAGACCGAAGGCGAGGTGGCACGTGTGATGGAGCACGCGACGCCTGCCGCGATCGTCGCGACCGCGCATGTCTCCGAGGATGCCGCGGCCCATGGCGCGCGGCTGGGCGCGCAGGAAATCACCGGCGCCTTCGGGTCGCTGCTGCTTGCGCGCGGCACATCAGACCCCGATCCCGATCTCCAGGACGTGGCGGTGCTGCTCTATACCACCGGCACCACGGGCGACCCCAAGGGTGTGATGCTGACCCATGGCAACCTCCGTTTCGGCGGCATCGCCTCGCGCAACCTGCGCCGCATGGTGCCGGAGGACGTGGTCTATGGCGTGCTGCCGATGAGCCATGTGTTCGGCCTCGTCTCCGTGCTGACCGCGTCATGCTACACCGGCGCGCATGTGCAGATCGAGGCGCGGTTTTCCGCGGCC
Organism: uncultured Alphaproteobacteria bacterium; assembly: GCA_963703195.1. GTDB lineage: Bacteria > Pseudomonadota > Alphaproteobacteria > Rhodobacterales > Rhodobacteraceae > Sulfitobacter. The sequence goes on along the minus strand of OY969797.1, from coordinate 2,238,883 downwards.
AAGCTCTATGCCGCGGCGATGGAGGGGGTGACGATCATCCCCGCCGTGCCGCAGATGCACGCGCTGGTGATGCAATACACCAAGGAGCAGGGGATGGAGCGGCTGAACGCGCCGCGCCTGCGCTATGTCTCCTCGGGGGGTGCGCCGCTCGATCCGGCGTGGAAGCGCAAGGCGGAGGCTTTCTACGGCCTGCCCCTGCAGAACGGTTTCGGCATGACCGAGACCACCTCGGGCGCCTCGGCCACCGACAACCTCATCGGCTCGCCCGACATCTCCGTCGGGCCGCTCACCCCCGGAACGCAAGGGCGCATCGACGTCGACGCACCGGGCGGCAACGGCGTGGACGAGGGCGAGGTGATGCTGCGCGGTCCGCACATCATGAAGGGCTATTACCGCAACCCGGAGGCGACCGAAAAGGCGCTCGACAGCGACGGATGGCTGCGCACGGGCGATCTGGGCAAGATCGACGCGCAGGGCCATCTGCATATCCTCGGCCGCTCGAAGGAGTTGATCATCCACGGCGGCTTCAACGTCTATCCGCCCGAGGTGGAGGCCGCGCTCAACGACCATCCGCAGGTGATCCAGTCGGCAGTGGTCGGGCGCAGCCGCGACGGCGACGAGGAAGTGCTGGCCTTCGTTCAGGTCGCCGACGACGACAGGCCCGACGTGGAGGAGCTGCGCGCCTTCGTGAAGGACGCGGCTGGCGGGCTACAAGCGGCCCAAGCATATCGTGCTCACCACGTCCCTGCCTGCGGCGCCCACGGGCAAGCTGCTGAAGCACAAGATGATCGAGACCTTCGCGGACGAATTGCCCTGAGCCTAGGTGGGTCGGGACAGGCTGGAAAGGTTTCGCGCGCAAACCTTTCCAGCCCATATCTCATAGCGTTAACAGAGTATTACCAGGGCGCGGTCACACGTAGACACCCGCCGCTGCCGCGCGGATGGCGCGGATGTTGTTGCCGTAGGGGGCGGGATCGCTGACCGAGCCGCCGCGGAACACCGCCGAGCCCGCGACGAGCACATCCGCGCCCGCGCGCGCCACCAAGGGCGCCGTCGTCGGGTCCACGCCGCCGTCGATCTCGATATGGATGGGCCGGTCGCCGATCATCGCGCGCAGGTTCGCGGACCTTGGCGCTCATGTCGATGAACTTCTGCCCGCCGAAGCCTGGGTTCACCGTCATCACGCAGATGAGGTCGGCGACATCCAGCAGCTCCGCCACCGCCTGCGCGGGCGTGCCGGGATTGAGCGCCACGCCCGCCTTGGCCCCGCTCGCGCGGATCGCCTGCAGGGTGCGGTGGATATGCGGGCCCGCCTCGACATGGGCGGTAATGATATCGGCGCCTGCGCGGGCGAAATCCTCGATATAGGCGTCGACGGGCGAGATCATCAGATGCACGTCCATGATGCCCTTGATGTGGGGCCGGATCGCGGCGCAGGTGGCCGCGCCGAAGGTGATGTTGGGCACGAAATGGCCGTCCATCACATCGACGTGGATCCAGTCGGCGCCCTGTGCCTCGACGGCGGCGCATTCGGCCCCGAAATTGGCGAAATCGGCGGCGAGGATGGACGGGGCGATCTTGAGCGAACGGTCGAAGGGCATGGGGCAGCGGGCCTGTGATTGGAACGGGATGCGCGGGTAATACCTGTCCTTGCGGTGCAGGGCAATCGGTTGACACTCCGTGCAGGCTGCGCGCAATCTTACGCCATCACATCTGGGAGGAGAAACCATGACACATCTGACACGCCGCGCCACGCTGGGTGGGCTGGCCGCATCCGCGGCGGCACTTGGGCTCGCAAGCCCCGCGATCGGGGCGGGGCGCAAGGTGGTGCTGGGCGCGCTGCGCTTTACCAGCCACGCAGGCACCTTCGTCGCTGTGGAGCGGGACTATTTCAAGGAAGCGGGCATGGACGTCGAGCTGCGCTTCTTCGAGGCGGCGCAGCCGATGGCGGTCGCGATTGCCAGCGGCGATCTCGACTACGCGGTCACCGCGATCTCCGGCGGGCTCGTCTCGCTCGCCGACAAGGGCGCGATCAAGGTGATCGGCGGCGCGCTTCAGGAGGAGCCGGGCATCGACGGGCAGAAGTTCCTCGTCTCGGACGCAGCCTTCAAGGCCGGGATAACGGCGCCCGGCATGCTCGATGGCAAGTCCTACGGGATCAGCACCGCGGGTTCCTCCTTCCATTACATGGGCGCCAAGATGGCCGCGGCGGAGGGCATCAGCCTGAGCTACAAGCCGCTGCAGAAAGTGGGCGCGATCATCGGCGCGCTCAAATCCGGCCAGATCGACGCATGGTCCATCGTGCCGCATATCGCCAAGCCGCTGGCGGCCGGGGGCGAGGTGCATATCATCGGTGATGTGGCGACCTATCTGCCGGACTACCAGGTGACGACCGTCTTCACCTCCGCCAAGAACGCCGCCGAAGAGAAGGGGATGACGCTCGGATTACCTCGCGGCCTACTCCAAGGGCGTGGCCGACTACAACGCGGCGATGATCGCGCAGGATGGCGGGCGAGGAGGGCGTCGACGCGATGGTCGATCTCATCCACAAGTATGTCTACACCGACCAGCCGCGTGAGAAGGCGGCGACCTCGATCATCAACGGTACCATGCGTCTCAACGAGAATGCGCGCCTCAACGTGGCCTCGGTCCGCGACCAGCTCGAATGGTTCCAGGCGGAGGATCTGGTGGGCAAGGACATCCCGCTCGACGCGCTGATCGATACGTCCTTCGTCGAAACCGTGGGCGCGTGAGGCCACGAGCGGCGGGGCGTGTCGCGCCCCGCCTTGCGGTTCGGGAGCGGTAGATGTTCTTTATTAGATACGGTGGTGCCATCGCCTGGATCCTCGTCCTGCTGGGCGTGATCTGCGTGGCGGTGGGCGTCTTCATGGCGATCACCGCCCGCGCGCTGGAGCTGCCTGCCGCCGCCGCACCCTACCTCGGCTTGGTGACCGGAACCGCCCCCGAGACGATCGGCGCGGGCCTGATGATGTTCCTCACCGGCATCGTGATCGGCCTGCTGGCCCAGATCGCGAAGGGTGTGAAGTTTGACTGAGGACGCGCCGTGGAGCTGAAGCTGGAGGCGGTCACGCACCGCTATGGTGAGACGGAGGTGCTGCGCGACGTGTCGCTGGAGGTGCCGTCCGGACAGATCACCTGCATCGTGGGGCCGTCTGGCTGCGGCAAGTCCACGCTGCTGCGCCTGCTGGGCGGGCTGGAACGGCCGACCACGGGTGCGGTGCTGCAACTGGGCGCGCCGCCCGAGGGGTGCCTCAACGCGCTTACCTATATCTTTCAGGATTTCGCACTGTTGCCCTGGCGCACGGTGACGGGCAACGTGGCGCTGGTGCTGGAGGATCACAAGCTCCCCGATCAGGGGGCGATCATCGCCGATGTGCTGGCGCGCACCCGGCTCGCGGATTTTGCGGACGCCCTGCCCAAGCAGCTGTCGGGCGGCATGAAACAGCGCGTGGCGATTGCGCGTGCGCTGGCGGTGCGTCCGGCGGTGATGCTGATGGACGAGCCGCTGAGCGCGCTCGACAGTCAGACGCGCGAACTGCTGATGGACGATCTGGTGGGGCTGTGGACGAAGCAACCGTTCACCGCAGTCTACGTCACCCACAACCTCGCCGAGGCGGTGCGGCTCGGTCACCGGATCGTGGTGCTGTCGCGCAGACCCGGCGAGATCCGCGAGATCATGGAGATCGACATGGGCCTTGAGGCGCGCGCCCACGGCGATCCTGTGCTCGACGCGCAGCAGCAGCATCTGTGGGGGCTGATGCGCGACGAGGCGGCAGCGGCGGATGCGGAACTCCTTAATGTCTGAGCGCGTCCCCTTCCGTGGCGGCGGGTTCAGGCCCATGCAGGTCCGTGGCCTCGGCATCGCCGTCTTCGTGGTGCTGATCGCGCTTGCGGAGTGGGGCACGCGCAGCGGCTGGATCTCGCCGCTGACGTTGCCGCGCCCCTCGGATGTGCTGGGCACGTTCGGCGAGCTGTGGGAGAGCGGGTTGCTCTTCAAACATCTCGCCCCCTCGCTGGAGCGGCTTGCGGTGGGCGGGACCATGGGCGCCGTTCTGGGCATTTCCGTGGGCGTGGTGATCGGGCTCTTTGCCTATGCGCGCGCGGGGCTCGTGCCGCTCGTCGCGGCGATCTTTCCGATCCCCAAGATCGCCCTGCTGCCGCTTTTCGTGATCTGGTTCGGCATCGACGAGGCCAGCAAATACGCCCTCATCGCCTTCGGCACCTTCACACCCACGGTGGTGGCGACCTATGCGGCGGTGGACAACGTGGACCGCACGCTGATCCGGATGGGCCAGAGCTTTGGTCTCAGCTGGTGGTCGATCGTGCGCAAGATCGTGCTGCCGGGGGCGATGCCGGGAATCCTGTCGGGGCTGCGCATCTCGCTCACCATCGCGATCATCCTGCTGGTCGCGGCGGAAATGCTCGGAGCGGAGTTCGGCGTGGGCGCCTACATCCTGCAGGCGGGCAGCCTTTATGATCTGGAGCGGCTCTTTGCGGGTGTGGTGATCCTTTCGGTGCTGGGGGTCACGTTGTCATGGGTCATCGGCCTGCTGGAGCGGCGGATCCTGCGTTGGCGGGTGTGAGCACCGAAAGGACCGTTCCGGACATATAGGACATATATATTGACCTAAATCTCGCGTCATGCTTTGTCAGATCAGACAGATGTTCGGGGAGGGACAGATGGACTGGCACCAGATTTTCGCCGCACGCAACAGCCGCATGAAGGCGAGCGAGATCCGCGAACTGCTCAAGCTGCTCGACCAGCCCGATATCATCTCTTTCGCCGGCGGTATCCCCGATCCCGCCCTGTTCCCGGCCGAGGCGTTTCAGGAGGCCTTCGCCGACGCGCTGTCGCCCGAGCGTCAGGCGACCGCCCTGCAATACTCGGTTTCCGAAGGATACGGCCCGCTGCGCGACTGGATCGTGGGAGAGATGGGGCGCCTCGGCGTGCCCTGCAGCCGCGACAACATCCTGATCACATCCGGCTCCCAGCAGGCGCTCGACTATCTGGGCAAGCTGCTGCTGAACCGCGGCGACACCGCACTGGTGGGGTGGCCCACTTATCTGGGCGCGCTGGGCGCGTTCAACGCCTATGAGCCGCGGTATGACCGGCTGGATCCCGAGACCAACCGCTCAGCCGAGGATTATGCGCAGGCCGCGGGCGAGGGCCGCGTGAAATTCGCCTATATGTCGGTGGACTTCGCCAACCCGACGGGCCGCACGCTCGATGCCGCGATGCGCGAGCGGGTGATCGATCTCGCCGACGCGCTCGACATCGCGGTGATCGAGGATGCGGCTTATCAGTCGCTGCGCTATGAGGGCGAGGCGCTGGCCCCGGTGCTGGCGCGAGAGATCGCGCGCAAGGGCGACATCGACGCCTGCCGCACGCTCTATTGCGGCAGCTTTTCCAAGACGCTGGCACCCGGGCTGCGCGTCGGCTGGGTCTGCGGCGCGCGCGATGTGATCAGCGCAGCTGGTGCTGCTCAAACAGGCCGCGGATCTGCACAGCTCCACCATCAACCAGATGGCGATCGCCACGGTGGCCGCGGCGCAATTCGATGCGCATGTGGCCAAGATCAAGGCACGCCTACAGCGCCCGGCGCGACCGCGATGCTGGCCGCCCTGACGGCGCATATGCCGGAGGGTGTAAGCTGGACCCGGCCCGAAGGCGGCATGTTCATCTGGCTGGAGCTGCCCCGACGGATGAACTGCGCGGACCTGCTGGCGCAATCGCTGAAGACCGAGCGGGTGGCCTTCGTGCCCGGGCACGCCTTCTTTGCCGACGGCTCCGGCACCAACACCACTGCGCCTGAGTTTCAGCCGCACCGACAGGCGAGCATCGACGAGGGCATCGCGCGTCTGGGTCGGCTGATCACTGCCGCCCTGTGAGCCTGCGGTGGATTGCGCAGGCGCTGCAGCTGCGCTTAGATAGCGGATATGATCGCACGCCTGTCCTTCTGTCTGTCCCTGCTTGCGGCCCCTGTGGGGGCGCATCCGCATATTTTCATCGACACCGGTCTGGTCTTCGTGATCGACGCGCAGAACCGGCTGACCCATGTGCAGGTCACTTGGGAATACGACGAGCTCTACTCCCTGCTGGTGACCGAGGACATGGGCGTGGACGCGGATTACGACGGCGTGCTGACGCCGCAGGACATCGAGACGCTGACCGGCTTCGACATGCAACTGGATCGAGGGCTACAACGGCGATCTGGTGGGGTCGCTGGCGCAGGAGCACACTGGTGCTCTCGGGTCCCTCCGAGCGCGACGGCGACCATGTCAGAGGGTAAGATCATCACCACCCATATGCGTGCCGTCGAAGGCGCGCCGCTGGTCACCGGCGCGCTCAGCTTCAAGCCTTTCGACGGGACCTACTACACCGCCTATGAGGTCACGCGCCCCGTGCGGGTACAGGGGCGCGACGACTGCGAGATCACGCTAGACGAGCCCGACATCGAGGGGGCGCTGGCGCTGACGCAGGCCGAGGTCGCGGCCCTGCCGGAGGATTTCGACATGGAAGCGGCGGGCCTGGGCGACATCGGCGCGCGTTTTGCAACGGAGGTGATCGTGCACATGCGCCGCCCTGTGATCCTTGCCTTTGCGCTGGCCTGCGCGGTGCTGGCATGGCTCTGGCTGAGCGGCGGTTTCACGCAGCTGTCGGTCTGGGCCGCCGCCGAGCAGCGCGCGTTCCAGAACGGCATCGCGCGCACGCTGCGCGCCCTGCGGGGTGGCGAAGCGGGGGCCTATGCAGCTGCTGCTGGGCAGCTGTTTTGCCTACGGGTTCTTCCATGCCATCGGGCCGGGGCATGGCAAGCTTCTGGTGGGCGGCTACGGCGTTGCGCGCGACGTGCCGGTGGTGCGCCTGTCGCTGATCGCCCTCCTGTCGAGCCTCGGGCAGGCGGTGACGGCCATCGTGCTGGCCTATGGCGGGCTGTGGCTGCTGGGGCTGACGCGGGAGCGGATGGTGGGCGCGGCGGAGGATTGGCTGGCGCCGCTGAGCTACGGTCTGATCGCGGCGATCGGCCTGTGGCTGATGTTTCGCGGCTTGCGCCGGTTGCACGGGGCGGGTGCGGAGGCGGCACATCACCACCACGACCACGCCCATACCCACGCGCATGAGGGTCCGGAAGAAGCCTGCAGCAGCTGCGGTCACCGCCACGGCCCCTCCATCGCGGAGGCGCGCGAGGCCACGGGTCTGCGCGACGCGCTGGTGCTGATCGGCGGGATCGCGATCCGGCCCTGCACGGGCGCGCTTTTCGTGCTGATCATCACCTGGCAGATGGGGATCGCGATGGCGGGGATTGCGGGTGCTTTTGCCATGGCGCTCGGCACCGCATCCGTGACGGTCGCTGTGGGGCTTGCCGCGACGGGCATGCGCGCGGGTTTCGTGCGCACGGTGGCGCAGGCGGGCGTGCTCGTCTGGGTGATGCCGATGCTGGAGATTGCCGCGGGCCTTGTGGTGCTGGTGCTCTCGGGTATGCTGCTGATGCGCGCGCTCTAGCGCTGCGGCAAACTCGCGGAGACCGTGGCCGATGTCCTCCTCCTCCCCCGATCAAGGTACGCCCGCCACGCCGCTTTGCCACTTCGAGGTTTTCGTGCAGCGCGGCTTCAGCGCGCTTGAGCTGACAGGCGTGACCGACACGCTGCGCACGGCGAACGCCGTCGCGGGGGCCACACGGTTTGCCTGCCGGATCGTGAGCGACATGCCGGGGATCGTCGCGGGCGATGCCCATGTGCTGGTGCGTGCCGAGCCCGCGATCGAGGGGCACGGTCATGGCGATGTGATGGTGGTGCTGGGCGGCGTGCGTGTGCGCTACGCGGGGTGGGTTCGGCGCCTGCGCGCGATGCAGCGGCTTTCGCGGCCTGTGGTCCTGCTGAGCGATGCGGCGACGGCCTACCTGCGCGGCACCGAGGGGCTGAGCGGCCCTGTCACCACCCATTGGCGCGATGCCGCCGTGCTGGAGGAGGAGGGACATTTCCCGCAACTCACCACCCGGCTGGCCGAGCAGTCGGGCGGCGTCACCACCGCGGCAGGGGGCGGTGCGACGGCGGAACTGGTCATCGGCCTCATCGCCCCGTATCTGAGCGCGGTGGAAGTGGCCGAGCTGGGCAACCGCCTGCTGCTGCCCGCGATCAGGCGCAGCGATGCCGAGCAGCCGCGCGATATCTCCGGCAACGCGAGCCTCTTTGACGTGCGGGTCACCCGCGTGATCAAGCTGATGGAGAGCAACCTTGAGGAACCGCTGAGCATGACCGAGCTTACGCGCCGCGTGGGGCTTTCGACCCGCCATCTGGAGCGGGTCTTTCGCGAGGTGTTCGACGAGACACCGGCACGGTTCTACAAACGCCTGCGCGTGCGCCGCGCGCGGGCGATGATCGAGGAGACCCTGATCCCGCTCATAGATGTGGCGGTGGCGACCGGTTTTTGCTCCCACAACGCATTGGCGCGGGCCGTGCGCGAGGAATACGGCAGTACGCCCTCGAGGATGCGCGCGCGCAAGTCGATCTCCCTGCTCCCGCCAAACGCCTAGCCCGCCGGGGCGATCCTCAGCCCATGTTAATCTTTGCCGCTTAGACATGGCCGCCATGGGCAGCGCGCGGAGAGGACAGGCTTGGGACCACCGGCAGTGATATCCCGTCTCGCCACGCGCGCAGGCGCCGTTCGGGCGGCTGGGCGTCAGGGGCATGCCGTCTCGCGCGGGGTCGGCAGGCTTGTGACACTGGCCTGCCTGCTTCTGAGCTTCCTCGCCTTCATTTCCGCCATCAGGCTGGAGGAGCACCGCGCAGGTTCGGAATTCGAAAGGCTCACACAGGAAGCCCTGGATGTGGTCAAGAACCGTTTTGCGGGCTACGCGCAAGTGCTGGAGGGCGCGGCGGCCCATGTGGCGGCACAGGGTCGGACGGACGGGCAAGTCTTGGAGACCTATGTGCGCGGTTTGACGCTCGAGCGTGATTCTCCCGGCATACTGGGGATAGGGTTCATTGAAGCGGTCCCTGCACATGACGCAACGGCTATCGCGGTGCATGGGGGCCGCACGGGTGTGATCAGCTTTGATCCCGATTTCTTGTCCCTGTACCGGGAGGTGCTCGTGGTCGCACGTGACAGTGGTGAGGCGATACTGCTCCCGAACCATGCGCGCCTGACAGGGACGGAGGCCGTACCGGATTACATGATGCTCCGTGCGGTCCGCGACACAAGGGCACGCGCGGGCGGAGAGGATTTCCTGGGATGGGTCGTCGCTCCGGTCTCAGGCGCCGGCGCATTCGCCAGCACGACTGACGTGACCGGCCGCGCCTTGCATATGAGCGTTGTCGACATCACGCGAGCCGCTCCCCACACGCCTGTATTTTCCACTGCGGACGCAGGTGAGGCGGCCGGGCGGGGCAGGCTCGAGAGACGCGATGTCATTCCGCTCCACGGCCTTGCGTGGTCGGTCGGCTTCGCAAGTACGCCTGCTTTCGATGCGGCCCATCAAAGTGCCGTGCCGGAGATGTCGCTGGTATTGGGGCTGATGCTGACCGCCTTGGTGAGGCTCGTGCTCCGCTCCGCCGCCCGTCACACGCATGGATTGCGGCGAAAGGGGGAGCAGCGTGCCCGCGCGATTGCCGCGCGGGAGCGGGAGAACTGCGCCCTGCGGGAGTCTGGCGTGGCCGTGGTGTTCATCCTCGACGGGTCAGAGCGGATCATCTTCGCCAATGACGCGGCGGCGGCGCTTTTTGAGTGCGCGCGCGGCAGCTTCGCGGGCAAGCCGTTCGGCAAATTCGTGCAAGGGCTCGGCGCGGTCGCAGCGGAGGAGCCCGGCAACGCTGAAGGACTGCGGGCCTGTGGCGCGCGTCTCGCTCTGGATGTGGAGCGCAACAGCTGGCGCGGTGCGGACGGCGCGCCCCGGACCACTGTCCTGATCCGCGACGTGACCGGCCAGACCACGGCGCGAAAGACCATCGAGGCGCTGCACAAGCGCTACGATGTGGCGCTGACCGGAGCTGGCATCGGCATTTTCGAGGTCGATCTCGTCACCGGTACCGCAGAGATGTCGGACACATGGCACAAGATCATGGGCACCGACCGACTCGATGTGCCCTTCGATCACAAGGTTCATTTTCTGGGGCGGGTCCATCCGGCGGATCTGCCTAGCCTTCAGGCTGCCGACCGGGAATGCATCACTGGCCGGACCCGTCGCAGCGTGGCGGAATACCGTGTGCGCTTTGGCGGGGAGTGGCGGTGGATGTACTCGGACGCGGTGCCCGTGGCGCGGGGCCCCGACGGCCATGCGACGCGGCTCATCGGAACCCAGTCGGACATCACCGCCCTGCGCCACGGACGCAACGCGCTCGAAGCGAGCGAAGCGCTGTTCCGCATGGTGCTGGAGGACGCGCCTCTGGCCATGGCGGTCCTCGATGAGCAGGGGGCGTTTGTCAGCGTGAACGCGGCCCTGTCCAAGCTGAGCGGCCATGATCCGGGCAAGCTCAGGCATGAGATGCGCCTTGCCGATTTGCTGTCACGCCGCGATTTCATCCAGATGTCGCGCGACATGCGCGGCCTGCTCACCTCGGGTGCTGCCAAGACCTATCAGAACCAGTTCCCCCTGCGCACCGGCGACGGGGAGGCACGCTGGTGCCTGTTCAATCTCAGCTGGACCTTCGACAAAAACCGCGCGCAGAACGTCTATATCGCGCAGATTGTGGACATCAGCGAGCAAAAGCGCGTCGAGCGGATCAAGAGCGAGTTTGTGGCCACGGTGAGCCACGAGTTGCGCACGCCGCTGACCTCGATCAAGGGGGCGATCGGCATCCTTGACGCGACATCGGCGGACACGCTGACGCCGGATGCCCGGCGCCTGCTGAATATCGCGTGCATCAATGCGGACCGTCTCGCGCTGATCGTCAACGATATCCTCGATCTCGAACGGATCTCCTCGGGCGATGTGGTGTTCGAGTACGAAAACACCTGCCTAAACGACATTCTGGTCTACGCGCTGGGGGAGATGCAGGAATGTGCGCGCGAGCACGGCAATCGGCTCGCCTTGTCCCAAACAGATCAGGAGATCTGGGTGCATGTGGATGCCGGGCGGATCCGCCAGGTGGTCTGCAATCTGTTGTCGAACGCCTGCAAGTATTCGGACCCGGGTACGGTGGTCGAGATCCAATGCGAGCTGCGCGATCAGGATGCCCGCATCTGCGTGATCAACACCGGCGCTCCGGTGCCGGAGCGGTTCCGCGAGACGGTCTTCGAGCCGTTCACGCAACTAGAGAACTCCGACACCCGCAGCAGGGGCGGCACGGGGCTGGGTCTCAACATCGTGCGCCAGATCGTGCTGCGCTCAAACGGGCAAGTAGGCCTCGAGCAGCGCAGGCCGCGGGAGACGGTATTCTGGTTTACCGTCCCGCTGCCGATTGCGGATGTCACGGGCAAGCATGACGCTGGCCTGACAAAGCGGGCCGCATCTTGATGCGAAAGGGCACATTGATGCAGGTGCCGTGGTCCGGACAGGGTGTGGCCGGGTCTTGCCATCGCAGGGCGCAGTCGGGGTCGGAGCAGGGAGACGGGCCCGGAACGCAGAGAGCTGCGGAGAACATTTCAATGGCGGGCGCGCTGCCTTCTACCGTAGCGGTGGCTCTGTCCGATGATGCGCACGGCCGCTTTGAGCGCGCAGTTTGCAAGGCCGAAAGAGTTGCAGGTCGCCAACGATATCAGCGCATTGCACATGAGGCGGGGCGTGGTGGAGGTGCATATGCACGACAGGCAAGAGGGTATCCCGCCTGCTATTTGCCGCAAGCAGTCTGAACCCATTGCAGATGCCATGAGATCGGACTCGGTTACAAATCTTGGGCGGGCGCCCCGAATCCGGCATCCGTAAAGCGGATATTGACCAATCAGGCGGTAGCATGGGGTCTGAGACCACGCCGGGCGCCGGGGACATGCTGCTTTCTGACATCGCCAAGTGGATCGGCATGGGTGCTTGCGGAGGATGAAGTGAGACGGCGGGAATGAGAGGCACGGAAATGATAAGACTGCTGCATGTGGAAGATGACGCTGACATCCGCGAGATCGCGAAACTCTCGCTGGAGCTCTCGGGCGGCTTTGATGTGCTGCAATGCAATTGTGGTCAGGATGCGCTCGCGCAGGCGTCTCTTTTCGAACCGGATGTGATCGTGCTGGATATGATGATGCCGGGCATGTCGGGCAAGGAGACCCTGTTGCGGATGCGCACAATATCCGGTCTTTCCGATGTGCCTGCGCTTTTCATGACCGCGCGTGCCGATCACTCCGACCTTGAAGACCTGCGGGCGATCGGCGCCGTGGATGTGATCGGCAAGCCGTTCGATCCCATGACGCTTGGTGCGCAGATCCGATCCGCGATGCAGCGGGCGGAGCTTGCGGACATTCCCCGCGGCACCTGAAGGCTTCGGCAACGCGAGGCGCGACAGCGCGGCGGCGTCGCGGATCAATGCCAGTGGCTCACTGGGTTTTGCGGTGGATTGAAGGGTTGCGCCAAGAACCCCAGCCGGTAAGCAGCCTCGAGGTGCCTCAGCCCACTTCGGGCAACGCGCCGCAGGCCTCGACGAAGCCGTCGATGCGCCAGATGATCTCGCCTGGACAGATGGCGAGATCGGCATAGGGACCTTCGAGGTGGGCGATGATCTGCGCCTCGCATTGCTGTGCAGAGGTGCCCAGATCAGGGAAGCCGACGGTGCCAGCGGTGCCAGCGATCTGGTGCAGCAGGCCGCGGGCCTGCTCGAGGTTCCCGTTGATCTCCTCGACCGTTTCGCCGTCCCATGCGGCAAGGGCGTGTTGCGCGATGCGGGTCTTACGCTCCTCTAGAAGTTCGACGAAGCGGTCGCGGATCCGCTCCAGTCCCGGCATTTCAAGGGCAAGTGCGCTCATGCTGTTTTCCCCACGTGAAAGAAGTCTGTCTTGAGGCGCTCGTATTCCGCAGAGGCATGTTCCGCGGAGGCTTGCGCCTTGCTCAACGCATTCAGGATCTGGTCCCCCGATTTCCAGACCAGACGGATGGCCGCACCGGAGCTCATGCGGGGATGCAGTTCGGTGCCGTCGTTGGACACGATCTCGGCCCGGCTGAGCTGCAGGTTCACCTGATCTGTCAGGCGCGGCATGTCGGGCCGCCAGCCGCTTTCGGTGATGCATAGATAGGTGCCACTGCCGGCATAGGTCATCAGGAACTGGTGGCCCGAGAGCGCGTCCGAGATCACCTCGGCCACATCCTCGATCAGGAAGCGAAACTCCGCAGCTGAAAGGGCTTCATAGTAGCTCTCCGGCTTGCGCATGCTGAAGGCGAAAACGGTCGAACCGAAGAGCGAGCTGCGCGACAGCTGGGCCACGTAGTTCTCCATCGCGACGCTGTCGATGACACTGTCGATGTCGTGCAGGGACATCGGCTCATGCAGGTTGAGATGCCCGGCGGGCGCGGCGTTGTCGGGCACGGCATGCGTGGTGGCGGCGGTTGGCGGCGCCTTGCGGCTCTCCACCAGCTGCGCGATCACCCCGATCCGCGTCTTGAGTTCGGTCAGGTCGAACGGTTTGGTCACATAATCGGTGGCACCGGCGGAAAAGGCACTGTCGATGTAGCGCTTCTCTGACATCGCGGTGAGCATGACGATCGGTGCGATGGCGTATTCGGGCAGCTTGCGGATGTGTTGCGCGAGGGCGATGCCGTCCATTTCGGGCATCTGGATATCAAGCAGGAAGGCATCAAACGCAGGCGCTTCTTGCTCGGTGAGCAGGGCGATTGCGGCATGTGCGGATTCCGCGGTGCTCAGCGTGTAGGGACCGACCGAGCTCAGGAACTGCGACAGCAGCTCCAGGATTATCGGGTCATCGTCTACCGCAAGGATTCTCATCTTCAGGGAACTCCACACTCTTTATACACCCAGGTTTCTATCGCCAATTTGGCCAGTGAACGTGGCGAAAATACGACCTTTCGGCAGCGAAGACGGGGAGGATTTGACGCAAATCTGGTGCTTTCATGCGAAATGCCCGTTTTGCCTGCGGAGCGAAAAATTCTATCTAGAGTTGCATTCATTTTGTCGTTCCCTCGGGGTCTGCCACGATTTGTTTGCGGGTTGGAAAACGCAAGAAGGCACCATGCAGACCAACTTTCCGTCCTGGGGTCTCAATGGCGCGTTTCACTTGGCTGTTGCGCACAATAGCCCGCGGGATCAGGCAATTGCGCTGCCTGCGCGGTACGCGCGAGTTCCACGAAGAAGATCGTGCCACCGCGGGGATTGGCCGCGAAGTCGATGATGCCGCCATGCGCCTCGATGATCCGCCGGGAGATGCTGAGCCCCAGCCCGGTGCCCCCGACCTTGCGGATGTCGCCGGAGTTGAGCTGGCTAAAGCTGTCGAAGACGCGTGCGCGGTCCGCGGGGTCGATGCCGGCGCCGTTATCGATGACGCTGATGCGCACCTGGGTTTGCGTGGCGGTGACGGCCAGAATGACCTCGCTCCCCGCGGGCGAAAATTTCGCGGCGTTGGACAGCAGATTGGTGATCACCTGCTCCAGCCGCATCGCATCGGCCCGCATATGGATATCCGTATCCACGGGGAGCATTTTAAGACGAACATCAAGATCTTGCGCATAGGCAGAATTGTCGGCGAGCGCGTCCGACAGGAGCGGTGCAAGCTGCACGGTACGAAATTCGAACCTCATCATGCCGACATCCATCTTCTGCAGATCGAGCAGTTCGTCGATGAGCTTGCCCAGCCGGTTGGCGTTGCGCTGCGCGATGCTGAGCAGTTGCGCCGTGCGTTCGGGCAGCGCGCCCAGGGCGCCGCCCATCGCGATATCGAGCGATGCGCGCACCGAGGTGAGCGGCGTGCGCAGCTCGTGGCTCACCGTGGCGAGGAATTCCGTCTTGCTCGCCAGTGCGGCATTGGCGCGCGTGTTCTCGACCCGCAGCTGCGCCATCTGGCCGCGATTGGCACGGTAGTACCGCAGCCCGATCACCGAGCAGTCGGCTATGAAATAGAGCATCAGAAGGCTCGTCAGGAGGTAGAGGCCGGTTTCAAGCGTGGGGGCGGTGCCGGAGAAGAACAGCCCCAGCAGCGGTACGAGCACGAAGGTAATGCCGTAGACCGTAAGCCGGATTAGCAGCGCGCCCAGCAGCTGGTGGGTATTCATCGCGGCGAAGACGGCGGCGGAAAAGAGCAGCATCATCGGCATGAAGGGGCTCGCCCCGTCGCCCGCCATCGCGAGTGAGATGACGAGGAAGCTGATCACCGTGGCGCCATAGAACGCACCGATATGGATGCGGCGCAGGGTTGCACGCAGCGCCGCAAGCTCATCCGCGCGGGCCCGGCGGGCGAGCACGAAGCTGCGCGCGTCGAACATCTCCCCCAGCAGGATGAGGATCATGCAGACCGCGGCAAAGGCCAGCCCGCGGTAGAAGACGTTGAGCACGAGTGCGGCCGCATAGATCAGCAGGCGCTGCGGCCAGAGCGTCATTCCACGCGCCGCGTAATCCTGCATCTGCATGACCGTCGTTTCCGGATCATGACCGGGCCGGTCGCCGGTGCCGGGTCTGGAAAAGATGCGCATGCAGTAATCCGATTTTGGAGTACTGCAGGCATAGCCGTTCAATCTTTCCAAATTATGGCGGGGGGAGAGGCAAGTCTCTCACATTTTTAAAAAATCTATTGAAACATCGTACGGATGCCACTGCCTACACGCGGTTTTCCTTGACGCTCTCGCCCGCCGCTGATGCTGTGGGGTCACCCGGTATGAGATGGACGCAATGACAAAAGGCACTCCCGCACGGATCGTCTTCGACCTCGACGGAACGCTGATCGACAGCGCGCCGGATATCCAAGGCGTGGCGAATGCCCTGTTGGCGCCGCATGGTGCGCGGATCTCGCTGGCCCAGACGCATGACTTCATCGGCAACGGCGTGGCCGTTTTCATCACCCGTATGCTCGATGCGGTGGCGCTGCCGCAGACGTTGCACGCAGTACTCATGCCACAGTTCAAGCACGCCTATCTGTCGGCGGTATCGCTCACGCGGCCCTATGACGGGGTGCATGACGTACTCGGCGCATTGCAGGCGGCCGGGCATCCGATGGGGATCTGCACCAACAAACCCGTCGCGCCCGCACTGGCGGTGTTGGAGCATCTGGGGTTGCGCGGGTATTTCGCGACGCTGATGGGCGGTGATAGTCTTGCAGTCTCCAAGCCGGACCCAGCGCCGCTGCATGCCGCCTTCGATGCCCTGAGCGCGGGACCTCGCGTCTATGTCGGGGACAGCGAGGTGGATGCGCAGACCGCGCTGGCAGCGGGCGTGCCGTTCCTGCTCTATTCGAAGGGGTATCGCAAAACGCCGGTGGCGCAGATCGTCCATGCTGCAGCCTTCGACGAATTCGCCCGATTGCCGGAGCTGGTCAGCCGATATGCTGGATCGCGGTAAACCCTTCGAACACCGGCGTACCCTCATAGAGGGGGGCGGTCTGCTTGGCGTCCTTGTGCGATTGGCGGAAGGCATCCGATTTCGTCCAGCCACGGAACGCCTCCTCGGAGGCCCAGACGGTGTGGGAGGCATAGGTGATGCGCCCGTCCACTTCCGGCCCCTTGAGCATGTGGAACTCGATGAAGCCGTCCATCTCCTTGAGGTGGCTGTCGCGCTCAAGCCAGAGGGCCTCGAAGGCGTCGGCATTGCGGGTGGTGACGGTGAAACGGTTCATGGCCAGATACATTGCGGTCTCCCTGACGGCTTGGCCCCGGTTTTCGCAGAATTCCCGGCGGCAGGAAAGGCCCGTGCGCAGGATCTGCGGCACGGGCCCTGCGCGCGGTTACTTCCAGCCGACGTCGTTGAAGATCGTCTGTGCGGCAGCCAGATTCTGCGCCACGGCGGAGAGGTCGACCGTATCGGGCTTGAACGCGCCCAGCTTTGCGACGCTCTCACTCTGCGTCACACCCTCGACCGCGGGGTATTCGTCATTCCCGGCGGAGAAATACTGCTGTGCCTGGTCTGAGGCGAGGTATTCGAGGAAGGCGATGGCATTGTCGCGGTTGGGGGCATGGGCCGCCACACCGGCACCGGAGAGGTTCATATGCGCGCCCTCGGCCTCTTGCGCGGGGAAGATCCAGCCGATCTGGTCGATGCTGTCGCTCAGCCCGCTCACATCCTCGCGCAGCGCGCGGGCGAAATAATAGGTGTTGGCGACGACGATGTCACATTCGCCCGAGACGATCGCGCGCAACTGATCGGTGTCGCCGCCTTGTGGCTCACGGGCGAAGTTGTCGACCAGCCCCTGCGCCCATTCGGTCGCGGCTTCCTGCCCGTGGTTTTCGATCACGGAGGCCAGCAGGGTCTGCGAGTAGACATTGGTGGACGAGCGGTGGCAGACCTGCCCCTTGTACTTGGGGTCAGCGAGCGAGACGTAATCCATCGGCGGCTCGCTCACGTCGTTCTTGTCGTAGAAGATGATCCGCGCGCGCTGGGAGAAGCCGAACCAGGTGTTGTCGCTGTCTTGCAGGTTCCCCGGAATCCGTGCCTCCAGCACGTCGCTGTCGATGGCCTGCAGCACGCCTGAATTCTTGGCGCGGGTCAGGCGGGAGGTGTCCACGGTGATCAGCACGTCAGCCGGGGAATTGGCGCCTTCGGCCTCCATCCGCGCGATCAGTTCGTCCGCGTTGCCCTCGATCCGGTTCACCGTAATGCCTGTGGCATCGGTGAAATCGGAGTAGAGCCGCTCGTCCGTGTCGTAGTGGCGCGAGGAATAGAGGTTCACCTCGCCCTGCGCGGAGGCGGCGCAGGTGCCTGCAGCGACCGCAGCGGCAGCGAGAAAGAGCGGGGTAGAAGAGAGACGGGCCATGGGGGTTTCCTTTGCGGCGTTAATTCTGACTATTTTTATCAATTACTGATTCGCAGATGGATTGCAACTTACTTGATTATTTTTGTCGGGATATCGGCGGGGTGCAGCAATCTGTGCCCTTGCATCCCGGATGCCCACCGCTACCGTTGCCGCCAAAGGAGTGAACAGCATGACGGTAAACACCACGCCCATTTCCGCGGGCAAGGCGCTGGATGTGCTGCGCGCGGGCTTCGACGCGCAGGCGCAGGGGCAGATGACGGCGTCCTGGATGCTGCATGGGCGCCCCGGCATCGGCAAGACCGAGATCGTGCAGCAACTCGCGCGAGAGACAGGAAGCCGCCTGCACGACCTGCGCCTGACCACGATCGAGCCGCAGGACCTGCGCGGTTTGCCGTTCTATGACCACGACACGCAGCGCACCGTCTGGTACCCGCCCGAGGATCTGCCGCAGGGTGAGGCGCCCGCGATCCTGTTTCTGGACGAGCTCACGGCGGCGGCGCCCTCGCTCCAGCCGACGGTCTATGGCCTCTTGCAGGAGCGGCGCGTGGGCCAGCACGATCTGCCCGCTTCCACCTTCATCGTGGCGGCGGGGAACATGGTCGAGGATGGCGCGATTGCCTATGAGATGGGCACCGCGCTCTCGGACCGGCTCATCCACCTTAACCTGCGCGCGGAGGCGGGCGACTGGCTGGCGTCCTATGCGGTGCCCACGACCCTGCATCCGGCGGTGACGGCCTTCATCAGGACGCGGCCAGACCTTCTGGATACCACGGAGGAGGCGCTCCGCCGCGGCCAGATGATCGCCTGCACCCCGCGCGCCTGGGCGCGGGTGAGTGCGATCCTCTACGCCACGCGCGACAATGCGCTGCGCGATGTGCTGCTGGCGGGCACCTTGGGCGATGCGGCGGCGGCCGAGTTCATCCTGATTGCCGATGACATCGCCGCCACCGTTCAGGCGCAGGCGATGCTGGAGGAGACGGGGGCCGCGCGGCTCGCGCTCTACCCAGAGAGCCTGCATGGGCTGACGGCCCTGGTCTATGCGCTGGTCACGCTGGCGGATGAAGCCACGCTGCCCGCGGCGATCGAGGTGATGGCGGGGATCGGCACGCTGGCCGAGAAACGGCCCCGGCCCGAGTTCGCGCGCCTGCCGCTGGGGGAACTTGCGACCTATGGCTTCGAGCTGCTGATCGACAAGGCGCTGGTGCGGGGCTGGCAGGAGGCGTTCCGCAATTCCGCCGCCTATGCCGCCTATCTCGCTGACCGCGAAGGGTGAGCGCGGAGCGTCACAGCGCGCGCGCGACCCCCGCCCTGCGCGCGCTGGCAGAGGCTGATCCTGCCATCGCCGCGCTGTCGCTGTGGTGCGCGCACCGCGACGGCGCGCAGACGGTCACGCGGGGCGACACAATCACGTATGGGCCTGGCTTCGAGGCGCTTGCCCGGCATGAGCAAATGGGGCTCGCGGCTCATCACATCCTGCATGTGGCGCTGCGCCATTCGGCGCGCGCTGCGGAGTTGCGGGTGCGGCTGGGCGCGGGCTTTGACGAGGCACTCTTCAACCTCGCGGCCGATGCGTTGATCAACGAGGCGGTGCTGGCCGGTGATCACGCATTGCCGCGGCCCGCGGTACTGGCAAGCGGGTTGCTCAAGCAGGCGCTGGGCGCCGAGGCCACGGGGCCGCAGGTGCTGGCCGAATGGGATGCCGAGCGGCTCTACTTCGCGCTGCAGGGACAGGGCGGCGACGGGACCGGCCGCGAAGGCGCGGCGCAGGCTTATGCCAAGGGGCAGGGATTCGAGGCGGATCTGGAGGAGGAGACCGGCGGCAGCGCGGAGGGCGAAGAGGCGCAGGACGCAGCCCGCTGGCGCCAGCACGTCACCCGCGCAATGGATGCGGGCCGGGCTGCGGGGCGCGGGATCGGACGGATCGGCCACCGGCTCGCCGATGTCGCGCAGCCGCGGGCGCCTTGGGAGCAGATGCTGCGCCGTTTGCTGGCGCAGGCCGTGATGCAGGCGCCGCAACCGAGCCCGCAGCGCCCCGCCCGCCGCTGGATCGCAGCGACCGCGCAGGCCCGGCGCGCAGGCACGCCGCAGCCGGGGTTCGAACCGGGGCGCCGTGCACAGACGGATGTGCCGCGCATCGCTATCGCCATGGACGCCTCCAGCAGCATCGATGACGCGCGGCTGGGGCTGTTCTGGGCGGAAGTGACGGGCATCGCGCGGCGCATGCGTGCGCAGCTGCACCTGATGATTTTCGACGACGGGATCCGCCACCGTGACACGATCGACCCGAGTGCCACGCACGTGCCGCTGCCACCGTTGCCGCGCGGCGGCGGCACGGCATTCATCCCCGTCATCGCGGAGGCGCAGGCCATGGGCGCGGCTGCATTGGTGATCTTCACCGATCTCGAAGGGGATCCGGGCCCCGCACCCAAGGGCCTGCCGGTTATCTGGGTGCTGGCACAAGCGGCCGCGGTGGAGCCACCGTTCGGGCGGCTCATTGACCTGTCACGCTAATGCGGCGGCGAGGCGGGCGTGGGCGGAGACGCCGCGTGCATCAAAGCTCACGTCGCGGATGAACTCGCCCTGTGACTGGTTAATCCGTTGCAGCAGCTTTTCGGTCAGCGGCGGCTGGAACAGCGTCTCCTCCAGGATCGCCCGCTCCGCCGCGTTGAGGCGCAGCACCTCCGGCCCCTCCTCGGACTGCACGCTGACATAGGTCAGCGGCCTGACGCGCCAGAGCGGTGATTGCTCTACCACCAGATGCAGCTCTCCGCGGTGCATGCCCCGCAGGGCGGCGATGCGGGTAAGGGCGGCGCGCGCTTGCACGCGCAGATGATCGAGCCCGCGCTCCGCCGCGGCGCTGTCGATAAGCCGAGCGCGACGAGATTTCGGGACCCGCAAGAGGCGCATTTCCACGACCCAGATCATGAAGATCATCAGGATCGGCGCCTGCGCCATCGGCAGGGCGAGGGCATTCCAGCTCATCCCGATGAGGATGAACGGGCTGAGCGTGAGGATGTAACGGACCGCCTGAAACTCGAACACCAGCCGCGCAAGGCCGCCCGGCCCCAATCGGCTGCGCGGCCAGACGGTCACCCGACCGAAGAATTTGCGCGGCAGCTGGCGCACCTTGAGGATGTCGGGATTGCGCAGGGTATCATGGGTGACGATGATCATGCCGCTAGGATAGTGCTGCGCGCCCGCAGGCAAAGGGGGAGCGCGCCAATTTGCCGCCCTGGCAGAGGGTTGCGTGCGGCCCGTGCCTTTGCGCGGATGCGGTCTAGATAGCGGTTGGGACAATAATGGCAGGCAGGGCGCGATGCGCGAGATGACGGACACCGATCCGATTGATGCGGTGATTACATGGGTGGACGGTCGAACGCCCGCGCACCGGGCGCGGCGCGCCTTCTACATGGCGCAAAACGCCACGCCTTTGGGCGAAAACGCACGCAATCCGCACCGCTGGGAGCAGAGCGACGAGATCCTCTATTGCCTGCGCTCCATCCATACCCATGCGCCGTGGTTGCGCCGGATCTGGATCGTGGTGGAGGAGACGGGCCCCGATCTGTCGAGCCTGCCCGACGCGGTGCGCCGCAGCGTCCGCTTCGTGACCCATGCCGAGATCTTTGAAGGCTACGCCGATGTGCTGCCCACGTTCAACTCGCTGTCGATCGAGAGCATGCTGTGGCGGATCGAGGGGCTGGCGGAGCGGTTCGTCTATTTCAACGACGATGTGTTCCTGACGGGGGCGTTATCTCCGCGCGACGTGTTCGAGGGTGCGTCACCGGTGCTGCGCGGCAAATGGGTGGATTACACCGACCTGCTCGCCGATCCGGCCCTGCGCGACGATCCGGCGAAGTTCAACCTGCTGGTCCAGATCAACGCGGGCGCGCTGTGCGGTTACGGACCGGCGCGGCTCTTTGCCTCGGCCCATGTGGTGCACCCGCAGCGCCGCAGCGTGATGGCCGGGCTCTTTGAGCGTCATCGCGCGGCGTTCGAGGCCAATGTCGCGCACCGTTTCCGCAACCCGGACCAGTTCTCGCCGCAGGGATTGCATGCGCATGCCTGCATCGCGGCGGGGGAGGCGGTTCTGCATCCCGAGCGCGATCACCTGCACATCCGCAGCGGGCAGGGGGAGGGCGCACCGGCAGCACAGACCCGCGTGCTGTTGACCGCGCAGGCGCTGGCGGGGGTGAAATTCCTCTGCGTCAACGACTTGCCGCAGCTGGAAGCTCTGGTGCCCGATGCGCGGGCGCTGATCGCGCAGGCCGTGGGCTAGGGTGCGGCGCTGAATTCGTCAAAGGCTTCCAGCGCCTTGGCGCCGAAGGCGATGGAGGGCCCGCCGCCCATGTAGCCGATCATCTCCAGCGCTTCGCAAAGCTCGGCGCGGGTCGTGCCGAGCCGGACCAGCGACTTGACGTGAAAGCCGATGCAGCTGTCGCAGCGCGTCGAGATCGCGATGCCGAGCGCGATCAGCTCCTTGGTCTTTTCGTCGAGCGCGCCGTTTTTCTTGGCCGCCTTGCCCATCGTGTTGAAGCCCGCGAACATGTCCGGCGCCTGATTTTGCAACGCGCCCATGCGTTTCACCGTGTCGTCGAGGAAGGTGGTCCAGTTCATCGTCTCTCCTTCAGCGGCTCTCGTCCGCGCCCATCCTGCGCTCCAGCCAGCGCACGAAAAAGCTGATGATCAGCACCAGCACCAGATACTCCAGGATCAGCAGCGTATAGATCTCCAGCGGGCGATATTCCGTCACCACCAATTCATTCGCGCGGCGCGTCAGTTCCTGCATCCCGATGACGGAGGCGAAGGCTGACATCTTCACGATGTAGATGAACTGGTTGGCGAGCGGCGGCAGGATGCGCCGGATCGCCTGCGGCAGGATCACGTAGCGCATCGTCTGGGCGTAGGTGAGACCGATGGTCTTGGCGGCCTCCGTCTGGCCGCGCGCGATGCTCTGGATGCCGGAGCGGTAGATCTCGGCGGTGAAGGCGCTGTCGGATATGGCGAGCGTGATCACCGCACCCCAGAAGGCATCGATGCGCACCGTGAGCCCCATCGATTGCAGCACCACCGGCAGGCCGTAGAACACCCAGAACAGCATCGGGAGCAGCGGGATCGCCCGGATGAACTCGATATAGACGCGGCTGGGCAACCTGACCCAGCGGTTGGCGGACATGCCCGGGCAGGGCCACCATCATGCCGATGGCCATCGACAGGGCCGCAGCGATCACCGACAGCAGGATCGTGGCGCCGAAGCCATCGAGCAGGAAGGTGATGTTGTTCCAGCCCTGCGTGGTGCGCGGGTCGATCACGTACCAGCCCCAATTGCCGGCGGCGCCGCAGCCGGTCAGCGCCAGCAGGCACGCGAGGGCGAGGCCGTTCTTCATCGCCGGGCTCAATGCTTGAGGATCTGGTTGAGGAAGGTGCGGCACCGCTCGGTCCGCGGCGCCTCGAAGAATTGCTCCGGCGTGCCGCTCTCGACGATTTTGCCGTGGTCCATGAACACCATCCTGTCCGCGGCGCGGCGCGCAAATCCCATCTCATGGGTGACCACGATCATCGTCATCCCGCTGACCGCGAGATCCACGATCACGTCGAGCACTTCTGAGATCATCTCCGGATCGAGCGCCGAGGTGGGCTCGTCGAAGAGCATGATCTTGGGCTCCATGCACAGGCTGCGCGCGATGGCCACGCGCTGCTGCTGGCCGCCCGACAGCGCGCCGGGCTTCTTGTCGGCCTGCTCGGGGATCTGCACGCGATTGAGGTATTTCATCGCCCGCGCCTCTGCCTCCGCGCGGCTGAGGCCCCGCGCCTTCATCGGGCCGAGCGTGAGGTTCTGCAGGATGGTCAGATGGGGAAACAGGTTGAACTGCTGGAAAACCATACCGACGCGACCGCGGATCGCCTCGATCGAGGCGGCGTCGCCCATGCGTGTGCCGTCGACCGTGATGGCGCCGCTGTCATGGCCCTCCAGCGAGTTGACGCATCTGATCAGGGTCGATTTGCCGGATCCGGACGGCCCGCAGATCACGATCCGCTCGCCATGCGCCACGCTCAGGTCCACATCCTTCAGCGCGTGAAACCCGTCGTACCATTTGTTCAGGCCCTTGATCTCAATCGCGGCGTCTTGATTGCGCAGGGGGTGTTCAGCCATGGACCTCTCCAGATCGGAGTGTATAGTTACGTGGGACCATTGCCCGGAGTGCAACCAGCATTAGGTTGCCAACCACCATAAAATGTCGCGCACGCGATGCGTTAGTCCATTCCACAGGGGAACATAGATGAACATACTGAAGTCAATCGGCCTTGCCGCGGGTATTGCGCTCGCGGTAACGGCGGGGAGCGCCAGCGCGCAGTCCGCACTCAACGAAATTCTGAGCGAGGGCGTGCTCAAGGTCGGCACCACCGGCGACTGGAACCCGATGAGCGTGCGCGACCCCGCGACCAACTCCTACGTGGGCTATGACATCGACATCATGACCCAGCTCGCCACCGATCTGGGCGTCGAGCTCGAGATGGTACCGACGGACTGGAAGACGCTGGTGAACGGCGTGGTTGCAGGCAACTATCACATGACCGGCTCCGCCTCGATCAGCCCCGCACGGCTGAAGGCCGCGGGCTACTCCGACAGCTATATCGCGGTCGAGATGTTCCCCTTCACCACCGAAGAAAAGCTCGCCAATTTCAACGGGTGGGACAGCATCAACATCGAGGGCGTGACCGTCGCCACGACGCTGGGCACCTCCTTCGAGAAGATGGTCAAGGAGTGGTTCCCCAGCGCGGAAATCACCGTGGTCGAAGCACCCGCGCGCGGCTTTCAGGAAGTGCTGGCCGGGCGTGCGGACGTCTTCGTGACCTCCAACATCGAAGGCTCGGAGCTCTTGGGCAAGTTCCCCAACCTGCGCCAGATCGAAGTCAGCGAGGCGCGCGCGCCGACGCCGATTGCCATGCTTCTGCCGCAGAACGATCAGGTCTGGATCAACTACATCAACAGCTGGATCGAGCTGAAGCGCACCGAAGGCTTCTTTGAGGCGACCGCGGCGAAATGGGGCCTTTGATCCGCCTCCCATAGCATTCCGAAGGGCGCCCCATGCGGCGCCCTTTTCCATTGAAGGACCCGCAATGATAGACGCCGACCTCACGCAGGGCCCCCTCGCGGGCCATTTCCGGCGCCTCGCGATCCCGGCGGCGGTGGGGATGCTGTTCAGCACGCTCTACAATGTGGTCGATACCTTCTATGCCGGTTTTTTCGGCACGCAGGCGCAGGCGGGGCTTGCGGTGGGCTTTCAGGCATTCTTCATCCTCGTCGCCATCGGTTTCGGCCTCAGCTCCGCGATGAGCGCGCTGGTCGGCAACGCCAAGGGGCGACGCGATGACGTTGAGGCGCGCCATCTGGCCGCACAGGGCATCGGACTGGCGGCCTGCGCCACGGTGGCGATGATCTGTATCGCCGCGCTCGCGGGACCGTCGCTCATTGCCATCGTCTCCGAGCCGGGCGGCTACCGCGATGCGGGGCTGGGTTATTTCAGCTGGCTCATCTTCGCGCTGCCGGGTTTTATCATGGGTCCCGCCGCCAACGGCATCTTGCAGGCGCGCGGCGACACCCGCACCATGCAGCGCGCGCTCGTGGTGGCGTTCTTCGTCAACATCGGGCTCAACCCGCTGTTGATGTACGGCATCCCCGGCGTGGTTGACGGCATCGGCTTCAACGGCATCGCACTCGCTACCGTGCTCAGCCAGTCGGGCGTCGCGGTCTTCATCCTGTGGCGCGTCTTTGGCCGTGCGATGATGCAGAACCTGCGGGCTGCGGAGTTCATCCCGGTGCCCGGCAAATACTACGAGATCATCGCCCAGGCATTTCCGGCGGGCTTTGCCCTGCTGGTCACCTTTTCGAGCGGCTTCATCGTGCAATACGCGCTCAAGGACCATGGCGAAGCGGCACTGGCGGCTTACGGCATCACGATGCGGGTGGAGCAGCTGTTCCTGCTGCCCGCCCTCGGCATCACCATCTCGCTGGTGCCCATCGCGGCGCAGAATTACGGCGCCGGGGATCACGCGCGGGTGCGCGAGGCGTTCCACCGCTGTTGGCTGATGGGCGTGATCGGCACCGCGCTGGCGTTTCCGTTGCTGTGGTTCGGCGGTGGCTGGGCGGCACGGGTCTTCTCCAGCGATCCGGAGGTCATTCGCGTCTCCGCGCTGTTTTTGCGGGTGGAGGCGGTGATCCTGCCGGTCTATGTCGTGCTCTTCTCCATCAACTCGCTGTTGCAGGCGCTCAAGAGGGCGTCATGGACGATGTGGATCGGGATCTACCGGCAATGGATCGGGATCGCGCTCTTCATCTGGCTCTTCGCTTACGTGATCGACGGCGGGCTCACCGGCATCCGGCTGGGGATCGCCGCCGGGGTGACGACGGGGCTCATGCTCTCGCTCTGGATCGGGAGCCGTGTCGCGCGGGACCGGATCGGCGGGCTGGGACGGCCCAGCTTCGCCTCCGGCGCCGCGGTCTAGAGGGCGGCGCGCATCGCTGTCAGCAGGGCGTGATGCAGGCTGCCTGCGGAGGCGCGTGGGCCCAGGATGCGCAGATGGCTCGCGGGATCGCAGCGCAGCACGTAGGCGCCGAGGTGGTGGATCGAAGTACGTACGGCGTCGCCGGTGACCATGGCGCGCACATTGGCGTTGCAGCACAGCTCCATCACGGCCTCAACGCCCGCGCCGCGCAGATCGAAGCAGACCCATGCATCCGACTGCTCCGTGACGGAGGCCGTGGCACCGAACCGCGCCGACAGCCGTTCCGCCAGATCCTCATGGGTGGCATAGGGCGCACCGACCATCCACTGATCCGGCGCCATCCAGAAGGCCGCTTCGGGATCGTGCAGACGGCTGCGACCGGGGCCGGGGGCCTCCCCCTCCAGCAAGGCGGCGAGATGATCGCGGCAGGCCGCTTCGTGCCCGCGCCTTGCGGTGACGGAGGCGAGGGCGAGGCCGGGGTTCTCCGTCAGGGTCACGCCACCATGGCTGTCCTCGCGCGGGGCGGTGCCGCCGAGTGCGGTTAGGGGGGCAAGATCATGCACGCTGGCGCACTCCTTCGGGGTCGATGAAATGGGGCGAGACGACCTCGACCTCCACGGTCAGATCGGTCAGCGGCGAGACGAGGCGCAACCGCTCTCCCATGCGGTTGCCGCCGTCCTTGAGAAACGCGAGACCGATCATGGAGCCCATGTCGGGCGAATGGCACGCGGAGGTCACGTAGCCCTGATCATGGGCCGCATCCACGGGCCCCGTCGCCGCCATCAGATGCCCGCCCGCGGTGATCTTGTCCTCCGCGGCAAGCGGGCGCAGGCCGACCAGCCGCAGCGCATCGGGCGCGGTCAGGCCGGGGCGCCGTGACAATCTGCTGCCGATGCTGTCCTTCGCGGTGCTGACCATCTGGCCCAATCCGAGGTTGAGCGCGGTCGTCGTCCCGTTCAGCTCGTTACCCGCAGCATGGCCCTTCTCGATCCGCATCACACCCAGCGCTTCGGTGCCGTAGGGGGTCACGCCGAATTCCTCTCCCTCCGACATCAGGCGCCGCATGAGCGCATCGCCGTAGCGCGCGGGCACCGCGATCTCATAAGCCAGCTCCCCGGAAAAGGAGATCCGGAAGAGCCGCGCGCGCAGGCCGCCGCAGACGGTGACCTGCGCGCAGGCCATGAAGGGGAAGGCTTCGCTTTCGATGTCGATACCGGGGTCGATGATCTTTTGCAGCAGTTTTCGGCTGTTTGGCCCGGCCACGGCATATTGCGCCCAGGCCTCTGTGGTGGAGATGATCTGCACATCGGCATCGGGCATCAGGCATTGGCGCACGAAATCCATGTGTTGATAGACTTTCGCCGCATTGGCCGTGGTGGTGGTGACAACGAAGTGATGCTCGCCCATGCGTGCGGCGGTGCCATCATCCATCGCGATCCCGTCCTCGCGCAGCATCAGGCCATAGCGAACGCGCCCCACGGCGAGC
Organism: uncultured Alphaproteobacteria bacterium; assembly: GCA_963703195.1. Lineage (GTDB taxonomy): Bacteria > Pseudomonadota > Alphaproteobacteria > Rhodobacterales > Rhodobacteraceae > Sulfitobacter. The sequence continues at coordinate 2,211,044 of OY969797.1, read as the reverse complement.
TTGGCAAAGCCGTTGCAGTAGATCTTGTTGAGAAAGGCGCCGGCATCGGTGCCCTGCACGTCGATCTTGCCCAGCGTGGTGCAATCGCAGACGCCCACGGATGCGCGGGTGGCGCGCACTTCGCGGTCCACGCTGGTGCGCCAATGCGTCTCGCCCGGCTGCGGGAACCACTGCGCACGCAGCCAATTGCCGACCTCGACGAAGACCGCGCCCTGTTCCACGGCCCAATGGTGCGACGGGGTGAGCCGCGTCGGGTGGAACTGCTTGCCGCGCAAGCGCCCGCCGAAGGCGCCGATGGCGGTGGGGGTGTAGGGCGGGCGGAACATCGTCGTGCCCACCTGCGGGATCGATTTGCCCGCAAGCTCTGCCATGATGGCCAGGCCCAGCACGTTGGATGTCTTGCCCTGATCCGTGGCCATGCCCAGCGTCGTGTAGCGTTTGAGATGCTCGACAGCGCGGAAACCCTCCTGATGACTGAGCTTGATGTCCTTGACGGTCACATCGTTCTGCTGATCGAGCCACGCGCGCGACGCGCCCGCGACGGCCCAGAAGGCCGTCTGGCTCACGGGCTCATCCTCGGTCTGCGGCACCTCCGCGGGGCGTGATGCCGAGCATGTCGGCGGCAGTCTGCGCGCCGGAGTTCAGCGCGCCAAGGGTGGAGAACGCGCCCGTCGCAGCCCCTGCAACGGCCATGCCGGGGGGCAGGGTACTGCCGGGTACGAAGGCGGCGAGTTCATCGTTCCATGCGGGGCGGCCGCGCTGGTGGCAGGTGAGGTGCACATTCGGGTTCCAGCCGCCCGAGACGCCGAGCGCGCCACATTCGATGGTGCGGGTGCTGCCATCCGCCAGCTTCACCTCGATGAACGTAAGGCCCAACCGCCCGCGGCTGTTGACCACCTCGGCGCCGCGCAGGATCTCGTAGTCGGGGCTGAGCGGCGTATCCTTGCGGGTGTCGATCACCGCGGCGATGGCGATGCCGCGCGCGTGCAGATCGGCGGCGGTGCGGTGGCCGTCGTCGTTGTTGGTGAACACGGCCACACGCTGCGCGGGGCGTGGCGGCAAAGCGGTTTACGTAGGTGCGCAGGGCGGAGGCCAGCATGATGCCGGGACGGTCGTTGTTGTCGAATGCGATGGGCCGCTCCGTCGCACCGGCGCAGAGCAGCGTCTGCGCCGCGTAGATCCGCCAGAGGATCTGGCGCGGTTTGCCCGCGTCGGGCGTATGCAGGTGATCGCTCACCCGCTCCACAGCGCCGTAGATGCCATGGTCGAACGCGCCGATCACGGTCGTGCGCGTCATGAGACGGACATTGTGCAGGCTCGCGAGTTCCGCCACGGCGTCCGCGGACCCAGTCGGATCGCCGCCGCGTCATTCAGGCTCAGCCGTTTCGGCCAGTCAGACGGCCACCGAAGGCGAAATCCTCATCGGCAAGGATCACGTCGCGCGCCCGCACGCCCCGCTGTCAGCGCCGCCATCAGCCCTGCCGGTCCGCCGCCGATCACCAGCAGGTCGCAATGGAGAAACCCCTTGTCGTAGGCATCGGGATCCTCCTGCTTCGACAGGCGATCCAAGGCCCGCTGCCCGGCGGATGAGCAGGCTCGTAGAGCTTTTCCCAGAGGGCGGCGGGCCACATGAACGTCTTGTAGTAAAAGCCCGCCGTGAGGAAATCCGAGAACCGGTCGTTGACTGCCATCGCGTCGAACCTGAGGCTGGGCCAGCGGTTTTGTGAATGGGCGATGAGCCCCTCGTAGAGTTCCGCCGTGGTGGCGCGGGTGTTGGGCTCGCGCCGGGCGCCGCCGCGCAGCTCGACCAATGCGTTCGGCTCCTCCGATCCGGCGGTGAGCGGGCCGCGCGGGCGATGGTACTTGAACGAACGCCCCATGAGCCGCACGCCGTTGGCCAGCAGCGCAGAGGCCAGCGTATCGCCCGGATGGCCCTGATAGGACCTGCCGTCGAACATGAAGTTCAGCGTGCGGCTGCGGTCGATCAGCCCGCCGCCGATGCGGTTGATCTGGCTCATCGCGCACGGCTCCGCGGCCACATCGCGGGCCATCTCCACGCAGGTGATCTCATGGGTGAGCGTATTGCGCGTCACGACCAGCCAGGAGCGGTCGCCGCCCTCATGCCACCACAACTCGCGCGTCTCGCCCGCCGGGTTGTCGCGCAGGTAGGCGTAGGCGTGAACCAGTCGGCATCAGGCGCATCGGATGCAGGACGGTCGAGCAGGGACGCATCGCCGAGATAGGTGAACTCGGCGCTGTCGCGGGGGCCGAGGAGGGGGTGGTCGATGATCATCTGGATATGCTCGGATCTTGGGTCGGATTGAGTTTAGCGGCAGGATAAAGAAGCGGGGGGCGCGCGCCCTAGTGCAGGTTGGGCTGGTTGCCCTGACCCTTCTCGTCGATCATGTGCCCCGTCTCGAAACGGTCGAAGCGATAGGCGGTCGCGGTGTCATGCGGCGTGTCGCGCGCGAGAAGATGGGCGAAGGCGTAGCCCGAGGCGGGGGTTGCCTTGAACCCGCCATAGCACCAGCCGCCGTTGAAATAGAGCCCGTCGTATGGAAGTGCGGTCGATGATGGGCGAGCCGTCCATCGACATGTCCATGATGCCGCCCCACATCCGCAACAGGCGCGCGCGCCCGATCATCGGCATCACCGCCATGCCGCCCTCGCAGACGTCCTCGACCACCGGCAGGTTGCCGCGCTGGGCGTAGGAGTTGTAGCCGTCGATGTCTCCGCCGAACACCAGCCCGCCCTTGTCGGACTGGCTGACATAGAAATGGCCCGCGCCGAAGGTGATCACGCCGGGGATGACGGGTTTGAGCCCTTCGGAGACGAAGGCCTGCAGCACGTGGCTTTCGATCGGCAAACGCAGGCCGGCCTTGGCCATCACATGCGACGAGGAGCCCGCAACGGCGCAGCCGACCTTCTTGGCGCCGATGAAGCCGCGCGTGGTCTCCACGCCCCTGCAAACGCCGCCCTCGATCCGGAAGCCGGTGACTTCGCAGTTCTGGATGATATCCACGCCGCGGCTGTCGGCGGAGCGGGCGTAGCCCCAGGCCACCGCATCATGGCGCACGGTTCCGCCCCGGCGCTGCGCCAGCGCACCCTTGATCGGAAACCGCGCATCGTCGAAGTTGAGGAACGGCGCCTCGCGGCGGACTTGCTGCGCGTCGAGGAGTTCCGCATCGACGCCGTTGAGGCGCATCGCGTTACCGCGGCGCACGGCCGCATCGCGTTGCGCATCGGAGTGAAAGCAGGTTCATCACGCCGCGCTGGCTCACCATGGCGTTGTAGTTGAGATCCTGCTCCAGCCCCTCCCAGAGCTTGAGCGAGAACTCGTAGAACGGCTCATTGCCGTCGAGCAGGTAGTTGGAGCGGATGATGGTCGTGTTGCGCCCGACGTTGCCGCCGCCGATCCAGCCTTTTTCCAACACGGCGACGCGCCGTTGCCCAAAGACCTTTGCGAGGTAATGCGCAGTGGCAAGCCCATGCCCGCCGCCGCCGATGATGATGATGTCATAGCTGGCCTGCGGTTCCGGCTCGCGCCAGACGGGCGTCCAGCCCTTGTGCCCTGTCAGGGCCTCCCTGATCACTTTGAAACCGGAATAGCGCATGCGGTTCGCTCCTTTTGGTCCCACGACTCGCAAGACCTGTCGTTCGAGCCCTGTCTGGCTCATCTGCACGACGGATTGTCGACCGTTTCCGACGATAACTTGTACTTTAGCGCAGCGCGGCCCGTTTGCGCAAAGGGCAGTTTGGCGCAGCGCCGTCGCGGCGACCTCGCCAATGGCCTGGGCCGGCGACGAAGATGTACCCGAGCACCCCGCGCACGTCTTCACCAATCATAAACCCGCGCGGTGTAGAAATCGCCAAGTGCCTGAAACGATTGGGTCAGTCTATGTCTCGCCTCCTTCGCATATTGTGCAGTCTTTCGGTGCTGCTCGTCGCCTCGCTGGGCGGCTGCATCCTTGCGGCGCAGGGCGCAGCGGATCGGCCTGTGCTCACGCTCGCCTACGCGGAGTTTGCACCCTATACCTCTCGCGGACCCGGCGGACTGGCGCAGGGCGATGCCGTCGATCTGATGGATGCGATTGCGGATCGTGCGGGCTTTCGGCTTGAGTATGGAGCCGCGCGTAATCCCGGCGAATTGCGCAAGACCTGGTTCGGGCGCGACCGGAGCATTCTGGAGCATCCTTGGTTCGTCAATGTGGCCATGATCATGGCCGGGCTCATCTGGGCCGCCGTGGCATTGGGCATCTACGCCATTCGGCTGCGGCGCCAGTCGGTACATCTGCTGGCGCAGAACAGCGAAAACAAGTTGCTCGTGGGCGCCTTGGACAAGCTGCGCGGTGCGATCGTGATCTTCGATCACGACATGAGGGCCGTGCACTGGAACAGCGGTTTCGGGGCGCGGTTCGCGCCCCTCGTGACGGTGCTCTCCGGGGAGGCGACCCTCGAGGAGCTTTGCTGCCTCGCCCATGGCCAGCGGGTCATGTTCGCGGATATTGAGACCGGCGGGATTGCCCACTTCGCGCAAGCTGCCGCGCAGGATTTGCGCATGGGGCGCACTGTCCAGCATGTCGTGCGCAGCTATGATGGCGCCACCTTCGATCTGAGTATGTTCCCAATCGGACCGCAGTATTTCGCCGCGATTTGGGTGGACGTATCGGAGATGTCGCGCCAGCGCGAACAGATCGAGATGCAACGGAGCGAGCTCTTGCGCAAGAATGCGCAGTTGCTGGCCTTCTCGGCGATGGCGGCGCATGACCTCAAAGCCCCCTTGGCCCAGCAGGTCTCGCTGGTCGAGTTCATTCTCGAGGATCTGGCGGAGGCGGAATTCGTCCTGCCTGCAGAGGCGCAGCGCCATTTCTCGACCCTTACGGATCTGTCGCGGCGTATGACGCTGCTGGTCCGGGATCTGCTGGAGTATGCCCATACCGATGCAGCGCAGGCGACACCGCAACGCTTCGCCCCGGACGTGCGGATGGCCGACGTGCTCAAGTTGATCGCGCTGCCGCCCCGGATGAAGGTGCTGGTGGCGCCGCAGATGCCTACGGTGCGGGTCGATCCGACTTCCTTCGATCTCGTGATGCGCAATCTTGTGTCCAATGCGGTGAAGCATCACGACAGGACGGCGGGCAAGATCACCCTGCGCGCACGCCAGATCGGGCAGACCGTGATCATCGAGGTCGAGGACGACGGGCCGGGCATTTGCGAGGCCGAACATGCCCGCATTTTCGAACCCTTCACGCGTCTGACAAAAGTCGAGGGCACGGGCCTCGGCCTCGCCATGGTGCGAAAGACGGTCGCGGGCTGGGGAGGGTACATCACGTTGCGCCGCGGCGCAGAGCGGGGAACGGTTTTCACCATCACGCTGCCCGCGGCCATGCCGGGTGCCGCCCGGTTGAGCCGACCGCAAAGCGATGCAGCCTAGCGGCAGCATTTCAGCCCTGAAGGTGCAGACCCCGTCTCGGCGTCGAAGTTCTATCCCAGCGAGATGACCGGCACGGCACCCTCGACCGATGCTTCGGTCGCGTGGAGGGCGAGGGCTTCGTGCAGATCCTCCACGCTCGCCGTACCGCCGCTCCTGCGCAGCAGTAGCGACAGGAAGCCCGCGGTGATCGCGCTGGCGGCGGAGGTACCGCCGAACATCGTGTAGAACGAGCCGTGCCCCTCCGGAGCGCCTGTGGGGTCATCCGCACCGCCGCCGGAACTGCGTCCGGCTGTGTAGCCATAATCCCCCGGAATATCGGTCGTCAGGACGCCGAAGGGGCTCCAGTCGGAGGTCTGACCCGGAAAGATGTTGCGCGCGTCCCAGCCATCGGGGTCGAACCGCATGTGGTCCACATCCACAAGCTGCCCATCGTTGCTGGGCGCATGGTAGTAGCGTGCACTGTCAGAATAGCATGAATAGCTCGACCGCACCCCGTTCGCATTCGCCGCTGCAGCGACGAAGAGATCCGGCGCCACCGTCTCGACCAGCCGCGCGGGGTAGGAGAGCCGGTCGCGCCCGCTGTTGCCGGCGGCCACCACGACCGGCACCTGAGCCGAAATCTCGCCAAGAAGCGTCTCGAAAATCTCCCGATCGGTCACGAGGGCGGTATGCTCCGGCGTGCCGGGCGTGGTGATCCGGGTCATGCGCAGATCGTCGATGCCGTCCACGGTCTGCGGCGCGATGGTCTGGGGCTCCGTGATCGCGCGCGGGATCACGATCACATCCGCCCCCTGACGGTAGGCCAGTATCAGCGCCTGTATCACCGGCCAGATCGAATGATCATAGAGCGTTGCGATCGACAGGATGCGCGCGGTGGGGTCCACACCGTAGTAATTGAGCTGCGCATTCTGCGTGAGGTCGTTCGCGCTGCCGCCCCCCGCCGGCGGCGCGCCCGCCACTAGACCCGCAATTGCCGTGCCATGGTTGCCGAAGCGGTGCGCGGGGTCGGGGAGATGGCTCCGGTCGAGCAGCTCTGCCGCGCTGGCGACATGCCGCGCAAGCCGAACTTGCGCGGCGGCGGACAGCCCTGCGCCGAGGCTCGATATGTCGCGGGTATCCTCGGCGGGATCGGGCGCTTTATCCGCATCGTAGAACGCGCCCCGCTCATTGTAGGAGAAATCCACGGCGACCCTGATCCGGTCGCCGTTGAGGTTGGGGTGGTCGGCGGCCATGCCGTTGTCGATGATCGCGACGGTATTGCCGTCTGCGCCATCTCCGATGATGCTGCGCCACGCCTCGACAGGCCTGCGGGTGTCACCGGTCATCAGGCCGATCTGTTCCAGATGCCACAGATAATGGCGGCGTTTGTCGGGGTCGGGGGTATAGATACTGCTCATGTTCTCGTCCCTTTCTCACAGCCATTCGCGCTGGACGGATTTCATCTTCTCCCGGCAGGCCCAGGCGATATAGGGCGCGTATTCCGCCGCCAGCATCCGGCCCGCGCGGGTGTCCGAGGCATAGTGGAGCCCGGCGTATTCGCGGTTCTCCGCGATGCGCTGGGCCACTGTGAAGAGCTCGACCACGGGTCGGTGCTCGGAGATGATGCGGCTGAGGATATGGGCCACGCAAAAGCTCTGGAAAGAGTGGCCCGACGGGTAGGCCGCATGCGGCGGGTCGGGTAGGAAGGGGCGCAGCCGGATGTCGAGCTGCGCGGGCCGGATGCGGTTGTATTTTTGCTTGTAGAAATAGATGATTCTCTCGGCCAGATGCATGACGGTGTGAATCAGATCGCGCGTGGCGTCGTAGCCGCCGAGCTGCTCGATCCCCAGCGGGCGCAGGAACTCGCTCAGATCGCCTGCGGTGACCTGCGCGATCACCTCCGCCTGGCGGAGCGGATCATTGAGCAGCTGGCGCTGCTTGTGCAGCAGATCGGTGATCTCGCCGTCTTCCGGCGCCGGCGGTGCGTCCCTGCCATCCACCTCCAGATGCGTATCGCTGAGCGACAGTGGCAGCGGCAGCTCGATCTGCTCGTAGTAGGCCGTCAGCGGCGCGCCGTCCGGCGCGGGATTACCATCGCCCTCACGCTTGAGATTGACCAGAAAATGCGACAGCTCGCGCACCTCGCGCCAGGTCGACAGGACGGCGGCGTTGAAGTCTCCTGCCGCTCCACCCTCCAAAGCCCCACCGCTAGTCCGCGTCCTGGTTCGGGTGCGTGTCCGCGTTCTGGTCCGTGTTTGCGTCTGGGTAAGCGAGAGCGTCTGCGTCTGCGTCATGCTGCGCGGTTGCATGTCGGGGGCGGGCATCTCCGCCGCGGGCTCGATCACCAGTTCGTTGGACCGGTTGAGAAAAACCTCCCGATGCGGCGCACCGTGGATGTCAAAGAAATCGTGCATGATGAAGGCTCCTTCGCTCTGCTCTTCAATGGGCCTGCTGGAGATGCAGCGGCAGCTTGCCCATTCCGTCCAGCAGCACATTGCGGGCGTGCTCCGACGGCACCGGGTAGGTACGGTCGCGCAACATCTCGATGCTGAAGCCCGGAGATTGCTGCCGGATCCTGGCGATCATCCGCGCGGCATTGGTCGTATTGCCCTTGAATGCATAGGCCGCCGCGAGATAGCGCAGGACCGGCTCGTAATAGCGGTCGGTATTTCGGTGGAGCGCCAGCACACGCTCACCGTTCTGGATGGCACTCTCGTAATTGCCGGTGACCGTGTCGATCATCGTGAGGGTGGTGTTGAACGCATAGGCGTAGGGATTGTGCCCACCCAGCGTCGCGGCGGCCTGCGCCGCGTGCTTGGCCTCCTCCATCTTGCCGGTATAGAATTGCAAGGTGGCGAGGGAATCATAGTAGAGCGGCGTGTCGGGCGGGGAAGCCGCCAGCGGGCGGATCATCTCGTGCGCACGTTCGAAATCGCGGAAAACGAAGCTGTAGACGTGGGTGAGCAGGGACCGCGCCAGCGGATTGTGCGGATCGAATTCCAGCGCCTTGTGGATGAGGGCATCTGCCTGTTCACGCAGGGCAACCATGTCCTGCCCCTTCGTCGCCTCCATCCGGAAGACGGTGTGATAGGCGTACCATGCCAGATAACTGCCCTTGGGGTCGATCTCGAAGGCTTTGGTGAGGTCGCTCGCCGCGCGCGCAATATTGGGCCGCGACAGGCGAAACATCATGTCGATCGCACCCATAGCGCGGCGCGCGGCGGCATGGCGGTCGGGATCGCCCAAGGCGTCGGGCCGCAGCAGCACATTGGTCAGCTGGTCCATCATCTGGGTGACCAGAGAGGCGAGCACGAGCGAATTCAGATCCTCCAGCTTGAGCACCCGGCGCGCGTTCCAGACGATCTGGTTGTCGCCAGTACGGCGCACCAGCAGGCTTACGGCGATATCCTCACCGATGGCGAGGGCGCGCACGTTCAGGGTCACATCGGCAGCGCGCGCGGCATCCTCTTCGGCGGCTTCGCGGTAGTCGGTGACATCGAATTGCTGACAGAGCGTCAGCGCGAGCACCGCGCGGTCCGCCACCAGATGGGCATAGGCGCAATTCATGCTGGCAGGATCAGGGTCATGGACCATGACCGCGACGGTAAATGTGGTCTGGCGCGTCTTCATCGGCGCGAGCGGGATGCGGCGTGCCTCGTCCGGCGGCGCTGCCGTCTCGATGCGCCATTGCGCACGCTGATCGGCGAGCCACTCCTCGAACTCGGGGTCCTTCACGTCGAGACCCTCTAGAAAGGCGCGGGCAGGCGTCTCTCGGCGTGCACGCATGAAGAGATCGACGCGCAGCCGCGCAGTATCGAGCGCGACGTTCATCCCCTTGATGATCACGATGTCGCCCGCGTCCTTGCCGAAGAGATTGCGCAGGGCGGCGAGTGCCTTCTTGAGACTGTCGCGGCCTTGTGTCTGGCCCCGGTCGCTCCACAGCTTGTCCTGCAGGGCCGCACGTGTCCAGTGGCGGCCGTCTGTGGAGACCAGCAGGGCGACCAGGCCCTGCAGCTTGGCGCCGGTCGGCGAGATATCACGCCCTTCAGGATCCAGAACCTGAAGCGGGCCGAGCAGATTGATCTGATAGACACCCTGTCCCATGGTATACCTCTCAGCGCAGAGGGTGGCGCGGAAGAGCCAATCGCGCAATCTTTTTCCCGGTCGCGTTTTCGAAATTCACGCTAAATTCTCGGAGCGCGCCGCTCCTTTGCGCGGTGCGTTCAGGGATCGATCCGAAGCTCTCCGACGCTGACCGCGTCAAACGACCAGGCCAGCCCGCCATGATCTTGCGCACCGGGATGCGGCACATCCTCGAGGAGTGTCGTTGCACCGCGGGTGTTGCGGTGGTGGCAGTGCCGCCCGCGCGCCGTCAGCCGCAAGCCGTCCGGCCCCGTGCCGCCGCAGAGCGTGACATGGCCGTCCGCAGGAAAGAAGCGGGCGGTCAGGGTCACGTCCGCAGGCAGCGCGCGCACGAAGATGAACGCGGCGCCGGTCTCATATGTGTCCGTCAGCAGCGCGAGCAGGCTGTGCGCCGCGACCAGCATGCGCGCGGGTGCCGTCAGCGGTTGCGGCGGTGCCGCGCCCGCATCCGATAGCTCGAGCAACGTGCCATCCGGTCCGAAACGGCGCAGGATCATCCATTCATGACTGGGGCCGCTGCGCAGGTGGGGCTGGTGGTAGCGTCCGGTATGAAGGCTGTTCCACATCAACGCGTGGAATCGGGTCGGCACCATGTCTGTTCTCCAAGGGTGGAAATCATGATGCAAAATGGTGCGGGAAACAGGCGGGAAAATCATGCGGTCGCGGTGGGAAAAAACCGCGCATCGGCACAAGTTATCGCAGATCGGTGCGCGCGCTTTAGCCGATGCCCGGGCGGGTGCGCCCACCGCCGCCCGCGTCAGATCGCGGAGGAATGGGCGACCGCGTGCGTGACGCGGCTGTCGATGTAGCCTGCGATCACCCGCACCAGCGGATAGGTCTCGCGGTGCATGCGCAGCCCGCTGCTGCTGATGTGGAATACATCCGCGAAGTTCTGCATCAGGGAGACAGCCGTTTCGCGGATGAAGCGTCCATGCTCGGGGAAGGCCGCCGAAAGCGCCTTTTCGTCAAAGGTGAAGCGGCACATCAGGTCCTCGATGATCTGGGCCATCAGCATGTCCTGCGGCGTCATCTTGAAGCCCTTATGGCTGGCAAAGCCTGTGGCCTCGACCCGTTCCTGATAGGCGAAGGTCGCGGGCGCGTTCTGGGCGTAGCCCTGCGGGAACCTCGAGATGGCGGAGGCGCCCAGCCCGATCAGGGTCGGGCTTTGATCGTCGGTGTAGCCCTGGAAGTTGCGGCGCAGGCGGCCCTGGGCCGCGGCGCGGGCAAGGCCGTCCTGCGGCCGCGCGAAATGGTCGATGCCCACCGCATCATAGCCCCGCGCGACGAAGAACTCCTCCGCCCGCTCTGCCAGGGCGAAGCGCGCGAGCCCATCGGGCAGATCTTCCTGCCGGATCATCACCTGCCGTTTGGACACCCATGGAACATGCGCGTAGCCGTAGATCGCGAGCCTGTCGGGCGAAAGGGCGGTCACATGCTCAAGCGTGCTGGTGAAGCTCTCCATCGTTTGATGAGGCAGACCGTAGAGCACGTCTAGGCTGAGGCTCTGTACCCCGTGGCGGCGCAGGAAACTCGCGACATCGCGGGTCTGTTCGACCGACTGCGGCCTGCCGATGGCGTTCTGCACTTCGGGCGCGAAGTCCTGCACGCCGAGGCTCGCGCGGTTCAGCCCGAAATCGATGAGCGTACGCAGGAGCGGCTCGCTGGCCTCGGTCGGGTCGATCTCGACCGAGAACTCGAAATCCGCGGCCGTGCCGAAGGCCTCGAACACCTCACCCAGCAGGGCTGCCATCGTCGCGGGTGGCAAGATGGTCGGCGTGCCACCGCCCAGATGCAGCCGCGACATCCGCACGCCCGCCGGCAGAGCCGCGCGAACCGCCAGGATCTCCTTGCGCAGGATCGCGACATAGGCATCCACCGGGCGCATCGTCTTGGTGCCCTGCGTCCGGCAGGCACAGAACCAGCACAGCCGCTTGCAGAAGGGAATGTGGATATAGACCGAAATGTCCGAGCCTTCGGGCACCGTGTGCAGCCAGTTTGCCTGCTGCCGATGGCCGGCCCCGTCCTGAAAATGATTTGCGGGCGGGTAGCTTGTGTAGCGTGGAACCCGCGCGTCAAAAAGCCCGTGACGGTGAAAGATGTCGATCTTGCTCATGCTTCCATGTAAGAAGGAATGAGCCAACAGACTTTGACACAGATCAACATGAACAGAAAACTTGCACCTGCCCTCGCCGACAGCTGTAGCGATTGCCCCATCCGCCACCGGGCGGTCTGCGCACGCTGTGATACGGACGAGCTGGAACTGCTCGAGAACATCAAGACCTACCGCAGCTTCCAAGCGGGGGAGAGCATCCTGTGGCGGGGGGAGCCCATCTCCTACGTCGCCTCGGTGGTGAGCGGGGTCGCGGCCCTGTCCAAGACGCTGGAGGACGGACGCACCCAGATGGTGGGGCTGCTGCTGCCGTCGGATTTCATCGGCAGGCCCGGACGGCGCGAAATCGCCTTCGACGTGACCGCCACGACCGACATCACGCTGTGCTGCTTTGACCGCGCGCCGTTCGAGAAGCTGGTCGACGACACGCCGCATATCGCACACCGGTTGATGGAACTCGCGCTCGACGAGCTTGACGCCGCGCGCGACTGGATGCTGCTGCTGGGGCGCAAGACCGCGCGCGAGAAGATCGCGACGTTCATCGAATTGCTCGCGCGCCGCTCAGAGGCGGAAGCCACCGGGCGCATCCAGACGCTGCCCCTGCCGATGACGCGTGACCAGATCGCCAATTACCTCGGTCTGACCCTCGAAACCGTGAGCCGCCAGTTCAGCGCGCTCAAGAAAGAGGGGGTGATCAATTTTACGGACCGCAAGACCATCGCAATCGTGGATTTGCCCGCGCTGCAGGACGCAACGAGCGACGACGCCGATGGCGGCATGATCTCCTGAAGCCGGGATCGGTCGCAAACTTGATGCAGATCAAAGCGCTGCGCACCGCCTCTCCCTAAACAGACCCTATGAACGGAGGCGCCAATCGGCGCCTGTCTGAAGCTAGGGGCTGCGTTATGGACTACGTCAAACTGATTTTATTGGGCTTTGTCGCCGTGATAGCCGCGATCGGCGCCAACTGGGCGCATGATCTGGCCTATCAGGTGCACGCGGTGCTGATCATGGTCATCGCTTTCGCAATGTTCGTATATGTGCTGCGCAACATGGATGAGGCCCCCAGGGAGGCAATCCCCGACGGCGTCTATTTCGACGGCGTGATTCGCGCGGGCGTGATCGCCACGGCGTTCTGGGGCATCGCGGGTTTTCTGGTGGGGACATTCATCGCCTTCCAGCTCGCCTTTCCCGCGCTCAATTTCGACTGGGGCCAGCCATTCACCAACTTCGGCCGCCTGCGCCCCCTGCACACCTCCGCGGTGATTTTCGCGTTCGGCGGCAACGCCCTGATCGCGACATCGCTCTACGTGGTGCAGCGCACCAGCGCCGTGCGCCTCTGGGGCGGCAATACGGCCTGGTTCGTGTTCTGGGGCTACCAGCTTTTCATCGTGCTGGCCGCGACCGGCTACCTGCTCGGTGCGACACAGTCCAAGGAATACGCCGAGCCGGAATGGTACGTCGACATCTGGCTGACCATCGTCTGGCTCTCCTACCTCGCCGTCTACCTCGGCACGATCTACAAGCGGAAGGAAAAGCACATCTATGTGGCCAACTGGTTCTTCCTGAGCTTCATCATCACCGTGGCGATGCTGCATGTGGTCAACAACCTGAGCATCCCCGTCAGCTTCTGGGGGTCCAAGTCCGTGCAGGTCTTCTCCGGCGTGCAGGACGCGATGACGCAGTGGTGGTACGGCCACAACGCCGTGGGCTTCTTCCTGACCGCGGGCTTCCTCGGCATGATGTACTACTTCGTGCCCAAGCAGGCGGGCCGCCCGGTCTACTCCTACAAGCTCTCGATCATTCACTTCTGGGCGCTGATCTTCCTCTACATCTGGGCCGGTCCGCACCACCTGCACTACACCGCGCTGCCCGACTGGGCCGCGACGCTGGGCATGGTCTTCTCGATCGTGCTGTGGATGCCCTCATGGGGCGGGATGATCAACGGTCTGATGACGCTGCAGGGCGCCTGGGACAAGCTGCGCACCGATCCGATCATGCGGATGTTCGTCCTCTCGCTCGGCTTTTACGGCATGTCCACCTTCGAGGGCCCGATGATGTCGATCCGCGCCGTGAACTCCCTGTCGCATTACACCGACTGGACCATCGGCCACGTACACTCCGGTGCTCTGGGCTGGAACGGGATGATCACCTTTGCCTGCATCTACTTCCTGACGCCGCGGCTGTGGGGCCGCAAGCAGATGTATTCGATGGCAGCGATCAACTGGCACTTCTGGCTCGCGACGCTGGGCATCGTGCTCTACGCCGCGTCCATGTGGGTGACCGGCATCATGGAGGGCCTGATGTGGCGCGAAGTGGATGATCAGGGCTTCCTCGTGAACTCCTTTGCCGACACCGTGAGCGCCAAGTTCCCGATGTACGTGGTGCGCGGTCTGGGCGGGGTGCTGTTCCTGAGCGGTGCACTGATCATGTGCTGGAACATGTTCATGACGATCCGCGGGGCCAAGCCGGCCACGCTCTCCGTCCCCCACGCAACACCTGCAGAATAAGGAGGAGATCATGAGCACCAACGACAAGATCCCCGCACCCGAAAACGACTCCAAGGTCAGCCAGTTGTCGGATCTGCCGGGCGAAGTCCCCAACGAGCTGCCGCATCAATCGCGCTTCATCGACAAGCACGCGATCCTTGAGCGCAGCCCGACCCTGCTTCTGACCTTCTCGCTGCTGGTGGTGACCATCGGCGGCATCGTGGAGATCGCACCGCTGTTCTGGCTGGAGAACACCATCGAGGAAGTGGAGGGCGTGCGCCCCTATTCCCCGCTGGAGCTGGCCGGGCGCGACATCTACATCCGCGAAGGATGCTATGTCTGCCACAGTCAGATGATCCGCCCGATGCGCGACGAGGTCGAGCGCTACGGCCACTACAGCCTTGCGGCGGAATCGATGTACGACCATCCGTTCCAATGGGGCTCGAAACGCACCGGGCCCGATCTGGCGCGGGTCGGCGGGCGCTACTCGGACGCATGGCATGTGGATCACCTGATGGACCCGCAGTCCGTGGTGCCTGAAAGCATCATGCCCAAATATGCCTTCCTCGCCAATACGCGCATCGACGGGGAGCATATCGAGGCACTGCTTTCGACACACCGCTTCGTCGGCGTGCCCTATTCCGACGAGCAGATCGAACAGGCCAGGTTCGACTTCATGGTGCAGGCCGATCCCGATGGGGATTGGGACGCGCTGGTGGAGCGCTACCCCGGCGCTGTCGTCTCCAATTTCGACGGGCAGCCGGAGCTGACGGAAATGGACGCGCTGATCGCCTATCTCCAGATCCTCGGGACCATGGTCGACTTCTCCACCTTCACTCCAGATGCAAGCCGATAGGAGGCAGATATGGATACCTATTCCCTATTGCGTGAAATCGCCGACAGCTGGGTCTTGCTGGCCATGTTCGCCTTTTTCATCACCGCGGCGGCCTTCGGCCTTCTGCGCCGAGCCAGAACAAGGCGCGCAAGGATGCGAGCATGATCCCTTTCCGCAACGAGAAAGAGCCCGAGAAAGGCTGCGCAGGCACCTGCGAAACATGTGCCTGCAAGACCTCCGCCCTCGAGCTGAAAGGACCCCAGAATGTCTGACAAGGACGACAACATCGATGAGGCCACCGGCGTCGAGACCACCGGTCACAGCTGGGACGGCATCGAGGAGCTGAACAACCCGCTGCCGCGCTGGTGGCTGTGGACCTTCTACGCCACCATCGTCTGGGGGGTCGGCTATACCATCGCCTATCCCGCCTGGCCGATGATATCGGGCGCCACGGCAGGCGTGATGGGCTGGTCGACCCGCGCGAACGTCGCCGAGGAGATCCAGGTGCACGAAGCGAGGAACGACGGTCTGGTGAGCGATCTTCTCGAAGTGGAGCTTGCATCGCTGCAGTGCGGGAGACGACCTGCACCGCTATGCCGTTTCGCGCGGTGGCGCGGTGTTCCGCGCGCAGTGCAGCCAATGTCACGGCTCGGGTGCCGCGGGGGCCGTAGGCTACCCGAACCTGCTGGATGATGATTGGCTCTGGGGCGGGGATGTGGACAACATCGCCTACACGGTGGCACATGGCATCCGCAACGAGACCGACAACGACGCGCGCTACTCCGAGATGCCCGCCTTCGGCGAAATCCTGGAGGCGCCCGAGATCACGGATGTGGTCGAGTATGTCGTCAGCCTGTCCGCGCCCGAATTTGACACCGGGATGGCCGCGCGCGGCGCCGAGATCTTTGCCGACAACTGCAGCTCCTGCCACGGCGAGGCGGCGATGGGCGATCAGGATCTGGGCGCGCCCAACCTTGCAGATGCGATCTGGCTCTACGGCGGGTCACCGCGACGCGCTCGAGCATACCGTGCGCTATTCACGCTACGGTGTGATGCCCGCCATCGGGCCAGCGCATCAGCGAGGCGGACGTGCGCGCGGTCTCGGTCTATGTGCACAGCCTTGGGGGTGGTGAGTAGAGCTTCGCCGCCGCTTCTCTCTGCGGCGGTGACTTGAGACGGCACCTGTTCGCAAAACAATGCCGTCTCGGGCGCGTGTTTGATGCAGATCAAGGCGCGCCCTTTTGCCGCCAGCTACCAAGATCAGGCGAACAGGAAAGAAATCAATGACAACGCCCGTCCCATCGCTCTACGCGGCCAGAGAGCCGATCTTCCCGCGCCGTGTCACCGGCGTGTTTCGCCGTTTCAAATGGGCGGATGATGATCGTCACGCTGGGCATCTACTACCTCACCCCCTGGATCCGCTGGGACCGGGGGCCGAACCTGCCCGATCAGGCGGTGCTCGTCGATATGGCGAGCCGGCGCTTCTATTTCTTCTGGATCGAGATCTGGCCGCATGAATTCTATTTCGTCGCGGGTCTGCTGATCATGGCGGGGCTTGGCCTGTTCCTGTTCACCTCCGCGCTGGGCCGTGTCTGGTGCGGCTATACCTGCCCGCAGACGGTCTGGACCGACCTGTTCATCCTGGTGGAACGCTGGATCGAGGGCGACCGCAACGCGCGGGTGCGCCTGCACCACGCACCATGGGACCTGCGCAAGTGGCGCCTGCGGCTGGTCGAAATGGACGGTCTGGCTGGCCATCGCGGTGGCCACGGGCGGGGCCTGGGTATTCTACTTCACCGATGCGCCCACGCTGCTGGTGGATCTGATCAACCTCGAGGCGCATCCCGCCGCCTATATCACGATCGCGATCCTGACGCTGACGACCTTCGTCTTTGGCGGGTTCATGCGCGAGCAGATCTGCATCTACGCCTGCCCGTGGCCGCGGATCCAGGCCGCGATGATGGACCCCGACACCATCACCGTCGCCTACCGCGAATGGCGCGGTGAGCCGCGCGGCAAGGGCAACGTGCGCAAGCGTGACCGTGCCGCCGCCGAGAAGGCCGAGCGCGAGGCGCAGGCCGCCGGACCCGGCGCCGCGCGCTATGCGCCCACGCCCTATCCCAATCCGGCGCTTCAGGTCGGCGGCACGCCCAAGCTTGCGGCGGCGGAACAGGAGCATGGCGATTGCATCGACTGCATGGCCTGCGTGAACGTCTGCCCCATGGGCATCGACATCCGCGACGGCCAGCAGATGGAGTGCATCACCTGCGCGCTGTGCATCGACGCCTGCGACGACGTGATGGCCAAGATCGGCAAGCCGCGCGGCCTCATCGACTATTTCGCGCTGTCCGACGAAGCGGCCGAGCGCGCGGGCGAGGCGCCCAAGTCCATATGGCGCCATGTCTTCCGGCCGCGCACGATCCTCTATACCGCGATGTGGTCGCTGATCGGCATCGGGCTGGTCTACGCGCTCTTTGTGCGCAGTGACATCGAACTCACGGTGAGTGCCGTGCGCAACCCGACCTACGTCGTCCAATCCGATGGCAGCATCCGCAACATCTATGACGTGCGCCTGCGCAACAAGTCGGGCGAGGACCGCCTGTTCCACCTCAGCCTGCGCAGCGAGGAGACCCTGCGCATCCAGCTTGAGGGGCGCGATGGCCTGCTGACCGTGCCGGTGCCCGCGGATACCACGGTGCTGCAACGCGTTTACGTGACCGCGCGCCCGCAAGATCCGGCAGCTGTGCAGGACACGACCGACCTGCGCCTGTGGGTCGAGGATATCGAGAGCGGTGAGCGTGCGAGCCGCGACACCACCTTCAACGGGAGAGTAGAATGACACGTGAAATAAAGGGATGGCACGTCCTGACCGGTTTCGTCCTGGCCTTCGGCGTGATCATCGCGGTCAACCTGACGCTGGCCTATCAGGCGGTGAAGACCTTTCCGGGGCTGGAGGTGAAAAACTCCTACGTCGCGAGCCAGAGCTTCGAGGTGGACCGCGCGGAGCAGTTGGCGCTGGGCTGGGATGTCTCCGCCACGCTAGACGGCAATGCGCTCCGCCTCGTGGTTCTGGAGGACGGCGCCGCGATCGCTCCGACGGTCGAGAAGGCCGTCTTTGGCCGGGCGACGAACGTGGGTCAGGACCAGACGCCGGAGTTCACCTTCGACGGTACCGCGCTCACCGCGCAGGTGCAGGGGGGGCCCGGCAACTGGAACCTGCGGGTACAACTGCGCGCGCAGGATGGCACCCTCTTCCAGCAGCGCGTGATCGTGCGGGCAGTGCCGTGACCGCGGCCTGCCCTGCCTGTGATGTCGCCCCGGCGGCTGGCGCGCTGGCGCAGGGCCCGGCGCTGCAATTCTCGCTGCCCCAGATCCACTGCGCCGCCTGCATCGGCAAGATCGAGCATGGCCTTGGCGATCTGATCGGGGTGACATCGGTGCGCGTGAACCTGTCGCTCAAGCGGCTGTCGGTCACGGGGCCGGTGAACCCCGACCGCGTGCTGGCCACGCTGGAGCGATTGGGGTTCGAGGCCTATCCGCTGGATGCCGGCGCACTCGACAAGGCGCGCGACGAGCAGGGGCGCGCGCTGCTGATCCGGATGGCGGTGGCGGGCTTTGCGATGATGAACGTGATGCTCCTGTCGGTCGCGGTCTGGTCCGGGGCCACGGATGCGACCCGTGACATGTTCCACCTCATCTCCGCCGCGATCACCCTGCCGGTGGTGGCCTACGCGGGCCAGCCTTTCTTTCAGAACGCCTGGACCGCGCTGCGGGTGCGCCGCGCTCAACATGGATGTGCCGATCTCGCTGGCGATCCTTCTGGCGGCGGGCATGTCGCTCTATGAGACGCTGAACGGCGGCGCGCATGCCTATTTCGATGCAGCACTGGCGCTGATTTTCTTTCTGCTCATCGGCCGTTTCATGGATCACAAGACGCGCATGGCCGCGCGCTCCGCCGCGCGCGAGCTCACCGCGCTCGAGGTCCATACCGCGCAGCGGGAGGTCGACGGGCAGGTGCGCACGGTCAACGCCGCCGATCTGGCGGTGGGCGACGTGGTAATGGTGGCCGCGGGCGGGCGTGTGCCGGTGGATGGCGTGCTGCTGGACGCCTCGGCACTCCTCGACCGGGCGATCCTGACCGGCGAGACGGCGGCGATAGAGGCCAAGCGCGACGCGATGCTTCAGGCGGGCGAGATCAACCTCTCCGCCCCCTTCCGCATGCGTGCGGTCGCCGTGGGCGAGGATACCTCCCTGCGCCGCATGGCCGCGATGGTGGAGACGGCGGAGAACGCGCGCAACAGCTACACGGCGCTGGCCGACCGTGCGGCGGCGCTTTATGCACCGCTGGTGCATATTCTGTCGCTGGCGGCTTTCGTGGGCTGGTACGTCTTTACGCAGGACATGCGGCTGAGCCTCAATGTCGCTGTGGCGGTGCTGATCATCACGTGCCCCTGTGCACTGGGGCTGGCGGTGCCGGCGGTCTCCACCGCCGCGATCAGCAGGCTTTTTTCCCGCGGGATCCTGGTCAAGCATGCCACCGCGCTGGAGCGGTTGGCGGAGGTCGATCACATCGTCTTCGACAAGACCGGCACGCTGACGCGTCCTGCGGTGGTGATACCGGCGGATCTGGGGCCGCGCGACCGCGCCGTGCTCAAGGCGCTTGCGCAGGCGTCTCAGCACCCGATGTCGCGCGCGGTCGTGACCGCCCTCGGTGATACCGATGTCGCCGATCTGCGCGCAATCACGGAAGTCGCGGGCGAGGGGGTCGCTGCCATCGCGGGAAGCGAGCCTGTGAAGCTCGGGCGCGGGGCGTGGCTGGATGCCGGGTTCGTAGGCTTCGGCTACCGGCGCGGCGACGCGCCACCGGTGGCGATCACCGCTACGGAAACGCTGCGCGCGGGCGTGGAAGATGCCTTGAATGGCCTCGATCTGCCCTGCGAAGTGGTTACCGGCGACACCGCAGCACCGGCGCAGGCGCTGGCGGCGCAGCTGGGTCTGCCTGTGCGCTGGGACGCGCGGCCCGGCGACAAGCTCGATCATCTCGACGATCTGGCAGCCCGGGGGCGTCACGTGCTGATGGTGGGTGACGGGCTCAACGACACCGCGGCCCTTGCCCGGGCCCATGCGTCCATCGCGCCCGCCTCGGCGCTCGATGCCTCCCGGACGGCGGCGGATGTCGTGGTGCTCAAGGACAGCTTTTCCGATCTGCCGCTGGTGCTGGCGGTGGCGCGGGCCACGCACATGCTCTCGACCCAGAATTTCGCCATCGCCACGGTCTATAACTTCATCGCGGTGCCGGTAGCGGCGGCGGGCTACGTCACGCCGCTGGTGGCGGCCTTGGCGATGTCGCTCTCTTCGATTACGGTACTGCTCAACGCGCAACGCATGAGGTGGATAAGATGAATGTTCTGGTGGTGCTGATCCCGGTTTCGCTCATTCTGGGCGCGATTGGGCTGGTCGGGTTCCTCTGGACGGTCCGCTCCGACCAATATGACGACGACCAGGGCAATGCCGCGCGCATCCTGCTCGACGACGACTGATCCTCAGCGCATCACGAAGGGATTGGCCATCGGCGCGTCGGAGGTGTTGATCCATGTGGTCTTGGTGCGGGTGTAATCGTGCACCGCGTCGATCCCCGCCTCCCTGCCATAGCCCGACTGACCATAGCCGCCAAAAGGCGCGATGGGTGAGATCGCGCGGTAGGTATTGACCCAGCAGATCCCCGCCTTGAGCTGCGCCGAGACACGGTGCGCCCGCGCAAGGTTCTGGGTGAAAAGCCCGGACCCGAGGCCGAAAGGCGTGTCATTGGCCAGTGCGATCGCCTCCTCCTCTGTGTCGAAGGGCAGGAGCGACATGACCGGCCCGAACATCTCCACCAGCAGTGTTTCGGTCCGCGCGTTCGCGCATTCAACCAAGGTGGGCGGCATGTAGTTGCCGGAACGCTCAAGCGGGGCGCCGCCCAGCCGGATGCGCGCGCCCTGCGCCGTGGCGCGGGCGAGCGTGGCGGTGATCTTGTCGATCTGCGCAGAGGTACAGAGCGGACCCATATGCGTGGCCGCCTCCAGCGGGTCCCCGACGACGATGCCTTCGGATTTATCGATGATCCGCGCCACCAGCGCGTCGAACACGGACCGCTGCACCAACCCGCGTGAGCCTGCGACACAGCTTTGTCCCGAGGCGCCGAAATTGCCCGCGATCAGCCCGTTGGCTGCCCCTTCCAGATCGGCATCCTCGAAGACCAGTATCGGCGATTTTCCTCCCAGCTCCAGCGAGGTGACGGCGAAACTCTCGGCCGAATTGCGCACCACATGGCGTGCGGTTTCCGGCCCGCCGGTGAAGGCGATGCGGTCCACATCGCCATGCCGCGTCAGCGGGATTGCGCAATTCTGCGCATCCCCGGTGATGACGGAGACCACACCGGGGGGAAATCCCGCCCGTTCGATCAGCCGGGCGAACGCCAGCATCGGTGCCGGCGCCACTTCGGAGGCCTTGAGCACCACGCTACAACCCGCCGCGAGTGCCGGTCCCAGCTTTGTCGCGGTCAGGAACATCTGTGCGTTCCATGGCACGATGGCCGCCACCACGCCAATCGGCTCGCGTCGGGTGAAGACATGCATGTCGGGCTTGTCGATGGGCAGGACCGCGCCCTCGATCTTGTCCGCGAGCCCGGCGTAGTAGCGGTAGTACTCCGCGACATATCCGGTCTGGGCCGCCGTTTCGGCAAGCAGCTTGCCGCTGTCAGTGGTCTCGATGCGCCCCAGCGCCTGCGCCTCTTCCGCCACCAGATCGGCAAGCCGGTAGAGAAGCCTGCCGCGCGCGGTCTGGCTCAGATCACGCCACGCCGGATCGCCGAGCGCACGGCGCGCGGCGGCGATGGCGCGGTCCACATCCTGCGGTGCGGCGCAGGCGAAGCTGGCCCAGTCCTGCCCGGTCGCGGGGTTCTCGCTCATCATGGTCTGGCCTGCATGTCCCTCGCACCAGGTGCCATCGATGAAAAGCTGGTAATGGGGAAGCTCGGGCATGGCGGACCTCATGTGAATGCGGGCATGACTTCGTCGATGAAACGCGCGAGCGAGGCACGCTTGCGCTCGAAACTCATACCGCTGTCGATCCAGAATGAATACTCGTCATAGCCCAGATCCTCGTAGCATTTGATCCTGTCGATGACCTCGCGCGTTGTGCCGACGGTCAGGTCGCGCTGCATGTTTGCAGGCGACATTGTCGCATTGGCGGCCATCTCCTGCGCGCTCAGCGTCTCGATCAGGCCTTGGGTGACGGGTCGCTTGTTCTGGAACCATGCGCCGAAATAACAGTAGAATTGCGAAAGCTCACGCGCCGCCTGTCCGACGTCATCGGCATCGGCGCCGACATAGGTATGGTGCAGCAGCATGATTTTCGGGCGGGGGCCTGCAAAGGCTGCGCAGGCGTCGTTGAACTTCTCCATCAGGCTCTCAATCTCCTCCATCCCCTGCCACAGGGGCGTGACCTGAATGTTGCAGCCGTTCTCGACGCCGAACGCGTGGCTGTTGGCATCGCGTGCGGCGATCCAGATGGGTGGCCCGCCCTCCTGCACCGGTTTGGGTGTGGCGGTTGTGGCGGGAAAGCGGTAATAGGCCCCCTCATGCGCGCAATCGCCCGCCCAGAGACGGCGCAGCAGGGGCGTCGTCTCGCGCATGCGCCCGCCTGCCTCCCACGCGTCCATGCCAGGCATCAGGCGCTCGTATTCGTAGGAATAAGCACCTCGCGCGATCCCGAGCTCGATCCGCCCGTCGGTCATCAGATCCGCCGCTGCCGCTTCACCCGCCAGTGCGATGGGATGCCAGAAAGGCGCGATCACCGTCCCCGTGCCGAGGCGCAGGTTCTTGGTGTGATGGCTCAGATCGACAAGGCTGAGGAAGGGGTTGGGCGCGATGGTGAAATCCATCCCATGATGCTCGCCCGTCCAGATCGCGCGCATGCCGCCCTCATCGGCCATCTGCGCGAGCGTGATGAGTTCGTGGCGCAGGGTCTTCTGCTCCTGCTCGGGCGAAATGCGCTCCATATGCGCGAAAAGGGAGAAATCCATGGCTCGGATCCTTTCAGGGTCGGGATGTCAGGGCAGGCATGAAGCGGTCTGTCTGATGAGGTCGAGCAAATGCGGCTCGAGCGCATCGGCGTGGGTCATCGGCAGCATATGCGCGGCCCCGCCGAGTATTTCCGCGCGGCCCAACGGTGCGAGCCCGGCCATGGCGTGCGACATCGCGGGGGTGGAGTTGGGCTCCAGCGCGCCGGTCACGAAGAGGGCGGGACAAGCGAGCCGCCGCAGCGCGTCCTCGTTCGAGCCGTCTTCCGCGGCAAATACGCCGTAGGCGGCGCGGTAGCCTGCCGGATCGACGGTGCGCAACCACTGCGCACAGGACGCGCGCTGCGGGCTCAGCTCTGCTCCGAACCACCGCATGAGCGTCGGTTCGGGGTTTGCGACGGTGATGCCGTCAAGGCTCTGGGCGCGCAACCTTACCGCTTGCGCGGCCCGCGCGCTCCGGCGATGGATGGCGTTGAGTGCAGCCACGGCGCGCACCTTTGCCGGATGGCGCACCGCGAGATCCAGCGCGATCATCGCACCGAAGGAGTGGCCGATCACGACCGCGGGCGCGTCCAGCAGGCCCGCGACACTGTCCGTGAAGGCGGTCAGCGTGGGCGCGCCGGGCAGTCGCGCGCTCTGCCCGTGGCCGGGCAGGTCGACCGCCGTGACCCGACCGACGCGGGCCAGTACGTCGAGCTGCGCGCCCCAAGCCTCCGCCCGCAGGCCCACGCCGTGCAGCAGCACGATGTCCGTCCCGCTGCCCGCCGTGATGGCGGCGAGCGGTCCGAGATCAGACCGCGGCCGGGTTGTCCAGATCATGACCCAGATCCTTGAGATCTTGGTAACGGTCGCCGATACGGTGATGCGGGCGCCCGCCGGTCGCGGCACCGAGCACGACAACAACCTCATCATTGCGCGGCGCATCGGGGATCGCGAACTGGATCGTGAGGTAATGTGAGCGGCGGCCCGCGTCGTTCTTGTCCATCAGGGGTACCATGATCGGCGCATTCGCCCCGCCGCGCGTATTGGTGAAGGCCAGATAGGATTTGGCGCCCACCGCTTCGCGGTAATGGTTGCCGAAACGCAGCGTGTGAATGAGGCCGGAGGCATGCTCGATCTCACCGTCGAGCCCGACCACCGCCGCCTTGCCGTAGGCTTCGACCGCATCACCCGAGCCCGCAAGCGCGATCATCCGCGCGGTCATCATCTCACCCAGTACGGGGCCGAAGGCCATGATCTCGGGCTTCAGGTCCTCGACGTACCGGCCTGCCCAGGGGTTGCGCAGGACGGCGGCCACGGCAAAGAGGCGCCACGGGGTCGCAGCCTTGCGGAACCCCTCGATGAGGATCTCTTCCTCATAGGTCACGATTTTTCGGATCTCTGGTACCATGCTGCCTCTCTCGCTGTGCGGCAACGTTGAGGCGGGGCGCGGAAATTGACAAACGAATGATTTATGGGCTTAGCTATTAGCCTGACTAATGGATCGCTTGACCATGGCAAAGACCCTTCCGCCGCTCGCGTGGTTTCGCGCCTTCGAGGCGGCGGCGCGGCGCTTGAGCTTCACCGCGGCGGCGGGCGAGATCGGCATGACGCAATCGGCGGTCAGCCAGCATGTGAAGGCGCTGGAGGGCGCGCTGGGCGCGCCGCTCTTTACCCGATTGCCGCGGGGTCTCGCGCTCACGGATGCGGGACGCAAGCTGCTGCCGCAGGTCGCAGCGGCGCTCGAGACGCTGACCAACGCCGCGCGCAGCTTCGAAACCGGGACCCAAGGCGAGCTCTTGACCATCGCCGCCTCGGTGAGCGTGACGCAATGGCTGATCGCGCCGCATTTGCCGGACTTTATCGCCGCGCATCCGACGCTCGGCCTGCGGTTCGTCGGGACGATCTGGCCCGATGACTTTCATAGTTTGCGCGCGGACGTGGAGATCCCCTTCGGCTCGCACCGCCAGTTCGGCAAGGATGCCGTGCTGCTCGCGCCCAACCGCCTGATCGCGGTGAAGGCCCCTGCGCTGGAGGGGAGTTGGGCGGATCATCCGTTGATCGAGGCGGTCGGCACATCGGATGGCTGGGCCTCCTGGCAGGCGCCACTCGGCCCGTCCCGTGCGCCGCAGATCTTCGTCGATACGTTCGGCGCGGCACTCAACCTCGTTGAAGAAGGCAACGGGATCGCGCTGGTGAGCGAGATCCTCGTGATGCAGGCGCTGGCGCAGGGGCGGCTGGTGCAGGCCCATCCCCACGCGCCGGAGGGGACAGAGGGTTATTACTTGCGCGTCAAACCCGCCAATCCGGGTGCGGCGGCCTTCGGGGACTGGCTGCTGTCCCGGCTCGGCGCGGGGTAGGCGTCAGACGTAGCCTGCAACGACCTGTAGCAGCTTGTAGGCGGTGGCGGCGTCGTGCCGGACGACGTCCATGAACTCCTCCTCCCCGATCCGCAGGCAGTTCAGATCGCTCTTTGCGCGCATGTCGAGGGCGCGTGGCACCTTGCGGATCAGCCCCAGCTCCCCCACGAGCGCGCCTGCGGTCACCGTCCCGATGATTGCGTCCTTGGACGGATCGACGAGATCCGCCTCGCCCTCGATCACCAGAAATGCGCCGCTGGAGGGATCGTCACCCTGCCGGAAGACATAATCGCCCGCTTTTGCCTCGTACCACCGCGCACCGAAGGCCAGCAGACGCAGCTGCTTGCGCGCAAGCCCGGCGAAGAGCTCCGCCTGTTCCAGCGCGCGCAGCTTGCGTGCCAGATCGGCGCTCACGCTCTGATCGAGCGGGGCGGCCAGATCGGCCGTCACGGTGGAAAGGCGCCCCTGCCGGATCTCGAAGCGGTGATCGAAGACGGCATCTGCGTCGAACGCACGCGCAAGGCAAATGATGGTGCTATGGGGCAAAAGCTCGCGCAGGGCGCCGGGCAGACCGTCCCTGATCGGCTCCTCGAAGCTCTCCAACGGGCTTTCGAGCAGCATGATATCGGGGCGCTTGATGGCGGCGCGGCCCACGGCGAGCGGTTCTGCCAGCATCCGCGGCAGATTGCGCCCGCCCAGCCCCAGCGGCAGATCGAAAAGCTGGTTCAGGACTGCAGGGGCCAAGCCACGCGCGCTTAGCTCCTGACCCACCAGGGTGAGGACCGCATTGCTGTCCGCCCCGTCGCAGAGTTTGCCGAAGAGTGTGTTTTCCAGAACGGAAAGACCCTTCACCGGCGCCTCGAAATCGAGCGGCGCGAAGATCTCACGGGAGCTGCGTTGCAGGGCGTCTGCATGATTTTTGCGCATCTCCAGCACGCGCGCGATCACCTCCTGCGGGAAGGCGCGACCGATCTTCTCCGCCGGGATAACGAAGGGCACGGCGAGCATCTGCGCCTTCTGGGCCAGCGTGAGGGCCGCGCCGCGCTGGTGCAGCGGCAGAACCTCGAGGGCGGCATCGAATGCTTCCGCCTCCAGCCCCAGTTTTTGAAACAGCGGATGGTCGGTGCCGTCCACACCGAAGATCTGCCGTAGCAGTCCCAGCATCTGGGCGGCAAGGTCCAGCAGATCGGCATCGAGCGACAGGCGCTCCAGCAGGGCCATGAAATCGGGTGTGTCGATCAGCACCTGCGCCGTGACCGGCACCAGCGGGGTCGCGAAAATCAGGTTCTCGGCCACCGGCAGGGACGGGTTGTAGTGCGCCATGTCGAAAAAGCTCACGTTCTGGGCCAGCCCCGCCTCTCGCACGGTCTGTCCTATCTCGGGGCGCAGCGCCACGAGCGCCTTGGACAGCTGCGGATGCAGATCAGGCTCCAGCGGCTGCTCCAACGCGCGCAGGAACAGCGGCAGGTCGAGTTTCATCGCGTTGAGCAGGGTCAACCACCACCGCTCCAGCGCCTCCGTGTCGGCAACCTCCGCGGCGCTCAGGTCGAGCCAGGGCACATCGGCGGGATCGGGGCTGTTCCCGGTGAGCGTGCTCTCTTCGGGCAGCGTAGGGTCGGCGGCGGGGGCCTGCGGGCCGGTGCGCAGCGCCATGTTGATGTTCTCGCCGAGCGGGCCCTCGAACAGGACAGGGCGTGAGGTGGCATACCCGATACGGCGGGCGAGGACAGACTGGTGCAGCTCCGCGAGAGGTTGCGCACCGATGTGCACGCTGCCAGCCGCGGGCAAAAGCTCCCGCGTCAGCACGGCGGCGAGGGCGTGGCGTTCTTCGTCGTCTGGCGCGGTGATGCCGATGGTGCTGCCTTCGGGCAGGGTTACGTCGAGGTCCTGTAATACCGGTGTGCCGTCGGCATCGGTGACGCTCACGTGGCGCAGTACGATGTCGCCCTTGAGACGCGGGATCTCCTCCGGCGCGCCTTCGAACAGCCCGGCGTCCAGCATGCCCTGCGGTGCAAAACGCTCGCGCAGGGTGTCCCAGCGCGTCGCCATGTCCTGCGTCTGGTTGTAATAGGCCAGCAGTTCCTTCCAGGGGCTCGACAGATCCTTGTAGGCCGCAAGTGCCGCCACCAGCGCGCCCACGGTGATCTCGCCGCGGATGGCCAGCGTACCACCCACGGCATAGAAGAAGAACGGCGTGAGCTGGCCGATGAAGTTGTTGACGAACTTCATCAAAAACTTCTTTTGATAGATCTCGAAGCGCACCCGCGTGAGCCGACCCAGCCGCCGGGAAATGAGCGCGAGACGAAAGCGCGCACCGCCGTTGATGCGCAGGGTGGAGGCGCCTGCCGCACTCTCTCCGATTTCCGCGGCGAGCGCGCGCACCTCGATGACCCGCGCCTTGTTGAGCTGGTTGATCTGGCGCTGCAGCCGCGGAATAAGCCACGCCTGCAGCGGGATCAGCGCGCAGGCCGCGAGCCCGAAGGCAAAGCTCTGCAAGAAGAGAAACGCGAGGATCGTGAGCATCTGGCCCGCCTGCAGCACCGGCTGGGCCACCGCATCCCCCATGAGCCCGCCCATCGGCTCGGCCTCGGAGGTGACCATGCTCACCAGCTCACCCTGGCTCACCCGCTCGAAATAGGGGGCGGGAAAGCGCAGCATCCGCGCGATCATGATATAGCGCAGGCGGCGCAGCAGCCGTTCCGACAGGATGCCCTTGCGCGTGTTGATGTACATCTTCATCAGCCCGTGCACCAGAACAGCGAGCAGGAACACCCCGCAAAGCAGCATCAGGAATGGCAGCTGTGCGATCTCGCGGCCCCAGACCTCGACCATGCCCTGCGGCGCGCCGATCGCATCGTTGATGATCCGCTTGGGCAATTCGAGCGTCAGATAGAGCAGCGGAAACAGCGCCAGCGTCACCAGCAGGAGATAGATCTGGTCGCGTCTGGAATGGGTCCAGATGAAGGAAAAGAGAGAGCTGTCGATGACGGGTCCGATCCGGATTGGCGCGGTGGCGTTCGCCCCGAGCCTAGCGCGCCTGCGCGGGTTCGCAAAGCGCTTAGCGTTTGGTTTTGCTCGAAACAACCGCAGCTAGAAACGTACCGTCGAGGGCCCGTCGAGGGGGTTAATTGCGCCCGACAGGCTAGCGCAGTGCCGTCCGGTCGCGTATTGTGACATACATCATGAGTGAAGAAGTAACCATCGATGCAAGCGCCCAAGCGGCGCGTGGCGAGCGGCGGCAGGTAACCATCCTGTTTACCGATATGGTTGGCTATACCGCGATTGTCGAAGAGCTGGGCGAGGACCGCGCCCTCGACTTCACCCAGATGATCTACGAGCGACTCACCAAGGCTGTGCTTGCCCATGGCGGCATCGTGCGCAGTTTTGCCGGGGACAGCATCATGGCCGTGTTCGGCATTCCGGACGCGCAGGAGGATTGCGCGCTGCGCGCCTGCCGCGCGGCGGAGGCGATCCATGCCAGTTTCGCCGAGGAGGAAGACGAGATCGCCAAGCGGTTCGGCGTGCAGCCGCAGATGCGCGTGGGTGTCAGCTCGGGCCTGTCGGTGATGGCCTCCGTGCAAGGCGCAGGGTCGGAGCTGACGGCGGTCGGCCACACCGTCAATCTGGCCTCGCGCATTCAGGCGCTGGCGCCGGAGCGCGGCACGCTGCTGTGTGATGAGACCCGCCGCCTCGTCGATGGCCTGTGCGCGGTCCGGCTCGATGGGACGCACAAGCTCAGGGGCCTGGCAAAGCCCCAGAAGCTGTGGCTTTTGGAGAAGGTCCACACTGCCGCCACGCGCTTTGACGCCTCGCTCGCCCGTGGGTTGAGTGCCTACATCGGGCGCGCGCAGGAGCAAGCGACGATGGATGCCGCCCTCGCGGAGGCTCAGAACCGCACGCGGGTGCTGGATCTGGTGGCGGAACCGGGGCTCGGCAAGACGCGATTGGTGTTCGAATTCATGCAAAGGGCACGTGGCGAGGGTCTGACCGAGCTTGTCGGCCAATGCGCCATCGATGGCCAGCAGGTGCCCTTCTACCCCTTCCTGGAGGTCGTGCGCGGCGCGTTCCGGATCCTCGAGGAGGATCCCGCCGCCGAAGTCGCGCGCAAGCTCGACAAGGGCCTGCGCAATGCGGGCATGCACTCTCAGGAAAACCTCGGCCTGATGCTCAACCTTCTCGGGATCGACCCGCCGGATGGCGCGCTCGACGGGCTCGACGGGGTTCTGATCGGTCTGCGCACGCGCGATCTGTTGCCCGCCATGCTGCACGCGGTCTGCGAGACGGGCATGGTCGTGTTGCGGCTGGAGGACATCCACTGGCTCGACAGCGCGTCGGAGGCATTTCTGGAACGGCTGGTGGGCGACGGCACCCAGCCCAACCTGATGATCATCCAGACCCGCAGGCCGGAGTACGTACCGCCCTGGGTGGATACGGACTGCGTCACCACGCTGGCGCTTGAGCCGCTGAGCGCGCAGGACATCCGCGACCTGGTGCAGACCCGGCTCGGCGCGCAGAGCCTTCCCGACGCTTTGGTGGCGCAGGTGACGGAGCGGGCAGGGGGCAATCCACTTTTTGGTGAGGAGATCCTGAGCTTTCTGCTGCACCTTGGCGCCCTCAAGGTCGAGGAAGGTGTCGTGTCTTTCGATGCGGAGCTGGGTGCGACCGGACTTCCGGCGAGCATGCAGAGCCTCTTCACGGCGCGTATGGACCGGTTCGACAAGCGCGACCGCACCGTGCTGCAGGCCGCCGCGGCGATGGGCCGCCGTTTTGCGCCCTGGGTGCTGTCGATGGTGCTGCCTGAGCTTCCCGATATCGACGCGGTTCTGCTCAGGCTGGAGCAGCACGACGTGATCCATCGCGAGGAAAATTCGACCGACTACATCTTCAAGCATGTGCTGTTGCGCGATTCCGTCTATCTCGGCCTACTGGCGGACCAGCGCGCGGCGCTGCACCTTGCCATCGGGGATGCGATCGCCGCGCGCAGTGCGGACCGGCTCAGCGAAGTCGCGGGCAGTCTGGCCTATCACTATGGCCTGACGGAGCGGTCGGGTCTCGCCTTCACCTATGCGGCGCTCGCCGGTGCGCGGGGTCTGGGGATCTTCTCGCTGGACGAGGCCAACCGCTACTTCGCCACCGCGCTGTCGCTCTACGAGGCCGACCCTTCCTGCGCGGAGGACGAAAAATTCGCCGCGATGTTGGCGGATTACGCACTCAGCTGCAGCCTGTCGCTCGAGGTCAAGACACTGACCGAGCTTGCCGTGCGGGTGCGGCTCATTCTGGAGCGTTTCGGCGACAGCCGAAATCACGCGCACTTCCTGCACCACTATACATCCTGCCTGATCTGGAACGGCCGCTACCGCGACGCGCAGGAGGTGAGTGGCGATCTTGCCGCGATGGCCGAGCGGTTGGGCGACGATGATGTGACCGCCTATGCGCTAGTCACGCAAATGTCGGTTTCATGCTACAACGGGCGGCTCACAAACGAGTCGTTCGAGGATCTGCGCCACCGCGCGGGAACCTTGATGGAAGGGCTAGATGACGCCTATCTAAAGAACTTTTTCATGGCACATATTGGCTGGAACGAGGTGGGACGCGGCCGCGTGCTGGGCGCCCATGCCGCGGCCGATGCGCTCATCGAAGAGGGCAACGCGATGAACGATCCGCGCGCGCTGGGCTACGGCACGGCGATGAAGGCGCTGATCGCCATGGTGAGCAACGACTATGAAAAGGCGCTCGAGAAGTCCGAGCAGGCCCTCGCGGTGTCGCGTGCGGCGTTCGAGAGTGCCATCGCGGATGCATCCAAACACTCCGCCCTGGTGCCGCTGGGCCATCCCGATGCCGTGGCACAGGTGGAGCGGTACGTCGCGCGCTGCGCGGAGCGGGGGCTGACACTGTTCCTGGCCGGGCCCGACACCATGCTGGGCGTGGCCCTGGTTCTTGAGGGCCAGATCACCAAGGGGCTCGATCATATCGAGAAGGCGATCGCGCGCCGCGAAGCCGAAGGCTACAACATCGCCGCCAACTGGTACCGGCTGTTCCTCTGCGAGATCTATCTGGAGATCCTCGCCGGCAATGGCGGCGCCTCTGCGGGTGTGCTGCTGCGCAACATCCGTGCGCTGGGAAGCATCATCCTGTTCGGTCCCAAGCGGATCATCGAGACGTTGGATTACGTGCGCGCCAATTCGGACTACGACCCCGACGGGCACTACGTTGCGCGGATGGAAATGATCCTTGGCCTGCTCTTTCAGATCAAGAAGAAGACAGCGCAGGCGCGGCAGCATCTGACCGAAGCGCGGCGCATCGTGGCGCCGACCGGCCCCTCGCCCATGCTCACCCGGATCGAGGAGGCGCTGGCCAAGCTCGACGCCTAGCGCAGCTTGGAAAGGTAGCGGATCGCCGTCAGGCTCGGCAGGAAGGTATAGGCCCCGCCGCGCGTATTCACAAATCGCGGAAAGCCGCGCAACCTGATGCTGCCGCCGTCCTTCAGCGCAAGATCGAACCAGCTCGTCTCCGGCTCATTGGCGCCAAGCAGCGGATCGTTGGACCCGGTGATGTTGGGATCCTGCAGCCCGAGGTTCAGCCAGTCGCACATCACCGCCTCGAACTGCGCGCCCAGATTGGCACCGATGAAATTGCCCAGCAGGCCGCGCTCCGCGCCGTCGCGATGCGTGGGGTCAAAGCTGGCCACGTCGAAATCGGGGCCATATGACATGCCGCGCCGCACCAGCCTGCGGCTGTAGTTGGCGATGCGCTGAACGATATGGCCGCCGCGCGGATTGCCGCGCCGCATATGCGCGCCCGCGGGGCAGCGCGCCTGCGGTCCGTAGTCGAAGTTTGTCCGCGATATTTTCCGATCCGGAAAGGGGGTATCGGGCGAGCTTTCGTAGGGATTGCCGCTGGCGCGCCAGCGGCCGCACATCTGCGCCGCAACGATCTCGCGCAGTGCGCCGTGCCGGTCGAGCCCCTTGCCGATGCGCCCCTCGTCCCCGTCGGGCAGCAGTTTGTCGCCATCGGGATGGGCCATCAGCACGTCAGCCGCCTCGCTGAGGTAGATCTCGAACCCCTCGACATCCTGCGCGAGGATGCGGAACGCATTGAATGTGCCGTTCTTGCCCAGGGCATCCGGCGAGGGCACACGAAAGCGCAGGTTCTCCATGCTGGTGGGATAGCCCAGCAGGATGGTACCGAACGGGTCGAAAGGCTCATCCACGCCCTTGTTGATCGGGTCGCTGATGCCGTGGAAGCGCGGCTGCGAGATGTTGTCGACGTAGTTGAAAAATACCCGGTGGTCGCCCAGGCCGCGCCCGTCGCGAGTGCCGATGACAGAAAAGCCGCGCACCACCTGCGCCTCGACCTCATCGAGGTGTTCCTCTTTGTCGCCATGCAGGGAGGCGATGACATGCACCCTTTCGGGAGTGTCGAAGGGGGAGGGCCAATGGGCGGGCGCACTGCTCCCGAAATCGCCCAGCTTCATGGCGCGGTTGGTCATCCCGTCGCGGAATTCCGTCGGAAAGCTGGCAAGCTGGCCCGAGGGCAGGCCGAGCGCGCGCAGCCCTTCGAAGGTGATCCCGATGTTGAAGCAATCGCGCGGCTTGCTGTCTTCCCAGTCGGTCGCAGGTGTGATGCCGGGGACCTCCGGGCTACCGCCGTCCGCAGCGGTGGCCAGGAACGCGCGGGCGGCTTTGCGGTCGGTGACTTCGAGGATCAGGTGGCGCACCAAGTGGCGGCGGTAGCCGCGCAGGATGTTGCCTTGTACATCGTCAAGATCGATTTCCATACTCACCAGCCCATCTCGAACTTGTTGCGCACCTGTCCGACCGAAATGCCGGGGTAGGCGCGGTAGCCCCCGCCAAGCGAAATGTCCGGGTTCGCCGCCAGTTGCAGCACCAGCTCGCGGGGGAGCGTCATCAACTCATGCGGCGGCCCGTCAGGCCCGATGCCCTTCGCCTGATCCTGCAAGGTAAAGAGGTCGGTCGGGAAATCGGGGGCCTGAAACAGGTCATGCGCGTGCACCCAGTCGATGAACGCCTCGACGTTATGGGTGGTGGGGATCAGCGCATCGCCCCCCTCCACCAGCCGCATCACATCGTCGAAGACGGAGCCTATCGTTTCGATGAAATCGCGGATGTAGTTGCTGAAATCGCCGTCATAGACGGAAATCATGCAGAGGTTGTCCCCCAGCAGCAGGAACCGCGCCGTGTGGACGGTGCCGACGTTGTCGAGCCCGTCGAAGATTTCGTCCACGTTCTGGGCGATGGCCAGCACGGCCTTGGCCCGCCCCACCGGCGAAGGATCGCGCAGAGGCATGATCAGGTTCATCATGCGCTGTACGTTCTCGCTCGGCTGCGGCGAGGGGCGCGGCCCGCCGGGCAGCTTCGGCTTTGGGTCTTTCCAGACCCAGTAGGGCACCACGATATAGCGTGACAGGAACTGGAACCAGCCACGGTCGGGCAGGCTGTTTACGAAACGGTTGAGCCAACCACCTTGATCGGACATGCTCTAACTCCTCGAGAAGGGGCAGGCATTGCCGCCGCGCAGTTTCGCAGAATACTCATAGGCATGCTTGCGCACGTGCAGGATCGGATCATCCGACGGCTCGATTCCTTCGGTAAGCAGCCACGGATTGAAGCTCAGCCGCTCGCAGCCCTCGATCTGGTCCTGCGGCACATGCTCCAGCGTAAGCTCGCCCATTTCGATGCGGCGCCGGTGCGGCGGCCAGGGTCTGGTGGAATCGCTGAAGGCATCCCCGGTCTCGCCGATGACCATGGTCAGGGTGAAGCGTGCCGTTCCCTTTGCCAGCCGGGCGCGCATCTCGGCTTGCAGGTATTCATCCTCGGGCGTTTTCAGCGGGTCCGTGTTGAGCACGCCCGCCACCGGCTGCCAGGTGAAGCGAACCCAGCGGCGCACGCCGTCCGCGCCGGTCACGATGAAGGTATGCACCGCGTGGTAGGACGCGCGGGCATAGCTCTGCGGCGCACCGATGGAGGCGGCCTCGAACACTGCCAGTTGCGCATGGGCATGGGCGTTGGCATAGGCGATGCCGCCGGGGTTCGGGCTGATCGTCTCGCCGGGGTAGGGATCGGGCATGGGCGGCATGAGGCGCAGCATCCCGACGAACTTGTTCCAGGGGCTTTCACGTTGCACCGGGACCGGTTTCGCCGCGATGGTAAAGTCGAGGAACGTCTTCGGCGTGGGCGCGAAGAATTCTGGCAGGGTCATGCACACCAGATCCGTCGCACTGCCGTCCGGCAGGTGAAAGCGCGTGGCCATGCCGCGCACATCCGACCAGCCGTCATGCGGCGTCGCACTCCCCGACCCATTGGAAAAGCGCATCGTCACCGGGATGACATCCCCCTGAAAATGCGCCGCCTTGCAATATTCGCCCGCGATGTCGGAGGCGCGGAAGTGACCGGTCACCCCGACGCCGATGGTGTGCACGGGGCGCAGCTTGGGGCTGCCGTCGGGCCGCGCCAGCTCGCGGACCAGCTCCTCTGCAATCGCGTGATCGTCCATGCGTCATCCCCCCAGATTTTCCGGCGCCCACGCTTCAGGCGTTGTAGGCGAGCTTCAGCCCCGGCCGCGGCCAGCGCGTCTTGTAGATCTTGCCGGTGCTCGACGCGGTGATCCAGACATCGCGCATGTCATCGCCCCCGAAGCACAGGTTGGTCGTGAAGAGGTCCGGCACCGACAACAGCTCATGACTGCCGTCCGCGTCGAATACGGTGATGCCGGGATTGAAGATCGTGCCGACGCAGATCTTGCCGTCCGCCTCCACCTTGAGGCTGTCGAGCCATTGATAGCCCGGCAGGGTCTGGATCACCCGTCCCGGCATACCTGGCATCGGGCCGGGCTTGGCCTTGCCCGGGCTTTCGAGGTCCAGCGCCCAGAGCCTGCCGAAGATCGTGTCGGACACATAAAGGACCTTGCCCTTGGGACAGAGGCCCACGCCGTTCGCCATGTCGACGGTCGCAACCTTGGTGATCGAGGAGCCGTCACAGGCGGCGTAGTACACACCGCCTTTCTGCAGTTTATAGTCGTCCTGCATCCCCGTCTCGGTGAAATAGAAATGCTTGTTGTCATCGAAAACGATATCGTCCGGCGCCAGCAGCTTGTGCTCGCCGTTCTTGTCGCGGTAGGAATCGTAGAGCGGTGTGACCTCGCCCGTATCCAGATCCACGCGCTGGATCTTGCCGCCGGTATAGTCAGGCCGGTCCGGACTTGGCACGGTGATGGGGCCATGACCTGCATCGAACGGGACAAACCCGTAGGCACCGCCATTGTTGCACACATAGGCCGCGCCGTCGGGCCCGATCGCGACGCCGTTCGGGCCGCCGGGCATATGCGCGACCACCGACACGGTCCCATCCGTACCCAGCCGACATAGCGTTTCATTCTTGATGTCGACGAACAGCAGCGTGCCGTCCGCCATGGCGACCGGCCCCTCGGGAAACCCCAGACCGCTCGCAACCTCTTTCAGATCCAATGCCATAGGCAGACCTCCAATGTGCGTCGGGCCAGAAAAAAAGCGACCCAATGTCAATATTCGTTAATTTAATGTTAATCAGTGTCGGCATTTGCAGGACGTTTGGCAAGGCTGTTGGGCAAAGCAGGCGCGCATACAGTACATTGGGCGTGCAATTGCACGTGTGGCGGGAAAAATCCGCCGCGCTTCTGATCTGCCGGAACGGCGTCAGGTTTGCGCGGAGGCCATTGCTTGCCGACGGCTTTGATCCTCCCGGTGGCGCCGTCGGCGCCAACCAACGCGGGGTGCTGGAAAGATTCCGGTGGCGCGGAGCGTGAGACACAGGTGGCGCCCGGGTCCTCTGCCACCGCCTTCGGGAGCAGTTCTCGCATGACGTCGGTCCCGCTGCTCGGCGCGCGCTGATTCGATCTGTCCTGTCTGTGACGGATCGCATAACATCGCGGACATGGACCAGATTTCGGCTTCCGACATCCAGATTGCATCAGCGGACGGCGGTGTCACGGTGACGCTGCAGGGTGCCTTTACGGTGCTTGAGGTGACCGATCTCGCGGCCCGGCTGCGCGGTCTTCCGGATGATCGCACGATCCATGTGGACCTGTCCGGCGTCACCCGCTTTGACACCGCCGCCGCTTGGGTTCTGACGGGCTTGCGCGAACGCGGTTCAGCCGCGGGCCAGCAGGTCGAGATCACCGGCGCGGCAGAAGGCGCGTCGAGCCTGCTCAGGACTGTGGCGGCGGCGATGCCGGATCCCGAGGAAGTTCCCCCGGAACGGCCAAGCCTCGCGGACCGGATCGCACAGCTCGGCAAATCGGTGTCGGGTGGCGCGGGGTTCCTGGCGGCACTGACCGGCTACTTCGGCCTGTTCCTCGCGCGGCTGGCGCGATCCGTCCGCCACCCGAGCGAGTTCAGGCTGACAGCGCTCGTCCATCACTGCGAGGAGGTCGGCCTGAAGGCCGTGCCCAT
Source organism: uncultured Alphaproteobacteria bacterium (assembly GCA_963703195.1). Lineage (GTDB taxonomy): Bacteria > Pseudomonadota > Alphaproteobacteria > Rhodobacterales > Rhodobacteraceae > Sulfitobacter. Next base: position 2,174,207 of record OY969797.1, on the reverse strand, counting down.
CGTCGCGTTGATGGCCTTCCTCATCGGTGTGGTGCTCGCCTTTCAGGGCTCGGCCCAGTTGCGCCAGTTTGGCGCGGAGGTTTTCGTCGTCGATCTGATCGCGATCTCCATTCTGCGGGAACTCGGTATTTTGCTGACCTCGATCATCGTCGCGGGCCGCTCCGCCTCCGCCTTCACGGCGGCGATCGGCTCTATGAAGATGCGCGAGGAGATCGACGCCATGCGCAGCCTCGGGCTCGACCCGGCGATGATCCTCTTCGTGCCGCGTATCCTCGCGCTTTTCCTGATGCTGCCGATCCTGGGGTTGGTGGCCAATCTGATGGGGCTGTTGGGCGGGGGCATCATGTCCTGGGTGGAGCTGGGCATTTCACCCGCCATGTTCACAACGCGCCTCGTCGAGGGGACGGATGTGAGCCATCTGATCGTCGGGATGATCAAGGCGCCGGTCTTCGCGCTCATCATCGGGGTGGTCGGCTGTCACGCGGGCATGCAGGTCAAGAGCAATGCTGAATCCTTGGGCCAGATGACCTCGGCCTCGGTGGTCGCGTCCATCTTTGCGGTCATCGTGGCCGACGCGCTCTTTTCCATCTTCTTCGCTCAGATCGGGATATGAGCGTGGCGCCCGAGGACCGCAAGACCGTCATCTCGATCCGCGGCCTGCGCAACCAGTTCGGCAAGCAGGTCGTGCATGAAGACCTCGATCTCGACATCTACGAGGGCGAGATCCTGGGCGTGGTCGGCGGATCCGGCACCGGCAAATCCGTGCTTTTGCGCACGATCATCGGGTTGAACCCGCCCAAGGAAGGCAGTGTCACGGTTCTGGGCGATGATGTGCTGAACGGTGAACAGAAATCGGAGCGCAGTACAGCGGCGCGCTGGGGTGTGATGTTTCAGGACGGCGCGCTTTTTTCATCGCTGACGGTGCGCGAGAATGTCGAGGTGCCCCTGCGCGCCGTCGAAGGTCTCGATCCGGCGATCCGGGTGGCGCTCGCGGATCTCAAGATCTCCATGGTCGGGCTGGAGTTCTTTGCGGGAGACAAATACCCCTCTGAGCTGTCGGGCGGCATGCGCAAGCGCGCCGGTCTTGCGCGAGCGCTCGCGCTCGATCCGCCGATCCTGTTTCTTGATGAGCCCACCGCCGGGCTCGATCCCATCGGTGCCGCCGAGTTCGACATCCTGATCCGGGAGCTGAGCCGCGCGCTGGGCCTCACGGTATTTCTGGTGACCCACGATCTCGACACGCTGCACGCCTGCTGTGACCGTATTGCGGTACTCGCGGAGCGGCGGGTGCTGGTATCGGGAACGATGCATGATATGCTTGCAGTCGATCACCCTTGGGTTCATGAGTATTTTCATGGCCCTCGGGCGCGTGCTGCCCTCGACACCAAGGATGCGGCGGATAGCTCTGAAGGGACGAATTGAGCCAATATGGAAACGCGGGCCAATTTCATTCTGATCGGCGCTTTCACCCTTGCGGGGCTTCTGGGCCTCGTGGCCGTGGTGCTCTGGTTCGCGCAGGTCGAGCTCGACCGGCAGTTCGACTATTACGAAGTCCGGTTTTCATCGGTTGCAGGCTTGTCGGCAGCCTCCGACGTGCGCTTCAGCGGGTTGCCGGTGGGTCAGGTCGTGGATGTGCGCCTGTCCCCCGACCGCGATGGCACGATCCTCGTGCGCGTCGAGGTGGACGCGGACACGCCGGTCCGCGAGGATAGTGTCGCGACCATCGAGGCGCAGGGCGTAACGGGCGTGTCTTTCGTCCAGATCGCGCCCGGCTCGCCCTCGGTGCCGCTGCTTGAGCCTACGGATGCCATACCCTTTCCCGAAATCACCGCCGGGCGTTCGGTCATTCAGTCGCTCACCGAGGATGCGCCCGAGCTGGTCGCCCAGACGCTAGAAACGGTCGATGCGCTCAACGAGCTTTTCGGGGAGCGGAACCGGGCACAGATCGAGCTGATCCTCGCCAATGTGGCCGAGACATCGGAGACCTTCTCCGCGACGCTGGAGGGGTTTTCCGAATTCGCGGGCTCGGCAAACGAGTTCGCGAGCCAGATCGCCAACGTGAGCCAGCTCCTTGTCGATCTTTCGGACGATTTCGAGGGGTTGATGCAAAACGCGGATACGACGCTGACGCGCATCAACGCCCTGTCGGGGGAGGCGGAAACCCTGCTGGAGACCGGGACGGCGACGCTGAACACGGCTCAATCCTACCTCGCCGAGGATCTGACGGCCACAACGCAGGAGCTGCGCGATACGCTCGTGACGCTGCGCGAGGAGGTTGCCGCCATCGGCACCGATGCGCGCGGGATGATGGCGACACTCAATACCACAGGGGCCACCGCGACGACCCGCCTGACGGAGGCCGAAACCACGCTTTCATCGGTCGATACGGTTCTGTCGCGCCTGACGGAGGCCATCGGGACTGTCGACGCGGCGGCGGCGCGCTTTGATGCCCTGCTCGAGACCGAGGGCGCGCCGTTGCTTTCGGAGGCGCGTGCAGCGGTGGCGCAGGTCGATGCGGCCGTTGCCACGATCGGTGCCGCGGCAGAAAACGATCTGCCCCAGATCATGGCCGATATCCGGACGGCGGCGCAAACTGCCAGCACGGTGATCACGGATGTGGGCGCGGACCTCTCGGCCGCAAGCGGACGGATCGACGCGCTGAGCCTGTCGGCGGACAACACCCTTGCCACGGTAACTGCCACGTTTGCCAATGCCAACGAGACGCTCGCGGCGATCAACACGGCGATGGAGACCGGAAACCGGACGCTGGAAGCTGCCGAAGGTGCCTTTACCGGCGCGGACCGGCTCATCAATGAGGATCTGGACGGGCTGATCGACGGGTTGCAGGAGAGCATGACGGCGCTGAACGGCGCCATCGCGCAGGTGTCCGCGGACATCCCCGGCATCACCGCCGATCTGCGGGCCGCGGGCCAATCCGCCGAAGCCGCCTTTGCCGGGCTTCAGGGTACGATTTCGTCGGCGGGTCCATCCGTCATCGACTTCTCGCGGACAGGTCTGCCGCTGTATACACGTCTTGCCGAGGAGACGCGCACGCTCGTGAGCAATCTCGACCGTTTGACCCAGCAGATCCAGCGCGACCCCGCGCGCTTCTTCCTCGATTCCCAAGCACCCACATTCCGAAGGTGATCCGCGTATGACCATGGCAGCCATTTCAAGAGCGTTCCTGTCCATCCTGCTGGCCTCCATGGTGGCGGGATGTGCCGCACTCGGTGTTCTGGGGGATGCGAGCACACCGCTCGACGTCTATGACCTGCGCGCGCCTGACGGTGCACCCGTGGCGCGCGGTGGGCCACTGGCGCGCGATGTGGTGGTGGAACTGCCGACATCGGGCGGTGTGCTTGTCACCGACCGGATCATGATCCGCCCCGATGAACTGCAGGCGCAGTACCTGCCCGATGCCCGTTGGGGCGACGAGGCGCCTGTTCTGATGCAGACACTGCTGGTGCGGACGCTGCAAAATACCGGCGGCCTGCGCTACGTCGGGCGCAGACCCTTGGCCGGGAGCGGTGATTTCGCCATTCTGACCGAGCTGATCGATTTTCATGCCGATACCGTGGGGCAGGGAGAGGGCGCGCAGGTGGTCATCCGCATGACCTCCCGGATCATCCGTGAAAGCGATGCGCGCGTGATCGCCACCCGCAGCTTCACCAGCAGCGCGCGCGCCGCCACGACGGAAACGCCGGTGCTGATCCGCGCGTTCGACACGGCGTCTGACGCGCTGTTGATTGAATTTGCCGACTGGACGATGCGCACGCTGGGCGGCAGGCTCACGCCCGCCTGACTTCGACCTCGGCAAGGGGGCTAACGCGCCGGCGGGTCACCCTTGATCCTGCGCCCGTTCGTCCATCTCGCCGGGTTGAGCCGCAGGACCAGCGGCACGGTCGCGAGAACCAGGACCGCCGCGACGAGGAACGGCGCGCCGGGGAAGTAGATCCCCGTGCCGGTCACGAACTGTTCGAACACGCCGGTCAGCGCCAGTGGCGCCAAGACCGCCGCGACGGAGGCGAGAGAGGCGATCACGCCCTGAACCAGCCCCTGCATGTCTTCACCCACACGGTTTGCCGCAAAGGCCGTGAGCAGCGGCGGAGCCATATCGGCAAGCGACGCGATGGGCAGGACGACGGCCACGGCCCAAGCTGCGGTCGTGAAGCCGAAGCCCACCAGCCCGATCACCGCTGTGGCAGTGGCGATCAGAAGCGTGTGGTAATCGCCCAAACGGCGGGTCATCCGGGGCAGGATCCCGGCCTGCACAACCGCGATCAGGACGCCGTAGGCCGACAGCGTCAGGCCGATCATGAAGCCGTCCCAGCCGAAGACCTCGCGCCCCCAGAACGCCCAGAGCGAGGGATAGACCATATTCGCAAGCTCGAAGACGAAGATGCAGATGAGCGGGATCGCGAGACCGGGGATTGCGAAGGCCCGGATGATGGCGCCGAAAGGATTGAGGTCGCGCCGCCCGAAGGGCCGTCGGTTTTCCTGTTTCAGCGATTCCGGCAGGATCAGCAGCCCGAAGATCACGTTGAGCGTGGAGAGCCCCGCCGCGATCCAGAAGGGTGCGGTGATGTGCCAGCCCGATGCGACACCCCCCAGCGCAGGCCCGAAGACGAACCCGATCCCGAAGGCGGCGCCGATCATGCCGAAGGCCGCGCCACGCTCATCAGGTTTGGCGATGTCCGAGATATAGGCGGTCGCCGTGATGTAGGTCGCCCCCGCCATCCCTGCGATCACGCGCCCGATGAGCAGCACCCAATAGGTCTGCGCCACAGCCATGATGACGTAGTCGAGCGCGAGCGTGGCCAATGCCGCGATCAGGACCGGCCTGCGTCCGTAGGCATCCGACAGGCTGCCCACGATCGGCCCGCACAGGAACATCGCTGCGGCATAGGCCGACATCATCACACCGCCCCAGAACGCGCCCTCAGCCGTGCTGCCCGCACCGACGCGGTCCATCAGGTCTGGCATGATCGGGAAGACGATTCCGATGCCGATGGCGTCGATCATCAGGGTCGCGAGGATGAAGAGGAAGGGGCCGTTGAGTTTCATGGCGCCATCGGACGCCTAAACGCCGCTATTCACAAGGGTGAAGGTGGGGCGTCTCACCGGCGTCACTCAGGCGTGACGGCGAAGACCGGGACGGGGCATGAGAACCCGGTGAACTGGACGTCGCCGATTGCGGTGCATTCGCTGCTCATGCCCACGGCGGAACGGGTCGCCTCGTCGATGAGGATGGGACAGGCGGCGGCCTTGGTATGTCCTTCGAGGCGGGACGCGAGGTTCACCTTGTCGCCGATGCAGGTATAGGTTGCTCGCTGCTTGGTGCCTGCATAACCCGCGACCACCTCGCCTGTGGCGATCCCGATGCCGAGATGGATCTGTGGTTTCTGCACCATCGCCTGTTCGGAATTGAACTGCGCGATGATCGCCAGCATGTCCTGCGCAGCGGCAACAGCACTCGCGGCGGGGTTTTCCAGCGGCTTGGGCGCGCCGAACAGGACCATCAGCCCGTCGCCGATCATCAACGAGACGATACCGCCAAGCTGTTCGATCGCCTCGAACATCAGTGTATAGTAGATGTTCAACAGCTCGATCGTATCCTCGGGTGACTGGCGTTCGGAAATCGCGGTGAACCCGCGGATGTCGCAAAACAGGATAGAGGCGTGCACGCGGCGGCCGCCGAGCTTGAACCCGGTGTCCTGCAAGTCCTGCACGACCTCGCTGGTGGCGAAGCGGCGCAGCAGCGTTTTCTGCTCGTCGCGCAGGCGCTTCTTCTCGAGGCTGGAGGTCAGGCGCGCGCGCAGCAACACGGGGTTCACCGGCTTGGGCAGATAGTCCTCCGCCCCCAGATCGATGCAGCGCACGATATTCTCGACCCCCTCGACCGAGGAGGTGACGATGACCGGCAGATCCTTCAGCTTGGGGTCCAGCTTCATCGCTTCGAGCACCTGAAAACCGTCCATTTCCGGCATCTCTATGTCGAGAAGCATCAGGTCGTAGCTGCCCGATTGAAGGCACTCCATCGCTGCGCGGCCATTCTCCGCCAGTGTCGCGGTATAGCCCTGCAATTCCACACTGCGCGACAGCAGCAGCCGGTTGACGCGGTTGTCATCGACGATGAGCAGATGCCCTGCGGTGTCACCCATCTTGCAACTCCTTCAACGCCGCAGAGGTGCGCGCGTATTCCGCCTCGAGCTCTGCGATGAGCTTTTGCACCTCGGGCGTGGCATTCGACACTTCCATCAGTTCGAGCCGCCGCGCCGGGATGGCGAGGGCGTCAGCCCCGAAGACATTTGCGTTGGATTTGAGCGAATGGGCCGCGCGGCGGAACCCATCTGCATCCCCGGCGCCAAGCGCGGTGCGCAGTTCCATGAGAAGACCCGGCGCCTCTTCCAGAAATGCGCTCACCAACTCGACAACGAACTCAGCGCCTGCCGCGTCTTTCAGCTCATCATATACGGCCATGTCGATCACGTCGTTTGTCATTTGGTCTTTCCCTTTCGGATCGGCACCTGTCTGAGCGCTTCGATCAGGATCGGCACGCGGATGGGTTTTGCGATGTAGTCGTCCATGCCCGCGGCCAGACACATCTCCCTGTCGCCCTGCATGGCATTGGCGGTCATGGCGATGATGCGCGGGCGCTGGTGCGGTGCGGTGTCCTGCGTGATGCGGCGCGAGGCTTCCAGCCCGTCCATCTCCGGCATCTGAACATCCATCAGCACCACGTCGTAGACCTGCCGCGCAACGCTCTCGACCGCCTCGACACCGTTGCTGGCCAGATCCGCGCGGTAGCCCATCTGTTCCAGCAGGCGCATGGCGAGCTTCTGGTTCACGAGGTTGTCCTCGGCCAGCAGGATGCGCAGCGGATGGCTCTCGCCCGGCTTCGGCCCATCCTGCTCGCCGCGCGGCTTTTCCGGCTCGGGTGCCGCCTCCTTGGGGGCGAAGACGGTCACGAGGGTGTCGAAGAGCTGCGATTGCCGCAGGGGTTTGGCGAGGAAGGCGTCAAAGACATCGCCTTGCGTTTCCGCCTCCCGCAGGCCCAGCGAACTGAACAGAATGAGCGGCAGGTGTGCGTTCACCTCGCGCAGGGCCCGCGCGAGTGCGAGGCCATCCATCTGCGGCATGTGCATATCGAGGATGGCGATGTCGAACTCCGCACCGGCCCTGACCCAATCGAGCGCCTCCTGCGGCGTTTCGGTATCGCGGGCGAGCATGCCCCACTTATCCGTCTGCAGGGTGAGGATCTTGCGGTTGGTGGCGTTGTCATCGACGATCAGGATCCGCTTGCCGCGCAGCTCGTTCTGCTCGCCCAGCAGATCGCGGGCGGGGGTATGGGGCAGCGCTGCGGGTTTCGCCATGATGGTGAAGCTGAACGCGGAGCCTTCGCCGAGGCCCTTGCTCTGCGCGGTCATCGTGCCGCCCATCAGCTCGGCCAGCCGTTTGGAAATCGCGAGACCCAGCCCCGTGCCGCCGTATTTGCGCGTGGTCGAGCTGTCCGCCTGGCTGAAGGACTGGAACAAGCGCTTCATCCCGTCGAGCGACAATCCGATGCCGGTGTCACGCACGGTGAACGCGAGTTCGAGCTTGCCACCTTTCGCGGGGGTGGCCTTGACCGACAGAACCACTTCGCCCGCGTCGGTGAACTTGACGGCGTTCGACAGAAGGTTGAGCAGGATCTGGCGCAACCGCGTGAGGTCCGTGCTAATCGCGGGGGGCACGCTGTCGTCATAGACGTATGCCATGTCCAGCTGCTTCTCCGCCGCCTTGCCGCTGACCAGATCGAGGGCGGATTCGATGCAATCGCGCAGATCGACGGGCGCCGTCTCGATATCCATCTGCCCGGCCTCGATCTTCGAGAAATCCAGGATCTCGTTGATGATCCCCAGAAGCGCGTCGCCGCTGGTCCGGATGGTCTCCGCATAGTCGAGTTGTTCGGGGTTGAGCTCGGTGTCGAGCAGGAGCCCGCTCATCCCGATAACGGCGTTCATCGGCGTGCGGATCTCGTGGCTCATCGTGGCGAGGAAAGCGCTCTTGGCCTCGTTGGCCTTCTCGGCGGCAGCGCGGGCGTCCTGTGCCTCCCGGAACAGCCGTACGTTTTCGATGGCGATCACGGCTTGGTCGCAAAAGGAATTGGCCAGTTCGATCTGTTCAGGGGTAAAAGCACGCGTCTCGGTCGTGCGGTCAAAAACCAAAACCCCGACACAAAAATCATCCCGTATCATTGGCAGATAGATCGCGGATTTCATCCCGAACTTGGCAACTGTGCCGATCTCATGTCTGGGCAAATCCGCAGCTGAGAAATCCGGAACATGGACCATTTTTCCGGTCTCAAACACACGTGATGGAAAGTTCAGCGTGGAATCGATCTTGACCGGCGACGGATCAAAAGGCACTGCCAAGTCTTCGCCGCCGACCATGCCTTCTACCGGAATGAAATGATCGCCGTCCCGCATCAAGACGGCCGAGCCGTCGCAGTCGAGCAGCCGCATTCCGGCCTTGGCGATGGCGTTGAAAACCGGGCGCGCATCATCCTGCGCACCGCTGACCACGCGCAGAATGTCCGCACTGGCGGTCTGGCGGACAAGTGCAGTTTGGGTTTTATTGAACAAACGCACGTTTTGAATGGCGATCACCGCCTGATCGCAAAAGCTGCGGGCGAGCTCGATGTCCTCGGTGCTGAACGCGCGGGTTACCTGACGCGCGAAAGCCACCACACCCACACATTCGCCACCACGCAAGAGCGGCAGATAGAGGCCGGAGTGGATGCCGAATTTATCGCGTGCCCAGTATTCGTCTGCAGGCAGGTCTATGGCCCAGAAGTCGGGGACGTGAACCATTTCCTTGGTGACGATGGCCTGAGCCGGAAAGCTGAGCTCCGGATCGATCAGGTGGCCTTCTCCGAGGGTGAGGATGGGTCCCTCGGCGCTCATCGCACCGCGCGGGACGAATTTGTCGCCTTCGCAGATCATCACTGAGCAGACATCACAATCCAGCAAGCGCACTGCTGTGCCGGCAATCGCCTCAAACACCGGTTTGAGATCGGACTGGGTTTCGCTGATCACGCGAAGGATGTCGGCACTGGCGGTTTGGCGCGCCAAGGCAGTCTGCGTGTCTTTGAAGAGCCGCACGTTTTCAATGGCGATGGTGGCTTGATCGACAAAGGATTCCGCCATCGATATCTCGTCTTCCGAAAACGCGCGCTGGACCTCGCGAATGAATGCAAGGCCGCCGATGCATGTGTCTCCGCGCATCACCGGTACCATGAATGAGGATCGAAAGCCAAACTCGTCTCGGAGTTTCTGATCGCGCGGTGGCAGTTTCGCGGCGTTCCAATCCGGCGTATGGATGACCTTCTTGCTCGCGAACACTTGCGAGGGCAGATCAAACGTAGGGTCAATGGCGTTGAGTTTACCGGAAATCTCGATGTTTCGTTTATCCGGCCGTGCCGCGGCGGCCTCCCAGTAGGATGTGCCGTCGCATTCAAACACCACCGCCTCGTCGCAAGAGACAAGCGAGAGCGCGAGGCGGACGATTTCATCAAAGACGGGTTTTGTGTCATTCGGGGACTGGCTGATGACCCGAAGCACATCCGCGCTGGCAGTTTGACGCGCCAGGGCGGTCTGGGTCTCATTGAAAAGACGCGCGTTCTGGATTGCGATCACCGCCTGATCGGCGAAGTTTTCCAGCAGGACGATGTCCTCCCGCGTGAACGGTTTGACTTCGCGCTTGAAGAGCACCATGTCCCCGATCCCTTCGCCCTTGTGGACCAGCGGAATGGCCAGAAACGTGCGCACCCCTTCCTGATCGACAGCTGCGCGCCGGACGTGGGAGCTGTTGCGGTAGTTTTCCGTGTCCTTCAGGTCATGGATGTGGATGGGGACGCGGTCCAGAATGCAATCTGCGACGGCGATGCCCTTTTTCATTTCCCATTTTGTCTCACCTGTGGCCCATGACGCGAGATCGTCGCCGCGGTAGGCTTCCATTACCGCGTGGCTGCGCTCTTCATTCACGAGGTAGAGGCTGGCCATCGGGGCATTGCACAGCTCCGCGGCGCGGCTCAGTATCGCGTCGAAAACCGGTTTGAGATCGGTTTGCGTTTCACTGACCACCCGCAGGATGTCGGCACTTGCAGTCTGCCGGACAAGCGCGGTCTGCGTCTCCTTGAACAGCCGCGCATTCTGGATTGCGATCACCGCCTGATCGGCAAATCCCTGCATTATGCGCAGTTCCTTGGCGTTGAAATCCTGTCTCGATCGCGCAACGCCGATCACGCCGATGCCCTTGCCCTCCCAGATCATGGGCGCAAAGGCGACGGAGTGATAGGCCGCGATCTTTGCCATCTTGCGCAGGACCGCGGGCACCTCCGGACTGTTGGCGCAATCGGCATAGTTGATGACCTTGCCGGTGCGGATGGCCTCGCCCGCGGGTGTGATCTCCCATGGCGCCGGGAAGGTTTTCAGCAGCTCCTTGCGGTAGTCGCCCAAGTAGGCCGCAACTTGCAGCTGGCCCTGCTCGTCAATCAGCAACACGTCCAGCTCCTCGCCTCCGAACAGATGCCTGCAGCTCTCCAGGATCTTCTCGAACACTGGCTGGGTGTCCTCGACCGACTGACTGATGACGCTCAGGATTTCGGCGGAGGCTTTTTGCTGTTCCAGCGCCTCGGTCACTTCCGCCGTGCGTTCCTGCGTCTCACGCAGCAACCGCGCGTTCTCGATGGCGATGCTGGCTTGGTTTGCAAAGCTCTGGACCAGTTCGATATGGGCGGGCGCGGGCGGCGAAATGTCGGGCCATCCCAGAGCGATCACGCCCCAGACGCTGCGGCCAGCCGCGCGGATCGGTACGCCAAGCAGGCGCCGAAAGTCGGCTCTCTTTGCCAGATCTCGCGAGAGCTCCTCCTCTTGCTCTTGCGCGTCGGCGATATGCGCAACCTCGCCGGTGTCTACGACCATCGTTATGATGTCAGCTTCACCCGGTTCATAGGCATAGGGGTAACCTGCCTGAAATTCACCCATCGCATCTTCCGAGAAGCCGTATTGCGAACAGAAATGATAGAATTCCCCGTCAAACCGATCCAGCGTGCAGAATTGCGCGCCACACAGTTCCGCTGACTTCTGAACGATCAGGTCGAATACAGGCTGCAAATCGGATTTGGCCTCGTTGATCACCTGCAAGATTTCCGCGCTCGCCTGTTCGCGCACCAATGCTTCGGTCACCTCCGCCGTGCGCGCCTGCACCTCCTCGAACAGCCGCGTGTTGCTGATGGCGATCACGGCCTGCGCCGCGAAGGTTTCAACGAGCCGGATCTGCTTGGCCGCGAAAGCATAGGGCTTGCTATGGGCCAGCGAGATGACCCCGACGACCACGCCGTCCTTGATCAGCGGCACGCCGACGGTCGATTGGAACGCGCCGCGTCGCGCTGCCTCTTTCCATTCGTAGGTGTCGTCCGTCTCGGTATTCTCGATGTAGACCGTCTCGCCCAGCATGGCCGTGCGGCCCGTGCAGGTACCGGGTTCCGGCTTCATCGGGTGGGCCTTGAGATACTCGAAGAATTCGGCATCGCAATTCAGCGTCGTGACCATGTGGTACAAACCGTCATCCGGGTTGAGCAGTGCGACATAGGCATATTGCGGATCGCAGATGCGCGCCGCCACTTCCAGAATTGCATCCAGAACCGGCATCAGCTCATTGGGAGAGCGGGAGATGACGTCGAGCACCTCGGACGTGGCGGTCTGGTATTCCAGCGCCTCAACGGCTTCTGCCGTGCGCTCCTGCGTTTCGCGCAGAAGCCGCACGTTGTTGATGGCGATGCTGGCCTGATCGGCGAAGGTTTCGACCAGTTCGATCTGGCGCGGCGTGAACGGGCCCGGCGTGGGGCGCGCCAGATCCAGCACCGCGATGACCTCGCCGTCGCGGATGAGCGGCACCGCGATGATCGACCGCCAGCCGCCAAGGGCCACGGATTTGGGATTGGCAAAATCGGGATCGAGTTGAATGTCCGGCACATGCTGCGTGCGACCGTCGAGAACGGCGCGGCCCGCGATGTTTTCACGACTGAGCTTGTGTGGATTGCGGTTGTGATAGTCGATCATTTCAGGAGAGCAGCCGACATTGGCCCCAAGGTGCAACTCGTCACCGACCCTGTCGAACAGGATACAGATCGACGCCTCGCACAGCTCTGCCGCGGCCTCGATCAGGGCCTGCAGCACGGTTGGCAGATCGAAGGCGGACTGGCTGATGACCTTGAGCACCTCCGCAGTCGCCGTCTGCTGCTCCAGCGCTTCCTGCGTTTCGTTGAAGAGCCGTGCATTCTCTATGGCGATGCTGGCCTGACCCGCGAAGGTGCGCGCGAGGTCGATGTCGGACTTCTTGGGCGCCTCCCCATCGGGCCAGCCCATGATGATCGCACCCCACAGCGTGTCGCCCTGGAGCACAGGCACGCCGATCATCTGGCGAAAGCCGTATCTGCGCGCGGTCGCGTGGTCGGAATAGCTCTCGTCGTAGGCGTCCTGCACGCGCACCACCTCGCGCGCATCAATCACCGCCTTGGTGAGCGATCCCTCCAACGGCAGCGCGGGCCAGTTCGCGCGGTAGCTCTCGATGAACTCCGCATCGAAGCCGTAGCTTGCGCAATAGTCCATCCGGGCGCCGTCATAGCGCCAGACCATGCAGAACCGGCTGCCGCAGAGCTCCGTCGCGCTGCGTGCGATCATGTCAAAGACGGGTTGGATGTCGGAGGTCGAATTGCTGATCACCCGGAGGACTTCGGATGTTGCTTCTTGCTGCTCCAGTGCCTCCTGCGTCTCCGCGAAGAGCCGGGTATTCTCCAGCGCGATCATCGCCTGATCGCGGAAACTCTCCGCGAGCGCGATCTCGGCTTCCGTGAATTCCCGCGGCGATTGCTGCGCGAACGACAGCAGCCCCACACAGGTATCCCCGCGCATCAGCGGCAGAAAGAGCGACGCCTCGAAACCGAGTTCTTCCCTGCGTTTCACTTCATGGGGCGGCAGATCCGCGACCGACCAGTCCGGAACATGCAGCATGGATTTCGAGGTGATTGCCCGCGACGGGAAGTTGAGCGCGGCATCGACGAGAAATTTCGGCATGCCGTCAGCTGTCGTCAGGTCGCTCATCTTCCGGATGCGCTCGATCACCGTGTCGGTGGTCATCACGCCCCCGCCCATCGCACTGGCCGCGGGCCAATAATAGGTGCCGTCCGTCAGGTGGACATGGGCGGCATCGCACCTCAAGAGTTGGGTCGCGGTGCTCACGATCACGTCGAAGACAGGCTGCACATCGGTCGGCGAGCCGCTGATCACGCGCAGGATGCTGGAGGTCGCCGTCTGGCGCGCAAGCGACTGCTGAACCGCGCGAAACTGGCGCACGTTCTCGAGCGCGATCACGGCCTGATCCGCGAAAGCCTCCACCAGTGCGATCTCATCCGCTGTGAACGGCCTTACCTCCTTCCGGCTCAGTGTGATGTTGCCGAAGGCGACACCGTTCTTGAGCAGGGGTACGTTGAGATGCGTGCGCGACCCTTCGACATCCACCAGCTTGACCCGGCCGGGATGACCCGCACGGTAGAGATCGGTATCCTTGAGATCCTCCGTCTGGACCACGCGCGCCTCGTTGACGGCGATGCAAATGCCCAAGGGTTCGCGCAGGTCGAAGGTATGGCCGACGGGGAATGAACCCTTGTCCTCGCCCTTGGAGCCCATCATCAGCAGATGGGTACCCGCTTCGTTGACCAGTTGCAGTCCGCTGCCTTGCGCGTCGCACAGCCGCTCGGCACGGTCCAGAATGGCGCGGAACACAGGGGTCTCATCGTCGCGGCTCTGACTGATGACCGACAGGATCTCCTTGGTCGCCGCCTCCCGCTCCAGTCGGCGCTGCAGCTCTCGGAACTGGCGGACATTCTCGATTGCGATGACGGCCTGCGCGGCGAAGGTTTCGACTAGCTTGATCTCCGAGGGATCAAACACGCGCACCTCGCGGCGGCTCAGGGCAATGGCGCCGATGGCGATATCGCCGCGCATCAGCGGGACAACCAGCCGGGTCCGGATCCCCTCCGTCTCGACCATCTGGACCGCGTCCGGATCGCCGCTCTTGTAGCGTTCCGTCTGGGCATAGTCCGGGATGTGCAGCAGTTCGGCCGAGCGGATTGCGACACCTGCGGTCAGCATCGAGTCGAACGGCCATGACTTTCCGATCTGAAACCCCGTCTGGTCATGTCCCCAGTTCGCCGCCAGGCGAAAGGATGTGCGCTGCTCATTGGCGAGGATCAGCGCAGATTGATCTGCACGGCACAGCGTCGCGGCTTTTTGCAAGATGATGTCGAAGACCTGCGATTCATCTTCATGGCTCTGGCTGATGACACTCAATATGTCGCTGGTCGCCGCCTCCCGCTCCAGCCTGATCTGCAATTCGCGAAACTGTCGCACGTTTTCGATGGCGATGACCGCCTGCGCGGCGAAAGTTTCGACCAGTGCGCTCTCGTTCTCGGTGAACGGGCTCACATCATGCCGGTAGAGGGTGATCAGGCCAATTGCAGCGCCGTCCCTGATCAGAGGCACGAACAGGACACTGCGGATGCCCGAGACCTCCACCATTGCCTTCACGATGGGACTGCCCGCCCGGTAGAGATCGCTTTGCCCCATGTCGCCGAAGGCGAAGAGCTTGCCCTCGACGATGCATTTCGCGGAGTAGGATAGGCTCGGGTCGATCTTCATCTGGCCCGTATCAAAGAGTGCGACCACTTCAGGCGATATACCGATTTCTGCGGGAAGCGTCATCGCCTCATCCTGCGCCGTCCCGAGGACCAGCCCCGCCATCGGCGCCCCGCAGAGTGTCGCGGCATGGTGCAGGATGGTGTCGAACACGGGCTGCAGATCGTCGCGGGCACCGTTGATCAGCTGCAGGATTTCAGCCGATGCCGCGGCTTGTGCGCGCTGATCGGCCAGTTCCGCCTCCAGTTCGCTGAGTCTGCCTTCGAGTGCCGTGCCTGTCCGAGAAATATCGGAACCCATGTTGCGCGCCCCTTGCGGATGTTTGGAACAGAAATGATCTTCGATAAAATACGCTAATCAGAAAAGGCTAAGTGATTGTGTGTTTGTTGTACAGCGAACAGAGAAGGGCGGTTGAGCGGGGTCAGATAGGCCCCGCCGCACGGCATCGGTCTTTGCTTTTCTGAGCGCGAACCATCAGGTCGACCTCCTACAGGCTGATCTCAGCGCAACAAACTCATGCGGTGACAGCATGCTGACCGGGTTGTGGCATACCAATCTCCGAACGGTGCCCTTCCGTCCCTTCGGGCACTTCCCTCACTCTCCCTTTGCCACTGGTGTTTTCGAAACCCATCATGCAGTGTTCCACCTAATTCAAGCGGGGATCCGGAACCGAGTGACCGAACCGAGCGACATCGAGAACATGATCCTCCGGGTCGCGCTTGGGGATCGCGCTGCCTTCTCCGCGCTTTATGACGCGACCTCCGCGAAACTTTTTGGCGTTTGCCTGCGTGTCTTGTCCAACAGGGCGGAAGCGGAAGACACGCTGCAGGAGATCTTTGTGAAGATCTGGCACAAGGCCGATCTCTACAAGGTAAATGGCTACAGCCCGATGACATGGTTGATCGCGCTCGCGCGCAACGCGGCGATCGACAAACTGCGCGCGCGCAAGGGGATCAGCGTCGATATCGACGACGTGCACGACCTCTCCGACGGGGCGCCGACGCCGGAGGACGAGGCCGTCAACGCGTCCGAGAGGGCGCGGCTGAACAGTTGCCTGAATGAGTTGGAGGCTGACAAGTCCGATGCGGTGCGGCGCGCCTATCTGGACGGGGACAGCTACAAGGATCTGGCGGCGCGCTACGATGTGCCGCTCAATACGATGCGAACCTGGCTGCGGCGCAGCCTGCTTAAACTAAGGGACTGCCTGAGCGCATGAGCACTCAAGAGGATCATAGCGACGATATCGCCCTCGCGGGTGAATACGTGTTGCACCTTCTCGAAGATGCGGAGCGCACCGCGTTCGAGCGGCGCCTGGCCGATGAGCCTGCGCTGCGCGATCTCATGCGCGAGTGGGACGCACAAGTCGTCGCGCTGGCAGATGGCATTGCCCCCCTGGTGCCGCCGGCCGCAGTGAAAGCGAGGCTGCACAAGACCCTGTTTCCCGAGACTGCCGAGAAGAGGGGCGGGATCTGGAACTGGCTCGCGGGTGGTCTCGTCGCCGCCGCTCTGGCAATCGGCGCGCTCCTTCTGGTGCCCAATCTGGGTCAGGACAGCATATCAGGGACGCCGACCTTCACAGCGAGTGTCGCCGCCGAAGATGGCTCGCTCGTCGTTACGGCAAGTTTCATCGCGCAGACGAACACGCTCGAGATTGTGCGTCAGGCGGGTGGGGCGTTGCCGGGACGTGTGCTTGAGCTGTGGCTGATCGCCGATGGGGCTGCCGCTCCAGTTTCCTTGGGTGTGTTGCCCGAGGATCCTCAGGCCCGCATCGAAGTGCCACCCGCGATTGCGCAACAGATGGCCAATGCAGTCCTCGCGATCAGCGACGAGCCGCCCGGTGGCTCGCCAACCGGAGCGCCCACCGGCGCGGTGCTCGCCGCGGGTCCTGTGACGGACGCCTGACCGTCCGCATTGAAAAACGCCCGCAGCGCCAGATTATTTCTCAACTTTTGAAACTTCCCGCCCGCACCTTCCGTGTCTTCTCCATCGCTGGCCCGCAGAGGCCATCCGCAACCAAGGAGAAGAACATGACCATCAAGACATTTGCTGCCGCTTCGGCTGCTGCCCTGACCATCGCAACGGCTGCTTTCGCCAACAATCCAACCGTCGGGGGCGCGCCGATGCTGGAGACACGCAACATCGTCGAAAACGCGGTCAATTCACCGATCCACACAACGCTCGTTGCCGCCGTTCAGGCTGCGGATCTGGTCGAGACGCTGCAGGGCGAAGGCCCCTTCACCGTTTTCGCACCGGTCAATGACGCATTTGCCGCCCTGCCTGCCGGGACTGTCGAGACGCTGCTGAAGCCGGAAAACAAGGCGATGCTGCAGAAAGTCCTGACCGCCCATGTCGTGGCCGGTGACTGGTCCGCAGCCGATATCATCGCGGCCGCCCGCGCGAGCAGCGATGGCTTCTACCACTTCAATGCGGTTTCGGGCGATGCGCTGTCGGCACAGGTGAGGGGCAACAAGGTCTACATCTTCGATGAGAACGGCAATGCCAGCCTGGTGACAGTGGCCGATGTCGACCAGTCGAATGGCGTGATCCATGTGATCGACGCCGTGCTCGTACCAAAGTAACCGGAGCCTGCGCGCACCCTCCCTCCGCCCCGGCGGGGGGAGCAACCCCATCCAACCACGAGGTTCATCATGCAACGTAGAACGCTACTGGCCGGGCTGCTGGCCTGCGCGGGCACAGGTGTGACCGCGCGCGAAGGCCAGTTTGAGATCACACGCAGCGTCGCGGAATGGCGCGCCATGCTGACCGCGGATGAATTCGCGGTCATGCGCGACGAGAAGACCGAGACGCCTTATTCGAGCCCGCTCGACAAGGAGACACGCGATGGCACCTATCATTGCAAGGGCTGCGATCTGCCCGTCTACAGCTCGGCGCATAAATACGACAGCGGCACCGGTTGGCCGAGCTTTTGGCAAAGCCTGCCCGATGCCGTCCGTACCAAGCCGGACAATACCTTGTTCGTCACGCGGACGGAGGTTCATTGCCGTCGCTGCGGGTCACACTTCGGCCATATCTTTGACGACGGGCCGCAGCCAACCGGCAAACGCCATTGCCTGAACGGCATCAGCCTCACGTTCAAAACCTGATCCATCGCGGTGCCGCGTTCCATGCGGCGCCCGACCCTCAACTCACCCACGAAAGGAAACAACATGTTTCGATTTACAATGACGACTTCCGCTTTCGCCCTGCTTGCCACATCCGCTTTGCTGGTGGCCATGCGGGTACGATGGGCTACGCGCTCTCCGCCGATGGCAGCAGCCTGTTGGTGATGGACAGCATCGCCGCCCCCGCGGATGCCAGAACCGTCACCCTGTCCGCGCCGGTGCGCAGCATCGCATGGCGGCCCGTGACAGGCGAGCTTGTAGGCTATGCCGATGGCTCCATCGTGACGATCGATACCGCAACCGGCGAGACTGCGGATCAGGGCGCAACCTTCATGGAGGATGCGATGATCGCGGGTGACGCCATGGTCGCCTTCGACTTCAACAATGCCATCGACGCCGTGCGCGCGGTATCCACCGCGGGCGACAACCTGGTCTACTTCCCCGCCGATTTCGGTGATGACAAGGCCAACTCCGTGCGCCGCTTCACGGATCTCTTCTATGCGGAGGGTGACATGTCGAACGGTGCGGAGCCTCTGATCTTCGCCAACGCCTACACCAACGCGATCAACGGCGCGAAGGCGAGCGGCACCTTTCAATACGCCCTCGACGCGCGGGCAAACGCCTTGGTGAGCCTTGCCAATAACGCAGGCGAGCTCGAGACAGTCGGGCTTGTGACCATCGACGGCGAGCCAGCCGACATACTGCCGGTCGGCGGCTTCGATATCGTCTCCCCTGCGGAAGGCGAGGACGCAGCCTATGCCGTCCTCCAGATCGACGGGCAGGACAGCGCCGGGCTCTACGCCATCGACCTGACGACCGGCGCCGCGACGCTCCTGTCCGATCTGGGCACGACCGACATCTCCAGCTTCGCGGTTTCATCCGGGATGTGAGCCGGGATTGAAGGACAGCGGATTGCGGCGGTGCCTTGGGGCACCGCCGTTTTCGTTTTGATATATAGAGAGTCGCTGAGCCAATGGGCGCGCGCCCACTTGATTATACATTGAGCGGTGCACAAGCTGCTTCGGTCATGGATACTGCCTATCCGCCGCCCGACGCGCGCTTCGGGCTCTTGCAGATCAACTGCTACGGGCAAAGCTGTACTAGCTTGAGCAGCCTAGCCTTTGAGACCCAGCAAGTCGGTCCGACTGGCCCCCTTATTTCCTGATGGAAGTTCCCGAGGCAACTACACCCAAGGGGTTTTGCCGAATTCACACTACGGTCAGCGCATCGCGAAGCAACACTTTCATCACAACCCTCCCTGATCGACGCAGCGCGGGTGCGGTTCTCTGCAGTTTCCCTGTGCACCGGGCATATAGGCCGTGACCGCGCGCCCGCGGCCTTTGGCATAGTCGCGCGCCATCATCTGCCAATCGAATGCCGCGGCATTGGACCAGTCCACCCCGCCGTGCTCATCAACGGTGCCATGGCTATGTTCAGCGGTCGGGACCGGCGTCACGTATCTCGCTTCGCGACGACCTTCCGTGAACGCATCAAGCGCCTGATCCCAGCGGGTTCCATCGATTGTCAGGCCCAGAGTGCGGGCTTTGGGGTCATACTCTGCCGTGAAAAGCGTTCCGAACCCTTCTGCGTAACGGTCCTGGAGAAGCGGCCGCTTGAGAAACTGACGGTTCAATTTTCGGGGGCTGACACGCAAGCCCTTCAGATGCGCGTGGCGTTGAAACGTGCGCGTGAATGCAGGGCGATCCGCTACGGTATTCGCGCCTTGATGGTTCGTGGCGATCGCCTGCGCCATTACCTTCACCCCGCCACCGGGAGACAACTCGACACTGGCCGTCCAGCCCGCAGCATCCGCAAGCACGAGGTTGTAGGCCATATGCGACGGCACGCGTTTCAGCGCGGCCAGCGCGTCGCCCACCGTGTCGCATGTCTCGAGCAGGTAGCGGACGATGGTGGTGATGCCGAAACCGCGCCCTGACTCTGAGCGACCACCATAGGCCAGTGCGACGCTCAGGCCCGCATCGTTGATCCCGTCCGACAGGCCCCAGAGGAATTCGACCATGCCCATGACCGCGCGTCCGGTCCATTCGGTGCGCAGAAGCAGCCCTTCGTTGAGCTCCGGCGACAGATCGTAGTTCCGCACGAGGCGGACATCCCTGCCGTCCGACAGTGCCGCGAGGGAACACCCGCCGAGATAGGTTGGCGGACACCATGTCGAGAGGAACCGCGCCGCCCGGTCTGATCCACCGGCCAGTGTCACCAGCCTGTCATATACGTTCAGCAGCTCCGGCATGTGACGCTCCAAGGCATCGCGACACGCCGCGCGCGACGGGCCGGCATCCCCGCCTCTTGCCGTAAACCACGCCTGATAGGCGGGCCATGACCGCTCCCAACGTGCTGCCCATTTCGGGCCGGGCACGCTCTCGTCAACGGCATCGAAAGTCAAAGTCATCTGGGTCATCTCAAAGGTCCTCATCGGAAGTTTCAAAGAAGAAGCGGATCATTTCCGCGCTCGCGTCCGGTCCCTTGGCGTCGGTGAAGGAGCCGCTGGCGTTGCCGCCGGACCACGCGTGGCCCTGTCCGTCGATGGTCCAGTGCTCTATCCAAGCCACGCCCTGTGCATCGCAGGAAATCTCCCGGCTGAAACGGCGTCCCCCGGCATCGCCCGTGATGGCGCTTTCGATGCTTTGCGGTGCGTTTATCCGGCGCGCGCGCCGCGCGAGATCCTGACCGTTCGATGGATGCACGGTCGCGTCGCCGGTTCCGTGAAAGATAATTGTCCTGACCTTGTGATCGGCGTCTGTCGGGGTCGGCATGGCAAGCGCATTGCCCGCCATCGCCGCAAAGGCGGACCCGACGTCTTTGGCCGAACCACATGGCAGCCCGGAATGCGCACCGACACCCGCGAAGACGTCGGCATAGGTCTCGCCGAGGATCGCCGCCATTGCGGCACCGGCGGAGAGACCAGCCACAAAGGTCATATCACGCCCGACGCCGAATTCCGCGCAGACCTGCGCCGTCATACCCGCAATGATGGCAGGTTCGCCCCGGCCCCGGCGCTGATCGCCCCGACTGAACCAGTTCCAGCAGGATTGCGCGTTATCGCCCCGCGACTGCTCGGGGTACACGGCAATGAACCCATGGTGTTCGGCCAAGGCATTCATTCCCGTCCCGACCGCAAAATCTTCGGGGGTCTGGGTGCAGCCATGCAGCATCACGACGACGCCTTTGATGCCGCCCGCCGCACTGGCGGGCACATAGGTTCGGAACCGGCGGCTTCCCGACGCGCAAGCGTACGTGTCTTGCCGAAACGCCGCGCCTTGAGGCAGGTCGGCGCGGGGAGCGGTTCGGCCATGCCCTGATCCCGCGAGACGAGACAGTATGCCGTCGAAGGGCGGCATCGCGGCTAGTGGCTCCATACCGGTTGGGCCTTGCGGCGCCAGCAACCCGTGCTGTGCCAGCGTGCGTTGGACAAGATCGTTTGCGGCAGACAGACGTGCGGCGTCAGTCGCCCGGCGCGGTGCGCCAGCGTTCAATGACTTCATTTGGTTTTCCTGTTCGAGAGAGGGGCAGTGCCTAGGTGATGCGGTCGGCGAGTGCCTTTTTGATTTCTGCGCTGGCCTGAAGGGCGCCCAGCACGGTGATTGATCCGATAGTTTGCCGGGCCAGTTCCGGCGTCACGTCAGAGGCGATCCGCGCGAGCCCGACGACCTTCACATGCAGCATTTCGCCCGCGTCTCTCAACGCTTCGAGATCGGCAGCGGAATAGTCGCGCAGACCCAATTCCATCGTATGCCGTTCAAGCGATTTGCTGACGACTTCCGTGTGGGATTCCAGCTGATTACGAATTGCGGTCCGGATCAAGTCGGTCCGATTGGAATAGAATCCCTCCTGAACCAGAAGATCGATGCGGCCGAGATCAACAAAGCCAAGGTTTATCGTTATCTTCTCGTTCTCGGGCTGCTTATCGCGCAGTTGTCTGACGTTGCTCATATGCGTTCTCCATCCATGTGGATGGTATATGGATGTTAATGGTGGCTATGCAAGCCCCTTGTGCGGGTCCCGGTCAGAAAAATCGGACTGATCCGCCGGTACTGTTTCAGTTCGAATTGCTTTTTCCGGTAGGGTCCGCGCTTCTTTGGCGCGGGTTCTGAAGTATCAATCAGACCAATGGTCCATGCGATATCATGCAGCGTATCCCTGACATCAGCAGACATCACCGCCTTTTGCGGGAATTGCGGCGAACCCAACCGTCGATCTGCCCACGCCTGTCGAGGAGATCTGAGACAGGCGCTGGCGCGATTGCCAGCTGTCAGCAGCAGTTTGGTGCATATCCCGGCAGATGGGCAAACGCACAATTTTCCACCGCGGGCGTGAGCGCGATCAAGGCAGAACCTTGGGGGCGAAATGCACCATCCCGTTGCTGTGTCAAGCGCAGCGGGTCTGAACCTGCACCAGGTACTGTTGACGAAGAGGGGCCTTTTCGCCGCGTCGTGATCGACCTCAGCGTGTTTTTCGTCAATCGCTGCTTATCGACTTGCGGCCCGATTGATCCATTCTATGAATGGTTCATGACGTTCGATCAGATCAAGACGTTTCTCTGGGTGGCCCGTCTGGGCGGATTCCGGCGCGCGGCAGAACGGTTGAACCTGTCGCAACCCGCCGTCTCGACACGGATCGCCAACTTGGAGCAGGAATTGCGCGTGCCCTTGTTCGAGCGGGGTCCGGGGGAGCTGGTGCTGACCAAGCACGGAACGCTCCTGTTGTCCTACGCAGAGCAGATGCTGTTTGTTGAGGAGGAAATCAAGCAGCGCGTCGCCAATCCGTCCGAAGCCGAGGGCTTGTTCCGCGTCGGCGCGTCCGAAACAATCGCTCAGGCGTGGTTGCCGGATTTCCTCAAGGCGTTCAACCTGCAATACCCTCGCGTCAACGTGGACCTCACGGTCGATATCTCCATCAATCTGCGGGCCGAGCTTTTGGAGCGGAAACTGGACCTCGCGCTGCTGATGGGGCCGGTGTCGGAGTATTCGGTCGAGAACGTCGATCTGCCGTCCTTCAATCTGCATTGGTATCGGTCCACCTCGAACCCGCAGACTGACCTCGCCCAAATCCCCGTCATTTCCTACTCAAGCAAAACGCGCCCCTACCGCGAATTGATGTCCGAGCTTTCGCGCAGGGTCGGACCCGCGCTGCGAGTCTATGCGTCGGCCTCTCTGTCGGCGAGCCTGAAGATGATCGCGGCGGGAATCGCCGTGGGGCCGTATCCGCGCGCGCTGGCCGAAAACCTGCTCGTCTCCGGGCAAATCGTGGAGTTTGACCCCGGCTTTCGTCCGCGGCCGTTGGCGTTCACCGCGTCCTATCTCTCGGAACCGCGCAGCTTTTTGATTGAAACCAGTGCCCAAATTGCCCGCGAGGTGGCGGAACACTGGGATCGAACGCATCTGAAGTAGATAAAGAATATCTATCAGCCCTCATACAAAATGATAATTTGATCGAAGTGGCGGCACCATGTGATGCTAATGGTGTTCACAGGGGGAGGCGACGTGATCACATCAGCTGTTTCACATTCGGATCTGATCGGGGCATCTGCTGCGCAAGTGCGCGGCGCCATCCGGTCGGGGTCCTACGCCGGACACACTGCCGGGCTCGCGGCGGGCAAGCTGCAATGTAACCTTGCCATTCTGCCCGAGCGATATGCCCTCGATTTTCTGCGGTTCTGCCAGCGCAATCCAAAGCCTTGCCCAATCGTGGGCGTCGGCGACACCGGCGATCCTATGCTGCCGACACTGGGTCGCGACATCGACATCCGCACCGATGTGCCGAAATACCGTGTCTTCCGCGACGGCGCGCTGGCCGATGAGGTAACGGATATTTCTGATGATTGGGCAGATGACCTTGTCACCGTGGCGCTTGGCTGTTCGTTCACCTTTGAGAACGCCCTAGTGCGCAATGGCATCCCCGTGCGCCATCTTGAGACGGGCCGCAACGTGCCGATGTTCAGATCGAACATCGATCTGGTACCTGCGGGCCGGTTTGCCGGGCAGATGGTCGTGACCATGCGCCCGATCCCCGCCGCCCAGGTGGATGCCGCGCGCGACATCAGCCGCCGCTACCCCCAAGCCCACGGCGCGCCCATTGCGATTGGCGACCCTGCCCAGATCGGGATTTCCGATCTGTCCGCGCCAGAATGGGGCGACGCGGTCGAGATCAAGGATGGCGAAGTGCCCGTCTACTGGGCCTGTGGCGTCACACCGCAGAATGTTCTTCTGGATGCCAAGCTGCCGATCTGCATCACCCATTCACCGGGCCACATGCTAATCGCTGACGTGGCCGAAGACGCCGAGACCACAATCCTCACATGAAACCGAACCGATCCAACAAGGAGACGACCAAAATGAAAAAGTTACTTCCCATTCTTGCTGCAACGACGGCGCTGGCCACACCGGCATTTGCCGAAAATCTATCGGTCGTCGGCAGCTGGTCCAGCCTGCCGCTGCACAACGAATATGAGGCCCCGTTCTGGACCAAGACCCTGCCGGAAGCCTCGGGCGGTGACATCACCGTGGAGCTGACGACCCACAACCAGATGAGCCTCGGGCTGGGTGACGTCTACCCGTTGCTGGGTCAGGGTGTCTATGACGTCGCGATGACAGTGGGCGACTATGCCGTGGCCGACGCGCCGGAGCTTGAAGGCCTCGACGTGCCGCTGCTCGCCGTGACGGCGGATGAGGCGCGCGCGATGATCGACGCGGCCCGCCCCATGGTCAGCGATATATTCCGTGACCGGTTCAACAGCCACGTGCTGGCGATTGCGCCCTATCCGCCGCAGGTTGTTTTCTGCAACCACGAGATCAACAGCCTTGCAGATCTCGAAGGCCTCAAGGTGCGCGCATCGGGGCGCATGACCGCACTTCTGCTCGAGGCACTGGGCGCCGAAGGTGTGAACGTGTCCTTTGCCGAAGTTCCGGGCGCATTGCAGAACGGCGTCGTCGATTGCGCCGTGACCGGGGCCGGTTCGGGCTATTCCGCCGGCTGGTGGGAAGTGTCCACACATCTGCTGCCGATTCCGCTGGGTGGCTGGGATCCCGTGGTGACCGCCGTCAACATGGACAAGTGGAACAGCCTCGACGCGGAGACGCAAACCTTGATCTCGTCCCAGATCGTGTCGGGGTTCGAGGATCCTGCATGGGCCAGCGCCCAAGGTGCATTGGACAATGACGTCGCCTGCCTGACCGGCAATGGCGAATGTGCCTCTGGCGAAGCGCGCTCCATGACCTTGGTTGAGGTGAGCGAAGAGGACTTCGACCGTGCCCGCACGATCCTGACGACCGAAGTTCTGCCCGATTGGGCCGAGCGGTCGGGCGGTGACTGGGCCACACGCTGGAACGACAGCGTAGGCGCGGTCGTCGGCGTCGTGATCGAGTAAACTGCACCAACAGAAGGGCGCACCGGACATGGAACTCAAGATGATAGAACGCCTGCGGGCATTCAACAAAGGCGTAGCCCTCGCGGTCGGGCTCGGGCTGCTGGCCTGCGCGGCCTTCGTGCTGGCTGACATCATCTTGCGACGGTTCGGTGCGGGCCTGGGCGGGACCGAGGAAATCGCGGGCTACGCGATGGCGCTCGCTACCTCCTGGGGCATGTCCTTTACGCTGCTTGAACTCGGCCACGTGCGCATCGATCTGGTGCGCACGCGGTTCCAGTCCTTCGGCAAGGCGTTGTTCGACGTCTTTTCGATGATCGTCATGACCGGTGTCGTCATCACCATCGCGGTCATGGCATGGCCGGTCGTGGCCAATTCACTGACCAACGGATCGCGCGCAAACACGCCGCTCGAGACGCCTCTCGTCTGGGTGCAGATGCCGTGGTTCGCAGGCTGGGTCTGGTTCGCCGTGATGTCGACCCTCACCACCCTTTGCGCGCTGAGCCTCCTGCTGAAGCGCCGCCATGCGGAAACCGAAGCCATCGTCGGTGCCTTCGCGGAACAGGATATGCTGCAATGATCGCCTTTGTCTCTGTCGGCCTTCTGGGGCTGCTGGCCCTGTCCATTCCAGTAGGGATCGTGCTTTTCCTGCTGGGATTTGGCATCGATACGTTCTTCTCCAGCTTTCCGCTGATCCGGGGCCTCGGCAACATGGTCTGGTCGGCGTCCAATTCGGCCACCTTGATCGCCATCCCGTTCTTCGTCTTGCTCGGTGAGATCCTCGTGCGCAGCGGGGTCGCGACGCGGACCTATGCGGCGCTCGACCGTTGGGTGTCATGGCTGCCGGGCGGGCTGGTGCATGCCAATATCGCCACCGCGACGATGTTTTCGGCCACCTCCGGATCCTCCGTCGCCACTGCAGCGACTGTCGCGACTGTCGCCATGCCGCAGGCGGAAAAGCTGGGCTATGATCCGAAGCTGTTTTCCGGCGCGATCGCCGCGGGCGGCACATTGGGCATCATGATCCCGCCGTCGATCAATCTGATCGTCTACGGGTTCCTCACCCAATCCTCGATCCCTCAGCTTTTTCTCGCGGGCCTCATTCCGGGCATCGCATTGGCGTTGATGTTCATGCTTGTCACCGTGATCATCTGCATGATCCGCCCCGATCTTGGCGGGCTGCGCCGCACGTTCCCCATCCCGCAGATGTTGCGCGCACTGATCGACCTGATCCCGATCATCATACTTTTCGGTCTCATCGTGGGCTCGATCTACCGCGGTTGGGCCACCCCGACGGAGGCCGCGGCGGTGGGCGTCGCGGGCGCCTTCCTGATCGCTTTCGCCTTTGGGGGCGTGTCATGGGACATGCTCGCGCAGAGTCTGACCGGCACGGTCAAGATCACGTCGATGATCATGCTGATCGTGATCGGCGCATCGTTCTTGAACTTCACCCTGGCGTCGGCCGGATTGGGCCGCGAGTTAACGGCATTCATGGAAGGGCTCGGGCTGTCGCCGCTGGGGTTCATCCTCGTGGTTGTGGTGCTCTACATCGTGCTGGGCTTTTTCATCGAAACGCTGTCGCTGATGGTTGTCACGATCCCGATCATCGTGCCCATGGTGCTGGTGCAGGGCTATGACGTGATCTGGTTTGGCATCTTGATGATCGTTCTCATCGAGATGGCGCTGATCACTCCGCCCGTTGGCCTCAACCTCTACGTCGTGCAGGGCGCGCGCAAATCAGGCAGCCTGAATGAGGTCATGCTGGGCGCGCTGCCCTATTGCCTGACGATGCTGGCCATGGCGTTCCTGTTGATCGCCTTCCCGAGCATCGCCCTGTTCCTGCCCAATGCGCTGCAATAGGGCGGATCATGCGGATCGACTTCAACTCTGATCTCGGCGAAAGGTTTGGCCCCTGGACCGTGGGCGGTGACGCGCAGATGTTGTCCAGTGAGGCCCCCGCCAATATCGACTGCGGCGGGCATGCGGGCGATTCTGAGGCGATGGTCCGAACGCCGCCACTGGCCCGCGACAACGCCGGTGCCAACGAGGTGGCGCGCGAGACCCGTGCGCGGCTGAGAGCCGGGGGCCTGCAGTCCGCCAGCTTCACGGACAGCTGAAGACCGTCATGTACCCCCACTTCAATGCAATCGCCGATCACGCAGTGCTGGTGAGCTTTGCCGATGAGATTTCGGACGAGGCGCACGCATCGGTGCTGGCTCTCGATGCCGCGATCGCCGCGAACCCCGCCCGGGGGATGATTGAGACGGTGCCAGCCATGGTCAACCTGTTGGTGGCGTTCGATCCCGTGGCGACGGATCATGCAGCCGTGGAAGCCCATCTGCGCGAATGCCTGAAGGCCAAATCGGCCAGCCGGGCTACGGCAACCCCCCGGATCGTTCAGGTCTGCTATGACGGGGTGTTTTCGCCGGATCTGGATGCCGTCGCCGCGGCCACGGGCCTCGCGCGCGACGCCGTCATCAATGCCCACCTCGCGGGGGATTTCCGCGTGCTGATGTACGGATTTGCGCCAGGCTATGCTTATCTGTCCGGTGTCCCGGACCAGATACGCGTGCCACGCAAACCCGCGCCTGTACGCGATGTGCCCGCGGGCAGCGTGATCATTGCGGGGCCGCAGTGCCTCGTGACCACCCTGACCATGCCCACGGGATGGTCGATCATCGGGCGATCACCGACGGCGATCCTGACCGGTGATACGCACCGGGCGTTTCTGTTCGATGTGGGTGATCCCGTGACCTTTGAGAGGATCGATGCGGCCACCTTCGACCGGCTGGACAAGGGGCGCGCCGATGGCTGATGCGGCATTTACCATCGTCCACGCCGGGCCATTGGTCACATTGCAAGATGCGGGGCGTCCGGGAAACATGCGGTTTGGCGTCCCCGCCTCCGGTCCAATGGACCGGCTCGCCTTCGATGCGGCCCATGCGGCGCTGGGCAATCAACCCGGGCAAACCGCCATCGAGATCTCGCTGGGCGGACTGACGCTCGCCTGCACCCAAGGGTCTGTGACGCTTGCCGTTACGGGCGGCGACTTTGTCGTGCAGCACGACACCCGCAAGACCCTGTCCTGGACGATCCTGACGATCCGGAAAGGCGAGCGGCTTTCGATCACCGCGGGCAAGGCCGGAAGCTGGGCCTATCTTGCCTTTGCGGGCACGGTGGATGCGCCCGACTGGCTTGGCAGTCAGGCGACGCATTCGACATCGGGATTTGGCGGGGGGGCAGTTCGGACCGGCCAGACGCTCAAGGTGTCTGAGACGTCGATCCGTGAGGACCGTTTGGGCGAGATCGCGCGACCAGACTTCGGTGCCAACGGGCCCCTTAGCGTGGTCACCGGACCGCAGGATCGGCATTTTCTCAAGACGGCGTCGGATACATTCACCTCCGCGACGTTCCATGTTTCGGACGCCTATGACCGCATGGGTATGCGGCTGAAGGGGCCTGCACTCGATCTCGCCGACGCCCTGTCAATCCCGTCAGAGCCGATCGTGCGCGGATCCGTGCAGGTGTCGGGCGACGGTGTGCCGACGGTTCTGTTGGCCGACCACCAGACGACGGGCGGCTACCCCAAGATTGCGACCGTCATTTCACTGGAGACGGACAGGTTGGCGCAATACCGCGCGGGGCAACCGGTGCGGTTCATGGCGATATCAAGCCAGAGGGCCATCAAGGATGTCCGCAGGTACGCAGCGCTGAAGGCAGAGTACCTCGGGCAGATTTCTGTCGCCCGCGGGTCCCTCGCGCAGCGTCTGATGCGGGAAAACCTGATCCACGGCTGCGTGTTCGACCAGCCCTGATGCGAAACGTCACGACACAACCGGCAGTGTCGAGACGCTGTAGGACAGTGAGATGGACTTATCAGTATGAGGGTCCGACACCACCATCTTGTAGTGTGACGCGGCGCGCACGCCGCCGATTGCGCCAAGTGTCCCGCAGAGCATTGCCGTGCCGTCCGTGAACCCTGCGCCGTCGCAAAGCTCGGCGAGGGGTCGGATCTTGGCCAGGGTGCCGTCCTGATAGAGGACCTCTTGCCCGTTTTCCGTGATCCAGCATTTCAATTCAATGTCGTCGAGGTGATCCGCGATGTCGTCAAGGCGCCAGAGTTCGGATGCAACGGGCTTGGCGCAGGACTGTTTCGAGGCAGCGACCGAATGCGCCTCGAGATGCCGGTCAGTATGGTCGGAAGCCAGCCCGAAGTAGGTCACGCCACCGGAGCGGACCAGAAGCGGCTCGATTTCCCCCGAAGATCCCGCTCCCAAGACCTGAATCTCACCGTCTTGCGTCAAGAGAGCCCGCGAGACGCGGTAGTAGAGCGGCACCTGACTGGGCGGGGCGATGCCCAGCTCGGCCAGCTCTTCGATGTGATGCTGCACCGCCGCCAGGTCCCGCCCCGTCCACCCCGCCACGACAACCGAGTTGATCGCCAGGGTGATACTCTTGTCTTCAAATAGGAACGGGATATCCATGCATTGACGTCCTCTCGCAATATCCATTCAAATCAGCTGCTTTTGAGTTGCAGCACTGCGAATTATTGGAAAGCACATTTGCCGGATGAGCAAGCACCTGTTCGCAACGGCGCCTCCATCGCCAGCCGGCTGCATGAGAGCCGGGTAGTGCTGCCGGAACATTATGATGACGGCCCGTCGGGCGGATGAGTGGATCGGCACGCTCTTGAGACATTGCTGCAAGAGCCTCGCTTTTTCGGTCACGCAACCGTTCAACGCAGCAGCGGGTATGAACCTTGAGCAAGGCTGCAATTCTGAATTGCAGTGATCTAACGACATGACCTCTACTGGCGGGCTTGTCCCGGAGCGCTGCGCAGAGGAGATAAGGACCTTTCAAAGAACCCTTTAAGAGGTGGGCGCCCATCAAGAAATCGCCGACGTATTTGATCTGCGCCCCGGTACATTGACGATAGCGACGGTTTGCATTCGGTATGTAGCGAAAATCATGGCTGACGCCGACGAGAGGTTGACCAAGGGAACAGGACGAGCAAGCTCTGATCGCGACTCCTCGACCTCAATTCACCGGATACTCGCATCGTAAAAGGCCCGACCGCGGATCCTAGGGCACATTGCGGCTTTTCTGTGGGGTGCGGGCGTTTTGCATTCGGCGCGCGATCCGATGTCAAACGGAAATCAGGCGACCATCAGGGTCGGCAGTCGCATAGTCTTCTAATAGGGAAAAGTTGGCTGGGATGGTAGGATTCGAACCTACGGTACACTGTACCAAAAACAGTTGCCTTACCACTTGGCTACATCCCAACGTGGGCCGTTAAATAGGGCGGCTTGGCGCGGGGCGCAAGCCTTTATCGGTGGAAATCGGGTCATTCGAACAGTTATTCCTGATCGCCATTCTTGCGGAGCAAATCGCTGGGCTCCTCGGCGCGTTCGAGCTCGATGATCTCTGCCAATTGCTGCTCCTCGGTCGCCTTGACGTCTTTTGCGCCCACGGGCGGGGCTTGCGGGCCCTGTTGCGGCTGGGCGTGCGCCTCCTCGGTCGGAATGGAGCCTGAGTGGATCACGCGGTAGCCGGGCAGGTCCGCGCCGACCCCTGCCCCATCATAGGCCGCCTGCACCAGCCGGATCGCCTCGGACCGGGCGAGCACGATGCTGGTGTCGTTCTGGTTGATCCAGGCGGCAAGCCCCATCACCACGGAGCTGTCGCCGATGGTCTCGATCCAGACCGATGCCTGCGGCATTCCCAGTACGAAGGGCAGGCCCTCCAGCGTGGAGAGTGCGATCTCCTGCGCGCGGGCCAGATCTGCATCCGGACGCACGCCCAGTTCGAAGGTGAAGCGCCGCTCGGCGTTGCGGGTGAAGTTGACGATGCGGCTCTTGAATACAGTCGAGTTCGGGATGCGGATGTGGTTGCCATCAAAGCTCAGCAGGATCGTCGCGCGGGAGGTCAGGCGTATCACCT
Source organism: uncultured Alphaproteobacteria bacterium (assembly GCA_963703195.1). Lineage (GTDB taxonomy): Bacteria > Pseudomonadota > Alphaproteobacteria > Rhodobacterales > Rhodobacteraceae > Sulfitobacter. Next base: position 2,143,026 of record OY969797.1, on the reverse strand, counting down.
TGCCGGTGTCGCCCTCGATCTCAACGGTATCGTTGGGGCGGAAAGGCTGGCGGATCGAGAGCATGATGGAGGCGATGAAATTCTCAACCGTGTCGCGCACGGCAAAACCGATGGCGAGGCCGACGATGCCCGCGGCGCCCAGGATCCCCGACAAGAGGCCCGTGGCGTTCACGATGTCGAGTGCGACGACCAGCCCGCCGACCACGAACAGCAGCCGCAGGATTTGGCGGTAGATGTCAGCGATAAAGGCGTTGGGTGCCAGCCGCTCCCAGGGCTCGCGGCGCCGCGCGATGGCAAAGCCGAGCGCCACGATCAGCGCAAAGAGCGTCAGCGCGATTAGCGCCAACGGAAGAAACGCAATGAGCTGTTCGCCCCGTGTAATGAAGCGTTCCACCGCAGGGTTGAGCCGCTGCACGACATCCGTGGTCTCGGTCACCTCGTTCTCGATCGCCACCACGCCTTCGATCCGTCCCACCAGTTCGTTGAGGCGCTGTGCGGATGGCAGGTCCAGCGTGTTGCCGCGCAGGGTCACGATGCCGGAATTCACAGAAACAGTCACATCCTCGAAGCCGTCGAGCTCGCCCAGGATGTTGCGGATGCGCAGGGCGATAGCTGCATCCTGCTCCCCGCTTTCGGTGACGGTGATGGTGCCGGAGGGCTGATCGGTTGTCTGCGCAGCCAGTGAGAGCGGCAGCATCAGGCACAAGAGGAGGGCAATCAGGCGCATTTCAAATCTCGCTACATCAGCCATGAGAAAACGAAGAGCTTAGGTCTGCTGGCAGGCACTGGCAATCCCGCCCAAGCTCAGGCGCAGGAAACCAGAACCGCGCCCGCGCGCCCGCCATCCAGCACCGCCTCATGCGCCGCCGCGCAGTCATCAAGTGCATAGACCTGCGCCACGGGACAGTGCAGTGCGCCCGCCTCCAGCGCGGCATGCAGACGCGCGATCCGTTCGCCGCGCGGGGCCTCGGGTAGAAGGTAGATGAGGATGATGTCGATCGTGGCCGCCTTGAACAGCAGTGGCCCGAAGGGCAGCACCGGCGCCATCTCGCGCTGCGAGCCGTAGGCGGCGATCACGCCGTTGGGTTTGACCACTTCCGCATTCATCGCCGCATTGACACCGAACTCGACCTCGATGACCCGGTCCACCGGCGCGTCACCATTGGCAGCGAGGATCTCCGCCGGGAGTGTCTCTGAGCGGTAGTCGAGCACGCTGTGCGCGCCTGCGGCGGCAACCCGCGCCCGGTCGCGCGCGCTACAGGTGGCAATCACCCGGGCGCCGCCCCAGACCGCAAGCTGTACCGCGAGGTAGCCGACCGTGCCGCCGCCGCCGCTCACCAGCAGGGTCTGCCCCGCCACATCGCCTGCACCAAAGACAGCCTCGGCGGCGGTCAGGCCGGGAATGCCCAGCACGGCACCCGTCTCCAGGGAAACGCCGTCCGGCAGGGGGACGGCCTGCGCCTGCGGCAGGGTGATATGGCTCGACGCCGTTCCAAAGGCGCGCTGCCACTGACCATTCCAGATCCATACACGGGTGCCGATGCGTGCGGGATCCACGCCATCGCCCACCGCCTCGACGGTACCCGCACCATCGCTGTGGGGGATTACTTGTGCAAAAGCGGGCTTGGTCACGCCGGGCCTGCTGCCCGCGCGCGCCTTGATGTCGGAGGGGTTCACGCCGGAGAATGCCAGCCGCACTGTCACCTCTCCCGGTCCGGGGGCGGGCGTGTCGAGCGTGACGCGCGACAGGACATCAGCCGCGGGGCCGAAGCGGTCATAGACGATTGCATGCATGGAGGTGGTCCTCTGGATCAGGCGTGAGAGTCACAACATGATCCAAGAGCGCTGCGGCTGCAATCAGTCAAAGACCTCGTCGGGCTGTACGCCCCAAAGCCGCGCCTTGGGCGCCCAGCCCCGGAAACCGCCGGAGCGCAGCAGGCACCATTCGCCCTCGCAGGCGCTCACCCGCGCGACCACGCCAAATTCAAGCGCCGCCATCACCGGAGCGGTCGCATCCGGGCGCGCATGCAGGGTAAGCATGTCCTTCTCCACCAGAACGGTGCGGGTGCCGGAAAGGAGCGAATAATGCACCCAGCCCCCCATACCGTCGCGATCCTCCACCCGGCGCCAATGGCCATGCTCCGCGGTGATGCGCAGCGGCATGTCGCGCCGTTTGAAAACCCAATCGATCCGGTGGGTGAGCGAGGGGCCGCGCCGCACGTTGCCCTCCGCCGCCTTCATCGAGACATAACGCGGGATGGGGCGGTTCGTGATCTTGCCAACATCCTCGTCTTCCGCCGCAAGCACCGGGGCGGCGAAGCCGGTCGTCAGGATAAGCGCGCTTGCCACCAGCAGCGCTGCGCCCCGTCTGCGCAATGTCAGTCTCTTCATGTTGTGCTGCCTGCACTGTCTGTTTGTTTTGTTTATTTGTCTTGGTCTCGCTCTGGCCGCGCGTGGTTCTTGTGCCCCGTCGCTGCTTGGGCCACCATGCATCCAAACGATGCGTCCCGCCAAGACTGGAGAATGAACAAATGCCAAAACAACGGCTGAGTGTTGTAGTCACGCGACGGTTGCCCGAGGTCGTCGAGACGCGGCTGGCGGAACTTTTCGATGTGCGTCTGCGCGAGAGCGATGCGCCGATGACCCGCGCGGAGCTGTCCGAAGCGATCAAGGGCTGCGACGTCCTCGTGCCGACGATCACCGACCGGATCGACAACGCCCTCATCGCGCAGGCGGGTGGTCGGCTCAAGCTGATCGCGAACTATGGTGCGGGCGTGGATCATATCGACGTGGCGACCGCCCGCCAGCAGGGGGTGATCGTCTCCAATACGCCGGGCGTTTTGACCGACGACACCGCCGACATGACCATGGCGCTGTTGCTGGCGGTGACCCGGCGGATGCCGGAGGGCATGGCGCAGATGCAGCGCGGGGCCTGGGACGGCTGGGCGCCCAACGCGCTTCTGGGCGGGCGCATCTCGGGGCGGCGTCTGGGGATCCTCGGCATGGGCCGGATCGGTCAGGCGGTGGCGCGGCGCGCGATCGCCTTCGGGATGCAGATCCACTATCACAACCGCCGCCGCCTGCACGCCCAGATCGAAGCGGATTTGCAGGCCACCTATTGGGAGAGCCTCGACCAGATGGTCGCGCGGATGGATGTGATCTCGGTCAACTGCCCGCATACCCCCTCAACCTTCCATCTGTTGAATGCGCGGCGGCTCAAACTGATGAAATCCGATGCGGTAATCGTCAACACCTCGCGCGGGGAGGTGATCGACGAGAATGCGCTGACGCGGATGCTGCGCGCGGGCGAGATCAAGGGGGCAGGCCTCGATGTCTATGAACATGGCACCGAGATCAACCCGCGCCTGCGCGCACTCGATAACGTGGTACTCTTGCCGCATATGGGGTCCGCCACGCTGGAGGGGCGGATCGAGATGGGCGAGAAGGTGATCATCAACATCAAGACGTTCCAGGATGGCCACCGTCCGCCGGATCAGGTTGTGCCGTCGATGCTGTAGACGCGGCCTCCTGTGCCTGTCGAGGGTCCGGGATGCAGATTAAGGGCAAAGAAGAGCAATCAAGGGAGAGAGAGCGATGCGCGGACTGGTAATGGCGGTACTGATGCTGGGGGCTGGACAGGTCCAGGCCCAGCAGGCGGCGGATACCGTGGCGCCCGAGGCTGCGGGGGTCGGAGCGTTTGAGAACCTGTCGCCTGCCGTGGCTGCGGCCTTCGCGGCAAAGGAGGCAGGACTGCCCGTGGAAGCGGCGGAATGGATGGTCGTCGCGGCCAATCCGCATGCGGTGCAAGCAGGGGCCGATGTGCTGGCCGCGGGCGGCACGGCGGCGGATGCGCTGGTCGCGGTGCAGGCGATGCTGGGTCTGGTGGAACCGCAAAGTTCCGGTCTGGGCGGCGGTGCGTTTCTCGTCTGGTATGACGCGCAGGCGCAGGAGCTGACCACCTTCGACGGTCGCGAGACGGCACCGCTCGCGGCGACGCCGCGGCTCTTTCAGGATGAGACCGGTACGCCCCTGGGCTTTTTCGACGCGGTCGTGGGCGGGCGTTCCGTGGGCGTGCCGGGCACGCCCGCGCTGATGGCCGAAGTGCACGCGCGCTTCGGCACGCAGGATTGGGCCGCACTGCTGGAGCCTGCGGCAGCGCTCGCGGAGGAGGGGTTCACGGTGAGCCCGCGCCTCGCCGCGCTGGTGGCGGAAGATGCGGAGCGGCTGGCAAGCTCGCCCGTCACGGCAAGCTATTTTCTGCCCGGCGGTGTGCCCGTGGCCGAAGGCGAGAGGCTGGTGAACGAAGCCTATGCGCAGACGCTGAGGCTGATCGCGGCGCAGGGGGTGGACGCCTTCTACACCGGCGATCTCGCGGCCCGGATCGTGGATACGGTGCAGGGCGCAGTGGGCAATCCCGGCGTCATGTCGGAGGTGGACCTGGCGATCTACAGCGTCAAGGAGCGCGCGGCGGTCTGTGCCGACTACCGGGGGCATGATGTCTGCGGCATGGGGCCGCCGTCCTCCGGTGCGCTCGCGGTCGGGCAGATCCTCGGAATGCTGGAGGGCTATGACCTCTCCGCCGGGCCCGATGACCTCGACGTGCGTCGCCTGATGGGCGACGCGGCGCGGCTCGCCTTTGCGGACCGCGGTCGCTACGTGGCGGACAGTGATTTCGTGCCGGTGCCGGTGCAGGGCATGCTCGACCCGGCCTATCTCGCACAGCGCGGTGCCCTGCTGGCGGGCGATGACGCTTTGCCGGAGGTGAGTGCCGGCGTGCCCGCTTTCGATCACGCGCTCGACTGGGCCGATGGCGGCGCGATCGAGTTGCCCTCGACCTCGCATATTTCGATCGTGGACCGGTTCGGCAATGTTGCCTCGATGACGACGACGATCGAGAACGGCTTTGGCAGCCGCCTGATGGTGGGGGGCTTTCTGCTCAACAACGAGCTCACGGATTTCTCCTTCCAGAGCCATGTGGACGGCGTACCGGTGGCCAACAGCGTGGCACCGGGCAAGCGGCCCCGCTCCTCCATGTCGCCGACGATTGTGTTGCGGGATGGAGCGCCGGTGATCGTCGCGGGTTCTCCTGGCGGGAGCCGCATCATCGGCTACACCGCGCAGGCGCTCATCGCGATGATCGACTGGGGCCTCGACCCGCAGGCGGCCGCGGCGCTGCCCCATGCGGTCAATCGCTTCGGCACCTATGATCTGGAGGAGGGAACCACGGCGGCGGCGCTGGCGGAGGGGCTGGGCGCATTGGGCTATGAGACAGGCACGCGCGCGCTGACCTCGGGGCTGCATCTGATCGCCATCGGCAAAACATTGCGCGGCGGGGCCGATCCGCGCCGTGAAGGCATCGCGTTGGGGGAATAGGACATGGGACAGGCAACAGCACTGCCGCGCAACGAAGAGGGTATCGGCGCGGCGCTCGGCATCCTCAAGCAGCAATTCGGCGAACGGTTCCACACCGGCGCGTCGATGCGAGCGCAGCACGCCCATACCACCACCTGGATCGTGAACCAGCCACCCGATGCCGTGGTCTTTGCACACTCCACGCAAGAAGTGGCGGATGTGGTCAAGGTCTGTGCGGCCCATAAGGTGCCTGTCATCCCCTTCGGAACGGGTACTTCGCTCGAGGGGCATGTGAACGCGCCCGCAGGCGGGATCAGCATCGACGTAAGCCAGATGAACGCCGTGCTGGAGGTCAATGCGGGCGATCTCGATTGCCGGGTGCAGCCCGGTGTCACACGCATGGCCCTCAATACGCATCTGCGCGATCAGGGGCTGTTTTTCCCGATTGATCCGGGCGCGGATGCGAGCATCGGCGGCATGGCCGCCACGCGCGCGTCCGGCACCAACGCGGTGCGCTACGGCACGATGAAGGACAACGTATTAAGCGTCGAGGCGGTGATGGCCAACGGCGAGGTGATCCGCACCGCCAGCCGGGCGCGCAAGTCCTCCGCCGGCTACGACCTCACACGGCTGATGGTCGGCTCCGAGGGGACGCTCGGCATCATCACGGAGGTGACGTTGCGCCTGCAAGGCATACCGGAGGCGATTTCCGCGGCGAGTTGTTCATTCCCGACCGTGGCGGCCGCCTGCGAGACTGTCATGGCAGTCATCCAGTACGGCTTGCCTGTGGCGCGGATCGAGTTGCTGGATGCGCTCGTCGTGCAGGCCGTTAACAGCTACTCCAAGCTCGATCTGCCGCAGACGCCGCTGTTGCTGCTGGAGTTTCACGGCTCGGACGCGGGTGTGGCCGAGCAGGCGGAGACCTTCGGCGCGCTGGCGGACGAGTTCGGCGGCACCGGCTACGCCGCGACGACCACGGCGGAGGCGCGCACCGCGCTCTGGCAGGCGCGCCATGATGCCTATTGGGCGATGCTGGCGCTGCGCCCGGGCTGTAAAGCGGTGGCGACGGACGTCTGCGTTCCGATTTCGAAACTGGCGGAGGCTGTGACGGGCGCGAGCGAGAAGGCCGCGGAGCTGAAGCTGATCGCACCCATTGTCGGCCATGCGGGCGACGGGAATTTCCATGCCTCGCTGCTGCTCGATATGGAGGATGCGACGGAAGTTGCGCGCGCCGAGGAATTCGTGAGCTGGCTCAACGACCTTGCGATCTCTCTCGGCGGTACCTGCACGGGCGAGCATGGCATCGGGCAGGGCAAGCGGCCCTACCTGCGCAAAGAATTGGGCGGCGCGGTCGATGTGATGGGTGCGATCAAGCATGCGCTCGATCCCGACGGGATCATGAATCCGGGCAAGATTCTGATCTGACGGCCATGTGTCGGGCCTGGGACGGGCGCTGCGCCGTCGCTACCTGGGCAAGCAGCGCCAAGTGGGCTTTCGGCCAGGAAAGATAGTCGGCGGCAGAGGTCGGTTTTTCACGCTGTCCGGTCGCGGCCCGGCGTCGGAATTCACCGCTTGCGCGTAAAACGGGGCAAACACGAGCCGGAGGGAATCGGGACATGAAAACGCAGGTCAAAGCATTGGTCGTGGGCGGCGGTGCCGTGGGCACCTCCATCGCCTATCATCTGGCGCGGGCGGGCTGGGACGATGTGATGCTGGTGGAGCGGGACGAGCTCACGTCCGGCTCGACCTGGCATGCGGCGGGGCTGCTGCCCTATTTCAACATGTCCTTCGCGACAACGCATATCCACGACTACTCCATCAAGTTCTACAAAACGCTGGAGGAAGAGACGGGCCTGAATGCGGGCTTTGCCGTCGTTGGCAACCTGCGCATGGCCCAGACCGACGAGCGGATGGACGAGTATATGCTCTATGCCTCCACCGCCGAGACGTGCGGTGTGCCCTATGAATGGATGACGCCGGAGCAGATCAAGGCGAAATGGCCGCTGATCCGCACCGAGGATCTCAAGGGTGCGCTCTATCACCAGACGGACGGCTACATCAATCCGGCCGATGTGACGATGGCCATGGCCAAGGGCGCGCGGCAACGCGGTGTGACGATCGAACGCAAATGGCAGGCGGACGCCTTTCACTGGACCGGCGAAGCCTGGGAGGTGACGCTGACCCGGATGGTCGAGAAGGGCGGCAACCTCGTGCCCTCCGACGAGCAGGTGGTGATCACGGCAGAGCATGTGGTGACCGCGTCGGGCAACCACGCGCAGCGCACCGCGAAGATGCTGGGCATCAAGATGCCCGCGATCCCGGTGGAGCATCAGTTCATCGTGATGGACCGCGATCCGGAACTGGTGAAGTTCAGGGCCGAGGGGAATGTGGAGCATCCGGTTGTCCGGGATGCCGATGCGCAATCCTACGTGCGCGAGGAGCGGGGCGGCTGGATCCTCGGGGTCTACGAGAAACACGCGCCCGCGCGCTTCGAATATGGGGTGCCCGATAGCTTCCGTGCGGATCTGTTCCAGCTCGATCTGGAGCGGATCGAAGATCAGTACATGGCGATGAACCATCGTATCCCTTCTGCCGAGAATTGCGGTCTGAAAGACGATTTCAACGGGCCGATCTGCTACACCCCAGACGGCAACCCGCTGGTGGGTCCGGCACCCGGTTTGCGCAACATGTGGCTGGCGGAAGGCTTCTCCTTCGGGATCACCGCTGCCGGTGGCACGGGCTACTACCTCGCGCAGATGATGGTCGACGGCGAGGCCGAGATCGACATGGCGTCGCTGGACCCCAAACGCTACGGCGACTGGATGACGACCGAATTCGCCGCGCGCAAGAACGAGGAAGCCTACGAGCACGTCTACATCCTGCACCACCCTGACGAGGAGCGGCCCGCCTGCCGCCCGCTGCGCACCTCGCCTGCCTATGACCGGCAGGCTGCGCGTGGCGCGCAATTCGGCTTCGTTAACGGGTGGGAACGTCCCAACTACTACGCGCCGCAGGGGTTCAGCGACCATGAGGCGCGCTCGTTCCGACGCGGCGGCTGGTGGCAGTATGCGGTGGAGGAAGCCCGCGCCGTGCGCGAAGGCGTGGGGCTGATCGACGCGACCGCCTTCACCAAGCATCTGGTCAAGGGACCGGGTGCGACGGCCTTCCTCGATTGGTTCACCTGCAATAAGCTGCCTTCGGTCGGGCGCATCAACCTGACCTATGCGCTGACCGGGGCCGGGACCACGCGCACGGAATATACCATCGTGCGGCTGGGGCAGGATGAATACTACCTCGTGAGCGCGGGCGCCTGGACCGCTTATGACAGCGATTACCTGCGCAAGGCGATCGAGGACAAGGCGCCCGAGTTCGGCTACATCGAGTGCCATGACGTGACCACGCAATGGGGTGTTTTCGCCATTGCCGGTCCCAGATCCCGCGATGTGCTGCGCGAGGTAATCAAGGACGCCGATCCCGACACGGCGCTGGGCAACAAGCGCTTCCCATGGCTCACGATGCGCGACATTGAGCTCGGGATGGTGCCCGTCCGCGCGATCCGCGTGGCCTACACCGGCGAGCTTGGCTGGGAGCTGCACCATCCCATCGAGATGCAGAACCATCTCTTCGACCTGCTGGAGAAGGCGGGAGAGGCCCATGGCATGAAGCTGGTGGGCGCACGGGCGCAGAACTGGCTCCGGCAGGAGAAATCCTACCGCGCCTTCGGCACCGAGCTCGGCCGGGATGCGACGCCGCTGGAGGCGGATCTGCCGCGGTTTGTCGATCTGTCCAAAGACTTCGACGGCAAGCAGGCGATGGCCGATCACGGGATCAAGGCGAAATGCGTCACCCTGCTCATCGATGGCCCGACCGGATGCGGATCCCTGGGGCCGCGAAGTCGCTCTATCACGGCGAAACCCGCGTCGGGCGCCTGACATCGGGCGGTTATTCGGTCGCATTTGGGAAGTCCATCGGGATGGGCTATGTCAAGCCCGAGACTGCGGTGGTCGGGACCAAGCTGAAGGTCAAGATGTTCGACCGGCTGTGGGATGCCGAGATCGTCGAGGACAGCCCCTATGACCCGAAGAATACTGCCATCCGGGTGGACGGCTAAACATTGGATCACCATCGCGGGGCTGATGCTCGCTTTGGTGTTCGTGATAGGTATGGCACTTTCTCCACCGCGCGCGCCGACAGTCGCGGTGATCGGCGATCGCGCGGATGAGGTGCGCGCGGCGCTCGGCACGTCGCAGGCGGCGGATGCCACGGTCACAATCGTTCTGCTCAACCGCTGGGACAGCCTGCGGCATCTGCCCGATATCGCGGAGCTGTGCTGGGATGCCTGCCACTTCCGTTCGGCGCCGCAGATCACGCTTACCCGGATGCGGTTCGGTGCCACGCGCAAGGTGGTGATCTTCCATCTGCCGGATTTCGGCGGTGATCTCGGCTGCGTGGCCAGCCGCGCGGGCCATGAACTTCGATCCTTGCGGGCGGTGGATCCGTCCTGCCGCAGCGAGGCGGCGCGGCTGCCGGTCTGGATCCTCCCCATGGGGCTGGGTCGGATCTCCTGACGTTACTTGAGTGCGCGGACCGCCAGCCAGCGGGTCCAATCGGTGCGGCTGCCGTTGAAGGCGTTGAGGTCGACCCTGCCGTCGATCCCGTCGATGAGCCCTGTGGCCGAATATTGCCAGAAGCGCCAGCTCTGGTCGGGATAGGCCTCGTGCGGGGTCTTGGCCGTGGCGCGCAGCCAGTAGTCATAGCCCTTGAAGCGGTTAAGACCTGCATCCTCGTAGAAGCCCGGCGTCGTGTAGATGATCGGGCGCTGTCCATAATGCGCCTCCACGATGCGCAGCCATCGGCGCATTTCTTCGCGTACGGTAGCGGCATCGGGGCGACGGTGCGCGCAGGTGGGTGAAAAGGCGTTCCATTCCATGTCGAGCACCGGAGGCATCATGCCCTTCGTGCGCGGCACGTTTTCGATGAACCAGCGCGCCTGCACCTCAGGCGTGGTGCAGAAATAGTAAAAATGATAGGCGCCCCGCGCGACACCGGCCTGGCCCGCACCGCGCCAATGGCTCTCGAAGGACGGATCAAGCATGTCGCCGCCTTCGGTCGCCTTGATGAAGGCGAAATTGACGCCGTTGCGCCGGGCCTGTGGCCAGTCGATGCCGGTCTGGAACCTAGCGGCGTCTATGCCGTGTACGGCAAAGCGAGAGGGGGCGGGGCTTTTGAAATCCACCGGATCCGCATCGCGGAAATTCGGTGCAACGGGGGCGCCTACGGGCATCGCAGGCCCGTCGCCACCGCAGGCGGCAAGCAGAGCCAATAGCATGGCGGCGAGGGCCATGCGCGCTCTCACCGCCCACGCCTCCGCGCGAGGAACGCGAGGTTGTTGGCGGGCATCTGGCGCACGTCGGCGGGGGCCAGGCCCGCTGCTGTCAGCACACCGAGGAGCCAGCCGTCATCCTTGTAGCCGATGGCAGGATCGGCGGCGCGCAGTTCGGCGTCGAAGGTCGCATCGCCCTCGGAGGTGAGCACGCCCGCGCGTCTGAACGGTCCGTAGATCGCCAACAGACCCTCGGGTGCCACGGCACGGGCTGCCTCAGTCACCACCGCCGAAGCTGCCTCTTCCGAAATGAGGTGCAGCAGGTTGCCCATGTAGACGAGGTCATAGGGCTGCTGCTGTGCGGCCCAGCCGGGCAGGGTCGCATCGAGCAGGAGGGCGGGGCGCAGATTGCCGAGCCCGCTCTGCGCGCCGTAGGCGTCGATGCTTGCGATGCGGTCCGGCGCGATCTCGCTCGGTTGCCAGTCGATGCCGGGCAGGGCGCCTGCCAGGGCGGTCACGTGCTGCCCCGTGCCGCAGGCGATTTCGAGCGCGCGGCCCCGCGCCGGAGCCACCTCGCGCATCAGCGCCACGATTGCGGGGATGTTGCGCAGGGCCGAGGGCGCGGTGAGCGTTCCGTCGCCCGTCGGCGTAGCAATGCTGGCGCTGGGCGGGAGCCGGTTCATGGGGCGAAACGCGCAGGGTTCAGCGCGGCAATCGTCGCCGCGTCCGGCTCCGGCGCCCTGCCGGTCACAAGATCGGCGAGCAGGCGCGACGCCGCCGGGGCGGTCTGAAAGCCGTAGCCGCCCTGACCAGCGCACCACACGAACTCCGGCACTTCACCGTCCCGGCCGAGGACCAGCGTCCGGTCGGGCGCAAAGCTGCGCAGGCCCGCCCATGTGGCGATCGGACGGGTGACGGGCGCGCACACCATTTCCTGATAGCGTTCGAACCCTTCGGCAAGCGTCATGTCATCGGCATAGGCATCATGGGGATAAGTCGCGACCTCTTCGGCGGGGGACACCAGCAGCGCGCCTGCGTCGGGCTTGGCATACCATTTCTCGCCCACGCCGAAGAACATCGGCCAGCGGGTGGTGTCATGGCCGCCGGGGGCCGCGATCCGCGCCATGGACCGGCGGTGCGGCACGATGCCGAGGGGGGTGACACCTGCGATGCCCGCGATCAAATCGGCCCAGGCGCCTGCGGCATTGACGAGCGTTCCCGCAGTATACTCCGCCCCCGCCGTCACATGCCATCCATGGCCGTCCTGCCGGATGGTGGTGACGGTGGCATCGGTGACCAATTGCCCGCCATTGGCGCGCAGGGTGCGGATGAAATCCTGCATCACCCTGTCAGTATCGATGTCGAAGGCATCGGCGTGGTAACCTGCGAAGGCCACGGCAGCAGGGTCGAGAACCGGCACAAGTTCAAGCGCTTCGGCGGGGGAGATCGGCTCCACCCCCATGTGCTCGGCATCCGCGCGGAACGCCTCCTCCTCGCGCGCGTGGCCCACGACCATCAGGCCGCGCGGTGTGAGATAGCCGCCGTCGCGGTAGAACGCCATGCCGAGCTTGTTGAGCGCTTTGACGGAGGCTGCGCCGTAGTTCTCCTCCATCAGCGCGGCGGAGCGGCCGGAGGCATGATAGCCGGGCGCCTTCTCCATCTCTAGCACGGTGACTTGTGCATGCTCGGAGAGCCGGGCGGCTGCGGACAGACCGGCGATGCCGCCGCCGATGACGATGATGTCGCTCATTGCTCTTCGGCCCTGTCGGTCGCGGGCGGCGGTGCGGGGACGAGCGCTGCAAGCTCGGCATAAAGCGCGGGTGTCATCGTGTAATCCATCGCCGCGAGGGACGGCGCCAGCTGAGCGGCGGAGCGGGCCGAGACGATGGGCGCGGGCGCTGCGGGATGTGCGGCGGCCCATGCCACCGCGAGCGTGGCGGGGTGCTGCCCCTCGCGCGCGGCGATGTCACTGAGCTTTGTCGCGGCCTCATGCATATGGGCGAAGTTGTAACGCGCGGCGTAGCGGTCATCCTCGGTCAAGCGGCCTGTGCCCCCGGCGGCGTATTTGCCCGTGAGCAGCCCTCCGCCGAGCGGCGAATAAGGCGCGCAGAGCATGCCAAGATCCTGCGCCATGGGCAGTATCTCGACCTCTGCCTGACGTTTCACAAGACTGTACATGGGCTGGATCAGATCGATGGTCAGATCGAACTTTGCGGCGATGTTCGCGGCCTTCACCGCCTGCCATGCGGCGAAGTTCGAGATGCCGACATGGCGGATGACGCCATCATTCCTGAGCGTCGCGAGCGCCTCGAAGCTTTCGTGCATGTCGGTGTCGGGATCAAAGCGGTGCAGGTAGAGCGCGTCGAGCACATCGAGATCCATGCGGCGCCGCGATGTCTGCGCCGAGGTCATGATGTTGGCAGCGGAGGCACCGCCTTCATAAGCGGCCTTGGTGGCGATGAAGAGCCGGTCGCGGTGCGGTTTGATCATCCGCCCCAGCAGCGTTTCGGAGGCGCCGCCCGTATAGACGTGGGCGGTGTCGAAATGGGTGATCCCGGCGGCGAGCGAGGCGTCGAACATCGCGGTCGACGCGGCTTCATCGGCGCGGCCGCCGAATTGCATGGTGCCGAATACAAGGCGGCTGACCGGGGTGCCATCGGGGCTGGTGAGAGATGCGCTCATACACGATTTCTGGCACGCGCACAGCGGGGGCGCAACGCAAAACGCGGCAATTCGCACGATCGCGCAGCATGGCTTACAACAAGCGTGTTGCGCCTTTCACTGGGGCGATCCAAGGCGTATGCCGCCGATCTCTAGCATTGGCTTCAACGAAGACCGCGAAGGGGTCAGACGCCGCCCTTCTCCACCGCACGAATATAGGCCGGGCGCGCCTCGATTGCGTCGACGAAGGCGGCAAGACGCGGGTATTGCGCGCGGCGGTCGAGCCGCATGGCGATCTGCGCTGGAAAGCTCAGCATGATGTCCGCCGCACTCAACGTGTCGAGGACGAAATGGCCAGAGGGGCGCAGGAGGCTTTCCATGTAGGAGAAGTGGTTGTCGAGCTCGGAGGCGATGCGAGGGTGCAGGGGGGCGCCCGCCTCGCCCAGCCGACCCACATAGAGGTTCAGCAGGATCGGCGTCATTGCTGAGCCTTCGGCAAAATGCATGGCTTCAAGATGACGCAGATGCGCTTGCGTGCCTGCCTGCGGGATCATCTCCGGCGCATGGCGCGCACAAAGCGCTTCGGTGATGGCCGCACTTTCGACGATGATCTCACCGTCCATCTCCAGGACCGGCGATTTGCCAAGCGGATGCAGGGCGCGCAGCGCAGGTGGCGCGAGGTTGGTCTTGGCGTCGCGCTGGTGCCGGACCAGTGCATAGGGTTCGCCAATCTCCTCCAGCAGCCACAGGATGCGAAGGGAGCGGGAGCGGTTGAGATGATGCAGTGTAATCATACGCTCAGTCTATGGGGTTTGCACCGCGCTGCAAAGCTGGTCACTCTGGCCGTGACGTAACGGGAGAACGGGAATGATCATCGCGGAGACGGAGAAACTGAGAGGCACGGCGCGGGACGCATCGGGACTGGGCTGGGAGAGCCTGCGGCTGCTCGTGCGGTCGGACGGAATGGGGTTTTCGATGACCCGGACCCGCGTGCTGCCGGGGGCAGTGCTACGGCTTCAGTACAAACATCACATTGAGGCATGTCTGTGCACGGGCGGTGTGGGGGAGGTGGTCGAGCTCGATACCGGGGCGGTGCACCAGATCCATGCGGGCATTCTCTATGCGCCGGATGCGCATGAGCGCCATGAGGTGCGGGTGCCGGAGGGCGGTGCGCCACTGGATCTTATCTGCGTTTTTTCGCCCGCGCTCGAAGGAGACGAGGTGCACGGGCCTGACGGCAGCTACCCTGCGCCCGCCTAGGCGTGCCTGCGGCTGAGGGCGGGCATGTCGCGCGGGGGCAGCAGCCTGCGTTGAGCTGCGTCGCCCACGCTCAGACAGGGGAAGGCGGTGCGCGGCAATTGACCCTGATCCAGCTTCGGGAAAATGCGTATCAACTTGAGGCGCGCAGAGGCATCACAGGCCAGCAGCGCATATTTGCCGGGATAGAAGCTCTCCGTCCAGACGTCTTCGGAGGACAGAACGCTGTGATGTGCGCAAACGAGCTGGATATAGTGGATGTGGCGCTTGCCATGTGCGACGCGAACGCCCTTACACGACAGCAGCGCCTTTGCGGGAACCAGTACCGGCGATCCGTCCTCATCCTGCATCAGAACCCGGTGCTGCGGCGAGAGGAGCAGCGGGCGCGTGGGCCTGCCACTGCCAAGCGAGCCGATGGCGAAGGAGACGGGCTTTTGATCTTCAAGCGAAGGTTTGGTCAGGTCCAGCGAACGCTCCAGCACGGCGCGTACCACTTCGAAGCCGGAGCCGGTCACGACGATATCGCCTTCCCGGATATCCTCGACCGGCTTTTGCCCGTCCGGCACGGCAATGAGCGTGCCCGGAGTGAAGCAGGGAACGAACACGGAGCCGAGCACGTAGTCGTCCGTGACCGGATCGTACTGCACCGAGAAGCCATGGGTCGGATCGGCCTGGATGGCCGCAGCATCGACCTCGCCGAGGTTGGTGGTGCCCGGAAAGCCCGCGATGTTGGACGGAACGAAGGGGTTGGGGCCAAAGTTGAAGACGATGTATTCACCCGTCGCGGGGTTCAGCAGTACGACGGATTCGGCTTGGCTTCCGCCGTTCCCTTCCGTCAACAGATTGGTGGAGGTGCCGCCCGCACCGGATTCGACCCCGCCCTCGGACGCTTCGATGGCGCGGAAAGGGGCACTGCCGCCTGCGCTGATCTCATTGATGACGGTCAGGCTGCCACCCGAACCGATAACCGTGCCCGGGGCAAATGTGTGGAACAGACCGTCAACGGGGGCATCGGCCGCGCCCGTGCCGGTGCTATCCGACCAAATCTGCCAACCTGAGATGTCGACCGGGGCACCCGACAGGTTTGCCACCGCGACGAATTCGTCTTCCTGCGTGGCCGTCCCATCGCCATCGCTGTCGAATTCGGCCGCGCCGCTGCCCGTGTTATCGGTATAGACCTGACTGAATATTATGCCGCCGAGGTTGATGGGCATGCCTGTTCCCTTTCTGGTGCGCAGGCGAAGCGTAACATCAAAATAATGTACAAATCGTGACAGAAGAGGGATCATACCGGGGCCACTTATCCGGCCCGGCGTCGCTTCAGGCGTTCACATGTTCCCAGATGGACGAGATCACGACAGACCCTTCGCCGACGGCGGAGGCCACGCGTTTGACCGAGGTGGCGCGCACATCGCCGACGGCAAAGATCCCCTCGCAGGAAGTGGCGAACTGGCTCGGCGCCCCGGCGGCAGCGCCGGTCAGCACGAAACCGCGGGGGTCGAGCGCGCACAGGTCCGACAGCCAGGCGGTATTGGGCGCAGCGCCGACCATGATAAAGGCGGCGGGGCAATCAAGGCTCCAGTCCTCCCCGCCTCTGTTGACTGTCACCCGTTCGAGCTGGGTCGCTCCCGCGAGCGTCTTGAGGCTGGCGTTGAAGTGGATCGTGATGGCCGGATCGGCCTCCAGCCGCGACAACAGGTAGTCCGACATGGAACTCGCCAGCGTGTCGCCGCGCACCAGCACATGCACATGGCGCGCGCTGCGCGACAGGAACATCGCCGCCTGGCCTGCGGAATTTCCGCCCCCCACGACGACCACATCCGACCCCTTGCAATAGCGCGCCTCCATCTCGGTCGCGGCATAGTAGATGCCCTGGCTCTCGAACTCCTCGAGCCGGTCGAGGGGCAGGCGGTTGTACTGCACGCCGGTGGCCACCAGAACGCTGCGCGCGCAGAGTTCCTGCCCATTGTCGAGGGTGATGCAGTAAATGCCGTCCTCGCGGCGCTTGAGGGCGGTCGCGCGGCGTGGGCGGATGAAACGTGTGCCGAATTTCATCGCCTGCACTTCGCCGCGCCAGACCAGATCGCTGCCCGAGATGCCGGTGGGAAAGCCCATGTAGTTTTCGATCCGGCTGGAGGTCCCGGCCTGACCGCCCACGGCGATGTCCTCGACCACGATCGCGCTCAGCCCCTCTGCGCCGGCATAGACGCCTGCCGCCACGCCCGCGGGGCCGCCGCCGACGATGAGCACGTCGATGATCTCATCTGCCTCCAGATCCTGTGCGAGGCCCAGCAGGGCGGCGATCTTGGCCGGTGTCGGATCCTCGATCAGGCGGTCCTTGCCGAAGATCACGGCAGGCTTGTGCTCGGCCAGATCGCAAACCTGTGCCGCCCGCACCGCCGCGGGGGAGCCTGCCTCCATGGACTGGAAAGGGATCTTGTTGCGGGAGGCGAATTCGGCGATGCGGCGGATCGTGCGGTCCCTGTCCGCACCGATGAGCGTGAGCGACGTGTCGCCCTCCTCGATCTGGCGGCGGCGGCGCGCGGCGAAGACGGTGATGACGATGTCGGACATCTCGGGGATGCGCGACATGGCCGCCAGCATTTCCTTGCGGGGCACGCAGAGTACCTTGGTATCCGCCGTGGCGCGCATCGGCAGGGTATAGGCCCCGCCGCCCAGAAACGTGATCTCGCCCAGAAACTGGGAGGGGCCGAGGCCGTGCGGCATGTAGGCTTCGCGCGTGTAGGGGTCGATCAGTTCTACGCCGCCTTCGAGGATATAGATGAAGTGATCCATCGGATCGCCCACATCCACGAGCAACGCGCCTTTCGCAAACGTGCTCACATGCCCCAGCCGGTGCAGCTCCGCGACGTGGCTCTCGCTCAGCGGGGTGCGGATCATCTCGCGCAGATCAGGGGCTAGGCGTTCCATGGCGGCTCCTCGTGTTGATCGCATCAGAGATAGGCCGTGGGGGCACAGGCGCAAGGCGGCCGGTGTCTCAAATGACAAAGGCCCCGCCGAAGCAGGGCCTTTGATGGGGTGCAGTGCCGCCGCTTACTGCGGGATCTCGCCGGTGATGCCTTCGACGTAGAAGTTCATGCCTGCGAGCGTGGCGTCATCCGCCGTCTCGCCCGCGGCAAGGAACGGTGTGCCATCTTGCTTGTTCAGCGGGCCGGTGAAGGCGTGATAGGAGCCGTCTGCGAGCGCCGCTTTCATCGCCAGAGCCTCCTCGCGCACATCGGCGGGCACCGCATCGGTGATCTCGCCGATACCGACCATGCCGGGCCCGATGCCATCCCACGTGTCCATGCTCTCCCATGTGCCGTCCATCACCGCCTGCACGCGCGCAATGTAATAGGGCGCCCAGTCGTCGATGATCGAGGAGACGCGGGGGAAGGGTGCATATTGCGCCATGTCGGAGGCTTGACCGAAGGTCACCACGTTGCCCGCTTCCTGTGCTGCCGCCTGCGGTGCGGTCGAATCGGTGTGCTGCAGAATTACGTCGGCGCCCTGGTCGATGAGCGTCTTGGCCGCATCCGCTTCCTTAGCGGGATCGAACCATGTGTAGGCCCAGATGATCTTGAACTCGACGTCGGGGTTCACCTTGGCCGCGTGAATGTAGGCGGAGTTGATGCCGCGGATCACTTCGGGGATCGGGTAGGAGGCGATATAGCCGATGATGTTCGATTCCGTCATGTGGCCCGCGATATGTCCCTGGATCGCACGGCCTTCGTAGAAGCGTGCGGAATAGGTGGACACATTGGGGTGCAGACGCTTGTAGCCGGTCGCATGCTCGAACTTCACGTCCGGAAACTTGGCCGCGACGTTGTTGGTCGGGTCCATGTACCCGAAGGATGTGGTGAAGATCAGATCGGCCCCGTCGAGCGCCATCTGCGTCATCACACGCTCTGAATCCGGTCCCTCGGCCACGGATTCGACAAAGACGGTCTCGACCGCGTCGCCGAAATGCGCCTCGACGGCTTTGCGGCCCTTGTCATGCTCGTAGGTCCAGCCGCCATCGCCGACGGGGCCCACATAGACAAAGCCCACTTTGGTTTTGTCCTGCGCCATGGCCGTTGTCGCCATGGCGGTTGCCAGCACAGCGCCGGCAAGCAGTTTGGTGAATGTCATCTCAGGTAGTCTCCCCATTTGATTTTATCCGCCTTGAGGGCGGTTGATGCCTCAGGATGAGGCGTGGAATATCCGGCCCAGCGATCCCGGTGCAGCGCTTTTGGAGCGCGACAGAAACACCAGAACCACGATCGTGATAACGTATGGCGACATTGCCAGATATTCCACAGGAATGGCAACGCCCGCGCCCTGCAGATTGAGCTGCAATTGCACGAGACCGCCGAAAAGATAGGCACCCAGCAGCACCCGCAGGGGCCGCCAGGAGGCGAACACCACCAGCGCCAGCGCGATCCAGCCGATGCCCGCGGTCATGCCTTCGGTCCATTGCGGGACGCGGATGAGCGAGATGTAGGCGCCACCCACGCCTGCGCAGGCACCGCCGAACATGATGGCAAGCGTGCGGATGCGCTTGACCTTGAAACCGAGCGCGTGGCCCGCGTCATGGTTCTCCCCCACTGCGCGCAGGATGAGGCCCATGCGGCTGTACTTTAGCACGGCCCAGACAGCGACCACGAGGGCGAGGCCGAGGTAGACGACGATGTCATGACTGAGCAGCACCGGCCCGATGACGGGGATATCGCCCAGCGGGCCGAAGTCCACATCGCCGAGGCGCGGCGGCTTAACGCCGACGTAGCTCTGGCCCAGCAGCGCCGAGAAGCCGAGACCGAAGAGGGTGAGTGCGAGCCCCGAGGCCACCTGGTTGGCGAGCATCACCTGTGTAAGAAACGCGAACAGCAGGCTCAGCACGGCGCCGCCCAGGGCCGCAGCGAGAAAGCCCAGCATGGGCGAGCCCGTCTCCACTGCCGTGGCGAAGCCGCAGATCGCGCCGATGATCATCATTCCCTCCACACCGAGGTTGAGCACGCCCGTGCGCTCCGCCACCAACTCGCCGATCGCGGCGAAGATCAGGGGTGTGGCCGCGACGAAGAATCCGGCAACAAAGAGGATGGGATTGATGGCGGAGAGGTCCATTATACGATCTCCTTTCGACCGAATTGCAGCCGGTAGTTCGTGAAGAGATCGAAGGCCAGCAGGAAGAACAGCAGCATCCCCTGAAACACCTGGATGGCGGCGGCGGGCAGACCGAGCTTGGACTGCGCGATATCGCCGCCGATGTAGGTGAGCGCCATGAGCCCGCCCGCGAGCAGAATGCCGACGGGGTGCAGGCGACCCAGAAAGGCCACGATAATGGCGGTGAAGCCGTAGCCCACGTTGAAGTCTATGGTGACCTGACCCGCCGGGCCTGCGACCTCGAACATGCCCGCAAGCCCCGCGAGCAGGCCGGAGGTGCCGAGACAAAAGAGGATGAGCCGCGCGGGGTTCACGCCAGAGAAGGCCGCCGCACGCGGTGCCTCGCCGGTGACGCGGATGGCAAAGCCGAGACGATGCCGCGCCAGCAGCACATAGGCGAAGATCACCGCGATAAAGGCCGCGACCACGCCCCAATGCATGCCCGAACCGGCAATCAGCTCCGGGTTGTGGGCACTGGCGTATTGCTGCAGGTTGCGCGAGCCGGGAAAGCCCATCCCTTCAGGATTGCGCAGCAGTCCCAGTGACATGGAGGCGAGAAACTGCTCGGCCACATAGACGAGCATGAGCGAGACGAGGATCTCGTTGGTGCCGAACCTGACCTTGAGCACGGCGGGGATCATCGCCCAGATCCACCCGCCGATGGCCCCCGCGAGCACCATGAAGGGGAAGATGAACACGCTCTCCGCGGGGTAAAACGCAAGCCCTGCGCCGGCACCGAAGAGCGCGCCCATGATGTACTGCCCCTCTGCGCCGATGTTCCAGATCCCGGCCTTGAAGCCGAGGCTGAGACCGATGGCGATGAGCACGAGCGGCGCGCCCTTGATCAGCAGTTGCGGTCGGTAGAAGAAAGCAAACTCACCAAAGAGCGGCTCCCAGAAAATCGTGGCGATGGCGGCGAGCGGGTCCTTGCCCAAGGCCGCGAAGAGAAGCCCGCCGAAGAACATCGTCGCCAGCACGGCCAGCAGCGGTGCGGTGAGCGAGAAGGCACGGCTCGGCTCCGGGCGTTTCACCAGGGCGATCATGCGCGGCCCCAAGCATTGATCCGGCCCATAAACTTATCGCGATAGATCTCAGACATGGGCGACCTCGAGATCATGGGCGCCGCCCATCATCAGACCGATCTCCTCCACGGTGATGCCTTGCGCGGCCCGCGGCGGTGTCAGTCGACCCTCATTCAGCGCGGCAAAGCGGTCCGAGATCTCCATCAACTCGTCGAGATCCTGACTGATCACGATCACGGCGGCGCCGCCCTTGGCCAGATCCAGCAGCGCCTGCCGGATCGCGGCCGCTGCGGAGGCATCGACGCCCCATGTCGGCTGGTTGACCACGAAGACGTCCGGTCGCTGCATCACCTCGCGACCGATCACGAATTTCTGAAGGTTCCCGCCCGAAAGCGAGCGTGCTGCGGCGTGCGGCCCTGCGGTGCGCACATCGAACCTCTCGATCACCGCATTGGCGAAACGGGTGGCGGCGGGCCAGTCGAGAAAGCCGCCATGGTCCAACCCCTCGCGCTGGGCCCCGGTGAGCATTGCGTTCTCGGTCAGCGACATATCGGGTGCGGCGGCATGGCCCATCCGCTCCTCCGGAGCGGCGAGCAGGCCGAGCTTGCGCCGCGCGACAGGACCGAGCGGGCCGATGTCCACGCCGCGGTAGGCGATCATCCCGGCCTTGACGGGGCGTTCGCCCGAAAGTGCCGCCAGAAGCTCGTCCTGCCCGTTGCCCGCCACGCCGCCGATGCCCAGCACCTCGCCCGCGCGCAACTCCAAGGCGACCTCCTTGAGCGCGATGCCGAAGGCATTGGGCGCGGGCGCGCTGAGCCCGGTGAGCGCCAGCACCACCTCGCCCGCCTCCTGTCCCGCGCGGGTCGGTGTGTGCAGCAGCTTGCCGACCATCATCTCCGCCATCTGGCGGGCGGTCGTCTCGCGCGGGATGCATTCGCCGACCACCTTGCCGAGCCGCAAAATCGTGGCGCTGTCGCACAGGCTGCGGATCTCTTCGAGCTTGTGGGAGATGTAGAGGATGGCGGTGCCTTCCGCGCTGAGCTTGCGCAGGGTCTTGAACAGGATCTCGACCTCCTGCGGGGTGAGCACGGACGTAGGCTCGTCCATGATCAGAAGCTTCGGCTCCTGCAACAGGCAGCGGATGATCTCCACGCGCTGACGCTCCCCCGCCGACAGATCACCCACGATCCGTTCGGGCGAAAGCGGCAGGCCGTAGGTCTGGGAGACTGCCGTGATCTGCGCGCTCAGGGCGCTCATCTTCGGCGCATTCTCCATCCCCAGCGCGATGTTTTCGGCCACGGTGAGCGCGTCAAAGAGCGAGAAATGCTGAAATACCATGCCCACGCCCGCCGCCCGCGCCGCGCGCGGCTCGGACGGGGTGAAGGGCGCGCCATTCATCTGCATCGTCCCGCTGTCGGGTTTGACAAGCCCGTAGATCATCTTGACGAGCGTCGATTTGCCGGCGCCATTCTCCCCCAGCAGGGCATGCACCTCCCCCGGTGCGATTTCGAGCGATACGTGATCATTGGCGACCACGCCAGGGTAGGCTTTGGTCAGGCCGGACAGCGACAGCAGTGGGGTCATGCGGAAACCTTTGCGTGGGGCACGCCCAACAGCGATGCGACAGTGCCATGTGCAATGGCCTGCGGTGTTTTGCCAAGGGCTTTATCGCCGATGGGGCAGGCTATCCCGCTCGGATCGAGGCCCATGGCGCGCAGGCGCCGCGAGAAACGTGCCCATTTGGTGGCGGAGCCGATGAGCCCGATGCTACCGCCACCCCGTCCCAGGAGCGCGGCGCACAGCGCAAGGTCGATGTCATGGCTGTAGGTGAAGATCAGATGATCCGCCCCTGCGGGTGCGCGGGCGGCGAGCAGCGGCATATTCACGGCCGGGAGGATGGAGACATGCGGTGGCACATGGGTCGGGAATTGCTCCCGCGAGGTGTCGACCCACGTAATCCGGAATGCGCCCGGCGCGGCGGCATTGATCATCGCCCGGCCCACGTGGCCCGCCCCCCAGAGCCACAGATCGCGGCGCGTCCGGGCGCGCGGCAGCAAGGGGTCGGGCAGGGGCGCATCAAGGGGCTGCGGTGTATAGCAGTAGCGCAAGGTGACGGCACCGCCGCAACACTGACCGAGCCCCGGACCCAATGGGATCGTCTCCGAGCGCTCTTCGCCGCCATTGGCAAGGATACCACGCGCCGCGGCGATGGCGCGATGCTCCAGGGCACCGCCGCCGATGGTGCCTTCGGTCGCGCGCGCGGTGACCCGCATCGCCGTCCCGGCATCGCGCGGGGCGGAGCCGCGGGTGGCGGTGATCAGAACGTAAAGGGCGCCATTGCTGTCAGTCATGGCACCGCCCCGCATGTGTCATGGCGCGCAAGAGCGCCTCCGCCGTGGCGGGAGCCTGCAAATCCGGGTAGGCGGGCCCGCAGGCCGCCGCCGCATCGGCCAGTGCCGACCAAGCGGAGATACCATGCATGAACGGCGGCTCGCCGACCGCCTTGGAGCGGTAGACCGTTTGCGCCGGGTTGGGTGCGTTCCAAAGGGTGACGTTGAAGACCTCCGGCTGGTCCGAAAACGCGGGGATCTTGTAGGTCGCGGGCGCGTGGGTCTTGAGTGTGCCCTTGTCGTCCCAGACAAGCTCCTCGGTGGTGAGCCAGCCCGCGCCCTGAACATAGCCGCCCTCGATCTGGCCGACGTCAAGCGCGGGGTTCAGCGACGCCCCTGCATCATGTAGAATGTCCGCGCGCAGGATGCGGCTTTCGCCGGTGAGCGTGTCCAGCACGACCTCGGTGATCGCCGCGCCGTAAGCGAAGTAGAAGAAGGGCTTGCCCTTGCCCGCGATGCGGTCCCATTGGATGTCGGGGGTCTTGTAGAAGCCCGTCGCCGACAGGCTGGTGCGGTTCTGGTAGGCCATCTGCGCGGCCTGCGCGAAACTCAGATTGTGCTTTGTCCCGACATGGACGTGCCCATCCTCGAAAGTCACATCCTCCGGCGCGGCCTCCAGCACTTCGGCGATGCTGTCGGCCATCCGGGCGCGTATGGTCCGGCAGGCGTTGCGCACCGCCATGCCATTGAGATCGGTGCCGGAACTCGCCGCCGTAGCGGAGGTATTGGGGACCTTCGCGGTATCGCTGGCGGTAATCTTGACCGTCTGCAGCGGCACGCCGAACTCTGCGGCGGCAACCTGTGCCACCTTCTGGAACAGGCCCTGTCCCATCTCGGTGCCGCCATGATTGAGGTGTATCGAGCCGTCCATGTAGACATGCACCAGCGCGCCCGCCTGGTTGAGATGGGTGAGCGTGAAGGAGATCCCGAACTTCACCGGGGTCAGCGCCAACCCGCGCTTGAGCACCGGGTTGCGTGCGTTCCACTCTGTCACCGCCTTGCGGCGAGCGGTGTAATCCGCCATCTCGCTCAGCCGGTCCGTGAGCACGTTGATGATGCAATCGCTGACAGGCTGGGCATAGGGCGTGGTCTGCTCCGTGTCGCCATCGCGGTAGAAATTGGCGCGCCGCACGTCGAGCGGGTCGCGGCGCAGATGATGCGCGATATGGTCCATCACCCGTTCGATCCCGACGATGCCTTGCGGGCCGCCGAAGCCGCGAAAGGCGGTGGCGCTCTGGGTGTTGGTCCGCAGGCGGTGCGATGTGATGCACGCATGGGGCAACAGGTAGGCGTTGTCGGCATGCAGCATGGCGCGGTCGGCCACAGGCAGGCTCAGGTCCATCGCCCAGCCGCAGCGGACGTAGTGGGTGAAATCCACCGCCTGGATGCGGCCCTGCGCGTCGAAGCCCACGGTCATAGGTGATGCGGAAATCGTGACGCTTGCCGGTGATGATCATGTCGTCATCGCGGTCGTATCGCATCTTGCACGGTTGGCCCGTCAGCCGCGCGCCGAGCGCGCAGGCCACGGCGAGCGCATTGCCCTGGCTTTCCTTGCCGCCGAAGCCGCCGCCCATCCGCCGCGTCTCCACGCGCACGGCGTGCATGGGCAGGCCGATGGCCTCCGCGACCTTGTGCTGGATCTCTGTGGGGTGCTGGGTGGAGCTGTGGATATGCATCTCGCCGTCCTCGAGCGGCAGGGCGAGTGCGGCCTGACCTTCGAGGTAGAAATGCTCCTGACCACCGATCTCGAGCGTGCCCGTGAGGGTATGGGACGCGGCGGCGAGCGCGGCGTCCGGGTCGCCCTTGGTGTAGATGCGCGGGCCGTCTTCGAAACGGCTGTCGGCGGCGAGTGCCGCGTCGATGGTGAGGATCGCCTGCTCGGGCGTGATCGCAACATCTCCGCGGCGCGCGGCGGCGCGGGCGGCGTGGTGGCTGGTGGCGATCACCAGAAAGAGCGGCTGGCCCGCGTAGTGCACGCTGTCCGTCGCGAGCAGGGGCTCATCGTGGTTCGACGGGGAGACGTCATTGGCGAAAGGCAGATCGGCGGCGGTCAGGACGGCGACCACGCCCGGCGCGTCCCTGACCGCGTCGAGGTCCATGCCGGTGAGGGTGCCATGCGCCACGGTGCTCAGGCCGAAGGCGAGATGCAGAGTGCCGGAGGGCGTGGCGATATCGTCGACGTAGCGCGCAGCACCCGTGACATGCAGATGCGCGGCATCATGGGGCAGGGGCCTGTCCGGTGCTCATGGCCGCACCGCCTGCAGGTCGGTAGCGATGCCCGCGGCGGCGTGATGCGCGCGCAGCAGCATGTTCTGTGCCGCCTGCATCCGGTAGGCCGCAGAGGCGCGCATATCCGAGAGCGGCGCGAAGTCCTGCGCGAGCGCCGCCATCGCGGCGTTCACGGTGGCGCGGGTCGCGGGCTGGCCGCGCAGGGCGGCCTCGGCTGCCTGCCGCGCGGGCAGGGGTGCCCGACATGCCCCCGAAGGCAAGCCGCACATCGCCGTACCGGCCGTCTTCCACGGGCAGGTTCAGGCAGCCGCAGACGGCGGAGATGTCCTGATCGAAACGCTTCGAGAGTTTGTAGCAGTGCAGCGTGTCGCGCTGGTCCGGGATCGTGATCGCCTCGACGAATTCGCCGCGGCACGCGGTCCTGCTTGCCATAGGCCAGGAAGAAATCCTCGAGGGGCATCTGGCGACGGGTGTTGCCATGCCGCAGGTGCAGGGTGGCGCCGAGAGCGATCATGGCGGGGCTGCCGTCGCCGATGGGCGAGCCGTTGGCGATGTTGCCGCCCAGCGTCGCCGCCGCGCGGACCTGTGCCGAGCCGTAGCGGCGCAGCATCGTGCCAAGGGAGGGGAATTGCGGGTCCAGTGTCCTTTCCAGCTCGGCGATGGTTGTCATGGCGCCGATGTGCCAGCCCGCGTCCGTCTTGGCGATGCCGCGCAGGTCGGCGCAGTGGTTGAGAAAGATCACCTCACCCAGATCGCGCATCTGTTTGGTGATCCAGAGCCCGACGTCGGTGGCCCCGGCGATCAGCGTGGCCTCAGGGTGGGCAGCGTAGAGATCCGCGAGCGCATCCGCGTCTTGCGGCTGGTGGTAGAGGAGGGGCGCTGCCCCCTTGGCCCCTTGGGCCGATTCCCCCGGAGTGTTTTTGGCCAAGAAAGATAGATGCGTCGGGCACGTCGGCGTCCGTCATCGCACGGGCGGCGCGCAGGATCGGGGCATAGCCGGTACAGCGGCACAGGTTGCCCGCGAGGGCTGTGTCGATGGTCCGTGTCACCGTTGAGATGCGCCGCGGCCATGCTCACGACAAAACCGGGGGTGCAAAAGCCGCATTGGCTGCCGTGGTGCTCGATCATGGCGGTTTGGGCAGGGTGTAGCGTCCCGTCGGGGCTCTTGAGACCTTCGACGGTGGTCACGTGCTTGCCTGCGATCTGGGGCAGAAACAGGATGCAGGCGTTCAGCGGGGCGGTGCCCGCCTGATCGCTGAGCATGACGGTGCAAGCGCCGCAATCCCCCTCGTTGCAGCCTTCCTTGGTGCCGGTGAGGTGGCGTTCCTCGCGGAGCCAGTCGAGCAGAGTGGTCGTGGGGGAGGGATTGGTCACGGTGACAGGAGCGCCGTTGAGCCAGAAAGAGACGTGCCATGGGGAGAACCCCGCCGCGATACCAAGAGATCGATTGCGCCGTGTTCGATGCGGCGTAGAACAGCGGGCCGCTTTAAGGCTACGGCGCGGGGCGGGCGGTTTGCAAGCGGTTTGATGCCTGTGGCGGCGCGCGACGATCTATCGTGCACAGGAATGCGGCGATGCTGGCGCGGCGATTTCGCGCTAGAGTGTCGCGTGCATCCGCTCTAGCTTGGCGGTCATGAGCAAAGCCCCCCGATTCATTCACCTGCGCACCCATTCCGAATATTCCCTGCTGGAGGGCGCACTGCGGCTGAAGAAGCTGCCCGAGATGTGCGTCAAGGCGGGCATGCCCGCGATGGCGCTGACCGACAGCAACAACATGTTCGCCGCACTCGAATTCTCGGTCGCGATGGCGGGGGCGGGGGTGCAGCCGATCCTGGGCTGCCAGGTGGATCTGGAATATGTGCAGGTCGGACCGGGCGAAAAGCCCCGGGCGCCTGCGCCGGTCGTCCTGCTGGCGCAGAGCGAGCTTGGCTATGCCCATCTGATGAAGCTCAACTCCTGCCTCTACCTCGATAAGGGCGGCGCGCTGCCGCAGGTCACCCTGGCGCAGCTCGCGGCGCACAGCGAGGACGTGATCTGCCTGACCGGGGGGCCGCAGGGCCCGCTCGGGCTTTTGTTGCAAAACGGGCAGCGCCCGGCGGCGGAGGCGCTGCTCGGTGCGTTGCACACAGCCTTCGCTGACCGGCTCTATGTCGAGGTGCAGCGCCATCCGGGTGAGGGCGGTCTGCCCGAGAACGAGAGCGCGACGGAGCGCGGGTTCGTCGAGATGGCCTATGCCATGGATCTGCCGCTGGTGGCCACGAACGACGTCTATTTCCCGGCAAGCAAGATGTACGAGGCACATGATGCGCTGATCTGCATCGCAGAGGGTGCCTATGTGGACCAGCAGCAGGGGCGCCGCCGCCTGACGCCGCAGCACTACTTCAAGAGCCAGGCGGAGATGGTCGCGCTTTTTGCCGATCTGCCCGAGGCGGTGGAGAACACCGTCGAGATCGCGCGACGCTGCGCGTTCCAGGCCTATCGCCGCGACCCGATCCTGCCGAAGTTCGCCGATGACGAGGTGGCGGAGCTGCGGCGGCAGGCGCAGGAGGGCCTGCGCGCGCGGCTGGCGATCATCCCGCATGCAGCCGAGCTGTCGGTCTATGAGGAGCGGTTGGAGTTCGAGCTGAAGATCATCGAGGGGATGGGCTTTCCGGGCTACTTCCTCATCGTTGCCGATTTCATCAAATGGGCCAAGGATCAGGGTATCCCCGTCGGCCCCGGACGCGGGTCGGGCGCAGGCAGTCTCGTGGCCTATGCGCTGCTGATCACCGATCTCGACCCGCTCCGCTACAGCCTGCTGTTCGAGCGGTTCCTGAACCCCGAGCGGGTGTCCATGCCGGACTTCGACATCGACTTCTGCATGGACCGGCGCGAGGAGGTGATCCGCTACGTGCAGGAGAAGTACGGCCGCGACCGGGTGGGACAGATCATCACCTTCGGCGCGCTGTTGTCCAAGGCTGCCGTGCGCGACATCGGGCGCGTCCTGCAGATGCCTTACGGCCAGGTGGACCGGCTCTCGAAGATGATCCCGGTGGAGGGGGTGAAGCCCGTTTCCATCGAGAAAGCCCTCGCGGATGAGCCGAGGCTCCGCGAGGAGGCGCGCAGCGAGGAGGTCGTGGCGCGGTTGCTCGATTATGGCCAGCAGGTGGAAGGGCTTGCTGCGCAACGCCTCGACCCATGCCGCGGGCGTCGTGATCGGGGACCGTGCGCTCGACGAGCTGGTTCCCCTCTATCAGGATCCGCGTTCCGACATGCCCGCGACCCAGTTCAACATGAAATGGGTCGAGCAGGCGGGGCTGGTTAAGTTCGACTTCCTCGGCCTCAAGACGCTGACGGTGATCCAGAACGCCGTCGATCTGATCCGCGCGGGCGGGCGGCACCTGCATCTGGCCGCAGATGGCACGGAGCTCTTCGAGCCGCCGCAGGGCGTGCTCGACGATATATCGACCATCCCGCTCGATGACGAAGCGTCCTACAAGCTCTATGCCGCGGCCAAGACCGTCGCGGTGTTTCAGGTGGAGAGCTCGGGCATGATGGATGCCCTCAAGCGCATGAAGCCCACCTGCATCGAGGACATCGTGGCGCTTGTCGCGCTCTACCGTCCCGGCCCGATGGAGAACATCCCGACCTATTGCGAGGTCAAGAACGGGCTGCGGGAGCTCGAGAGCATTCACCCTTCCATCGATCACATCCTCGCGGAGACGCAAGGTATCATCGTCTACCAGGAACAGGTGATGCAGATCGCGCAGGTCATGGCGGGCTACAGCCTGGGTGGTGCGGATCTGTTGCGCCGCGCGATGGGCAAGAAGATCGCCGAGGAGATGGCCAAGGAACGGCCGAAGTTCGAGAAGGGCGCCATGGAGAATGGCGTGGACAAGAAGAAGGCCTCCGAAGTCTTCGACCTGCTGGAGAAATTTGCAAACTACGGCTTCAACAAGTCCCACGCCGCGGCCTATGCGGTGGTGAGCTACCAGACGGCCTGGCTCAAGGCGAACCATCCGGTGGAGTTCATGGCCGGGGTGATGAATTGCGATATCCACCTTACCGACAAGCTGGCGGTCTACTTCGAGGAGGTGCGCAAGCGGATGGAGCTGCCTTGGGTGCCGCCCTGCGTGAACCGCTCGGATGCGACGTTCCGGGTGGTGGACGGCGCGTTGGTCTATGCGCTGGGCGCGCTCAAGAACGTGGGCGTCGAGGCGATGCGGCTGATCGTCCAAGGGCGCCGCGCCGATCCCAGCGTGCAAGACAGCCCCGACAAGCCCTTTGCGACGCTCTTTGATCTTGCGCGGCGGGTGGATCTCAAACGCGTGGGCAAGCGCCCGCTGGAGATGCTCGCGCGCTCGGGGGCCTTCGACGCGCTCGATCCCAACCGGCGGCGCGTGTTCGGCGCGCTCGATTCGCTGGTGGCCTATTCGGCGGCGATCCATGAGCAGAAGGCCTCCAACCAGGTCTCTCTCTTTGGTGAGGCGGGCGATGACCTGCCCGAGCCGCGGATGATGCCCTGCGATGACTGGCTGCCCGCCGAACGGCTGACGGAGGAGTTCAAGGCGGTGGGCTTCTACCTCTCCGGTCATCCGCTCGACGATTATATGGGCCCGCTCAGGCGCAAGGGCGTGATCACCCTCGATGCGCTGCTGGAGAAGGCGCAGGGTGGCCCGCTGGTCGCCAAGCTCGCCGGCGTGGTCGCGGGTCGGCAGGAGCGCAAGAGCGCGCGCGGCAACCGCTTCGCCTTTGCGCAGCTCTCCGACACCACCGGCGCCTATGAGGTGACGCTCTTTTCAGACACGCTGGAGGCGGCGCGGGATCATCTCGAAGTCGGATCCAAGGTCGTTGTAACGGTGGAGGCGACGCTGGAGAGTGACCAGCTCAAGCTGCTGGGCCGCGTCGTGGCGCCGATGGACGCGGCGGTCGCGGACGCGGGCGGTATGGGTCTGCGCATCTTCATCGAAAGCCCCGGCGCAATCGCGGCAGTCTCGCAGGTGCTCGAAGGCGCGCGCACGGCGGCGAAGGCGGCGGGAAAGGGGCCGGTGCACCTTTGTCTGATGGATCCCGCCCTGCCGGGAGAGGTGGAGGTAGATCTGGGCGCGGAGTTCCCGGTGACACCGCAGATCAAGGGTGCGATCCGATCGCTTGGCGGCGTGCTAGAGGTCGAAGAGATCTGAGGCCTGCTGAGCCGGTTTGCGCTTGCGGTTTGGGCCATCCGCTGGACGCCCGCGCGACCTGCCGTTATCATCGGTCGAAGTCTTGGGGGGAGCCAGATGCGTCTAGTGCCGGTATTGACGATAGTGGCGGGCCTTGCCGCCTGCGGGGATCCGCTGGCCGGTGTGGACCGCCTCGGCGATGTGGACGTGGCACCGCAGGAGGCATCGGCGGCTGCCCTCCCGGATGCTGGCGAATTGGCGCGCGAAGGGTTCCTGGGCACGGCAGCGGCGGAGGGCGATATACCTGCGGAGGTACGCGCCCAGACGCCCGAGCCCGCCGCATCGGATGGTTTCTTTCGCGGGCTGATACGCCGTGCGGCGGCGGTCGATCCGGCGGAGGCGGTTGCGGCGGATGTGGCGAGCACGCTGTCTCAGCCGGAGGCGGAAGTCGTGCCTGCAGCACTTCCCGTGGCTGCCCCGGCAAGGCAGCGCAGCGGCCCCGACGGGCGCGACGTGCCCTATGGCAGCCAGATCGCCTTCGGCGAGATCGCGCGGGTCTGCGATGCGCGAGGCAAGGCGCTGGGCACACGGATCGAAGGCGGGCGGCGCGGTTTCGCCCTATATGACAGCACGCCGGGCAGCAGCGTGGCGCGCAACTTCTACATCACGGGTTTCGCCGACAAGTGCCCGCGCCAGTTCACCGCCGCGAACGCGCTATTCGGCTCCCCATCGTTCTACGAGCAGATCCGCTTCAGCCCGGCGGGCGAGAACCTGCCGTTTGCCGCGACCGATGCGGCCTATGATAAGGTGAAGTCATCCGTCTGCCGGACCTCCCGCAACAAGCCGTGCGGCAATCGGATCGGCAGGCTGGATGATACCACGGCCTTCATCAGCGCCTATGAGTTCCGCGATCACAATGGCCAGTGGAAAGAGTTCCTCATGCATGACGGGGCGGTGCTGGCCGCTGCGGTCAAGCGGGTGAACTAGGGCGCATCGCCGCGCCCCCGATCGCCGCCAGGGTTCAGTAGTGCGGCGGGCGCTCGTCTCCGATAACGACGCCGCCTCCGCCCGCGGCCTCCCGCTCCCCTTCGCGGCGCATCAGCATTTCGACCCGCGCGGTGAGCCGTTCGATCTCGTTTTGCTGACTCGCCACGATGTCGGACAGGTCATCGACGCTGCGCAGCAGATGGGCGATTTTCTCTTCAAGCTGTTCCATGTCCTGCCTCCTAGATCGGATCCTGATGCGGCGCAATGGGCGCGCGCGGGTTGCTTGCCCCGCTCGTCTGCATCCGGTAGAGGCGAGGCGAGTTCGACGCAGTCAGAGGTGCGCCATGGCCAAGCCCAAGAAGACCCCGCGCCCCAAGGCGGAAACGCCCAACGGGTTCCGCGACTATTTCGGCGCCGCAGGTCACGCAGCGCACGCAGATGCTGGGCAAGATCGCGGCCATCTATCACCGCTATGGCTTTGACGCGCTGGAAAGTGCGGCGGTCGAGACGGTCGAGGCGCTGGGCAAGTTTCTGCCCGATGTGGACCGCCCGAACGAGGGCGTATTCGCCTGGCAGGAGGACGCCGAGGGCGACAAGCCTGGCGACTGGCTCGCGCTGCGCTATGATCTGACGGCGCCGCTGGCCCGCGTCTACGCCCAGCACCGCAACGACCTGCCGATGCCCTACCGCCGCTACGCGATGGGCCCGGTATGGCGCAACGAGAAGCCGGGACCGGGGCGGTTTCGTCAGTTCTATCAGTGCGATGCGGATACGGTGGGGGCTGCGAGCGTTGCGGCGGATGCGGAGATCTGCGCGATGCTGTGCCGATTGTCTGGAAGAGGTCGGCATCGAGCGCGGCGATTACGTCGTGCGGGTGAACAACCGCAAGGTGCTGAACGGGGTGCTGGAGATCGCGGGCCTGGGGTCGACGAATCGTCGAAGAGATGAGCGATAACGAGCTGCGTGATTATCGTGAGTCGGAACTAGAGGCTTGCAGGAAGACGAGGCACTCGTTCGATCCTCCGCCAACTAGATAAATTTGATAAAGTCGGGGCGGTCGGTGTTCGCCATCTGCTTGACGCGGCGGAAGAGACGACGCTTCAGGCGCATTTACTGATGGAGTGAGTCTGGCCGATAGTATGCGCGGATGGTTTTATCGACTTCCTGCAGGCGCGCACGCTCGAGTAATCGAGAAACGCTGAGATCGGTTGCGCGAGATCCGTGGAAGCACTCTGTTATCGGTCTAGAAGGAGTAGACGAACTTGCAGCAGATCGCCGATCTTCTCGCTGCCGCTGGCTACGGCCCCGACCGCATCGTCATCGATCCCTCCGTTGTGCGCGGCCTCGGCTACTACACCGGCCCCGTCTACGAGGCCGAACTGACCTTCGAGATCACCGACGAAAAGGGCCGCAAGCGCAACTTCGGCTCCGTCGCGGGCGGCGGGCGCTATGATGATCTGGTCAAGCGGTTCACCGGGCAGGAGGTGCCCGCGACGGGCGTCTCCATCGGTGTCGACCGGCTGCTTGCCGCACTGGAGGCCAAGGGCCGGCTGGATACGAGCGCGCAGGGGCCTGTCGTCGTGACCGTGATGGACCGCGACCGGATGGCCGATTATCAGGCCATGGTGGCCGAGTTGCGGCAGGCGGGTATCCGGGCGGAAGTCTATCTGGGCAACCCAAAGAACTTCGGCAATCAGCTCAAATACGCCGACAAGCGCGGCAGCCCCGTGGCCGTGATCGAAGGCGAGGCGGAGAAGGCGAGCGGGCATGGTCCAGATCAAGGATCTGGTGCTCGGCGCGCAGATTGCGCAAAATGCGACGCTCGAGGAATGGCGCGACCGGCCCAGCCAATACGAGGTGCCGCGCGCTGATCTGGTTGCGCGGGTGCGCGAGATCCTGGAGCTTTACCGTTGAACCCCACCCGCGCACAGACCAACGCGCTCGCCGCGACCTTGCGCGCGGGGTTCGAGGCCGCGGGCGCCGTGGTCGTCGAGCCGCCGATCCTGCAACCTGCCGATACCCTGCTTGATCTTTACGGCGAGGACATCCGTGCCCGCGCCTATGTCACATCCGACGCGCTGCGCGGCGAGCAGATGCTGCGGCCCGATTTCACCGTGCCCGTGGTGCAGATGCACATGAAGGAGGGCGCGGAGCCTGCCCGCTACACCTACGCGGGCGAGGTCTTTCGGCGGCAGGAACAGCGACGGTGCGCGCGCCAATGAATATGTGCAGGTGGGCTACGAGGTCTTCGCGCGCGAGGATCGGGCCGCGAGTGACGCGGAGGTGTTCACGAGGATTTCGGACGCGATGGGCACCCTGCCGGTGCGGGCGGTAACAGGCGATATCGGCGTGTTGATGGCGCTGGTCGAAGGGCTTGAGACGACTGCGCTGCGCAAGGCCGCGTTGATGCGCCACATCTGGCGGCCCCGCCGGTTCCGTGCGCTGCTGGCGCAATTTTCGGGCGCGGTGGCACCTTCGCCCGCGCGGGAGGCGCTGTTGCGCGGGGAGGGTACATGCACGGCACCTCTTGTCGGCGCGCGGCGCCAGCATGAGATCGACGCGCGCATCGCTGCCCTGAGGCTCGATGCGCAGGCCCCGCCCATCGCGCGGCGCGATGTCGAGCTGATCGAGGCGCTGCTCGCGGTGCGCGGCGCGCTGCCCGATGCGCTGGCAGCGCTGCATGACTTGTCGGTGGACCTGCCTGCGATCGCACCTGCGGTGGCGCGAGTCGCGGCACGCCTAGCACGCGCTGGAATTGCGCGGCGTGGACGTCGGCACACTCGCTTTCGAGGCAAGCTACGGCCGGACGTCGATGGAGTATTACGACGGTTTCGTCTTCGGCTTTCGCGCAACCACGCGGGCGGATCTGCCACCGCTGGCCACCGGCGGGCGCTATGACGCGCTCACGCGCAGGCTCGGCGGCGGACGTGAGATCCCGGCGGTAGGCGGCGTGATCCGCCCCGGCCTGATGCTCATGCTGGAGGGCGCGCCATGACGCTCAAGCTCGGCGTGCCGTCCAAGGGGCGGCTCATGGAAAAGACGTTTCAATGGTTCGGCGCCCGCGGCATATCGCTCGCGCGGGCGGGGTCGGAGCGTGAATATGCAGGCGTGGTCGAGGGCATTGACGGTGTGTCGCTGGTCCTGCTGTCGGCGGGCGAGATCCCCCGCGAGCTTGCGGCGGGGCGGATGCACCTCGGTGTGACGGGCACCGATCTTGTGCATGAAAAACTCGCCCTCTGGGACCAGTCCCGTCGAGCCGGTGACCGAGCTCGGCTTTGGCCATGCGGATCTGATCCTGGCGGTGCCCACGGGCTGGTCAGATGTGGACACGCCTGGATGATCTGGACGCGGCGGCGGCGTCCTTCCGCGAACACCATGGCCACCGTCTGCGCATCGCGACGAAATATCACCGGCTGGTCCGGGAATTCCTGCGCGCGGCGGGTGTGGCCGACTACGCGCTGGTTGACAGTCAGGGTGCGACCGAAGGGACAGTGGCAAACGAGACGGCGGAGGCGATTGCCGACATCACATCAACCGGCGAGACACTGCGTGCCAACCATCTGAAGATCCTGTCGGATGGGCTGATCCTGCGCTCGCAGGCGACGCTGTGGCAGTCGCGAGTGGCACCGCTGGAAGGGACAGAACGCGCGACGCTGGAGGCATTGCTGGCGCGGATCGGCTGAGGTGGCGCTAGAGCACGCCGATTTCGGCCAGCGCGCGGTTCAGCTCGACCGGCAGCGTGTCACCCTGCGCGCGCGCCTTGTGAGAGGTCGGCAGGCGCATCTTCCGGCGCGAGGTAGCGCCAGCCCTGAAACGGGCGACGCAGGGCGCTGACCGTTGGCACGACTTCGGGGTCGAGCACGATGCCGCAGCGCCGGATGCCGTCCTCGCCGATCTTTTCGTCGAGCCGCAGGATGCGCTGGCGCGCGGAAATCTCGCCCTTGATCACCCAGTATATCGAGCCGCCGTTGAGGATCTCCGCCTCGCGCTTGGGCCACATGCGCGTAATGTGATAGTACTGGCCGTCCGCGACCTGCTTGGAGCGGTGCCGCTGCCACTCGATCATCTGCGCCACGCTTTCGGTCCCGACCGACAGCTTCATCAGATTGACGTATTTGTTACCCACAGGCTTACCCACCAGATTATCCACAGACTCACCCCGGAGCCCTGCATACCACGATATAGGGTAGGGCACTGTGCCAAAAATGCAAAGTGTGGTATGTGTCGCAGCCCCAAGGCGCAAATGGGCAGTGGCGTTTTCGGCGCGGTGGTCTATGATTTGCCTCCGCTGTGATTCAAACCGAGGACTCGCCATGACCCGCTTTGCCGCCCCTATCGCCGAACAGATCTGGGACATGAAATACCGTTTCAAGGCCGCCGACGGCACGCCGCATGATATGACGGTCGAGGACACATGGCGCCGCATCGCACGCGATCTTGCACAGGTGGAAGAAGACCGCGACGGTTGGGAAGAGACCTTTTACGACGCGCTGGAGGATTTCAAATATCTGCCCGCGGGGCGGATCACGGCCGGCGCGGGCACGGCGCGGCGGGTGACGCTCTTCAACTGTTTTGTGATGGGGACGGTGCCCGACAGCATGGGCGGCATTTTCGACATGCTCAAGGAGGCGGCGCTGACCATGCAGCAAGGCGGCGGCATCGGCTATGATTTCAGCACGATCCGGCCGCGCGGCGCGGATGTACTGGGCGTCTCCGCGGATGCCTCCGGCCCCTTGTCGTTCATGGATGTCTGGGATGCGATGTGCCGCACGATCATGTCCGCAGGGTCGCGCCGCGGGGCCATGATGGCCACCATGCGCTGTGACCACCCGGACGTGGAGGCGTTCATCACGGCCAAATCCGACGCCGCGCGGTTGCGGATGTTCAACATGTCCGTGCTGATCACCGATCCGTTCATGGAGGCGGTGAAGGCGGATGCGCCCTGGGATCTCAGCTTCGACGGTAAGGTCTACAAGACCGTGCAGGCGCGCGACCTGTGGGATGCGATCATGAAGGCGACTTATGAGTTTGCCGAGCCGGGCGTGATCTTCATCGACCGGATCAACGCGGCCAACAACCTCAGCTACTGCGAGACCATTGCCGCGACCAACCCCTGCGGCGAGCAGCCGCTGCCGCCCTATGGCGCCTGCCTGCTGGGCTCGATCAATCTCGCCCGTCTGGTGACGGATCCCTTCGAAGCGCAGGCGGCACTTGATGTGACAGCGCTCGACGCGCTGGTCGCGACCTCCGTGCGGATGATGGACAATGTCGTGGACGTCTCGAAATTCCCGCTCGAAGCCCAGCAGCGCGAGGCCAAGAACAAGCGGCGGATCGGACTTGGCGTGACCGGCCTCGCCGATGCGCTGCTGATGATGGGCCTGCGCTACGGCTCGGACAAGGCGGCGGCGCAGACCGAGGAATGGCTGCACGCGATCGCCCGCGCGGCCTACCTCGCCTCGGTCGATCTGGCCAAGGAGAAGGGCGCATTCCCGCTCTTTGACGCGGAGCAATACCTTGCCTCGGGCATGATGCGCGGCATGGACGAGGACGTGCGCGATGCGATCCGCGAGCATGGTATTCGCAACGCTTTGCTGACCTCCATCGCGCCCACTGGCACGATCAGCCTCTATGCAGGCAATGTGAGTTCCGGCATCGAGCCGGTCTTTGCCTATGCCTACACCCGCAAGGTTTTGCAGAAGGACGGCAGCCGCACCGAGGAAGAAGTCGTGGATTACGCTGTGCAGATGTGGCGTGACCTCAAGGGAGACGCCCCTCTGCCCGACTATTTCGTGAACGCCCAGACTCTGGCGCCGCTCGATCACGTCAAGATGCAGGCGGCGGCGCAGAAATGGATCGACAGTTCCATCTCCAAGACGATCAACTGCCCCGAGGATATCTCCTTCGACAGCTTCAAGGAGGTGTACATGGAAGCTTGGGACACCGGCTGCAAAGGGTGCACGACGTACAGGCCCAACGATGTGACCGGGTCGGTGTTGAGCGTGTCGGAGGACAAGAAGCAAGCGCCCGAAGTCGTCAGCCGCGACGGCGAGGAGCCTCAGGAGCCCCATGGCGACGTGATCTACATGTCAGAGCCGCTGGACCGGCCCGAGGGGCTGGAGGGGTCGACCTACAAGATCAAATGGCCCGACAGCGAGCATGCGCTCTATATCACGGTCAACGATCTGGTGGTCGGCGGGCATCGGCGACCGTTCGAGGTGTTCATCAACTCCAAGAACATGGAGAATTTTGCCTGGACCGTCGCACTGACGCGGATGATCTCGGCGGTGTTCCGGCGCGGTGGAGATGTGTCCTTCGTCGTGGAAGAGCTCAAGGCCGTCTTCGATCCGCGTGGCGGCGCATGGATGGGCGGCAAGTACATCCCCTCCATCCTCGCGGCGATCGGCGGCGTGATCGAGCAGCACATGATCACCACAGGTTTCATCGCGGGCGAGGGGATGGGCCTGAAATCCGACCCGCAAGCAAAGGTCGTGGGGCTGAGCCAGTCCCGCGGCAAAGCTTGCAGCAGCTGCGGGCAATACGACCTGCGCATGGTCGAAGGCTGCATGACTTGCGGCAGCTGCGGGCACAGCAAGTGTTCAGGTTAATTTCCTTAGACCAGTTGCAAGTGTAGCGATAATGAAGAAAACGCAGCCAAACCTATAGGTTTGGCTGCGTTTTCTTTCGAAATCGATGCGACGGGAATAGCCCAGATAAGGTTACTGCCAGAAGATATGCTTCGTTGGCTTAGATCAGTTTTTCTTGACAAGGAAAATTTTGTTCATACGCTATTCCTTGGCTGTGTAGGGGAACAGATAGTGGAGTGCCCCCACTGAAGTGGTCCACCAACTGGGATAGTATTATCCCGTTTCAGGAGGATCAGAGATGGCTGGAAAGCGAGACAAACCCGAAGACGTGGTGCTGAAGCTTCGGCAGGTTGAAGTGCTGCAAGGACAAGGCATGGGGATCGCAGAGGCGGTGCGCCAGATCGGCGTGACCCAGCAGACCTATTACCGATGGCGCAAGCAGTATGGCGGCATGAACCGGGATCAGCTCAAACGGCTCAAGGAGCTGGAGACCGAGAATGCCCGGCTGAGGCGCGCCGTGTCAGATCTGACGCTGGACAAGATGATCCTGACCGAGGCCGCACGGGGAAACTTCTAAGCCCTTCCCGCCGTCGTCGATGTATCGATCATGTGCGGCAAACCCTCAGCGTATCGGAGCGCCGGGCCTGCCGCACTCTCGGGCAGCATCGCTCGACGCAGCGCAAGGTGCCCTGCGGTCTGCCGGACGAAGAACGGCTGACCGAGGACATCATTGAGCTGACACGAGAGTTCGGGCGTTATGGATACCGCATGATCACCGGGATGCTGAACAACAGCGGCTGGCATGTGAACCATAAGCGCGTCGAACGGATCTGGCGGCGTGAAGGGCTGAAAGTCCCACAAAAGCAACCCAAGAAGGGTCGACTCTGGCTGAACGACGGGTCGTGTGTCCGGCTTCGGCCGGAGCGGCCCAATCACGTCTGGTCCTATGACTTCGTCCAGGACCGCACCCACGACGGGCGGATCTTCCGCACGCTCAACATCATTGACGAGTTCACGAAGGAGGCTCTGGTGATACGTGTCAAACGCAAGCTCAATTCCGTCGATGTGGTCGATGCCCTGACCGACTTGTTCATCATGCGCGGCCCGCCGGAATACATAAGGTCCGACAATGGCGCCGAATTTATCGCCAAGAAGGTGCGGGCATGGATCGGCGCGGTGGGCGCCAAGACGGCCTTCATTGCGCCTGGTTCACCATGGGAAAACGGCTATTGCGAGAGCTTCAACGCCCGCTTTCGGGACGAGCTGCTGAACGGTGAGCTCTTCTACTCGCTGCGCGAGGCCCAGATCCTGATCGAGAGATGGCGTCGTCACTACAACACCATCCGACCGCACAGCGCTCTCGGATACCGTCCACCAGCGCCCGAAAGCATCGTCCCGATAGACCAAAGGCCGACCATGCACTAACATTTATACTGGACCACTCGATGGGGGCAGACCAATTGAACGCCTCGCCTGTCGAGACGAACGGAAACTGCCACTTCAAACGTGCCTTGAGCGCTTCGATCTCGTCTACCGGCGCACGCGCCACAAAGACGAGTGAGGTGTCGCGGGCATGGAGGTGAGCGAGGTGCGGGATCTGGTCGGCGAACATGCAGCATCCCGAACAGGGCGTCTTATCGCCAGGCTTCAGCATGTGATGGTAGATGATGAGTTGGCTCCGCCCGTCGAACAGGTCACCCAGTCGCATGCTTCCCTCGGGTGTGTCGAATTCGTAGTCAGTTTCCACGCGCTCGCGCGGAAGACGCCGTCGTTCGGCGGCCAGCGCGTCGAGTTGTGCTGTCAGCGCCTTCTCCTCTTTGCGATGCGCGTCGAGGGCACTCAGCCACTTTGCGCGAGAGATGGTCGGGACGGGCTTTGTGTCGATACCCATGGCTTTCGCTCCTCAAACCTTCGATCCGGTAAAGTTGAGCATCCAAGGGGTTCCGAACCGGTCCGTGAACATCGTGAATCGCTCGGCCCAGAAGGTTTCCCCCGCAGGCATGTCGACGGCCTTCGCGTTTGTGCCGAGCGCGTCTTGGAGGCGGTCGAACTCCGCCGCCGATCCGCATTCGAGTTGTAGTCGAAAGCCTTGCGGCGTCTTATGCCACTCCTTCGGCGCATCCGACCCGAAGATCATGCCACCGTCGGTTTTGATCCCCATGTTCATCACTGCGTCATCAGGTCCCGGCATCCGGTCCTCGGGGCGCACGGCATCCGAATTGCGGGTGACCGAGACGATCTCACCGCCGAGCACGTCGGCATAATGGCTCATGGCCTCGAAGCAATCACCGAGGAAAAAGAGATAGGGATGAGGCGGCATGGCTCGTCTCCTTCGACAATGGGTGAGAGAAAAGACCGCGAACGTAGCGGTCGAGGTGGTCGACGGCCTCGCGTGCGAGGTCGGGATCGTTCCCGGCCTTTGCGAGGATGAAGCCGCCCTGAAGGACTGCTTGGAAATGGCGGGCGAGCGACGCGGCATCCCATCCGTCCGGCGTGATCCCGCGCGTCTCAATGGCGGCCTCGATATCGGCTTCGAGCGTCTGGGAATGCCCGAAGATACCCGCCCCTGCCGCGTCGCGGATCTGGGGCGCGGTGGCGTGCACTTCCTGCGCAAGCGTGCCCACGAGGCAGGTGAAGGCCGGGATATCGTCCGAGATCATGGCGCGTCTGAAGGCGATATAAGCCAGCACCCGGTCGAGTGGGTCGTCCGGTTCGTGATACGGCGCTCCCTCGAAGAGTTGGCCTGTTGTCTCGGCCCAGAATTCCGCCGCCGCGACACCAACCGCGTCCTTGCCCTTAAAGTGATGAAAGAACGCGCCCTTGGTTACTCCTGCCGCCTTGCAGAGGTCGTCCACGGTGGTCGCAGCGAAACCCTTCTTTCGGATAACGTCTCGGGCCGCTTCGAGGAGGCGGGTACGGGCGTCGCCGCGTTCGGGCTGGGATTTTGTCGGTCTTGGCATATCTTAATTATACCAACTGGTCGGTATTTATTTAAGATATAACTGCATCTGTGATCTGCCCCCGTGACGCGCACCTAGCGACAGAAAATCCCTCAAGGCCCGTAGGCGAAGTAAGCAGATATATTGCTCTTTAGAAATATTTCTTGTAGGTAATGCGCATGACCGACGCCCTATCCACAACCCTTGCCGCGCTCGCCGACCCGACACGCCGGGAAATCGTCGGTATTCTTGCGCGCGGCCCTGCCAACGTGTCCGAGTTCGTTGAGCGCTTTGACCTCGCCCAACCGACGATCTCAAAACACATAAAGGTCCTCGAAGCCGCGGGGCTCGTTTCGCGCAGCCGGATCGGTCAAACCCGGCCCTGCGAACTGAACCCGAAGATGATGATGCAACTTGAAGCGTGGTTGCTGAATCGCCGGTCCGAATGGGAAAGCCGTTTGGATCGCTACGAGGCTCACCTTCAGAGAATGAAGCAGGAGACCGGAAATGACGCATAAGATATTTGAACCAGTTTCACCTTGGGCCGACTGGCCCCTTGACCGGGAAGTGGTCATGTCCCGTGTCATCGATGCTGACCGCGAAACGGCATTCAACGCCTGGATCGATCCCGAGCAGATCGTTGCCTGGTTCGGGCCATCCGGATTCCACACAACCACCCACGAGATCGAAATCCGCGAAGGTGGGGTCTGGCGATTCGACATGATCGCGCCCGATGGGACTGTGTTTTCCAACAGGATGGATTTTTTGCGCATAGAGCCGTTGCGGCTCATCGAGTTTTTGCACGGCGAGGATACCGAGAACGATCCGGAGGCGTTTCGGATGCTCGTCACCTTCGACGACCAAGACAACGGCAAGACGGCTGTCACCTTGCGTCAGATGCACCCCACAGCAGAACGTCGCGCTATTGTCATCGGCTTCGGGGCGATCGAATACGGCACGCAAACCTGGGACAAGTTCGCTGAGTTCGCTGCGAAGAAGGCCGCGATGTCAGCAGCAGTCGGTTGACCCGTGCACGCGAGATACGCTTTGTGCAGAGGAGTGAGCTGATTTTGCAGATGGCACTAACCGACCCTTCAATAGAGATGCCAACGGTCCAATGAGACTTCACCAAAACGCCCACGCCTCTTTCGCACAGCAATTCTCCAAGATGACTGCCCGCTATTTCAACAAAAGACGCGAGTGCCTTAATGACGTTTTCTCAGCGGATTTTTCCAACCGCGCGGGGGTTGCCAGAGGCTGTTTCTTCTGGGTACCGCGACCAAATCCGACCTTCAGGAGCGGCACCAAGGTGAAAGGCAGCGCAGCGGGTGTCCAAAGGCGGTCAGCTGGCCAGCACATTCCGGAAAAGCCACGGGTCGCTTTCGTCGATATCCTCGGGAAACTGGGTCCACCGATCCTCAAGGGGCGTCCAATCGGTGAAATGCGCCTCTACCGGGCCAAGATAGGGACGCTGTATTTCAAGGCAGCGTCTGTGATCCATCTCGTCAGTCTCGACGATGCCAGCCTCGGGGTTCTCCAGCGCCCAAACCATCCCGGCCAGCACCGCTGAACTGACCTGGAGCCCCGTTGCGTTCTGATAGGGGGCAAGGTCGCGCGCGTCTGCATTCGACAGGCGCGAGCCATACCAGAGGGCATTTCGCTCATGTCCAAAGAGCAGCACACCGAGTTCGTCGATACCCTCGACGATCTCGTCCTCGGACAGGATATGGTGCCGGGTCTGCTGACGCCCTGATCCGAACATTTCGTGCAGTGACAGAACCGCGTCATCGCACGGGTGGTAGGCGTAGTGACAAGTCGGCCGATACTCCGGCGCACTGCCTTCGCCGATGGTGTAGTAGTCGGAGATAGAGATCGCCTCATTGTGCGTTACGAGAAAGCCGAACTGCGGCCCCGGCGTCGGACACCAGGTGTGCACGCGCGTGATCGCACCAGGTCGATCAAGCCAGATTGCGGCGCCGCACCCCGTGTCGTGCCTATGGCCGTTCTCGGGAAACCATGTCTCATGCGTGCCCCAGCCAAGCTCAGCGGGTTGAAAGCCTTCGGAAATAAATCCCTCAACCGACCAGGTATTGACGAAAACCCCACGGGGGCGCGGCACGCGCCTCGCCTGTGTGTCGCGCTCGGCGATATGAATGCCCTTCACGCCAAGAGACTGCATCAGTCGCGCCCAGCCTTCACGGTCCGTCGGGGCTTCTGCCTTGCGCCCTGTCTCTTCGGCGAGCGTAAGCAGGGCCTCCTTGACGAACCAGCTGACCATTCCGGGGTTGGCGCCGCAGCAGCTTACGGCGGTGGGGCCGCCCGGACTGCGCGCCTTCTCATCTCGCACCTTCTGCCGGAGCGCATAGTTCGTGCGGGCCGCGTTGTCGGTCGTGCCAAAGTAATATCCCGCCCAGGGTTCGACGACAGTGTCGATATACAGCACACCCAATTCACGGCAGAAGGCCATGATATCGAGCGATGAAGTATCGACCGAAAGGTTGACACAGAATCCGCGGCCCTCGGAGAAAAGCGTGCCCAGAACCTCGCGGTAATTCTCCGGTGTCAGGGCGAGTTGCATGTGGTGTAGCTTGTGCTGCCGCAAAAAAGTTGACTTGCCCGGATCAGGTTCGATCACGGTAAGCTTTTTTGCGTCGAAATCGAAATGCCGCTCGATCAGTGGCCAGAGCCCCTTGCCGATGGATCCGAAGCCGATGATTACGACTGGTCCGTCAATATGCCCATAGACGGGATATTCTTGGTCCATGAGCGTTTCTCCCAATTCGCTGATACCGGGGCCATCAAATCACACATAGGCGGCATCCTGGTGAATTCAC
This sequence comes from uncultured Alphaproteobacteria bacterium, assembly GCA_963703195.1. GTDB lineage: Bacteria > Pseudomonadota > Alphaproteobacteria > Rhodobacterales > Rhodobacteraceae > Sulfitobacter. The sequence goes on along the minus strand of OY969797.1, from coordinate 2,099,165 downwards.
GCATAGGATAAGTGGTCCGGCACCGTCAAGCGAAGGAAATGGCGCGCATTGTTCGTCAAGTGGTGGATGGTGCGACTTCGATTATCCCGCAGCTCCGTGCGCGCGAGCAACGAGCGACAGTTCATGATCAGTCTGCGTTGCCTCGAGCCAAGATCGCTTCGGAATTTTTTGCAGGGTTGGATGAGTGAAGCATGGGCTTAGTTTGCCCCAGCTCCGAACCCCGCTTTTCCTATCCCCACTCGGGGCAGAGATGCCGCGGCAAACCATAGATTTGGTTTGTCCGGCTTCGGCCTTGCGTAGCCTTCTGTACCGCAGCACAAACGCCTAATCCATGAATGTTTGAACGTCGGCTATACGCCATTTTCGCATTGGCAAAGCGCGCTTGCCGCGAAACCACAATTTCCATCTGCTCTGACGCGCCGTCGCGAATAGCCGCCTACAAGGTTCCTGCAGGGTTTGTTCTCACGACCATCCCCCGATCGGCTACTGGCGAGATCCGGAAATTCGCGCTGCGGAAACAAGCAAGAGATCTGGTCGCGGAAAACCGATAATCAGACGACCGCAAACTCCGTTCCGTCCCAGACAAGGTCAAGCTGATCAAACACAGCAGAGCCGACGATGGTCGTGGCAGGGTGCACCAATGCCAGTTCGTCGCCCAGACGCGTCGCACCGGGCACGAGACCGGTTATATTCCGCCAGACGTTCCAGCGGCCGGGATCGTTTACCGTGGCGGGATTGCCGGGCGCCTCGGTCTGGTACCAGCCGGCGGCATTCAGGATCGGGGTGAGGGCAAACCGGGCATCGTTGGTGTCGACCTCGGTGCATTGATCGATGTCGCATTCCCAACTGGCCCAGTCTTCGACCGAAACCGTACCCGCATCCGGTGCGCCTGCGTCTATGACCCGCGCCATGACTTCGGATGCCCCCCCTGCACCGGGGCGGCTGAGCGAGAGCGGATCACTGGTGACATCCCTGAGTGCGGCGGTCGGCGACAAGACCAGCAGCCGTCCGATCAGGTCAAGCTGTGCATCGCCATCCGAAGGGACCGGGGCACCCGCAAGGGGCAGCAGCCTCTGGCCCGACAGCACGGGCATGCTGCCACCGCGGGCGGTTATCGTCTCGATTGCCGTGTCAAAGGCCGCCACGAAATCCGACCGCATCGTGAAGCTGAGCGGAAAAGTCGCCTGCTGTGGCCCTTCGGGGCGCGCCTGCGCGCGGGAAATGAATGACAGCGGCGGCAGAGAGCCCGGTTGGGGCAGGTTCACCTGCGGCCCCGCGATCCCGAGAGCGGCGGAGATCATGCGCGCCCGCTGTTCGGTCTCGCCGTATTCTGTCAACAGGTTGATATAGCCGCCGATCTCGGTGATGTTTCGCGGTGAAGGAATGCGCGACGGTGCGACATCCCCCGAAATCGCGAGACGATGCGCGATGATCTCACGGGCCCGCTGGATGGCTGGTGAATTGGTGGTTTCGAGAATTGAAATGATCGCCTGCGCCAGATTGCCCTCGATGGTGTCGCTGGCGGTCTGAGAGGGGTTTGTCGATGTGTCGCTCACGTACTCTCTCCTCGCTTAGCCGCCAAGACCGCCAAGAAACGTCAGCATCGCCGCGCTGCCGTCTTTCAGGAGTTGGTTGCTGTCATCGTCGGCATTGACCGCGTTGAACGCGCCCGTGATCTTGGCCAGCGTCAACGTGTTGGACGGATCCTTCAGAGCGTCGGCACCGCCGGGGAACCCGGCAAAGAGGCCTCTGGCGAAATCGACACGGTTCTCTTCGGCTTGCTGCCCGATCAAGGCGGAAATGCCGCTGGCGTTCTCCGCAAACTTGTCGAACTCCTTGCGATCATCCGCTGCCTTCTTGGCATCGGCCTGCGCTTTCTTTTCGTCGTCGGCCTTCTTGCCCGCTGCCAACTCCTGAGCCTTGCCGGCAAGTTCCGTCGCCTTGCCGACCAGATCCTTGGTCAGGTCTGTGGTTGCATCGACCGCCTTGTCACGGCCTGCGCGCACCGATTCCGCCTCGACCTGAAGCTGCTTTTGCAGTTGCGCGAGACCCGTCAGATCGGCACCTGACCGTGCAAGCTCGGGGGCGGCCTTGAGGATCTCGGCCAGTTGGGAGGTCGGCACGGCCTGACCTGTCCCGATATCGCCGCCTGCAATGGTCAGCGTGTTGCTAGGCTGATTGGTGGCCAAATCGCTGGGCGCGCGCGTTCCGAAGATCGCATCGCTGTCTCCCGGCAGGACCGGTGCATCGCCGACAGGCGGTGGTGTGGGTGAATCCTGCCAGTTCCAGAACCGTCGATGGTCGATCATCTCGCACGAGTTGCAACGCCCAAGCACGGCCTCGCCCAGCAGACCGCGCGTGGGCAATGAGATCGAGCGACGTGGCGGGCGGAAATCCTCGCGGTGAAAACGCAGCAGACTATCCTGCACATCGCCGGTGGTAAGCTCCATCCTTTCCGAAAGGTCAGGCGGAATGTGGAACGGCATGATCATGGCATTTCCGTAAAAGCCCAACACACGATTGGCGACAGCACTGAGCAGCGGTATCTCGCTCGACGCGTCCTCCAATCCGCCCTCGGGGACACCAAGCGTGAACCGTTCCAGCAGGATCGCGCGCTCTTCATCGGTCATGCTTTCCCAGACCGATCGTGAATAGGCGACAGTGTTGGAGACGACGTGCTGGTACATCTCCTCGATACGCTTTAGGTCGCGTCGGCTCAGCACATCGGCCACTTCCGCCACCGGGTATGGCAAGGTGGGCGGAAGAGGCTGAATGCTACTGTCATCGAGTACCGTGGCCTGATCAACGGCGCCTTCATTTATGACCGCCCGAAAATCGGTGACGAGCGGCGGTCCGACCAGATCATCGAAATCGGCCCCGGTGATGGATGTGTTCAACGTCCGGTCAAGTGCACGTGTCGCCCTATCAAGATCATCCGGGTCGACGTCGCCATTCGCAAGCAGCGCGCCGAAGATGCCTGGCAAGGTAATGACATCTTCGCCGCTATAGAAGGCGTAGGCGAACTTGCCGGTGCGCCGCTGCAACTGGACCCGCGCGATGTCGGAATGTTCGACCGACCGAGGCAGGGCCAGCTTACCCGAATACGTCGTGGTGTTGGCCGTGCTGCGGCGCGTATCAGCCAGGCGCACAAGCAGGTTTTCGCGATTCTCAGCAGGCAGATCATAGAGATTGTCGATATCGACCGGTGATCCGACAAGCGGCAATGGCCCCACCCGATCGCCATCCTTGGTGAAGACGACAGCACTGATGTCATCGTTGGCCATAAACGTGCCAATCGCCGTGAAACTGATGATATCCTGCGCGGTCCCCGCTTGCGTCTGGGGTTGTGCCTGCGGATCCGAGGCGAATTCCTCCAGCAGTTTCAGTGCGGTGCGATAGCGCCTGCGGCCGCGGAACTCCTTCTTGAGGGTACTGGCATGACGCAGCAGCACCCGGTAGCGCCTGAGAAGGCTGATGCGCGTGACGTTGACAGGCAAGCCGTTGGGCTGGCTCGCGCGCCGGAACCGGATCAACTGCATCGGCACGAAGACGACCAGTTGAACACCCTCGATGCGGGTCTCGAGAGAGAAATCGCGCAAGACCTCGAACCACTGCATCGTCATCGCGTGACAGTGGTTGCGATTGGCCACGAATTTGGTCGATGCACTTCGCCGGTCGGTGGCGGTTGCAGTGCGCACGCTTGTCCTTGTCGAGCGCCGCTTGACGGATGCGCTACGCTCCAACGAGGCGGAAAAGGCCTCGTGCGTATCAGACAGAAACGAACGCGACGTGTTCTGCGACGCTGAAGAGTTGCCGCTGGAACTCGAACTCGATGATGCCCTTGTCCAACCGCCGCCGCCCGCGACGCCGCCGAACAGGCCCCCGATAAAACCGCCGATGCCGATACCGAAACCGCCCGATCCTCCTTTGGAGGAGGTCTCGCTCTCGGTGTTGAAGCGCGAAGAACCCTGGATCAACTCGTTGAGTGCGGTATTGAATGTACTGTCAAACGACGTATCGCGGCTTTCTTCGAATTCCTGCTGCTCGGAAAAGCTGAGGCTTTCTCGTTCGCGCACCGTCAATGTCTCGCGCTGTTCCGATACGACAATGCGCTGTTCTTCGCCCGGCGCCAGCGGCAGCGAATAGATCAGCCGCCCCAGCGACAGCCCGGCATGAACTGCGGTGCTGCGCATCTTGGCGACATAGCCCAGACCCAGGCTCGACGCTTTGGGAATGCTGTGAGGGCGCTCTTCGAGGTCTTCAAAGAATTCCTCCAGATCAATCGGTTCTTCGATCGGCACCCGGTCGCGAAAGTTCCAGTCGCCGTCATCATCGTTGGTTTGAAACGCCGTAAGGACCGTGCTGGCGTTGACAGCCGCATGGGCGAATGCCGTGCCGGGGATGGTGGCGGGGAAGGTGCGGCCACCGATGACGCGGTCGCGGGTCAGGTTCTTGGGGCCGACCAGCGGATCGATCAACCGGTAAAGCACCGAGTATCGGCGGCGCGAGACGGTGCCGCCTTCTGTGCGGTATTCGGCGGCGCAATTGCCTTCACCCAGGACCAAAGGGGGTTGGGGGCTTTGAAAATCCTCGATATTTTGCTCCGCATCTTCGGCGTCTACGGGGATCAGACTGGACAGTTCGCCAACGACAGATTGGGCCAGCGGCTGCAACGTCCGTTCCAGAATGGTAAAGCCGAGTTCGCCGTCCAGCGCATCCACCCGCCCCACGTCGAGCGTGGTCACGGCGTTCTGGCCCCGCAGCCGCAGGCGCAAGCCGTTCTGGGGTACCCGCAGCCGAGGCAGATTGAGCGAGAACATGCCCCGCTTGTCGGTTACGGTCTTGGGCACGGCCCAGCCGAAACTATCGTTCTCGATGCCTTCATTGGTGCCGAAAGTTGGCCGAAGCGCCTCGATGATCACCCGTTCGGCTGGCTTGCCGTCCGGGTTGATCAATTCTCCCCGAAGCTTGGGGGCCAGCATGGCCGGGATTCCGGCAAAAAAACCCGCCTCTCCCACGTCTTTCTTGAAGGTGCCAAGCTGCTTGAAGATTGCCGCTGTCGACTGTGCGCGCGCATCGATCAATTCGGCAATCGCTTCTGACGAAAGCTCAACACCCTCGCCGCGCTTGAGTGCTCTGAGCCGATCACTCTCCGAGCGGATCTCGGCCACTTCAGCAGTCGTGCCGTCGCTGGAAGTGACGAAGCTTAGTGTCTCTATGATCGGTTGCCGTTCTTCAGGAACAGTTACGGTAATGTTTCTATTCTTTCGGTCAGAGCCAGCCATGGCGCACCTCAAAGAACTGATTTAAATATAGATTCGGGCTTCAGCAAAAGCGCTGAGACGTAAACCACACTAAGTTTATATCAGATTTCAGCGATTCGTTCGAGAGCGGCTGACGGTGCCCGCGCGATATGCGCGGCATTTTGCTGCACCAGGGTATTGACCATTCCAATTTCAACGCGGCATCGCGCGGTTCCACCCCTGTCTATCGCAGACCGACACCGCTAGGATACTCGGCGACGACAGCAACTGTATCGTCCCGATCCCGGCGACCGAAGCGATGCACCGTTTGATCTGGCGGGGGAGGGACACACAGCAATCAGCAGTGGCAATGAAGTGGTCATCCTTTTTCGGACAGGTTTGCGGCTCAGCTTAGATGTAAACGCTTCAGTTTCATGCCGTTTGTTGGGTTCGTTTTTTGTCGAAGAACGCGTCGTCTGGGGGTCGCTTGTCGAGAGCAGTGTGCGGTCGATTTGTACCGTAGAAACTGATCCGGTTTCTGATCGCGCGTTCGGGTTGGAAGCCATCGTGCTGTTCACGTAGATACTTTGCCTCCTGTTTGAGCGACTGCCACAGCCGTTCGATGAAGATGTTGACTCCTTACCCGGCAGGGTATCGCGCAGCGATATCCCGGGAGGTGAGGGATCGTACCCGCGCATCCATTGTGATTTTGAGATCCACCTCGGTCAATGTGGTGATCCAGTCTGCTCCCGTGAACTGCGATCCTTGGTCCATATTCATGATCTCGGGCGTGCCGTATTTGGCGATAGCGTTTTTCAGGGCCCCGACCATTGCCGACAGGCGTTTAGGAGGCAATCGCTGAGAGGACCGAAGCTGGCATCCAGCGTGTTTGACAGCCGCCATGCCAGCACCTTGCGTGTTGCCCAGTCCATTATTGCGACCAGATATAGGCCTCCTCGCCGGACCAGAATGTAGGTAATGCCGCTGCACCAATATGGTTCGGCCGCGTGATCGGCAATTTCCTCAGCAAGTATGGATATATGCGATGCTTGGGGTGCTTCCTGCCCCCTCTCCCACACGCAAAGCATGTGTTGCTGGTCTACGGGTGTTTGGCCCATTCTCGATGGCTTGCAAGCTCATGATGCCTATCAAACGGCGCACACGGTGACGGCCTGTTTCGAACCCATTTCTCGGCAAATACGCAACAATCTGGCGGCTGCCGAACAAAGGATATTTGGTGAACATACGATCAATCTCATTTATCAGTTTCCGTGTCCCCGCATTCACGCCAAAAGGGCGTGTAATACAACGACGACCTGCTGAGGTGGAGCAGCTTGTACTGCTTGGCCAGAATCAGATCAGCGCATTCACGATTGATCATCGATCTGCGTTCGTCCGGGCTCATCGCCTCAGCCCTTGTGACAAAAATCGTTTTCGACCGCCAGCTTCACGATCTTGGCAAGAAGCTCTGTGACTTCGGCTTCATTTTCTTCAGCCCACCGGACTTTACCGGAAAATGCCCTGGTCAGCCCATCGATGGCCAACCGCTTCCACGTGGGCACCTGCGTGGCCTCTGGGAACACTGCTGCGCAATGCCCTGACGATAATGGATGGATCTTATACTACGCTGCAGTCTCTTGCGCAGTCTTGTCACTACCCAGCGCCTCGAGCGCCAGAGTGGCTTTGAACGCGTCTGAAAAACTGGGTTTCTCCGTCATACGTGTATCCTATCGCCGATGTTGGTTACATCTTAGCACGCTGCCCAGTTCTGCCAGGCCACTTCACACAGTTCAGGCCACCCTTGTGTGACTTAGCAGCAGTTGCACTGCGCGAAGGTTGCCTGATTTCCGTACAATCTCCGCTGCCTTCGTACTGCGAAGCGAATGAGTGCCGTAACCGCTCGGTTTCAAAATGACCGAGATCAACTCGAGAGGGCAGAATACCGGGCAGACTATTGTCATGCGCATTCTGATCGTCCTCTATTCGTTCACCGGAAACAATCGGCTGCTCGCCCGGCACTTAGCGGAGCGGCTAGGCGCGGAGGTGGTTGAGGTTGACGAACCGCACCAGCGGACTGTTTTCACGATCCTATTGGACCTGGCGTTCGGCCGCATCGGACAGATCGTGCCGCTGTGCATCCAACCAGCTGACTACGACCACTTGCTTTTCATAGCCCCGTTGTGGAACCGGCACATTGCGACACCGATGCGCGCAGCCATGCGCCAGCTTGCGCCGCAGATTGGCGATTACTCCTTCGTAACGCTTTGCGGCGGGGATCGTCCGTTTCAGCATGAGACAGTGCGTCGCGATGCGACCGCTGCGGTCGGGCGACCGCCGGCGCAACAAAAGCTGGTATGGGTGGAAAAGCAGCGCGCCGTGACCGAAGATGATCTTGACCGGCTGAAGCCCGAGATCGACGGCATTATGAGGTGGTTCGAACCGAGTGGTGACACAATACCGCCTCGGTGATCGGGGCGTCGTACCGTATCTGCGCAATCCGCTGTGATGCGGCCAACGTACGAGCACAGACCGCTTTGTGCCTTCACATGATCTGACCATTGTTGGACGTTGGCCTGATCCGCTGCCTGCAGATAAGCGATTGTGGATCGAGTGTCGGCTCCGTCCCGCACAGCTGTTGTCCGTCCACTCAAAATGCTGCTTGCGGCTGCCAACGTCCGCTTCGGTGAAAATGCAGCGCAGCGTCGAGCTTCAACACCAAGTTCCAGTTTGGGCTGAAAGCTATGTTCATCCGTAGCTAGAGCATCAGTTTTTCCGAGAGCCGACAGGCGACATCAGCTGCAAGTTAGGTGTTACCCTCGTTTCTCAAGCTGGTCTTGATACGCTCTATCGCCCTCAGACGCGCGTGTGCAGAAATCTCTCCGGTCGATCGTGGCTGCACATCGATGACATCGCCGCCCCCGTCTGAGACGATCCGCCAGCCATGTGCCTCGAGCGACTGTAGCTAGGATCGCTCGCCGTTTTTCCTGCGCCGGGCCAAGGATTACAATGCATGCACTGTCGTTGCTGAACCGTTGATAGCGATAGCAATCGATAATTTCATGAAACCATCTGAGGGGTCTGGCTGTCCTCTAAGTGAATATCGAAAGGACAAGATCATGAATCCTACCCCCCGCACGTTTTCCCACATCGGCATTTCTGTCCCCGACTTGGACGCAGCGGTCAAATTCTACTCTGAAGTCATGGGCTTCTACATCCTTATGGCACCCAGCGAAGTGACCGAGGATGACACCGCCATCGGTGTGATGTGCGCGGATGTCTTTGGCCCGGGCTGGGACCGGCTGCGGATTGCGCATCTGTCGACCGCTGATGGGATCGGATTTGAGCTGTTCGAGTTCAAGGGCAACAAAGAGCCCGACGATAATTTTGCCTACCGCCGCCACGGCACGTTCCACTTTGCGGTGCAGGACCCCAACCTCGAAGACCTGCTGGAGAAGATCGTGGCCGCCGGTGGCAAGCAGCGGATGCCGGTCCGGGAATACTTCCCTGACGAGAAGCCATTTCGGATGGTCTATGTTGAGGACCCCTTTGGCGTTGTCTTCGAGCTCTACAGCCACAGCTATGAATTGACCTATTCGAACGGGGCCTACGCGTAACCCGGATATTGATACGCAGCATAAAGGAGACACTGCCATGAAAGCCGCCATCATCAGCGACTATGACGAAAACATCGAAATTGCCGAGATTGACCCGCCTGCGCTGAAGGACGACTCCGTCCTGATCGCCGTTCACGCGGCCAGCGTGAATCCCATCGATTACATCCTTCAATCGGGTGCGATGAAGGATCAGATGCCTCTCTCGTTCCCGCATGTCATGGGCTACGACGTCTCGGGTGAGATCACCGAAGTTGGCAAGGATGTCACCGGTTTCAAGGTTGGCGATGCGGTCTTTGCGCGCGCCAACCAGGACGACGCCGGAGCCATCGCACAGATCGCGCGGCTGAAGGCGGACGAGATGGCGCTGAAGCCCGCCAACATCAGCCATGAGGATGCAGCCTCCGTTCCGCTCGCGGGGCTGACGGCATGGCAGGCGCTGTTCTCGAAGGCGAAGATGAAAACGGGCGACAAGGTGCTGATCCACGCTGGGTCTGGCGGGGTCGGCACCTTCGCTATTCAGATCGCGAAACACTTCGGTGCCCATGTCGCCACGACATGCAGCCCGCGCAATGCCGAACTCGTCCGCGATCTCGGCGCGGATATCGTGATCGACTATCATAGCCAAGCCTTCGACGAGGAGCTGTCGGATTATGATATCGTCTTCGATATGTTGGGGGGTGAGACGCTGAACCGCTCTTTCAAGGTGCTCAAGAAGGGCGGAACGCTCGTCTCGATCAAGGGTCAGGATACGGACAACTTGGCCGACGAATACGGTGTCCACTTCGAGTGGTTCTTCATGGAGCCGGACGGTGCAATGCTGACGGAGCTGGCGAAGCTTATCGAAGATGGGATCGTGCGCCCAGTCATCGACCAAGTCTATCCGATGGAAAAGACAACCGAAGCCTATGCCGCCTTGAAGGATGGGCATGGCCCGGGCAAAATCGTGGTGGCCATCGACCCTGCCTAGGGTACTCGATCCTTCGCAGATCTATCTGCGCAGGGGTAGGGGGCTTGGACAGTGTGGCCAAGCCCCCGTAAGCGCCTCATGCCGATTGCATGTTCAGCGCTTGCCCATCGTGTTTGCCAGTCGTGGCTGCCTCCGCTAAGACGACGGCCACATCGGCGCGGCTTGCCTCGGCCGACGGGTCGACCTCATCACCAAGGACGACTTCGCCGCTGCGGCCGTCGTTCGTCAGGGCCACGGGGCGCAAAATCGCATAGGTAAGGCCCGAGGCTTTCAGATGCTCGTCGGCTGCGTGCTTGGCCTTCAGGTAATGGGCGAGATCGCCCTGCGGGTCGGATTGATCCGCTCCGATGGAGCTGAGCATCACGAACCGGTCGACATTTGCCTCCTTGGCCAGATCGATCAGTCGCATCGCGCCGTCGCGGTCGACCTTGTCGGTCATTTCGGGTCCGGTCGACCCTCCAGAGCCTGCGGCGAAGATCACGACATCCGCACCGTCACAAACGCCGGGCTGCAAATCGGTGAGATCGGCGTTCCGCGTGCCGGTGCCTGCGGGCAACGTGCTGGTGTCGGAACTCTCGCGAACGAGGGCGGTAACGTGGTGGCCTTGGTCCAACAGGTTCTGGGTCAGGATCACGCCGGTCTTGCCGGTGGCACCGGCAATTAGGATATTCATGGTCATTTCAATTCCTTTCGGGAAATTTCAAGCGGGAGGGGCCATAGGCCCCGCAGATTGCGTAGCAGCGATATAGCCGGGCTGTTCCTGCAGGACGGCCCAATAGGCCGCGACCTTGGGATGGTCTGCCAGAAGATCCAGCCGCGCCAATAGGGCGAGGATGTAGGACATCTGGATATCCGCCAGCATCGCACGCTCCCCGAACAACAGCTGCGATCCATCGCCGACGGCCTGCCCGATATAGTCGAGATGGGTGTCGAGCGCCGCTTTCGCGTCCTCGGGCACCGGTTTGCCATCGAATGCAGGCAGTATCGCGCGCAGGGCCACCTCGGCAAAGGAAGCCTCCACATAATCGAAAAGGGCCTCATGCCGCCAGAACTCCGGCGTGCCGCGCGGAGGGGTGTGGGCATCATCACCGTATTTGTCGGCCAAATAGCGCAGTATCGTCGCGGATTCCGCGATTATCTCGCCATCATCCTCTACCACCGGGGACTTGCCCAAGGGATGGACCTTGGACAACTCACCCGGCGCGCCAAAGTCATCTGTGCGCTCGTAGTCAACGCGGTGACAGGGCTGGCCTAGATCAGCCAGCAGCCACAGGATGCGGGTCGCGCGGGAGTATTGCAAAGCGTGAAGGGTGATCATGGCAGAAAGATCGCCTTCACGTTGGCAAACTCTTTCATTCCGAACCCGCCGTGTTCGCGACCGTAGCCAGAGTCCTTGACCCCGCCAAATGGCATGTTCGGATCGGCGGCCCCGAAGGAGTTGATGCGGACCATGCCCGTATCGAAATGGTTGCGGGCCAATTTCAGGGCGTGCGCTTCGTCCTTGCAGAAAATGCCGCCGCCCAGACCGTAGCGGCTGTCATTGGCGATGCGCATCGCATCCTCATCGTCCTTGGCGCGAATGACGGCGGCAACCGGTCCGAAGATCTCATCGTCGTAGGCAGGCATGCCGGGGGTCACGTCCACCAATACCGTGGCAGGATAGTACGCACCGGTATGGTCAGGCGCCGTACCACCGCAGAGCGCCTTGGCACCCTTCGCTACGCTTTCGTCCACCTGATCCTTGACCGTATCGAACTGATCTTCGCTGGAAAGCGGGCCAAGCTGGCTATCCTCGTCCGTGGGATCGCCCATCGTGATGGCTGACATGGCATCCACATAGGCTGACACGAACGCATCATAGACCTTGTCCGAAACGATGAACCGTTTTGCCGCCACGCAGGTCTCGCCATTATTATAGAGCCGTCCCATGACGGAGAATTTCACGGCCGTTTCGATATCTGCGTCCTCCAACACGAGGTACGCATCGTTTGAGCCCAGCTCGAGCACCGTCTTCTTGAGAGCCTTGGCAGCGACGGCACCCACGTGGCGACCTGCACCATCGCTCCCGGTCAGCGTCACGCCGCGCACGAGTTTATGCTCGATGAGCTTGTCGCTGGTGTCGTGGTCGATCAGAATGACCTGAAACAGATCCTCTGGCAGACCCGCCTCAATGCACAACTCACGCAGGCGCAGCCCTGTGCCCGTGCAGATGCTCGCGTGTTTCAGCACGCAGGCGTTGCCGGTCATCAGGTTTGCCGCCAACACGCGCACGGGTTGATAAAGCGGGAAGTTCCACGGCTGGATCGAATAGATCACACCGATCGGCTGATAGCTGACGATCCCGCGCGATCCGTCCTGACCGTGGGTGCGCTCCTCGTCGGCCAGCGCGTCGGGGCCGTTTTTGGCCGTATACTCGAAGATCGCGGCGCAGATCTCGACCTCGGTCTGGCCGTCCTTCAACAGCTTGCCGGTTTCGCGCGTCATCAGCGCTGCGAGCTCGTCGGTATTATCGCGCAGCTTCTGCGCAATTTTCGTGAGGTGTGTTGCGCGGTCGGAATGGGACAGTTTGCGCCACTCCAGAAAAGCAGCGTGTGCAGCCTCCAGCTTCGCGGTTGCTTCTTGCTCTGACATCATCGGGTAGGTTTCGATGGTCTCGCCGGTCGCGGGGTTGGTCGTGGTGATAACGGACATGACGCCTCCTTTGGTTTCAGTGAGGCAACCAACGGGATTCGGGTTGAGTTCCATCGTCCGCCGCGGCTGATTGTAAAGGCACCGGGTCTGGCTGCATCCGCGCGACGCGAGAGACGCCGCTGTGCTTCCGGCGTGAAGAAGCGGTTAACCCTCTTCATTTAGACCTGACGTCTCGAGGCAAACGCGGTGAATGGCAAAAAGCTCCGCTCGCGGATCCGATTGTGGTCTCGGAATACCTTCAGGCCCAACAGGCCCAATGGTCGATTTAGGGTTGAAATTGGGCATTTCTTTTACCGGACATATGCGCGTGCGCCGTGGTTAAGGCGGCTCTTCTTGAACAGCCTGCCGCGCGTCTTTGGGCACTAGAGCAACCCGGTGCGTTCCGGCTTTCAGCGCAGATTTGATCTCACTGTGGAAATAGTCCCATCCCGCACTCGACACTGTTGCCGAGGCCGCGACAGTGACACTTTGTCGCCACCTTTCCTCCCTTCAAGAGCCTCAATCTATAGTTAGCCCTAACGCAAACCACAGCGCATGGGATGAACAGATGACATCACCTCAAGACAATTCTTCTCAGCAAAGCGCGGCGACCGGGACCGATTTGGACGACAACTCCCTGAAGGCCATCCGCTCGATCCTGTCGGAAGATGCAGCGCCCGCGCCTGCGCCGCGCGCCCGGGAAGCGGCCACGGCGGAAGCAAGCTCTCCCGCGCGCGCGCCCGCGTCGCGGCGTGGTGCGGGTTCTCTGCCGCAACTGGCAGCCCCAGCCGAGGAGGCACGCGCAGGAACGCATGCCGATACACCGTCCGGTGCCAAGCCCGCCAAACGGCGCTTTGCTTTCTGGCGCAGGAAGGCAACGGCCCCGGCGCCTGCCTCCCCAGCGCGCAAGGCTCCCCGTCCGTTGGCCGATGCTTCATCTGCATCGGGCCTGATCGCTCGTATTCGGGGCTACCGCCCCACGCCGAGGCACATCGCCTTGGGGCTTTTCGCGCTGGTGGTGCTGCTGCGGCCTTGGTTGGTGCTGGGATTGTTCGTGCTCTCCTTGCTGGTGCTGATCGGTGTCATTCTGACAGTCGGCTATGACGGTTTCTGGCAGGGCGTCATGAAGGCGAGCCGCTGGTACGGCAAGCGTCGGCCCCACCGCGCAGAAGCGCTCTACGCCAAGCTCGACCGCTTCGCGATGCGTTGGGATGCCTTCCTCGACCGCTTTCCCGAAGGTACCGTAGATGGGCTCTACCTTCCGGATCTGGAGCAACTCGCCACGGCGGAACGCCGCCACGACGAGGCGGTCGCGCGTCGTCTTGCGGGCCTGCAAGGGAAAGGCGCCTGATCGGGCGCACGCGCCTTTCTGCCTTCCGGTAGAGGACAGGATGAGAGGGTGATCGCCCGCCGCATGGGAGCAGGCACGAAACCACGGCTTGAAACGGTGCGCCGCAGCCGTTAGATGGACGCTACACGAAGATACAGGATGCAGCCCATGGCCACCACAAATCCGCTCCAGTTCATCCAGCAGGTCCGCGCCGAAGTGGCGAAGGTCGTCTGGCCAACACGGCGCGAAGTCATGCTGACCACCGTCATGGTGTTCATACTGGCAGCGCTGACGGCCGTCTTCTTTGCGGTCGTGGACATCCTGATCCGGGGTGGTTTGCAATACGTGCTCAACATGTTTGGCTGAGGCCAGCAAGAGCCACCGGATCGAACCGGTTGGCAACCGCAAAAACTTCCGCACACCCTTAAATCCCTATGGCGCGTGGGCTAGTCCGCAGGCTTGCACCATGTTCTCCGCGCACTGATTCGAGTTGCGCGCGAATGGTCTATGGGAGCAGCGCGGGGCGGAGCCTTCGCGTGTTTATGAAGTCGCAAGCGCAGAGGCGCTCTGGATAAGGACGGAAAGATCAAATGGCAAAAAGGTGGTATTCGGTCAGCGTCCTGTCGAACTTCGAGAAAAAGATCGCGGAGCAGATCCGCACGAGCGTGGCCGAGCAAGAGCTTGAAGATCAGATCGACGAAGTGCTGGTACCGACCGAGGAGGTGATCGAGATCCGTCGCGGCAAGAAGGTCACGACCGAACGGCGCTTCATGCCCGGCTATGTCCTGGTGCACATGGAGATGTCGGATCGCGGCTATCACCTGATCAACTCCATCAACCGCGTCACCGGATTTCTGGGCCCTCAGGGCCGTCCGATGCCGATGCGCGACGCAGAGGTCACCGCGATCCTCGGCCGTGTTCAGGAGGGCGAAGAGACGCCGCGCACGCTCATCCATTTCGAGATCGGCGAGAAGGTCAAAGTGGCAGATGGCCCGTTCGAGGATTTCGACGGCATGGTCGAGCAGGTGGACGAAGACAATCAGAAGCTCAAGGTCATGGTGTCGATCTTCGGCCGCGAGACGCCGGTCGAGCTGGATTTCGCACAGGTCAACAAGCAGATCTGACCGACAGGATTATCAAATGCAAAAAGGGCGCTATCTCGATGGAGGTAGCGCCCTTTTTTGTTCAGCTGCCGTGCAGCGGTCAATCGTATCGCAAGTCCGTCGCCTTGCCGCGGAAGATGTAGTAGGACAGCACTGTATATCCCAGGATCGCAGGCAGCACGAAAAGCGTCCCGATCAGGATGATGAACAGACTCTCTGGCGCGGAGGCGGCCTCGTAGATCGTCATGCGCTCCGGCACCACATAGGGATAGAAGGAATATGCCATCCCCCCGTACGCGAGCGTAAACAGCGCGCTCGCGGCAGCGAACGGTGTCCATGACCAACGGTCCTGATCAAGGGGCATCCGCGCGAGCTTCCACCACAGGAAGAGGACGAGCGCACCCGAGAGCAGGGGCAGGGGGGACAGATAGGCGAACTCGGGCCAGCTGAACCAGCGCTCGAAGATCCGCGCGCTGACGAAGGGCGTTGCCAGCGATATCGCCCCGATGCCAAGGATCAGCCCCCAGATCCCGCCCTTGGACCAGCGCAACGCATGCTGCTGCAGGGCTCCGTCGGTCTTCCATATGAGCCACGCCGCGCCGATGAAGCTGTAACCGACCGTGAGGAAGACGGCTGTCATCAGCGCAAAGGCCACATGTGGCAGCGTCCAAGTGAGGCCCATGATGTACATGCCCAGCATGAAGCCCTGGCTGAGCGAGGCCATGAGCGATCCTGCGAAGAACGCGCCGTTCCACATCCGCTTCTGCGCCCGCGGCGCCTTGGCGCGCATCTCGAACGAAACGCCGCGCAGGATGAGGCCGATCAGCATCACGAACACCGGCAGGTAGAGCGCTGTCAGGATTATCCCGTGTGCGGGCGGAAATGCGACCAGCAGCAGGCCGATGGCCAAGACCAGCCACGTCTCGTTCGCATCCCAGAACGGCCCGATGGAGGCGACGAGGCGGTCTTTCTCATCCTCGTTTGCCAGCGGCATCAACAGCCCCACGCCCAGATCAAAGCCATCGAGCACCACGTAGACGAGGATCGACAGCCCCATAAGTGCAGCAAAGGTCCACGGCAGCCAGATCGCCGGATCGCCAAAATATTCCACGGTCATTCTCCCGGCATCAGGGCTTGGACGTTGGCCTCACGGCCACGGGGATAGCTGCGGATCGAATAGGGCTCGTTGCGGGTCGCCCGGCGCGCAAGGTAGGTGATCACGCCGATATAGGCGAAGGTCAGGACCGCGTAGATCGCGAGATACCCGATCAACGTCCCCATCACGAGCGGGGCGGGAACATCGCTCACCGCGTCCTTGGTCGCGAGCACCCCCTGCACCAGCCATGGCTGGCGTCCGATCTCGGTGGTGTACCAGCCCGCCAGCGTCGCGATCCATCCGCTGAAGCTCATCGCGCTGAAGGCCAGCAGCGGCAGCTTTGGCATCTCGCCGGCACCGTAGCGGCGCAGAAGGTACAGGCCTGCCCATGACAGCGCCAGCATCGTCATGCCGATGCCGACCATCACCCGGAAGCTGTAGAACACCGGCGCCACGCGCGGGTGCAGTACCTCGCCCTCATCCGTCACGAAATCGTTGAGCCCCGGCACCACGCCGTCCGTTTTGTGGGTTAGGATCAGCGACGCGCCGTTCGGGATCGCGATCTCGAAGCGGTTCTCGCGCGCCTCCTCGTCGGGAATGGCGAAGAGCACCAGTGGTACATTGGGCCCGGTCTCCCAGTTGCCCTCCATCGCGGCAACCTTGGCGGGCTGATGCTCCAGCGTGTTGAGACCGTGGAAATCGCCTGCGAGGATTTGGAGCGGAATGAGGCTTGCGGCGGTCACGATACCCACGCGCAGCGTCGTCTTGACCTCCTCGCGCCGGTCCCCCCAGAGCATGCGTAGCGCCGAGATGCCCGCGATGAGGAAGGCTACGGTGAGACCCGAGGCCAGCATCATGTGCACGAAGCGGTAGGGCATGGACGGATTGAACACGATCTCGAACCAGTTCGTCGCGTGCACGACCCCGTCGATCAGCTCGTAGCCCTGCGGCGTGTGCATCCAGGAATTGAGCACGATGATCCAGAAGGTGGACATGGTGGTGCCGAATGCCACGAGGAAGGTCGCGAGTGTATGGACCCACGGCTTCACCCGCGACGCACCAAAAAGCATGATGCCGAGGAATACCGCCTCCAGAAAGAATGCGGTCATGATCTCATAGGCCAGCAGCGGACCCGCGACATTGCCGACCTTCTCCATGAAGCCGGGCCAGTTGGTGCCGAACTGGAAGGACATCGTGATGCCGGACACAACACCCATGGCGAAGGAAAGCGCAAAGACCTTCACCCAGAACATGTAGGCTTCCATCCATTTGCGCTCCCCGGTCATGCTGAACCGGACCTTGAAGAACAACAACATCCACCCGAGGGCGATGGTGATCGTGGGAAAGAGGATATGGAAGGAAATGTTCGCGCCGAATTGGATGCGCGACAAAAGCAGTGTGTCCACCTGAGGCTCCGTGATATTTATCGGTTTTTCTTGCTCCAGAAAATGGGGATCCTCCCCCCGGATGAAAGAGCATGCGACAATAGGCGCCGCAGTGCCCGCAAAGGAGGCTTCGCGCGCCCGGGTCGAGACCGCTCTTGCGTTATGCGCCCTTTAGGGGTACCCCGCCCGAGTTGCCCTGCGGGGCACATGATTCACGTGGGAGGCGAGGGCGCCGCGGCACCCGGACCTGACCACGCAACACATATCCCTGCGGGACGCGTCCCGAGGGTGTTGAAAGGAGAAGGCCAATGGCCAAGAAACTCGTCGGTACGATGAAGTTGCAAGTCAAGGCGGGCCAAGCGAACCCGTCCCCGCCCGTAGGACCCGCCCTGGGTCAGCGCGGCATCAACATCATGGAATTCTGCAAGGCGTTCAACGCCAAGACAGCGGATCTGGAGCCGGGCGCGCCGTGCCCGACCGTGATCAGCTACTATCAGGACAAGTCCTTCACGATGGACATCAAGACGCCGCCTGCGTCCTACTTCCTGAAAAAAGCCGCCAAGGTGAACTCCGGCGCCAAGACGCCGTCGCGCCAGACGGTCGGCACGATCACTGCCAAGCAGCTGCGCGAGATCGCGGAAGCAAAGATGGCCGACCTGTCCGCGAACGACGTGGATCAGGCCATGAAAATCATTCTGGGCTCCGCACGGTCCATGGGCATCGAGGTTAAGTAAGATGGGTAAAGTTGGAAAGCGCATCCGCGCCGCGCGCGAAGCATTCGCGGGCAAGGAGAACCTCACAGTCGAAGAGGCCGTATCCCTGATCAAGAGCACGTCGAACACCAAGTTCGACGAGACCATCGAGATCGCCATGAACCTCGGGATTGACCCGCGCCACGCAGACCAGATGGTCCGCGGTGTGGTGGGCCTGCCCAACGGCACCGGCAAGGACGTGCGCGTTGCCGTCTTCGCCCGCGGCGCCAAGGCCGATGAAGCCAAGGAAGCCGGCGCCGATATCGTGGGCGCCGAGGACCTCATGGAGACGGTTCAGGGCGGCAAGATCGAGTTCGACCGCTGCATCGCAACCCCGGACATGATGCCCGTCGTGGGCCGTCTGGGCAAGGTGCTGGGCCCCCGCAACCTGATGCCGAACCCCAAGGTCGGCACAGTCACCATGGACGTTGCCGCAGCCGTGAAAGCGGCCAAGGGCGGCGAAGTCCAGTTCAAGGCTGAAAAGGGCGGCGTCGTGCATGCCGGTGTCGGCAAGGCGTCCTTCGACGAGGCCAAGCTGGTCGAGAACATCCGCGCCTTCGTGACCGCGGTGGCCAAGGCCAAGCCGACAGGCGCCAAAGGCTCCTACATGCGCAAGATCGCGCTGAGCTCCTCGATGGGCCCCGGTGTGACCGTGTCCGTGGACAATGCTGCGGCTGAATGAGCCCGTCAGACTGACTTGAAGAGGGGCGCTCCGTTGGGGCGCCCCTTTTTCTTTGCGCCCTTCTGAGCGATAGCTAAGATGACAGCGGATCGGGTGTTGAGGTCATCTGTGCGGCAGATTGCCGCCGTTCACTAGCTTAGGTCGAAGGTCCGCTTCTCACTCGCGTTGCGACGCGATCCAGTCGAAATTTGCCTGATCCGCGTCTGGAATTCAGTATGTGGATGCTATCGGTCCTGTGCCTTCCTGCGAAGCGTGCAGGCGCAAACCTGCTGCTTGCCGCTTGGGGTCGTCGGACGCGGTCGCATTTGGTCCCGCACTCACTCTGCTTGCCGTGATCGTGCCGTATCAGTTGGCCTATGGCGCGATTGCGATGAGGGCGGCGCGCAGAATGGGTCCTATCGGCGCAGGTCTCGGTGCTTGTGTGATACTGGCCTGCACCATAGCCGCGCTAAAGCCCTTACCTCACATACCGGCTGCGATCTTTTGCGCGATGGCGCGCCCGCTCGTCCATGCATCTTCGGCCCGCGCGCCAAGACACCAGTCGCCACCGGCGAAAAGGGTCTGTTCGGCGTCAGCCAGAAACGATTGGCCAAGAGGTTTTGACACGAAAGCATAGCGCCAGCGGTGACCTGAGACATAAGCCGCATCGCGCGCAAGGTCGGCACCGATGACCTCGGACACCAGCGGCAGCATCAGTTTTGCAAACGCGTCCTTCTCCAGTTCGAGGTGCGCCATGCTCCAGTCCCTGCTGGCCTGAGCCACGATGCAGGTCGCGTCCGGCCGCCCCGGTTTTTCATTATCGAAGACGATCCAGGACAAATGCTCGTCCGGTGTGCGGCGGGAAACGAAAGGCGGTTGCATGGTAACGGGCAGACCGACCATGAGCGTGAGGCAGGGGTCCATGACGATCGCATCAAGCGCTGCGTTGAAGGGGTGTCCAGCCGGCAGAAGCGGGCCGACCTGTGGCGCGGGTGTCGTGGCAATCACACGGTCAAAGATCTCGCGCCCGCCATCCCAGTAGAGTTTCCAGCGACCGTCGGCTGGTACGATGGCATCGACGCGCGTCTCTCTTCGAATGGCCAGGCCGCGCCCAAGGTGCTTTGCAAGTCCTGTCATGCCGGGCATGCCCACGTATGCCGCGCCGCCTCCATCCCCAGCCCAGCGCGCCACGGCACCGGCGGCTTCCGCGTTTGCCAGCATTTCCGTGAAACCGTCACTTTGCGACGTGATATACTGGGCGCCATGATCGAATTGGAAACCACCCAGCGCGCGACGGTTTGCCATCCTGCCGCCCAGTCCGCGGCCCTTGTCGAAGACCACGACATCCACACCGCACTGTGTCAAGTCCTGCGCGCAGGTCAGGCCGGCCATTCCGGCACCGATGATTGCGATCTTCGGGCCTGCCGTTACCAATGTTCGGTCCCCGGCGCGCCTTTGATGCGGCCCTGCAGGTTGGCCGTGACCCAACCGCCGTAGAAGTCCCCAGGCTGGGCGATAACGCGCTCCTCGCCGACAAAGCAGGCGTCCATCGCGCTGGCGTAAAAGGAGAGATACCCCGCGAGCGCCGCGAACGGCTTGGTCGGGGTGGCGTAATGCCACGCTGCACGTGCCGCCGTCTTGCCGCCCGCCTGCACGTCGAAATAGGCCGCACGCCCCTTCCACTCACACAAGGTCGTGCCGCGCAGGGGGGTCAGCATGGCCATGACGTCGTCGGGCGGGATGTAGTAGGTGGGCGGATGGTGCGTCTCGACGACCCGCAGGGCGCGCGTGGTCACAGCAACGGTTTCGCCGCCCAAAATGATGCGCAAGCGGTGCGGGTCCGGCTCCAACGCGGGCGGGCGCGGATAGTCCTGAACATTTTCTATGGCGAGATTTGGCATGGAATGCATCACGGTTCTTGGTTCAGTTTTTGGAAGGCAGTGCCGCCCGACTGCGGCAATCGGCTGGGCCGAGGTCACCGGGCGAGCACAACGTCCGCCTTGATGTCCAAACCATCCTCCACCGCGTCCACGAGATAGCCCGCCACATCGCGCCGCGAGATCAGGCCATTCCGCCACGAGGCAGGATCGCGCAATACCTTCAGTTTGCGTGATTTCGGCCCCTTCGTGAGGATGACGGGCCGCGCGATCGTCCAGTCGAGATCGCTGGCGATGATCATCTCCTCCTGCCGGTCCTTGTCAGCATAGGGTTTCCCCAAAACCGCCCGGTGGCCGATCCGTTCAATCGAACTCATCGCACTTTTTGATCGTCCCGCCCCGAACCCGGTAACCACCACCAGCCGCTTGGTGTCACTGTCTTTCATCGCATCCAGAAGCACGCGGGTGCTGTCGGAAAACAACGTCTCCTCTTCCCACAGCATGGCGAGGCGCTCCTTGACGCCGAGGGCATAAATGACCGCCCGTGTGCCTTCGAGCGCGCCCGCGACGTCATCAGCCGACCGTGCATCACCGGCAAATGGATCGATTAGCTCTGTTTTTTCGAGCTTGTCCGCACTGCGCGCAAACCCCCGCACGCCAAGGCCGCGGCCAACCGCCTCCTCGACGGCGAGCGCGCCAATGCCGGAGGTAGCCCCCATGATGAGGATCGGCGCACTCAATTGAGCATGTCCTCGTAGAGGTTGTGGTAGGCGCGGTGCGTTGCGCGATCACCCTGCCGCACACCCGCCCGGCGAAAAATCTCCTTGAAGGAATCCCACGGGTGGTCAACGCTTGGCAGTGCGTCGCTGCGGCGGTCCAATTTAGGCGCAACAGGCGCGGTCAGGGGGCGATCGGTATCGTTCATGTTCGTCTCCTTGAGATGGGGTCGCAGGATTTGACGTGGTCCCTAAAAGACCATCAGCTGTGGCTGGAGATAGGCTGCGCGGAGGAAAAGACATGGGTGATCTTCAATCTTTGCCCGTACCCCAGCAACAGCAGCAGGAGCGCGACGCCGATGATCGGCATATGCCCGATGAATTCGACCAGTGCGGCCTCGTTGTTGCCCTGGATGATGAAAACGATGTTTGACACCGCCATCATGATCGAGAGGGCCAGAACCGCGAGGCGGACTGTCGTGCCGAGGATCAAGACGATGCCAATAACCGCTTCGACCATTCCTGCGGACAGGACAAACAGCCGGTCATCGAAAAACTCAATGTCGAGCGCCTGCATGAAATTCCACTGGTATTGCGCGACGAAAACCTGCCCCAATGCGGATGGTGCCAGCTTTTCCCCCACCGCCAATGCCACGAGGGAAACACCCGTCCAAATGCGCAGCGCGTCGAACAGAGTAGGGCTTGAGCATGTCGCGCCGCGCCTCATCTTCAATCGAATTGAGCAGCAGAAAGAACGCGATCCCGATGATGATTGCGTATTCGAGGGCGGGAAGTATGCCAAACTTCACGATTACCCCTGCGTGAAGGACAAGCATCAACAGCGCCGCGACCTTAATCCACCGGTTGGCGATCAGCATGATGCCGATGACGGCCTGCATGATGACAAGAGCAAGCCCGAATGACCCGTCCGCAACCTTGTGCGGGGCGACCAGCGACCCCTCGTATGCGGTCAGCAGAAAGCTCATCCCTGTGAATACCCGCAGGATTTCCATGAAATCGTGACGCAGCTTTGACTGCGCAACGCGCAGTGTCGGCAATTTGCCGTCAAGCCAGATGGAAAAGAGAACCATCCCGAATGCGATACAAAGCCACGTCAAGAAAACCGGTTCGGAAACGTCGAAGTTGGCAAGCGGCTCAGATTCCCGCTCCACAAACCAGTTAACGTGGGCAGCAGCAGACGTTCCGGCCACCAGCAGCACCAGGCTAGACGCAGTCAAAGCCAGCTTTCTCGTTCCAGTCATCTTCAAACCCATCTTTCTCTGATCTTTTGCATCTGACTTAGCCTTCAGATCGGGGTCTGACACCTGACATCATGACACACCAACGGTCGAGGGATCGCGCTTCCGGCAGGAGCCTGCGTGAATAACGCCGCGATCTATAGGGCTGCAAGCCGGACCAAGACGACGGCAGCCGCGCCAATGTGCGCAAGCGTGATTGCGACCGACAAACCGTGCAACACCTTGAAGCGCGTCTTGGCATCCTGATCCGTGGCCGTGTTGATTGCGGGCATGAGGATCTGACGCGCGAAAACCGTCGTGACCGCGATGCTCAAAAGGATCACACTGGAAACCGGATCAAAAGGATATGTAACTGCCCCGGCGACTGACGAGCTTGCCATGACAAAAAGATAGAAATGCGGGAAAGCGCGCCGGATCAGCGAGCCTGCAACATCTGTGGGCAGCGCCGTGAAGACGAAGGCAGCAAATCCAAAGGAGTAAAGGACCGTCCCACCGAAAAGCAGAGCTGTGGCGAGTAGCGAGAGTTCGTACATCAGTGTTTCTCCGGTCAATTTGTAAGGCTCATGTCGATTAAGGTTTTGACAAGAAGTGGTCGGTGAAATTCGAAAAGCACCTCACGCAAGGAGTGGGGCAGACACGTTCGCCGGACTGGGGCCAAGCCCTGCGTTTTCAATCACGCTGGACATATCCGCTCGCTACACTCCAATCCTAAGCGGTCAGGTCATTGCCGCGGCTCTCCGTCATTTCGCGACCGCTTTGCGATTGTAGGAACGGCGTAGGGCACTCGTGCTTTGTAGCTTCGGAATCTATCGCCATAGCGCGCTTCGAAACGCCGTTCTTTGAGTTTGGGTGCGGCGAGGCAATAGAATGTCAGGCCAAATGCGAGGGCAAGCTGGTCAGGTGTCCATGTCGGCACCGTCCATAGGGTCAGCGCAAAGGCCACGTAGATGGGCTGCCTGATGAACCGGAACAACCCGCCGGTGGGCATATCCGGAAACTTCGGTTTTGCATTGCCCATCAGAGACATCCACCCCAACGCGCCCGACTGGACCTCCGCCCCGGCATCCCAGCTCGCCTTCAGCAGGAGCAGCCACGAGGCAGCGTACGCCACCGTCATCATGTAAAGCGCCCAGCCTTCAGCGCGCCACCAGATGATCCCTGAAGGCGTCCAGAGTGCGAAAAGAGCAAGCAACTGCAGCGACGCCACAATAGCGTAGGTGGTGGTGGAAAGCGTACCGGCGTGAGGCCCCGGCACCAAACGCATCAGCATACGCATGCCCGGTCCTGTCAAGAGGTACGAATGGACCAACGGGAATTGCAGCACGAGAAACGTGTTTGCCAGGATGGCCCAAGGCCATGGGACCTGCCCCAAGCTTTGGCTCATCCCGAAATACATGGCCAAGATCATCGCCGCGACGGCCAGCGCAAAGATCAAATGTACCGTCACACCGAAGCTGAGCGCGAGGGCGATCCGCGCCGTGCCGGGCGGTGGTGCCAATGCGCCCCGGACGAGGGCTTCGAGCCGCTGGAAATGGGTTTGTGACGTCATGCCGAACCTGTCCGT
Source organism: uncultured Alphaproteobacteria bacterium (assembly GCA_963703195.1). Taxonomy (GTDB): domain Bacteria; phylum Pseudomonadota; class Alphaproteobacteria; order Rhodobacterales; family Rhodobacteraceae; genus Sulfitobacter. The sequence continues at coordinate 2,074,928 of OY969797.1, read as the reverse complement.
CTTGTCTGAAGAGAGGACGCGCTGTTAAATCGTGGCGCCGGGATCGGAGCAATCGCATAAACCAGCTCAGACACGGGGCCTTCCAGGTTCCGCGTGTTTCTGACCCGCTACGCGGGGGAGCCGCACAGTTCAGTACCGTCTAACTGGCCCATCTCAGGCGATCCTGTAGCGCTTCAGCAATCTTTGGAGGGTGCGCCTGTGCATGCCCAAAGAACGCGCGGTCTGGGATACGTTTTCTTCCATGTCGTGAAAGACATGCGCGATATGTTCCTTGCGGGCCTCGTCCGGTGACATCGGGTTGGCGGGTGCCGGTGGCTGTTGGTCTTTCGGTCTGAGCAACGCATCCACTATTTCGTCAGCGGTTGCGGGCTTGGCGATGTAATCAATTGCACCCGCACGCACCGCCGCAACCGCCGTCGGGATATTTCCATACCCCGTCAATATGATCGCGCGAACTTCGGGATCGCGTTCTTCAAGCATCTCGACGAATGACAAACCACTACCGTCCAAAAGGCGCAGGTCGACAATGGCATGCTTCGGTGTGGCGGTCTCTGTCATGGTCATCGCCTCGGAGGGGCTCCCGGCGACACTCACATCAAAGCCCCGCCGCGTCATTGCACTAGCAAGGCTCTTGCGCAGCGCATCGTCGTCTTCGACGATCATCAACGTCTTATCATTTGGGGCGTCCAGCATTTCTACACTCCTATCGGGCGGCAGTTTCAAACATCGGCTGCAAGTTTGTAATCGTCGCGGTGGAAAGAAACTGCATTCCTGTGAAAATGCACTGCGATCAAAAGCGGGGGGCTTTCGCACTCCAGTAGAAATGCTCATGCTCTTGTTTCGCGGCCCTTCGGCCTCAACCACGCTTTTGCAGCCCGTCGTTTCACTATTATGGGCATCGACGGGCCGCATGAATGGCCCGCCGATAGATTAATGCATTCAGCTATTTGAGTCGGTCGAGGTGTCGGGTGTCGCCACGGCCGCGCGGGCTTCTTCAACCAGCGTCTCGAGCTTCGTCTTGCCTTTACCGGGGATGCGGGCGTCGAGGATCTCCTCGGCATTGCTCACATCATCGCCAACCATGACGAGTGCCACCATGCCCAAGGCCTGGTGCGGCAGGCAGATCACGGCGGTCAATCCTGTTTCGGTGACGGTGTATTCGACCGCGTCGTTCATCTTTCCTTTGAACGCTTCCTGATTTTCCGGCAGCGCGTCCTTCACGGACTGGGCGTTGTGGGATTTGTCAGTTGGCACGAACCGGATCACGTCACCGACTTCAGCGCGGATCAGCTCCTGGCTGAACACCATCCGGTCTCCGGCTTCGTTCTTGTTCAGCATCTCGACTTCGATCGTCTCTGCAAACGCTGCAAAGGATGAACCGACCACAAGGGCGGCTGAGAGTAGAATGTTACGCATTGGTGTCTCCTAGAGTTTGTTACGTCTACCATTCTAGATAGGGGGCACTCATGAATTGTCTGGCTTAGAGTGGACCATCGCGACAGTCTGTCGCCTTTATCGCCAATCGCGCAGCTCGTCTCGATTGTCGCCCCGTGCCGCCGCCCGATCCAAGTACTTGTGACCTGCCGCGCCTTTGTGCCTCGTCATTGGGGGGTGCGAGAAGATCACCTCAAATTCGCCTTCGTTCCTTCACGAGGTCGTAGGTTTAGGTTCGGCGCCTGATCCTCGCCACAATTTGCACGAACAGTCGTTTTTCTGTCGTGCATCGGCTGGGAAATCTTTGCCCTAGTCATACCATGCGTGCTGCGTGCGCTTGCAGCACCTAAACAATTGACCGGGTTGGGTTGGCACGATAGTTTGATCAGGCCTGACCTGCTGTACACCTGAGCCCATCTCCCGGCTCGATGCTCTTTAGCCCTTGGCATTCCCCTGCAACCAGACTAGTTGAACCCTTGCAACATAGCGCACGATTCGTCGTGCGCTTTTTGCGCTTTGTCCGAGATGGCGGGTGGACCTTGAATTTGGTGCATAATTCCTGCCTGAGATGAGGAATGACTGTGATCTTTTCGAGGGTACGCTCTCGGACGATCTTGGGAAGGACTCGTAAGGACCCGATGTCGGGCATCTTGCCCGATTGATACGAGCCTCGGAGGGTTTCAACCCTCCGAATAATTTGGAGAGAAACTGTGGATAGAGCACAAAAAGAACAGCTGGTCGATGAACTCGGCCAGATCTTCGAGAGCTCTGGCGTTGTAGTGGTGAGCCACTACGTCGGTCTGACAGTGTCTGAAATGCAGGACCTTCGTGCGCGCGCTCGCGCTGCAGGCGGGTCTGTGCGTGTTGCCAAAAACCGGCTCGCCAAGATCGCCCTTGAGGGCAAGCCATGTGCAAGCATTGCTGACCTTCTGACGGGTATGACCGTTCTGACCTTTTCCGAGGATCCTGTGGCTGCGGCCAAGGTTGCTCAGGAGTTTTCCAAGGATAACCCCAAGCTGGTAATCCTCGGGGGCGCCATGGGTGAGAACGCGTTGGATCCAGCCGGTGTTGAAGCCGTGTCCAAGATGCCATCGCGCGAGGAGCTTATCGCTACCATCGCAGGCATGCTGGGCGCACCTGCTTCCAACATCGCTGGGGCCATTGGCGCACCGGCAAGCAATATCGCATCCATCCTGTCCACGATCGAGGACAGGGCTGCGTAAGCGACACTACCGTCACATCGGCGTAGCGGTTGAAACTGCGCGTTGGAAAACACATATCGTTAACGGAAAGAGCTAAAACATGGCTGATCTGAAAAAACTGGCAGAAGAGATCGTTGGTCTGACACTGCTTGAAGCACAAGAACTGAAAACAATCCTCAAGGACGAGTATGGCATCGAGCCCGCCGCAGGCGGCGCCGTGATGATGGCTGGTCCTGCGGACGCCGGTGGCGCCGCAGCCGAGGAGAAGACTGAATTCGACGTCGTTCTGAAGAACGCCGGCGCGTCCAAGATCAACGTGATCAAGGAAGTCCGTGGCATCACGGGTCTGGGCCTCAAAGAAGCCAAGGACCTCGTGGAAGCGGGCGGCAAGATCAAGGAAGGCGTGGACAAAGCCGAAGCCGAAGAAGTCAAAGCCAAGCTGGAAGCAGCTGGCGCGGAAGTCGAGCTGGCATAAGCCCGCCGGTGGGTTCGACCCCATCCTACATGGCAAATCGCCATAGGGTGGATCAAACCCACGCATCATGATGGCTGGACGGGGCGAACACCTCGTCCAGCCAAACCTGTCTTGATAGCTGCTCGCATCCGAGCAGCTTTCTGGAGAGGTCCAAGGGTCGGAAGGGGTGCGGTGGGACGCGCTCCAGCATAGACCGGACTTAGCCGCTCTTATGGGTGTGCATCGCGGCCCCGGCGATGGCGCATTCGGCAAGAGACACGAAAGGTGACACGACACATGGCACAATCCTTCCTTGGCCAGAAGCGTCTACGTAAATATTATGGCAAAATCCGCGAAGTGCTGGAAATGCCGAACCTGATCGAGGTTCAAAAATCCTCCTACGACCTGTTCCTGAACTCCGGCGATGCCGAAACGCCAACCGATGGCGATGGCATCCAGGGTGTGTTCCAGTCGGTTTTCCCGATCAAGGACTTCAACGAGACCTCCATCCTCGAATACGTCAAATACGAGCTCGAGAAGCCGAAGTATGACGTCGAGGAATGCCAGCAACGCGACATGACGTACAGCGCGCCGCTGAAGGTGACGTTGCGCCTGATCGTCTTTGATGTCGATGAGGACACAGGTGCGAAGTCCGTAAAGGATATCAAGGAACAGGACGTGTTCATGGGCGATATGCCCCTGATGACGCCGAACGGGACGTTCATCGTGAACGGCACCGAGCGTGTGATCGTGTCCCAGATGCACCGCTCCCCCGGTGTGTTCTTCGACCATGACAAGGGCAAGACCCACTCCTCGGGCAAGCTCCTGTTCGCCTGCCGCATCATCCCCTACCGTGGCTCCTGGCTCGATTTCGAGTTCGACGCCAAGGACATCGTATTCGCGCGCATCGACCGCCGCCGCAAACTGCCCGTGACCACGCTGCTCTATGCGCTGGGTCTCGATCAGGAAGCGATCATGGAGGCGTATTACAACACCGTCACCTACAAGCTGGAAGCGGGCAAGGGCTGGGTCGCGCCCTTCTTCCCCGAGCGTGTGCGCGGCACCCGCCCGACCTACGACATCATCAACGCCGAAACCGGCGAGGTGCTCTTTGAGAAGGGCAAGAAAGTCACGCCCCGCGCCGTCAAGGCGCTGATGGACGAGGGCAGTGTGTCCTCGCTACTGGTGCCCTACGATCACATCGCGGGCAAGTTCGTATCCCGCGACATCATCAACGAGGAAACCGGCGCGATCTATGTCGAGGCCGGCGACGAGATGACGCTGGAGTACGACAAGGACGGCACGCTCATCGGTGGCACCGCGAAGGAGCTGATCGATGCGGGCATCACAGAGATCCCGCTGCTCGACATCGACAACGTGAACGTCGGCCCCTACATCCGCAACACGATGGCCAACGACAAGAACATGAACCGCGATACCGCGCTCATGGACATCTACCGCGTGATGCGTCCGGGCGAGCCACCCACCGTCGAGGCTGCTTCCAACCTCTTTGACACGCTGTTCTTCGACAGCGAGCGCTATGACCTGTCCGCCGTGGGCCGCGTGAAGATGAACATGCGTCTGGCACTCGACAAGGAAGACACCCAGCGCACGCTGGACCGCGATGATATCGTGGCCTGCGTCAAGGCGCTGGTCGACCTGCGCGACGGCCGCGGCGACATCGACGACATCGACCACCTCGGCAACCGCCGCGTGCGCTCTGTCGGCGAGCTGATGGAGAACCAGTACCGCGTGGGTCTGCTGCGCATGGAGCGCGCGATCAAGGAGCGTATGTCCTCCGTCGAGATCGACACGGTCATGCCGCAGGACCTGATCAACGCCAAGCCTGCTGCAGCCGCCGTGCGCGAATTCTTCGGATCTTCGCAGCTGAGCCAGTTCATGGATCAGACCAACCCGCTGTCGGAAGTGACGCACAAGCGTCGCCTCTCCGCACTCGGGCCAGGCGGTCTGACACGCGAGCGTGCGGGCTTCGAAGTGCGCGACGTGCACCCGACCCACTACGGCCGCATGTGCCCGATCGAGACGCCCGAAGGCCCGAACATCGGCCTGATCAACTCGCTGGCGACATTTGCCCGCGTGAACAAATACGGCTTTATCGAAACGCCTTACCGCAAGGTGAAGGACGGCATTGTGTCGGATGAAGTGCAGTATATGTCCGCCACAGAGGAAATGCGTCACACTGTGGCGCAAGCCAACGCGAACCTCGACGAGAACATGAAGTTCGTGAACGATCTGGTCTCCACACGCAAATCGGGCGACTACACGCTGTCGCCCTCCATGAACGTGGACCTGATCGACGTGTCGCCAAAGCAGTTGGTCTCCGTTGCGGCATCGCTCATCCCCTTCCTTGAGAATGACGATGCGAACCGCGCCCTGATGGGGTCGAACATGCAGCGTCAGGCCGTGCCGCTCTTGCAGGCCGAAGCGCCGCTGGTCGGTACGGGCATCGAAGAAGTCGTCGCGCGCGATTCCGGTGCGGCCTACATGGCCAAACGGGGCGGCGTGATCGACCAGGTCGATGCAACGCGGATCGTGATCCGCGCGACCGAGGATCTCGAGCTCGGCGATGCGGGTGTGGACATCTACCGCATGCGCAAATTCCAGCGCTCCAACCAAAACACCTGCATCAACCAGCGCCCGCTGGTGAAGGTGGGCGATGTGGTGACCAAGGGTCAGGTGATCGCCGATGGCCCTTCCACCGACATGGGGGAACTGGCGCTCGGCAAGAACGTCGTGGTCGCCTTCATGCCGTGGAATGGCTATAACTACGAGGACTCGATCCTGATCTCCGAGCGCGTCAGCCGTGATGACGTCTTCACTTCGATCCACATCGAGGAATTCGAAGTCGCCGCGCGCGATACCAAGCTCGGGCCCGAGGAAATCACCCGCGATATCCCCAACGTTGGCGAGGAAGCCCTGCGCAACCTCGACGAGGCGGGCATTGTCTATATCGGTGCGGACGTGGAGCCGGGCGATATCCTGGTTGGCAAGATCACCCCCAAGGGCGAAAGCCCGATGACACCGGAGGAGAAACTCCTGCGCGCCATCTTCGGGGAGAAGGCATCGGACGTGCGCGACACGTCGCTGCGTGTGAAACCCGGTGATTTCGGTACGGTCGTCGAAGTCCGCGTGTTCAACCGCCACGGTGTGGAGAAGGACGAGCGCGCGCTGCAGATCGAGCGCGAAGAGGTCGAACGCCTCGCGCGTGACCGCGACGACGAGCTGGCGATCCTGGATCGCAACATCTATGCTCGTCTGCGCGAGATGATCCTCGGCAAGACCGCGGTCAAAGGCCCCAAGGGCGTCAAGCCGAACAGCCAGATCACCGAGGAACTGCTCGACGAGCAGCTTAGCCGTGGTCAGTGGTGGCAGCTCGCCCTCGAGGACGAAGATGACGCAAAGATCGTCGAAGCCCTCAACGAGCAGTACGAGATCCAGAAACGGACCCTCGATGCCCGCTTCGAGGACAAGGTCGAGAAGGTGCGCCGTGGCGACGATCTGCCCCCGGGTGTCATGAAGATGGTCAAGGTGTTCGTCGCGGTGAAGCGCAAGCTGCAGCCGGGCGACAAGATGGCCGGCCGTCACGGGAACAAGGGCGTGATTTCCAAGGTGGTACCAATGGAAGACATGCCGTTCCTCGCGGATGGCACGCCGGTCGATTTCTGCCTCAATCCCCTGGGTGTTCCCAGCCGGATGAACGTGGGCCAGATCCTCGAGACGCACATGGGCTGGGCCGCACGCGGTCTGGGCATCAACATCGACGAGGCGCTTCAGGAGTATAAGCGCTCCGGCGACATGACCCCTGTGCGCGAAGCGATGAAGCTGGCCTACGGCGATGACGTCTACGAAGAAGGCATCGCAGGCATGGACGAGGAAGTGCTGCTGGAGGCGGCGGGCAACGTGACCCGCGGTGTGCCGATTGCGACACCTGTCTTTGACGGCGCGAAGGAAGCGGATGTGAACGACAGCCTTGCACGTGCGGGCTTTGACACTTCCGGCCAGTCGATCCTCTTTGACGGCCGCACGGGCGAGCAGTTCAGCCGCAAGGTGACCGTTGGCGTGAAGTACCTGCTCAAACTGCACCACCTGGTGGATGACAAGATCCACGCGCGCTCGACGGGGCCCTACAGCCTCGTCACCCAGCAGCCGCTGGGCGGTAAGGCGCAGTTCGGTGGCCAGCGCTTCGGTGAGATGGAGGTCTGGGCGCTTGAAGCCTACGGCGCTGCGTACACCCTGCAGGAAATGCTGACCGTGAAATCGGACGACGTGGCGGGCCGTACCAAGGTGTACGAGAGCATCGTCAAGGGCGAGGACAACTTCGAGGCCGGGATCCCGGAATCGTTCAACGTTCTGGTCAAGGAAGTCCGTGGCCTCGGCCTCAATATGGAACTCCTGGATGCGGAGGAAGACGAGTGATCTGAGGATCGGAATTACTCAAGAATTCCGGTCGGTTCCTCTCAGGGGAACCGGTCGCTCCCTCCGCTTTCGAGCATAAATCTAAGGATTGAAAATGAACCAGGAACTTACAAACAACCCGTTTAACCCGGTTGCTCCCGCAAAGACATTCGACGAGATCAAGGTCTCACTGGCGTCGCCAGAGCGGATCCTGTCGTGGTCTTTCGGTGAGATCAAGAAGCCCGAAACCATCAACTACCGGACGTTCAAGCCAGAGCGGGACGGCCTGTTCTGCGCACGTATCTTTGGCCCGATCAAGGACTACGAATGCCTGTGCGGCAAATACAAGCGCATGAAATACCGCGGCGTTGTCTGCGAGAAATGCGGTGTGGAAGTCACGCTGCAAAAGGTCCGCCGTGAGCGCATGGGCCATATCGAGCTTGCCTCGCCGGTCGCGCACATCTGGTTCCTGAAATCGCTTCCCTCGCGCATCGGCCTCATGCTCGACATGACGCTGCGCGATCTGGAGCGGGTTTTGTACTTCGAGAACTACGTGGTGATCGAGCCCGGTCTGACAGACCTCACCTACGGTCAGATGATGACCGAAGAGGAGTTCATGGACGCGCAGGACGCCTACGGCATGGACGCTTTCACCGCCAACATCGGTGCCGAAGCGATCCGCGAAATGCTGGCCGCGATCGATCTGGAGGCGGAGGCCGACCAGCTCCGTGAGGAGCTGAAGGAAGCCACAGGCGAGCTGAAGCCCAAGAAGATCATCAAGCGCCTGAAGGTGGTTGAGTCCTTCCTCGAATCCGGCAACCGCCCCGAGTGGATGGTTCTGACCGTGATCCCCGTGATCCCGCCAGAATTGCGCCCGCTGGTGCCGCTGGACGGCGGCCGCTTTGCGACCTCCGACCTCAACGATCTCTATCGCCGCGTGATCAACCGTAACAACCGTCTCAAGCGGCTCATCGAGCTGCGCGCGCCCGACATCATCGTGCGCAACGAAAAGCGGATGTTGCAGGAATCGGTCGACGCCCTCTTTGACAACGGCCGCCGTGGCCGCGTGATCACGGGCGCCAACAAGCGCCCCCTGAAATCGCTGTCGGACATGCTCAAGGGCAAGCAGGGTCGCTTCCGCCAGAACCTTCTGGGCAAGCGCGTCGACTTCTCTGGCCGGTCGGTCATCGTGACAGGCCCGGAGCTGAAGCTGCACCAGTGCGGCCTGCCCAAGAAGATGGCGCTCGAGCTATTCAAGCCGTTCATCTACTCGCGTCTTGAGGCCAAGGGGCTGTCTTCCACCGTGAAACAGGCCAAGAAACTGGTCGAGAAGGAGCGCCCCGAGGTTTGGGACATTCTGGATGAGGTCATCCGCGAGCATCCCGTGATGCTGAACCGTGCACCCACGCTGCACAGGCTCGGCATCCAGGCGTTCGAGCCCGTGCTGATCGAAGGCAAGGCGATCCAGCTTCACCCGCTGGTCTGCTCGGCTTTCAACGCTGACTTCGACGGCGACCAGATGGCCGTGCACGTGCCGCTTTCGCTGGAAGCCCAGCTCGAAGCCCGTGTGCTGATGATGTCCACCAACAACGTGCTGTCGCCTGCCAACGGCGCGCCGATCATCGTGCCGTCGCAGGATATGATCCTTGGCCTCTATTACACCACGCTCGAGCGTGAGGGTATGAAGGGCGAAGGCATGGTCTTCGGCACCGTGGACGAGGTCCAGCATGCGCTGGACGCCGGTGCGGTGCATCTGCACGCCAAGATCAAGGCGCGGATCAAGCAGATCGACAACGAAGGCAACGAAGTCATGGTACGCTTTGACACCACGCCCGGCCGTGTGCGCCTGGGCGCGCTGTTGCCGCTCAACGCCAAGGCGCCCTTCGACCTGGTCAACCGTCTGCTGCGCAAGAAGGAAGTGCAGCAGGTCATCGACACCGTCTACCGCTACTGCGGTCAGAAGGAGAGCGTCATCTTCTGTGACCAGATCATGACCATGGGCTTCCGCGAAGCGTTCCGCGCAGGCATCTCCTTCGGCAAGGACGACATGCTGATCCCCGACACCAAATGGCCGCTGGTCGAAGACACGCGCGAGCAGGTCAAGGATTTCGAGCAGCAGTATATGGACGGCCTGATCACGCAGGGCGAGAAGTACAACAAGGTCGTCGATGCCTGGTCGAAGTGTAATGACAAGGTCACCGATGCGATGATGGGCTCCATCTCCGCCACAACCTACGGCGAAGACGGTTCCGAGAACGAGCCGAACTCCGTCTACATGATGGCGCACTCCGGTGCGCGCGGCTCTGTCACGCAGATGAAGCAGCTGGGCGGCATGCGTGGCCTGATGGCCAAGCCGAACGGCGACATCATCGAGACGCCGATCATCTCGAACTTCAAGGAAGGTCTGACCGTTCTGGAGTACTTCAACTCCACCCACGGGGCGCGCAAGGGTCTGTCCGACACGGCTCTGAAAACGGCCAACTCGGGCTACCTGACACGTCGTCTGGTGGACGTGGCGCAGGACTGCATCGTGCGCATGCACGATTGCGGCACCGACGTCGCGATCACCGCAACCGCGGCCGTCAACGATGGCGAGGTCGTCTCCTCACTGGCCGAGCGTCTGCTGGGCCGTGTGCTGGCCGAGGACATCGTGCGTCCCGGCACCGATGAGGTGCTGGCGGCGTCTGGTACGCTCATCGACGAGCGGATTGCCGATCTCATCGACGAGGCGGCTGTCTCCTCCGCACGCATCCGGTCGCCTCTGACCTGCGAGGCAGAGGAAGGCGTCTGCGCGATGTGCTACGGGCGTGACCTCGCGCGCGGTACATTGGTCAACCAGGGCGAAGCGGTGGGCATCATCGCGGCGCAATCCATCGGTGAGCCAGGCACGCAGCTGACGATGCGGACGTTCCACATCGGCGGTGTGGCCCAAGGTGGCCAGCAGTCCTTCCAGGAGGCGGGCCAGTCCGGCAAGATCCGCTTTGACCATGAGAACACGCTGCAGAACTCCGTCGGCGAGACGATGGTCATGGGCCGCAACATGAAGATGCTCATCATCGACGAGAACGGCGATGAGCGCGCGAGCCACAAGGTCGGCTACGGCACCAAGCTCTTCGTCAAGGAGGGCCAGAGCGTCAAGCGGGGCGACAAGCTCTTCGAGTGGGATCCCTATACGCTGCCGATCATCGCGGAAGCGGCGGGTACTGCCAAGCACGTCGATCTCATCTCCGGTATCTCCGTCAAGGACGAGACCGATGATGCGACGGGCATGACCCAGAAAATCGTGATCGACTGGCGTTCGGCTGCAAAGGGTAACGAGCTCAAGCCGGAGATCATCCTTGTGGGTGAGGACGGTGAGCCTGTGCGCAACGCTGCGGGCAATCCGATCACCTATCCGATGTCCGTGGACGCCGTCATGTCCATCGAGGACGGCTCCGAAGTGCAGGCCGGCGATGTTCTCGCCCGGATCCCGCGCGAAGGTGCCAAGACCAAGGACATCACCGGTGGTCTGCCACGTGTGGCCGAACTCTTTGAGGCGCGTCGCCCCAAGGATCACGCCATCATCGCGGAAATCGATGGCTATGTGCGCTACGGCAAGGACTACAAGAACAAGCGCCGCATCGCGATCGAGAGCTCGGACGATCCCGATCACAAGGTCGAATACATGGTGCCCAAGGGCAAGCACATCCCCGTGGCCGAAGGCGACTTCGTGCAAAAGGGCGATTACATCATGGACGGCAATCCAGCGCCGCATGACATTCTCGCCATCATGGGGGTTGAGGCGCTCGCGGATTACATGATCGACGAGGTGCAGGACGTCTACCGCCTGCAGGGTGTGAAGATCAACGACAAGCACATCGAAGTCATCGTGCGCCAGATGCTGCAGAAGTGGGAGATCCAGGAGAGCGGGGACACCACACTGCTCAAAGGCGAACACGTCGACAAGCAGGAATTCGATCTGGCCAACGAGAAGGCGCTCAAGAAGGGCGGTCGTGCCGCAAAGGGCGAACCGATCCTGCTGGGCATCACCAAGGCGTCGCTGCAAACGCGCAGCTTCATCTCGGCAGCGTCTTTCCAGGAGACGACGCGGGTCCTCACCGAGGCATCGGTACAGGGCAAGCGCGACAAGCTTGTCGGTCTCAAGGAAAACGTGATCGTGGGCCGTCTGATCCCCGCGGGGACCGGTGGGGCAACCCAGCAGATGCGCCGCGTCGCCGCGGATCGCGACAATGTCGTGATCGAGGCGCGCCGGATCGAGGCGGAGAAGGCGGCGGCACTGGCCGCACCAGAAGCGCCTGCCGATGATGTCGTCGGCGGCGATGTCTTTGCCCAGCCGCACGCCTTTGACGAGGAAAGCCGCGATTAAGCGACGGCGATCCGACTGAACCCTCCCAACCCCCGCAACCGAAAGGCTGCGGGGGTTTTTCTTTGCGGCCACGTTTTTTGCAGGAATGCACTCGGCGTGCATTGCCCTCTGCGCCGCGCTGGGACAGTGTCGCGCCAGATCTCAGGAAATACAGATGTCCCCAAACACTACCGGCGCCCTGTTGATGATGCTCTCCATGGGGGCTTTCGTCACCAATGATACCTTCCTCAAGTTGACCGATGGTGCGCTGCCGTTGTTTCAGCTCATCTTCGTGCGCGGCATCCTCGCGACCATGCTGATCTACGCGCTGGCACGGTATCTGGGCCGGTTGCACCTCTCGGTATCGCGGCGCGACAAATGGCTGATCGCAATGCGCGGGCTGGCGGAGATCTTGACGGCCTACCTCTTCCTCACGGCGCTCTTCAAGATGCCGTTGGGCAACCTCAACGCGATCATGCAGGTGGTGCCGCTTACGGTCACCCTTGCCTCCGCGATCTTCTTGCGCGAGGCGGTGGGCTGGCGGCGGATGCTGGCGATTCTGATCGGTCTCGGCGGTGTGATGCTGATCATACGCCCCGGGGTGGACGGGTTCAACGTCTGGTCGCTCTATGCGCTCGGCGCCGTCCTCGGCGTGACGATGCGCGACATGATCACGCGCAAGCTCTCGCCCGAAGTGCCGGGTATGACGGTAACCCTCGGGACCACGGTAGCGGTGATGGCGGCAGCAGGGGCCGCCTCCCTCACGCAGCCCTATGCGCCGATCACCACCCCCCTGGCAGGCTGCATCATCGCCTCTGCGGTCTTTGTCTCCGTCGGCTATTTCGCCAGCATTCAGGCGATGCGCACCGGCGATGTCTCCTTCATCGCGCCGTTTCGCTACACCGGGCTGGTCGCGGCAATGATCGTGGGTTTCGCGCTCTTTGATGAGGTGCCGCGCGGCTTCACGCTGCTGGGTGCGGGGATCGTGATGGCGACGGGGCTATTCACCTTCTACCGGGAGCGTAAACTCTCCCAGACGATGGCGCGGACGGCATCACGGCGCGGGGCGTGAGAAAACCGCGCGCACGTGATCGTCGTCGATGCCGAAAGTGGCGCGGATGTACGCGGCTTTGGCGGCGTCCATAGGCCGGTAGTCGAAGGTGTTCTTCTTGCCCTTGAGACGGCTGTCGTTGAAGTCGTTGTGCCCGCGCATCATCATGTCCTCGCCTGTCAGGGTGAGGGTCGGCATCGTCTTCCAAAGGTTCTGATGCCCGTGGCTCAGGATCGTGTCATCGCTGCCGGCCTGTACGACCATGCCCAGTGCGATCGCTGAATAGGGGTAGTGATAGGCCCAGAGCTTGACCCCTTCTGCCCCGGCGGTGAAGACATAGCCCTGGTTGAAGTCTACCGCGACGGAGGGATGGCGCGCGCAGATTGCGCCGAGATCCGCAGCGGCCTGCCTGAACTGCGCCACGAAGCTCAGCGCCATCGCATCATCATCATCGAGCCGGAACTGGAGGCAGGCCGCATCGGACGCGCCGCGCCAGTCGTTGATGGCCCTCTTCATAACCCGGCGGTGCGGGCGCGGCGGGTACTGCACGATCTCGCACTGCGGTATCTGCGATGTCAGCGCGCGCAGCCGGTCGAGATATTGCTGCGGCAGGCCGGTGCCGGTGACGATGAGAAACGTGAAATCAGGGTCCGTCTGCCCTGCGACCGACGGCAGGGTGATCGCCTCGAACAGGCGAAACCGCTCCTCCATGCGCGCAGGGTCATAGAGAAATGCCTCCAGCGCCGCGTGATCCTCATGGCCTACCTTGAAGCCGCCCTCTCCGGCATACGAAAAACGGCAGATGCCCACGCAGCGCATCTTAGGCGCCCCCGAAGATGTGCTGTACACGGTCGATGTCGATGGCGAAACGGTCGCGAAATTCCTCCGCCCGCGCATGATCGAGGGGCTTCACCTTGACCGGGCTCACCGCCTTCTGGCGGCTGTCGTTTGACCCGTTGTGCCCACGCACGAACATGCGCGGCTCGTCGAAACTGACCGAAGGCATGAAGCGGTTGATCTTGTTATGGGCGAAATTCATGATCGTCAGGGGGCAGTCCCCTTTCACCCACATCCCGAGGGCTGCGACATCGAAAGGTCGGAAGATCTCGACCGCCGAAATGCCGCGCGGCCCGTATTCCGCGATGTAGCCCTTGTTCCAGTCGAAGGCGACGCTCTTGTGCTGGCGCGTGAGCCCATCGCAATCGCGCGCGGCCTTGCGCAGGCGCGCGACGAAATCGACGGCGACCGCGTCATCGTCGTCAAAGCGGAACTGCAGGCAAGGCGCACTGAAGTCGCGCCGCGCGGCATTGAGGATCTCCTTCATCACTTCGCGCTGGGGGCGCGGCGGTGCCGCGTGGATGCGCGCCTGCGGCATGTCGCCGATCAGCCGCTCGAGCCGGGTTAGATGGCGGGCGGGGAGCTGGTCGCCCACGACGATGATCAGCTCGAAATCCGGATCGGTCTGCGCGCGCAGACTGGGCAGGGCGACAGCCTCGAAAAGACGGAATCGCTCCTCCAGCCGGGCATCGTCGTAGAGATAGACGATGCGTTCCTCGATGGTGTCGTGATCGACCTGGAAACCGCCGATCGCGGGGTAGGAAAAGCGGCAAAGCCCAATCACTTGCATCGTCAGACGCCTCGTTCGCAGTTTCGCAACTATGCGGGGAGGGGGGTGGATTTTGCAAGGGGGCGGAGGCTGTTGACACTGTGATCGCTTGTCCGTATACGCCCGTTATCTCGTCGATGGGGGTCGCCCCTGAAACGCATATCATATCGCATGTGGTCAAGATCCAGGCCGCCTTGAATGGCCCGATCCTCTGAGAGCATAGCCGCCTCGCTTACCCCGGTACGGAAGCGTCGCGGCCATATTGCTTTGGACCCTGTGCTCTTGCCCACGCTGCCCGGACGCGCGCAGCAGACCATTCACCGCAGGGGCCATGCGTGCCTGCACCTCAGACAGCAACACGGGGATAAAACCGGAATGCCAACGATTCAGCAGCTGATCCGCAAGCCGCGCCAGCCAAAACGCAAATACTCCAAGTCCATGCACCTGCAGGAATGCCCGCAGAAGCGTGGCGTCTGCACACGTGTCTATACCACCACGCCGAAGAAGCCGAACTCTGCGATGCGCAAAGTGGCCAAGGTACGCCTGACCAACGGCTTCGAGGTGATCTCCTACATCCCCGGCGAGAGCCACAACCTGCAGGAACACTCCGTGGTTTTGATCCGCGGCGGTCGCGTCAAGGACCTTCCCGGCGTGCGCTACCACATCCTGCGCGGTGTTCTCGATACGCAAGGCGTCAAGGACCGCAAGCAGCGTCGTTCCAAATACGGTGCCAAGCGTCCGAAGTAATTGGTCAGCGGTGGGATCGCACCCACCGTCTACCCGAACCATCCGTAGGGTGGGTGCAACACCCGCCGCCTCTATTCGAAGGAAGACAACAAGATGTCACGCCGCCACGCCGCTGAAAAACGCGAAGTCCTGCCAGATGCCAAGTATGGCGATCTGATCCTGACCAAATTCATGAACAACCTGATGATCGACGGCAAGAAGTCGACCGCCGAGCGCATCGTCTACAACGCCTTCGACCGCGTTGAAGCCAAGATCAAGCGCGCGCCCGTGGAGGTCTTCCACGAAGCGCTCGAGAACATCCAGCCGAGCGTCGAAGTCCGCTCGCGCCGCGTCGGTGGTGCCACCTACCAGGTCCCCGTCGAGGTCCGCCCCGAGCGTCGTCAGGCGCTGGCGATCCGCTGGCTGATCAAGGCCGCACGCGCGCGCAACGAGAACACCATGGAAGAGCGCCTTGCAGGCGAGCTGATGGACGCGGTCCAGTCGCGCGGCACAGCCGTCAAGAAGCGCGAAGACACGCACAAGATGGCCGACGCCAACAAGGCGTTCAGCCACTACCGCTGGTAAGCTGGCCGGGGGCTTTCCCGACCTATGAGATCGGGGCCGCGATACGCGTGGCCCCTGAACCTTTTTCAAAGCAACACCTCTGAGGAAGCTTTACAAATGGCACGCGACTATCCGCTTTCACGCTACCGCAACTTCGGCATCATGGCGCACATCGATGCAGGCAAAACAACCTGTTCCGAGCGTATCCTGTACTACACCGGCAAGTCCCACAACATCGGTGAGGTGCACGACGGTGCGGCCACGATGGACTGGATGGAGCAGGAGCAGGAGCGGGGCATCACCATCACTTCCGCCGCGACGACCACCTTCTGGCAGCGTCAGGAAGAGCCGACGGCCGATGCGACATCCGACACCAAGTACCGGATGAACATCATCGACACCCCCGGCCACGTGGACTTCACGATCGAGGTCGAGCGCTCGCTCGCCGTGCTCGACGGCGCGGTCGCCGTTCTTGACGCCAACGCCGGTGTCGAGCCTCAGACCGAGACCGTCTGGCGTCAGGCCGACCGCTACAAGGTGCCGCGCATCGTTTTCGTCAACAAGATGGACAAGATCGGCGCCGACTTCTTCAACTGCGTGCGGATGATCAAGGATCGCACCGGCGCGACCCCCGCACCGATCCAGATCCCGATCGGCGCCGAAACCGCGCTTGAAGGCATGATCGATCTCGTGACCATGGAAGAATGGGTATGGGAAGGTGAAGATCTGGGCGCGTCCTGGGTCAAGAAGCCGATACGCGACAGCCTCAAGGCGCAGGCCGACGAATGGCGTGCCAACCTCATCGAGATCGCCGTCGAAATGGACGACGAAGCGATGGAGAACTACCTCATGGACGGCGCCGAGCCTGACGTGGACACCCTGCGCGCCCTCATCCGCAAGGGTACGCTTGGTATCAAGTTCATCCCCGTGCTCTGTGGCTCTGCTTTCAAGAACAAGGGCGTTCAGCCCCTGCTCAACGCCGTGATCGACTATCTGCCCAGCCCGCTGGACGTGGTCGACTACATGGGCTTCAAACCCGGCGATGAGACGGAAACACGTAACATCCCGCGCCGCGCGGATGACGACATGGCCTTCTCTGGCCTGGCGTTCAAGATCATGAACGACCCCTTCGTGGGCTCGCTCACCTTCACGCGCGTCTACTCGGGCAAGCTCGTCAAGGGTGACAACCTTCTGAACTCGACCAAGGGCAAGAAAGAGCGCGTTGGCCGGATGATGATGATGCACTCCATCGAGCGTGAAGAGATCACCGAAGCCTGGGCAGGCGATATCATCGCGCTCGCCGGTCTGAAGGACACCACCACGGGCGACACGCTGTGCGATCCGTCCGATCCGGTCGTGCTCGAAACGATGACCTTCCCCGATCCGGTCATCGAGATCGCGGTCGAGCCCAAGACGAAGGCCGACCAGGAGAAGATGTCCGCGGGCCTGGCCCGTCTGGCAGCCGAGGATCCGTCCTTCCGCGTGGAGACCGATCTCGAATCCGGTCAGACCATCATGAAGGGCATGGGCGAACTTCACCTCGATATCCTCGTCGATCGCCTCAAGCGTGAGTTCAAGGTCGAAGCCAACATCGGCGCGCCCCAGGTGGCCTACCGCGAGACGATTTCGCGCGAAGCCGAAGTCACCTACACCCACAAGAAGCAGTCCGGCGGTTCCGGTCAGTTCGCCGAGGTGAAGATGATCCTGATGCCGACCGAGCCGGGCGAAGGCTACTCCTTCGAGAGCCGCATCGTCGGTGGTTCGGTGCCCAAGGAATACATCCCGGGCGTCGAAAAGGGCATCAAGTCGGTGATGGACTCCGGTCCGCTCGCGGGCTTCCCGGTCATCGACTTCAAGGTCGCGCTGATCGACGGCAAGTTCCACGATGTTGACTCCTCGGTCCTCGCGTTCGAGATCGCGGCCCGCATGGGCATGCGTGAAGGCATGAAGAAGGCCGGTGCGAAACTGCTCGAGCCGATCATGAAAGTCGAAGTGGTGACACCGGAGGAGTATACCGGCGGCATCATCGGCGACCTGACTTCGCGTCGCGGTCAGGTGCAGGGTCAGGACACGCGCGGCAACGCGATTGCCATCGACTGTTTCGTGCCGCTGGCCAACATGTTCGGCTACATCAACACGCTGCGTTCCATGTCCTCGGGCCGTGCGAACTTCACGATGCAGTTCGACCACTACGAGGCCGTGCCACAGAACATCTCCGACGAGATCAAGGCGAAATACGCATAAACCGGGCCGCCCGCAGCAATGCTGCGGGCCTCCCCTCCAGAAATTAGAAATCAAGGAGCCAACACCATGGCAAAGGCAAAGTTTGAACGTAACAAACCACATGTTAACATCGGCACGATCGGCCATGTTGACCACGGCAAGACGACGCTGACGGCGGCGATCACGAAGTATTTCGGTGACTTCAAGGCCTACGACCAGATCGACGGCGCGCCCGAGGAGAAAGCCCGCGGGATCACGATCTCGACGGCGCATGTGGAATACGAGACCGATGCGCGTCACTACGCGCATGTCGACTGCCCCGGCCACGCCGACTACGTCAAGAACATGATCACCGGTGCGGCGCAGATGGACGGCGCGATCCTGGTGGTGAACGCGGCCGACGGCCCGATGCCGCAGACGCGCGAGCATATCCTGCTCGGCCGTCAGGTGGGCATCCCCTACATGGTCGTCTACATGAACAAGGTCGACCAGGTGGACGACGAGGAGCTGCTGGAGCTGGTGGAGATGGAGATCCGCGAGCTGCTGAGCAAGTACGAGTATCCCGGCGACGACATTCCCGTGATCCCCGGCTCGGCGCTGCACGCGATGAACGGCACGGAGCCTTCGATCGGCGAAGAGTCGATCCGCAAGCTGATGGCGGCCGTGGACGAGTACATCCCGACGCCTGCGCGCGCCGTGGACCAGCCGTTCCTGATGCCGGTCGAGGACGTGTTCTCGATCTCGGGTCGTGGTACGGTTGTGACGGGCCGCATCGAGCGTGGCGTGATCAACGTGGGCGACGAGATCGAGATCGTCGGCATCCGCGACACCAAGAAGACGACCTGCACGGGCGTCGAGATGTTCCGCAAGCTGCTGGACCGCGGTGAGGCGGGCGACAACATCGGCGCGCTGCTGCGCGGTGTGGACCGTGAGGGCGTCGAGCGCGGCCAGGTGCTGTGCAAGCCCGCAAGCGTCAAGCCGCACACGAAGTTCACCGCCGAGGCCTACATCCTGACCAAGGAAGAGGGTGGCCGTCACACGCCGTTCTTCGCGAACTACCGTCCGCAGTTCTACTTCCGCACGACGGATGTGACGGGCACGGTTCAGCTGCCCGAGGGCACGGAGATGGTGATGCCGGGCGACAACCTGCAGTTCAACGTCGAGCTGATCGCACCGATCGCGATGGAAGACGGGCTGCGCTTCGCGATCCGCGAAGGCGGCCGGACCGTCGGCGCGGGTGTCGTGTCGAAGATCACGGAGTAAGCTTACCGGCCCCCGGGCCGATACGCGAACCCGGCAGTGCAAGGGCCGTCCCGCAAGGGGCGGCCTTTGTCGTTAGAGGGTGACCCCGAGACGCGCAGTTTAGAGCATGTCAAAGATCACGGAGTAAGACGCGTTTGCCATAGCAAACGCCGACTGGAGGGCGTCACCTGCGGCAGGCCCTTCGCACTGGAGAGGTCCCGAGAGCAGGGACGCAGCGCCCGGTTCTGAATGACTACAAGCAAGGGGCGCCTCATGTGTGTGCCCTTTTTCCGTGTGGCACTTTCAACGCCTCCGCGATCCGCGCTAGTTTCGGGAGCACGCCGTCCGCCAAGCCAAGGAGCAGGCCATGACTGAACCTGATCATTCCTTCCCCGATCCCTCGCACTCCCATCCTGTCTTGCTCGCTGACGGCACACCGCACCGGGGCACCGTCTTTCTGCGCGGCGTGCTCAACCATCCGCGCATCGACGTTGGGGACTATACCTACGCTAGTGCACATCATCCGCCGCCAGACTGGGCCGCACATCTGGCGCCCTACCTCTATGACTTTAGCCCCGAGCGGTTGAGCATCGGCAGGTTTTGCCAGATCGCAGACGGGGCGCAGTTCATCACCGCTTCTGCAAACCACCGCCATGACGGGATTTCTACCTTTCCGTTTGCGGTTTTCGGCGGGGGCGCGCGGCAGGGGCGCCCCTCATTGCCGGATCCCGGACCGGACACCCTTGTCGGCCACGACGTCTGGATCGGGCAGGGCGCGCGGATCCTGCCGGGGGCGCAGATCGGCAACGGCGTGATCGTCGGCGCCGGTGCCGTGGTGAGCGGTCATGTACCATCCTACAGCATTGTCGCGGGCAACCCCGCGCGCACCATTCGCCGTCGCTTCGACCCTGCGGAGATCGCGCTGCTGGAGGAGATCTGCTGGTGGAATTGGCCGATCGAAGAGATTCTGCGCCACGAGGCCATCATCTGCGGCGGCGACGTGCAAGCATTAGCAGAAGTGGCGCGCTGACGCCGCTTGGATCGCGTCAGCGAAAACCTGCCGAATAAATGTGCACGCCTGCCGCGCCGCAGCATATGGCGCCTACCGACCGAAAGCGTGAGCCTTTTCAAGGCGGGCCCCCCGGGCTGCAGATGCAGCATGGCGCCATTGTATACGATAGTCTACTGTTAACATATTAATAATGCTTGATTTTTTCCTGTTTTGCCGGTCTTTTGGAATTAGGGAGGCGCATCATTTGGACCAGATCAACCTATCCGCATGGGTGGACCGCAGTGAGACTGTCGTCGGCGGTGTTTCTGAGACGTCTGCGCACATGGCGCATGCGGTTCTAGGGCGCGGCGTGCCTATCCTGCCCCGTCAGGGGGATGTCCTTGCGCCCTTGTGGCATTGGTTTGGCTTTCCCCCCACGGCTGCGATGGATGATCTGGGCCCAGACGGGCATCCGCGCCTTGGCGGGCTGATGCCGCCGGTTCAGCTCAATCGGCGGATGTGGGCGGGCGGCGCGATCGAATTCATGGCCCCTGTGCATGTGGGCGAGCCGCTGACCCGCACAACGCGTATCGCCCAGATCACCGAGAAGTCGGGCACGGCGGGCGAGATGGTTTTTGTCGCGTTGGAGCATGAGATCAGCGGCGCTGCGGGCCCTGCCATTCGGGAGCGGCAAGACATCGTCTACCTCCAGATCCCCGACAGTTTCCGCGCACCGCGCGCCATAGCCCCGCCGCAGGGCGATATCCGCGAGGGCATTCCGGTCAGCACGCCGCTGCTCTTTCGCTATTCCGCTATCACCTTCAACGCGCACCGGATCCACTACGATCTGCCCTACACCCGCGACGTGGAGCACTATCCCGATCTGGTGGTGCATGGCCCGCTGCAGGCAAATCTGCTGATCGATATGGCGATCCGCCACCGCGGCAGCCCGCCAGACAAGTTCAGTTTCCGCGGCGTGCACCCCGTTTTTGCAGGGGATGCTCTGGAGCTGTCGCTTGAGCAGACCCGGCAGACCGAATGGTCACTTTGTACAATCGCGAATGGCAGCCGTCAGGGCATGCAAGCCAGCGCCACATGGGAGAAATGAGATGAGCACGATTCTGAAAGGTATGCGTGTGGTCGAAGGCTCCGCATTTGTGGCCGTTCCGCTGGCGGGCATGACATTGGCGCAGATGGGCGCGGATGTGATCCGGTTCGACCGTATCGAGGGCGGGCTCGACGCGGGGCGTCTGCCGCTCGCACCGTCGGGGCAGAGCCTGTTCTGGGCCGGACTGAACAAGGGCAAACGCTCCATCGCGGTGGATATGAAATCTGAAGAGGGGCGCGAGCTTGTGACGCGTATCGTCACTGCGCCGGGCGAGGATGCGGGCCTTTTTCTCACCAACCTGCGTGTGCGCGGGTGGATGGACTACGATACGCTGCGCCAGCACCGCGAGGATCTGATCACCGTCACGCTGCTGGGCGACCGCCACGGTCGGCCGCAGGTGGATTACACCGTGAACCCGGCCTTGGGTGTCCCGGACTTCACCGGTCCCAAAGGGCATGACGGCCCTGTCGCCAATGCAGTCCCGGCCTGGGACCTGCTCGCCGGTAACCTGTGTGTCAGTGCGCTTCTGGCAGCTGAGCGGCACCGCTTGCGGCGCGGGAAGGGTCAGGAGGTCGAGCTGTCGCTCAAGGACGTGGCGGCGGCGGCGATGGGTCACTTGGGGCTTATCGGTGACGCGACCCTGAACGAGGCGCCGCGCGAGAAATCCGGCAACGCGCTCTACGGTGCCTACGGGCAGGATTTCCTCTGTGCCGATGGTGAGCGGGTGATGGTGATCGGCCTCACCGGTCGCCAGTGGTCCGGTCTGGTCAAGGCCACGGGCAGCGCCGATGCGCTCGGGCTGTTGGAGGTGCGGACGGGGCTGAGCCTGAGTGACGAGGGCAATCGCTGGCGCCTGAGGCATGACATCACCGAGATACTGGAGCCTTGGTTCGCTGCGCGCGCTGTGAGTGAGATCGGCCCGATGTTCGACACCATGGGACTGACATGGTCGCTGTTCCGTACCATCAAACGTGCGGTGGCGGAGGATCCCGATTTGAGCACCGCCAACCCGATGTTCCAGATGCTGGAGCAGCCCGGACTGGGCCGTTTCGCCGTGCCCGGTGCGCCGGTCACATTCTCCAGCGGGCCACGTCTGGCGCCGAAGCCCGCGCCTGCCCTTGGCCAGCACACCGAGGAGGTTCTGGGCGATGTTGTGGGCCTCACCGATACTGAGATCGGTCAGCTGTTCGACAAGGGGATCGTGCAAAGCCCGGCATTCGCGCGGTCAAGGACCGCCGCCTGACACAAAAAAGCCCCCGCATTACTGCGGGGGCCATCATCGGCGCTAGTCTTAGGCCGCTTCTTCGTTGACACCGCCATTCATAGCGATGTCCGTCATTCTCAGATCGCCGCTGCGCGTCTCTTCAAGGAGATTTCGCAGAATCGCGCCGTCTTCATCAAGCCCCAGACGGTTGGCGAAGGCGGCGAGGCAGCCGTAGCCTGCAATCGCGTAATGCACCATGCGCTGATACTGCGTGATGATCATCGCGTCGCGGGTAGCGTCGCTGCCGAAGTCTTCGTCGAGCGCATGTGCACGGGCCTCGTTCACGAGTCCTTCCATGCCTTTGCAATGCTCGCCAGTGGGGTCGATATCGTGCCGCGCGCAGATTGACTTGATCTTGTCCATACCGTCGCTGATGCCTGTGGCGCCATCAATCAACGCCTTGCTTAGATCCTCATCTTTTGCGGCGCGTCCAAGGGCCGTCGTGGCCTCCATCGACTGCTTGCAGGCGCTGTATAGGTCCTGCAGTTGGTCGTGATAGACGTCTCTCAATGAATTGAGTGTCATGTCTGTCTCCTCTTGATGTTCCATTTGCCAATATAACCGATACGGCCGGTCGATCGTTCCAAGGTGCGGCGTATTTGTCCGCCGCCGCAGCTTGGCGCCATCGTCCGGCTACCCGATGATCCGAAAGCAGCACCGAAGGTGGCGTGGATTGCGCGCGATTGGCCCCTCGCACAGCATAAGGACTTGACCTCACCCGCGTGCGACCCTATCCATCCCTCGGCACAGGGGTTTAGCTCAGTTGGTAGAGCATCGGTCTCCAAAACCGAGGGTCGTGGGTTCGAGTCCCCCAGCCCCTGCCAGATTTTCCGAACATTTTTAGAATGTCGCGCCCTCATCCGAAGGCCGCCCACGGCGATGCCGTGCCCCGGCAGCGCAGATAATCCGGCGCACACTCTTGACCTTCCCCTTACCGGAACCCTTTTCTCTAGGTGGAACAGATCCTGGAGCCTCCTGATGCCAAGCGACAATTCCCTGACTTTCAACGTGCGCAACATGCATTGCGGCTCCTGCGTCGGGCGGGTCGAGAAAGCCCTCCGCGATGTGCCGGGGGTAGAGGAGGCGACCGTGAACCTCGCCGGGGAAAGCGTTCGGGTCGAGGGCGGCACCGCTTTGGATGCAAACGCGGTGGAGGCAGCGCTGCGCGAGGCGGGATAACCGGCAAAGACCCAGACCCTGCGTTTCGCCGTGCAAAACATGTCCTGCGCCTCCTGCGTGGGCCGGGTGGAGCGGGCATTGGCGGCAGAGCCGGGCGTGTTATCCGCTGACGTGAACCTCGCAAACGAGGAGGCCACCCTGCGGGTGCTCGGCGTCTCGCCGGACCGGATCGTGGCGGTGGCAACGGCGGCTGGCTACCCTGCCACGGCCATTGCAGGCACGAAGTCGTCGCAGGAACGCACGCAGCGCAAGGAAGCCTAAGCCGAGCATCTGCGGTGGATGACACTACTCGCGGCGCTGTTGACCGTGCCGGTTTTCGTACTGGAAATGGGCAGCCATGCGATACCTGCGATTCATAGTTGGGTGATGAGCACGCTGGGCATGGGCACCAGCTGGATGATCCAGTTCGTCCTCACCTCGCTGGTGCTCGCATGGCCCGGGCGGCAGTTCTTCCGGTTGGGCATCCCCGCACTGTTCAAACGGGCGCCGGACATGAACTCGCTCGTGGCACTAGGGGCAGGCGCGGCATGGGCCTTCTCGACTGTCGCACTCTTCGCCCCCGGCTTGCTGCCCGAGGGCACGCGCGTCGTCTATTTCGAGGCGGCGGCGGTGATCGTGACGTTGATCCTGCTCGGCCGCACGCTGGAAGCGCGCGCAAAGGGGCGCACCGGGCAGGCCATCGCGCGGCTCATCGGTCTGCGCGCCAAGACCGCCTTGGTGGAGCGGGACGGCCAGACGCGCGAGCGGCCGCTTGAGCAGATCGTCGTGGGCGACGTGATCCATCTGCGCCCCGGAGAGAAGGTTTCCGTCGATGGTACCGTGCTGCGCGGCAGCTCCTACATCGACGAAAGCATGATCACAGGGGAGCCGGTACCAGTGGGCAAGGACGCAGGCAGCGATGTGGTGGGCGGTACGGTCAACGGCACCGGCGCGCTGGTGTTCAGCGCGACCAAGGTGGGCGATGACACGACCCTGGCCCAGATCATCCGCATGGTGGAACAGGCGCAGGGCGCCAAGCTGCCGATACAGGATCTGGTCAACCGGATTACCTTGTGGTTTGTGCCCGCGGTCATGGCGGTCGCATGCCTGAGCTTTGCGGCATGGCTGGTGCTTGGCCCCAACCCCGCGCTCGGGTTTGCGCTGGTGGCGGGCGTCGCGGTGCTGATCATCGCGTGCCCCTGTGCGATGGGTCTGGCAACGCCGACGTCCATCATGGTGGGTACGGGTCGCGCCGCTGAGCTTGGCGTTCTCTTCCGGCAGGGCGACGCGTTGCAGGGCCTCGGCGACGTTCAGACGGTGGCCTTCGACAAGACCGGCACGTTGACCGAAGGGCGGCCCGAACTGACCGATTTGAATGTGACGGCAGGGTTCACGCGCGCGCAGGTGCTGCGTCTTGTCGCCTCTGTCGAGGCGGCGTCGGAGCATCCCATTGCCGCGGCGATCGTGCGCAAGGCGCAATCCGAGGGCGCGGTGGTGGTGCAGGCGGATGCGTTCGTCTCAATCACTGGCTACGGGGTATCCGGGCGGGTTGAGGGGCACGAAATGCTCGTTGGGGCGGACCGGCTGATGGCGCGGGAAGGCATCGCTCTCGACGCGCTGCAATCCGCGGGCGCGGCACTCGGGCGGGAGGGCAAGACACCGCTCTATGCCGCCATCGACGGAGAATTGGCGGCGGTGATCACCGTTTCGGACCCGATCAAACCGGGCAGCGCCGCTGCCATCGCGGCCCTGCACGATCTCGGGCTGAGCGTGGCTATGATCACCGGCGACAACAAGGGCACCGCACAGGCCATCGCGGCGCGGCTGGGCATCGACCGGGTCGTCGCCGAGGTCTTGCCCGAAGGAAAGGTGGACGCCCTCGCGCAGTTGCAGGAGGGCGGACGCAAGGTTGCCTTCGTCGGGGACGGGATCAACGATGCGCCGGCCCTGGCCCATGCCGATACGGGCATCGCCATCGGCACCGGCACCGATATCGCCATCGAGGCGGCGGATGTGGTGCTGATGTCAGGCGATCCGGGCGGCGTCGTCAACGCGCTGCACATCAGCCGACGGACCATGCGCAACATCCGCCAGAACCTGGTCTGGGCTTTTGGCTACAACGTGCTGCTGATCCCTGTCGCCGCGGGGATCTTCTATCCGTTTTTCGGCTGGATGCTCTCGCCCGCGCTCGCCGCCGGTGCGATGGCCCTGTCGAGCGTGTTCGTGCTCTCCAACGCGCTGCGCCTGCGTTGGGTCTCCCCGCCCGTCGCAGGGCCCGGCGAGGGACAGGGCAGGACGGCACCCCTCACCACCGCAGCCCGCCCAGCCTAGGAGGGCCGGATGAACATCTCGGAAGTTGCCGAAAAGGTCGGGCTGCCCGCCAAGACAATCCGCTATTACGAGGAAATCGGCCTGGTGACGCCGTTGCGCGACCCCAATGGCTACCGCAACTTCCGCGCGGCAGACATGCACAAGCTGGCGTTTCTGGGCCGCGCCCGCGCGCTGGGTTTCACCATCGAGGATTGCCGCAGCCTGCTCGCACTCTGGGATGACCGCGACCGCGCCAGTGCGGACGTCCGCGAAATCGCCACCGATCACCTTGCCGGGATCGAGCGCAAGATCGCGGATCTGCAAGCCATCCGCGAAACCCTCTCGCATCTGGTGCGCGAATGTGCGGGCGACCAGCGCCCCGACTGCCCGATCCTGCGCAATCTGGAGACGTTCTGAGCGTTTGAGCCGCGGTCAGGTCTGCTGCCTTAGCAACACAAGATAGGTGAGCGGCAGCGAGATGAGATAGAGGCAGTTGACCACGATCAGCGTGGACCACGGATAGCTCATCAAACAGACCACGAGGATCATCGCCGCGATAACGGCGAAAGGCAAATGCGCGCGCTTGATGCTGGCGTGCTTGATCGAGAGGGTCGGCAGCGTGCTGACCGCAAGGCACCCGACGCCGATGATATAGAGCGCGCGCAGGACCGGCAGGTCGGTGTTCTCCCAGCCGTTGAGGTGCAAGAACACCGGCATGAGCGACAGGCACGCGAGCGCGGGTGCAGGCACGCCGACGAAGGTCTCGGGCGATTTGGGCATTTCCACCGGCAGAACCGGCACCAGATTGAACCGCGCCAGCCGCAACGCACAGCATACCGCCAATACCATCGTCGCGAGGAAGCCGAGGCTTGCATGGGGCGTCCCGATGTAGAGCGTGTTGTAGAGCAGGAATCCCGGCACGATCCCGAAGTTGAAGAAATCCGCCAGCGAGTCGAGCTCGGCGCCGAAGGGGCTCGCACTATTGAGATAGCGCGCGATCTTGCCGTCCGCGGCGTCCAAAAGCACCGCCAGCAGCACGAAATAGAGCGCCGTCTCGATGTTGCCCTCAAGGCTCATCCGGATCGAGCTGAGGCCCGCACAGATCGCGAAGACCGTGACCATGCTCGGAACGATATGGCGCAACTTGATGCGCGCTGCGGGGCTCATACGGCGCGTCCTTGGCGCGCGCTTCCCGGTGCGGACAGATCCGCGAGGATCGTCTCACCCGCCACGGCGGTCTGCCCGACACAGACCAGCGGGGCGATGCCCTGTGGCAGAAAGACATCGAGTCTGCTGCCGAAGCGGATGAGCCCGAAGCGGTGGCCGACCCCGAGTGCATCACCCTTACCCACGAAGCAGACGATGCGCCGCGCCACAAGCCCCGCGATCTGCACCACGCCGATGCGCATGCCCTGCGCGGTCTCCAGCGTGACGCTGTTGCGCTCATTGTGCACGCTCGCCTTGTCGAGGGAGGCATTCAGGAACTTGCCATGGTGATAGACGACGCTGACGACCTCGCCCGCGACGGGGGCGCGGTTGATGTGACAATTGAAGACGTTCATGAAGACCGACACCCGGGTCAGCGCCTGATCACCGAGACCCATATCGCTCGGCGGCACGACCTCCTCGATCAGCGAAACGATCCCATCCGCAGGCGAGAGAACGAGCCCCGGCTCCTGCGGGATCACGCGCACCGGATCACGAAAGAAGTAGTAGCACCAGACCGTCAGCCCCAGACCGAGCCAGAAGAGCGGCGCCCACAGCAGTCCGAGCACGACGGAGATCGCGGCAAAAATCGCCACGAACTTGCGGCCTTCCTTGTGCATCGGCACGACGACGATTTTCAGCATGTTCATGGTGCGGCTCTCAATGGTGGCGTGTTGGGTGATGCTCCGCCACTGCTTTGACGGTATCGGAGCGGCGCAGGATGAATGGATGCGGCGTTGACTGCGAGGCTTGCGGTCGGCTGAACAGATGCAATATGCCAAAACCCACCGGGCCGAAAGATATAAACAACACAGCCCCGTGCAAGCACACCGGACCGCGGGCATAACTGAGGCCGTCCCCTTGACTTCACAGGCCGCGCGCGGTGTAGCTGCACGCGATATATTTCTGACCAAACGCGGCCCGCGCCGCGCCACCCGCCCAATCGAAGGGGACCGCCATGCACGCCTACCGAAGCCAGACCTGCGCAGAGCTCAACGCCACCCATGTCGGCCAGACGGTCCGCCTGTCGGGCTGGGTGCACCGCGTGCGCGACCATGGCGGGGTGCTCTTCATTGACCTGCGCGACCACTTCGGGATCACCCAGCTGATCTGCGACAGCGACTCGCCCGCGTTCACGGAAGTTGAGAAGGTGCGCGCGGAATGGTGCATCCGCATCGACGGCGAAGTGAAGGCGCGCGATCCCGAACTGATCAATACCAAGATCCCGACGGGGGAGATCGAGGTCTTCGTGCGCGACATCGAAGTGCTGGGGCAGGTGCGCGGCGATCTGCCGCTGCAGGTTTTTGGTGATCAGGAGTATCCCGAGGAGACCCGCCTGCGCTACCGCTACCTCGATCTGCGCCGCGAGAAGATGCAGCGCAACATGATCCTGCGCTCCGATGTGGTGAGCGCGATCCGCCAGCGCATGTGGGACCGCGGATTCAAGGAATTCCAGACGCCGATCATCACGGCGAGCAGCCCAGAGGGCGCGCGCGATTTTCTGGTGCCATCGCGCCTGCATCCGGGCAAGTTCTATGCCCTGCCGCAAGCACCGCAACAGTTCAAGCAGCTGCTGATGGTTTCCGGCTTTGACAAGTACTTCCAGATCGCGCCCTGTTTCAGGGATGAGGACCCGCGCGCGGATCGCTCGCCCACGGATTTCTACCAGCTCGACCTCGAGATGAGCTTTGTCGAGCAGCAGGATGTCTTCGACACGATCCAACCGGTGCTCGCGGGCATCTTCGAGGAATTCGGCGGCGGGCGCCCCGTGGATCGCGACTGGCCCCAAATCTCCTACAAGGATGCAGCCCTTTGGTACGGCAGCGACAAGCCGGACCTGCGCAACCCGATCAAGATGCAGGTCGTCTCCGAGCATTTCGCGGGCTCCGGCTTTGCCATCTTTGCGAAATTGCTCGAACAGGACGGCACCCAGATCCGCGCGATCCCCGCGCCGACGGGCGGGAGCCGCAAGTTCTGCGACCGCATGAACGCCTTTGCACAGAAGGAAGGGTTGCCCGGCATGGGCTATATCTTCTGGCGCGATCAGGGCGAGGGGATGGAAGCCGCAGGTCCGCTGGCCAAGAACATCGGGCCCGAGCGCACGGAGGCGATCCGGCAGCAGCTCGGCCTCGGCGTGGGCGACGCGGCGTTCTTCCTCGGCGGCAAGCCGAAGGCGTTTGAGGCTGTGGCAGGGCGCGCCCGCAACGTGATCGGCGAGGAGCTCGGTCTGACCGAGAAGGAGCGTTTCGCCTTTGCCTGGATCGTCGATTTCCCGATCTACGAAAAGGACGCGGAGACCGGCAAGATCGACTTCGAGCACAACCCCTTCTCCATGCCCCAAGGCGGGATGGAGGCTTTGCAGGGCGATCCGCTCGATGTACTTGGCTATCAATATGATCTGGCCTGCAACGGCTATGAGCTGGTGTCGGGCGCCATCCGGAACCACCGGCCCGAGATCATGTTCAAAGCCTTCGAAATCGCGGGCTACGGTGAAGAAGAAGTGCGCAAGCGCTTTGGCGGCATGGTAAACGCGTTTCAATACGGCGCGCCGCCCCACGGGGGCTGTGCGGCGGGGATCGACCGGATCGTGATGCTGCTGGCGGAGGAAAACAACATCCGCGAGGTCATCCTCTTCCCGATGAACCAGCGCGCGGAGGACGTCATGATGAATGCACCCAGCGAACCGATGCCCGACCAGTTAATGGAGCTGGGTCTCAGGGTCATCCCGAAGGACTGAGCCCGCGGCAGGGGCAACCTGTTCTGCAAGAATGCCTCGTTGGTGGTGAAATAGGTGCCCAGATCAAGGCCCACGCCGTTGGCGCCCCCGGCCGCGCTGGCGGCGGCCGCGTGGTAGAGGGCCATGACCGCGGCGGTGAGTACGACCCAGTCAACTGTGACTGCGCCCGATGTATCGGCGTGCAAGCGGCGGTGGATGGAGCGTATCTGCGAAACGCTGTTTAACCATTTCAAGATCTGAATAAGGGCCAATTGCGGCGGCAGTGCGGGATGCGCGCCGCCATCTGTTCGGCACTTGAGCCATAGCTGCGGGTGTCTCGCGGGGGCTTGGCGCGGGGCGGGATGCGCCCTATCACTGCGCCATGACGTCTGATGATCAAGATATCGCCCGCCTCGGTGTGCCCGTCGTGAACTGGGTTCCACCCCGCCGGCCAACGGGTGAGGTGCTGGAAGGGCGCTGGGCGCGGCTCGAGCCGCTCAATGCGGAGGCGCATGCCGCCTTGCTCTACCGCGCCTATGCGGGTCACGACCATCTGTGGGATTACATGCCCTACGGTCCCTTTTCCTCGGCGTCGCAGTATCACCGCTGGGTCCGCGATCATGCCGGGCAGAGCGATCCGTTCTTCTACGCGATCAAGGATCTCTCCACGGGGCAGTGGGAAGGGGTGGCGAGCTATCTCAACGTGACACCCGCCGGTGGCTCAATCGAGGTAGGGCATATCAATCTCGGTCCGACGCTGCAGCGCACGCCTGCCGCCACCGAAGCCATGTATCTGATGATGGCTTGGGCATTCGGCGCAGGCTACCGGCGGTATGAGTGGAAATGCAACGCGCTCAACATACCATCCCGCGCCGCGGCTCAGCGGCTGGGCCTGAGCTTTGAGGGGGTGTTTCGGCAGGCGACAGTGGTCAAGGGCCGCAACCGCGATACCGCTTGGTTCGCCGCGATCGATGCGGAGTGGCCCGCGCTCAAGGAAGCTTTCGCGGCGTGGCTTTCCCCAGCCAATTTCGATGCGCAGGGCCTCCAGCGCGAGAGCCTGTCCGACATGACCCGCCTCGTTCGTGTCGTCGAGGATCCGGCCTTGTCGCGCAGGCAGGAAGGCGCGCGGGAGCGTCATTGAGGCGCCGCCGCGCTTCCCATCTGGGCCTTGCCGCGTGTGAACGTGACGCAGATCACGACGCATTTCACAGTGTGTCGCTGGTTTCCCGATCCCGAATTGCCGTCAGATCGCGACCTTCATCGCAAGCCGTTGCTGGATGAGCCCGGCGATCTGGGCGGCCTCCGATGTGGCGGCCTCGCCTGCGGCACGGCGGTGGGCCAGCGCCTGCGCCGCCTGTTCCATCCGGAAATCCTCGACCGAGCGGGCCACGCCCTGCAGGAATTGCGCGATGTAATCGAGCGCACCATCGTCGGTCAGATTGTCCAGTAACTCGGCGGCGTAATTGATGTCGTCGTGATAGGCGAGTTCGTCAGGGGCCACCTGCTCATCCGCCATCGGGCGCAGACCGGGGGGCTGCCGGTTCGCGGGCAGGGCCGCGAGCACCATTTGCTGGAAAACCGCAAGCGATGTGATCGGCTTGCTAAGGAACCCCTGCGCTCCTGCGGCCATCGCCTCCGGCTCCAGCGCATCATTGCCGGACGTGGCCAGAACCACGCTTTTCTCCACCTCGATTTGCGACAGCTCCGCGATCAGGTCCACGCCATTGCCATCCGGCAGCCCCAGATCGACGACCACGACGGACGGCCGGTAGACCTGCAGGTGGCGGCGTGCGGAGCGGATGCAATCGGCCCGCCGGATCCGCGCACCGGAGCGCAGGCACAAGAGCCGCATCGCCTCGCAGGCGTATCTGCTATCCTCCACCACCAACACGGTCAGACCGAGCAGCGGGCGCGCCGCGGTGGGCGCAGGAAAATTTGCCGTGAACGGTTCGTTGGTATCCATCGTGCTCTCCGATTCCCTGATCTGGTGTCATCGTTACCCAGCCATAGCTAATGGAGTGTTAACGCGCCGCATTGCACATTGAGCTCTTGCCGCGCATAACAGCGCGAGTATTTGCGCGAGGAGAACAGCATGATCGGACGTCTCAACCATGTAGCCATCGCCGTGCCTGACCTGGAGGCCGCGGCGAACCAGTACCGCCATGCGCTCGGCGCTACCGTGGGCGCACCCCAGGACGAGCCCGACCACGGAGTGACCGTCATTTTCATCGAGCTTCCCAACACCAAGATCGAGCTGCTCTATCCGCTGGGTGAGAATTCTCCCATTCAGGGGTTCCTGGACAAGAACCCGGCGGGCGGCATTCACCATATCTGCTACGAGGTCGATGACATCATTGCCGCGCGCGATCACCTCAAGGAGACGGGCGCCCGCGTCCTGGGCACCGGCGAGCCGAAGATCGGCGCGCATGGCAAGCCGGTCATCTTTCTGCACCCAAAGGATTTCAACGGCGCGCTGGTCGAGCTGGAGCAGGTCTGATGGGTCCCGTATCCGGTCTGGTTCTCTATGCCATCGTCTGGTTCATGCTGTTCCTGATCATCCTGCCGATCCGGGTGCAGACCCAGGGTGACCTCAAGGACATCGTGCCCGGCACACATGCGGGCGCGCCGGAGCATCACCACCTCAAGAAAAAGGCGCTGTGGTGCACGCTCATTTCCTTGGTGATCTGGGGGATCTTCGTGGCGATCATCCTCTCCGGCGTGATCAGCGTCGATAATCTGGAGGATTGGGTGGGGCGGGGCGCCCCTGAGGCAATATCTGGAACAGGTGAGTGAATGTCGCGGCCCCGAGGATCGGGACCATGAGGTTCAGGAGCGGCACCGACAGGGGCACAGCCATCAAGGTGCCTGCCATCCAGATGGTCACGAAGTGCTTGCGCCTCAGCTCGCGCGCGCGTTTGCGTCCCAGGCGGCGCATTGCGGCGAGGGTGTAGTATTCGCGCCCCAGCAGAAATCCGTTCACAGCCCAGAAGATGAAGAGCGCGACGGGTGCGAAGATCAGATAAAGGATCAGCGCCAGCGCGTTTACAGCCAGGATCACGCCTAGAAAGCCCAACGTATCGCGCAGCGCCTCCCAGAAAGGCGTGCGTGGCGATTGGGGCAGTTGCGGATAATGCACCGCTTCCACCGCATCGGCCACATCGTCCAGAAACAGGGAGATGATCGCGGAGGCGACAGGCACCATCAGGAAGATCGACAGCACCAGCACCAGCAGCACCGCACCCCAGCTGAACACATCGTCGATCCAGCGGACCTCCCCGATCAGCGGCAGCACCGTGCCATCCCCGATGAGCCAGCCCGCGAGCCACGACAGAAGAAACGCGAACCCGACCAGAAGGGCCACGGCCCCCGCAATGCCGAACAGCAGCACACGCCGGAAGCGCGGATCGCCGAGCTGACCCAGCGCCAGCCCGAAGGCCCGCAGTATTGCGCCTAGAGCCATGTCGTCAGACTTGCGATGTCGGGGCGGGGACGCTCCGGCGGTGT
Source organism: uncultured Alphaproteobacteria bacterium (assembly GCA_963703195.1). Taxonomy (GTDB): domain Bacteria; phylum Pseudomonadota; class Alphaproteobacteria; order Rhodobacterales; family Rhodobacteraceae; genus Sulfitobacter. The sequence goes on along the minus strand of OY969797.1, from coordinate 2,041,408 downwards.
GCTTGTTTCGGTGCCGATATGGATGATGCCCGCGATCCGTTCCTGCGGTCCAAGGCCGAAGCCCTGCTCCTGAAACGCGCGGTCATGGCTGGGCCAGCCGCTGAGCCAGTTGGCGCCCCAGCCCGCGGCAAGCGCTGCATTGAGAAGCGCGAGACACACCGCCCCGGCAGAATAGGTCTGTTCCAGCGCGGGGATCTTCTCGGACGGTTTCTGCACCTCGATCACCGCGACGGCGAGATGCCCCTGATCGAATTGCGCGCGCCCCTTCGCGGTCTGTTCAGGGTCGAGCCCCAGCGCTTCCCCCCGCACCCGCGCAAGCCCGGCAAGCCGACCCATCGCCGCGCGGTCGATGACGATAAAGCGCCATGGCTCTAGCTTGCCGTGGTCGGGCGTGCGCGCAGCGGCCTTGAGCAAGGGCATCAGCGCCGCGCGGTCAGGCACCGGCGGTGCCAGCGTCTTTGCCGGGCGCGACCGGCGGGTGAGCAGGAAGTCCAGGGCGTGTGGGTTCGGGTCCGGCATGAGGAAATATCCTGTCTCAGAGGCCCAGTTCACGGGCCATATCGTCGATAAGCTCTTTCTGGAACGCCTCTATGCGGGCGTTGGGCTGGCGTGCGGTCAGGGTGTGCTCCAGCGGGTCGGGCGCGCGCGATGTGCTATCCGACAGCGCCTCCAGTACCGCATGGCCACAGAAGGGTACATAGACCTCCGAATAGCCGCCCTCATGCACGACAACAAGCTTGCCATCACAGACCTCGCGCGCCAGATCGCGGATCCGCGCGGTCATCGCGCCAAAGGTCGTGGCCATCGCCAGCATGGAGCCGAGCGGATCGGGGGCGGCGCAATCATATCCGCAGGCCACCACGATGATGTCGGGCTTGAACGCGCGGATCTGGGGCATCACGAAGCTATCAAGCGCATGCAGGTAGGTTGCATGGCCGCTGCCCGCGGGCAGAGGCAGATTGAGGTTGCATCCCGTGCCCTTGTCCGCCCCACGGTCGTGCAATCCGCCCGTGTCGATGGGGTAGTTCCGCTCCTGATGCAGCGAAATGGTCAGCACGTCGTCGCGGTCGTAGTAGATCCGCTCGGAGCCGTTGCCGTGGTGCACATCCCAGTCGAGGATCACCGCGCGCGTGCTGCGCCCCTCCGCTTGCGCGGCTTCCAGCGCGATGGCGATATTGGCCAGAAGGCAGAAGCCCATAGGGGTGTCTGGTTCGCAATGGTGGCCGGGCGGGCGCGACAGGGAATAGGCGTTCTCGAGCGTGCCGCCAGCCACCGCGCGCACCGCCGCCGTGGCCAGCCCTGCGGACAGCGCGGCAATCTCATAGCCGCCTTTGGCGAAGGGTGCGTGATGCCCCAACTCCCCACCCCCCGCGTCCGAGGCTGCCTTGAACGCGTCTAGGTAGCGGGCCGGATGCACCCGCAACAGCTCCTCCCGCGTGGCCTCATCGGCAGAGCGCATGTCCAGATCGCGGGTGATGCCGGTGACCTCCATCAGGTTGCGCAAGCGTCGCTTGGTTTCCGGGCTCTCGGGCAGGCCCCCCGCCGCCAGCGGCTGTACCAAACCGCCCAAGGGCAGGGTAAAGGCATAGTCGCCGCCCGCATGCCAGAATGTCCGCTCGTCCCAGAAAAAGCCCGTCGCCATGGTGGTCTCCTGCCATTGCGCGAGAAGGTGGCAAAGCGCGCCGGGATTGTCCACGCGATATTGACAAGATGCGGTGCCGACAGAAGCAGTGCCGATCACTTCTGCAGGAGCTTAATCCGGATGCGTGTTGTGTTGCGTCTGCCAAATGCCTGAGCCTGAACGCAAAAAACAGAGACGACGTGGCATGTCCTGCCGGAATTGATCCGGCTCAGGTCGCATGCCTGCCTGCCGGTGTACTGTTGAGCTATCATGAGAAAACTCTGGTCGAGACAGGTGCTGAAACTGATTGGAATACTTGGTGTGGCGATGATTGCCGCAAACGGTGCGATCGGGTCCACAGCATCCGCTGAAACTCTTGAGTGTGGCAGCACGGGTGTCTTCGTCAACGACCCAACCGGAGAGCTCGCAGAGATGGTCTGCGACACAGTCGAAAGAGCCGTGGCGCAGTTCGAGCAGTGCAACGTTCCAGCGCTCAATCGACCCGTCCAAATCGATATCGTCGAGGATCTGGGCCGCGGCTGCACCGGGGTCTACCATTGTGGCGACGATTTGATTGAATTGCTTCCGCCTGCATTGATGGAAGGACTGCGCGATCCCGAAGGCGCATTTGTGGATCTGGAAACGGACGAATATTTCCAAAGCGTCGTTGTGCATGAACTGGCTCATGCCGCCACCGAAGATTTGAATTGCCCGTTCGACGCCTGTGTCGCGGCTCAGGAGTATATCGCCTATGCGATGCGAGTCAGCTCATTGAGCCCGCAGCAGCAGCAGGTTTTCGAGGAGAGGTCCGCATTGGAAGAACCTGTGTCGTCCTTTGAGCTCAGCGTGATGATATTCTACATGGCGCCGCACAGGTTCACGCAAAAGGTTTGGGCGCATTTCTCACAGCACGATGACCCTTATGGGTATTTCGGTCAGCTGATGAATGGGTCGATCCTGATTGATCGGGAGCGGTTTCAGTAGCAACGATCAGGCTCGACAGGCCCTCGCCCGTGCGCGCCAGGTCTGGTCGGCTGCCCTTCAATGGACTGACGATCAGCCTACCATCCCGACGATCTCATAGGTCTTCTTCAGGATCGGCGCCGTGATTTCGCGCGCCTGTCCGGCACCATGGGCCAGCAGTCTGTCGATCTCGGCGGGATCGGCCATCAGGCGCGCCATCTCCTGCGAAATGGGGGCGAGCTTTGCCACCGCCAGCTCCACCAGCGCGGGTTTGAAGGTGCCGAATTGCTGGCCGCCAACATCGCTCAACACCTGCTCTACCGTCTGCTCGTTCAGCGCGGCGTAGATGTTGACCAGATTGCGCGCCTCCGGGCGGTCGCGCAGTCCCGCAACCTCGGAAGGCAGCGCATCGGGATCGGTCTTGGCCTTGCGGATCTTCTTGGCGATGGTGTCGGCGTCATCGGTCATGTTGATGCGGCTGGCGTCGGAGGGATCGGATTTCGACATCTTCTTGGCGCCGTCGCGCAAGCTCATCACCCGCGTCGCCGCTCCCTCGATCACCGGCTCGGTGAGCGGAAAGAAGTCCACGCCATAGTCATGGTTGAACTTCGCCGCGATGTCGCGGGTGAGCTCCAGATGCTGCTTCTGGTCCTCGCCCACGGGTACATGGGTCGCGTGATAGATCAGGATGTCCGCCGCCATCAGCGCCGGATAGGCGAAGAGCCCCAGCGAGGCGGCCTCAGCGTTCTTGCCGGATTTGTCCTTCCACTGGGTCATACGGCCCATCCAGCCCATCCGCGCGATGCAGTTGAAGATCCACGCGAGCTGCGCATGCTCGGGGACCTGGGACTGGTTGATAAGGATGGATTTCTCGGGGCTGATGCCCGACGCGATGAATCCCGCGGCAAGTTCGCGCGTGTTGTGGCGCAGCTCCGCCGGGTCAAGCAGTTTCGCAGTGATCGCGTGCAGGTCGACCATGCAGTAGACGGTCTGGAAATCGCCTTGGTTCTGCATGTCGACGAAGCGCTTGATCGCACCCAGATAATTGCCCAGCGTGAGCCCGCCCGACGGCTGGATGCCCGAAAAGACGCGTGGGGTGAATTGGCTCTGGCTCATGGAACGCTCCGGTTTGGGGCTGGATATGCTGCTGCGATGGGCTTACCCATGGCGCAAGGTGGCGTCAACCAGAGCAGGAGGCACTGCGATGTCTGAGCAGAACGATCCAGAGTATCAATCCCCCTTCAACGCGATGCCGGCCGTCGTGGTGGCCCTTTTTCTCATCATGGCGGGGGTCGAACTGGTGCTGACTGCGGGCGAGGCAGGGCTCATCGGCGGGCCGCAGGCGATCGGCTGGCGGCTGGGGCTGGTACGCGACTGGGGCTTCTCGGGCGATCTCTTCGATGCGATGTGGGCGCAGGGGCATTTCCCGCCCGAACATCTTGCGCGTTTCGTCACCTATCCCTTCATTCATTTGGGTTTTACGCACGCTTTGCTATCGGTTGTGTTGATGCTCGCGCTGGGCAAGATGGCGGCGGAGGTCATGGGGCCGCTGGCGATGCTGTCGCTCTTCGTGCTCTCGGGCGCGGGCGGTGCGCTGGTCTATGCGGTGGTGCTGGATGATCCGATGTGGCTGGTGGGCGGCTATCCGGCGGTCTACGGTCTCATCGGCGGCTACAGCTTCCTGTTGTGGCGCAGGCTGGCGGGCACAGGCGGCCAGCAGATGCAGGCATTCACGCTCATCGCGGTGCTGATGGGCCTGCAGCTTTTGTGGAGCCTTTTCGGCACGGTCGGCTACGGCTGGGTGGCCGAGCTTTCGGGCTTCGCCTGCGGCTTCGTGCTCAGTTTTCTGTGCGCGCCGGGCGAATGGGCGCGCATCCTCAATCGCCTGCGTCAGCGTTGACGGCGCAATGCGCCGCGAAACTCCGACATCTTGAACGCGCCGATGAGCTGGCCCGAGCCGAAATAGGCGACGGCCCCGATCACCAGCAAGATCAGCAGGCCCAGCCCACGCCAGCCCGGCATTGCAAGCAGCGCGCCCAGCCATAGCTCCGCAAACCACAAGACCACGCCCATGATCACGCTGGCCGCGATGATGCGCCAGATGCGGCGGCGGAAGCGCGCGTCGAACTTGGACGCGGGCCCGTAGCCGCGCGCGCCTCTGGCAAGCAGCGCAAACATCGCCCAGCCCGCCGCCGAGGCCGCGATGGCCGGGGATAGCCAGCCCACCACAGGCGCAAGCCCGATCGCAAGGCTCGCGTTCACCACAAGGGCGACGACCGCATAGTAGAAGGGCCGCTTGGTATCCTCCCGCGCGAAATAGAGCGGCTGCAGGATCTTCTGGAGCACGAATGCGGGCAGGCCGAGCCCGTAGATCATCACCGCCGTGGCAATCGCCGCCGCATCATCCACCGATGTGGCGCCGCGCTGGAACAGCACGGACGTGAGCGTGAGCGGGATCACCACAAGCGCCACCGCTGATGGGATGGTCAGCGCCAGCGAAACCTCCGCCGCGCGGCTCAACGTGGTCTGGGAGCCTTCGGTGTCGCCCGCCTTGAGCCTGCGCGACAGATCCGGCAGCAGCACCACCCCGATGGCGATTCCCACTACGCCGAGGGGGAGCTGATAGAGGCGGTCGGCATAGCTCAGCCAGGCGACCGCACCCTCATAGAAACTTGCGACTTGCCGCCCCACGAGCAGGTTGATCTGCACCACGCCACCCGCAAGCGCCGCCGGTGCTGCGATGACGGCGAGACGCTTGAGGTCCGGCGTCAGCCGCGGACGTTTGGACAGGCGCAGGGTAAAGCCCGCGCGCCGCGCTGCCCACCACACCAGCGCCAGCTGCGCCGCACCGGCCAGCGGGACCGACATCGCGAGCGTGTCGCCCACGCGCAGCCCCAGCGCATCGTCGAGGCCGAGACCCAGCGCATCCGACGGGGGCCGACCGAGCGCCGCACCGATCAGCACCGCCGCGACGAAAATGATGTTGAGCACGACGGGGGCCGCGGCGGCGGCCATGAACCGGCCGGTGGCGTTCAGCACACCCGAAATGAGGGCCGCAAGCGAGATGAACAGGATGTAGGGAAACGCGAGCCGCCCGTACACGACTGCCAGATCGAACCGCGCGTCCCCGGCAAAGCCGGAGGCCATCAGCAGCACCAGACCGGGCATCGCGATGATGCCGAGAATGGTAAAGATCGTCAGGATGAAGGCCATGCCGACAAAGGCATCCTGCGCGAAGTCGTGCGGATTATCGTCCGCCTCCAGCCGTTTGGAGAACATCGGCACGAAGGCCATGTTGAATGCGCCTTCGGCAAAGAAACGGCGGAACATGTTTGGCAGCGAGAAGGCCACGAGAAACGCCTCCGCCACCGGCCCCGAACCGAGGTAGGCCGCGATCATCACGTCGCGCACGAAGCCCAGCACGCGGCTGAGCAAGGTCCAGATCCCCACGGTGAAAAAGCCGGTCATCAGACGGATGGGTTTCATGGTCGGGCGGCCTTTGCTTCGGGTATTCCCCCTCCTACAGCCTGCGGCTGGGGACCGGAAGGATCTTGTCGCAGCATGGGGGCTTAATCGCCGCCACGGTCCGTGCCGCAAGGACCGGCGCGGGTGCTCCCGGCGTTTGCGGCCCTTGCGGGGGGTGGCGGATCCGGCGCAGACTGTGGGCGATATGAAGGCAAAGCGCATTTTTTTGACAGGGGCGACCGGCACCGCGGGGCGTGCCACACTTGCGGCCCTGCGCGCCGCAGGGCACGAGGTGGTGTGTTTTGCGCGTGCGCCCGCCGAGCTTGGCGCGGAGGTGCGCATTGGCGATGTGACGCGGACACAATCACTGCTGCGCGATGGGTTTCGCGGCGAGCGTTTCGATGCCGTCGTTTCCTGCATCGCCTCGCGCAGCGGCGCACCGCGCGATGCCTGGGCGGTGGATCATGGCGCCAACCTCGCCCTGCTGCACGCGGCACAGCGCGCCGGTGTGGCGCAATTCGTGCTGCTCTCCGCGATCTGCGTGCAAAAGCCGAAGCTTGAGTTTCAGCGCGCCAAGCTCGCTTTCGAGGCGGCGCTCATCGCCTCCGGGCTCACGTATTCGATCGTGCGGCCCACGGCATTCTTCAAATCCCTCTCGGGTCAGCTAGACCGCGTACGGGCGGGCAAGCCGTTTCTCGTTTTCGGCGATGGCCGCCTGACCGCCTGCAAACCGATCAGTGACCGCGACCTCGGCGCCTATCTCGCGGGCTGCCTGCAGGATCCGGCGCGGCAGGATGCGGTGCTGCCCATCGGGGGGCCGGGCCCGGCGATCACACCGCTTGACCAGGTGGCGGCGCTCTCCGATCTGCTGGGCCGCGAGGCGCCGGTGCGCCGTGTGCCGGTGGCAATGCTTGACGTAATCCGGGGCGGCCTTGGCGCGCTTGGAACATTCAGCGCGGGCATGGCGGAGAAGGCGGAGCTGGCCGGGATCGGGCGCTATTACGCAACCGAGTCGATGCTGGTCTGGGACGCCGGGCGTGGCGTCTATGACGCGGATGCGACGCCGGAGACGGGGACGGACACGCTCTCTGCCTTCTACGAGGCGCTGATTGCCGAGGACCGCAGCGTGGCACTGGGCGATCACGCGGTGTTCTGAGGCGTCTCCAGCGCTATGCGACGCGCGGTCAGCGCCAGCCCCAGCAGGCAGATCACGCCGCCCGCCGCGTACCACGCGAGGATAGAGGACAGATCCTCGGCGGGCAGGGCGCCCGCCTGCTGCGCGGTGGTCGCGGCCAGCATCAGTGTCGCGGCGAAGAAGATCTTGCCGCCGAGGCTCTGGAGCGACAGGTAGGTGGCGCGCGTCTCATCCTCCAGCAGCGGCTGGATGCGGGCGAGGATGAAGGGATAGGCCAGCGAATCCGGTACGATCCGCAGCAGGAGCACAGCGATCACCAGCACCGAAGTGCTTGCGGCCAACGCGCCGACAAGGGCGATCTGCAGGCCGAAGGCGAGAAGCAGCAGAAGGGGCAGGCCGAGGCGTCGGCGCAGACCCACCGCCACCAGCGACGCCAGCACGGAGACCAGCATCATCGCGGAGGTAACGGCACCGCTCACCACCGGCGCCTGCGCGGCGATGCCGAGACCTTCCAGCGCCTGCAGGATGAAGGGCTGACCGAAGACGAAGGGCAGGTGGCTGAAGCTGTACATCAGCACGCTGAGCACCAAGAGCCATGCGAGCACAGGTTGCTTAAGCGCACGGCGCAGGGAAGCCGTGCTGCTGCGCATGCTGGGGGCGGTGCTCAGCTTGGCCGAGGGGGCGCTCATGCTGGCCACCAGCACCGCCGCAACGGCGAAAGCGGCGGCGGTCGCGTGGAAGGGCAGCTTGGTTGACCACAGGCTCATCGCGCCGCCTGTGATGGCCGAAAGGGCAAATCCCGCCAGCGTGAAGCGCCATGCGCGCAGTTCCTGCGCCTCGACCTCCTCCGTGCGCCCCGCTACGGCGAGCGATCCGTAGAGGAGTGCGGAATCAGTCCCCGACTTGAACGCAGATCCCGCCCCAAGGAGCGACTGGCCCAGGGCGAAGACGGCAAAGCTGCCGCCGAACGCCAGCGCCAGACAACCCACGAGCGAGCAGACCGCCGCCAACAGCAGCGTGAAGCGTCGCCCGATGCGGTCGGAAAAATAGCCCGACGGCACCTCCAGCACGGTCGTGGCGATGTCATAGACGGAATAGAGAATGATCGCCTCGGCGCCCGACAGCTCCGACTGGAAGTAGAGAAACCAGACCGCTTGCCAGAACAGCAGGCTGTTGCAGAACTGGTACCACGGGATCAGGGCGATGGTGCGCGCATGGCTCAAGGGAGTGCTGCCTTTGACAAGGGCTGGAGGCGGCCCAGGCGCTTGCCGCAGCCGCGCTTCATTCCCCTAGGCACCGTCCGCGCGCGCGACGCCTTCCTCGATTGCCTGCCGAAGGCGGGCCTCCAGCATGCGCTGCTTGCTTTCGGAGTAGTATTTCAGGCCGAACATGTCCTTGACGTAGAAAGTATCGACCACTTGCTCACCGTAGGTCGCGATGACTGCGTTCGCGATATAGACATTGAGACCGGCCAGCGTGCGCGCAAGATCATAGAGCAAGCCGGGCCGGTCACGGGTGTCGACCTCGATGATGGTGTAGATCTCGGAGCCCTCGTTGTCGAAGGTGATATGGGTCGGCACGCGGAACGCCTTTTCGCGCTTCTTGACCTTGTCCCGGGACTTGAGCGCATCGCGGGCCACGATCTCGCCGCGCAGGGTTTTCTCGATCATCTGGCGCAGCCGCTTGAGCTTTGACGCCTCATAGGCGTTGCCTTCGCTGTCCTGGATCCAGAATGCGTCGGTGATGTAGCCATCCTTGGTGGTGTAGCTGCGCGCATCGACAACGTTGGCCCCCACCAGCGCCAGCGCGCCCGTAAGGCGGCTGAAGATGCCGTGATGGTCTGGCATGACGAAACACGCGCGCGTGGCATCGCGGTCCTCATCGGGGTGCAGATCGATGTTTATCCCGTTCGGGTCCGGATCGCGCAGCAGCTTGGCGAAGGCCACGTGCGCGGTGACATGCAGCCCTTGCCAATAAGGATCGTAGTGCCGGGCGGTCTCCGCCTTGAGGTCCTTTTTGGGCCAGTCGGGCAGGGCCGCACGCAGCGCCTTCTTGGCCTCCGTGCCGCGGTTCTGGCGGTTGAGGTCCTCCAGCCCGGTCTCCAGCGCGCGCTTTGTCTGGCGGTAGAGCGCGCGGATGAGCACGGCCTTCCAGTTGTTCCATGTATTAGGGCCGACCCCGCGGATGTCACATACCGTGAGCACGCACAGCAGATCGAGCCGCTTGACCGTCTGCACCGCCTTGGCGAAGTCCCGTACCGTGCGTGGATCGGCGATATCGCGTTTCTGCGCCATGTCCGACATCAGCAGATGGTAGCGCACCAGCCATTCGGCAGTGTCTACCTCCTCCTGCTTGAGCCCCAGGCGCGGTCCCACCTTGCGCGCAATCTGCGCACCGAGGATCGAATGATCCTCGGGCCGGCCTTTGGCGATGTCATGCAGCAGCAGCGCCACGTAGAGCACCTTTCGATTCACGCCGCGCTTGAGGATCGAGGAGACGACGGGCAGGGACTCCTCCAGCTCGCCCTTCTCAATGCGCGCGAGGTTCGCGATGGTCTGGATGATATGCTCGTCCACGGTGTAGCTGTGGTACATGTTGAACTGCATCATCGCCACGATGGGCTCGAATTCCGGGATGAAGGCGCCCAGCACGCCCAGTTCGTTCATCCGCCGCAATGCCCGCTCGGGGTTGCCATGCTTGAGCAGTAGATCGAGAAAGATGCGCTGCGCCTCGGGGGTGTTGCGCAGATCCTCGTTGATCAGGTGCAGGTTGGCCTTGACCGTGCGCATGGCGTCGGGGTGGATCAACATCCCTGTGCGCAGCGCTTCCTCGAAGAGCCGCAGCAGGTTGAGCGGATCCGACAGGAAAGTGGCGTCATCCTCGATGGCGATGCGGTTGTGCACCACCATGTAGCCGTCCTTGATACGCGGGCGGCGGCGGAAAAGCCGCTCCAGCAGCGGCTCGGACTTGACGTGCATATCCTCCAGCTTCGTCAGGAAGATCCGGGTCAGATCGCCGACCGCGGTGGCATGACGGAAGTAGGCCTGCATGAAGACCTCCACCGCGCGGCGGCCCTCCGCGTCTTCGTAGTGCATGGCCTCGGCCACGCTCACCTGCATGTCGAAGGTGAGCTGTTCGGTCGCCCGCTTGGTCAGAAGATGCAGATGGCCGCGCACCGCCCAGAGGAAATTCTCGGCGGCCTTGAAGGTCTGGTACTCGTCCTCGCGGAACACCCCTTCGGCCACCAGATCGGCGGAATGCTCGACCCCGTGGATATACTTCGCGATCCAGAACAGCGACTGCAGATCGCGAAGGCCGCCCTTGCCTTCCTTCACGTTGGGCTCCACCACATAGCGCTGGCCCTGCTTGATATGGCGGCTGTCGCGCTCGGCGAGCTTGGCCTCGATGAAGGCATGGCCGGAGCCGGAGAAGAGATCCCGCTTGAGCGTGGTGTCGAGCTTGGCGGCAAGTGCCGTGTCGCCGCAGATGTAGCGATGCTCGAGCAGGGAGGTCTGGATCGTGTAGTCTTCCTCCGCAAGCTTCACGCAATCGCGGATGGTGCGGCTCGAATGGCCGACCTTGAGCTTGAGGTCCCACAGCAGGTAGAGCATCGCCTCGATCACGCTGGTGGCCCATGGGGTGATCTTGCCCGGCAGCAGGAACAACAGATCCACATCGGAAAAAGGGGCCATCTCACCGCGCCCGTAGCCCCCGACGCCGATCACGCTCAGCGCCGGTGCCGCCGCAGGCGCAGGGTGCAGGTATTGCGTGCTCACCATGAGGGCGGATTTCACCATGCCGTCCGTCAGATATGTGTACGAGGCGGTCATGGCATGGGCGTCGAAGGGAGCGTCCGCGAAGGCCTGCGCGATCACCGCGCGCCCTTCGGCCTGTGCTTCGCCGAGGATCTTGAGGCAGGCCGCGCGCAGCGCGTTGGGCGAGGTTTCCTGCGCCGCGGCCTCGCGAATGCGCGCGTCCACGGTGTCATGGTCATAGATGTCGCAGGCTGCCGCACTCAGCCGCGGATTGATCGCGGCTGGCATCGTGACGGGCATCTGCGATGGCATGACGCGGCTCAGAAGCCCGCGCCGCCGAAGGCCTGCGGTGCAGGCTCCAGCAGGACGACCTGATTGTTGCGCACGGTCGCCACGGCGAGCCCCCGCTCGTTCGTGCCGTCGGACCGCAGGCGGAAGATGCCGTTGGCCCCCCGGAAGCCCGCGCTTTGGGTCAGCGCGGCGCCGGTCAGCGCGTTCTGCCGACCAGCAGAGACAAGCGAGCCCACGGCGGCGATGCCGTCAAACGCGAGCCCCGCTATGTCCAGAGGCCGCTCCCCGTACGCTGCGGAATAGCGCGCGGCGAAAGCGGCGCTGGCACCAGGATCGGGCAGCGCGAACCAGCCGCCCTGGATGCCGGGCAGCGCCAGCGTCTGGGTCGGGATATCCCAGCGGGTGAGGCCGATGAACTGCGAAGTGGCATTGGTGACACCGGCGGAAGGCAGCATGTCCGCCAGCAGTGGCAGCGCCGTGGAGGAGGTCGCGGTCAGAAAGAGCGCATTTGCGCCGGTGCTGTCCATCGTGGCTTTCACACGCGGCACGGCGGCGCGCACGGCTTCCTGGCTCAGCGCGTAATCGACGCTGCCCGCGAAGGTGGCGCCGTTGGCGGCGATGGCCTGCTGGATGGCGTTGCGGCCAAGCTGGCCGCCGATGTCATTGGCGTGCATCACGACGATGCGGTCCTTGCCCGCGCGCTTGGCATAGCGCACCAACCGCTGCGCCGTGGTATCGAAGGTGGGCCCGAGCACGAAGACATTGCCGCCCGCAATCGTGGTGTTGTTGGAGAAGGAGAGCACGTTCACGCCTGCAGGCGCCGCGGCGACGCCCGCGGCGTTGGCAGCCTCGCCGTAGACCGGCCCGAGGATGATCTTGGCCCCGTCGGCCACCGCTTGCGACGCTGCCGAAGCGGCCATGCCCGCCTGCCCGGCGGTGCCGTAGACGCGCAGATCGATGTTCACGCCCTCCAGATCCCGCATCGCGAGACGCGCTGCGTTCTCGAGGTTCTGTGCCAGCAGATTGTCCGCAGGTGTGCCGCCACGCGGCACCAGAAGCGCCACCGGCACCGGGGCTGCGGGGTCGATGCGCGGCCCGCCGGTGTTCGCGCCGCCGAGGGCTGCCGGGTCGCAAGCCGCAAGAAGCATCGCGAAAAACGGGATCAGCAGGAGGCGGAGCGGCTTTCGGATGGTGCGTTCAATGGCAAACATGGTAACGGTACTCCCCGGGACGATGGCGCAGACACGGTGCCGCGCTTATGCTTGGGCAGTTATATCGTGTCGAGGGGGCGGGTCCAGCGTTGAATATCCATAAGCAGAAACTGGCGCCGGGGATCACTTTCGTTGGTGTCCCCATCGGTTCGGCGCGTGACATCACCCTGCGCGCGCTCGACGTGCTGGCCAGCGCGGACATGCTCGCGGCGGAGGATACGCGCAGCCTGCTCAAACTGATGGACATCCACGGCATCGCGTTGGAGGGGCGCAAGATCACGGCGCTGCATGACCATTCGGGACCGGGGGCGGTGGCACGGCTGGTGCAGGCAGCACAGGATGGCAAATCGGTGGCCTACGCATCAGAGGCGGGCATGCCGCTCATTGCCGACCCGGGGTTCGAATTGTCGCGTGCGGCTGTTCAGGCGGGGGTCGCGGTGACCTGCGCGCCGGGTCCGTCGGCGGTATTGACGGCCCTTGCGCTGGGCGGGCTGCCCACGGACGCCTTTCATTTCGCGGGCTTCCTGCCGAGCGCCAGCGCGGCGCGGATCGCGGCGGTCGAAGGGTTGCGCGACGTGCGTGCGACGCTGGTCTTCTACGAATTGCCCAAGCGACTGGGCGCGATGTTGCGCGATGTGCAATCCGCGCTGGGCGGAGCGCGACAGGCCGCCGTCTGCCGCGAGCTCACCAAAAAATTCGAGGAGATACAGCGCGGTACGGTCGATGATCTGGTCGAGCGCTACAGTGCGCTGACGCCCAAGGGCGAGATCGTGGTGCTCGTGGACCGGGGCGATTTAGAGAAAGTTAACGCCCTTGATCTAGATCAGTCCCTGAAGGCCGCGCTGGCGGAGATGTCGATGCGCGATGCCGTCGATCTGGTGGCGCGGGCCCATGCCCTGCCACGCAGGCAGGTCTATCAGGCCGCGTTGGCGCTGAGCACGAAGGAGGGGTGAGATGACGGAGCCGAAGGACGAGCGTACCCACCGCGGTGCCATGGCCTATCATGCCGGGCTCGCGGCGGAGGGGCGCATCGCGCTGGACTACGAGCGGCGCGGCTATGCCGTGGCGCGCCGCCGCTGGCGGGGCAAGTCGGGCGAGATCGACCTGATACTGCACGACGGCGACGGTTTCATCTTCATCGAAGTCAAGCAGAGTACAAATTTCGAGCGTGCGGCACAGCGGATAAGTGCGGCGCAGATGCGGCGTATCGCCCTCAGCGCGGAGGAGTTTCTGGGCACCCAGCCCTTGGGAAGCCTGACGGAAGTGCGTTTCGACGTGGCGCTGGTAAACGGGCAAGGCGAGACGCGGATCATAGAAAACGCCTTCGCCCACTGCTGAGGCCATTGCGCACGGCGGCCTGCTTTGCCATCAAGAGGGCAACAGCAAGGACTTGCCCATGAAAATCGCCTTTCCAGATGGACCCGATCGGGGCCGTGAACATCAATGCAGACAGCAGCTTCCGGCTCGCCGAGGAGGCGCAGGCGCGCGGACACTCGCTGTTTTACTACACGCCTGACCATCTGGCCTATCAGGAGGGGCGGATCACCGCGCGCGGACATGACATGACCGTGCAGCGTGTCGAGAAGGAGCCTGCGATTCTGGGCGCGATGCGCGAAGTCGATCTGGCCGATTTCGACGTCATCTGGCTGCGGCAGGATCCGCCTTTCGACATGCACTATATCACCTCCACCCACCTGCTCGACCGGGTCGCGGAGACGACCCTGGTGGTGAACGACCCCTTCTGGGTCCGCAACTTCCCCGAAAAACTCCTCGTTCTCGACTTCCCGGACCTGACCCCGCCGACGTCGATCGCGCGTGATCTCGAGACCATCAAGGCCTTCAAGGACAAGCATGGCGATGTGATCCTCAAACCGCTCTATGGCAACGGTGGCGCCGGGGTGTTCAAGCTGACCAGCGATGACCGCAACCTCAGCTCCCTGCACGAGCTCTTCACCAGCTTCTCGCGCGAACCTCTCATCGTTCAAAAGTTCCTGCCCGACGTGGCCAAGGGCGACAAGCGGGTGATCCTGGTGGATGGCGAGCCCGTGGGCGCCATCAACCGCGTGCCTGCGGCGGGCGAGACCCGCTCGAACATGCACGTGGGCGGGCGTCCCGAGAAGGTGGGCCTGACCGACGCGCGACCGTGAGATCTGCGCACGTATCGGCGGTGTGCTCAAGGAAAAGGGGCAGGTTTTCGTCGGCATCGATGTGATCGGCGACTATCTGACCGAGATCAATGTGACATCGCCCACCGGCATCCAGGAGCTGGAGCGGTTTGACGGCGTCAACATCGCGGCGCAAGATCTGGGAAGTGATCGAGGCCAAGCGCGCGTGAGCCTGACCGCAGCGTGCCCTGAACCCCTGGCTGCGCACCGTCGAAAAGCGACGCATCGGAAGGGTACGCCCGAGCAATTGCGCCGCGCCCTCGACGCTCCAGTCGGTGTTGTTGTTCCATGCCCCGCGCGGCACGCAGGCGGGCATGGCGGCGCTATGGCGACGTACCCTGTCTCGAGTTGACGCCGCGCGGCGCGGATCCGGCGCGGGTTCTGTTCTATATCCACGGCGGCGGCATTCGTGTTCGGCAGCCCCGACACCCACCGCGCGTTGGCGGCCCATCTGGCCCGGCAGATCGGCGCGCGGGCTGTCTTGCCGCGCTACCGTCTCGCGCCTGAGGCGCCGTTCCCCGCTGCGCCCGACGATGTGCGCGCCGCCTGGGACGGATTGATCGCCAGTGGCGTCTCTCCCGCGACAGGTTGTGCTGGGCGGTGACAGTGCGGGCGGCGCGCTCGCTTTCGGTCTTGTCGAGAGCCTGCTCGCGAGCGGCGCGCCGACACCTGCTGCCGTCTTCGGCTTTTCGCCGCTCAGCGATCTGACCTTCACCGGCGAGAGTTTTCGCACCAACGCCAGCTTGGATGCGGTCCTCCCGAGTGAGAGCGCCGCCAAACTATGCGATCTGTTTCTGTGCGGCGCGCCTGCGGATGCGCCGAGCGTCAGCCCGCTCTTCGGCGACTTCTACGGCTGCCCGCCCGCCTGGCTCACGGTGGCGGATACGGAGATACTGCTTGATGATGCGTGCAGGCTGGCCGCGCGGATCAAGAAACAGGGCGGCGATGCAACCCTCGTGGTGGAGCATGACCTGCCGCATGTCTGGCCGATCTTTCACAATATCCTGCCGGAAGGGCGGCAGACGCTGCGCACCCTTGCGGGATGGATCAGGCAACAACCGGGCTGGGCATCCTGAAGCTCACGGCCTCCGCGACATGCGGTCTGCGCACCGCCGCCGAGCCATCCAGATCCGCGATCGTGCGCGCCACACGCAGCACGCGGTGATAGCCCCGCGCAGACAGGCTGAACCGCTCCGCCGCGCGCAGCAGCAGATCGCGCCCCTCCGCATCGAGCGCCGTGACCTGATCCAGCACATCGCCCTGCGCATCGGCATTGCACAGCATGTCGGGGTGTGCGGCGTAGCGTGTCTGTTGCACCACCCGCGCCGCCGCGACCCGTGCGGCAACGGTCGGCGGAGCCGTCGCCCGACGGCGGCAGGTCGAGGTCGGTATAGCTCACCGGCGGCACATCCACCCGCAGATCGAAGCGGTCCATGAGCGGGCCTGAGATGCGTCCCATGTAATCCTCGCCACAATGCGGCACCCGTGCACAGGCGCGTGCCGGATCGCTGAGATAGCCGCATTTGCAGGGGTTGGCGGCAGCCACCAGCATGAAGCGGCAGGGGTATTTCACATGCGCATTCGCGCGGCTGATCATCACTTCGCCGGTCTCGATGGGCTGGCGCAGAGTTTCGAGCACGTTGCGCGCGAACTCGGGGAACTCATCCATGAAGAGCACGCCGTTATGGGCAAGGCTCACTTCGCCCGGTTTTGCCGTACGTCCGCCGCCGATGATAGCGGCCATCGACGCGGTATGGTGCGGCTCGCGAAAGGGGCGCGCGCGGTTGATGCCGCCTTCATCGAGCAATCCGGCCAGCGAATGGATCATCGAAGTCTCCAGCGCCTCCGCCGCGCAGAGCATCGGCAGGATCCCCGGCAGGCGCGCCGCCAGCATGGATTTGCCGGAACCGGGCGTGCCGACCATGATCATGTGGTGCCGCCCCGCCGCTGCGATCTCCAGCGCGCGTTTGGCGCGCTCCTGCCCCTTGACGTCGCGCAGATCACGGCTGTGATCGAGCGCTGCGACCTCGCCCGGCTCTGCCGGTTGCAGCGGCACCTGCCCGGTGTAGTGGCGCACGACGTCGCCCAGCGTGCGCGCGGCAATGACCTGGCAGGCGTTAACCCAGGCCGCCTCCGCGCCCGATCCTTCGGGGCACAGCAGGCTGCGGCCTTCCTGCGCGGCGGCCATCGCCGCGGGCAACGCACCCACGACAGGGACCAGTGAGCCGTCGAGCGACATCTCCCCCAGTGCCACAACGGTCTCGACCACATCCTTGGGCAGGATATCGAGCGCGGCGAGCAGGGCGAGGGCGATGGGCAGATCGAAATGGCTGCCTTCCTTGGGCAGGTCCGCAGGGCTGAGGTTGACGGTGATGCGCTTGGAGGGCAGGGCAATCGCCATGGAGGTGAGCGCCGTGCGCACGCGGTCGCGCGCCTCCGATACCGCCTTGTCCGGCAGACCCACGATGGAGAATGCGGGCAGCCCGGGCGTGACGGCGCATTGCACCTCAACGATGCGCGCCTCGACGCCTTGAAAGGCCACGCTGTAGGCGCGCGCCACCATCTTGCCACCCCGTTCTTACCGACCCGTTAACGGTTAGCGTCCGAGTGTTTAGGAATGGTTAACGCAGGCTAGAAAGGCCAAGGCTCCTGACGCCGGGTGGCCGGGTAGGGGAAGGGCTCATAGGTCCGCTCCAGCGCCGCCGCGCGCCATGTTCGGAACGCGTCATCGCGCAGGGTCGTGGCGCAATAGGCTGCTGCGGCATCGGACACCGGGAGGTTATATCCTACGATCCGCGCGCAGACGGGCGCATAGAAGGCGTCGGCCAACGAATAGGCGCCAAAGAGCCATGGCCCGTCGCCTGCCACGTCGCGCGCATAGGTCCAGAGCGTTTCCACCCGCGCCACATCGTCGAGCACTGCTTGCGAAGGCACGAAATCCGCATCCACATGCGCAAGCTGCATCGGGCATCCACCACGCAGCGCGCCAAAGCCTGCTGCCATCTCCGCACAAAGCCATCTCGCGCGGATGCGTGCGGCGGGATCCGACGGCCAGAGGGCCATCTCGGGGTGCCGCTCGGCCAGGGTTTCGGCGATCGCCATCGTCTCGCCCACCATATCGCCCTCTGGCGTGCGCAGCGCAGGGACCAGCCGGGCGGGGGCCAGCGGTGCCATATCCTGCGCCATCTTGCCACCGTAGAGGTCCAGCATATGCACTCTGAAGGGTAGGTCGAACTTCTGCAGCATCAGCCAGCCGCGCAGCGACCAGCTCGAAAACAGCCGGTCACCGATATAAAGATCATATGTCATGCACGCCGCTCCAATCTTCGTTTCCTCCTGCTAGAGGGCAGGCGGCTGCCGCGCAAATTCAATCGCGTGGCACCGGCCATCACGCGATGTGATTGATCCGCTCGACCTCCCAGATCTCGGGCCCGCGACGATGCAAGGTGGTGACGGAAATATTGTCGATCTTATGGGCCATCGCCTCATAGGCGGAGACACCGAGCGCGCGCTGGACCTGCGTGAGAATCACGCCAAAATGTGCCACCGCGATGATATGGCGCCCGGCGTGCGCTGCGCTCAGCCGGTCCACCGCCGCACTCACCCGCGCGCTGGTCTCATTCCAACTCTCGCCGCCGGGTGCGCGGATGTCACCCGGTTGCTCCCAGAAGGCGCGGCTCAGGTGCGGATCGCGCGCGGCGATTGCGTCAAAGCGCATGCCGTCCCAGTCGCCGAAGTGGATCTCGCGCAGCGATCTGCTCATGCGGCAGCCGGATGTGACTGGGTGAGGCGAGCGCATCTGCGGTATGGACCGAGCGGATGAGATCGGAGGAAACGACAAGCGCCTCCGCGGGCAGATGGGCGCGCACGCGGTCGATGAAGGCCGTATCGGAGAGATCGGCAGGCACGTCCCGCCAGCCGACGAAGGTTTTCTCATGCGTGGGGCCATGGCGCACCCAATGCCATGTCGTCATGTCGGCACCGCCTTCGGCGAGGCACAGAGATCGCTGCGCTCGGCCACCACATTCCGGCGGCGGCCCCGTGACGCGGCGTGCAAATTAATTCGAAATAATACTTCGGCGCTTCGTCCTTGCCCATCTGCGGGCCGGGCGGAGGCCAAGTCATCTGGAAATAAGCATGTTTTTACGTCCTCGGAATTTGACTGACGCTAGGGCGCCTAGAACGAATGTCCTGTCGGGCAATATATTTGCTAACCTTGAGTGAACCAATGTGCACGTCCATGCGTAACCTTACCAAAGCGTCACCACAAGGTGACCCAATCACTCAGGGAGATGCACTAGATGGCTATGGGTACTGCGCAAGACTTCTCACTCACCCGCACCGCAATGAAGGCGGAGCTGCTGGACGCCGAAACGGAGCTGAAACTGGCCTATGCCTGGCGCGACGAGCGCGATGAGGCGGCACTGCACCGGCTGATCACCGCGTATATGCGGCTGGCGATCTCGATGGCGTCCAAGTTCAAGCGGTACGGTGCGCCGATGAACGATCTCATTCAGGAGGCGGGCCTCGGCCTGATGAAGGCCGCTGACAAGTTCGACCCCGACCGCGGTGTCCGCTTTTCGACCTACGCCGTCTGGTGGATCAAGGCGTCCATTCAGGACCACGTGATGCGCAACTGGTCGATGGTACGCACCGGTTCAACATCTTCCCAGAAATCGCTTTTCTTCAACATGCGCCGCGTTCAGGCCCGGCTTGAGCGTGAGGCCGCATCGGCGGGCGAAACGCTTGACCGTCACCAGCTGCGCCAGCTCATCTCCACCGAGATCGGCGTGCCCTTGCACGATGTGGAGATGATGGAGGGGCGGCTGTCCGGATCCGATTACTCGCTCAACGCGACGCAATCCTCCGAGGATGAAGGCCGCGAATGGATCGATGCGCTGGAGGATGACAGCGCGCAGGCTGCGGAGAATGTTGAGCACAGCCACGACACCAAGCAGCTGCGCGAATGGCTTGTGGCAGCGATGTCGGCCCTCAACGAGCGTGAGCAGTTCATCGTGCGCGAGCGCAAGCTGCGTGACCAGCCCCGCACGCTCGAAAGTCTCGGTCAGGAACTGAGCCTCAGCAAGGAGCGTGTCCGCCAACTCGAAGCGGCTGCATTCCAGAAAATGCGGAAATCGCTTGAGATGCAGTCACAAGAAGTGTTTCACTTCCTGACATGATACGAGTACCGACCGAATTAGCGAGTGCAGGCGCGGCCCTTTGGGTCGCGCTTTCTGCTTTCGGGGCTGCAGCGGAAATCCCGAAGGCGGCCTACGAGGCGCAGATCGTTGTGCTGGGAGAGCAGCATGACAATCCCGCCCACCACGCGCGGCAGGCGGAATGGGTGGCAGAGTTGCAACCAGAGGCGCTCGTTTTCGAGATGCTCACGCCCGGACAGGCCGCCCGCGCGGCGCAAGGATGGAGCGATCAGCAATCGCTCGATGCGCTGATCGGCTGGTCGCAGAGCGCATGGCCCTCTTTCGATATGTACTATCCGATTTTCGCAGTGGCACCCAATGCGGTGATCTACGGCGCACAAGTGCCGCGTGAAGAATTGAGCGCCCGGTTGGCACAGCCGCTCGCCCGGGATCCGCTGGCCGCACCGTTCGGGCTTGATACGCCGCCGGACCCGCAGGAGCAGATGGCGCGCGAGGCGCTGCAGGCCCGGGCGCATTGCGATGCCCTGCCGCAGGACCTGCTGCCGATGATGGTCGATGCGCAACGCCTGCGCGATGCAGCACTCGCCGATGCAAGCCTGCGCGCACTGCGCGCCACCGGCGGTCCGGTGGTGGTGATCACCGGCAACGGTCATGCACGCAGCGATTGGGGCATGCCTGCACTGCTGGCCTTCGCCGCCCCTGATGTGGCGGTCTTCGCGCTGGCGCAGGGCGAGGATGGGGACCGCGTTTCAGGCAACTTCGCCCTGACCCTTGACGCGCCTGCGCCCGCCCGCGGGCGATCCCTGCGCCGCGTTCGGACAGTAGGGTCTGGCGCTGCTTCGGCCTGCCGCCTATGTTGGCGGCGGATTGGCCAAGAGGGGGCACATCATGCTTGGCGGCAAACATATCCTGCTGATCATCGGCGGCGGCATCGCTGCGTTCAAATCGCTCGACCTGATTCGCCGCCTGCGGGAGCGTGGCGCGACCGTCACGCCCGTGCTGACCCGCGCGGGCGAGGAATTCGTCACCCCCCTGTCGGTCTCGGCGCTCGCCGGTAGCAAGGTCTACCGCGATCTCTTCGATCTGGGTGATGAGGCGGAGATGGGGCATATCCAGCTCAGCCGCGTGGCCGATCTGGTGGTGGTGGCCCCGGCGACGGCGGATCTGATGGCCAAGATGGCCGCAGGCTGTGCCAATGATCTTGCCTCCACGCTGCTGCTGGCGACGGACACGCCTGTGATGATCGCGCCCGGCGATGAATGTGCGCATGTGGGAGCATGCCGCGACCCAGCGTAATCTTGCGACGTTGCGCGGAGATGGCATCACGGTGGTGGGGCCAAACAAGGGCGATATGGCCTGCGGCGAGCATGGGCCGGGCCGGATGTCCGAACCGACTGGAGATCGTGGCCGCGATCGAGGCGGCGCTGTCGGGAGGGCCCGCTCAAGGGTCGCCGCGTGCTGGTGACTTCCGGCCCGACGCATGAGCCGATAGATCCTGTCCGCTACATCGCCAACCGCTCCTCCGGCGCGCAGGGCACGGCGATCGCACGCGCGCTCGCGGCCCTCGGCGCGCATGTGGTGTTCGTGACCGGCCCCGCCGACGTGTCTCCGCCCGAGGGGGTCGAGGTGGTCGCGGTCGAGACTGCAGCAGCAGATGCACGATGCGGTGCATAGCGCGCTCGCCCGTGGATGCGGCGGTCTTCGCCGCTGCCGTGGCCGACTGGCGTGTCAGCACCGCCTCGGACCGCAAGCTCAAGAAGACCAAGGACGGCCTGCCGGTTCTCGAGTTCGCCGAGAACCCCGACATCCTGCACGGCGTGAGCCAGATGACGCAGGGCCGCCCGCCGCTGGTCGTGGGCTTTGCCGCCGAAACCGACGATGTGATCGACCATGCCACGGCCAAGCGCCTGCGCAAGGGCTGCGACTGGATCGTGGCCAACGATGTCTCGCCCGCGACGGGCATCATGGGCGGCAGCGAGAACGCCGTGACCCTGATCAGCGATGCCGGCGCCGAAGACTGGCCGCGCATGGGCAAGGACGCCGTGGCACAGAGGCTGGCCGCGCGGATCGCGGACGCGATGGCGGAATGACGGGCGTTGATATCCGCATGGTGTGGGAGGAGGGGCGGACCGTGCGCTGGGCCTGCCCGAATATGCGACGGCAGGTGCCGCGGGCGCTGATCTGCGCGCCAACCTGCCCGACCGCGGCGCGGTGACGCTGGCACCCGGCGCGCGCGCGCTGGTGCCGACCGGCCTGCGGCTGGCTATACCAAACGGGTTCGAGGTGCAGATCCGCCCCCGCTCCGGCCTTGCGCTGAAGCATGGGATCACCCTGCCCAACAGTCCCGGCACGATCGACGCGGACTATCGTGGGCCGGTCGGCGTGATCGTGATGAACGCGGCGACGCGACCTTCGAGATCACACATGGCATGCGCATCGCACAGATGGTGGTCGCGCCGGTGGTGCAGCGCTAGGTTCCACAGCGTGGAGAGTCTGCACGACACTGCGCGCGGCGCGGGCGGCTTCGGCTCCACCGGAACGGAGTAATCATGCTGGTTGTCATTCTTGCCGCGGTGATCTGGGGCATCGGTGCGCTGATGCGCACGCCGCGCCCGGCGCGCTGGATCATGATCGGGCTTGCTGCTGGTGGCCGTGATCGGCGTGCAGCTGGTGCTTCCCGGAGGGGCATCCGCTGCGCGCTGCCACAGGCGGCAGCGCGGCACTCTGGCTCATTGTGGTCGGCATCGGCGTGGCTGGTCTGGGCCTATTCGCGCGTCATCGCGCGGCTGCGCGCACCGTACCGGGGTCGATGCGACACAGCAGGCCCAGCCCGCAGGCCAGCCCGACCGCTTCTCCGAGGTCGAGCTCAACCGCTACGCGCGCCACATCGCGCTGCGCGAGGTGGGCGGCGCCGGGCAGAAGGCGCTCAAGAAGCGCAAGCGTGCTGGTCGTGGGCGCAGGCGGCCTCGGCGCGCCCGCGCTGCAGTATCTGGCGGCGGCGGGGGTGGGCACCATCGGCGTGATCGACGCCGACATGGTCGAGAACTCCAACCTGCAGCGGCAGGTCATCCACAAGGACGCCGCCATCGGCATGCCCAAGGTCTTCTCGGCGCAGGCGGAGATGGAGGCGCAGAACCCGTATGTGAAGGTGCGCCCCTATCACCGCCGCTCGACCGACGAGATCGCGGCTGAGCTGGTTGCCGAATACGATCTGGTGCTGGACGGCACCGATAATTTCGACACGCGCTATCTGGTCAATGCGACCTGCGTGGCGGCGGGTGTGCCGCTGATCTCCGGCGCGCTGAGCCAGTGGGAAGGGCAGCTGAGCGTGTTTGACCCCGCCCGCGGCGCGCCCTGCTACCAGTGCATTTTTCCCGAGCCACCCGCGCCGCATCTGGCCCCGAGCTGTGCCGAGGCGGGCGTGATCGGCCCGCTGCCCGGTGTGATCGGCGCGATGATGGCGGTGGAGGCGATCAAGCTGATCACCGGACGCGGGCACGCCGCTGCGCGGTCAGATGGTGATCTATGACGCGCTCTACGGCGAGAGCCGGCGCATCCGCATCGCGCCGCGCGCCGGATTGCCGAGATCTGCGCCAAGCGCAGGGACAGACTGAGCATTGCCATGCCGCGCCATCAGCCGAACCGCGCGTAGCCTGACGCAAAGGAGAACCCCCATGAACCCGCTGTTGCAAGATTGGAAAACGCCTTTCGGCATCGCGCCGTTCGACCAGATGCGCGACGATGATTTCGCCCCCGCGCTGGAGGAGGCGCTGGCCGCTCACCGCGCCGAGATCGACGCGATCGCCGCGCGAGCCGCAGCGCGCCGACTTTGCAAATACCATCGAGGCGCTGGAGGCGGCGGGCCATCTGCTGGATCAGGTGCTGGGCGTTTTCTTCACCGTTGCAGGCGCGGACAGCAAGCCCGCGCGCGAGGCGTTGCAGCGTGATTTCTCGCCGAAGCTCTCGGCGCATTTCTCGGAGATTTCAGCCAACAAGGCGCTCTTTGCGCGGGTCGATGCCGTCTGGGCAGGCGCGCGATGACGCTGGATCTGACGCGCGGAGCAGGCGCGCGTGCTGATGCTGACACATCGCGGTTTTGTGCGCGCAGGCGCCGCGCTCGACAGGGGCGGACGAGGCGCGGATGAAGGAGATCAAGGGCCGCCTGGCCGTGCTGGGCACGCAGTTTACCCAGAACCTGCTGGCCGATGAGCGCAGCTGGTTCATGGAGCTGAGCGAAGGCGATCTGGACGGGCTTGCCCGA
The DNA here is from genome assembly GCA_963703195.1 of uncultured Alphaproteobacteria bacterium. Taxonomy (GTDB): domain Bacteria; phylum Pseudomonadota; class Alphaproteobacteria; order Rhodobacterales; family Rhodobacteraceae; genus Sulfitobacter. The sequence goes on along the minus strand of OY969797.1, from coordinate 2,017,382 downwards.
TTTCGTCGTCGATGCCGCCCGCGCGGCGGGCGAGGAGAAGGAGGCAGGCGGGCCGGTTGTCACGCTGTCGCGGTCGCTGATCACGCCGTTCCTGCAATTCAGCCCGCGCCGCGATCTGCGCGAAACGGCGCTTTCAGCGCATGGGAGGCGCGCGGCGCGAATGGCGGCGAGACGGACAACCGCGCCATCGCTGCCGAGACGCTGGCGCTGCGCCACGAACGTGCGGCGCTGCTGGGCTACGACAGCTTCGCCGATTACAAGCTCGAGACGGAGATGGCCAAGACGCCCGACGCCGTGCGCGATCTGCTGATGCAGGTCTGGGAGCCCGCCAAGGCACAGGCCAACGCAGATGCCGAAGTGCTGACGCAGATGATGCACGCGGACGGCGTGAACGGCGATCTGGCCCCGTGGGACTGGCGCTACTACGCCGCAAAACGGCGGGCGGCGGAGCATGATCTGGATGAGGCCGCGCTGAAGCCCTACTTCCAGCTGGACCGCATGATCGAGGCGTCCTTCGCCTGCGCCAGCCGCCTGTTCGGTCTGGCAGTTCAAACCGCTCGACGTGCCGCTCTACCACCCCGACTGCCGCGCCTGGGAGGTCACGCGCGACGGCGAGCATGTGGCGGTGTTCATCGGCGATTACTTCGCCCGCGGCTCCAAACGGTCCGGCGCATGGTGCTCGGCGATGCGCGCGCAGGCGAAGTTCCCGCAAGGTGCAGAGCCCAGTCGTCATCAACGTCTGCAACTTCGCCAAGGGCGATCCGGCGCTGCTGTCCTATGACGACGCGCGCACGCTGTTCCACGAGTTCGGCCATGCGCTGCACCAGATGCTGTCGGACGTGACCTATGAGAGCGTCGCGGGCACCTCCGTCGCGCGCGATTTTGTTGAGCTGCCCAGCCAGCTTTACGAGCATTGGCTCGAAGTGCCCGAAGTGCTGGGCGAATTCGCCACCCACGCCAAGACCGGCGAGCCGATGCCGCGCGAGATGCTGGACAAGGTGCTGGGTGCCGCGACCTTCGACATGGGGTTTCAGACGGTCGAATATGTGGCCTCGGCGCTGGTCGATCTGGCGTTTCACGAGGGCGCGCCGCCCGCAGATGTGATGGCGACGCAGGCCGAGGTGCTGGAGCGGATTGGCATGCCCGAGGCGATCACCATGCGCCACGCCACGCCGCAATTCGCGCATGTGTTCTCGGGGGACGGCTATTCCAGCGGCTACTACAGCTACATGTGGTCCGAGGTGATGGACGCCGATGCCTTTCCAGTCGTTCGAGGAAGCAGGCGGTGCCTTCGATCCCGAGCGTGCCCGCAGCGCTGGAGGAAAACATCCTCTCCACCGGCGGCAGCCGTGATGCCGCGGAACTCTATATCGCGTTCCGCGGTCGGTTGCCGGGGGTCGAGGCGCTGCTGAAGGGCGCGCGGGCCTAGTAGCCTAGATCGCGGTCCACGAGGTGGATGAAGGGCTCGCCCGCCTCGCCGCGCCGGATGTTTTCGGCGATCGTCTGGCTGGCGGTGACTGGCGCGCGTCTCGGCCGCGATGTGGGGCGTGACGGTGACCTGCGGGTGCGCCCAGAAAGGGATGATCCTGCGGCAGCGGCTCCGTGCGGAAGACATCGAGCGTCGCATGGGCGATCTGCCCTGCATCGAGCGCCGCGATCAGCGCGTCATCGTCGATCAGCGGACCGCGCCCGGGATTGATGAGGAACGCCCCGCGCGGCATCTGCGCGAGCGTGTCGGCGTTGAGTGATATTCGTCGTCGCGGGCGTGTCGGGCAGCAGCGTCACCGCGATCTGCGCGCGTGCCAGCGCCTGCGCCAGCCCATCATCGCCATGCAGGCAAGTGACGCCTGTCCACGTCCTTGGCGCTGCGCGACCACCCGGTGACGCGAAAGCCGAGACCGAGCAGCGTTTGCGCACAGGCCGTCCCCAGCGCGCCGAGGCCGAGGATCACCACGTCGCGCTCGTGCGCCAGCGGCGGCGTGTCACGGTCGCCACTCGTGCGTCGGGTTCACGATATGCGCGTCCATTCCCAGATGATAGCGCAGCACGTGGCCCGTCACCCACTCGACCATGCCCGTGCGTCAGGCCGGGATCCACCATGCGCGCCAGCGGGATCTTCAGCGTCTCGTTGCCGGTGATCTTCTCGACCCCGGCCCAGAGATTCAGCACCGCCTTGGCGCGGGTGTAGGGCGTGAAATCCTGCAGGTCGCTGTTGGGCGCATAGACGATGTAATCGACCTCCTCGGGCGCGATGTCCTGCGCCAGATGCGCCTTGATCCCGGCCTCGGCGAGCGCGTGGCGCAACGGCGCCTCATAGGTTTTCCAGCGCTCGGGCCGGGCGGCGAACAGGACGTTGATCATGGGGCAGGGGCCTTTGGGTCAGGGAAGGAGCGACGCTATCGCGGTCGGTGGACATGGGCCGATTGCACGAGGCCGAAGGCCAGCATCAGAACCAGCATCGCCGAGCCGCCGTAACTGACCAGCGGCAGCGGCACACCCACGACGGGCGCCAGCCCCATCACCATCGACATGTTGACCGCGAAGAACAGAAAGAAGTTGAACGCGATGCCCAGGGTCAGCAGCGAGGAAAACCGGTCCTTATTCATCATCGCGGAGACGATGCAGAACACGATGATCAGCGCATAGAGCAGCAGGAGCGAGATCCCCCCGATAAAGCCGAATTCCTCGGCCAGGGTGGTGAAGATGAAATCGGTGTGCTTTTCGGGCAGGAAGTTCAGCCGCGACTGCGTGCCCTGCATAAATCCGCGCCCGGTCCAGCCGCCTGATCCCAGCGCGATCTTGGACTGTGTGATGTGGTAGCCGGCCCCGAGCGGGTCGGTCGCGGGATCAAGAAACGTGTCGATGCGGCGGAACTGGTAGTCCTTGAGCATCTGCCAGGTGGTGCCGCGGGACTGGAATACGGTCGTCACCAGCGCCGACACCGGCCGCGATCACGGCGGCGAAATAGGCCCAGTGCACCCCGGCGAGGAACATCAGCCCGCCGCCTGCCGCGAGCAGCAGGATCGCCGTGCCCAGATCGGGCTGTGTCAGCACCAGAGCGGTGGGGACGAGGATGATCAGCACCGGCAGCAGCACCCAAAGCGGGCGCGAGGTCTTCTTGGCGGGCAGCCAATCGTAATAGGCGGCCAGAAACATCACCAGCGTGATCTTGGTCAGCTCGGAGGGCTGCAGGCGGATGAACCCGAGATCGATCCAGCGCTGGGCGCCCATGCCGACGGCGCCGAAGAACTCGACCCCGATCAGCAGGATCACCGAAACGCCATAGGCGACACCCGCCAGGTTGCGCCAGATCCAGATCGGCACCAGTCCTACGCCGAGCATCAGCACAAGCCCCACGGCAAAGCGCTTCATCTGCGGCTCCGCCCACGGGGAATAGCCGCCCGCCCGCCACCGAATAGAGCATCAGAAACCCGATGCCCGCCACCGCCGTCAGCAGCAGCACCAGCGGCCAGTTGAGATAGAGGATCTTGCGCAGGCCGGTCGGGACCGATTTGACGGTATAATCAAGATAGCTCATGCCTGATCGCTGCCTTTCTTGACGCGCGCCTGCGGCTGCACGTCGCGCAGGCGTCCTGCTGGGTCTTGATGCGGTCACGGTCGCCGGTGGGATAGGCCTCCAGCGGCGGCTCGCCGTCATAGAGCGCCTGCAGCATCACGTCGCGCGCGATGGGGGCCGCGGCGGTCGAGCCGCCGCCGCCATGCTCGACCAGCACCGCACAGGCATAGCGCGGGTTGTCATAGGGGGCGTAGCCGACGAACAGCGCATGATCGCGCTGCTCCCACGGCACGTCGTCGTTGTCGACGACGGCCGAGCGGACCTGGACTGGTGCCGGTCTTGCCCGCCATGCGCATCTCGTCCGCGATGATGCGGCTGCGGTAGGCAGTGCCGCGCCTGTCGTTGACGACCGCGTACATGGACCGGCGCATCTTGCGCAGGTTGTTCTCGTTCATCCCAAGCGGCCCGTTGCCCTTGACCGGCTCCTCGACACCGTCGACGGACTTGATCAAGCCGCGGCGTCACGTCGCGGCCGGTGGCGATCCGTGCGGTCATCACCGCCAGCTGCAGCGGCGAGGCCAGCATAAAGCCCTGCCCGATAGAGGCGTTGACGGTATCGCCGATCACCCAGTCGCTCGCCGCGGTTCTGCGCTTCCATTCCTTCGTCGGTGTCAGGCCCGAATTGACCGAGCTCAGCGCCAGATCGTGCGGACGCCAAGACCGAAGCGGTTGGACATGGCGGAGATCTTCTCGATCCCGACCTTGAGCGCCAGATCGTAGTAATAGACGTCGCAGGATTGCTTGAGCGAGTTCTCCAGATCGACCCAGCCGTGGCCCGCCCGCTTCCAGCAGTGGAAGCGGCGCCCGCCGACCTCGAGATGGCCGGGGCAATAGACCGTCTCGTCTGGGCCGATGATCCCGGCCTCGATCGCGGCCATCGCCGTCATCATCTTGAAGGTCGAGCCGGGGGGATAGGTGCCCTGCACGGTCTTGTTGACAAGGGGGCGGTACTTGTCATTCAGCAGCGGGTCGTAATCGTGCGACGAAATGCCGCCGATGAAGAGGTTGGGATCATAGGAGGGCGCGGAGGAATTGGCGACGATATCGCCGTTTTCGCAGTCGATGATGACCACCGCCGCACTCTCGCCCGCGAGCCGCGCCTGCACGTAGTTCTGCAGCTTGGCATCCACGGTCAGCTGGATATCCGCGCCCGATTGCCCCTCGCGGCGCTCCAGCTCGCGCATGACGCGGCCGGTGGCGTTCACCTCGACCTGTTTGGTGCCGGCGACGCCGCGCAGCAATGCCTCCTCGCCGCGCCTCCACGTTGATCTTGCCGATCTGGAAGCGCGGGATGCGCAGCACGGCGTCGGGATCCTCCAGCGCGTCGAGATCCTTCTGGCTGACACGGCCGACACGGCCGACCACATGGGCGAAATCCGACCCGCGCGGATAGACCCGCGTGCTGCCCACCTCGGGCGACACGCCGGGCAGGGCGGGGGCGTTGACCGATACCGCGCTCACGGCGTCCCAGCTCACATCCTCGGCGATGGTGACGGGCAGGAACGGCGCCGAGCGGTTCAGCTCCGCCAGCGCCCGCGGCCACCTGCTCCGGCGTGAGCTGAATGAGCGGCGCGAGCCGGGCGATCACCACCTCCACGTCGCCCGCATCCTCGCGCACCATCACGATGCGGTAGCTGGGCACGTTCTGCGCAAGCTGGATGCCGTTGCGATCGAAGATCTCGCCGCGTTTCGGCGGGATCAGGCGGATGTTGATGCGGTTTTCCTCGGCCAGCAGGCGGAACTGGTCGGCCTGATCGACCTGCAGGTATCGCATCCGCGCAGCCAGCGCGCCCACGAAGACAAGCTGCGCGCCGCCCAACAGCATCGCACGGCGGCTCAGCCTGCTGTGGTTGGCATCGGTCTCGGCTCTGCTGCGTCTCATGCGGTCTGCCTCATGGTTGTCTGCATGTCCCTAAGCACGCCCGCCCAGCGTGTCCAGCTCACCCGGCGCGGCACGGCGGACCCCCATCACGGAGCGGGTGATGAACACTGCGGCGGGGTAGACCAGAATCGTCACACCGAGTTCCAGTAGGCTCAACCGGAGTTGGGGCGGCGGTATCAGCAGGATAGCTAACACGATTCGATTCGCCAGCAAAATCCCCGTGAGCAGCAGGGCCACCGCGATCCATTCCGCGCCGAAGGTGGTATCCCGCAGCGCACGGCTGCGGGATTTGAGGTTCTCGCAGGCCAGCAGCGCCAGCAGCGCCCAGAGGCCCGGCGGGCGCTGCAACAGCAGATCCGCCAGCAGGAAGATCAGCGCGAGCAGCAGGGCCGGTACATATTCAGGCCGCCGCATGGACCAGGCGAAGGCGAATGCGATCAGCAGATCCGGGCCGATCCAAATCCGGCTCGTGCCCTGATCAAGGAGCGCGCGCAGCCGGGCCTCCGCCGGGTCGATCTCAGCGAGGGGCGGCAACAGCTGCGGCGTGAAAAGCGTCACGGGCTGGGTGTCGATGGGCAGCAGGTGGAAGAACAGGATCAAGAGGCACAGCGCCACGAAGGCGCTGCGCATCAGCCAAAGCCGGACTGGGGAAAGCTCGTCCATGCCGCTCAATCCGTCACGACGGCGGGCTCCGCCGCGGGCGTGGCGGCAGGCACGTCGCCGGTGATGACGGAGGGCACATCCACCAGCTTGTCGGTACCGTGGTGGCGCAGCACGCGCAGGAACTCCAGCCGCTCGAAATCAGCGGCGAGGCGCACGCGCAGTCGGCCACCCGGGTCCGCGGCGATCTGCCCCACCAACAGCCCCGCGGGAAACACGCCGCCATCACCAGAGCTTATCACACGGTCGCCGGGCCGGACCAGATCTGGGTTTTCGAGGAAGTCGATGGGAGGCGCGGCGGAATTGTCGCCCGCCACCAGCGCGCGCTGGCCGGAGGGCTGGATCACCACCGGGACACGGCTCGAGGCGTCGGTGAGCAAGGATCACGCGCGCCGTATTCTCGCCCACGCCGGAAATGCGGCCCACGAGGCCGATGCCGTCCATCGTGGCCCAGCCCTCGACCAGCCCATCGCGTGCGCCAACGTTCAGGAGGACGGACTGCCGGAAGGGCGAACCTGAATCGGCCAGCACCACGCCAGTCACATAGGTCAGGCGCGGGTCGAGGCGGACGTTGTTGAGATCGAGCAGGCGCGCGTTTTCCTGCTCCAGCTGCAGTGCGGCCTCCTTCCACGTCTGCATCCGGCGCAGCTCGGAGCGAAGTTCCTGATTTTGCTCCGAAAGGCGCTGATAGCTGTGGAAATCGCGAAAGCAGGTTGACCGTCCCCGTCACTGGCGCCATCGCCCAGTCGAGGTTCGGGACAAGCGTATCGGTCACCTGGGCGCGAAACCGCTCCACCCGCGGGCTGTCGATGCGCCACAGCACCAACACCCCCGCCAACAGCAGGACCAACACCGCTAGCAGCAGACGGCGAAGCGGTCCGGCATAGTCGTTGGACTGGTTTCGGTCTCGGGCCATGACGGCGGCGCGCTCTCCTCAGGCTTGCTCTAGCTGTCGTAGTCGATAGCGTGGCGCAACTGCTTCTCGTACTCAAGGGCCTTGCCGGTGCCGAGCGCGACGCAATTGAGCGGCTCATCCGCCACGGAGATCGCCAGTCCGGTCTGCTCGCGCAGCGCCAGATCCAGATCGCCGAGCAGCGCCCCGCCGCCCGTCAGCATCACGCCGCGGTCCACGATGTCGGCGGCAAGGTCGGGCGGCGTCGTCTCGAGCGCTGTCATCACCGCCTCGCAGATCTGCTGCACCGGCTCGGCCAGCGCTTCGGCGATCTGCGCTTGCGTCACCTCGATTTCCTTGGGGACACCGTTCAACAGGTCGCGCCCGCGGATCTGCATGGATGTGCCGCGCCCGTCGTCCGGCATGCGGGCCGTGCCGATTGAGGTCTTGATCCGTTCGGCGGTGGTTTCACCCACCAGCAGGTTCTGCTGACGGCGCAGGTAGGAGATGATCGCCTCATCCATGCGGTCGCCCCCCACCCGGACGGAGCGCGCATAAACGATGTCACCCAAGGACAGCACGGCAACTTCGGTGGTACCGCCACCGATATCGACGACCATGTTGCCGGTCGGATCGGTGATCGGCATGCCCGCACCGATCGCCGCTGCGATGGGTTCGGCGATCAGCCCAGCCCGGCGCGCACCGGCGCTCAGCACTGACTGGCGGATCGCGCGCTTTTCCACCGGGGTGGCGCCATGCGGCACGCAGACGATGATCTTGGGCTTGGAGAAGGTCGAACGCTTGTGCACCTTGCGGATGAAATGCTTGATCATTTCTTCGGCGGTGTCGAAGTCCGCGATCACGCCTTCGCGCATGGGCCGGATCGCCTCGAATGCTGCCCGGCGTGCGGCCCAGCATCAGCTTGGCATCCTCACCCACGGCAAGTACCTTCTTGACGCCATCCTTGACATGGTAGGCGACGACGGAAGGCTCGCTCAGAACGATGCCCTTGCCCTTCACATAGACCAGCGTGTTCGCGGTCCCCAGATCAATCGCCATATCGGACGAGAACAGGCCGCGCAGGTTTCCAAAGATCGACATGTGGGGCATTACCTTGCAAAATAGAAACGTGCCCGCGACTCTGTCTGAGGCAGGCTGCGCTCTTATAGGCCCCGTCTCCCTTGGGTTAAAGGGGGGCGGGGGTCTGTTTCGGCGTTATGCGCCACCACCGCGCGGCCGGTGGGATTGGCCCCATAGCTAAGGGCAAGGAAGGGAATTGGAATGAAAAAGATTCAGACACTTGGGGTGCACCACATCACCATTATGGGCGCGGATCGCCAGACCAGCATCGACTTTTGGGAAGGGGTTCTGGGCATGCCGTTCATTTTCGAGCAGCCCAATCTGGATGATGAGGACGAGGGGCATCTCTACTTCGATCCCGGTGACGGTCGGCTGATCACCATCTTCACTAACGAGACGCGCCGCCCCGTCCATGACCGCACGCCAACGGATGCAGGCTGCGTGCACCATCTCGCGTTCGAGCTTGACCGTGCGATGTTCGATCAGGCGATTGAGCGGCTCGAGGCGCGCGGCATCGGCCATTCGGGCGTCAAGGATCGCGGCTTCATGCATTCGATCTACTTCAAGGAGCCACTCGGCCATCTGATTGAACTGGCCTGCTATGCCTTCATCCCGCCGCGCGGCAGCAGCCATGCCGAAGTCATGCTGGAGGCGCATAAGATCCGCGTCGCCCGTGGCGACAACGCTATCGGGCGTGAGCATCTGGCCGATGCGGTCGTGCTGATCGTGGAGCGGTCCCAGGGCTCGCTGAGCGACGATCGCGAGGCAAAGAACCCCTACCGTTAACCTGATCCGCCTCTCTTGGAGTGGCAAGTTTTGCGTGCTATTCGAGAGTATGGGAGATCTACATCCGCATATCGAGAGGCTGCGGCGATTGGCGTTCCAAACCGTCGCCTATACCTGTGCCCGCATTTTGCGGCGTGACTATAGATCGGAAATTGATCGGCTGGAGCAACAGAGCCGGGCAAGGAGCTATCTCGAAACGCTCGTGACGTTCGGCGTGCTTTTCGGTTTGGCGGTGGTCGCGGCAAGCTACGGCTGGATCGGGATGTTGGTCTATTTCCTCGCCGTTTTGGTGCTGTTCTAGCCACCCTGCGACAACTTGTCGGCCCCCTGCCAAGAGGCTGAAATGCTGATGCATTTCCCAGGTATACACTCGTATACTACTGATTTCGTTGGACTTTTATCGCCGCGCATCCATCTAGACGAATACCACCGAGACGACGGCTCAAGTGAAATTCAAACCAACAAATCACATATGTGAAGGAGTAAGGTAAATGGGTTCTCTCATGGCGATGCTTGCCTTTGGAAAACTGGGTTTTTTCGCGGCTCTGGCGTATATCTCCGCGCGGTCCGTTCAGCGGTTGAAGGATGATCCAACGCACAAGCCATCATCCCTGTGCGCCAACAGCCCTCACTGGCGGCAAGCGCAAAAGCAGTGATCAAGGCTGCAGTTCAAATAAGGTGAGGCAGGACTTCGGTCCTGCCTCACTGTGTTTCCGCGATCAGCCTGCGTCTTTGTAGCTGATCTCGGGCGTATCCTTGCCGCCCTTTTCACGGCGCACCAGCAGACGGTTGAGCGCATGGATATAGGCGCGTGCGGAGGCCACGACCGTGTCGGTGTCCGCCGATTGGCCGGTCACGATGCGCCCCTCTTCTTCGAGCCGCACGGAAACGGTCGCTTGCGCATCCGTGCCTTCGGTCACGGCAGCCACTTGGTAGAGCTGAAGGCGCGCGGAATGTGGCACCAGCGCCTTGATGCACTTGAAGGACGCATCCACCGGTCCGTCACCGTCCTGCTCTGTGCTCTGCTCGGTGCCGTCAACAGTGAGGGTCATTTTCGCATGGTTCGGCCCGTCCGTGCCGCAGACGACATGCATTGACTTGAGCTTGATGCGGTCGGCCTCGCGGTCGCTCGCCGTGCGCATGAGCGCGATCAGATCGTCGTCGTAGATCTCCTTCTTGCGGTCGGCGAGTTCCTTGAACCGTACGAAGACGTCCTTCAGTTGGTTGTCACCCAGCTCGTACCCCAGATTTTCGAGCTTGGAGCGCAGGGCGGCGCGGCCCGAGTGCTTGCCCATCACGATGTTCGTCTCGGTCAGGCCTACATCCTCGGGGCGCATGATCTCGAAGGTCTCGGCGTTCTTCAGCATGCCGTCCTGGTGGATACCGCTCTCATGGGCGAAGGCGTTCTTGCCCACGATGGCCTTGTTGAACTGCACGGCAAAGCCTGACACGGCGGCGACGCGGCGCGAGATGTTCATCAGCTTGGTGCTGTCCACACGGGTCTGGTAGGGCATGATGTCGTTGCGCACCTTGAGGGCCATCACGACTTCCTCGAGGGCCGTGTTGCCCGCCCTCTCGCCCAGACCGTTGATCGTGCATTCGATCTGGCGCGCGCCTGCTTCCACGGCGGCAAGGGAGTTGGCCGTCGCCATCCCCAGATCGTTGTGGCAATGCGTGGCAAAGATGACCTCATCCGCACCCGGCACCCGCGAAAGAAGCATGGCGATCAGCTCCGCGCTCTCGCGCGGGGCGGTATAGCCCACGGTGTCGGGGATGTTGATGGTGCTGGCACCGGCCTTGATCGCGATCTCGACCACGCGGCAGAGGTAGTCGGCCTCGGTGCGCGTCGCGTCCATCGGCGACCATTGCACGTTGTCGCACAGGTTGCGGGCGTGCGTCACGGTCTCATGGATCCTCTCGGCCATCTGATCCATATCGAGGTTCGGAATCGCGCGGTGCAGCGGCGAGGTGCCGATGAACGTATGGATGCGCGGCTGCTTGGCGTGTTTGATCGCCTCCCAGCAACGGTCGATATCGCCGAATTGCGCCCGGGCGAGGCCACAGATCTGGGCCTGCTGCGCCCGGCGCGCGATCTCTGATACGGCAGCGAAGTCACCCTCGGATGCGATGGGAAACCCGGCCTCGATCACATCCACGCCCATCTCATCGAGCAGCTGCGCGATCTCGAGCTTCTCGGCATGTGTCATGGTCGCGCCTGGCGATTGCTCGCCGTCGCGCAAGGTCGTGTCGAAGATCAAGACGCGGTCTTGGGTTTGGTCTGTCATGGAACTTGCTTTCTTTTGTCTGCTGAATTCTGGCGCGCGGCACATCCCTCTGAGCGGGCGCGCCGTTTGGGCACGCTCAGAGGCGGGCTAGCAGCAGGAGCGCGCGGGCGATATCGACATTCAGCGTCATGAATCGCACTATAGCGAACCTTCCGTGCGGGAAAAGGCGCAAAATTCGTCGACACCGGAGGATTTCGAAAAAAACGCCCCGCAAGAGGCGGTGCACAACGTTAATGCTGACGGTACGAAATGCTCAAAAGAAAGCGCCACACCAAGACAATTGCCCGATAGAAGAATGCTGCAATCGTCGCCGCCGATCTCGATCAGCATATTTCATCCCCAAGTGAGCCTGACAGGCAACAGGCATTTCGCGCCACATTGGGTTGCAGCTATTGTCTGCGCCGCCTTCCTCGGGCGCGGACCGGCACCGCTCTTGGTTGATCCGTGAATCACCGCGCGCCGCAGTTGAAGCCCGTGCGCCCAGTGCTACCTCGCGCGGCATGGAAAGAGTTTTGATCATAGGCGCCTCGGGCGGAATAGGATCGGCGCTGAGTGCGGCACTGCGCGCGCAAGGGGCCGAGGTCGTTGGACTTTCGCGCAGCGGGGACGGGTTCGACATCACCGATGAGGACAGCGTAGAGACCCATCTGAGTAAGCTCCAGGGGCCGTTCGACGCGCTCGTGGTGGCCTCCGGCGCGCTGGAGATCGAGGGTGCGGCGCCCGAGAAGACGATCAGGGCCGTTGCGGCAAGGGCGATGGCGGACCAATTCGCGGTCAACGCCATCGGCCCCGCGCTGGTGCTGCGCCATGCCGCGCGTCTATTGCCGCGCGAGGGGCGCAGCCTGTGTGCGGTGCTGACGGCGCGGGTCGGCTCCATCGGCGACAACAAGATCGGCGGCTGGACGAGCTACCGCGCGGCCAAGGCGGCGGCCAACCAGATCGTGCATACTACGGCGATCGAGCTTGCGCGTACGCACCCGGAGCTGGTCTGCGTGGCGCTGCATCCCGGCACGGTCGCGACACCCTTCACCGAGAAATACCTCGGGCGCCATCCGGCAGTGCCGGCGGAGGAAGCGGCAGGGAATTTGCTGCGTGTGATGAAGGGGTTGGCGCCGGAGCAGACCGGCGGCTTCTTTGATTGGGCGGGCAAGGCGGTGGACTGGTGAGCCGTCTTGTTCTGGTGCTGGGCGACCAGCTGAGCGAGGGTCTGAGCGCGCTGCGCGAGGGGGACCCGGAGCGCGATACGGTCGTGATGGCCGAAGTGTTGGAGGAGGCGACCTACGTACGCCACCACCCCAAGAAGATCGCGCTGATCTTCAGCGCCATGCGCAAGTTCGCGGCCGCGTTGGAGGATGCGGGTTGGACCGTGGCCTATAGCCAGCTCGACGATACCGAGAACAGCGGCAGCATCGTCGGCGAGCTTTTGCGTCGTGCCGAGCAGACGGGTGCACAAGAGGTAATCTGCACCGAGCCGGGGGAGTGGCGGCTCATCAACAAGCTGACGCATGCGCCGATCAAGACACGGATCCTTGGGGATGACCGCTTTATCGCTTCGCACACGAATTTCGAGGATTGGGCCGAGGGGCGCAAGACCCTGAGGATGGAGTATTTTTACCGCGACATGCGCAAACGCACTGGGCTGTTGATGGAAGGGGAGGAACCCGCGGAAGGCAAGTGGAATTTCGACCATGACAACCGCAAGCCCGCCCCCGGCGACATATCACCCGAGCCGCCCTTGCGATTTGAGCCTGACAATGTGACGGGGGATGTGCTGGCGCTTGTCGAAACGAAATTCGGCGAGCATTTCGGGGAGTTGCGGCCTTTCTGGTTCGCAACGACACGGGCGCAGGCGCTGGAGGCGTTGGAGCATTTCATCACGCATGCACTGCCGCGCTTTGGCGATTTTCAGGATGCAATGCTGCGAGATGAGGATTTCCTCTTTCACGCGGTGATCTCGCCTTATCTCAACATCGGGCTGCTCGGACCGCTGGAGGTCTGCCAAGCGGCGGAGAAGGCCTATGAAAAAGGTGACGCCCCAATCAATGCGGTGGAGGGGTTCATCCGTCAGATCATCGGCTGGCGCGAATATGTGCGGGGCATCTATTTCCTGGAGGGGCCGGATTACGCATCCCGCAACGCCCTGAAGCAAACGCGGGACTTGCCCGGCGTCTACTGGGGCGGCGAGACCAAGATGGCCTGCATGGAAGCCGCCGTGGGCCAGACCGCGCGGGACGCCTATGCCCATCACATCCAGCGGCTGATGGTGACGGGCAACTTCGCGCTCTTGGCGGGGATTGACCCTGCCCAGGTGTCCGAATGGTATCTGGAGGTCTATGCGGACGCGTTCGAATGGGTCGAGGCGCCCAATGTGGTGGGCATGAGCCAGTTCGCGGACGGCGGTGTGATCGCCTCGAAACCCTATGTGTCCTCAGGCGCGTACATCAACAGGATGTCGGACTACTGCAAGGGCTGCGCCTATAAGGTCAGCCAGAAGACGGGAGAGGGGGCCTGCCCCTTCAACACCCTTTACTGGCACTTTTTGGATCGCCACCGGGAGCGGTTTTCCGGCAATCCGCGCATGGGAAACATGTATGGCACATGGGACAGGATGGACGCGGAAAAGCGCAAGGTGATCTTGTCCGACGCGGAGGATATTCTGGCCAAACTGGATTTGGGCGAGGTCGTCTGACGCCGTTTCCCGAGATGCGGGGCTCAGCATTAATAGGACGGCGGGACCGCACATCGACTGTACATGCTACCTACGGGCAGTTCAGCGGTCAGTGGCAGTGCAGGGGCTGGGAGCCTGCATGACAGCACTGCCCGGGAGGCGAAGATTTGCGGCATCCGCCGCTGTGCGCAGGCGGCTGCGGCGCGCCGAGGACTTCGGTCAGCATGGCGGCCTGCGCCGGAAGCGCCATGGGGAACGCGGTGCACAGGGCAATGATTTTGAGATAATTCATGATTGATTCTAAAAAGCTAGCGAATGGTTAATACGAGCCCAGCTCGTTAATCATTTGTCAACTTTTGGTTGAATTTTTCCTCGTTAGTGGCTGTGTATCCGCCTCAAATTCCGGATCATCTGACCGGCACGGCAGATCGCTGCCCACGCCAAAGACGCCGCCGAAGCGAATTGGGCACGAGTTGGGGGGGTAAGCTTGGCCGCAAGATGGCTTGCAGAGCCATGCGAAGATGGAGCGCAACGCGCTCTCTGGGCTGCGCGAGCGCGAGGGCTATCGCGGCGCTATTCGGTAACGGGCGCCTGTGTTGCTGGGTCCGCCTCTTCGGCCGCGGTGGGCGCGGTCAGTGCCCCTTCCTCCCAGTCGCCCGAAGCTTCCTCACCCGTGGCATAGCGCATCGTGCCGGGGCCATGGCGTTTGCCGGCCTTGAACATGCCCTCGTAGATGTCGCCGTTGGCGTAGGTCGCGGTTCCCATGCCCTCGATCTCGCCATCCGCCCAGGCGCCTTCGTAGACAAAGCCGCCGGGCATCGTGATCTTGCCCGTGCCTTCGCGTTGTCCTTCGGTGAACTGGCCCTCGTAAACGGTGCCGTCTGGGTAGGTCGCGATGCCGATGCCGTGGCGCAGCCCGGCCCGCCATTGGCCTGCGTAGCTGCGCCCGTCGCTGTAGGTGAGCGTGCCTTGCCCCTCGTTGCGCGCATTGACGAAGCCGCCCTCGTAGACCATCCCATTGGGGTATGTGGCGACGCCCTGACCCTCGATCACGCCCGCGACCCAGTTGCCCTCATAGGTCGAGCCGTCGGGATAGGTGATCTTGCCCGGACCTTCGGCGAGATTGTCGATGAACATGCCGGTCTGGATGGAGCCGTCCGGATAGGTGACGGTGCCGCGGCCCTCGGCGCGGCCTTCGGTCCACTGACCTTCGTAGATGTAGCCGTCGGCACCCGTGAAGGTGCCGATGCCGTGGCGCTGGTCATTGAGATAGCCGCCTTCGTAGACATCGCCCGCCGCGGTGGTGGAGCGGCCTTGCCCTTCGCGGCGCCCCTCGACCAGATCGCCCTCGTAGGTGTCGCCATTGGCTTGTATGATCTTGCCGGTGCCGTTGAGCTGACCGTTCGACCATGTCCCCTCCAGCGTGAAGCCTTCGGGGTGCGTGAGCGTACCGGTGCCCTCGCGCACACCGTCGACGACGGTCCCCTCGTAGACAGCGCCCTCTGCATCCTTGATCACTGCCTGCCCGGTGGCCTGCCCATCGACCCAGTCGCCTTGATATTCATATCCCGAAGGGGTGCTCAGCACGCCCTTGCCGTGCCGCTTTCCATTGCGAAATCCGCCCTCGTACCGCTCGCCGCTGGCATGGATCGCGATGCCCTGGCCCATGATGGTGCCGTCCTGCCATTCGCCCTCATACGTGCCGCCGTCCGCCATTGTGATCTTGCCGATGCCGTCGGGCTTTCCCTTTGCGAATTCGCCCTCATAGACCGAGCCGTTGGGAAAGCGCGCGACGCCGCTGCCGCGGATCTCGCCCTCGACCCACTGGCCGGAATACTGGTAGCCATTGGGCAGCGTGTAGGTGCCGGTGCCATGCTGAAGCCCGTCCTTGAACGTCCCCTCGTAGACGCCGCCATCGTCGTACTGCTTGCTCAGCACCTGACTGTTCTGTGCCAGCGCGGGGGTCGATGCGGGCGCGAGCAATAAGGGGGCGAGTGCGGTGGCAAGGAGCAGGCTGCGGAGGGTCATGGGGGTCCTGTCATCTGGGCTGGCGCTATCGCCGACAGACTAATGATGCGGGTCCTGAGGGGCAACGGCCTTTTGCGGGCGCGCAGGATTGCGGGCTTTCCCTTGGGCGGCGATCTGCTACATCCAACGGGATCGAGCGAGAGGGACGGGCATGGCAGAGCGGTTTCGCATCACATTGGGGCAGCTGAACCCGACCGTCGGAGACCTTACCGGCAATGCAGCACTGGCGCGGGCGGCCTGGGCCGAAGGCCGTGATGCGGGCGCCGACCTGGTGGCGCTGCCGGAGATGTTCATCACCGGCTATAACGCGCAGGACCTGGTGATGAAGGACGCATTTCAGCTCGACGTGATGCGCCATATCGAAGCGCTCGCGCAGGACTGCAAGGAGGGCCCCGCGCTGGCGATCGGCGCGCCGCTCAAGGAAGGAGCGGAGCTCTTCAACGCCTATCTCATCCTAAAGGGCGGCAAGATCGCGTCCCGCGTGCTCAAGCATCATCTGCCCAACGAGACGGTGTTCGACGAGGTGCGTATCTTCGACAGCGGGCCGCTGGGCGGGCCCTACTCCGTGGGCAACACGCGCATCGGCAGCCCCATCTGCGAGGACGCCTGGCACGAAGACGTGTCCGAGACGCTGGCCGAGACGGGGGCGGAATTCCTGCTGGTGCCCAATGGCTCGCCCTATTACCGCGGCAAGCATGACACCCGCCTGAGCCATATGGTAGCGCGTGTCGTTGAGACGGATCTGCCGCTGATCTACCTCAACATGGTCGGCGGTCAGGACGATCAGGTCTTCGACGGCGCGAGCTTCGGGCTCAACCCCGGCGGCAAGCTGGCGTTTCAGTTGCCCGCCTTTGACGCCGTCACGCGGCATGTCGATCTCGAGCGCGGGAGCGACGGCTGGCGGATCCTAGAGGGTGAAAAGGCCGTTCATGCCGATCCGTACGCGCAGGATTACCGCGTGATGGTGCAGGGTTTGCGCGACTACATGCGCAAGACCGGTTTCACGAAGGTGCTGCTGGGCATGTCGGGGGGTATCGACTCCGCGCTGGTGGCGACGATCGCGGTGGATGCGCTAGGGCCGGACAACGTGCGCTGTGTGATGCTGCCGTCGGAGTACACCTCCAGCACATCGTTACAGGATGCGGAAGCCTGCGCAAAGGCGCTTGGCGCGCGCTACGACTACATGCCGATCAAGGCGGGCCGCGATGCCATAACCGATACGCTGGCGCCGCTTTTCGAGGGGACCGAGCCGGACCTGACCGAGGAAAATATCCAGAGCCGCCTGCGCGGGCTGCTGCTGATGGCCCTGAGCAACAAGTTCGGGGAGATGCTGCTGACGACGGGGAACAAATCCGAAGTTGCGGTGGGCTATGCGACGATCTACGGCGATATGTCGGGCGGCTATAATCCGATCAAGGATCTCTACAAGATGCGGGTGTTCGAGACGTGTCGCTGGCGCAACGCCAACCACGAGGCCTGGATGATGGGCCCGCAAGGTCAGGTTATCCCGGACAACATCATCACCAAGGCGCCCACGGCGGAGCTGCGCGATGACCAGAAGGACAGCGACAGCCTGCCCGATTATCCGCAGCTCGATGCCATTCTGGAGATACTAGTGGACCGCGACGGGTCGATCGCAGATTGCGTCGCGGCGGGGTTCGACAGGGATGTCGCAAAGAAGGTCGAGCATCTGATCTACATCTCCGAGTACAAACGCTTTCAATCCGCGCCGGGCCCGCGCCTGACGAAGGGGGCGTTCTGGCTTGACCGGCGCTATCCCATCGCCAACCGCTGGCGCGACCCGAGCTGAGGGCGGGGTCTGCGCGCGCAGGGCCGCAAGGGCTGCGGCAAAAAGGAGCCTCATGATCGCCGCCTTGGCTGCTTCGCAGGAAGCAAAGAAGCGTGCCATGCTTCATTGCCGGACGGTTGAAATCTCGACCGTGATCCTCAAAGATACGTCTGAAACTACCGGGAACCAGCGCTCTGGCGCCGTCACCAACACCATCGCGCGTGTTCTGAATTGATCCCTTGATCTGATAGACATGCATCGAGATGCAATAGGCGTTGCGCGGCGTTGAAATGATGGCCAATGTTTTTGCGAAACCGAGGAGTAAACCTATGCGCAACATTCTGGCAGCTGTCGCTCTGTCATTTTTGGCGGGAGGCGTCCTTGCCTGCGGTGAGACGAGCGATTGCATGGTCGGCGACCGAAGCTATCGCATCTCGCTGCCCGAGGGTGTCGAGAAGCCGGTGGGGGCCGTGATTTGGTCGCACGGCTATCGTGGCTCGGCGGAGGGTGCGATGCGCAACAGCAGCTTGCGCCAAATGGTGCACGATCAGGGTTTGGCGCTCATTGCGGCGCAGGGGATCGGCGGCACATGGGATCTGCCGAACGGACCCCGCACGATGGACAGCACGGGCGCGGCGGAATTTGCGTATTTCGAGGACGTGATCGCGGATGCTGCCGCGCGGCACGGCGTCGATCCAGAACGGCTGGTGGCGTCCGGGTTCAGTGCCGGGGGCATGATGGTCTGGAACCTCGCCTGTGCACGGCCAGACATGTTTGCCGGTTTCGTTCCGATCTCAGGTACCTTCTGGCTGGAGCCACCGGCGCGCTGTGCCGCGCCTGTCGCCAGCATCGTACACATCCACGGTGACAATGATCCCACCGTGCCGCTCGACGGGCGTGCTATCGGCGAGACGCGGCAAGGGAAGGTCTCCGATGCACTGGCGATGTACGCCGAGCACGGCGCATTCGGCCCGGTCTCGCGGCGCGATACGCCTATGTTGCGCTGCTCTGATCGTGCGGCGGGGGACGGGGAGATCCTGGAGTTCTGCCTTTTCGCGGGCGGTCATTCATTTCGCACTGAATACCTGTTGCACGGTATCGAAGCGCTGAAGGACGCGGGGCAGCTCTGACAGCCGCCCCGCACGACAGGTTACAGCAGCAGCTGGTAGCTGTGCGGCACATAGGCGAAATTATCGCCCGCCGTTTCCACGTAGCCGAAGGCGGGCCATGGCATGTGGTAGCCGACGAAGGGGATCTTGTCGGCAGCCAGCATGCCGAGCATGCTGCGGCGCGTGGCAGCGGCGGCGGCCTTGTCCATGTCGAAGAGGACCTCCCAATCGGGGTGCGCCAGCGACCAGACATAGTGGTTGGCGAAATCGGCGCCGAGCACCAGCTGCTTGCCATCTGATTCGATCATATAGGCCATGTGGCCGGGTGTGTGGCCGAAGGCGGCCATCGCCGTGATGCCGGAGGCGACGCTGCCGCCATCGTCAAGCATCGTCATCTGCTCGGCCAAGGGCTGCACCTTGGTATCGAACCCTTCGTTGCCGCTGCCGGACCACGCGTTGAATTCCGCGCTGCCGGTGACGTAGCGTGCATTGGGAAACGTGGGCGTACCATCGGTGGAGAGCCCGCCGATGTGGTCGCCGTGCATGTGGGTGAGGACTACGACGTCGACCTGATCGGCGGTGTAGCCCGCGGCATTCAGCGCGGCAGAGGTGGCCGCACCGTTGAGGCCGGTGTCGAAGAGCACAAGCTCGCTGCCGGTGTTGATCACCGTGGGCGTAAAGAAAAACTGCGCCGCGTCTATGGGCAGATAGGCCTCGGCGGAGACGGCGTCGAAGGTCTCCTTGTCCACGTTCATCCCGAATATCGTCTGCGGATCGGGGCGGGTTGCGGTCCCCGCGAGCAGCGTAGTCACGTCAAAGCCGCCCAGCTTGACGCGCTGGAACGGGGCGGTGCCCGCCTCCATCATGGGTGCGGCGGCGCGCAGATTGGTCGCGGCGGCGGCAAGCGGCAGGGCCGCGGCGCCCGCAAGGGCATGTCGGCGGCTGATCATCGGGGATTTGGTCATCGGGTACGTCTCCTGTTGATTTATGCGCCTGACTTAGCGTCACTATGGCGCAGGGCGAGGGACGAATGCTCATTTTGTCGTGAAGGGGCAGCTGTGACCCTGCAGTGAGGGCCACGCGCGGGCTGCGGCCTGCCAACTGGACAATCGCGCAGCGCTGTGCCAGCAGATGCGCCAACAGGAGGCTTTCATGTCTGACAAAACCATTACCCGTTTCGCCCCGTCCCCGACCGGCTGGATCCATGTGGGCAATCTGCGCACGGCGCTGATGAATTTTCTGATCGCGCGCAAGGCGGGTGGCACGTTCATCCTGCGGATTGACGACACCGATCCCAACCGCTCCAAGGAAGAATACGTCGACGGGATCAAGCGCGATCTCGATTGGCTCGGCCTGCATTGGGACCGCGTCGAGCGGCAGTCGCTCCGGCTGGAGAAATACGAGGCGGCAGCACAGGAGCTGCGCGACATGGATCGCTTCTACGAGGCGTTCGAGACGCCGACCGAGCTGGACCTCAAGCGCAAGAAACAGCTCAACATGGGCAAGCCGCCGGTCTATGACCGCGCGGCGCTGGCGCTGGATGAGGCGGCGCGCGACAAGCTGCGCGCGGAGCGCGGGAACGGCGTGTGGCGCTTCAAACTGCGCCACGAGCGTATCGTCTGGAACGACGGGATCCTTGGCGATGTGAGCATCGACGGCGCCTCTGTCTCCGATCCGGTGCTGATACGGGGTGACGGGCAGATCCTCTATACGCTGGCTTCCGTGGTGGATGATACTGAGATGGGCGTGACGCATGTGGTGCGCGGTTCGGACCATGTGACCAATACCGGCACCCAGATCCAGATCATGGAGGCGCTGGGCGGCGCGGTGCCGCAGTTCGCGCACCACTCGCTGCTGACGGGGCCGCAGGGCGAGGCGCTCTCCAAGCGTCTGGGCACGCTGGCGCTGAAGGACCTGCGCGAGGCGGGAATCGCGCCTCAGGCGCTCCTGAGCCTGATGTCGCGTCTGGGGTCGAGCGATCCGGTGGAATTGCGCACCGATATGGAGACATTGATCGAGGGCTTCGACATCTCGCGCTTCGGCTCCGCGCCCACGAAATTCGATGCCGAGGATCTCAAGCCGCTGACCGCGCGCTATCTCCAGACGCTGCAGGTCGCGGATGTGGCAGATGAAATCGCGGCCCTCGGCGTGCCGGACGCGCAGGCGGAGCGGTTTTGGGCGGTCACGCATGAGAACATCACAACCCTGCACGATCTGCGGGGATGGTGGCGCATGATGTGCGAAGGGGCGGAGCCGGTGATCGCGCCAGAAGATAAGGACTTCGTGGCGCAAGCCATGACGCTGCTGCCCGAGGGGCCGTTCGACGGCGATACCTGGGGGCAATGGACCACTGCGGTGAAGGAGGCGACGGGGCGCAAGGGCAAGGGGCTGTTCATGCCGCTGCGTCTGGCGCTGACCGGGCAGGCGCACGGGCCCGACATGGCCACGCTGATGCCCTTGCTGCAGGTGATCCGCGCGCGGGTATAGGCGCCGCGCGCGCGGGGGGGGCGTCGTCAGGCGGGCACGATGTGCGCGCCGCGCAGGGCGAGGTGCTGGTCCACCAGCCCGGTCTCCTGCGCAGTGAGGATCCGGGCACGGGGATATTGCGGGGCAGCGCGGTCGTTGCGGATCGGGGTCTCCCATCCGTCCGTCGTTTCGAAGAAATGCGCGACACCGTCCGCCCCGAATTCGCGCAGGTAACCCTGCACGACCACATCGAGATAGCTGAGCAGGATCTGCTGCGCGCCGCCCTCCACCCAGGTTTCCTGTGGGACGGCGTAATGCGAGACCTGCGTGCCGGGATGCTTTGAATGGCGCACGACGCTGCCCGAGGGAATGCGCTGGTAACCGAATTCGCGCGCGTCGAGCGCGGCCCAATCGGCACCCGGCACTTCTGCGATCAGCCCGTCGATGGTGCTATGCGCGTCCGGCACCACGGAGAGGAACGCGAGTCCGCGTTCCTGCGTATAGACCCATTTGCGCCGCCAGCCCGAAAGCTGCGCCCGCGCGGTGCTGCCGTAGACGTGGGTGTCGCGGTTCACGAGGCTGCCGTAGCCAAAGAAATGAGGGTGCATTGCGGGCCTATGAGGATGATCTGCGCCCATGACGTAAGCACTGGCGCGACTGCTGTTCAACCATGCACGGCGCGGATTGTCAAAGCGCGCGCGCTTTGGCAAAACGGTGCGAGGCGGAAGGGATGAGCCATGAAATTTACCGAAGAACACCTTTGGCTGCGCGTCGAAGAGGGCGAGGACGGCGGCGATGAGATCACCGTCGGGCTGACCGCATTCGGCGCTGCCGAATTGGGCGATGCGAAATACATCGAACTGCCCGAGGAGGGCGATGTGATCTCCGCCGACGATCCGGTGGTGGTGATCGAGGGCGAAGATGATGCCATCGACATCCTTGCCCCGCTCGATGGCGAGATCGTGGAGGTGAATACCCCGCTTGCCCGCGCGCCCGAGACGGTGACCGACGATCCGCAGGGCGATGGCTGGCTCTTTCGGATGACCGTCGAGGATCTCGATGCGCTCGAGGAGTTGATGGACGAGGCCACCTACCAGAAATACATCCGCTAGGCCGCCGTCTCCTCGAGAAGGAAGGCAAAGACTTTCCTGAGCTTGTTCCAGGAGGGCTTGTCGGGCGCGATCAGAAGATGGCCGCTGTGGCGCGCGGCGCTGTAGTCGCCGCCGTCGAGCATTTCCACATGGGCGCCCGCGCGCGCAGCGATGAGCGCGCCTGCGGCGTGGTCCCAGGGGTGCAGCAACGCAGTCAGGCTGAAGTCGATGTGCCCCTGCGCGATCATGCGGTATTCATGGGCCGAGCAGCGCAGCGTGTTGACGCGCGCAAATCCGGGGAAGGTCGCGGCGAGTGCGGCCTGCTTGCCGGGTGGGAACAGACCCAGCGGAACGAAGCCCGACATCTGTTCGAGCGACTTGCCCATGGCGACCTTGAGATCGCGCGGCGCACCGAGGGGGCGCTGCAACTGCGGCACCATCTCCTCGTCCGCGATGGCCCAGTCATCGCCCACCGGATCGTAGATCAGGCCAAATACCGGCTTGCCGTAGCGTGTCGCCGCGATGATCACGCCAAAAACCGCAAGGCCGTGGGCGAAATTCCATGTGCCATCCACCGGGTCGATATGGAAGGCGAGCTGCGCTTCGGCGATGCCGCTGAGCAGGTCCGGCTTGGCCGACGCGGCCTCCTCTCCGATGACGAGTGCGGAGGGGAAGGCGATCTGAAGCGCGCGCGCGATCATCTCCTCGGCGCGGGTATCGGCCTCCGTCACGAGATCGTCGGCCTTGGATTTGGTGCGGATGTCGCCCTGCGACAGGCTGCGGAAGCGGGGCATGATCTCGGCCCGGGCGGCACGGCGCACGATGTTGATGATCTGGCTGCGCTGGGCGGCGCTCAGGGGCGGTGCAAGGGGCGCGGGCAAGTTCTGGTCGGTGGTGGTGCTGGGATCTGGCATGGAACGCTCCTGATTACGCGGCGGTTCTACGCCCGGCGTTTGGCAAAGGCAAAGGCCGATGTGGCCCTCATTGCCCGCTGCCTCATTCGCGGGCGCGCAGGACGCGGGCGGGCCGCGCCTGGAGCGCGCGGCGGGCAAAGCCGAGCCCGGCCAGCACGGTCGCGGTGATCCCTCCCGCGATGATCAGGAGCGCAGAGGGCCAGATCACGGTGTAATCCGTCTCCATCACGAAGGTGGCGACGGCCCAGCCGCCAAGCACCCCCGCCAACAGCGCGACCGCCCCTGCGGCCAGCCCCAGCAAGGCCGCGCGCAGAATGAAGCTGCCCGCGATCATCCGGCGCGAGGCGCCCATGGTCTTGAGCATCGCGGCCTCGTAGGTACGAGCCTCCGCCCCCGCTGCCGCCGCACCGATCAGCACCAGAAATCCGGTGAGCAACGTTGCCGCGGCGCCGTAGGACGTGGCCGCCGCCAGACCCGCCAGCACACCTGCGACGCGGTCGATGGCGTCCTTGACGCGGATGGCTGTGATGTTGGGGTACGCACTCGCCAGATCGCGCAGGATCTGCGCCTCCGCCTCGGGCTCCGCATAGACGGTGGAGATGAAGGTATGCGGCGCACCCTGCAATGCCGAAGGATTCATCGTCAGAATGAAGCCGATCCCTGCGGTGGAGAAATCCACCTCCTGAAAGAGGTGATGGTGCCAGTGATGTCACGGCCCGAGCACATTGATCGTGATCGTATCGCCAAGCGCGAGGCCCATTTCCTCCGCCTCCTCGGCGGCGAAGCTGATCTGCGGCGGACCGGTGTAATCCTCGGACCACCATTCGCCTTGCGTGATGATGGCCTGTTCGCCCGGGGTGGCGGCATAGGTCACGCCGCGGTCGCCGGAGACGACCCAGTGATCGCCTGCCACCTCGCGCGCTGGGCGGTCGTTGATCTGGGTCAAGACGCCGCGCAGCATGGGGGCGGAGTCGATGCGGCTGACGGCGGGGTCATTCTCCAGCCGTTCGGTATAGCCGGCCATCTGATCGCGCTGGATGTCGACGAAGAAATAGCTCGGCGCGATGTCGGGCAGGTTGCCCGCGATGGCCTGCCGCAGGTTGCCGTCGATCTGGCCGACGGCGGCGAGCACCGACAGGCCGAGCCCCAGGGAAAGCACCACGGCTCCCGCCCCCTCGCCGGTGCCGCTGATCGCGGACATGGCCCAGCGCAGGCGCGGGCGACCGCGCAGCCGGTGGCTGGCCGCGCGCGCAGCGATCCGGATGCCGAAGGCCGCGAGCGTCAGCAGCAAGAGCGCGCCCGCGATGCCGCCCAATGTCCACAGCGTCAGCCACCAGCTGCCGTTGAACCAACCCGCGAGGCCGACGAGACAGGCCGTGGCCGCGGCGGTGGCAATGATGAAGGGCAGGGCGGGCAGACGGCTGGCGCCATCCCAGGCATCGCGGAAAAGGGTCGCGGCGCGGACGCGGTCTGTGCGTGCCAGAGGCCAGAGCGTGAAGATGAACGCGGTCAACAGACCGTAGAGTGCGGCCTCGATCAGGGGCGCGGGGAAGATGGTGAAGGTGGCGGGCACGGGCAGGCGCGCCTCGAGGATGGGCGAGAAGGCGATGGGTGCGGCGGCGCCCAGGATCACGCCGATGGTGACGCCCAGCAGCGACAGGATGCCGATCTGGATGAAATACGTGTGGAAGATGGTGGACCGGTCGGCACCCAGTGCGCGCAGGGTCGCGATCACTTCGGTCTTGCGGCTGAGGTAGCTGCGCACCGCGGCCGAGACCCCGACGCCGCCCACCGCGAGGCCCGAAAGGCCCACGAGGATGAGAAACGCGCTCAGCCGGTCGACGAATTGCGCAACCCCGGGCGCGCCGTTGCGTGCATCGCGCCAGCGCATGCCGGAATTGGCGAAAGTCTCATTCGCCTGCGCCTCAAGCGCGGTGATTTCCGTGCCTTCGGGCAGGGTGAGGCGGTATTTACTCTCAAAGAGCGTGCCTGCGGACAGAAGGCCGGAGGCGGTCGAGCGCCTCGCGGGTGACGAGCGTGCGTGGACCGAGGGCAAACCCCGCCCCGGCGCTGTCGGGCTCGCGCAGGATCTCGGCGCTCAGCACAAAGGATTGCGTGCCCAAGGCGAATGTCCCGCCGATGGTGAGGCCGAGGCGGTCAATGAGCGCGCGCTCCATCACCGCGCCGGGCAGGCCGTCCGCGCCGCGCAGCGCATCCGCAAGCGGAATGTCAGGGTCGAGCGTGACGGTTCCGACCAGAGGATAGAGCTCGTCCACCGCTTTTACCTGCGTCAGCGCGCGGTCCTCGTCCACCACGGCCATGGACCGGAACTCGGCCACCTCGGACACGGCGGTGGTATTGGCCTGCATCCAGGCGCGCTCGGCTTCGGTGGCGAAGCGGTAGGTCAGTTCCAACTCCGCATCGCCGCCCAGCAGGGCCGCACCCTCGCGCGCGAGGCCCGCCTCGATCCCCGAGCGGACTGAGCCTACGGCGGCAATGGCGGCGACACCCAGTGCGAGGCAAGCGAGGAACAGGCGAAACCCGCGCAAGCCGCCGCGCAGCTCCCGGCGGGCGAATCTGGCGGCGAGTGTGCAGGCTCATGCGATTGCGCTGCGCTTTGGCGGGTTTTCGACACGGCCATCGCGCAGAGTGATCACGCGATCGCAGCGCGCGGCGAGCGCGTCCGAATGCGTGACCAATACCAGCGTGGCGCCATGTTTGTCGCGCAGATCGAACAGCAGATCCATAATCGCCTCGCCATTGGCGCTGTCGAGATTGCCCGTTGGCTCATCGGCCAGCAGGATCGCCGGGCGTACGGGCAGTGGCGCGGGCCAGCGCGACGCGCTGCTGTTCGCCGCCCGACATCTGCGCAGGGTAATGCTGCAGCCGCGCCTCCAGGCCCACGGAGCCAAGCGCCTCCTCCGCTCGCTCAAAAGCATCGGCGTGGCCTGCAAGCTCCAGCGGCGTGGCGACGTTTTCAAGCGCGGTCATGGTCGGGATAAGGTGGAACGACTGGAACACGATGCCCATCCGGTCGCGCCGGAAGCGCGCGAGCGCATCTTCGTCCATCGCGGTGAGATCCGCGCCCATGGCATGCACGCTGCCGCCCGTGGCCTGCTCCAGCCCGCCCATGACCATCAGCAGGGACGATTTGCCCGATCCCGATGGCCCGATCAGTCCGATGCTTTCGCCCTCGGCAACCTCCAGCGAGATGCCGTGCAGAATTTCGACGGGTCCTGCATTGCCATTCAGGCGCAAGGATGCATCTTTAAGCGAGAAGATCGGAGTTGGTCATGGGGGCCCCTTTGAGTGGCGTCCCTAGGGGATATGGAGGGAATGGTGCGATGCGCAAGGCTTTGACGAGTGATTGTTTTCGGTGTGCGGCATGGATCGGTGCATCGGCGCAGGCGCAGGAGATCGTGATCGCGGCACTGGGTGACAGCCTGACCCAAGGCTACGGCGCTGATGCAGAGCGGACGGGTTCGTGCCGCAACTGCAAGGCTGGCTGCGGGCGCAAGGTGCAGACGTGCGGCTGATCAATGCGGGCGTGTCGGGCGATACCACGGCAGGCGGGCTGCGCGCGCGTCGGCTGGACGCTGGAGCCGGAGGTGGATGCGATGATCGTGGCGCTGGGCGGCAACGATCTGCTGCGCGGGCTCGACCCCGCGCAGGCGCGCAGCAACATCGAAGGCATCCTGCAGGCGGCACAGGCGGCAGAGGTGGAAGTGCTGCTGATCGGGTATGCAGGCGCCGGGGAACTACGGGCCCGAGTACAAGGCAGCCGTTCGATGCGATCTATCCGGAGTTGGCCGAGGAATACGGTGCGGTCTATCTGGAGAGCTTCTTTGCCGGGCTGGCAGCCGAGAGGGATGTCACCGATCCCTCCAGCCTGCGCACGTGGTTCCAAGCCGATGGCATCCACCCAAATCCGCAAGGCGTGGCGCGGATCGTTGAGGGCGTGGGCCCGAAGGTGCTCGAACTCATCGAAATCACCGAGGCTGAGAAATAGGCCCTTGCCTCAAAATTAGGCACCATCTCGGGCGCATATGCTTCACTAAATTTTACCAGTTGATAAAAAAATGGACCTGTGCCAGCGTTTAATCCGGGCAACGGATTTGGCGAAGGGTCAGAAAATGACGAACAGGGTTTTCGAGGCGGGCGTGCAGGCCGGGCGGCTGGAGCCGCAAACCTACGAGGCGCATTTCTCGGATCTGCATCCACCGCTCGACGCGCATGAGGCGATGGTGGCTGCGGACCGCTGCTACTTCTGCCACGACGCGCCCTGTATCACGGCCTGTCCGACGGACATCGACATCCCGCTGTTCATCCGCCAGATCGCCACCGGCACGCCGGATGCGGCGGCCAAGACGATCCTGAGCCAGAACATCATGGGCGGCATGTGTGCGCGCGTCTGCCCGACCGAGCAGCTCTGCGAGGAGGCCTGCGTGCGCGAGGTGGCCGAGGGCAAGCCGGTGCTGATCGGCCAGCTGCAACGCTACGCCACGGATCATCTGCAGGAACAGGGCGATCCATCCCTTCGTCCGCGCTGACCGCGACGGGAAAGCGTGTCGCGGTCGTGGGCGCGGGGCCTGCGGGCCTGTCGGCGGCGCACCGGCTGGCGATGCTGGGCCATGACGTGGTGGTCCATGATGCGCGGCCCAAGCCGGGCGGGCTGAATGAATACGGTATCGCGACCTACAAGACGCCGGACGGCTTTGCGCAGGGCGAGGTGGACTGGCTGCTGCAAGATCGGCGGCATCACGGTGGAGACGGGCCGCGCGCTGGGCGCTGATCTGAGCCTTGACGGTCTACGCGCGGAATTATGACGCGGTTTTCCTTGGCATGGGTCTGGGCGGTGTGAACGCGCTGGGCGCCGAGGCGCGGACAAGGACGGCGTGCTGGATGCGGTCGATTTCATCGCGGACCTGCGTCAGGCGAGCGACGTGGCGAGCGTGCCCGTGGGCCGCGATGTCGTGGTGATCGGCGGCGGCATGACGGCGGTTGATGCCGCCGTGCAGGCCAAGTTGCTGGGCGCGCTGAACGTCACGCTGGTCTACCGGCGGGGCCGCGACCGCATGAACGCGAGCGCTGTTCGAGCAGGATCTGGCGGCCTCCAAGGGCGTGCGGATCGTGACCCATGCGGTGCCCAAGGCGGTGCACGGCAACGGGGCGGTGCGCGAGATCGAGTTCGAATATGTGGGCGATGATATGACGCCCACGGGCCAGACCCTGCGGCTGGCCGCGGATCAGGTGTTCAAGGCGATCGGCCAGACGCTTGAAGGCGACGAGCTGCCCGATCTTGACGGGCGGCAAGATCGCCGTGGACGGCACAGGGCGGACCAGCCTCGCAGGGCGTCTGGGCCGGTGGCGATTGTGCCAGTGGCGGCGACGACCTGACGGTGACGGCAGTGGCCGAGGGGCGCGATGCGGCGATGGATATGCATGCGGTGCTGATGGGTTAGGGAGGAAACGATGTATGTGATGAGTTTCGTGGCCTCTGTGCAGGCCGAACGGAAAGAAGACTATCTGCAGCATTGCAAGATCGCCGCGGAAATCTTCAAGGCCCATGGCGCGCTGCGCATCGTTGAGCTCTGGGGCGACATGGTGCCGGAGGGCGAAGTCACATCCTATCCCAAGGCCGTTGCGGCGCGGGAGGGCGAGATCGTCGGTTGACGGGCTGGCAGGGAATGGCCCGACAAGGCTACCTGCGATGCGGACGATGGAAACGGCGATGGGCGATCCGCGCCTGCAGGACATGCCCTTTGACGGGGCGCGGATGATTTATGGCGGGTTCGAAACCCTGGTGGACATGTAGGAGCTCTCCAATGGCTGATCTGACAACCGATTTTCTGGGCATCAAATCGCCCAACCCGTTCTGGCTGGCCTCTGCGCCGCCCACGGACAAGGAATACAACGTCCGCCGCGCCTTTGAGGCGGGCTGGGGCGGTGTCGTGTGGAAGACGCTGGGCTCCGAAGGGCCGCCGGTCGTCAATGTAAACGGGCCGCGTTACGGCGTGATCCACGGTGCGGACCGGCGGGTGCTGGGGCTCAACAACATCGAACTGATCACCGACCGTGATCTGCAGACCAACCTCGACGAGATCACGCGCGGTGAAGGCCGACTAGCCTGACCGTGCGATGATCGTGAGCATCATGGTGCCCTGCGAGGAACAGGCGTGGAAGGACATCCTGCCGAAGGTCGAGGCCACGGGCGCGGACGGGATCGAGCTGAACTTCGGCTGCCCGCACGGCATGAGCGAGCGGGGCATGGGTGCTGCCGTAGGCCAGGTGCCCGAGTACATCGAGATGGTGACGCGCTGGTGCAAGCAGTATTACTCCAAGCCCGTGATCGTGAAGCTGACGCCCAACATCACCGACATCCGCAAACCCGCAGAGGCGGCCAGGCGCGGCGGGGCGGATGCGGTGAGCCTGATCAACACGATCAATTCCATCGTTTCCGTCGACCTCGACACGATGAGCCCGCATCCCAGCATTGACGGCAAGGGCACCCATGGCGGCTATTGCGGGCCTGCGGTCAAGCCCATCGCGCTCAGCATGGTGAGCGAGATCGCGCGCGCGCCCGCCACGGCGGGCATGCCGATCAGCGGGCATCGGCGGGGTGACCACCTGGCGCGATGCGGCGGAATACATCACCATGGGCTGCGGCAATGTGCAGGTCTGCACGGCGGCGATGACCTACGGCTTCAAGATCGTGCAGGAGATGATCAGCGGATTGTCCGACTGGATGGACGAGAAGGGTCACACTTCGATCCAGGATTTCATGGGCGCGGCGGTGCCGAACACGACGGATTGGCAGTATCTCAATCTCAACTACATCGCCAAGGCGTCGATCAGTCAGGACGATTGCATCAGCTGCGGGCGCTGCTATGCGGCCTGTGAGGATACCTCGCATCAGGCGATCGCGATGTCGGCTGACCGCGTGTTCAGCGTAATCGAAGAGGAATGCGTGGCCTGCAACCTTTGCGTGGAGGTTTGCCCGGTCGACAATTGCATCACCATGGTGCCGATGGCGGCGGGGACGATAGATCCGCGCACCGGCAAGACCGTCGAGGAGCGTTACGCCAACTGGACCACGCATCCTAACAACCCCGCAGCCACGGCCGCGGAGTGAGCGCTGGGCAGCTTTGCCGGTTGCGCTGATCGCGGCGGGCCAGGTTTGCAGACCTTGCATTTGACGGTCATGTGCTGACCCAGCGCGGTATCATGGCTTCTGAGCAGCTGCGGCGGCATAGGATGCGGCGGCTTGCAGGATCGGTGCGGTCGGCAGCGGATCCGGCGGGGCGTAGCGGTCTATCTCTGACGCGCGCAGGCTGGGCGCCGCGGGCGTCTGCTGTGCCGAAGCTTGGTCTGTCTTGGGCGTTGGTCCGATCTTGGCCGTCACGATTGATTGCGCCTCCGCGCGATCGGATTGCAGGGCGGGTGTGCCGCTGTCGCGCAGGAAGGCTGCTGTTTCACCGCGGCTCGGACCGTCGCCGCCCGTGCCGCCGGAGGTCGCGCTGCCCATGCCCGCACCGCCCGAGGTGGGCTGCACGGTCAGGCTTGCCGCCGCGGCGGCCATATCCGCCACACTGCTTGAATGGGTGAACGGCACTGCCGTACTCATCAGGTTTACAGGTATGTTCAATGCCATCGCATTGCCCCTTTGCTTCTCGAAGAAGCCCGCCACCCGCGGGTATGTTGGGGGCCAAATGCTTAACGACGCCCTAATGACGACGGTAATTCGCTTTCAATGGTTAACGGGCTCGAGCATGCGGCGGAACAGCTGGTCGAGATGCGCATGGGCGCGGGCGGCGGGATCGTCATCGCCCAGCAGCACGTCAATTTGTGCTGCGAAATCAGCGTAATGCTGGGTCGTGGACCATATCGTGAAGATAAGATGCGCAGGATCGACCGGGGCAAGGCGGCCCGCATCGATCCAGTCCTGGATCACTTTGCACTTGCGCTCGAATAGCGGCTTGAGGTCTTCGCGCAGGTAGGCACCGATCTGCGGTGCACCCTGCAGGATCTCGCCCGCGAAGAGCTTGCTTTCGGCGGGCAGCTCCAGCGCCATGTCGAGCTTGTGGCGCACATAGCGCAGCAACTCCTCCACCGGATCGCCCTGCGGGTCGAGCTCGATCAGCGGGTCGAGCCATGTCTCCAGCAACTGGCTCAGCAATGTGACGTAGATTTCCGTCTTGCCGTCGAAATAATAGAGCAGGTTGGGCTTGCTCAGCCCTGCGCCCTTGGCGATGGCGTCCAGCGTCGCGCCGCCGTAACCATCGCGCGAGAATTCTTCGAGGGCTGCATCGAGGATCAGGCGGCGGTTGCGTTGCTGGATGCGGCTCGGCTTCTTCGCGGGGATTTGGGTCAAGAGACAGGCTCGCATCGATGCTGGGAAATTAGGCAGGATAAAGGATGCGCCGCGATGCGGTCCAAAGCAAGTCTTGACAGAAATGAAGCGCGGGGCAATCGTGAGTTGACCAATTGGTAAAAATTTACGGAGGTTCGTATCCTGGACGCCGTCGATGCATTTGCCCGTGATGACGCCGAAAAGAAGGAGCCTGCCGATGCCTGCGCCCGGACAAAACCTCAAAGTGAACCCTGACCGGCTTTGGGACAGCTTGATGGAGATGGCACAGATCGGCCCCGGCGTGGCGGGCGGCAACAATCGCCAGACGCTCACGGATGAGGATGCCGAGGGGCGCGCGCTGTTCCAGCGCTGGTGCGAGGAGGCGGGCTGCACCATGGGGCTCGACCAGATGGGCAACATGTTCGCGCGGCGCGAAGGCACCGACACTGACGCCTTGCCCGTCTATGTGGGATCGCACCTCGATACCCAACCCACGGGCGGCAAGTACGACGGCGTGCTCGGCGTGCTCGGCGGGCTCGAGATCCTGCGCACCATGAATGATCTGGGCATCAGGACGAAACATCCGATCGTGGTGACGAATTTCACCAATGAGGAAGGCACGCGCTATGCGCCTGCGATGCTGTCCTCGGGTGTGTTCGCGGGGATCCACACGCAGGACTGGGCCTACGGGCGCGTGGATGCGGAGGGGAAATCCTTTGGCGATGAGCTGAAGCGGATCGGCTGGCGCGGCGAGGAAGAAGTTGGCGCGCGCAAGATGCACGCCTTTTTCGAGCTGCACATCGAGCAGGGGCCGATCCTGGAGGCGGAAGGCCGCGATATCGGTGTCGTCACGCATGGTCAGGGGCTGTCCTGGACGCAGGTGACGGTCACCGGCAAGGACAGCCATACCGGCTCCACGCCCATGCCGATGCGCAAGAATGCGGGCCTCGGGATGGCGCGCATCCTGCAGGCGGTGGATGAGATCGCATGGTCGCATGCGCCCCACGCGGTGGGGGCCGCGGGGCATATCGACGTCTATCCGAACTCGCGCAATGTGATCCCGGGCAAGGTGGTATTCACCGTCGATTTCCGCTCGCCCGAGCTGAGCGTGATCGAGGACATGGAGGCGCGGCTGCGCATCGAGGGCCAGAAGATCGCCGACGACATGGGGCTCGGGATTGAATTCGAGAAGGTCGGCGGCTTTGACCCGGTGGCCTTCGATGAAGGCTGTGTGAATGCGGTGCGCAACGCGGCGGAGCGGTTGGGCTACAGCCACATGAACCTGATTTCAGGGGCGGGGCATGATGCCTGCTGGATCAACCGCGTGGCACCTACGGCAATGGTGATGTGCCCTTGTGTTGATGGGCTGAGCCACAATGAGGCGGAAGAGATCACCAAGGAATGGGCGATGGCGGGGGCGGATGTGCTGCTGCATGCTGTGGTGGAGACGGCGGAGATTGTGGGGTGAGAATGAAGGTGCGAATTGCTTTGGCGATTTCTGCTTTATTGTTCGCAAATGGTACGCTTGCAGATACTGTTTCCGTCGACGGTGGCTCCGGAAGCTGGAAAAACGCTCCTATCGTTGGATTAGCCGACTCCGCTGGTGCTCTTATAGGTCGGATCGCTATCGTTCCCGATGCTAACGGAGGTATTTGGAGGATGGACACTGAGACTGGAATGATCTCTCGCTGCTGGCATTCTGTCTCAGATGAGATTCTTAGTGATGTTGAGCTGAATGGCCCATGGGAGGAATATCAAGAGCGCTATTTTAGAGTGCCGCGGTGTTCAGCATGGACAGATAGATAAGAGGAAAACCAATGACCAAAGTAATTAGGGGCGGCACGGTCGTCACGGCGGATCGGACCTGGAAAGCGGATATCCTGATCGAGGGAGAGACGATCTCGCGCATTGGCGAGGACCTCAAAGGCGACGAATATATTGACGCCGAAGGCGCGTACGTGATCCCCGGCGGGATTGATCCGCATACCCATCTGGAGATGCCGTTCATGGGGACGACCGCCGCGGAGACGTTCGAGAGCGGGACCTGGGCTGCGGCATGCGGTGGGACGACGATGATTGTGGATTTCTGTCTGCCCGGTGCGGACGGGTCTATCAAGAACGCCATTAACGAGTGGCACCGCAAGTCTGCGCCGCAGATATGCTCGGACGTGGGCTATCACATGGCCATTACTGGCTGGAACGAGAACATCTTTGACGAGATGAAGGACGCCGTGGAGATGGGCGTCAATTCGTTCAAGCACTTCATGGCTTATAAAGGCGCGCTGATGATCGAGGACGACGAGATGTTTGCGTCCTTCAAGCGCTGTGCCGAGCTTGGCGCGCTGCCGATGGTGCATGCGGAGAACGGCGATCTGGTCGCGGAGCTGCAGCAGAAGTATTTCGATCAGGGGATAACGGGGCCCGAGGGTCATGCCTACTCCCGTCCTGCGGAGCTGGAGGGGGAGGCGGCGAACCGGGCGATCACGATTGCGGATACCGCGGGCGTGCCCCTCTACATCGTGCACGTGTCGTGCGAGCAGGCGCATGAGGCGATCCGGCGGGCGCGGCAGAAGGGCATGCGGGTATATGGCGAGCCGCTTATCCAGTTCCTGACGCTGGACGAGTCCGAGTATTTCAACAAGGATTGGGACCATGCAGCGCGCCGCGTGATGTCGCCGCCGTTCCGCTCCAAGGACCATCAGAACAGCCTATGGGCCGGTTTGCAGGCGGGGAGCCTGCAGGTTGTGGCGACGGATCATGCGGCATTCAATACGAAGCAGAAACGCGCGGGGCGCGACGATTTCCGGATCATTCCAAACGGATCGAACGGGCTCGAGGAGCGTCTCGCGGTGCTCTGGACCGAAGGGGTCGAGACGGGGCGGCTCACGATGAACGAATTTGTCGCCGTGACCTCGACCAACGTGGCGAAGATCCTCAACATCTACCCGCGCAAGGGCGCGCTCGTGGAAGGCGCGGATGCCGATATCGTCGTGTGGGACCCCAAGATCACCAAGACGATCAGCCCCGCGAACCATCATTCGGTTCTGGATTATAACGTGTTCGAGGGGTTCGAGGTGCGCGCGCAGTCCCGGTTCACGCTCTCTAGGGGTGAAGTGATCTGGGCCTGGGGGCAGAACAGCCAGCCCAATCCGGGGCGCGGGCGGTTCGTGCCGCGGCCTGCGTTCCCGTCGGCGAATTTGGCTTTGTCGAAGTGGAAAGAGCTGAATGCGCCGAAGATGATCAAGCGTGATCCGTTGAACATTCCGGCCGGGATTTGAGTGGCTTGGCAAATCCATATTGCAAATAGCTCTGGCGCATTGACTGAGTTTATGCCCGAGATAAGCGCTGCGTTAGCGAATGCCGAGCAGAGAGTAACGGCAGTAACGGGTCCGTTTGAACTGGACATTGTTGTCCAGAACATGCCGGGAAGGGTCATCCCGGAGCTTGGGTTTGTCGGTCATGCGCCCACAGGCAATCTTGTCCACATGACTTTTGACGGCGCCAATGAACACCTGATGTCCAACACCGGACTACCACTTGAGCGTATGGTTGCACATGAGGCCAACCATGTCTTGCGATGGCGCGGCCCGGGATATGGCCTGACACTGGGTGAGGTCTTGGTCAGCGAGGGGTTGGCAGGGCAATTCTCCAGACAAATTTATGGAAACCCACCTGAGCCTTGGGAAGAGCCGAAAAACGAAGATATTGATGTGCTTGAAGAAATAGAGATGAAGTGGAGTGATCCTTATGATCACATGGAATGGTTCTTTGGCAGTGGTATGTATCCATTTTGGCTAGGATACCGATTGGGATACAGGATTGTAGGGCGGCACATAGAAATGTCGAAACGGAGCGCATGGGAACTGACGGGCATATCGGCGAACGAATTCAGGGCAGCGATGCGGAGCCTTTCATCATGACGAAATCTGCGGTGATTTCGGCGCGTAGTCTCGACCTGACGTTCGATACCAATGACGGTCCTGTGCATGCGCTCAAGGGCGTCGACCTCGACATCTCTCAGGGTGATTTCGTCAGCTTCATCGGGCCTTCGGGATGCGGCAAGACGACCTTCCTGCGGGTGATGGCGGATCTGGAAGCGCCGACAGGCGGCCAGATCACCGTGAACGGGGTTTCCCCGCGTGAGGCGCGCGAAGCGCGGGCCTATGGCTACGTTTTTCAGGCGGCAGGGCTTTATCCTTGGCGGACCATCGGCGGGAACATACGCCTGCCGTTGGAGATCATGGGCATCGGCAAGGCGGATCAGAAGGAGCGCGTCGCGCGCGTGCTGGAACTGGTGGAGCTTGCGGGGTTTGAGAATAAGTTTCCCTGGCAATTAAGCGGCGGGATGCAGCAGCGGGCAAGCATTGCGCGGGCGCTGAGCTTCGATGCGGACCTGCTGCTGATGGATGAGCCCTTCGGCGCGCTCGACGAGATTGTGCGGGACCATCTGAACGAACAGTTGCTGCATCTGTGGGAGCGGACCGGCAAGACGATCGCCTTCGTGACGCATTCGATCCCGGAAGCTGTCTATCTGAGCACGAAGATCGTGGTGATGTCGCCGCGGCCGGGGCGCATCACGGATGTGATCGAGAGCACCTTGCCCAAAGCACGGCCGCTGGAAATCCGCGAGAGCTCGGAGTTTCTTGCGATTGCGCACCGGGTGCGTGAAGGCCTGCGGGCAGGGCACATGGATGATTAGCGCATGGCGGCGCCTCGATGGCGAATTGAGCTTGTGAGGGCTGGATCGAACTCAATGGGTGAAATGAAGGCGGTTACGCCGTGAAATCCGTGGTGCCTATACTGACAGTTGTTGCGGCGATCTTTGGGATCTGGCTGCTGGCGGTGGTGCCGATGAACATGCACCTCGTCGCCGACCAGGCGCAGCGCGATGGCGCGGTGGTGGTGCCGGATACGCCGGTGGCGCGACAGGAGGTGAGCGGGCTGTCGCTGGCCTTGCGCAATCCGGATCTCATTCCGCTTACCTATGATTTCGGTCGCCCCCGGCTGCCCGCGCCCCAGCAGGTCGCGGGAGAGATGGTGGATACCGTGTTCGGCCAGAACGTGACTTCACGCCGCTCTCTTGTCTACCACGGATGGGTGACGCTGGCGCCGACGCTGCTGGGGTTCGTGATCGGCACGGCGCTCGGAATCTTGCTGGCGGTTGGCATTGTCTACTCGCCGTGTGATGGACCGTTCAGTCATGCCCTGGGCCATCGTGAGCCAGACCATCCCCATTCTGGCACTGGCACCCATGGTGATCGTGGTGCTGGGGTCGATGGGCGTGCAGGGGCTGTTCCCGAAATCCCTGATCGCGGCTTACCTGTCGTTCTTTCCGGTGGTCGTGGGGATGGTGAAGGGGCTGCGCAGCCCCTCGGCGATGCAGCTTGACCTGTTGCGCACCTATAATGCCTCGTCATCACAGGGGTTCTGGGCACTGCGGCTGCCTGCCTCGACGCCCTATCTCTTCGCCTCGTTCAAGATCGGGATATCGGCTTCGCTCGTGGGGACGATCGTGGCGGAGCTGCCGACGGGCGCGCGGGCGGGCTTTGGCGCGCGGATGCTGGTGGGCGATCAATACGGCCAGCCACTGGTCAGCTGGGCCGCTTTGTTTGCCGCGGCGCTGACGGCGGCGGCGCTGGTGGGCCTGTTCAGCGTGGCGGAGCGGGTCACCCTGCGCAGGATGGGGATGGCGGCGGCATGATCTATGTTGTGGCGGGCCTTGCGATCTGGGGTTTCGGTTGGTGGGTCAACGTGCGGCTGGCAAACGGGCCGGGCGCCGACAGAGGCGCGGTCAAAGTTGCGGTGCCCGCGATTTTCGGCCTTGTGATCATTATCGTCTGGGAGCTGATGGTGCGCGGTTTCGAGGTGAACCCGGTAATCCTGCCTGCACCTTCGTCCGTCATGGCGCGCTTCGCGCAAGAGGGGCCGATCCTCTGGGCGGACTTCCGGCAGACCGTGCTCAAGGGCGCGCTGGCGGGCTATCTGATCGGGACCGCCGCGGCGTTCGCGGTGGCCATCCTCGCGGACAGGTCCGACTTCCTGACGCGGGGGATCCTTCCGGTGGGAAGCTTCATGGCCGCACTGCCGATTGTCGGCACCGCGCCCATCCTCGTGAAATGGCTGGGCAGCGACTGGGAATCCAAGGCGGCGGTGGTGGCGGTCATGGTCTTCTTCCCGATCCTCGTGAATACGGTTGCCGGGCTCAAGGACACGACCGCGATCCAGCGGGATCTGATGCGAACTTATGCTGCGGGCTATTGGGAATCGCTTTTCAAACTGCGCTTGCCCGCCGCGGCCCCCTTCATTTTCAACGGGCTTAAAATCGCGACAACGCTTGCGTTGATTGGCGCGATCGTTGCTGAATTTTTCGGCTCTCCCACCGTGGGGATGGGTTTTCGGATATCGACCAGCTTCGGGCAGCTTGCGCTCGATATGGTCTGGGCGGAGATTGTGGTCGCTGCCCTTGCAGGCAGCGGGTTTTACGGGATGATGACACTGATCGAAAAGCGGGTGACCTTCTGGCATCCGTCACAGAGATAAGCAGAAGATCCCGCGCAACGGGGCAAGAAATCAAATAACCGACTTGGAGGTCGAACAATAATGAAAAGAATAATGATGGCCGCGGTCTGTACCGCGACGATGACGGGTGCGCCGGTGTGGGCGGATGCGGCGAACGAAGTCACCCTGCAATTGCAATGGGTCACGCAATCACAGTTCGCGGGATACTACGTTGCGCAGGACAAGGGGTTCTACGAAGAAGAAGGACTGGACGTGACGATCCTGCCTGGCGGTCCGGACATCGCGCCGCCGCAGGTCCTCGCAGGGGGTGGCGCGGATGCGATGCTCAACTGGATGCCTTCCGCACTGGCCGCGCGCGAGAAGGGGCTGCCGGTGGTGAACATTGCCCAGCCTTTCAAGACGTCCGGCCTCATGCTGACCTGCTGGAAGGATACCGGCATCACCAGCGTGGATGACTTCAAAGGCAAGACCATCGGTGTGTGGTTCTTCGGCAATGAGTATCCCTTCCTGAGCTGGATGAGCCAAGAGGGCATCGGCACCGATGGCGGCGAAGATGGTGTGACAGTGCTCAAGCAGGGCTTCAACGTCGATCCGCTGCTGCAGCGGGAGGCCGATTGCATCTCCACGATGACCTATAACGAATATGGCCAAGTGCTCGACGCGGGTGTGAACCCTGATGAGTTGGTGACGTTTAAGTATGAGGATCAGGGCGTGGCAACGCTCGAGGATGGCATCTGGGTGCTCGAGGAGAACCTCGAGGATCCGGCTTTCGTCGACAAGATGACCCGCTTCGTGCGCGCTTCCATGAAGGGCTGGAAGTATGCGGAAGCCAACCCGGAAGAGGCAGGCGCGATCATTGTCGAGAACGATGAGACCGGTGCACAGTCCGAAGAGGCGCAGGTGCGCATGATGAAGGAAATCGCCAAGCTGACAGCTGGTTCGGACGGCTCGCTCGACGAGGCGGATTTCCAGCGCACGGTCGATACGCTGCTCGCGGGTGGCTCCGATCCGGTGATCTCCAAGCAGCCCGAGGGTGCATGGACGAGCGTGATTACCGACGCGGCGCTGAACTGAGCGACGCGGCAATGATTTGAAGGGGGGCGGCACGCGGGTGCCGCCCCTTTTTGATGGGCTGGCTGCCAGGTTGAGAATAGTGGACCGCCGGAGTCGAGCTGACGTGAAGCCGATGGTCAGTCGATCATCGCCTCGTTCACGGAGGAAGCGGGCGGTTTGCACCTGAAAATCGGCCCCGCAGTCTTAGGCTGCGCGCAATGAATTGGGGGAGTGCGCAGCCCTTTCTGGATGAGAATCCTACGTGTTTCCGAAAACAAGAAAGGCCGGTGCGAACACCGGCCTTTGATTTGGCTGAAGCTGCGATTGTCTTACAGCACGGTCACTTTCGTACCGATCGGCACGATGCTGTAGAGGTCCTGCACATGGGCGTTGAGCATGCGGATACAACCGTTGGACACGGAGCGGCCGATGGATCTCGGCTCCGTGGTGCCGTGGATGCGGAAATACGTGTCCTTGCCACCTTGGAAAAGATAGAGCGCGCGTGAGCCAAGCGGGTTATCCGGGCCGCCCGGTTGCGCCTCTGTGTTGCCGATGAAACGCGAGTAGGCCTGCGGATCCCGCTCGATCATCTCGTCCGTTGGGCGCCAGGTCGGCCATTCCTTCTTCACCGCGATGGTGGCGGAACCGGTGAACTCCAAACCGGCCTTGCCGACGCCGACGCCGTAGCGGCGCGCCACACCTTCGCCGGTCACAAAATAGAGGTAGTAGCTGCGCGGCAGGATCAGCAGTTCTCCGATCCCGTAAGTCTTGCGGATGCGCACTTCCTGCGGGTTGGGATCGAAGAGTGCGGCCTGGGCCGAAACGATCTGCGGCAGCGCAGTGGCGGCGAGCGAACTTGCGATAAATGTACGGCGGCGCATGAAATGGTCCTTCTGCAGCAAAATTTGCCCCTACATTCCCAAAACAAGTTCGAAATTCAAGCTTCAAACGAAAAAACCGGCCATTCGTTGCAGAAAGGCCGGTCACTTGTCGGTGATGGGCTGTATGGTCAGGGGGCGGTGCCGCTGACGTCAGCTTTTCAGGCGAGGGCGATGTTCGTCGCGGACTCGCGGCCGTCGCGGCCTGCTTCGATGTCGAAGGTCACCTTCTGATTGTCGGCCAGACCGGTCAGGCCAGCGCGCTCGACAGCGGAAATGTGCACGAACACATCCTTGCTGCCGCCATCGGGTGCGATAAAGCCGAAGCCTTTTGTAGTATTGAACCATTTTACGGTGCCAGTAGCCATCCGTCGTCTCCTATAGTAAGTATGCCATCCGCAGTGTGCGATGGCCCGGCTTGGTCGGTCTGTAATCGAGAGACTGAACGCGGTAGCGGAGACAGTGGTCTGGATAAAGATAACGTTTGCCACTGGATAGATGACACAATCACGCCATAAATTCAAGTGTCGCGGGTAGAGCGGGCAGAGTTCTGCTCATGTCCGCGCGATGGGCGCCGACGCCGCATGCGCGGCATAAGCCATTGAGGCGCTTTCCAGTTTGCTGCAGACGGGCAGGCGGCGCCCGTCCCGATTGCGCTGAAGTGGGGCTCCATGGATGTTATCGTTTTGTGAAACAATCCATGGGCCCAAATTCCGCCAGTAGGTGCGGGCCCTGGCCCGAATCTCCGCGCCGCGGGGTCTGCCGGGGCGGCGGCAACGCCGCCACGCCTTTTGCGCTACCGCACGAACTTCTTGTGCTTGAGTCGCTTTGGCTCCAGCGCATCGGCGCCAAGGCGGCGCTTCTTGTCCTCTTCGTAATCCTCGAAGTTGCCTTCGAACCATTCCACATGGGCCTCGCCCTCGAAGGCGAGGATATGGGTGCAGATCCGGTCGAGGAAAAAGCGGTCGTGGCTGATGACAACCGCACAGCCCGCGAAATCCACCAGCGCGTCTTCGAGCGCGCGCAGGGTTTCGACGTCCAGATCGTTTGTCGGCTCATCGAGCAATAGGACGTTGCCGCCGGATTTCAGCAGCCGCGCCATATGCACGCGGTTGCGCTCCCCGCCCGAAAGCAGGCCCACCTTTTTCTGCTGGTCGCCGCCCTTGAAGTTGAACGACGAGCAATAGGCGCGGGAGTTCACTTCCGCATCGCCGAGCTGGATGAGTTCGGCTCCGCCGGTGATCGCCTGCCAAACGTTGTCATCGGGGGCCAGATCGTCGCGCGACTGGTCCACATAGGACAGCTGCACTGTGTCGCCGATCTCCACTGTGCCGGCATCCGGCTTCTCCTGCCCTGTGAGCATTTTGAACAGCGTCGATTTACCCGCCCCGTTGGGGCCGATCACACCGACGATGCCACCCGGCGGCAGCGAGAAGTCGAGGTTTTCCACCAGCAGCTTGTCGCCCATGGCCTTGGTCAGGCCCTCGACCTCGATCACCTTGTTGCCGAGACGCTGACCGCTCGGGATCACGATCTGGGCGGTGGCGAGCTTCTCGCGCTCGGACTGGTCGGCCATCTCGTTGTAGGACTTGATCCGCGCCTTGGACTTGGACTGGCGCGCCTTGGCGCCCTGCCGCATCCATTCGAGCTCGCGCTCAAGCGTCTTCTGGCGGGATTTGTCCTCACGCGATTCCTGCGACAGGCGTTTGGCCTTCTGCTCGAGCCAGTCCGAATAGTTCCCCTCGTTGGGGATGCCGCGGCCACGGTCGAGTTCGAGGATCCAGGAGGTGATGTCATCGAGGAAATAGCGGTCGTGGGTCACGATCAGGATCGTGCCCTTGTAGTTGATCAGGTGCTGCTGCAGCCAGGCGATGGTCTCGGCGTCCAGATGGTTCGTCGGCTCGTCGAGGAGCAGCATCTCGGGCGCTTCGAGCAACAGCTTGCACAGTGCGACCCGGCGCGCTTCGCCGCCCGACAGCTTGGCGATGTCGGCGTCATCGGGAGGGCAGCGCAGGGCCTCCATGGAGACATCGATCTGGCTGTCGAGATCCCAGAGGTTCTCTGCGTCGATCTGGTCCTGCAATGCGGCCATCTCGTCCGCAGTCTCGTCGGAGTAGTTCATCGCCAGCTCGTTGTAGCGGTCGAGCACGGCCTTCTTCTTGGCCACGCCCAGCATGACGTTCTCACGCACGGTGAGGTTCGGATCCAGTTTCGGCTCCTGCGGCAGGTAGCCCACGCGCACGCCCTCGGCGGCCCATGCCTCGCCTGTGAAGTCCTTGTCGAGGCCGGCCATGATCTTCATCAGCGTGGACTTACCCGCGCCGTTCACGCCGACCACGCCGATCTTCACACCGGGCAGGAAGTTGAGGTGGATATTCTCAAAGCATTTCTTACCACCGGGATAGGTCTTGGAGACCCCCTGCATGTGGTAGACGTATTGATATGCGGCCATCTTGGCGCTCCTTCTGTATGACAGGATTTGCCCTGCAATATCCGGCGCGCGGGGCAAGATCAACGGCGTGTGGCGCACAGGGTGCGGGCGGCGCGATCCGGGGTCAGTTCCGCAGGGTCCCGTGCCGGTCGTGCGCCGGTATGCGCGTCCTAAATCCGGGCGTATCGGCGCCTCGGCTACCTCGGCTTAGTTGACATCGGGCGGGTCATGCCCTCCTTTCGGCCCCTGACACATCTTGGGGGTCGTCTTCCGTTGCGCCATTCCATTCCGTTTGCCGTTCCGGGCCAGGTCGTGGGCCTGCTCGGCGGCTCGTTCGACCCTGCGCATGCGGGTCATGCGCACATCAGCCGCGAGGCGCTCAAGCGTTTCGGCCTCGACCGGCTGTGGTGGCTGGTGAGCCCCGGCAACCCGCTCAAGTCCCGCGGGCCTGCGCCGATGGCGGCACGGCTCGCGCAGGCGCGCGCTGTCATCCACCACCCGCGGGTGACGGTGACGGGGATCGAGGCGCGGCTTGGTACGCGGTACACCGCGCAGACGGTCCGCGCC
The DNA here is from genome assembly GCA_963703195.1 of uncultured Alphaproteobacteria bacterium. Taxonomy (GTDB): domain Bacteria; phylum Pseudomonadota; class Alphaproteobacteria; order Rhodobacterales; family Rhodobacteraceae; genus Sulfitobacter. The sequence continues at coordinate 1,974,357 of OY969797.1, read as the reverse complement.
CTGCAGCGGCTCTATCCCGGAGTGCGTTTCGTCTGGCTGATGGGTGCGGACAATCTGGCGCAATTCCATCACTGGCAAGACTGGCAGGACATCGCCCGGCGTGTGCCGATGGGCATCCTCGCGCGGCCGGGTCAGCGGATCTCCGCACGGATGAGCCCGACTGCGCGGCTCTATGCGCCCTACCGGATCGCGGGGCGCAACAGCCAGTTGCTGGGGACTGCGCAGGCGCCTGCATGGTGTTTCGTGAACGTGCCGATGATGGACGTCTCCTCGAGCGAGATCCGCGCGGCAGGTGGCTGGTCAGCGCAGCCGCGCTGAGACGAGCCCCACACTCAGGATCAGGGCGAGGCCCGTCCATGTCCAGACGTCCGGCAGATCGCCGAAGATGAGCCAGCCAAGGGCCACGGCGGCGACAAGCTGAAAATACACGAGCGGTGCCAGCCGTGTCGCAGGCGCGAGGCCATAGGCATAGAGCAGCAGCAGATTGCGCAGCATCGAGCAGAACGCCGAGGTGAGCGTCAGCCCTGCCACCTGCAGCGAGAATGCAGGCAGATGCGCAAGCCCGAAAGGCGCCAGCAGCAGTGCGGCGATTAGAAGCTGGATGAAGGTCATGGCGAGCGGTGTGCCCAACGGTCCGAGCCAGCGCGACATCGTCAGGAACACGCCGTAGAAGCATCCGGCCGCGACCGCCCAGAGCACGCCGGTGCTCGCCCCCAAGCCCGGCCGCACCACGATGAGCACACCGATAAATCCCGCAAAGATAAGTGCCGAGCGCAGGAGGGTCACCGGCTCGCGCAGGAAGAGTACCGCCAGAATATAGCTGACGAGCGGTGCGATGAAAAAGGCGGCGAAGACCGTAGCGACCTCCTCGACGCGCAGGGCCATCTGGATGCAGCTTATGCCGCAGGCCAACACGCCCGCGCGCAACCAGATCCGCCGATCACGCAGGAGCGCCCATGCGCTGCGCGGCACGAATGGCAGCACGAGAAGTGCGCCCAACACGAAGCGGGACCATGCCACGAAGATTGGTGCGGTACCCAGGCCAGCGCTCAGCAGCTTGGCGGCGCTGTCCCCGGCGGGGATCAGCGACATGGCGAGAAACATGATCAGGGCGGCGCAGGGCATTGCGCGGGCTTAGCGCGCGCGGCCCGCCGCGAAAAGTGATTTATCGGTGCTTGTGGCGCTATCGGATCCTGGGTTAGGTCTTTGCCATGATACGCAGGATTTCACGACGGCACTTTCTCGGCAGTGCGGCTGCTGCGGGCGCCTTGGGCGCCACGGACGCGCTTGCGTCGCCTCCGGCCGCATCGCTGCGCCCGGTGCTGCGCGGCGAGGATCTGTTCAAGCGCTCCATTGTCGATGCGGCCGAGATCCTGCGCGAGGCGAAGCTCGCGGGCAATGTCTCCTTTGCCGTGGCGGACGCGCGCACGGGTGCCGGGCTCGAGACGCAGGACGCGGCCACCGCTCGCCCGCCTGCGAGCGTGAGCAAGGCCATCACAGCACTCTATGCGCTCGACAGCCTCGGGCCCGCCCACCGCTTCGAGACGTTGCTGCTGGCCACAGGCGGCGTGAGCGGCGGCGAGATCATGGGCGATCTGGTGCTCGTTGGCGGCGGCGATCCGACGCTGGAGACGAACACGCTGGCACAGATGGCGGCGGATCTGAAGGCTGCGGGCATCATCGGCCTGCGCGGCGCCTTCAAGGTCTATGAGGCGGGATTGCCGGTGATGCCGCGGATCGACCCGGAGCAGCCGGACCAGGTCGGCTACAACCCCGGTGTGTCGGGGCTGGCCCTCAACTACAACCGCGTTCATTTTGAATGGAAGCGCGCCAACGGCGCCTACACGGTCACCATGGACGGGCGCAGCGACCGCTACAGACCCGAAGTGCGCATGGCGGCGATGCAGATCCGCGACCGCAGCACACCCGTCTATACCTACGAGGACAAGGGCGGGGTGGATGCCTGGACCGTGGCGCGCACTGCACTGGGCGGCGGTGGAGCACGCTGGCTGCCGGTGCGCAAGCCGGGGCTCTATGCCGGCGAGGTTTTCGAGACACTTGCGGGTGCCCATGGCATCCGTCTGGGCGCACCGCAGATGACGGATGCTGTGCCAACGGGCGAAGTGCTGGTGCGCCACAGCAGTGCAGATCTGCGCAGCATCCTGCGCGACATGCTGAAATGGTCCACCAACCTCACCGCGGAGATGATGGGGCTCGCCGCGAGCACCGCGCGAAATGGCAAGCCTGCCTCGCTGAAAGCCTCCGTAGAGCAGATGAACCTCTGGGCAAAAAGCGCGCTGGGCATGCAGAACCTCGCGCTGGTGGACCACTCGGGGCTGGGCGATGACAGCAGGATTACCGCCGCGGATATGGTGACGGCACTCGTCCGGGCCCGTGATAAGGGGTTGCGCGACATCCTCAAACCCGTGGCGATGCGCGACGACGCACGCAGGGTGGTCGCGGATCATCCCTTGAAAGTGGATGCGAAGACCGGCACGCTCAATTTCGTCTCATCGCTCGCGGGCTACCTCACAGGCCCCGATGGCACCGAACTCGCCTTCGCCATCTTCGCCGCCGACGAGAGCCTGCGCGCCAAGCTGACCCGCGCGGAGCGTGAAGGCCCGCCCGGCGGCGCAAGCTGGAACCAGCGGGCCAAGCGGATGCAGCAACGGCTGATCGAACGCTGGGGCGCGCTCTACAGCGCTTGAGAAGGGCTCGGCTTCCTGTCTTTCCCGACGGAAAGGGGTTTTGGGGGGAAAAGCCGGGATCACCCACGCCCTGCAGGCGCTGTTGTGACAGTCTCGATAGACGACGATATGGTTGCGCGAAATGCGCGCAACCCTCGGGGCTCATTGGCCTGACGGGGCAGGGGTGTGCCCCGAAGCGCAGGACTGACCCAAGCGGCTAAACCAGATGGCGTGCGCGCGCGCCCCGCTCGATGGCAGCCGCATGTAGGCGGTCGATGTTGAGCTCGTAGCGGATCTCTTCCAGCAGGCGCAGTTCCGCCTCCTCTAGCGTGCCATCGGCGGCGGCCACATCGCAGGCCAGTGCATATGCAGTCTCGTAAAGACGGTCCGGCAGCGCCTCGCGCACGAGCCCGAACAGCGCGTCGAGCCCGTCCTCCTGCTCGAAGAGGTCGAAGACCAGTCTGGCTCACCGTCTTGATCCGGTCGCCGTCGAAACCGGCGAAGATGGGCAGCAGGTTCACCGCGGCCTGGATCTTGATCAACTCGGTCGTGCCGATGTTTTCGTCCGAGGCAGAAACGGCGATCATCACTGCGACGAGACAATCCTGTGCACTGAGCGTCAGGGAGGGGTTGTCGGGCATCGGCGGGCTCCTTGGCGCGTTTTGCAATCAGGCGCAGATTATTGACGGCGCGTCCCTTGCGCAATAGATGAAGCCCACGGCGGCGCGATAGGGCGCGGGCCAATAATTTCGGGATGTCTGATATGTCTGAGATGCGGGATGCAGCGATGCAGAGCAAGGCCTGGCCTTTTGAAGAAGCGCGCCGCGTGCTCAAACGCTATCAGGGCAAGATGCCCGGAAAAGGGCTATGTGCTGTTCGAGACGGGCTATGGCCCGTCCGGCCTGCCGCATATCGGGACATTCGGCGAAGTGGCGCGCACAACGATGATCCGCCGTGCCTTTGAGGCGATCAGCGATATCCCGACGCGGCTCATCTGCTTTTCCGACGATCTGGACGGGATGCGCAAGGTGCCGGGCAATGTGCCCGACCCGGAGGCGCTGGCCGAGCATCTGCAAAGGCCGCTGACTTCCGTGCCGGACCCGTTCGGCAAATTCGAGAGCTTCGGCCATCACAACAACGCCATGTTGCGTCGGTTTCTCGATACTTTCGGGTTCGAATACGAGTTCTATTCCGCGACCGAATTCTACGCCTCAGGGCAGTTCGACGAGATCCTGTTGCGTGCGGCGGAGAAGTACGACGAGATCATGGCGGTCATGCTCGAACTCGCTGCGTGAGGAGCGGCGGCAGACCTATTCGATCTTCCTGCCGATCCACCCCGAAACGGGGCGCGTGATGTATGTGCCGATGAAGAACGTGGACGCCGAGGCAGGCACCATCACATTCGACACCGAGGAAGGTGAAGAGATGACGCTGCCGGTGACCGGCGGTCAATGTGAAGCTGCAGTGGAAACCCGATTTCGGCGCGCGCTGGGCGGCACTCGGCGTGGATTTCGAGATGTACGGCAAGGATCATTCGACCAACACGCCGATCTATGACGCGATCTGCCGGATCCTGGGCGAGCGGGCGCCGGAGCATTTCACCTATGAGCTGTTTCTCGATCAGGACGGTCACAAGATCTCGAAATCCTCAGGCAACGGGCTGACCATCGACGAATGGCTGACCTATGCATCGGCGGAATCGCTGTCCTACTTCATGTATCTCAAGCCCAAGACGGCGAAGCGGATGTATTTCGACGTGATCCCGAAGGCGGTGGACGAATACCACCAGCAGCTGCGCGCCTATGAGACGCAAGATCTGAAGGCACGGCTCAACAACCCGGTCTGGCATATCCACGCGGCGATGTGCCGACGTCGGATATGGTGGTGCCGTTCTCGATGCTGCTGAACCTCGCCTCCGTCTCTTCGGCGCGAGGACAAGGCGCAATTGTGGGGGTTCATCCAGCGCTACGCGCCGGAGGCGACGCCCCAGAACAACCCCGGAATGGATGCCGCGGCGGGCTATGCGGTGCGCTATTACAACGATTTCGTGAAGCCTGCGAAGGTGTTCCGCGCACCGAGCGAGCTGGAGCGCGAAGCGCTGGAGGATCTGCGCGCGCGTCTGGCGGTTTGGGACGGCGGGCGCGATGCGGAGGCCTTGCAGAGCATGGTCTTTGCCGTGGGCAAGGAGCGGTTCGACCCGCTGCGCGACTGGTTCACGGCGCTTTACGAGGTGCTGCTCGGAGCAAGCCAGGGGCCGCGCTTTGGCGGGTTCATCGCCCTCTACGGGGTCGAGGAGACGGTTGCGCTGATCGATGATGCCTTGGCGGGCAAGCTGCTGGCGGCCTGATCCGCTTGCCCTTTGGTCACCGTGCGTTACGTCTCAGGTCGGACCAAAGGGAGCAAGGCGATGAAAAAGGGATTTCTGGCGGCGGTATTCGTTCTGGGCACGGCTCTGGGTGCGCAGGCGCAGGACGCCGACATCCGCGCGACCATCGACAGCCAGTTCGAGGCTTTTAGGGCGGATGATTTCGCCACCGCCTTCACCTTCGCGAGCCCGAGTCTTCAGACCTTATTCCAGACGCCGCAGAATTTCGGACGGATGGTGACGCAGGGCTATCCGATGGTCTGGCGCCCGGCGGGCGTGGCCTATCTCGAACTAAGCGAGCGGGATGGGACCTACTTCCAGAAAGTCGAGATCAAGGACGCGGAAGGGCGCCTGCATTATCTGGAATACCGGATGCAGCAGACGCCCGACGGCTGGCGCATCAGCGGCGTGCAGATCCTCGATGCGCCCGGCGCCTCGGTCTGAGGCGCAACGGCGCCGAACGCTCCTCTAGATCGACATTAACCCTTCATTGATATCCCCCTGTTTCCGTCCGGCAGTTGCGCCGGAGAAGCGCGAAAAGGATATCAGTGATTATGGCCACCATCGGAACAAACCTGACGCCTGCTCCCTATTCCGAGGGGCTCGAGGCTTATTCAAACGGGAACGGCACGGCAGGCTCGCCAAGCTACGCGACTTCGGGTAACGGCGCATTCGTGCCTGCGGATCAGGATTTCGGCGGGGCGCTGGAGATCCTCAAGACTTCCAACACGCAGCTTCTGCGCTACAAGGGACAGACGCCCATCGTGCCGGGCTGCTATGTGCGGATTACCGCGCGCGTCAAGGCGATCAGCGGCAACCTGCCATCGGTCCGCATCGCGGCCTATGCGGCACGTCCGAACGGCAACGTGCTGGGCGGCGTTACCACGACGGGGCCGACAGTGCCCCTGACGGCCTACGGCGAGGTTGTCGAAGTGAGTGCGATCGTGGGCATCGGCAATCGGCCCGGTGTCGATATGGTTTGGGGGCGTGATGCGGGCTACGGCCATTTCGGGATCGACCTTTTGGGCCAGAACGGTGGGGTCGTACGGGTTGACGACATCGAGATCACCGATGCGTCATCGCTGTTTCTGGGCGATCTGCTGGCCGCCGTCGACGTGCGCGACTATGGCGCCATCGGCGATGGCACGACCGATGATACGGCGGCCTTCGAGGCGGCGAACGCGGCGGCCAACGATCGCACGGTACTGATCCCCGCGGGCACGTTCCGCCTCAATGGCGATGTGACTTTCGATGCGCCGACAAAGTTCGAGGGCACGGTGAGCATGCCGACCGCGGCGGTGCTTCTGCTGCGCCAGAACTTCGATCTGCCCAACTACATTCAGGCGTTCGACAACGAAGAGCTGGCGTTTCGCAAGGCGTTCCAGGCGTTGCTGAACAATTCCGACCACGAATCGCTTGATCTCGGCGGGCGAAAGGTGGCGCTGACGGGACCGGTGGACCTGCAAGCCGCGGTGCCGAACCGCACCCGCTACGAGACGCGGCGCGCCATTCACAATGGCCAGTTGATCGCCCTCTCGGGTGGCGACTGGGAGACGACGACGGTGACGGCGCGTGCAACCTACAACCCCTCGAACCCGCGCGTCCTCACCAACGTCGCCAACATCGCCGCGATCCCTGTCGGTAGTCACGTCAGCGGCGCGGGCGTGGGGCGCGAGATCTACGTGCGTGCGCGCAATGTGGCGACGGGTCAGTTGACGCTCAACGGCCCATTGCACGATGCGGCCGGCACGCAGAATTTCACCTTCCAGCGCTTCAAGTACATGCTCGATTTCAGCGGTTTCGACGTGCTGGCTAAATTCGTGATGCACAACATCGAATTCCAATGCTCGGAGCTGTGCAGCGGGATCATGCTGGCGGATGCAGGGACGATCTTTACCGTGCGCGACTGTTTCATCACGACGCCGAAGGATCGCGGGATAACCTCGATGGGTGGGGGCTGTCAGGGCATGTTCATCGAGCGCTGCCAGTTCCTGTCCTCCGAGAATGGCATCCCGGTGTCCCAGCGCAGGAGCATCGCACTCAACGTCAATGCAAACGACGCCAAGATCCGCAATTGCCGCGCCGAACGCTTCCGGCATTTCGCGGTACTCACCGGGCAAAACCATCTCATCATCGGCAATCATTTCTTCCAGGGTGATACGGTGACGGGCGGGATCCGTTCCGCAGGGATCGTTGTCGCGGAGGCCTATGCCTCCACCGTGATCGCGAACAATTACGTGGACAATGCGTTCATCGAATGGACCAACGAACGGGATCCGAGCCCCGGATTTGCGGGCGGATTTTCATTCAGCTCGCTTGATGTGACCAGCAACATCTTCCTGTCGGGCGAAGTGGCGACGAGCTTCAGCTATTTCGTGGTGACGCCATACGGGGCGGGGCATTTCATCAACGGGCTCAATGTCGAGGGCAACCGTTTCCGCAGCATCAACGGTTTCGTGGACCGGGTGGAGCGGGTCGATACCAGCTTTGCCGATCTCAACTATACCCGCATGCGCAACATCCGGTTCGAGGGCAACTCCTTTCACGGCGTGAGCAATCCGGTGTCCAATCCGCATCTCAAAGAGATGGAGGGCAATTCGCTCCAGCAGACATGGGTCGTGGAGACAGGGGCGGGGCTGCCGTTCCGGGCACGCTCGCTGAACGTGGACGGTGTCGTGGTGCGCGGGGGCGTGCGCAATGGCGCCAATGTGCTCAATTACGACAACCCCTTTGTGCGCGCCCAGCAAGGGCCGAACGCCGATCAGGTTCATGTGGTCTGGTCCGAGCCGGTGCGCGGCAAGATCGCGGTCACCGTGCGGATGGACAATGACGTGGTGTGAAACCCACCTGAAGTGCTCCGGCGCGGCTATTAGCCGGGGCACACCACCTTAGAACGTGCGCCAGAGGCCTATCTTCAGAGCGCTGTTGTCGGGGTCACCCAATTCGCTTTCGGCGCCGATCTGAAGCTGGAACGGGCTCCAGCCCGGTTTGACGATCAGCGAGGGCGCAATGCTGGCGGCACTCTTGCCACTGGCATGGGCGGTATAGACCTGCACCATGCCAGTCAGGACATCGGTAAAATTCATGCCCAGGGTGGCGTCGACCTTACCCAAATGATCCTGCGCTGAGACATCCCAGATCACGGCGGCTTCGACGGTCATCCATCCGGATGTTTCGCGCCATTTCATGCCCTTGCCGAAACTCAGTGCGGTGCGCAGCTGCGGTTTTGCCAATTCGCCCTGCCATCCTGCACCTATCCCCAGCTCATACGCCCACTTTGCCGGCGCGTCCGGTTTGCTTAGTGCGCGGCGAAAAGAAAACGTGGCGTGACCGCCCCTAGGGTTGGTGTAGGACCGCAGCATCCCGATGTCCGCGACAAGCGTGGTTTTGCCCGTGAGGCCGTATTCCAGATAGGTCTGGGTCGAGGTTTCGAGATAGTAGGTTGTTGAAAAGGACGAAGCGCTGAAACCCGTTCCCTTTTCGCGCAGCCATGGACTAGCCACGGCGGGCGTCCCCCACGCAATTGCAATGAGGCAGTAAACGAAGACAAGGGAAACTTGAAGCAATCTCATGCCTCAACCCTTGGTTAATATGCGTTAATATATGATTACTGACCCGAGAAAAGGAAATGACCCGGCACGGATGCCGGGTCATTCATTTCGTATGTTACGCGCGGATCGTCGCGTTGCGCGGGCCCGCAATGAGCCAGACGATGAAGCCCAGCACCGGGAATATCACGACGCCCAAGGTCCACAGGATCTTGCTCAAACCTGATGCGCGGGAGCTGAAGATGTTGTAGATCGCGTAGACGTCCGCCAGAAAGATGAGTATCGCGAGGATGCCGAATTCCATTTTTACACTCCTTGGTGTTGTGCATTACATTGGGATATCAACTGCCAGACGTCGTTTTGGTTCCGCCGCGGCCACTGCATCGCCGGGCACACAGGCATGAAGATCCTGCTGGATGGCTCCAACCTGCTCTACTGGCGCGGCGGCGCGGTGCAGCCGGATTTGCCGCAGATCGTGGTGGGTGCGCTCGTCGCGCGCCGCTACAAGCCGGTCGTCTATTTCGACAACACGATACGGCGTCATATGGCGGATGAGGCGCTCGCGGCGCTGTGGCGGCTTGCGGTGGTACACATCGCCCCGCGCGGAACCCCGGCAGACGCATTGCTGTTGGAGGCATGTGTGCAGGGACGCCTCCAGATCGTGAGCCATGACCGTTTCGAGAGCTGGCGCGCGCGTTACCCGGCGCTCCGCCGCGACTGGCTCGTGACAGGACGCATCGGCAAGGGCGGACGCGTGAGCTTCTCGAAGAAGCTGCGCCGCGTGCCCTTGTAAGTCCCGCCGATCTAGCGCCCCCTGCGTTTGACCCCACCGCGCATTCCGCCGCGACCCATGGTGCTGCGGCCGGATTTCAGCTTGGCGTCATCCACTGCCTTGTCCACCGCATACTGCCGCGCCATCGGATCATCGGCGATCGCAAGATCCACCGCTTCCAACCGCTTGACCTCGTCGCGCAGCCGCGCCGCCTCTTCGAACTCGAGGTTTTCCGCGGCCTTGCGCATATCGGTGCGCAAACCGTCGAGCACGGTCTGCAGATTGCCGCCTGCCAGCGGGTTATCGATCCTGGCGGTTACGCGGTTCATATCCACATCGCCCTTGTACAGCCCGGCAAGGATGTCTTCGACGTTCTTTTTGACGGTCGTCGGCGTAATGCCATGCTCCTCGTTATAGGCCAGCTGCTTGGCGCGGCGGCGCTCGGTCTCGCCCATGGCGCGCTCCATGCTGCCGGTGATGCGGTCGGCGTACATGATCACGCGGCCTTCGGCATTGCGCGCGGCGCGCCCGATGGTTTGGATCAGCGAGGTTTCCGAGCGCAGGAAGCCCTCCTTGTCCGCGTCCAGAATGGCGACCAGCCCGCATTCGGGAATGTCGAGCCCCTCGCGCAGCAGGTTGATCCCGATCAGCACGTCGAAGGCGCCGAGCCGCAGGTCGCGGAGGATCTCGATCCGCTCGATCGTGTCGATGTCGGAGTGCATGTAGCGCACGCGGATGCCCTGCTCGTGCATGTATTCGGTCAGATCCTCGGCCATGCGCTTGGTCAGCGTGGTGCACAGCGTCCGCATCCCTTTCGCGGCGACCTTGCGCACCTCGTCGAGCAGATCGTCCACCTGCATCTCCACCGGTCGGATCTCGATCACGGGGTCGATGAGGCCGGTGGGGCGGATGATCTGCTCGGTGAACACGCCGCCCGTCTGCTCCAGCTCCCATGCCGCTGGGGTGGCCGAGACGAACACCGATTGCGGGCGCATCGCGTCCCATTCCTCGAACTTGAGCGGGCGGTTGTCCATGCAGGACGGCAAGCGGAAACCGTGCTCGGCCAATGTCATCTTGCGTCTGAAGTCGCCTTTGTACATGCCGCCGATCTGCGGCACGCTGACGTGGGACTCGTCCGCGAAGACGATGGCATTGTCGGGGATGAATTCGAACAGCGTCGGGGGCGGCTCGCCCGGCGCGCGGCCCGTCAGGTAGCGCGAGTAGTTCTCGATGCCGTTGCACACGCCCGTGGCCTCCAGCATCTCCAGATCGAAGTTGGTGCGCTGCTCCAGACGCTGCGCCTCCAGCAGCTTGCCTTCCGCGACAAGCTGGTCGAGCCGCATGCGCAGCTCTTTCTTGATGCCGATGATGGCTTGGTTCATCGTCGGTTTGGGCGTCACGTAGTGCGAGTTGGCGTAGATGCGGACCTGGTCCATCGTGCCTGTCTTTTCGCCCGTGAGCGGGTCGAACTCGGTGATGCTCTCCAGCTCCTCACCGAAGAACGACAGCTTCCATGCGCGGTCGTCGAGGTGGGCGGGAAAGATCTCCAGACTGTCGCCGCGCACGCGAAAGCAGCCGCGCTGGAAGCCCGCATCGTTGCGCTTGTAGGCTTGCGCCACCAGATCCGCGATCACCTGCCGCTGGTCATAGGAATTGCCGACCTTGAGGTCCTGCGTCATGGCACCATAGGTTTCCACCGAGCCGATGCCGTAGATGCAAGACACCGAAGCCACGATGATCACGTCGTCACGCTCCAGCAGCGCGCGGGTGGCGGAGTGGCGCATCCGGTCGATCTGCTCGTTGATCTGACTTTCCTTCTCGATGAAGGTGTCGGAGCGCGCGACATAGGCTTCCGGTTGGTAGTAGTCGTAATAGCTGACGAAATATTCCACTGCATTGTCGGGAAAGAATCCCTTGAACTCACCGTAGAGCTGCGCCGCCAGTGTTTTGTTGGGCGCAAGGATGATCGCAGGGCGCTGGGTCTCTTCGATCATCTTGGCCATGGTAAAGGTCTTGCCCGTACCCGTCGCCCCGAGCAGGACCTGATCGCGCTCGCCGTTGCGGATGCCCTCGGAGAGCTCCTTGATCGCTGTCGGCTGGTCGCCCGCAGGCTCGAACTCCGTCGCAAGTACGAAGGTCTTGCCGCCCTCGAGCTTGGGTCGGCTGCGCACGTCGGGAGCGGGATTGGCCAGAACGGCCTCCGTCACGGCGCTCTTGTCAGTCTGTGCATAGGGCATGGCGGCAGTCTCCGATGTGATGGCCTATAGATGCCCTGTTTTCGCGCAGGTTCAAGGTGGGGGCGGGGCGGGCCCGCGTGTACCCCCTTCATGAAGTGACTTTCGATACCTCCGCGATCCGCCATCCAATGCGGCCTGCGCGAATGCCGGTAGAAACCTTGAACCGCACGCGCGCCCATGCCATATCCTGCCCATGAAAACACGGAGAGCTTAATGCGCGCGAGAATCTATCAGCCGGCCCGCACCGCGATGTCCTCCGGGACGGCCAAGACCCATAAATGGGTGCTCGAATTCGCCCCGGCGCAGGCGCGCGAGGTCGACCCGCTGATGGGTTGGACCTCCTCCGCGGATACGCAAAGCCAGGTACGCCTGCAATTCGCGACCAAGCAGGACGCCATGGAATATGCCCGCGAGCATGACATCGACGTGCAGATCCAGGAGCCTAACCGCCGCAAGCCCAACATCCGCACAGGCGGCTACGGCGAGAATTTCGCGACCGGGCGGCGCGGAGCCTGGACCCACTGAGCGGCGCGGACCGCTGATGTTGATCCGCTGCGAGACGCGGCGCTGATGGATGCCTGCTCATGACCATTACCCACCTCGTCACCCACTCGGGCGGTTTTCACGCGGACGAATTGCTCGCTTCCGTGATCCTGACGCGGCTCTTCCCGCAGGCACAATTGCTGCGCAGCCGTGCGCCTGAATGGATCACCCCCGCGCCAGAGCGCATCATATATGACGTCGGTCGCAGGTTTGACCCGCAGGCGCAGATCTTCGACCATCATCAGCGTCCAAATCCGCTGCGCGCCGATGGCCAACCCCTGAGCTCCTTTGGGCTGATCTGGGCGCAGTACGGGCGCGCCTATCTGCGCGCGTCGGCAGTGCCAGAGGCGGATATCGAGCATATCCACTACAGCTTCGACGCTGATTTCGTGCTCCCGGTGGATCTCGTTGACAATGGCGCGCTGGCTCCCGCGACCGCAGGCGCGCTGGCAGGGCTCACGCTGCCGGTTCTGCTGGAGACGCTCAAGCCGGTATTCGACGCCCGCAGCCCGGAGGCCGATGATGCGGCCTTCGCCAACGCTCTTCCTGTCGCGCGCGCTTTTGTCGAGGCGGCGGTTGCCGGAAAGGCGGCCAAGCGGCGGGCGTTTTCCATGGTGCTCGACGCGATTGCACAGGCGGGGCCGTCGCGGGTGCTCGAACTGCCGATGGGGATGCCCTTTCGCGCGGCGATTGAGCAGGCGGGCGCGGATCAGCTGCTTTTCGTCGTGCATCCGCGCGACAGCGACTGGGCGATCACCGGCATCCGGCTGAGCGGTGACAGCTTTGAGCAGCGCGCGGATCTGCCAGCCGCGTGGGCGGGCCTGACGGATGCGGCACTGGAGGAGGCGAGCGGCGTGCCGGGCGCGAAATTCTGCCATAACGGACGCTTCATCGCTGTCGCCGCCACGCGAGAGGCCTCCTTGCGGATGGCGGACCTCGCCGTCGAGGCCGCCACCGCAGCCTGATCCATAGTGATGGCGCGGGCCAGCACCTGACCGCGATCGCATTATTCGCCCTTGCCCGAGGCGCGAAAATCACACACCTATTTGTCAGACAATTGATACAGTTCCCCCAAGGAGACCGCCCATGGCCCCCAGCATCGACATCGCCCGCTTTCAGAACCTCCACCTTGAGGCGCAAGAGGACGGCGTCTGGGTCGTGACCCTGAACCGGCCGGCCAAGCGCAACGCCCTGGACATCGACACGATCGAGGAACTGGTGGATTTCTTCTCCCTCGCGCCGCGGGCGGGGGTGCGTGCGGTGGTGCTGGCAGGGGCGGGGGATCACTTCTGCGCCGGGCTCGACCTGATCGAGCATCACGATGCGGACCGCAGCCCCGCCGATTTCATGCATGTCTGCCTGCGCTGGCATGAAGCCTTCAACAAGATGGAATATGGCGGCGTGCCCGTGATCGCCGCGTTGCAGGGCGCCGTGGTGGGCGGCGGGCTCGAGCTTGCCAGCGCTGCGCATGTCCGCGTCATGGACCAGACCGCCTACTTTGCTCTGCCGGAAGGGCAGCGGGGTCTCTTCACCGGTGGCGGGGCGACGATCCGGGTGACCGACCTTGTCGGCAAGGCACGGATGATCGACATGATGCTGACGGGGCGCGTCTATCAGGGACAGGAAGCTGTGGATCTCGGGCTCGCCCAATACCTCGTGGAAGGCTCCAGCCTCGACCGCGCGATGGAGATCGCCCGCAAGACCGCGCAGAACCTCCCGCTCACAAATTTCGCCATCTGCTCTGCGGTCAGCCACATGCAGAACATGTCCGCGATGGATGCCGCCTACGCTGAGGCGGTGGTCGCGGGGGTCGTGAACACGCAAACCGATGCGCGCGCGCGTCTGGCGGCCTTTGCCGATAAATCCGCGGCACGGGTGCGGCCAAACAGCTGATCGCCTCGGCTGCGCTGCGCTCTATGTCCCTTCAAAGGCGGGGCAGGGGAGACAATCGCATGACCGAACGCAACAATCTGGCGATCTATGACGAGGTGGCCGCGCAATGGTGGTCCGATGACATCCGCTGGGTCCGGACGCTCAAAAACATGGTGCCGGGCCGCCTGAGCTATTTTGATACGCTGATCGATTGGCGCGATAAGGCCGTGCTCGATCTGGGCTGTGCGGGCGGCTTCATGGCGGAGGCGCTGGCGGACCGCGGCGCGCAGGTGACCGGTATCGACCCCGCGCAGGAGGCCATCGCAGCCGCGC